>NZ_FNFC01000039.1 GCF_900100385.1 Halovenus aranensis
CGTGTTGAATAGATGCTGAATCATGGTCAGAGTGGCTCACAGAGCGGTTCTATGTTGGAGATGGCGAACATGAGGACAATTTCACGGAACTGTCGATACCAGCCGAGCGCTCGCACGGCATCGCCGAGCGAGCGCTTCGTTGTCGAATACGACGTTTCGGCCATCCAGCGCTGAGAGTAGCCTTTTGCCCGGATGAGCGCGTTATTGCCTAGCTCAACGGTCTCGATCCACGCTGTAAGATGAGTGGCTCGACACCGAGTGTGTAGAACTCGTATTTCGTGATCCAGTTGTGGAAGGCTTTGTCGGCGGCAACGGACAGCAGGTCGTCCGCGTTCTGGCGGACGACCTGCGGCCCGGTCTTCGTATCGTGTTTCTACCGGGCCCAGATATGTACGCCAAGGACGGCAAGAGACTCTCTATCAGTTAATGTCGTCACTTTCAACGTCTGAACGGTACTTCCCGACCGCTGGCGGTAGTAAGACGAGGCTGAGCGGCGGTCGAAGAACGTGCTGTCGAGGGCGACGTGACCAGACTGCGGGTGTTGCTGCGCTGAAACACGCAGCAACGCCCGCCAGACCCACATTCCCAGCCGGTCGAACGACTTGTAGAGCGTGGTGAAGTCCGGTAGATCGTCGGATCTAGCCCAAGAGCGTCACAAATCTCGGTCATGTACTTCAGCCGATTCGGCGTTTCACGGTAGCTGTGGCCATCTTCGAGCCGAAAACAGTGCAGAACGGCGTGCTTCCAGCGGGCGAACCCGCCGCTGGCGGGCTCGCCCGCGTGCTTTCCCAACGCTTGTTTGGCTAGGTTGCAACACTTCTCAACGAAGTTGAGGAGGTCGATCTCTATGGATGGAGTCGAATTCCTCGACTTCACTCTTCTAACCCGTGATATCAGACGATTAGACCGCTATTCAACACGGCATAATTTTGAGGAGTGGTGGTTGGGTAAGTGTGTTCGGGGCTAGTCCTGCAGGTAGCCGAGGTCCTCTAGGCGAGCCTTGGCGTCGTCGGACATCGTGGCTTCGTCGTCCGGGTCGGCCTGCTCGAAGGAGTCGAGCCACTCGTTGAGTCTAGTGTCGAGGGTGTCTACGAGGTCGGGGTGGGTGTCGGAGAGATCGGTCGTTTCGTCAGAGTCGTCGTAGAGGTCGTAGAGCTGCTGGCTGCCGTCCGAACCGCGAATGTACTTGTGGCGGTCGGTCCGGATGGCTCTCTGTGAGCGGTCGTATTTGTGGACGTGGTCGGGGAGGTCGCCGACGCGTTTTTCGAGGGCGTCCATCGACGGCTGTGGGGCCGTATGCAAACAGCGAAGTGATCTCAGATATCATATCTCCCAGAGACGCAACTGCGGTAATCAGCCAGATTCTCTTCGTTTTCACCGATATCCTAAGTCACGAAGCCGTCCCTCAACATCTTCGAACTGTTCAGAATCCGCTGCCTTGTCAGCGTGGGTCGTTTTTCGTCGTTCTTCATACGGGAACTCGACCCAGGGGACGGCGGTAAGTTCTGGATCGTGTATCCCTGGTGGATGTCCGTGAATGCGAATCGGAAGCCAAGACACTTGCTTACCGTAGAGGTTTCCATGATCACTGGTCAGTACGAGTTTGCCTTGTAATTCGGAACGGAGTTGATCAATTTCGGGGAGGACAAGATCCAGATTTTCTCGATATGCAGTCCGCACTGTCTCTTCCGAGACCTGGCCTGCTGCCAATTGCACCCAGATAGAGCTATACTTGCTTCCGCGATTCGGACCGAATGTGGCTTGTTCATCTATCTTTTTGCCTGTTGGTCCGATGAACGGGTAATGTGGCTGCATGTAATGGATGATGAGACGCTTGTCGGGGAATTCACCGCCTAGGTCAATCGCAGCCTCAGTGACGTGTTCGGGCCGAACTGTCCGGAGATCCTCATCCCAGTGGTCTTGCCAGACATGTTCGATGTGTGCGAAAGATAGATTGAAGTCCGCGAACTGAGGAGAAGCAGTCACATAGACCGTATCTCGGCAATCGGTGTTGACGAAATTCTGCTTGATGAACTCCCGTGTGTGACTCGCATTTGAATGAACCTCTTCGATGGGAACATTGAACGAGTCAGCTTCCGCGAGAAGGTCGTACCGACACGCATCTAGGACGACGAGGATATCCCAGTCTTGCTCAAAAAACTGGATCGTATCTGGTGGATGAGACGTGAATGGTCGAACAAGATTTATTCGCACCTTTCGCTTGACGGTTTCCGGATTTCGGAGCCCTCGCCGGACGCGTTCACTCATTATCTGTGTTGAGCAGGCTTTTGATACGCTTCACTTCTTCGTCTGATACGGCTCGCTGTTCCGTAGGAGAAAACACTGTACGAATAAAACGCTGCACTCTCTCAGGCGCATTCATATATATAAACCAGCCTAGCTGGAATAAGAGGTTTCGATACGGGAGTCCAAACGCTTTAATCGCCTGCCAGCTCCGGTAGGCCAGTATTGATTTCTTTAGAAGTTCTTTCCGTTGACTCCGGGATCCGGAATTGATTCGATAGATATAGACAGGGTCCGGCAGATTGGCAAGTTTCCAGTTTCGACCAATTTCAATGATGAGTTCATATCCTTCAACATTTTCAGATTGGAACAGACCAGCTTCAAAAGCGGCTTCACGGCGGTACATAGCCGTTCCGGCGTTGATCATCGATCCTCGTCCCATACCTTCTCGAATATCCTGATCGGACGATGGACGGACTCGTAGTTCAGGTTCTTTCTGATCCGGGTGGACGTAGTAGAATGCTCCTCCGACGACACCTGTCTCAGGATTGGCTTCGAGAAATTGTACTTGCTTTTCGATGCGGTTCGGCGTTGAAACGTCATCAGCATCGTGAAAGACGAGATACTTCCCCTCTGCATGCATCGCACCCCTATTCCGGGAAAACGTTGTTCCCATATTCGTTTTGTTTTTCAAGATTGCATGACGATTACCGTCTACTATAGATTTGACTTCATCAGTAGTATCGTCTTCTGAGTTATCATCTACAAATATGAGCTCAATATTTGAGTATGTCTGAGATAGTAGCGATTCGATTGTAGGTTCTATAAACTCGCGTTCATTGTACATCGGTACAATAACAGACACGAGAGGTTGGTCTTGATCGTCACCCATTATTGATTGACCTCCACTGGAACAGCGCGGCTGATAGAGCAAATCATATGATAATAAGTGGTGGTAGATCGAGTGATATCTCTTTCGCTCTCCAGTGATTAGTTCGCATCTATAAGCTCTCGATAGGCGCGAATATATCCCTCCGCCGTCTGTTCTAAGGAGAATTTCTCACGTACCCGTTTGGAAGCCGCTTCGCCCAGACTGTCACGCGTCGACTTATCCTCTAAGAGCTGGACGATATTTTCTGCAAAAGATTCTGGACTAGATGGATCAGAAAATAGGCCAGTTGGGCCGACAACCTCATGCAGAACATCAATATCGCTGACAGCAACTGGCGTTTGAAGGAACATTGCCTCAACGGCGGCAACACAAAACCCTTCGTACCACGAGGAGATAGCGAAGACATCCGCTTCTTTTACAACTGCAAGCATATCATATCGATCCTGGATAAATCCAGTCTGAATGACCGCGTCACTCAAACCTTTGTTATCGATATACTCCTCGATCGCCTCATATCTGGGTCCGTCCCCGACAAGAACTAGTTTCGCATCCGGAATGCTTTCGCGCACCAGTTCTACCGAGTCTACAAGAGTTTCGTGGTTCTTTTGTTTGGTGTAGTGAGCCACACTGACTACTGACGGTGAATCTACTGAAATCGGGGGATCATCCGGAATACGGCTTTCAATTGCTGTATCGATTCCATTATACACTACATCATGAGACCCACCAGTGAGGCGAATAATGCTGTTTTTTAGCTTCGAAAAAGAATTGAGTGTGTGTTTGGAATTAGAAATGTAGCAGTCGGTAACAGCTGAGGCGGGAAGATCTGGAAGGCGCCGAAGTAATGCGAAGTGAGTATGATCGTTGTGTCGTGTATCGACTACCTTCGCGTCTGTTGTAACTGCTACCAGACGCGCTATAGAACCTGTTGCGTTTGGATGTGTATGTACAATATCCACGTCTTGATCAATGATCAAACTTCTCAGATTTCTATATGACTCTAAATCCAATCTTCTAGAAGAATCGAGAGAGACTGTTTGGATGTTTTTTGAGACAGTTTCGTCAATATCACCGTAAAAGGCAACAATTAGCACTTCAATATTATCTTTTCTATCTATTTCCATTGCAAGTTTAGAGGGGAACGCAAGGGGAGCTTCGTTCATAAAATGGATGACTTTCATCCTGTGAAGTCGTTACCGCTAGTGACTATTAACAGTGGCTACCACAACTCAATGGCTCTATCGAAATCCTTTCTTCAGACACGATATTAAATGAAAAAGCCAGTCCATCTGTCTTTAGCTAAGCGAAAAACAACGAGACAGCAGCGGCTTATCGAGGCGTCTTTTTGAGAGGAATGAGGAGGAAAGGCTGTGCACACCAAAACCTCCTCATCGAGAATAATGCGTCGACTCACTACGCTTTTTCCATCTGATCTGCTCGAAGAGCACGCCGAGGAACTCGGCGTGGTCGAGCGGGATGGGAAACTGCAGATGCCTGCCTTTGTATGGTCATTCGTGTTCGGCTTCGCCGCAGGCGAGAGCCGAACACTGGCTGGCTTTCGGCGTAGCTACAACAACACAGCGGACAAGACACTCTCTCCTGGCGGGTTCTATCAGCGATTGACGCC
>NZ_FNFC01000005.1 GCF_900100385.1 Halovenus aranensis
GGTAGTGTTCAGATAAGCTGATTCCATGCGAAGGCAAACGATCTAAGCCAGTCGTCAGCTGTGTCTGCTTGTGCGTTGCTGAAACAGTTTGAAAAGCTAGTGGTTCGACGTTTTACTTCTCGAAAGACACGTTCGACGCTGTTGCGATTTCCATTGCGTTCGTATCTGAAATCGAGGCCATGTCGTGAACAGGCGTCTTTCAGTGAATGCGAGCCATCGATGAGAAACACCGCATCGTCAACGTTGTGTTTCTCGCGAAGTTCAGCAAAGAATGCATGAGCGATTACCTTGTTTGTTGTCGGTTCAAGCTCTGTATGGAGTAATTCGTTTGTTTCGGGATCGACAGCAGCGTACAGCCAGTATTGCTCGTCATTGAGTTGGATCACAGTCTCGTCAACCGCAACGTGATCCGGGTTTTGCCCATCTTCGGGCTGTAGATCTGCCTTATGAACCCAGTTATGAACAGTCGAACGCGCACGATCGACACCGAATATTTCAAGAACAGAAACAGTATTCGAAAGCGATAGTCCTGCAAGATGCAACTGAATACTGAGCTTCATCAGAAATCGCGGTGTCGCTTCTCGTTCAATAAACTCTAAGTTGATCTGGTCGATACTACCGCTGAGGCTAGCGTTTTCGGGCATGATCACTCAGAAAACGCTACGCCTCACTCTTCAATCCTTATCTGAACACCACCGTTCAGATGTCTACCCATGGATAACCGATATCCAGATGATTGGTCGTCACGTAGCCGAGAAATCAAAAAGCGAGACGACTATACTTGTCAGAACTGTGGTGCAAAAGGGGGACCAAAGGGAAATAATGAGTTACATGCCCACCACGTTGTCCCAATCAGTGACGGGGGTTCTCATAAGAAAACAAATCTAAAGACATTATGTAAAGACTGCCATGATTCAATCCATCATAATGATAAAGTAGCACCGACCGGGAAAGTTGGATCGAATAATAGCACGTCTGATATTAGTGGTGACGCCGTTGCACGTCTTTTTATCAGGTTCTTTGCTGGTTTATTTTTATTTGGTGGTGTTCTTTTGGCATATACTTGGCCATTAATAACTCTTGTCGGTCTTGGTGCCTCGTTCTATGATTTATTATATATCACTGATATTGTGTCAAACAGTAGTTTTCTATTTGTGACAGAAGATCCAGAAAGGCCTGTGATGGATTTCCTTCCAAGTATTATCGGGAAAGAGTGGACACTATTATTGGAGAATATCATTACGTCTCTATTTATAATTCTGGGGGGTCTCATCTATTCCATCATGGGAATCGGTATGTACAATCTAAGTCATATGGGAAAGTCTGATGAAGAAAAAATGAGATACTCGAAAGATAGTTTCCCGCTTAAACATTATATGTGGTGGTTCGAGAAATATTACGAAATAAAAGGCAATACGGAAAACCAGCCAACAGGTAAGATAAGACAAGATTAACTGTAATCTATGTATAATGGCATCCGTCTTTAGCAAATTGCAGAACCGCGTGACACCGATGTCTCTTCGGGGCTATTTTGCGAAGGGAGTGAGGAGGCAACGCTGTGCACACGGACGCCACCTCAGACATCACGGATGAAAAAGCGCACGACAGCACGGAGTTTGACACAGGATCGTGGCTGGAAGGCCGGTTAGCGTTGCTTGATCTTTGCTGCGTTATTGTCACTGGTGGTGAGTCTGGAGCTCCTCTCGATGATAATTGAACACGCAGACGATGCTGCTGTGTTCCCACCTGAACGCTGGGCGGCGACCCGGTCGCACGCCCAGCTCATCCTTGACCGTCTCCGTCAGTTTCTCGGCTACTCACCGCCACCCCTGTTAGATCGGCTGATCGAAGATGCCCGAAAAATCCATCAGCAGCGTCTCGTTCTTCAAGAACGACTGGCTACCAGTATCCAGCCAAGAACCGCAGAGGTGGCTTAGCTAAAGACGGATGCATGCAGATCTAGATCCAGAACGATCAGAACGCATCAGGCAGTCCATCGAAAGTGCTGATGAAGACATCCTTGCAGAGTTACCTGGGCTGACGCCGGGGCAAACAGTTGTGGCAGGCGACGCAATGAATACGCCAGTGCTCGTGCGAATCCGTGAGCGACACATTCCTCATGATACTGAGAGCCCCGCAGCGCGCAGGACTGGTGCGACACCTGGGACGATGAACGGGATGACACTGGCGAGGTTGTCGATCCCTTCGATGGTGAGAAATAAGTTGACGACACGCCGCTGTAGACTTCTAGTTATGAGACTCGGATAAAGCAGGGCAATCAGGATAGTTCATCACCGTCAATGTCAGCACGGTCGTGACAGATTCTCAGGTTTGTCCTCGCGTTCGCGTCTTTCACCTTCTTCCACGTACCACTGTCGAAGGACAGATTCTCAGGTTTGTCCTCGCGTTCGGGTTCAACCCATGTACTGGGAAGTTGGACTCTCTTAGTCACATTCTTCAGGGAATTCTGGGTAGCGGAAAGCGTCGATGAGTTCGTCGATCCAGATAGCTTGAGTAACGTTGACTTGGGTTCCACAATCTGGGCTACTCGGCGTGCGCCGTCGGGGTGCCCTCCAGTGGTACGCAATTCGTTCTCTTCAGAAATTGTTTGGTATGAAAAAGTGGGGGGTCGTGTGAAACTACGAATCATGCACTGGTAGGAAACTCCAAGACCCTGTGATGTCCCTTTCTGGGCACTGAGTCTGCCGATTTGGTATGAAAAAGTGGGGTGGTATGGACGGGATGAAACAGTGGGGTACCGTGGCATGATATCCTAGCTGTGGAGTGGTGGGTGCATTGTCGTTAAGTAGTGGTGGGGTGAATACAGTGCTCCATGTCGGAGTGAAAATCCGTATTCTAGAGATAATTCCTAAAAATTACGTGTTGGTGAGTGTGAATTCGGAGTTATGTCGATGGACGAGGATCCAGACGGGTTTGACGAGACAGTGCAAACGTATCTCCAGGGGCTTCGGGAGAATGTTGCTGATCGTGAGCGCGTGAACCGGCACGTGGGAGTTGTAGAGGAGTTCGCGGAATGGTGCAGGCCGTTCGCCTCGTCACGAAACGATATTACTGCGCAGGCGGCGGCGTTCTTTCTTGAGCGGTTTTCTCAAGATGAGGTGGATCCACACGGTGAGTTGGACGAAGAAGACTACATCAAGCCTGCTCTCGGATTCGTGAGTTATGCTCAACGGATGGATCGTGAGCTGGTTGGGGTGTATTTTTCAGAAGAGCGATTATGGAGTCAGTGGGCAGAAGCGAATGTGAATGATCCACCGATTCCACCGATTTCGCACTCGAAAATTCACGTCAGTTCCCAAGAGGACCTGCAAGCGTATCTTGATCGACTAGAAACACACGCATTTGGAACGCGCGATCATGCGTATGTGCTGTTAGTACTGGAAACGGGGGGAATGGTGTCGGTGCTTGATTTGACGCTGGAGCAGGTGGACCTCGAAGACACCGTTATTAGGATTCCAGTTTCGGATTCATTCATTGCGACCGACGCAGGACTCCTCGACGAGTACGTGTTCCGGTTGAGTGAGCGCACAGAGCCAGCGGTACAAGAATACGTCCGTGAAAATCGCGTACCAACGGATGAAGATAACGCGATGGGAGGTGATTCATCGCCGCTTCTCACATCGCAACGCGGGGACACACTTACCGTGGAGGGAGTGCGGTCATCGCTTCAGAGGAGAGCGCGGTCTATCATCGAAGAAAGCGAAGAGTTCGCTACGCCCGAAGAATCGTTGTCCACACCTGAATTACGGGAGAAAGGTGTGTATTTCACGCCGAGTAAACTGGAAAACACAGCGTCTGCCCCGCCAGCGGTCTCGTATCCACGTCAAGGATACTTCCAGCTTGATTCAGCGTGATCTGGACTAGTCCTCACCTAGTCTGAAGAAGTGGGAGGTTGTGTCAGTGTGTGGGACATACAGTGGTTCAACGCAGTAATTCTCTACTACACTGTCGGGCTCGAAGAAGCTGTCCGAGTCGTCGAGATTTTCGACGATATCGATAATACGGTAGAGGACGTCTCCTCTCCAGCCACACTCACAAACTGCGGGCGCAGTGGCGCCATTGCTGGTGTCTGGTTCGACGCGCCGCAGGCGAAGTTGCTTGTTGCATTCTGGGCATCGATCTTTAATTTGCGAATACACATCGCCACCGTGTACCTCGATTGTTTCCGGGAACGTTTGGTGTTCATTGAGTACCGATTCGAGTGCTGAAGAGATGTCGTCCATTCATTCGTTCTAGTTTAGGCGGTGAACCAGCAGACGAAGCTACGGAAATCGCTGAAGCTACGTGAGTAAGGAACCCGGTGGGAGATATGACCTACTCACCACCGGATTCGGTAGTAGTTGAGCGAATTCAAAGAGCGTTTCCCTCTGATGAATTGCGCGACCGCGGTCGCGCAATGATAGAACGTGAGCGGAAATTCGACTTTGTCGCACTGTTCTACACGCTCTCGTTTGGATTTGCTGCCGGGTCAGATCGGTCTCTTCAGGCGTTTCTTGAACGCTACGTGGAAATGGCTGACTGCGATTCCCTTTCGTATCCTTCCTTCTACGAGTGGTTCTCACCAGCGTTCGTTGCAGTTCTTCGAGAGATCCTCGATGACGCTATCGAGGATCTCGATCCCGGTAGAAACGACTTGAGAGGGCGTCTCGAACACTTTCGAGACGTTCTCATCGTTGACGCAACATTCATCTCACTCTACCAAGACGCTAAGGATGTCTACAGAGCAACTGGTGACGACCAAGCTGGGCTGAAGGTACACCTAACCGAGTCGCTTTCGACTGGCCTTCCAACGCGGTTTCGAACCACCGATGGAGCGACCCATGAACGGGGTCAACTACCCACCGGCGAGTGGGTAGCTGACGCCCTCATCCTGTTCGATCTCGGGTTCTACGATTTCTGGCTGTTCGACCGTATAGACGCCAATGACGGGTGGTTTGTCTCCCGCGTCAAGTCCAATGCTAACCCGAAGGTCGTCGACGAATTACGCACGTGGCGGGGCAACAGTATTTCGCTCGAAGGGAAGTCGCTGAAGGCCGTCCTCGACGACCGTCAGCGACAGGAGATCGACGTTCTCGTCGAATTGGAGTTCGACCGCAAACGTGGTTCTTCAGCCACTGCAACACGTCAGTTCAGATTGGTTGGGCTGCTCAACGAAGACGAAGACGAGTACCATCTCTACTTCACGAATCTGCCGCGTAGCGAGTACTCTGCGCCCGATATCGCGCAACTCTATCGGGCGCGGTGGGAAGTAGAGCTACTGTTCAAAGAGCTGAAATCGCAGTTCGGGCTTGACGAGATCAACACGACTAAACCGTTATCGAGGCATTGGTGATCATGGCGGCGATCTCGCTGATGATCAGCCGCGAGATTGTGGATGAACTCCACAAGCTGGACGCGAAACGACGTGAGAGCGCGGACGCCGACGAGTCGGCGTCGCGGCTGCCTCGCCGTCGTAGTTCACCTGCGGTTGAGCGACATTCACATCTGATCCAATTGTACCTGATGCTGGAGTTGGGCTACGAACTGCCGGATTTAGATGAGTTGCTGCTGTGGGCGTCGCAGAATCCAAATCCACACAGGGAACGGTTACGCAGAGAGGTTGAATCGGGTGAGTTCGCCTTTGACCGTGATTAAACTAGAACGAATGGTCGTCCATTAATTGCTCTCGTTTCTCATCAACTTCGGGGACGATACAGCCGTCTGCGATTACGATGAGTCTGTCACCTGGCATAGTAACACAATTTCAATCTTCGGTCACATATAAGGGTTAGTGCGTAGACAGGTGTGGTTCTGAGTTTGTTACGATAAACCAGTCAAACGGCGTGTTTTGGGGTGAAACGGTGTTGTTGAACGGAGGTTTTCGGAGATTATGATAACTGAGATTAAGTGGTAGTGAGTGGGAGTTCTGCACCGAGAGTAGATAGAAAATCATATTCTAATCATGAGTCTGTCATAGAAATCTTCGCGCGCTCTGCCCGTCTAAGTCTTGTCAAGACCCGCGTGCAAGATACAGGGCGCGAGTCTTGTACATCTGCCAGACGTGGGGTCAATGGACTTGCTGAACTCGTCTCCGAACATCGGGAGCGACGGCTGTGGTCAGTCTCGGCGACCGGTTTCTCGCTCAGAGAACCGCCCAGCGTATTTTAGATTGTGGGCAGACACGTAGTCGATATGGACTGGCGTTCACAGCTTCCGAATCGTGACGTGCTCTGGGGACTGCTACTGATTGTAGTGGTGGTACTGTTGCTCTGGTTTTTCGGGATTGTTGAGTTCGATATCGGAGGCAGAGGCAGAGGGGGTTAGCGCCTGCTCACAGACTGGCCAGTTCATCCGCGTTATTGCCAGCATATCCAGCGGGACTGCCCGCAACACTGCATACATCCTCTGTATGTTGCATAGCAGATTGAGTACAATTTGAGACTGATAGATTAGGGGCTGACGTGGGAATGCACTGTTCGGCTGTGAAAGAGTCTATGACACGCTGATCATTTTAACTGAGTGATTATTTCGGCGTCATTGCGACTAATACGTTCCCGAACTGGGCAAGAGAATTAATTCGCAGTATCTTGCGGTACACAACCAGTCACTTGAATGGTTGTAGGGGTTGTCAATGTGTCGTGTGGTTCTTTGTTTTTCGTATGGACAGCAGTGGCTTCATCGCTTACGGAATTTCGTGTATTGGGTGGCGGCGTAAGTGGGCTTGATATCTGAGGGTTCATGCAAGAATTCAGTTGAAGGAAGTGAATTCTAGGTGCAGTAGCTGGGTTGGTCTTCGAATCAACGAGTGTTTTGTTTCGGAAACTTTCAGAACAGTTCGTCAAGTGTCCGATTGCCTTCGCCGTCTTCATTCAACACGTCCGGATCAGCAGGTGCGGCGTCGGCGTACAACGTCTGTTCTCGTAGCTCGCTGAGTGAAGTTGAGTCCATTGCTTCCTCCGGTTGGGTTGGTTCATCATATTTCAGTACTGTTGCGACTGAGTCCGGTAGGACTGGTCGAGGTGCGTCTTCGTGTCGTTTCACCGTTTCTGTTTTGTGGGTTGCGTCGTGGGCAGCACGCATGATCGGCAGCCCTCGCAGGTAGTTGTACTCTTCGAGCAGAGTGACGCCGAATGCTGTGAGACCCCAGAAATCAGCCGGGATGTCTCTGACGTCGGCGTTTGGCTCGTGGTGGTATTGCGTGAGTAGTTCGTGACTGGCCAGAACTCCTCTCACCGGCAACGATTCGCGTCTGCTGGTACCTCGATGAACCCCGCCGCATCACGGCAATCGCTGACCGACTAGGAATCACACGACAAGCCGTCCACAACTCCCTGGCACCACTCAAGAACCGGGCGATGTTAGTTCCATCGGGCCCAGATTACGCCCTTGCTGACGATCTCCAGTCGTTACTCGCCTTCAGTCACGAAGTCGTGACACATGAACACCGAACACGAGTTCGAGATCTCGCTTCAAGTGCGACCATCGAGTGGTGCGACCCGAACCGTGCACTCGGCCAGGTGCAGACCGCAGAAGATACAGATGCACTCCAACACGCTTCCGAGTGGGATATGACCGGGTTGGCGCGGTTCCACGAGTATGGCCTGCAATTCTTTCTCGCAGGCGAACCGGCGTTCTGGTACGCACCAGATGATCCACTCACGCCTGCGGACGTTGTCTGCCACACACTCGTGCTTGAGGCGGGTTCACGGCGAGTGAGTTACGCGATGCTTCTCATTGAACAGGAGCAAATCAGCGCAGACGAATTGATTGAGACCGCAGAGTGGTACAGCATTGAGTCACTTATTGAACACCTCTACCAGTTCATCGCGGGTGACTTCGGTACCGCTGACGATGCTGGAATCGGTTTTCCGAGTGCCCGGGAATACGCCGCGTTGAAAGCACAGTACGGGGGCGCCTAATATGACCGTGTTCACTGGCGGGGACGCAATCAAGGAGTTTCTCGCTGCGTTTGACGGGTGGCTTTCAGAATTGGTTGACTTGTTTTGATTGTGTACTCAATCCGCCATATCTTGGCGTGGGGTATGCAAGCCTGATAAACTATTCTCGGTTATATATAAATTATATAAGTCCTGGCGAACTAGTACTCCGTATGGGTACTCCAAGTTCAACAAATGAGGCGACAGAAGATTCTTCGTCAGACGAGTCCCGGGCACTCAGTCTTCCATTGCCTGTTCGGGAAGCAGACTTATTCAAACACGAAGCCACACCGCACATTCTCAACTTTCTCAGTGATAACCCCGAAATCAACCTCTCACTCCGGCAATTAACACAGGTGACACCGGTGAGCGAACGCGCGACTCGGGAAGCCGTCAACGTCCTCGTCGCAAACGGGCTGGTCGAGTCATTTCACGAGGGAAACGCACGGCGAGTACACATCAACAGGAACCGCCTCACGGACACAACCGATCCGCTTCTTGCTGTCCCTCAACCGCAATTCCAGGTGCCTGTCCGCGTTGCACGCCGATACATCGAGGAGGAACTGGACGATGTCAAGGGGATAATTCTCTTTGGCAGTGTCGCGCAGGGGAACGCTGACCGCCGGTCGGATATCGACCTGTGGGTACTTGTTGCAGAGGATCATCTGGAACAACGACATCGGGCAAACAAGCTAGCAAAACACCTAGGGGAGCTCAAAATCCCTCGGACGGTTTCTGTTCCAGATGTAGAAGCTGCGGATTTTGAGACTGATTGGGCAGAAATCAAGGACATACTGGAAAACAAGGACTCCCCGGCAGGCACGGCAGAACGATACTCGTTCCAGATTCTCGTCGAAACACCTCAGTCGATTATTGGGCAGGCAGACCGCGTTGAGGCTGAGAAGTTGTTCGGATACGGAATAACGTTGCTATCGACGGAGTTACTCGACCGGGTCAAGATGGAGGTGTTCAATAATGAGTGATCCTACCGAGTTACGAAAAGCGATTGAGGCAGCCGAAGATGCGTTCAGTCACGCTCATGGACAACCTGTATTTGAACCTGGACTGAATGCAGCCGCGGATGCCAGCGATGGGGAAGTACAGATACAGAAAGCCTGCCGATTACTCGAACTCGCACACAGAATCGATGACCTAGGTGAGTACTATGGTGCAATCTTTGAACACTCACTGATTGCAATTGAACACACCTTTCAGGGGTATTTACTGGCGATGACCGGAGTAGACGAAGTAGAGCTTCGCAACCATTCGTCACCGTATGCGTTTGCCAAGGGACAAGTGCCACTTGATGATGAGACAGTTGATGACCTGAAAAACCTCTATGATGCCCGTCGCACCGAGCACTATTATGGGACGACAGTAACGACGAAAACTCAGGCAGAGCAAATCCGTACTGTTGCAGCGATTGTCCACGAATACATTGTAACGTTCGACCAGCAAACCGAGCAGTTCTGTCAGTGTGACTAATATGTAACCCCTTCGCTATAGAGTGGTTTACAACAGCCGCGTGTGTCCTCACAAGAACTCGTCGTGTTCCGTCTGGAAGTCCCGAACGATACGTCCAAGACTTGACTGAAGTGTGTGCGTTGCGTGTTCTTTCACTTCGAGGAGATGCTCGCGTTTCTTCCCGGACGCGTCTGCAGCCATGCGTTCCAGTTCCTGTGCGAGTGCCTGAATGGTCTCCTCGTCTTCGAGTGAGTCGTACGTCCGAAACACGTCTTGGAGTGCACGGATTGCTGACTGTCGCACACGCCCGTCGTCGTCTGTCATGGTTTCAAGCAGAAATCCACAAAGCGTGTCAGTCTGCGTTCGAACCTCGTCAACGTTCGCGTCCAGCGAAGGTTCCCCAGCGTCGAGTGCAACGACAGCAGGAATGCCGGGCACGAGTTGTTCAGTGACACGGACGACTGCCTGCCGAACGTAGCCGTCATCGTGTTCGCGATAAATAGCGACGAGGTCGTCGAAGTGGGTATTGAACAACACCATCCGCTCGTTCAGGTCCATGTCTTTGATGTCGTCGATTACGCCGTTTACCTGATCGGAGTCACTCGATTGAAGTGCGTCAGCGAACTCTTCCCACTGCTGGTCCAGAGGAGGGTTTTGGTCAGTCATTGTCCTGATGTAGTACTGGAGCGATATCATCAATAAGGTACGTATCGAGGGACTGGCGGACAGTTTCAAGTGGCGGTACATCCGCGACGAGTTCAGGTAGTGTTGTGTTCCAGTCTTCAGAGATAGCGGTGTCATTTAGCATGTGTTGCTGGCAACTCCTCGTCAGAGACATTAATATACAACCGATACCTGCCGTCGTAACTTCCGTCTCCAGAGCGAGTCGGATCCAGTGGAGAGGCTCCCGACGTGAACTTCGCTGTCACCTCCTCTCGCTCCGGGACAGTAACTCCGTAATGATCCATGAGGTAGACAAGTCGTTTGAGCGCGGCACCGTTTTCGATTCGCAGCGCGTGCTCGATGAGTGTCGAAGGATCGTATCCGTCGGTTCCTTCCTGTATCCCCTTGGCGAGTTCGCGGATCCCGCCGCAGTGATTTGGTTGGTCTGCACAATCTGCAAGTGTCTTTTCCGGCGTAGCGATGGGGACGGCCTGTCCGGCGACGGCATGATTTTGATGACCGAAGAGTTTCCGTTCTGCGAGCGTGACGAAGTGATATTCGACATCATGGACCGTTCGGTCAGGGAGGCGTTTGGTCGTTGCAACGTAGACTGACCGGGGGACCTGCTCGGTGAAGCCGTGGAAATTTAGTGCGCTCCAGTATCCGATGTACATCGGTTCGACGAGGTGGCTGGCGATGTGGTACTCGTGGGCAGTGTACTGTGAATCCTCACCGGCAGCTAATGGGACGACAAGGTAGAGCCCTGGCTTCAGTCGCGTGAGCCACCCGTTGTTGGCGAGTCGGGAGGCTGTCGTTTTCGCGGATTCGTACGTTGTGTCCAGGGCCTCGGCCAAGTCGTCTATTGTGAATATCTCGTTATTCTGGCTCGCCAGTAGCGAAAGCGCGCGACTCTCTCGTTCCGAGAGTCCACGTCGTATATTTTGATTGCTATCTGTCGGAGTCACGTTTACACACAATGAATGAAGTGTAGACGGAGCATATGCGTTGTGCCGATAGATAATTCATTGGGTGTAGCCTTACTGTTTACACTTATTGAATGAAGTAGATAGTTATGGAGATATCAATTCCACAGCTGGGATGGACCCCGAACTGAACGTCTGTACTATCCACTCCCGCCACCTCCTTCTAGAGAAAGGATTGTAATATAGGGTGATAGGTGTGTCAAGGTGAGAGTGCTGTCGCATCGTGGGGGTGGCGAAGGCTGTGCGGACAGAGCGGTGGTCTCTCATATGATTTCCTGGTCTTCTGACTCTCTTCGACGATAGAGTCGGTAGAGGGTTTAAATACCCTGGGGCGACTACTTTCTTTCAATGGCTACACAGGAGTATCGTATCGTCTCTGGAGAGGAATCGGAGATACACAAAGAACCACATATCGAGGGAAGTCGAGTGACGGTACGAGACGTGTATGTCCGGGTGGAGCACCGAGGACTTAGTCCCGACCGAGTGGCAGAGCGGTACAATCTAGATATCGCTGACGTCTACGAGGCACTCGCGTACTATCACAACAATCCCGAAGAGATGCAACAGGTCGAGAAACGACACGAACGTGCTGGTGAGGAAGCGAAGCGGCGATCATCGCTAACGCCTCCTGAAAACTGACCGATGGTGTATCGGCTTATTTTAGACGAGAACGTGGAGCATGAGGTCTTTCATCGGCTCGAAAACTACGGGCACGATGTCGAACACGTAGACTTCGTCCCCGAACTCGGGAAAGGAACGGACGATTATCCGATTGCCCAGTATTCCCTGGACACCGACCGAGTGATCGTCACGTACGACGATGACTTCGTACTGGAGGTTGACGAAGCGGACTATCGCGCAGTATTGTATCTTCACGACGCTAGACTTCCCGTCAAGGAGGTTGCGGATATTGTCCACGCAGTCTCCCAACACTATCCACAAGAGGAGATACAGGGGCTCGAATATATCGGCGACGAGTGGCTCTGAGCAGTTATTCGGCCAGTAAGCGTTGTGCTGATAGCCAGTTTTGCGTCTGCAACAACCCCCGTAATCAAATAATTGAATATTGCGAAATTATTTGCATCGACAGCCCGTAGCCGTTAATACAGATGACAGACAGCCCTCCGCAACCGTGGACGGACGACATGAGTGGGCGCGAGCGTGTTCGTGCTGTCGTTGAGACGCTGGAGGGGCCAGCCACAGTTCAGGAAATCGCTGAGCAGGCGGACACCTCTCGGAACACTGCCGCCGACGAGTTGGAACGCCTCGAACGGGACAAATGGGTGCAGGAAACAACGGTTGACGGGAAACAAGCCTACGATTTGTATCCGGTGCGGCTGTTCATGGACGAAGTCATCACGATGGCTGAAGACCACGACAAAGATGAATTGGAACGGCAACTCATCGAGTTGACCGAAGAACAAGAGACGTTGTGCGATGAATGGGACGTTGACGGATTGGACGAGTTTCGGGAGGAGCTGGCGGAGGAAGACTTCACCGCAGCGGAATTGCGTGAGCGACGAAACGTGATTGACACGTGGAAGGCCACCGACACCGAGATTGATCTTGTTCGCCAGGCGCTCCAGTTGTATGACAAGGTCGAGGAGTTGCAGCCGACCGGTGACGGGACGCTTCCCCAGCACGCTTGAGGTATCTATGGTTATCTTTTTCGCCAATCGGTCAAATCTGCAGGTCAGACGGCTTCACGCAGGGATCAAGAAGCGATGGAGAAAACATCTCTCGGAAGTACGTGTCACACGGGCCTCCGCTCGCGACCCGGGAATGTATCGAGTGATTGGTGAAGTCGATCCACGGTCGTTTCTCGACGACGAGTCGTATCCAGCCAGCGAGACACGAATCGAAATCGGGTTCAAATTGCAAACACCCGACCCGTACGAGTATTACTGGTTCAACTGGATCGACCCAGAACGGGAACTGATGGTCGGATGGCATCAAGACGATGACCATAACGATCTCGGCCCGGTTCACCTCCAAGTGAACGATGGTACATCGGCAGTCGATCACCAACCAGCACATTTCCTTGATGCCCACCCGTACAGCGTTGTCGAACAACGGTTCGGGGAATTGTCAGCAGCCATTGCTGCTATCGAATGGGATGACTCGGGACGACCGAGCGGGTTCGATGTGTCGTCACCAGTAATCGACACGACGTGATACCGATTGTTCTCACCATCTCAAGTAGATGACAATCATAATGGAGAGTAGAGTCTAGTTTTCAATTGGTACTGTCTGTAATTATACCACTGATATAACCCCTCATTTCTTTATATAGCTTGCCTGTGATTCCGAAACTCAAACGAACGATTTCCCCGAATCACCCCGGATCTGTAATAAATGATCGCTATATCGGCACCCCCAATTCGATGCCTCAGAAATCGCCGGTGGGCAATCATCCGGGAGAACCCCCGACAGTTATATAGAACCCTTGCTGAGTCGGATTGTCGGCTTGGGCAATTAAGTGCTGTCCTTAAGTTTCTCGAGTCCCAACAACCGCTCACATGGTCGAAAACGGCCGTTTCAGGATCACGGGTGAAAACTCCTATAAAGAGTTTTCCCCGAGGGTGGGGGGCGCCCTCTCGAGGCAATGACCGGGGTTCAAATCCCCGCCGGAGCACTCTTTTCGACGGTGACGTACTGTTCTAGACGGTATCTCATCAGATGTCGCCCACAGCCTTATCGACACAGAAACCTAAGTCGGGATACGATGACACTCACGCCGACTGTTCTCCGAGAGTACGACAATCGGGCACCCACAGCGACCGAGACAGCTACGTTCGGGCTCGGTTGTTTCTGGGGACCGGACGCGCGCTTCGGTGCAATCGAGGGTGTCATTCGGACGCGGGCCGGTTACGCGGGCGGAACGAAGCCGGACCCGTCGTATCGGACCCTCGGTGACCACACCGAAGTGGTCCAGGTCGATTACGACCCCGAGACGGTGTCGTTCCAAAAGCTGCTTACGGTGGCCTTCGAAGAACACAGTCCACGCAATCAGACAGAGAAACGCCAGTACCAGAATATCGTCTTCACCGAGAGTGAGACACAGCGTGAGGCAGTTGGGACGTTTCTCGACACAAGCAATTACAGGGCCGACGAACTCGGCACCCGTTTTGAATCCCTGGAGACCTTTCATATCGCCGAACCGTACCACCAGAAGTTCAACCTCAGCGACAAGCACTGGATTACCGGCCCGTTCGAGAAGGCGGGCTACGCCGAGGCCGACATCAGAGAGTCACCCGCAGCCGCGAAGCTGAACGCCCACGTCGCCGGCCACGATGTCTCTGTGCCCTTTCTCTCTGACCGTGGTCCGCTGGCGTCTCGCTCCGAGTGAGCGGCCGCTTGAGGGTGCTGTGGCTACCAAGTGTCGACTCCGAAAATCAAGTGCCGGTGCAAGTACAGACGAGACAGCGGGTAGCAGGGCGTCCGCTCTTACATCATGCCGCCCATGCCGCCGCCCATACCGCCCATGCCGCCGCCCATACCGCCGGCAGGGCCGCCGTCTTCGTCAGAGTCGCCAGCCTGGATGATATCGTCGATTTTGAGGACGAGGTTGGCTGCCTCGCTGGCAGAGGTCAGCGCCTGCTTTTTGGCGCTTGGCGTCTCGACGACGCCAGCCTCGAAGGTGTCTTCGATGTCGCCCGTGAAGACGTTCAGTCCAGCGTACTCGTCACCGTCGCTGTGGGCAGCGCGCAGACCAACGAGCGTGTCGATGCTGTCGAGACCAGCGTTCTCGGCGAGGACGCGGGGCACGACATCGAGTGCATCGGCGAACGCCTCGACGGCGAGCTGTTCGCGGCCGCTGACACTGTCAGCGTACTCGCGAAGGCGTGCAGCGACCTCGACCTCGGGTGCGCCGCCACCGGGCAGCGCCTCGCCGCGGCTCATCGCGGTGCCGACCACGTCGAGCGCGTCTTCGACGCCGCGTTCGAGTTCGTCGACGACGTGCTCGGTCGAGCCGCGGAGAAGCAGCGTCACACCGTGGGAGGTCTCGTCGGTGCCCTCGATGTAGAACAGCTCTTCACTCTCGTCACGGCGGACGTTGCCGGTGCCGAGGAACTCTGCGGTCGCGGTGTCGAGATTGGAGACGACATCTGCACCGATAATCTCGCGGAGGAACTCCACGTCAGAGCGCTTGACGCGTTTGAGTGCGAGGATGCCCTCTTTGGCGAGGTAGTGCTGGACCATGTCGTCGATGCCCTTCTGACAGACCACGACGTCTGCACCGAGGTCGACAATCTGGTCGACCTTCTCGCGGAGTGCCTGTTCTTCCTGCTCGATGAAGTCCTGAAGCTGGCTCGGGTCGGTGATGCTTGCTTGCGTGTCAGCTTCGGCCTCGTCGAGTTCGAGTGGCTCGTCGATGACGAGGATGTTCGCGTCCTCTGCCTCGGACGGCATCTCCTCGTGAACAGGGTCCTTGTCGATGACAGCCCCTTCGAGCAGTTCCGACTCGCCGGCACCGCGGCCGGTCTGGGTCTCGACTTTCAGGAAGGCGAGGTCGACGATCGTCGAGCCGTCGTCGGCTTCGACGGTGACGGCCTCGGCACCGTCGACGATGAGGTCCGAGAGGTTCTCCTTGTACTGCTCGGCGCCTTTGCCCGTCATCGAGGTCTGGGCGATTTTCCGGAACGTCTCGCGGTCGTCACGGTCGACATCGATGGTGACGTCGTCGAGTTCTTCGCGGGCTTGGTCGGCGGCCATGTTGAAGCCCTTGATGATGGCCGTGGGGTGGATGTCCTGGTCGAGGAGTTCCTCGGCGTTTTTGAGGAGCTCGCCCGCGATGGCGACCGCCGTCGTCGTCCCGTCGCCGGCCTCGTCTTCCTGGGTTTCGGCGACTTCGACAATCATCTCGGCAGTCGGGTTGTCGATGTCCATCTCCTCGAGGATGGTGACGCCGTCGTTCGTGACGACGATGTCACCCAGCGAGGTGACGAGCATCTTGTCCATCCCCTTCGGCCCGAGTGTCGACCGTACCGACTCGGCGACGGCCCGTGCGGCCGCGATGTTGTGTTCCTGCGCGCTCTTGTCTTTCATTCTCTCCGCGTCGTCACCCATAATAATCATGGGCTGACCCTGCATCTGCTGACTCATAATCAATTGAAAGTTTGCATGTGGTTCTATATAAATGTATGTGTTCGCGGCCGAGCTCAAAATAGGTTTGAAAACGGTTATTCGTCGGAATCGCAGTACGTGAGGCTATGAGAAAGACAGTCATGATGGTATATAGCATACGCCAATCCACGCGTCTGTCTCGTTTTTATAATATAGATATCGCGGGAATCGGGCGACGCTGCGGTCGGAATAAAAGCAGTTGCTGTGGGGCGCAGGAATCAGTTGTTCGAAGTCCACTCCGAGCAGGCGTCCATATCGTCCATCACGTCTTCGTGGAGCCCGCAGTAGGGAACGTACTCGTCGTCGACACTGACGTATCTGAAGTGGTCGCAGTTACCGCAGTAGGTGTCTGGTCGCCGGCGGGTCTTTGCCGATTCGAGGACGTCGTCTTCGATAGCGGGGTCGCCGGTGGTCGCAGCGCCGCCGTCGCTCGTCGGTTCGGCCATGACGACCGAGTCGTCTGTCGCGGCCGGGGCGGCCTGTGAGCCGTCGTTTGTCTGTGTCGGAACCGCCCCGTCGGGGTCGTTGCCGAACAGTCCGACGCTCCCAAAGCCAGGGATTCCGGGTGTCCCCGACTCGGTCGGCCTGATGACACGGACTTTTCCTTCTTCGGTGATTTCGACACGCGCGGTCCCGCCAGGGTCGTCGCGTGTCTTGAACGTCGCGACCGCGACGAACAGACACCAGAACGTGACGAGCGTGCCCGCCAGATAGAGCGCGATGGTGCCGAGGGCAAACTGCGGGTCGTTCGAGAGCCACTGGTCGGGATAGGCATAGCTGAACAACGCGACGCCGAAGACAGTGAGGCTCGCACCGATGGCGGCAGCAGCACGCGTCGTGTCACTCGCCGGGAGAACAACGAAGATGCCGACAAAGACCGCCGGGACACCAAGCCCCGCTAACACGCCGGCAGCCTGGCGCGCCTCGTAGAGGTCGAGCCCAAGCCACGACGACAGGTCTGTCGTCGCTATCGGAATCGCCCCCACGACGAGCACCGCACCGACAGCGAATACAGCCATCCCCAGCAGCCGCTGTTGCGGGTCCACGACCGTCCGTCCACCCTCGTACACGTCGGACAGGTCAGTCATGCATCTACGTTGGACGACAACTCACAAAACTACCCGTCAGACGGCCGTCAGACGGTCGCGCTCCGGCGAGAGTTACTCGTTGGTCTTCGAGCCGTGTCACAACAGTCAAATTGGCGGCGGGTAAACGTCCAGCTATGTCAGACGAGGACGACTCCGGTATCGAGCTTGGCGAAGGAGAGCCAGTCGAGGGTGCGCCACTTGCCCGTGTCTCGGCACGGCTGATGTGGGGTATCGAGAAGAGTACTATCGTGGACAGAGAGGGTGAGACACAGATTCGGACGCCAGACGGCCCTCGGCCGCTCGCGGATATCCTCGACGAGGTCGACCGGACCTACTTCGACACACAGCAGACGTTCCACGACGCTGTCGAACCAGTCATCGGACACGGTGCGGTGCCAACAGCAGACAGCGACGAGACCGAACCGAGCGAGTAGTCTGTCACTCGAGGTCGGGAAGCAGAATGTTTACCCGCGTCCCGTCTCCGGACTGGTCGAAAGACAACTCACCGTCAAGACGAGTGAGACACCACTTGACAATCCAGAGCCCGATGCCGTTTCCGTGCAGGAGTTTTGTCTCACTGTTTTCGGTAATCGGTTTGAGTACCTCGCTGGGAATCTCGGAACCGTTGTCCTCGACAGAGAGTGCGCAGGCGTGTCGAGACTGTTCTGGCGTCTGAACGGCGACGGTGACCTCCGGCTCGGCGCCGTCGGTGTAGACAACCGCATTCTCGAGCAACTCGTTGAGTGCGTTCCAGAGGAGTTTCTTGTCGGTCGTGACGGTCGGAATCTCGTCGGGATAACTGGCCGAACATGACACATCCGTTCGCTCGTTGTACGCCTCAAGGATTGGCTCGACAAGCGAGTCAAGCGAGAACGTCGTCGGCTCCAGTGGCGTATCGATAGCGAGCTGTTCGAGCGCGCGCGCTTTGTCGGTCGTCTGTAGCAGTTCGTCGACGACAGACCGAATCTTCACGCCCGCCACCTCCGAGTCCTCGACATCGCCGTCGGCAAGCGAGTCAGCCGTCAGCCGTATCACGTTGAGTCTGTTCCGCAGGTCGTGTCGGAGTACCCGATTTAACACCTGATAGTACTGGTCTTGGAGTTGCTCTTTTGTCGGGTCTTCCGAAAGCAAGCCGAGCTGGCGAAACTTCGAGATTTCGTCAACCACGATAGCCAACTCGACAATCTCTCCGTCGACGATGCGATGAAACACTGCATACGGCTGTTCAATCGCGTCATCTGTCGGTTCGACACCGTATGCCGAGTCAATCTGGTCGAGGGTTGCGGTGGCACGAATAGCAACCTGGTCGCCTTGGACGACAGTCTGTTCGACTGTCATCTGTTCGGGGACGAACGTGCGGTCACTCTCCTCGATGAGCGCGATATATTCAGACCGTGACAGCCGCTCGCCGTTGATGATGACCGTTGCGTCCTCGGACAGGAACTGCGTTGCTGCGGCTACCCGTGACGACTCGTTTGCCACGTTGATATACTCGTGAACGATTCGAACTTTCTCAGACACCACCATCGTTAATACAGCCGATTCCCGTCTGACCCCTCACCGACTCAGTCAACGTTTGACACAGGCAATCTTAACTGTTTTGCCTGTCGTCCCGTCGGTAGGCCGGCATGAGCGAACATACGCGTTTAGCAGTGGTTTATGACGGAGCGGAATCAATAGCCAGTATGTCACTCCCAATCGACCCGACAGAGCTGAGCGAAGAAGACATCGGCGAACACCGTGTCACGCTGGCGATGGACCACGAGGAGGCAGTCGAGTTCGTCCGCAAGTGCTGTGAAGAGACCGGCTTTGGCATCCCCGTCGAGTTCTCGCCCGCCGAGTTGCTCAACGAGAAAGTCGCCGCCGACCGAGACCCATACTACGTACTGGGTGCGTGCAATCCAAACGTTGCCGACAAGGCACTCGACGCCTCGGAGAAACAGATTGGTGGGCTATTCCCGTGTAACATGATCATCTGGGAACAAGAGCCGGGCCGCCAGCAGGTCTATCACGTCTCGATAATGCGGATTGCTCGACTCGTTGGGATGGCCCCCGACGACGAGGAGTGGGAGGATATCGTCGCGGAGACCGGGGAACTCGTCGGGGAGTGTTTCGAGCGCCTGCGCGCGAAAGCAGTCTGACACGGGCCAGCGAAGACAGGTTTTTATCACTCCCCTGCGAGTCCACTAGCAATGGCGCGCTGGAAGTGTGCAATCGAGGGCGACGACGCCACGTTCGACCGCGTCGAGGACCTGATGGTCCATCAGGCGGCCGAACACGAACGCATCAAATGCAACGTCTGCGGTGCGGTCATCCCGGACGGCTATTTCGCTATCCGACACGCGTTCGACGAGCACTCGCGCGCGGAGTACGTTCGCGCTTACGATGCCTCTGCGGCCGAGGTCCGACGGCGAGAGAAGGTCAAAGAAGCCATCGAGGAGGTGGCCGACCTCCGTGAAGTCGTCGACCGACTCGACGAGTAACGACGCGATGCACTTTTGCTGGCACGGTGACTACACTCGCGCGATGACGACTGCGCCGAGTCGATTCCATATCGGGCTGTACCTCGTCAGCGTCACCGGGCTCTCGGGACTCGCTATCGGCCTCTCGTATGCCGTGTTTGCCGCCGGCCTCACCGATGGCGTCGAGTCGTTCCTCACGGACCCGTCTGGCACCGTGCTGGGCAACCCTGTCGGCGTTCTCGGTATTGCTGGTGTGTTTGGTACCCTGTTTTGTCTGTTTGTGGCCGTCATCGTCGGCGGTGCGCGATACGCTGACCAAAATCGGCAGCGGAAGTAATGAACTCAGGCTCCTGTCGCTACGGACGCCACGTATCTCATCGCGCTGTCGGGGCGACACTGTCCAGTTTCTGACAGAACGAGAGGCGGTGATTTGGGATAGGTATTTCCGAAATCAGGTAATATCAGCGTTTGATGAGCCAGGATGGACTCGTATTTAACAAGCTGTCGGACACGGTTTTAGAGGTTCGAGACACCATCTCGAATCAACAATACCGTATCGAGAGTCCCGAGCCGATGGAGATAGGGCCGACCGAGTACGATGATTTCCCGGGACCAGTCACAGATACTATCGTGATTGATGCTGCTGAGCTTACAATACGCGGGGCGAGTGGGCCAACAATCCGAGACGAAGACGGTCGTATGGAAGCACACATTGGAACGGATGAGCGAACATACACTTCCAGTGATGACAGTACATTTCTCGAACTCCATACCGTGGTAAAGACATATCTTCGGATTGACGGGCTGTTCGAATTTACGACTACAACTAATCAGGGTACTCTCAAAGCTCCAGAGGACACACGTGTAATCCTCGGGAGTCGTGCCTGGTGGTGTTATCCAACTGAGACAATCACTGTTTCTGAGTCAGTGACCGATCTTATAGATGCGGTTTCTCATTTCGGAGACTCAATCTTAGACACATCTCCTGAACGGTCTTTTTCGACCATACGTGGCCATCCGCCACGACTACGTGTCGGAGAGTCACTGGATATCCCCGATTCAATTACAAAGCCTGACTCTGGTATAACAATAACTGTACCCTCAACTATATCGGCAGTTCTCAGTGTCGCTCCACTCGCTTACTATTTGTCCGCAACGGTCGAACCCGGAGAAGAATTTATTATTAGAACAGACTCTGGCTTCGCCTATCAACCTGAGTATGACTCACTTCATACTGCGGTGCAGTCTGTGCTAACCCAATGTTTTTATCTCGACTGTTTAATCAGGACCGAGGGCCTCTACCAGGTTGATTTACAAGAGCGACACGATTTTGAAGAGCGTGCCGAGACGGAGCTTGATTTTAAACATCTGTACGAACAGACCCTCGCTAATCGGACTAAGGAATACTTGCAGATTGACTCAGATATCATTGAGAATATTACAACAGAGTGGCCGATAACAGCCGTTGTAGAACCGGGCACAAGTGCAATCGAGTCTCTGCCGTATCTAGCCTACGAACTTGCAAAAATTCGGCCGGAAAAACCACCTCGTTACACCGGTGATAAAGCCAAACGATATGCAATCAAATCATTCTCTAGAAGTCAGTCAGACACCCGTAGTACTACGCTCGTGTTTCAAAATGAGGCAGAATTTGTTGACGTTCCCGAGACAGAGAGCCACCAAACGATATGGGTTGGGGATGGCGTTCCACTGAATGCTATGAAGTTCGTTCGTGAGGGGTACAATCACGAGACAATTGGTAAGAAAACAGAGACAATATTAGATGACGAAGGGGCGTCTTCATCTGAACTCGAAGTATCTGTAGTTTGCAACGGGGACACCATGGGACGAGAGCTACACGAGATTCAGAGTAGTTTGGCGCCGCGTGATGACTATTCCATTGACCTATCAATGTATTCCCAGACGTCGGCAGACGAACTCAAGCAGATCCTCGAACAAGGTGCTAGCTATTTACACTTCATTGGCCACGCTACCCCTACTGGTTTAGAATGTACTGACGGGATGTTAGATGTCGCAACGATACATGAGAGTAACGTAACGACGTTTTTCTTGAACGCGTGTCAGTCATATCAACAGGGCAAAGAACTCGTTAGACAGGGCAGTAGTGGCGGTATTGTTACATATAGCGATATCTCAGATAGGTTCGCGCTGGAAACTAGTAGTTTGGTCATACAGTTGTTGAACTCAGGGTTTACCATTGGGTCCTGTCTCAATATCGTGAAAGGTACGACACCAATTGGAAGACAGTATACTACTGTTGGCTCTCATAAGGCAAAGATAGTGCGAGCAGGAAGTATGATTCCGCACATTCGGCGTGTTTCGAAGAATGAGGAAGGATACAGTCTTAATATAATCACAGATGGAATCTGTGGTCCCGAAGATACAGTTGGTGGACTGGTTACCCACTATATTGAGGATATGGACCGATATCGGGTCATACCTTCATCAACGACGGTCAATATCGAGACTGATGAGCTGAGGGAATTTCTGTCGGTAGATGATATCCCAGTGATTTATCAGGGGAAACTTCAGTCGAGAGCCGAGTTCTTCGAGACGATTGAACAGGAGCCCTCCGGTAGCAATTCAAGCACTCGCTGACTCTGCCGGAGCTTAGCTTTCGACGGGTACACAATCCTGGAGCGGAAACCGGCGGCTATGGAAATAGATGTCGAGCCTGTCGAGACGCTTGACGACATCGACACCGACAGCCTCGCTACCGGCGTCGATGCCGCCGAGTACGTCCTCTACGGCGGGAAAGGCGGCGTCGGAAAGACGACGATGGCCGCCGCGACGGCGCTTGCAAGCGCCAGCGACGGCACCGAGACACTCGTCGTCTCGACGGACCCCGCACACTCGCTGTCGGACACTCTGGAGACGGACGTTCCCGAGGAGCCGACACGGGTCCACGACGAGGTGCCGCTCTACGGCGCGGAAATCGACCCTGAGGCCGCGCTCGCGGACAGTCCGCTGGGAATGGAGGGCGGGAATCCGCTTGCCGGCATGCTCGGCGAGGACGTGGCCGACCCGCTGGCAGGGTCGATGCCCGGTGCCGACGAGGCCGCGGCCGTTCGCCTCTTGCTGGAATACCTCGACGACCCGCGGTTCGAGCGCGTCGTCGTCGACACCGCACCGACCGGTCACACGCTTCGCCTGCTGGAGTTACCCGAAATGCTCGACTCGATGGTCGGCAAGCTGATGACCGTCCGCGAGCGGATGAGCGGGATGTTCGACGTGTTCGGCGACGAGCCCGACGACGAGGATATCGACAGCCTCAACGAGTTCTCGGCGCGCATCGAGCGGCTTCGCGACCTGCTCCGGGACCCCGCGCTGACGGATTTCCGTCTCGTGATGGTGCCCGAAGAGCTGAGCATCATGGAGTCAGAGCGGATGCTCGACCGCCTCGACGCCTTCGGCGTCCCCGTTGGGACTGTCGTCGTCAACCGCGTCATGCAGGACCCCACGGAGGTGACCGACCTCGGTTCGGACTGGTTCGTCGCGCCCAATCACACCGACTGCGAGTTCTGTGCCCAGCGCTGGGAGGTCCAACAGCGCGCGCTCGCCCGGTCTCAGGATATCTTCCGCGGCCACGATGTCCGCCGGGTACCGCTACTGGCCGAAGAGGTCAGAGGCGAGAAACTGCTTCGTGTCGTCGCGGCCTGTCTGGCCGAGTGAGTGCAGAGCGGTCACATGAAATCGGCGATGCCTGACTGTTTGTTGGTGTCGTCTTCGAAGATACGCTCGATACGTGTTTCGAGGATTTCGAGGCGCTGTTTCGTGTACGGCCGACAGCCGAACTCCTCGGCGACGTGAATCGCGGTGTCCATGTACTTGTTGACCGACCCCTCGTGGACGGTCAGGTTGATATCGCCACCACACTCCGGGCAGTTCCCCGACAGCGGCGCACGCCTGTACTTCTCGCCACAGCCCAGACACCGGAACTCCTGGCTGGAGAAGGCCTTGAGATTCCCCAGCAGGTCTGGCAGGAAGTGGAACTCGATGATGCGCTCGGCCACGTCCGTCTGGTCGACCGCCCGGAGCTTGCGCGAGAGCGCGAGCTGGGCGTCCATCTTCTCTTGCATCGAGCCGAGCGTCTTGTATGCCGACAGGTCCGGTCCCGCCGCGAGGTCGGTCGTGTCGTGTGTATGGTCGAACCCGCTGTACTCGCGGTCGGTCCCCAGCGTCTCCTCTGCGATGGTCATCACGTCTTCGACCTCACCCGTCTCGGCGAGTTCCCGCGTCGCCTCGTAAAACGCCAGTGGATACTCGCGCATGATGTCGACGTTGTGTGCCTCGTCGTCTATCTCGGTCGGGTCGATACGCGAGGACATCACGAGCGGTGCGTCCATCTGGCCGCCTCGCTGGTCGGGCAGGAACGTCTTGCTGAAGTTCAGTAGCCCGTCGAGTAAGAGCATCACACAGTCCTCGTCACCGTCGCACTGACCGGCAAACACATCATCTGCAACGAGGGTGTTGGTCTCCTCAACTGTGACACAGTACGTGTGGTCGATAGACGCTTCGATAATTTCCACGTCGACAACCTCGTCGAGCCATACACCGCCTCCGTCACCGAAGAGACGCTGTGTCCGTGTCTCGATACTCTCCCGCGAATCCGAGAGCGTCTCAGATTTTCTCTCAGGATTGAGTCCCACGCGGTCCGCGAACCGAATCGCGTTCTGCGAGGTGACTTTCAGCACCCACCCCTCAGACGACTTGGGGCCGTCATAGAACTCCGCGACGGCGCCGGATTTTATCGTTTGTTCCTCTCGGTACACTTTCGTGGCGATACCGAACCGCTTGAGCGCAGCGACGAGGTCTGACTTGAGGTCGTTGCTGGCAGTGTGTGCCCGCACCCCGACGCGGTCGCTCGCAGTGTTGCCGTCGCCCGAGAAGTACGCCGCGAGGAACGAACGCAACACGGAGTCGGGTCCAGAGAGCACACAGTCCGGGATACGCTTCGTTTCGGGTCGGCTCCCCGTGTCGAGGACATCTGTGAACAGGGTCGTCACGAGACGGCTGGAGACCGTAATTTTCCACTCGTTCTCCTCGAATGCCTCGACGTTCAACGTCTCCGCGAGTATCTCAGTTAGCCTCGCCCGGGGTGTCTCGTCGGGGGGACAGACGGTCGTTTGGTAGAACGAGCCGTTTTCTCTCCGTGTAAATCCCTCCGCAGCGTAGTACCCGAGCAACGTGCCGACAGAGTTGTCTATTTCAAGGAAGCGGGAGACTTCCGCAGTGTCCCGTCTAACACCGAGAGTAACCGTATCTGGAACACGGTCGAGAACGGTCTTTCGGTCGAACAGGTCGAGGAGAACGTTCGCGGGGACGCTATCACGGGATACCCAACTGTACACCGTCGAGTCACTCAGGCCAAGGCGGTCCGCGACTGGTTGGAGATAGCCATCCGCGTCGGTTGCCTCGTCGAGCAGTTCCTTCAGGAGTGTCTCACCAATCCCCCGAATCATCAGGTCCTCGTCCGGGATAGAACCGGCGTCGAGGAACTCGGCAAGTAGATCAAACGTCTCGACCGAACCGTCGACGGAAATCTGCTTCGGAGCTGGTATCTCATCTCCCTCAGCGAGGGTGTTAGCTGTGACGTGCGCAACGTGGCCATCTTCCCAGCGTCGCATCGAGTGGTCCGGTGTTACGGTTAGTTCGCGGCCGCTCTTTGTCTGGACGCGCACCAGGTGGGCCGGCGACAGATGTTTCGAGACCGCTTCGACGCGCTGGAGCGTTTGGTCGCCGGTTTCTGTGACGGACGGGACAAACACGTCGCCATCGAGATGTTGAACTAGTGCGCCGAAGTCATCCTCGTCCGCAATCTCGGGGTCAAGCCGCTCCTCGACGAGCGTCTCGATAGAGTCGTAGTGCCAGTCGCCGCCCTCGTCCTCAAACCACACATTTGTCTCGGGATGGAAGCAGTTCCGGCGTTTCGCCGCGTGGAAGTACGGATGCGCGTAGCCAACGGCGGCGCTGGTAAATCCGACGACGCGTCCGACGACTGCCGCGCTCGTGTGAGGGGCCATCCCGAAGACGAGTTCGCCGACGAGGTCGTCACGCTCCTCGAACTCGTAGTAGGAGTCGAGTCCGTAATACTGAGAGAGGAGGTCGTCGACGAAATCGGCTGTCTTGAGCATGTGTTCGGCCGCCCCGTCCGAGAGGACGATATCCTGGACGTTGAGCTCGACGAGCTGGTCGGGATGGCGAAGCTGGTCACCGTTGATGTCCTCGTGATATCCCAGTTCTCGGAACTGGTCGACGGTCACGTCCAGTTCTGCCGGCCGGACCGCCGTGACGGGCAGGTCGGTCATGTCGTAGCGAATCGTGCCGTCTTTGAACGCCGATACGTCGTGTTTCGCCCGGAGAATCCCTTTCTCCAGTGGTTCCGGTGTCTTCTCCTCGGAGGTGAGTCCCTTGACGGCTTTCAGCTTCTCGAAGACGGCAGGCCGTTCGCCGACGTTGTCCAGTGCCTGTTTGTACTCTTGCCGGAGGTGGATTGTCTCGGTCCGGGTTGGGTCGGCGAGAATTTCGCAGTCGGGACACTCCGCCCGCCCGGATTCGTCAGGTTCGACCTCGCGGTCACAGTCCGGACAGACGTAGACCGCCTCGGCGATGTCGCCGCAGTCGGGACACCGCGCGCGGTAGGTTTGCTCCCCGCAGGCCCGACACTCGCGGCGGCCGACCTGTACGTCTATCTGGCCACGCGTTCCCTCGACCTCGTCGCCGTAATCGACGGCGTCGCCGACCGAGCGCTGGCTCCCGCCGGCCTCACCGATAGGGAAAAGCGTGTGAACCGCCGGCGAGAGTTCGCGTTCCTCGGATTTCTCGGGGCGGCCCATCCGGTTGCCGATACGGGTCGGGGCGCGTTCCCGGACCTGGAACGGCGCAATCTCGTTGATTGCCTCGATTGCGTTCTCGCCGTCGTCGTAGGTGCAAGCGCGCTCGCTTAACTCCGCGAGCGTCCAGGACCGCTCCAGGTCGGTATCGAACCCGAGCGTTCGGACTAACGGCTCCCACTCCGGAATCTCGATTGTGTCGTCGTGTTGGGTGTGTTCGACGAGCAGCGTCTCCAGAGTTTGTCGGACGGTTTCCGTACGTGCGACGACCAGCGACTCGGCACGCGAGCGGGCATCCCTCTCCATCGCGCCGTCGGTCGCAACCAGTTCTCCCGCTTCAATTGCCGTCGTGAGAGCGTCGACAGCCTCGACACTCACGTCGTGCCAGACGTAGGTGTATGCCGGATGCAAGGGCGCGTCGTACTCGCGTGCCCACTCTAGGGCCTCTTCCGGTGTCGGTGATTCGAGGTCGACCTCGGTGCTGTCACGCATCGCCTGAACCGGCGCGCCCGCCTCGTCGAACTCCTGTATCCACCACTCGAAGACGTAGGAGGCGGGCGCGAGCGGATGGTTGTTCTCGACGAACTCCCCGTAGTTGACGAGATACTCGCCCAAATCGAGGATACGCTCGACGCCGTTGCAAATCTCTAGAGCCTCCTCGGCGTCGTCGATACGGCGGACTTCGCCGTTTGCGAGTCTGACCGTCGGTCCCTCGATGGTGTCGACCGGGACGACACCGGCGGCCTTCCCGGGTCGTTCGGTTTTTATCTGGGTGCCAGCGGCGAGGAAGTCATCGACCAGATGCATCGTCGCGGGGTGGACCCCGGCGGTGGCGTGGCCGTGGTTGCGCGCCCGGCCGTATCGCAGTCGGAAGCCGCCGGACTCGCTCGGGTGTGAGAAGACCGGGCGGCCCGCAATGAGGTCCTGAAGGAACTTCTTCGAGGGGTCTGACCGTGGCGGCCCGGCAGGTTCCGGGCCCTCGTCTCCCTCGTCGTCCTCGTCGTCTTCCTCGGCCCCGTCCTCGTCGGCGCTTTCGTCTGTGGTGTCGTCGCTGTAGTTACCGTCGATGAGGTCTTGGAGCCAGGGCCAATCGATTTCGTCGAGGTTTCGGGTATAGCGCTGAATCTTGGGCGCCTTGAGCGCGATTCCCTCGCCGAAGACGAGACACATCCCACCCCGGGCCGAGTTCGTGTCGACCCGGTCGAGGTCTCGGAAGCCAGAGACTTCCTCGTCACCGGTCGCCTCGCCGTCGAGCATGATAGGCATGTGCTCGGCAATGAACTTGGCTTCCTTCTCCTTGGGAGCGTACTGGAGGCCGGTCTCCTCGTCGTACAGCGCCACTTCCTCCGCGTAGCGGTTGATTTCGTCGTCGCGGGGTTTGTACTGGTCGATATCGAGCAGGGCGCGGGCGTAATCTGCCACCAGCACCGACAGCGCCTGTGCGGTCCCGCCCGCCGAGCGGATTGGGCCGGCGTAGTAGATGTTGATGAACTCGGTGCCGTCGTCGTTTTCGAGTAACTCGACGCGGTCGATACCCTCGATGGGTGCGGCCACGACACCTTCGGTGAGGAGAGCGACCGCTGTCCGGACTGCCCCTTCGATTTTGCCGGCGCGGGTCTCGTAGTCGCCGACGCTACCGTCGACGAAGTCGTCGACGAGTTCGAGCGCGGCTTCCTCGCGGGACATCTCCCCTTCGAGTTCGCGGACCCGCTCGGCGACTCCGTCGATGCCGAGGATGTTCTCGACCCGGTCAGCCATGTCCTTGGCGACCGGAATCTCGACCTCGGTCGTGGGGTCGCCGCCCCGCTCTCGGGCTGCGTTTGCGACATCGAACGCCGCATCGAGTTCGCGTTCGAGGCGCTCGAAGTAGCGTTCGTCGTCGGCGTTCATCTACAGCGGCCAGAGGTCGAGGTCAGTGGTTTCGTCGTGTTCGCGTTCGAGGGTCGTCTCGAACTCGCGGACGTACAGTTCCCCGGCGAAGGTCGTCGCCGTATCGAGGTGGCCGGCCACGGTCGACCCGTCCTCACGCGAGAGGACGGCGTGCGTGTGCGCGAAGGGTTCGCCGTCGAGCATCGAGATGTTCCCGATAGCGGGCGTCATCTCGAAGTGCTCGTCGAACATGATATCGTCGTATTCCTGGTCGTGCTGGTCGTAAAACAGCAGCGTCGCGTCAGAAACAGCCCCGATACCCATGAAAAATCCGGCCTCGATACCTTCTGTGGCCGCGAACGCCTCGATTTGGCCGCGCCAGTCACGCCCGTGTTCGAGTCGGGCGACGTACTCGCGTGCGCCGTCGACTTCCTGATAATCCATGTTCGAGCAAGACGAGCGGTGCGTAAAAAACTGTTTTGTCCACCGGGCAAACACCGCAGTTAAGACCCACCCAATCGACCTGGCGGATATGGAGCTGTTTGGAGTCGTAGTGACGGCCTTCTGGGCGATGTTGCCCGCTTACATCCCGAACAACGCGGCGGTACTCGCCGGCGGCGGCCGACCGATAGACGGCGGGCGAACGATGGGTGACAGTCGCCTGCTCGGTGACGGCAAGACCTGGCGGGGAACCCTCGTCGGGTGGCTCGCTGGCGCGGCACTCGCTGTTGGACTGAACGCGCTCGAACCGGGCGTGAGTGACGCCGTCGGCATCGCCCTCCCGACGTTCCCGCTCGCGATTGCGCTCGCGCTCCCGCTTGGTGCGATGCTCGGCGACATCGGTGCCTCTTTCCTGAAACGCCGAAGCGGCCGCGAGCGGGGTGCGCCGTTCCCGGGCGTCGACCAGCTCGATTTCGTCGTCGGTTCGCTGTTGCTCGCCTCGATAGCCGATTTCGCCGCGTCACTCTCGTGGTTTGCCGACACGTTCACCGCCCCCGTTCTCGCCGTCGTGTTGCTAATGACGCCGATGTTACACGTCTCGACGAACGCACTGGCGTATGCCGTGGGTCTGAAAGACGAGCCGTGGTGACAGGCAAAGAGTACAGCGGATATTGAAAACCAGAGTTATCGACGGGCTAGTGTCACGGCCCGCGTGAACGGGTGTCTCGCTTCCGCTGTGTGCGTTTCGTCTGGCTCGAACCACTCACGAACGACCTTATACCTCCTAAAACGGTCGATGCAAGATGAGTGGGTTCGGGCGGTTTCGAACCGCGAGGACTTCGCTTCGCTCGTCCTCTGGGCCCGAAGCCACAAACCCATTTGCCGCTCACGGGTTGTTCGCGGCAGAAATGGGTTCGGGCGGTTTCGAACCGCCGACCTCGGCCTTGTAAGGGCCGCGTCATAACCGGCTAGACCACGAACCCTATCTGAACGAAGTCAACGCTGACGAATAACGCTTACTTTCTTCGCCGACATTCCCCGCGCCGAGAGCAGTGGGATGTAAACGATTATTACCGGTGAGTGGATAGAGATGGGCAACATGAACTTTCAGAACGGTCGAGTGTTGACTGGTGGGCTCGGACTCGTCGCAGTGCTGGCGACTGCTCTCGTCGTCACAGTCGTCGGCGGCAGCGTCGAAGAGCTGGCTTACGCGTTCGCGGGCGGCATCGGCGTTTCGGTCGTCGTTATCGGCTCGTATGCCTACGGCGACCGCAAGGGGCTACCACATTCCCACAGCGTGGCCGTCGCGGGTATCGCACTGGGTGTGCTCACGACTGCCGCTATCGTCGGTCGTCTGCTGACAGAATACGGCGCGTAGATGGCACTCTCGTGGCTGAACAGTCTGTCTGGTCGGCGTGATATTCCTCTCCTGGCAGGTGTCACCGTCGTCGAGCTGTGTCTCTTGGCTGGCTATTTCCTTGTCCGTCCGGAGCGACCCACCGTGTTACGGTACACGCTGTACCCGTTCATCTGGATAAATGTCGCCCTGCTGGCCGCACTCCACGTCGACGTGCCCGAGGCCTCCCGGCCGTACTCGCTGGCGGCAGCAGCCATCGCGACGCTCTATTTCGGCGTGTTACTGTACCTGAGCGGTCTGCTCGGCGTTCCGAGCGACGACCTGTTACAGCTCTCCGGGCTGGTCGACATACAGGCGGGAACCCCAGGGACCGAGCGCCTCCATCTGGTCACCGAGGTCGGTTATGTCTCTATCATCCCCTACCGGACGGTCGGCTATCTGGTCCTCTCGTATCTCGTTTATGTCACCATTCTCGACCTGTCGGGCAGTCTTCTCGCGGGTGCGCTCGGCCTCTTTAGTTGCGTTGGCTGTGCGTTCCCCATTCTGGTCTCGCTGTCGGCCGGCCTGTTCGGCGGAACCGCAGTCGCCACCGCGGTCTACAGCGCGCAGTTCGACATCTCGACAGTCGTATTTGCCGTCGCCGTCGGGCTGTTGTACCTGCGGCCTGGCGTCGACGGGACGCTCGGGGCTGTCGGGGACACGCCGTAGCCGACCCGATACCGTCGGTTACTTTCACTTTCACCGCGCCCATGGCTCGGCTTGATGTGTGCAGGGGCCGTCTCTACGAGTATGCTAGACCAACTGGCCGCCACCTGTGAGAACGAGCGCTGTAACCGGCCGCTTACCGAAGAGGAGTGTATGCTCGTCTACCAGACGGAGTACGGCCAACGCCGCGCCTACGAGTGTCACTGTGGGACAGTCACCGTCACCGTCGGCCGGCGGGAGTGACGACCGATAGTCGTTTACTCCCCGCCAAGCAACATAGCCCATGACCGACGACGCGTGGGTAAGCCTCTTTTCGGGCGGAAAAGACTCCTCGTGGGCGCTGTATCAGGCACTGAACCGCGACCTGCCGGTCGAGCGACTGGTGACCGTTCACCCTCCCGAGGACTCGTATATGTATCACGTGCCAGCGACAGAGCTAGCCTCACTCGCAGCAGAGAGCATCGGCATCCCGCTGTTCGAGGTCGAGTCGTCGTTCGACGCGGCAGATGTGACAGACGCCGGCGAACAGGGCGACACAGAGATAGAGCCGCTCGAAACCGCGCTCGCGGAACTCGATGAAACCGTCGGCGGGCTGGCAGGCCTCACCGTCGGGGCAGTCGAGAGCGAGTACCAGAACTCTCGGGTCGGCGAGATGGCAGAGCGGCTCGGCGCCGACGTGTTTGCGCCGCTGTGGCAGCGCGACCCACGCGACCTCGGCGAGGCGATGCTCGACGCTGGCTTCGAAATCAGGATTATCAGAGCCGCCGCCGGCGGCCTCGACGAGGGCTGGCTCGGACGAACACTCGACCGCGAGGCGCTTGACGACCTCGAAGGACTCAACGAACGGTACGGTGTCCACCTGCTCGGAGAGGGCGGCGAGTTCGAGACACTGGTCACGGATGGCCCACACATGGACCGACCGATTCGGCTCGAGTACGACACGGAGTGGGACGGCACGCGTGGTCAGTTACAAATTACAGACGCCTGGCTCGATTAGACAATCGAGTCGATGCGGTCGACTGGCATCACCGAGTAATCGATAGAGAGCGTGTCCTCAGTCGCGCGAATCTTCCCGACGAACGTCGAAATGTCGTCGAGAGAGCCCTCCAGAATGAACAGCTCCATGCAGTAGTGGTTTCCGACGTGGTTGTGGACGTGGGAGGTGACGAGGGGTTCGTAGTTGTGCCGTAGCGTCATCATCTTGTGCTCTACGTCGGTCGACTCGTAGTTGAACAACACAGTCACCACCCCCATGAGCTCCCGGTCTTCGAGTTGCTTGTCGTCGAACTCGTTGAGCAGGTTCCGGGAAGCCTCACGCACGACCTCGCTCCGCCCGGTGTAGCCGTGCTCGTCGGCGAACGAATCGAGACGCTCCAATAACTCGTCTGGCATCGAGACGCTGACCACGGTCATATATTAAGATAATCCGATTTGGTTAATAAGATTTAGCATCTGCCGAGTGACAGGCTGGGTTGCCCGCACCAATAGAACTATATAGTGATGTGACAAAGGATACCATGTATGGCGTCCGCACAGACTGATGACGACATGTTCGACGAGTTCCTCGCCCAGCGCGGTCACGAGACCGGTGCAGCCGGATGGGAAGAAAGCTACAACAAAAAGCAGTGTCCCGACTGTGGAGGGCTCCACGCGTCGGACGCAACAGAGTGTTCGGTCTGTGGCTGGTCCCCGGTATAGTTCTCAGTAGTTAATCGGCTGTTCGTCGTCGGTATCCGTAGCCGACGGAGTGACGACGCTGACGGCGTCTGTGACCGCTTCGACGAGTTCGAGTACCTCGGAAGTGCAGTCCTCTGCGGTCAGTGATTGGCCTTCGAGCAGTACCTCACAACACACCGTCTCGTCGGGAACCGGCTCGTCGGTTCCGTATCTATGCGACGACCGCATCATGAAATGGGCTTCTCGTCCGCGCCCGACAAAGACCCACATCCTGAAATCGAGCGGCGACGGGTCACGAGCGACGACGTAGGTGTCCTGGACGGTGTCTGAGTGGTCGGCATCGAACTGCCAGATTTTGTACTTGCCGTGGACTTCCGTCGGCTGCCCCCGCGGTTCCCGTGGCGCGGGGTCGTCGGGCGGAAGGTCGTGGCTGTCGCCGTAGCTGTCGAGGTCGGTCATCGAATTGTGGTTACCAATCGACGTGAATATAGTTTGTGTCCTGTCGGATTCGGGCAGATGGACCGGCAGTCTCGGCCGCACTAGTCGCAACGTGCAAGACCCTCCAGTGCGTCACCCCTCAGTAATGAACGTCGACGCAGTGGTACTCGATGTCGACGGCGTCCTCGTCGACGTCGCCGACTCCTACCGCCGGGCAATCATCGAGTCGCTCGACCGCGTTCTCGGGGAGACTATCGACCGGACGAGCGTCCAGCAGTTCAAAGACGCTGGCGGGTTCAACAACGACTGGGAGCTGACCGACGCGGCGGCGCTGTTCCTGCTCGCGCGCAAGGAGGGGTGTGACCTCTCGCTCGACCAGTTCACGACCGATATCGAGGCGATGGGTGGCGGTCTGGGTGCCGCCCGGAGCATCGTCTCTGAGGAGCTGACGCCGGCGACACGCGAGCGTGTCTTCAGCAGATGGGACAGCGAACAGCTACAGGACGTGTTCCAGCAGCTGTATCTCGGAAGTTCTCTCTACCGTGACCTCGAAGGCAAAGAGCCGACCCTCGAAACACCGGGGTACATCCACGACGAACCAGTGTTGGCGACCGAGGAGACACTCGACAGGCTCCAGGCAGAGTACAACGTCGGCGTCCTCACTGGTCGTCCCGCCGCGGAGGCAGACATCGCACTGGAGCGGGCCGGCCTAGACATCCCGTCTGCACACCGGTTCACGATGGACGACTGGGAGGGCGGCAAGCCGGACCCGGATGCACTTCTTACGCTTGCAGAGCGGTTCGAGGCGGACGAACTCCTGTTCGCCGGCGACACGCTCGACGACGTGAAGACGGCGCTCAACGCACAGCGGGCCGACAGTCGTACGTACTACGGCGTGGGTGTGCTAACCGGCGGACTGAGCGGCGAGAGCGGCCGTAGCGCCTTCGAGCAGGTCGGCGCGACGACGGTCGTCGAGTCGGTCAACGACCTGCCGTCGCTGCTTGGCGGCTGAGCGCTGGGGCTGTCGGGATACGCCGTCCCAACCACCTCACTCCGCGTTTCGTTCCCACTCCTCGCGAGCGATGCTGTACCTGATAGAATCGCGGGGTTCGCCATCGATGACCAGGTCGTTCCGGATATGACCCTCCTTGCGACCGCCGAATCGTTCGACGTACTTCTCGATAGCACGCCGTGACTGGTCGTTTTCGGGGTCGTGTCTGACTGTCACAATCTCGAGGTCGAGGCGCTCGAAGGCCAGTTCGAGTATCCGCCCCGCGCGTTCTCCTGAGTAGCCCTTTCCCCAGAACGGCTTGCGTAGCCAGGTGCCGAGCTTTGCACTCCGCCGGTCCCAGTCGGGATGGAGGCTCGCGAGGCCCGCGAACTCGCCAGCGCGTTCACCCGCGGACGGACGAATCACGTACGTCACAGCGTCGCCGTCCTCGAACTGCGCGCCGCAGTGGTCTACCCAGTCGACGGCTTGCTTGGGGTGGTCGTACGGGTCCCAGGTGACGTATTCGGTAATCGCGTCGATACCCGGGGCATCCCGTTTGACGTGGCGATACAGCTCGAAGGGGTCGATATCGTCGGGATGGAGTCGCTCGTATCGGAGACGGTCGCTCTCCATCTCCGCCGGAAACAGTGTCATGACTGGTGCAACGATGTGGCCCTCAAAAGGTTTTGCTGGCGTGTGCCATCGAGACACATTCTCGGTCGACAGGTACAGGACGCCGCCATCCCAGAGACCAGGTATGTACCGCTGTGTTGCCTGTGACCGGCGCTACGAGGAGCGCGCCGGGCCGTGGCGCTGTGAGTGTGGCCGTCCGCTGGATTTCGACCGTGACCCGCTGCCTGCGCGCGGGCCACCAGAGACCCTCGACCGCGACCGTGGCCTCTGGGCGTTCGACTCGTTCCTGCCGGTCGACTGTCACGTGAGCCTCGGAGAGGGGTGGACGCCGCTGGTCGACGCCCCCGACTGGGAGTGTGCGTTCAAGCTGGAGTACTGTTTTCCGACGGGCAGTTTCAAAGACCGCGGCGCGGCGACGACGCTCTCTCACGCTGTCGAGTTGGGTGTCGACCACGTCGTTGAGGACTCATCTGGCAACGCCGGCGCAGCCATCGCGACCTACGCCGCCCGCGCAGGCGTCGACGCCGACATCTACGTCCCTGCTGACGCGAAGGCGAACAAAATCCGCCCAATCGAGCGAGCCGGTGCGACGGTTCGGCGTATCGAAGGCGACCGCCAGGCCGTCACCGACGCCTGTATCGAGGCCGTCGAGGCCGGCGACGGCTGGTACGCGAGTCACGCCTACCAGCCCGCCTTTTTCGCCGGCACCGCGACCTTTGCGTTCGAACTCTGCGCTCAACGCGAGTGGAAAGACACATCGGGGTGGAGTGCCCCCGACGTGGTCGTGACGCCGTTGGGTCACGGGACACTCTTTCTGGGTGCGTATCGCGGCTTCCGAGCTCTCGACGCCGCGGGCTGGATAGACGACCTGCCACGGCTCTACGGCGTGCAGGCCGCCGGTGTCGCACCGATTGCCACCGCACGGGGGGGCGACTCCGCCGAGAACGCCAACACCGCGGCAGACGGTATCCAGATAACTGAACCGCCCCGGCGAGGGCAAATTCTCGACGCTATCGAGACGACCGGCGGGGACGCCATCGCCGTCGACGCCGAGGAGACGAACGCAACACTCGACCGGCTCCACCGAGACGGCTTCTACACGGAGCCGACCTGTGCGGTCGCACCAGCCGGGCTCGAACTGCTCAGAGAACGCGGTGAGGTCGATGCTGGCGAGAGCGTCGCCGTTGCGCTCACCGGAACCGGGCTCAAGAAGTAGTCGCGTTACGCCTCCCGTTCGATGACAAAGCGGGTGAACTCCCGGAGGTCTGACTCTGCCTCGGGTTCAAGCTCGAGGTCGTCGAGATGGCCTCGCGCGCTGGCCGCGAGCTCTCTGGCCCGCTCCCGGGCGTACTCCAGTGCATCTACCGACTGCATGATGTCGATAGCTTCGATGATTTCCTCGTCGGTGTTGTCCTCGGCCCAGAGAATCTCTTCGAGCCGGGCAACCTGTTCGGCCGGTGCGTGTTGCGCGGTGTAGATGACCATCAGCGTTTTCTTGCCTTCGCGGATGTCGTTGCCGAACTCCTTGCCGAACTCGCCGGCCTGGTCGAGCGTGTGCTCGATATCGAGGATGTCGTCGCCAATCTGGAAGGCAATGGACATCTCCTCGGCGTAGGCAGCCAGGTCGTGTTCGACCTCGTCGGGTTGGTCGGTGACAATCGCGGCAAGTCGGGCGACGATGCGCGCGAGACAGCCCGTCTTGCAGGCACACATCTCGTAGTAGCGCTGTTCGTTGACGGTCACGGCCTTCTGGTTGTGCCAGTAGATATCCATCCCCTGGCCGAGATGAGTGCGATTGAGTTCGTGGGTGAGCATTTCGTAGGCCTGCAGTCGCTGGCTGTCACTCAGCACATCGGCGTTGCGGTCGATGACCTTCAGCGGGATGAAGTACATCGCGTTGCCGGCGTTGAGCGCGATATCGGTGCCAAAGACCTGATGGAGTGCCTCCCGACCCCGGCGTTTCCGTGCGCCGTCCTCGACGTCGTCGACGATTATCGTCCCGTTGTGGAGAATCTCGGGGATACAGGCAAAAGACAGGTGTTCCTCCGGGTCTTCACCCAGCGCCTCGACGATGACGAGCAAGAGGATGGCACGCCAGCGCTTTCCCCCGCGGTCGAGCAGGTCCCACAGCGGGTCAGCCAGCGCCGCCTGAATCGCCTCGGCCTGGTACTGGTAGGTCGCCTCGCCGAAGAACTCACCCAGATAGGTCTCCTCGACGACGCGGGGGACCAGGTCTTCGATAGCGTCGTCTATCCGCGGTCGCCACTCCACGAACCGTTCACGCATACATCTGCCTCCAGTCTGAGTTCGACATCACTCACTTGCCTCAGTTCCGCAGTAGTACACGGATATTCAAAGCACCTGAATAAAAACCCACCGGGACGGCGAGTTCGGTCTCGGGGCCAACAAAGCCTATGTGTACACGGCACAGACGACGACCATGCGCGAAGCAAGCCGGACGACACGAAAGCGGATGACCGACCGCTTGCGCGAGGAGGCGCTCTCCGCGAGCGCGCTCGCCCGTGAGTTCGAACTGCAGACGGCGACCGCGCTCACACACGTCGAACACATCGCTCAGACGCTGGACGGGACCGACGAAGAACTCTTGGTTGCGCCGCCAGCGTGTCGGGACTGTGGCTTCGACGGGTTCGACGACCTCATCAACCGCCCGAGCCGGTGTCCCGACTGCAAGAGCGAAGCCATCGAAGAGCCCGCGTTTCGGGTCGAGTGAGTGTCGCATTTCGCTGTCCGAGACGGTGAGAGCCACGGATTCACTACCGGGCCGTCGCTGCTGGGAATCGAAGGGCTTAATCCCGGGACACTCATCTGAGCAAGATGCGGGACCGTGGGGTAGCGGTATCCTCGGCGCATGGGGTGCGTCGGACCTGAGTTCGAATCTCGGCGGTCCCACTTTCCGTTTTGCCTCGTCGGTTTCCTCGCGAGCCTGCGGCTCACTGTGGGACCACCCCTCACGTGAGGAAAACTGCCGTGAGCCGCGTCTTCGGCGCGTCGCGGTGAAACACCTCGCGGCGTTCGGCGTATCAGGGGTGTCTGGTCGGAACGCAACTGAGCGACAGCGTATATGCCGACAGCTACCGATGCGACAGGCTCGCCGTGCTGGCATGGGCGTTCGTACTCCCGTCGAATCAGTGTCACTCCTCAGGTCTCGTTGCGGGGGTCTCGACACGCTCCTCGGGCACAGAGTCCCGTACCCGAAAGCCACCCGTCTCGGCGCGCCCAGTGAGTTCGCGCTGTGGGTAGGGAATTTTGATATCAGCCTCTTCGAAGGCCGTTTTGACGCCGTGGACGACAGACTCGACGGCGTACCAGCGATGCTGTGGCGTCGGTCGGTCGATCCAGAATCGCAATTCGAGGACGATAGCTGAGTCGCCGAACGCCTTCGAGACGACCTGTGGCGGTGGTGCGTCCGCGACCGCGTCGAGGCCCTTCATCGTCTCCAGCGCAGTCTCCTGTGCGTACTCGGGGTCAGCCTCGTAGTCGATACCAACCTCGAGGCGAGTCCGCAAGTGTCCCTGGCTGGTGCGGTTGGTTATCGCGCTGTTGCTGACAAGGTCGTTAGGGATGACGATGGCCTCGCCGTCGAAGTTCTTCAGCCGCGTGTTCATGATGGTGATGTTCGTCACGATACCCTCGTCGTCGCCGACTTCGACCCAGTCGCCAACGGTGAAGGGCCGAGAGAACATCAACACGAAGCCGGCAATCATCGACCCCAGCGTCTCCCTGGCAGCCATGCCGACAACGATACCGAGGAATCCCGCACCGACCAGCAGTCCCGAGAGGTTGATACCCCACAGGGTGAGTACGCCTGTCACCGCAAAAGCCAACACACCGAGATGGCTGAGCCGGAGCAGAATCTCCTGTTGGTGGTCGGTGACGCGGTCAGCCTCCTTGCCGAACTGGTCTATCAGGTCGTTAAAGAGGTCCATCGCAATGTAGGCCCCCAGGAAGATGCCAGCCGAGATGGTAGCACTCACCAGAAACGGCAACGAGAGACCGGTAAATCGGACGACCGTCACTGCCGCGTCGACTAACCCCCAGACGATAAGCAGCGAGACAAGCGCCGCGAACAGGAGTCCAGCTTGGACGAGACGTAACACAAGCCCACCGAGCGACGTCGGGATGTACGCGGCCACGGTGTCGACAGCGCCGACCATCCGGTCGTTCAGCAGTCTGTTACGAATCGCGTAGCCGAGAGTATGGACGACGTACGGGGCCAGAAAGAGCGCAACAACAGTTACAGCTACCAGCACTGCGGCGCTGACAGCCAGTCGGCCCTCTGTCGTGCCTAACTCTTCGAGAAACGTCTGGGCCTCTGACAGCGAAGCTGGAACCATACCGGTCACTGTCAGTGCCATACCGCTACGAGCCACGCGACAAACTTGGATGTTGCTTCTCGGCCCGCGTGCGGTGGTCTGCAGTCGGTAGCCGTATCTCGACCCGCGTCCCGCCCAACTCGGTGTCGCAATCGAACGAGAGCGTCCCGCCAGATTTGTCGACCAACAACCGGACCATCCAGAGTCCGAGACCGGAGCCGTGTTGCAGTGCAGTCTCCTCGCCCGCTTCGAGGGTCGCTACCTCGGTCTCGCTGATTCCTGGGCCGTTGTCCTCGACTGTGAGCACGCCCTGTGAGTCTGTCTCTGTGACAGAGACGCGAAGCCGCGTGTCCTCCCGCGCAGTGTGCATTACGGCGTTGTGCAGGAGCTCTCGAATCGCTCGGTGGATGTCCGGGTGAGCGCGAACGTGGACCGCGTCGTCTATCTGGCACGCCACGTCGACGGAGGGGTGTTCTGTGCGAAGCGTCGACAGCTCCTGTCGGGTCGCCGCTGTTAGCGTGCCAGGAACAGTCTCCGCGTCGGAGTCGATAATATCTCGGAGGTCAGTCGCCTTCTCGCTGTACTCCAGAAGCGTCTCTGCAGTCTCTCTGATTCGCTGTGTCTGTTCGTCGAAGGTGCCGTCGTCGCGGTCGGCAATGTCGAACGTCTGGCCTTTGAGGACTGTCAGCTGGTTGCGAATGTTGTGCCGGAGTACGCGAGAGTGAATCTGTTTGAGCAAATCGAGTTCTCGCTCGCGTTCACGAAGCTGTGTGACCTCTCGAAACACCAGCACCGAGCCAAACGTCGACCCGCTCTGCTCGATTGGACAGACATCGAGCGAAAAATGCCGTGGACCCGCATCGTCGAGCGTGATGTCTTCGCTGTGGCTCTCACCCGGCCGGACCATCGACACCAGCTCGGGGTAGCCCTGACAGAACGACGCCAGCGACACACCTGCTACGTCGTCCGAATCGACATCGAACAGCCGACAGGCCGCGGGGTTGGCGTCGACTACAGTCTGGTTGGCATCGACGGCGATGACGGGGTCAGCCATCGTCTCGACAGTCGTTCGCCGACTGACCGGGACCAGTCCAAACAGGTGATATCGAAACAGCGCCACCCCCCATAGCGTCGCACTCACGGAGAAGGCAAGCGGCGTCAGGTCGACGTAGGTAGGGATTGCTTCGAAGTTGCGAAACAGGTAAGTCTGGAGCGCACCCGGGAAACCGATGAGCCAGCCTGCCAGAAGCAAGAGGAGTTGGTTACGGTGTGCACCGTGGGCTGAAGCCACTTCGTCGACCAGAATACCGACTGGCGGGACGACGACGGCCACCGCATACGCGATAGAGACGAAATACCACGGTCCCGTATCGAGTTGGCTGATGCTGACAGGGTTCGCGGGCATATCTGGCCCGAGAACCAGTTCGTGTGCCGGATTCGTGACCGCGAGTACGAGCGTGACGAGTGGGACGACAAGCAGCGCAGCCACGAGCGAACGCGAGACAGTGACGCGCTCGCGGTTGCTGTACCCCCAGACCAACAGGAGCCAGCCAAACGCGACACAGAACTGAAACAGCTGACGGAGCCCCGTGTTCAGGTGAATCGGGAGCAGTTTGCCCGGCCAGGCCAGCAACGCGAGTTGAATCGACCAGCCGATAGCACCGACCTGACAGAGCAAGAATCCGCGAGCGCCCGGCTTCTCGAGGTTCCGGTAGCCGTAGGCGGCAAGGCCCAGCATCGGAGTGGCACAGACGAGCATCAGAATCGACATCGACTGCGCCGCCGTGCTCATTGTCTTGATATGTGTTAACAACCAGTTAAGTCTATTCGTCTGTGACCGACAGTGTTCAGAGAAGACCCACTCAAACAGCCGGTCGCTGCCGGTTGAACGACCGAGTGCTAAGAGACTCGAAAGTCAAGAGGTTCGGCATCGTTACTGCGGGTAGCAGTGTACGTCTGAACACTCCCCGGTGACCCCCCACCAGGGTCGCCGTGCGGGGAAAAGCGTCGGCTGCGCTAGCTGTGGATACCCATCGCTTCGATTTGCTCTTGATACCGGTTACGAATGGTCACTTCGGTGACCTGCGCGACGTCGGCGACTTCGCGCTGTGTCTTTTTCTCGTTACACAGCAGCGACGCGGCATAGATGGCAGCAGCCGCGTATCCAGTTGGCGACTTGCCAGAAAGCAGTCCTTTCTCTGCGGTGGTTTCGATGATTTCGTTTGCTTTGGTCTGTACCTCTTCGGACAGGCTCAGTTCGGAACAGAAGCGTGGGACGTACTTTTTCGGGTCGACTGGTTCCATCTCCAGGCCGAGTTCCTGAGAGATGTATCGATAGGTACGTCCAATCTCCTTTCGCTCGACGCGCGATACGTCGGAAATCTCTTCGAGACTCCGCGGAATCCCTTCTTTCCGACAGGCGGCGTACAGTGCGCTCGTGGCGACCCCCTCGATAGAGCGCCCCCGGATGAGGTCGTCTTTGAGCGCCCGCCGATAGATGACTGAAGCGACCTCCCGGACCGACCGGGGGACACCGAGTGCAGAGGCCATCCGGTCGATCTCTGACAGTGCGAACTGGAGGTTTCGCTCGCCCGCGTCTTTCGTACGGATGCGCTCTTGCCACTTGCGCAGACGGTGCATCTGGCTTCGTTTCTTCGAGGAGATAGAGCGGCCGTAGGCGTCTTTATCCTTCCAGTCGATGGTCGTCGTCAGCCCCTTGTCGTGCATCGTCTGGGTCGTCGGCGCGCCGACGCGAGACTTCTCCTGTCGCTCCTGATGGTTGAACGCCCGCCACTCCGGTCCTGGGTCGATATTGCCTTCCTCGACGACGAGGCCACAGTCGTCACAGATGAGCTCCCCCCGGTCCGAGCTCTTGATGAGGTTCTCGGACCCGCACTCTGGACAGTCTCGCACGTCCTCGGATTCCTCTTGTTCAGTTGTAGACTCACGCTCGCGCTCCCGCTGGCGGCTGGACCGTGTCATCGCATTTTTATAGTAGTAAGATAGAGAAACTTAAACCCTTGGCAAGTATTTTGTGGTTTTTACTAAGACAAGATTGGGGCAGAACGCGCGAATCGCCCGACAGCGCAGTGTCGGAATTCTGTCGATGCAGAGAGAACCGAAACACATACAAGTGATTCGACGGTGAAGTAAGGGTCAATGCCGGTTATCGAGTGCGACCCTACGCTGGCGCGCGAGCGACTGGAGACAGCGGGTATCGAGCCCGAATCGGGCAACACCGAACACGAGCGCTGGCGTGCTGAACGCGGGAACGCGACTGCCGTAGCCTACGACGACAAGGTCGTCGTGCAGGGCGGCGATACCGCTCGTCTCGAGGGGCTTCTCAGAGACGGCGGCGGCCGCGCACACGTCTACTTTGACGGTGCATCACGCGGCAATCCCGGCCCGGCAGCGATTGGCTGGGTCATCGTCACCGGCGACGGTATCGCCACCGAGGGCAACAAACCCATTGCAGACACCACGAACAACCGGGCCGAATACGAGGGGCTCATCCACGCCCTCGAAGTGGCTGATGGGTACGGCTTCGAGGAGGTCGAAGTCCGTAGCGACTCGGAGCTTGTCGTCAAGCAGATTCGCGGCGAGTACGACGTGAACAGCCCAGAACTCCGAGAGAAACGCGTTCGGGCGATGGAGCTGTTCGCGGAATTTGATTCGTGGTCGCTCAAACACGTTCCGCGCGAACTAAACGAACGCGCCGACAACCTAGCAAACGAGGCGTTCGAGGATGGCTGAGAACCACAGCGACAGTGTCGACGAGGCGACCGACGAACAGCCGCTTCCGGCAGAGGTCGTCGACCAGGCAGAACAGCTCACCCGCCGGGCGCGCGAGGCGGTCGACGACAACGAAGCCACGGCCTACCGCGAGAGGCGAGCCGAGTTACTCACAGAGTACGACTACCGAGCACGAATCCGCAACGATGACGACGACGTGCTGGTGTTGTATCCCGACGAGTGGCTCACGGACGGCGTCGCACAGCTCGAGGCAATCGAGGACCTCGACCGCGGTATCGAACGGCCACTGGAGGGTGCCGGCGATGCCGAGCAGTGGCGCGCAATCGAGGAACACAACCGCGACCTCGCAGACCGCGTCGAAGCCGCTCACGGCGAGGTCCACGGCGAGAACGCACACGCGCTTGCGGACTTCATGAGTAACCACTACGCCAAGGAAATCGAGCGGGCGACCGGCGAGGAAGTCGCCGAGTTCCGCGAGGAGTACTTCCCACGTAACGCCTGGCCAAGCGACGAGCAGCAGGCGGCGATTGATGCCTCTCTCGAATACGTCTTCGAGTGTGCACAGACGGAACCGCCGGCCTGGCGGGAGAACTAGTTTGCCTGTTCGACGAGCGTCTCGATGTCGTCTGCGCGCTCGGTGTCGACGACGAGGCGGTCGAACGTCCACTCAAGCTGGTCGAGCAGCGCGTCGTAGCCGTCCTCGGTCAGCGCGTACTGGTTCGTCCGCTTGTCGAGTTCGCTTTTCTCGACGAGCCCCATCTCGACGAGGTCGTCGAGGTTCGGGTAGAGACGGCCGTGGTTTACTTCGGTGCCGTAGTACGACTCAAGTTCCCGCTTGATAGCGAGACCGTACCGTGGCTCCTCTGCGAGAATCGTCAATATGTTCTGTTGAAATGCGGTCAACTCGCTAGCGATACCGGGGCTGTCAGCAACTGCTTGTGCCTCTGACATTACACGAAAGTATACCAGGAATACACTTAACCGTTGGTAAACTAACTCTACGTTGTCAGTAGTTAACCGCAATACGTGAAGCCGGTACAGATGTATCTATCGCGGTGAGTGAAATGTTCACCGCCGCAGTACGAACCCTGGACCGTGTGCCTATGGCCGGTTACGGCTCAGACCGAAAGTAGTTTTTGACCGACGGTCGGAGCGGAAGACGATGGTAAACCTCTGGGAAGACCTCGAAACCGGACCGAACCCGCCCGAGGAGATATACGCAGTCGTCGAGTGCCTGAAAGGCGAGCGAAACAAATACGAGTACGACAAGGACGTGCCCGGCGTAGTGCTCGACCGTGTCCTGCACAGCAACGTCCATTATCCCTCGGACTACGGGTTCATCCCGCAGTCGTACTACGACGACGAGGACCCCTTCGACGTACTCGTGCTCGTCGAAGACCAGACGTTCCCCGGCTGTGTCATCGAAGCCCGCCCCGTCGCCCTGATGAAGATGGACGACGACGGCGAGCAAGACGACAAGGTCATCGCTGTCCCCAGCGAGGACCCACGGTACGACCACGTCGAGGACGTCGACGACCTCTCCCAGCAGACCCGCGACGAAATCAGCGAGTTCTTCGAGACCTACAAGAACCTCGAAGAAGGCAAAGAGACCGAAACGCTGGGCTGGGAGGACCGTCAGGCTGCGTTCGACGCTATCGAACACGCCCAGGACCTTTACGAAGAACACTTCGGCTGAGGCGGCGTCTGTGGCCGGTCAGCGACACACGTGTCGACCGGCACCCGTTCAGCCACACGCCGTGAGTTGTGTTGTTCTACAGTTCGCCTTTCGTGCTCGGTGTAGCGCTGCGACGCTCGTCGAGACGCGTGGCGTCGTCGAGCGTTCGCGCCAGCGCCTTGAACAGCGCCTCTATCTCGTGGTGAGCGTTCGCGCCGTCGACGCTCACCTGTAGCGTTAGCCCGGCGTTCATCGCGAGTGAGCGACAGAAGTGGCGGGCCATATGGCTGGTCATCTCGCCGACGGTCTCCTGAGAGAAGTTCCCGTCGAACGAAAAGTGCGGACGGCCGCTGATATCGACGACGACGCCCGCCTGTGACTCGTCCATGGGGACGCGTCGGTCGGCGAATCGACGGATGCCACGCTTGTCTCCGAGTGCCTCTGCGAACGCCTGTCCGAGTGTGATAGCGACATCCTCGACAGTGTGGTGGTCGTCGATGTCCAGGTCGCCGTCACACGAGACTGTGAGGTCGAACAACCCGTGTGTTGTGAACGATTCGAGCATATGGTCGAAAAAGCCGATACCGGTGTCGACGGTCGCGTCGCCGTCGCCGTCGAGTGCGAGGACGACCTCGATGTCGGTCTCGGCTGTCTCGCGCGTGACGGCTGCACTGCGGTCTGTCATACTGTCTGAGAGGGCGGCCGAGTACTTGGCGGTTGTGTCCTCACTCGACCCGCGTCACCAGTTCCGTCACGCGCCCCCCTTCGTACTCGACTGCCTCGATTGCCTTCTCGACCTCGTCGCCCTCGACTCCCGCGACGTTTCCCATCGGGACGACTCTAGTTCGGTCGTCGGCGGATTCGGCGAGGAGCACGTCGCCGACCAGTTTCACCGACTCACAGTCGAGTGTCTCGCTACCGTCCAGTGGCGTGTCGAGGTGCACGGTCACGCTCATACTGTGCAGTAATACGACGTACGACGTGATAAGCGTAGGCCTTCAACTGGTCAATTCGCCAGCGTATGCATCAGCCAGCCGTGTCGGCTCGGGCAGTTTGTACTCAGCGGCCTGGCGCGCCACCACATCAGCGGCAGTTTCGGCACTCACCCGGTGACCCGGGCTGACATACAGCGGATTGATGTGGCGCGAATCGGAGTCGTACTGTCGCGTCTGAACCGCGTAGCCGATGACGGTCCCGTCGGGAGCGGTCACGTCCTCGTCTGCCTCGATTGCGACGCGCTCGCCCGCCCCAAGCGGTTCGTCGAGCGACTCTCGGGGCTGGCCACAGAGCAGGCTCTTTGCGACACCGATTGTCGGCACGTCGAGTGTCACGCCGATATGTGTCGCCAGTCCGGCCTCACGGAAGTGAATTCGACCGCTGCCGTCGACGAGCACGACATCGGGCTCGCGTTCGAGGCCTACGAAGGCGTCGAGAATCGCGCCACCTTCTCGAAAGCTCAGCAAGCCCGGAATGTACGGAATCGCTGTCGGCGCTGTCGCGTGGGTGCGCTTGATTACCTCGCCGCCCTGAATGAGCACGAGTGCGCTGGTCGCCGTGTCGCCGTCGAAAGCCTGGTCGACGCCGGCGACGACTGGTTGCTCGCCGAGCGCCGTCGGCTCGACAGCCAAGTCGTCGGTGAACGCTGCGGCGTCGGCGATGTCTGTCTGGCGTGTCTCCATCTCGGCACGCGAGAGCGACGGGTCGGGGACAAATTCGGGGCGTACAGGCTCCATAGCTACGGTCGTCGGCCGGGACCACCCGGGCCAGGTGGACCGCGCCCCGGGCCGCCAGGGCCGCCGCCGAACCGATACTGTCCTGGCAGGCGAACGCGGTCTTTGACGCGCTGGCCGTAGGCGAGACCGAGGAGTACACCGACGAGGTGGGCCACGTGTGCGATACCGCCCGCCCCAGGTCCACCGGTGGCAATGAGCAACAGGCTAATCGCGATAGTGCCGCCGGTGATAATCCAGATCTGTAGCGGGATGATGAAGTAGAGATAGACAGTAAGGTCGGGTTTCAACACGGTGAGGACACCCATGAGCGCGAGGGCCGCCCCGCTCGCACCAACGACGCCGGGGCCACCGGACCCGAGCGCCATCTGGTAGAGGACCTGACCGGCTCCCGCGAGAACCCCGCTGACGAGGAACAGGATTGCGAACTCCTTCGAGCCGATGTACTGTTCGACCAGGCGGCCGAAAAAGTAGATGACGATACCGTTGAACAGGATATGGAGGAAGCTGCCCGGCGAGTGGGCGAAAATCGACGTAATCCACGTCCACACGAACAGCGGATTCTCCGGCGAGAAGACAAACAGCGTCTGGTGGGCGTCTTGGCCGAACGTAAATAGGACCACGAGCTGGACTAGATACGTTACTGCCATCAACAGAAGCACGAGGTAGGTCATGTTCCCCCGGAAGTACGCGAGCGGCCCGCCGGGGCCGGTATCGACACCGAGACTCGCCAGCAGCCCATCGTCGTTTGTCTCGTCGATAACCGTATCGTCGAATCCACTGTCGAAGACGGGGCCGGAGTTGTCCCAGTTCTGGAGGCCAGTGCAGTCGTGGTTCTCCGGTAACCGGTGTTCCGCACAATAGGTCCCGTCACAGTGGCGACAGTGATACGGCATACTCTCTTCTTGGCCGCAAATGTCACACTCCGCCATTATTCGACCATTGCACCGGCCGCGGGAAAGATATTGTGCTTGACACGGTCCCGATATTTATACCCGAAGACGACACCACTTTCCCTGTGACCTGAACGGAAGGCACGGAGCGCCTTACGGGAGTCCGGCACATCGCTCCGTGACTGCTGTCGTGCCGGCTGTTTGCCCCAAACGCCGAGAATCGTGCCCCTTTTGCGGGTTGCTGCCGTCGTCACCGTATGAACGTCCGGGAAGGCTCCGTCGAACTCGTCGTTCCAGAGCAAGGAGAGGGTGCCGGGGACGAGGTGTTCTTCAACCCGGTTCAGGAACTCAACCGCGACCTCACCGTCGCCGTTCTTCGGGCGTACCGCGACCGAGAGCCGCGCGCGGAGATGTATCTCGACGCCATGGCCGCGAGTGGCGCACGTGGGGTTCGTGCCGCGGCCGACGGCTGGGATGTCACCTGTTGTGACGTTGACAATGATGCCGTCGACCTCTGTCGGGAGAACTTCGCGCGCAACGACCTCAACGGTGATGTGCGTAACCGAAATGTCAACGCACTGTTGCACGACGATTACTTCGATGTTGTCGACATCGACCCGTTCGGGACGCCGATGCCGTTTGCCGACGCTGCATTCCAGGGGACACGAAATCTCCTGTGTGTGACCGCAACAGATACCGCACCCCTGTGTGGCGCACACTTCGAGAGCGGCGTCCGAAGTTACAGCGCCGTCCCACGGAACACGGAGTACCACGCCGAGATGGGCGTCCGGATTCTGCTGTCGGCCTTGGTCCGAACGGGCGCGCGATACGATATCGCGCCGCGTCCGGTGCTGACACACGCCACGAAGCATTATGTCCGAACCTACCTCGAACTCGATCGCGGCGCGACCGTTGCGAACAACATGGTCGACAGACTGGGGTACGTCCATCACTGCGAACACTGCCTGTACCGCGAGAGCGAAGCCGGGCTGATTGCGGACCCGCCGTCGTCGTGTCCGCTCTGTGACCACGGCATTCAGACGGCTGGCCCGGTCTGGCTCGACGGAACCTGTGACCCCGAGTTCGTCGCGGCTGTCCGTGACAGCGTGAGCGACGAGATGGGGACGGCAGCGAAAATCGACGAGTTGCTCGCGACGCTTACAGGCGAGCTGTCGGTCCCGACTCACTACGACCAGCACCGACTCTGCAAGCGCTGGGGTCGACCTGCCACCTCGATGGACGGCTTTCTCGAACAGCTTCGGGAGGCAGGCCACGAGGTCTCGCGGACACATTACGGCGGGACGACATTCAAAACGACCGCGGCAGTCGACGAAATCCAGGCTGTAACCGGTGAATGACTCACCCGCCAGAGAGACTCTGGCCGATGCGACCAACAAGCGCGTGAACGACGCCGTAGGCTGGCGTCAGAAAGTAGTTCACCATCGCCACGAAGCCAGCAGCCCCGCCGAGTGACTGGAGTTCGACGCCCGTCGCATCGGGAAATGCGACGACGACACCAGCGCCGAGTGCAACCGCAATCCAGAGGTCCGGCGCATACTGACTGAGGTCGTAGTCAAGAACCGTCGGTGCCGTTGCGAGCGTCTCGCGCACGGCTGCAAACGCAAGAGCAGCGAGCGCAAGCACGACTGCAAACGGAACAGATGCACCGATACCGGCCAGCCCTGGCAGAATGAGGACGACACTGGTCACGAGCAGGACAGCCGTGACCCGTCGTATTGCCACACGATACTCCTCCATATGGGGACGTGGCCGTCGACTCTCTAATGGCTTTCGAGGAGAGACAGACAACCGAACAGTCGGACCGCGTCGCCACCGCCAGCCAGTCTATATACACGAGTCGGTCGTCGGTGACAGTGTGCCCCAAACCCGACACGTACCGTCGAACCATCTTCCGTCAGCGAGGGAATCCCCCCTTTCTGTGAGTGACGAGTGTTCCGACCAGTCGGAACCGAGGAGCGAACAGGGGCATGGCAAGACCGGAGGTCTTGCTGTAAGCGAAAATCTTCGCTTTTCGAGGACGGGAGGGAATCGCGTAAGCTCTGTGTCGCAACCCACCGGCTACACCACTGTTGACTCCCCAATAATTTCTCACCATATGAATACCTTCTATACTCGCTCAAATTCATATGGCAACTGTGGAGCTTCGACGTACTGCCGTCGTGAAACTCGACGTGGACGACGATGCTCACGCCTTCTCCAAGAGACGATAGACCGCTTCAAACAGGCCGCTCAGATGGTTGCAGACGACGGGTGGAACGGCACGGAAGACGGCTACATCGTCACGTCGAAAACTGAGCTACACGACCGGACATACAGCGAAGTACGCGAAGCGACCAACGAACTCAACGCTGACCGCGTATGCGCCGCTCGGAATCGAGCCGCCGACGCACTCGATTCCTGTGCCGAGAAACGCAAAGACGGCGAGAACCCCTCGAAACCATAATTCACGTCGGATTCGGTCGTCTACAACCTCAACGCGATTACCTACTACGACGCCTACGCCGCGCTTGCAACCGTAGACGGACGTATCGAAGCCGAGTACGTCCTGCCAGACGAGGACGTACCCGACAACCTACTTCTCTGAAGACTGGGAGAAGCGCGAAGCGACACTGCATCACCATGACGGCGACTACTACCTCCACATTGCTGTTGTCAAAGAGACGGACACAGAGCCGGAAGATGCCGAGTACGGAACGGTACTCGGCGTAGAGTTGAACGTGGACGGGCACCTTGCGGTCACTTCGACTGGCGGGGTCATCGGCAACGCCGACTACCTCAACCACAAGCGACGAGAATACGAGAAGCGGCGTGGACAGATGCAACAGACCGGAACGCGGTCGGCACATCTCACGATGAAATCACTCGGTGGGCGATTCGCCAACTGGAGCGAAGACTACCTGCATCGTGTCTCGAAGGCACTGGTGCAAGAAGCTCTCGCCCACGACTGTACCCACATAGCGTTCGAGAAGCTGAAACATATCCGCAACCGCATCTCGAACGCGAGCAAATTCCAGCAGTGGGCGTTCCGTCGCATCCAAGAGTACACCGAGTACAAAGCCGCGGAGTAGGCATTGCCGTCGAGAAAATCGCGCCACAGTACACTAGTCAACGGTGTAGTCACGTTGACTGTAGCTTTACCCACAAGGATAACCGCGACGGCGACGAGTTCTGTTGTCTCAAATGCGCCCGTGAATACCACGCTGACTACAACGCCGCCAAAAATATCGCTCGGAAACTACTCCAGAACTGGCACAGGTCTGGTTCTGGAGGGGCAACCGGTCACCTTGTCCTCAAGTCAGGGAGCTTGAACGTGAACGGCATCTTCACGCCTACCACTGTCTAGTGGTCAGAACGGGAGTCCACCGACAAGCTCCGCCTTTTACGGCGGAGAAGGTGACTCGTGTTCTTTCCGTTGTACTACGTGTTCCCCGATAGCGAGGTCACGGTCCGCGAAGCCGTCCCGGGAACGCTCGTCGCGGCGGCAGGGTGGACGGTACTCGCCCTGCTGTTTGGCGTATACACCACCTACGCTGGTGGATTCCAGCTGTACGGTGTATTGGGTGGGATGCTTCTCTTGTTGCTGTGGTTCTATTTCGGCGCCGCTGTGTTGCTGGTCGGTGTCGCAGTCAACGTGGTGTTGGCCGACGGGCACGGAGACCGGCAACTACAACAGGTATCGGGTCGACAGCCTACACAACGAGCGACTATGGGCGAAGCTGATGGGCCGACAGACGACGACACGACCGAGTCAGCCGACGACGGGAGCGCGTCGGACCGTCGCGAACAGACGAGCAGGGCACAGCACGAGCGTCAGACCGTTACACGCGACGAACTGCGCGACCTCCAGGACCAACTCGAGGAGTTCGAGGCCGAAATCGAGGACCGGACAGTCCATCGTGAAGAACTCGAACAGGACCTGAAGCAATACGTGCGTGGGCGAGTTCGGCGCGGTCACGCCACGGGCTGGGGGCCGTATCTCGTCTTGCTGTATGGAACCGCGATGACTCTTGGGGCATTTTATTTCCTGGGTGGAGGGTGGGCAATCCTCGCGATGCTCATCGTCTGGCTATCGACACTCGGGCTGTACACGCTGATGGTGCTCGTCGGCGTAACAGTAAAGACAGTGAGAGCGCCCGGGCGAGTGCTTGACAAGCTGCGAAGCCTGCGGTAGCTCGTACGGCCGTTCGTGATTATGTTCGTGACCGTATCACGTCTCTCACTGCTTCAGGCAGCGAGGCGCGAGTGTTGCCCCCTCGATGGCGGTAATTAGCCACGGCCGACCGTATCAGAACGTTTCGAGGTAGCGGTCGATTTCCCACTGGGAGACATCGACGAGGTAGTCCTGGAACTCCTGGCGCTTTGCCTCGAGGAACTTCTTGGACGTGTGTGGGCCGAGCGCGTCCATGACAACCTCGTCGGCTTCAAGCGCGTCGACGGCCTCGCCGAGGTTGGCCGGAAGCGTCTCGATGCCGTACTCCTCGCGTTTCTGTTCGTCGAAGTCGTAGATGTTCTCGCGGACGGGGTCGGGACAGTCCAGGTCGTTCTCGATGCCGTCGAGGCCGGCCTGAATCATCGCCGCCAGCGCGAGGTATGGGTTACACGAGGGGTCCGGCGAGCGGAGTTCGATACGCGAGGCAGCGGGGACGCGTGCTGCGGGCTTGCGGATGAGCGCCGAGCGGTTGACATCGCTCCAGGCGATGTAGACGGGGGCCTCGTAGCCGGGGACGAGGCGTTTGTATGAATTGACTGTCGGGTTACAGACCGCGGTCAGGGCCGGTGCGTGCTCGAGGATACCAGCCAGGAACTGTTTGGCAGTCTCGCTCAGGTCGAACTCGTCGTCGGCGTCGTGGAACGCGTTCTCGCCGTCCTCGGTGAACAGCGAGAGGTGCGTGTGCATCCCGGAGCCGTTGATGCGCGGAATCGGCTTCGGCATGAACGTGGCATGCAGGTCGTGCTGTGCAGCCAGCGCGCGGACCGCGACGCGGAACGTGGCGATGTTGTCGGCAGTGGTCAGCGCGTCCTCGTACTTGAAGTCGATTTCGTGCTGGCCCTCAGCGACCTCGTGATGGCTGGCCTCGACCTCGAAACCCATCTCGTCGAGTCCGTAGACGATGTCACTCCGAACGTCCTGAGCGAGGTCTTTGGGCGCCATGTCGAAGTAGCCGCCGCTGTCGTGGGTCTCGGTCGTCGCGGTCCCGTCCTCGTCTTCCTCGAAAAGGAAGAACTCGGGTTCGGGGCCAGCGTTGATGGTGTACCCCATCTCGTGGGCGCGGTCGATGGCGTTTTTCAGAACGCGCCGCGGGTCACCGGAGAACGGTTCGCCGGTCGTGGTGTCGATAACGTCACAGATGAGCCGCGCGCTCGTCACCCGACCGTTGTTCCGCCACGGCAACACAGCGAACGTCCTGGGGTCCGGTTCGAGGCGCATGTCCGACTCCTGAATCCGGACGAACCCGTCTATCGAGGAGCCGTCGAAGTAGATACCTTCCGTGAACGCCTTCTCGGCCTGGTCGGCCGGAACGGAAACGTTCTTTACCGTCCCCAGAATGTCCGTGAACTGCAACCGGAGAAAGTCGACACCCTCTTCGTCGATGCGCTCGAGCACTGCCTCCGCCTCGCTCGATATATTTTTACTTGTCATCTTTCGACACGAGAATCAGTGTTCTACACCTACTAAAACCCATCTATTCTGAGCAATCCTTGCACGACGACGATAAAATTGTATATTCGTAAAATTATAATGGGCCGCGCTCGTTTTTCGGGTTGATGACGTACGAAAATTTAGACGAGAAATTGGTGAATGCACTTCTGGGAGACGGGCGGGCAAGTCTGCGGAGTCTCGCAGAAGACCTCGACGTATCGGTGACGACTATCTCGAATCACCTCTCGGCGCTCGAAGACGAGGGAATCATTCAGGGTTACACACCCAAAATCGACTACGACGCGGTCGGGTACGACGTGACTGCTATTCTCCAGCTAAAAGTCGAGGGGAGCGCGCTGGTCGAGGTGACCGAGACGCTGAGTGACCACCCACAGATGGTGAGTGTCTACGAGACTACCGGCGACCACGATATCATCGCCATCGGGAAGTTCCGGAACACCGACGACATGAACGACACCATCAAGAGTCTGCTCACCGACCCCGAAATCAAGGAATCGAACACGAGCGTCGTCCTCAACCCCGCCAAAGAACACGAGCAGTTCGAACTCAAAGGAAAATAGTACACGAACGACACAGACGCCGTTCGACTGTGCTACGGCGACTTCGTGATGAAGATTTCGTACTCTACGGCCTGCTCGCCGACGCGGTTGATGTAGATATCGATGCCGCGCTGCCAGTACGCGTCGGTGATAGGGTCCGGCGGCATCTGCTGGTCGCTCACGAGTGGGCTGTCGTCCAGCCCGCCCAGCGCGGGCGAGGTGATTCGGAGCGTAAACCCCTGTTCAGTCGTCTGACACCGCACTGTACACTCTTCGCGGAGGTTGCCGAGTGTCGTGCGGAAGATTTGCTCGACGAGCGTGACGACCGAGTCGTATCGCGCGTTGACGAGCGTATCGTCGCCGATTTCGAGCTGTGACGACTCTGAACGGGCAGTCCGTCTCCAGGCCTCACGGACGGCGTCTTCGACGGAGGCGCTGGCGGGTGTCTCTGAACTGTGGCCCGCAGAGAGCGTAGCCAGCCGCTCACGTGCCTGCGTCGCAAGAGCATACGCCTCGGCCACCGACTCGTCGCCGTGTGATTCGAGCTGGTCCCGGACAGAGTCGAGTTGTTCCAAGACCGCGTCGAACCGGGAGCTGTTGTGTGGGCCGACCCTATCGGCTGGCAAAATCAGGCCGAGAATTGCTGGCTCACCCCCGTACTCGACACGACTCCCGATGACCTCGACTGTCCGGTTGTCACCGTTCCGGCAGTGGATGTCGACGATATACCTGACGCGGTCGGCTTTCCCGCCCTCGCGGCGGTCGAGAGCCCGCCGGACGCGCTCGTGGTCGTATGAGGCGACCGTCTCCATCACTGGAGTCCCGACAAGTTCCTCGCGGCTGTACCCGAGCATGTCGGCAAATAGCCCGTTTGCCTCCTGATAGACCTGATTCTGTGAGAGGCCGACGCCGATGAGCCGCTGTTCGAACAGCTGGTAGTACCACTGCTCCGCGCGGAGACGGCGATAGTGCTCTCGACGGCGCGCGACGGCGTTTTCGATTCGGTTACAGAGGATATCGTACCGTTCTGCCCCCGAGCCTTTGCGGAGGTAGTCGGTTACGCCGGCCGAGATGGCGTCACTCGCAACTTTCTCGCTTCCCTTGCTCGTGAAGAGAATAAATGGCAGGTCAGGGAACTGTTCGCGGACCGATTCGAGCAGCACCAGCCCATTCATCTCCGGCATATCGTAGTCGCTGACAACGCAGTCGACGCGTTCACGATCGAGAAATGAGAGGACTTCTGAAGGGTCGGACAGCCCCGTCACGGTCATGTCGCTCCTCTCGCGTTCCAGCATCTCCACGTTGAGTTCGAGGGTCAGTTCGTCGTCGTCAACACAGAGTACGTGGATTTCTCCCTCGTGTGCGCCACGTGCGTGTGCAGTGGTCTCCCCCGAGCCCATCTGCTGTGCCATTACTAGTGTGCTTGTTACTCTCTATCTATTATTCTTTCTGAAACAGGTTTTTGTGAGTGGCACGGAAACATAGAGACCCGACGGCACACCGACATGAGAGGGCCAGGTATCGCCGACCGCCTCCGGTCGCTGTACGCGGGTGACGCCGAGTCTTTTTATACCGCAGACCGCCGTGTCGGCCTCCTGTTTGGGGCGATGAGTCTCACTGCGACACAGGTGAGCGCGGGGACACTCATCGGAACTATCGGCATCCACTACACCGTCGGTATCGGATTTGGACTCATCTGGCTCGGTATCTGGGCCGGGTGGCTGACCTCAATGCTGTTCGTCGGACCACAGCTCCGGGCCGAGGGCGGCTACACCGTCGCAAACTACCTCGCAAGTCGGTTTGGAACTGGAGACGGTCACGTCCGTGCAGTCGCCGCAGCCTTTATCGCCAGCATCTATCTCGTCTACACGACCGCACAGTACGTCGCCGGCGGTATCCTCTTCCGGGCCGTGTTCGGTATCGGCCAGTTTGTCGGTATCTGTCTCGTCGTTGCGCTTGTGCTGTCGTATACGGTCGTCGGCGGGATGCAGTTCAGCGTCTATTCAGATGTAATACAGGTAATGGTACTCGTCGGGGGATTGGGTCTCGCTACCGGCGCCGGCGTACTCGACATCGGTGGCCCGACCGCACTTACCGACGCGGCTACTGATATCGACCCACAGCTCCTCTCACCGGCCGCCGCACCAACACTGACCCTCGGCCTCGCGCTGTCGTTTGGCTTCGGTATCACTGTCGCACCCTTCGAGCTGTCGCGGGTGTACGCGATGCAGAACCCACAGACGGTTCGGCGTGCGATTCCCATCGCTGTCCTGATACAGGCGGTCATCGCGGTCTGTGTCGCGACCCTCGGCCTTCTGGCGCGGGTCCGGTTCCCGGACCTCGGAACCCCCGATGCAGCTGTGACAGAGCTGGCGCTGGGGCTGTTCGGCCCGGTCGTTGGCGGGCTATTGTTACTCGCAGTCGTCGCCGCTATTCTGAGTACCGTCGATTCCGTGCTGCTTGTGACCTCCGCCTCAGTGTCCTCAGACCTGTATGCGAAGGCGCTGCCAGCGCTGGGTGTTCTCGACGCATCTCCTGATGACAGACAGCTCGCACGTGTCGGACAGGGCGCGACCGTACTGGCTGCAGTCGTCCCACTGGCCTTCGCGCTGTTTTCGGGCTGGCTCGGCGAACTGGTCCAGCGTATCGTGGCACTGTACACCTCTCTGCTCGCCGGGACGCTGTTCGTTCCGGTCGTCGGGGGATTACATTGGTCGGCAGCCACGAAACGCGGCGCTCTCGGTGGGATGGTCGCTGGCTTCTGTAGCGTCGGAGCCTGGCAGGTGCTCAGAGTGTGGGGGATGGCAAACGACGTGACCCAAGCAGTCGACCCAGTCGTGCCCGGCCTGCTCTGTAGCCTCGTCACCTTCGTCTCTCTCTCGTGGCGTGCCGGCGGCTAAGAACACAACGACACAACAGAGAGAACAGAAGAGGATATGTTTAGGCAGTACGAGCGGTCGGCAAATCAGCCGACAGCGAGGTAAAGATGTGTGGCCGAGCTTACATCGCGCCGCCCATGCCACCCATGCCGCCCATACCGCCCATGCCGCCGCCCATGCCACCGGCACCGGGCCCGCCAGCGGGCTCGTCGTCGTCATCGTCGCCCTGGCCACCCTTGAGGTCGCCGGCAGCGATGACATCGTCGATGCGCAGCAGCATCACGGCGGCTTCGGTTGCGGACTCGATTGCCTGAGTCTTGACGCGCAGGGGCTCGACGGCAACGTCGCTCATGTCGTCGACGGAGCCGCTGTCGGCGTCGAGACCGTAGTTGGTGTTGCCGCTGTCGTGCTCGCTGCGGAGCTCGACGAGCGAGTCGATGGGGTCCAGCCCAGCGTTCTCGGCGAGCGTGCGGGGGATGACGTCGATGGCGTCGGCGAAGGCCTCGATAGCGAGCTGCTCGCGGCCACCGACACTGTCGGCGAAGTCACGCAGCTGGAGCGAGAGTTCGGTCTCGGGCGCGCCGGCGCCGGGGACGACCTTGCCGTCCTCGAGCGTCGCGGCGACGACACCCAGCGAGTCCTCGATGGCGCGTTCGACCTCGTCGACGACGTGGTCGGTACCGCCCTGCAGGATGAGCGAGACAGCGCGGGCGTCGTCGACATCTTCGACGAAAATCTTCTCGTCGCCGGCGAGCTCTTTCTCGGTGACAGAGCCGGCGAAGCCGAGGTCGTCCTCGGTGATGTCCTCGATGTTCGAGATGATGCGGGCACCCGTGGAGCGGGCGAGCGCGCTGATGTCGGATTTCTTGGCGCGGCGCACGGCGAGGATGCCTTCCTCGGCGAGGTAGTGCTGTGCCATGTCGTCGATGCCCTTCTGGCAGAAGACGACGTCAGCGCCGGAGTCGACGATGCTGTCGACGAGCTGGCGAAGCTGCTCTTCTTCCTGGTCGAGGAACTCCTGAAGCTGGTCGGGGTCGGAGACGTTGACCTCGGTGTCGAGTTCCGTTTCGGGGACTTCGATAGCCGTATCGATGAGGGCGATGTCGGCGTCCTGCTTGAACTTGGGCATGTTCTCGTGGACGCGGTCTTTGCCCACGATGACGCCCTCGACGAGGCTGGACTCGTCGATGGAGGAGCCGACGACCGTCTCAATCTGGACGTTGTCGGTGTCGATGCCCTCGTCGTCGGCGACCGACTGGACGGCGCGGACGACGAGTTCGCCGAGGTGGTCTTTGGCGCTTTCGGCGCCTTTGCCGGTCATGGCGGTGCGGGCGACGCTTTCGAGAACGTCGGTGTCGTCTTCGTCGACCTCGATTGCGATGTCCTCGACGATGTTTTTCGCTTCCTCGGCAGCCTGGCGGTAACCCTGTGCGAGGATGGTGGCGTGAATGTCCTGGTCGAGGAGGTTCTCGGCCTCGGAGAGGAGTTCACCGGCGATGACGACAGCCGTCGTCGTCCCGTCACCGACTTCGTCTTCCTGTGTCTGGGCGACTTCGACGACCATGTTTGCCGCCGGGTGCTCGATGTCCATCTCGTCGAGGATGGTGACGCCGTCGTTCGTGACGACGACACTCCCCGAGGAGCCGACGAGCATCTTGTCCATGCCTTTCGGACCGAGTGTGGTCCGTACGGATTCGGCGACGGCGGTTCCCGCCGTGATGTTCATCGACTGTGCGTCCTTACCTGACGTTCGCTGGCTCTCTTCCGAGAGAACGATGAGGGGCTGGTTGCCCATCTGCTGAGACATAATCACTCGAAGATTGAATGTGATTCTATATAAAGGTTGTTGTTGCGAGTGTCGAGCGACTCTGTGTCCGGGGATAACACATGGTATTATATGGCATACGTCGACGGTTTAAATATGCTAGAATCGGCCGCACAGACTGCTGTCAGAAGGTGGTGTCGCTGTGAAAACTCGGCCGTGGCATGTAAATAGGAGGTGCGGTAATACTGTTTTTCATGGGGTGGACAGTGTCGGTCGTCTCGGCAGTCGTGTTGACCGCGGGGGTACTCTGTGCCGGCATCGGCATAGTGGCACTCCAAAAGCGGCCGGACCCGGTGGCGACTCCGCTTGCGGCACTGATGTTTTTCGGAACGCTGTGGACGATACCAGAAGCCATCAGTCTCGGCTTCGACACGCTCGACCAGATACTGTTCTGGAATAAGCTCTTGTTCCCGGGTGCGTCGCTGGTCCCGGTCGCGTACTTCGTGTTAGGACTGCGGTACGCAGGCTACGACCGGTGGCGGTCGTGGACGTTCTACGGCGGGCTCTGTGTCATCCCAGTAGTGACCGTTCTGGGCGCGTTGACAAACGACGTACACGGCCTGTTCTGGGAGTCTGTCGCCATCGAGCAGGTGGCTGGCGTCACTACGCTTGCTGGGGCGAATGGGCCGCTGCTGTGGCTCAATCTGGGTTACTCCTATCTGCTCATCGTCGTCGCCTGGGCGATATTCGCGGGGGTTGCCCTCAGGTCTCGGCCGCTGTACAGGAGACAGGCGCTGTTGATGCTAGTCGGCGGTGTAGCTCCGACAGTGCTCAACGTCATGTTTAACCTCGGGGTGGGGCCACTGCCAGCGCTCGATTTGACCTCGTCGTCGCTGGCGCTTTCGGGGACTGCCTTCGCGCTCGCGTTGTTCCGATACGAACTAATCGGACTCACGCCGGCAGCGTATCGGAGTGTCCCGGACCTGTTCGCCGACGGTGTGCTCGTCTTCGACGACGACCGGCGTGTCGTCGAGGCAAACGAACACGCCGAGCGCATTCTCGACACCGATATTACAGCCGGTACGGCAGCCACAGACCTGTTCGATTCGCCGCTGCGTAGCCTCGATGGGACGGTGTTGACCGTCGACAAACCGAACCCGCGCATGTACACTGTCCGGTACTCCGTGCTGTGTGACCAGCGCGACGACCCGGCCGGACACGCGGTCGTGATGCGCGAAGTGACAGAACTGAAAGAACACCAGCAACGGCTGAGTGTCACCAACCGCGTCCTGCGGCACAACCTCAGAAACGAACTCAACATCGTCCTCGGTGTCGCCGACCAGCTCGAAGGGGCTGACCTCGACGAGCGTGCCCGCAAGTCACTCGACCGCCTCCAGGCGGCTGCGGGCCGTCTGAACGACGTGAGCGAGAAAGCACGACACATCCAGGCGTCGCTACGCATCGACCAGGAGGCCCTGCTCGCTATCGACCTCGTCGTGACTGTCGAGACGGTCATCGACCGGTATCGCACGGAGTTCCCCGAGGCCGAGATTCGCTACGAGGGACCTGACCGGTTGCTCGTCCGCGCGGCCGGGCGCGACACGCTCGAAACGGTCGTACGGAACGTCATCGAGAACGCACTGGAGCACAACGACAACGAGCAACCGACGGTCGAGGTTGCCGTCTCCGACCGAGGTGACGAAGCCGTCCTGACGGTGGCCGACGACGGTCCCGGAATCCCGGTCGACGAAGTCGAGATTCTCGACGAAACCGTCGAATCACAGCTCGAACACGGCAGCAGTCTCGGTCTGTGGCTCACACACTGGCTCGTCACTGCGATGGACGGACGCATCGAGTTCGCGTCGAACGAGCCACGCGGGTCGGTCGTGACTGTGCGCCTCCAGACGGCCGACGAAACTGTGAGTGCAAACCGACCGCGACGGCGGGCCGGAGCAGACGACGACTGAGCGGAGTCGCTGTACAGTACGCCCGCCGACTGTCGCTCGCTTACAAGAAAGGGAGGCTGAGCCGTGCCGAAGTCAGACGACGGTCTCGGTGTCGTACGACCCCAGGCGTCGGACCCAGCCGGCGTCTGCGAGGTCTTCGACGACAGCGAGCGCTTCGACGGTCCGGTTCTCGTAGAGCCCGGCCGCAACGTCGATGTGGAAGACGTAATCGCCCAGTCGTTCGCCGCTGGGCCGTGATTCGACCCGCGTGAGATTGATGTCGCGCTCGGCAAACGGGTCGAGCAACTCCAGCAACAGCCCGGGGTAGTCGCGGTTGGGGTAGACGATGAGCGAGGTCTTACTGCCGGCCCGGGACTGCTCGGCACTGGGCGCGACGACCAGAAACCGCGTCGCGTTCGAGTCGCGGGTCTGGATATCCTCGGCGAGTGTCTGGAGTGTCCCACCAGCGTTGTCGGGGTGGCCGATAGCCGCGAGTGTACCGTCTTCGCGCGCCCGTTCGACGCCGCGGGCGGTGCTGGCGACGGCTTCGAGGTCGGCCTCGGGGTAATTCGCCTCCAGATAGGACCGACACTGTGCGAGCGCTTGGGCGTGGCTGGCCACCAGTTCGAACGCCTCGTGCTGTGCGAGTAGCGCGTGGCGTATCGGTGTCACAATCTCTTGAACGACCGCCACGTCGTACTCGGCGAAGGCGTCGAGTGACTCTGTCACTGTCCCCTCGATGCTGTTCTCGACGGGGACGACCCCGCGGGCACTTCTCCCCTGCGCGACTGCCTCGACGATACCGGTCACAGACTCGGTGAACTCGATGTCTCCGTCGTCGGCGACGGCACGCGCCGCCCGGTGAGAGTACGTTCCCGACGGCCCAAGCGTGAGTGTCTCCATATCGCCGTGTTCCGGTGGCGATGACAAAAGGTTCGTGGTGGACACGGTTATACCGGCGGCGCTCCGGAACATCTGTATGGTAGATGCTACTAGCTTACAGCCTGTAGACCGGACAGACAGTCGGTACGCCGAGTCGGTGCTGTCTGAGAGCGGCCTCCCGACAGCAGACCTGTCGGACCCACAGCTGTACGTCTATACTGTCGACGGCGACCCAGTAGGTGTCGGCGGCATCGAGCGGTACGGAACCGTCGGCCTCCTGCGCTCGGTCGCCATCGAGGAGGCCGCCCGCGGTCAGGGGTACGGCACTGCGCTCACCGGCGCGCTTCTCGACCGTGGGCGCGCTGAAGGCATCACGGAGCTGTTCTTGCTCACGACGACGGCCGCCGACTTCTTCGCACGGCTCGGGTTCGAGCGAACCGACCGCGCGGCCGCCCCGGAACAGATTCGAGAGACGACCCAGTTTTCCGAGGTCTGTCCAGACACCGCCACCTGTATGCGACGGGAACTCGACACAGGAGACGACAGCGGCCGACAACGGAGTCCTACCGATGTCTGATGACACACCACGACAGTTCGACACGCAGGCGGTCTCGGCCGATGAAAAGCCCCATCAACAGACGACCGGCGATGTCGTCACACCGATTCACCTGGCCTCGACGTTCACTCAACAGCGGGTGAGTGACTACCCGGAGTTTACCTACGCCCGAGACGGGAACCCGACGCGTGCGGCGCTCGAATCCCAGCTTGCCTCGCTCTCGGGAGGTACACAGGCGCTCGCGCTCTCGTCGGGAATGGGTGCTATCGGGACGACCGCGATGACGCTCCTCGAACCCGGCGACCACGTCGTCGCGTTCCGGTATCTCTACGGCGGCACCCGCAAGCTCTTCGACGACATCTATCAGGAGTCGTTCGGGGTCGACGTCGAGTACGTCGACGCGACCTCGACCGCGGCCGTCGCCGACGCCGTCACCGACGAGACTGCCCTCGTCTGGGTCGAGAGTCCGACCAACCCATTGATGCGACTCTGTAACATCGGGGCAATCGCCGATATCGCCGAAGATGTTAATGCCACCCTCTGTGTCGACAACACGTTCGCCAGCCCGTACTTCCAGCGCCCGCTCGACCGCGGCGCAGATGTTGTCGTCCACAGCACGACCAAGTACATCAACGGCCACTCCGACTCGCTGGGCGGAGCTATCGTCACCCGGGACGCCGAGTTCGCCGAGCGCGCCGAGTTCGTCCAGAAGTACGGCACCGGCTCCGTGCTCTCGCCGTTTGACGCCTACATGGTTCTCCGTGGACTGAAGACCCTGCCAGCTCGGATGGAGCGACACCAGCGAAACGCTCTCGCCGTCGCAGAGTTCCTCGACGCCCACGCGGCGGTCGAGGCTGTCCACTACCCCGGTCTCCCGACTCACCCCCAGCACGACCTCGCACGCGAACAGATGAGCGGCTTCGGCGGCATGCTCTCGTTCGAACTGGAGGGCGGCCACGAGGCGGCGGCGACGGCACTCGGTCACCTCGAGGAGATACAACTCGCCGTCAGCCTCGGCGGTGTCGAGTCCCTCATCGCACACGTCCCGTCGATGACCCACGCCTACCTCAGCGAGGACAAGCGCCGAGAGATGGACATCTCCGAGGGACTCGTCCGGATGTCAGTTGGTATCGAGAGTACCGAAGACATCATCCACGACCTCGAACGCGGCTTCGACCAGCTCTAGTGCGGGCGAGGTGCCAGAGAGTTCGTTTTACTCACCGTCTTCGCGCACAGCAGACAGTGCAATCGCCGGCAGAAATATGACAGCACGTGAGCGTTCGGCGAGAAGTCACGCCGCCGCCAGGACTCGAACCTGGGACAACCACGTTAACAGCGTGGTGCTCTACCATCTGAGCTACGGCGGCCCACTTCCCGGTACAGCCATGAGTAAAATAGGCGTTTCGCTTCGGCCCCGCATCGACACGCTTTCACGTACTTGTCAGCAACGCCCCTGTATGAGCGACGAGGACAGCGCGTTCGATGCGGTTGTCGCAGACGTTGCCGAGCGGGTCGACCCCGACGGAGCCGAGCGTCAGGCGATGGAGGAGGCGGTTCAGCGGCTCAGAGAACGCACCGCAGCGGCGCTCTCGGAACTCCCCGTCGACGCCGAGGTCATGCAGGTAGGTTCGACCGCGCGGGACACCTGGCTCGCCGGCGAGCGCGATATCGACCTCTTCGTCTGCTTTCCAACTGCTATCGACAGCGACGAACTGGAACGGTACGGTCTCGATGTCGGCCACAGCGTCCTCCCCGACGGTCGCGAGGAGTTCGCCGAACACCCCTACGTCGTCGGCGAGGTCGACGGCTTCGACGTCGACCTCGTCCCGTGTTACGCCGTCGATTCGGCGAGTGACATTCGGTCCTCGGTCGACCGGACGCCATTCCACACCCGGTATCTCCGCGAGCGAATGACCCCCGCCCTCGCCAGCGACGTGCGCGTCTGCAAACAGTTCATGCGCGGCATCGGTGTCTACGGCAGCGACCTGAAAACGAAGGGATTCTCGGGGTACCTGACCGAGCTGTTAGTCCTCGAACACGGCGGCTTTCGCGGACTCGTCGAGGCCGCCGCCGACTGGAGTCCGCCCGTCCGGTTCGACCCAGCAGACCACGGGACCGCCTCGTTTGCCGACCCGGTGGTCGTCATCGACCCGACCGACCCCGAGCGCAACGTCGCGGCCGTCCTCTCGCGCGAGAACGTCGCCCGGTTCCAGCATTTCGCCCGAGAGTTACTTGACGAGCCCCGCGACGGGCTCTTCCGCCGGGAGGAGGTCGAGCCGCTCTCGGCATCTGCGGTGCGGGAGAGGTTTACGACCCGCGGCACAACACCACTGGCGCTCCGTCTCGACCGCCCAGACATCGTCGAAGACCAGCTGTGGCCACAGCTCGAACGTTCCAAGGAAGGTATCGGCGACGAACTCGTCCGCCGCGGGTTCGATATCTTCCGGACCGACGCCTTCGCTGACGATGAGACGGTCGTCTTGCTGTTCGAGCTTGCCGTCGCCGAGCGGCCGGCAATCGAGCGCCACACCGGGCCGCCTGTCCACGTTCAGGCCCACGCAGGACGGTTCTACGACGGCTACGCCGAAAGCGACGCATACGGCCCGTTCATCGAGGACGACCGGTACGTCGTCGAGCGCGAGCGAGCGTTTACCAGCGCAGCGTCGTTTCTCGACAGTGACGCGCTGTACGACGTAGCACTCGGCGCACACATCGAGTCAGCTATCGAAGACAGCTACGAGGTACTCGACAGCGACGACGTACCAGCTCTGGCCGACCGGTTCGGCCGGGAGCTAGCCCGGTATCTCTCTCCGTCAGCTCGCGGGTGAGTGCTCACAGGGGTTCTGTCGACTGACGGACGACGAGATACGCGGAGACAGCCATCACGTTCACCGCTGGAATCACCGAGAGCGCGGCCCAGAGCAGCGGCCTGCCCTGCCAGTCGGTCGTCGTCCGGAGGTTCCAGGCGTCGAAGTAGAGAGAGACCGGCAAGACGAGAAACGTCGCGACCAGCCAGACGGCGACAAACGCCCGCGAGAACAGAGCTCCGCCGGCCTGAAATAGGCCACCCAGGAAGATGAGCAGACTCGGGAGCAATCCGACGATGATGCCAGCGTACGCGCGGCCGTCGCCTCGTCGCTCCTCGCTGGGAACGACCGGCACGGCGTAGTCGTTCTCGACTGTCAAGAGGAGTTGGTTGTCTTCCAGGTCGGCAGCCTGGTCGAGCGAGCGCAGGTCCAGGAGTCGCCCCAGGCGGCTGTCGGTGTCGGACCGGGCGAAGTACGTCGTCGCCTCGCCCGCGGTCTGCTCGATATCGATGGTGAGCGCCAGCGCGTCCGCCGTTTGGCTCTCGGAGGGGAACTCAGCCGGTACCGCAGAGCCAGAAACGGAGGCGACATCGACGACCTCGCCGCGGAGTTTGCTCCCCTCGGGCAGCATGTCAAGTGCCTCCTCGATATCCGGCGGGGAGTCCGCCTCGGACTCGGCCTGTGGCTCCTCCGTGAGGTCCGGTCCAGGGCCAGCGTCGTCCTCGTGGGCCGTCTCGGTGTCGTCATCGTGCACAGCCTGGATTCGACAGGAGCGTAACTAAACGTGTCGCTTGGAACAGCCTTCACTCATCGGGAGCGGTGGCGGCTCGTTTCTCGGCGGACAGCCGTCCGACCAGGTCTCCCAGCGTGGGGTCCCAAGAGGAGTAGGGGCCAGTGCCAGCGACAGCGATACCCACAGCCGACACGAAGACAAGGACACTGAACGGGTTCGGTCCAGCCGCGACGATGGCGATTACCATCCCGACCGCGAGGCCACCCGCGCCGAGGCGACCGGCGATACCGAAGGTAATCGAGACGATGGCGACGAGTTCGACAATCCCCGTGAACGGAACGGCCAGTTCCGGGAACGGAAGGCCGTACCCCTCGAACGCGTCCACCCGGGCCGGGTACTCGGTGAACTTCCGGACGGCCGGATACGCGGTGAGGACCACCGCAACAACCCGGAACACCACCGGAAGCCATCGGCTCAGCCCAGTCGGTTCGTTACGCATCGGTGGCCCTCCGGATATCGGTCGCCAGCGCTGTCGTGGTCGAGACGAACGTCGGTATTCTCATGACAATTATACGTCAGACGGCAACTATCCTATAGATTTCACCAATATGTTGGCGTCGGTTGGAATCCACGGCTGAGACAGGTGTGTGCCACATGGAGCGCGAAACGCGGCACTTACAAGCGGCAGCGGCCTACCGCGTATCAATGAGCGGTTCTGGCGAGTTCTGCCCGCGGTGTGGCAACATTATCGAGCGCGAAGACACACTCTCCCGAGAGGGGGTCGACAGCGCGCTCTGTGACGCCTGCTACATCGACGAGTACGACCTCGTCGACGCCCCCGACCGCGTCCAGGTTCGGGTCTGTTCACAGTGTGGGGCCGTCCACCGGGGGAACCGGTGGGTGGATGTCGGAGCAGAGGATTACACCGATATCGCTATCGACGCCGTGACAGAGGCGCTGTCAGTCCACGTCGACGCGACGAGCATCTCCTGGCAAGTCGCCCCCGAGCAGGTCGACGAGACGACCATCCGGATGCACTGCCAGTTCTCGGGCGTGCTCCGAGAGACGCCGGTCGCCGAGGAGGTTGTGGTTCCGGTGAAACTCAGCCGGGAGACCTGTGAGCGCTGTGGCCGTATCGCAGGCGGCTCGTACGCCAGCGTCGTTCAGGTCCGCTCGACAGAGCGGGACCCGAGCGAAGAGGAGACCGACCGCGCCGCCGAGATTGCACACGAACTGGTGGCCGAACTCGAGGACAAAGGCGACCGGGAAGCGTTCGTCACCGAGGTTTCGGACGTAGCTGGCGGGCTCGATATCAAGCTGTCGACTAACCGCCTCGGCGAACAGGTCGCTCGACGCATCGTCCGGGATTTTGGCGGGTCCTACAGCGATTACGAGACGCTGGTCACCGAAGACGCCGACGGCAACGAAGTCTACCGGGTCACCTACGCGGTCCATCTCCCGCCGTACCGGCCGGGCGAGGTCATCTCGCCCGGCGACGAAGACCCGGTACTCGTCGAGAGCGTCCGGGGAAACCTCAAGGGGACGCGCCTGACCACGGGCGAGGACTACGAGGCCAACTACGAGGACGGCGACGCCCCCGACGCCGACCGACTCGGAACGGCCGACGACGGCGAGGAGACGACGCTGGTCGCGGTCACCGACGAACACGCCGTGCAGGTGCTCCATCCACGTACCTACGAGACCGAAAGCGTCGCCCGGCCCGACTACCTCGACCCTGACGCCGAGACCGTCAGCGTCATTGACACGCGCGAGGGGTTGTTCGTGTTGCCAACGTAATCGAAACCGCAGACAGGCCCGGTAACAATCGCTTCGGAGTCACAACTGCCAGAAAGAGAAATCAAAACCCTGCTGTTCGGTCGACGCAGCGATGTCAGGAACTCCGCTCGCGCTGGAGTTCGCGGTCGATACTGTCGATGTCGCCGTCGTCGTCCATCTGGCGTTCGAGTTCGCGTTCGAGTTCTGCCTCAGAAATTTCGCCGTTGGCGTACCGCGTCTGTACGTCGTCGACTCCGCTGTCTGTCCTACTGTACTCGGTGTCGCGGGACAGCGACGTGGTCCGTGAGCCGCCGTAGTCGGCGGTCTCGTCGTCGCCGCTGACCAGCCCGTACAGCCGATATGCGCCGTACAGGAGACCGCCAACGACAGCGAGTGTCACGGCGGTCGTCGCGAGCCACCAGAGGAAGCCGATGGCGGCGAACACCGCCGAAACAACGATGTTGACCGCTGCCAGCGCCACCACAGCCAGCACCAGCCAGAGGATGATTTTTCCCGTGTCCATAACCCACATTAGAGCGGCACGCGCAAAAAACGTGCGCCACCATTTCCGGCACTGTCGTGTCTCGGGAGCGACTGCGCCGAGGGGTGTCGTTCTTGTGTGTCGCCGCCGTTGGTCCGCCCGTGGCGACGGTTAGACTCGCTTTCGAGGAGGGGTCGATTCGTATCGAGAGCGACGCCGATATCGAGGCGGCGCTCGGGTCAGTGCCCGACGTGCAACCGGACCCCCGGACGGAGAGCTACCGCGCACCGGCGTTCCGGTACGCCGCGGTGTGTGAGGCGCTGTCGACACGCGAGTTGGCTGTCGACGACAGGGTCCTCGACCTGCCGTCGCTGTCGCTGGCGTCGAGCTACCGGCTTCGTGACTATCAGCAAGAGGCACTCGATGACTGGCGCGCGGCCGGCGACCGCGGCGTTCTCGAACTGCCGACCGGGAGCGGAAAGACGGTCATCGGCCTCGGCGCAATCGAGGCCCTCGACACACCCACGCTGGTCGTTGTCCCGACAATCGACCTGTTGACACAGTGGGAAGACGAGCTTGCGGCCGAGTTCGACGCCCCGATTGGTCGCCTCGGCAGCGGCGAGCAGCGCGTCGAGAACGTGACCGTTGCCACCTACGACTCGGCGTATCTCCGGGCGGACGAACTCGGCGACCGCTTCGGGCTCGTCGTCTTCGACGAGGTCCATCACCTCGGCGGCGAAGGCTACCGGGATATCGCCCGCCTGCTCGCCGCCCCGGCCCGCCTCGGCCTGACGGCGACCTTCGAGCGCCCGGACGGCGCACACGAGGTGATAGCGGAACTGCTCGGCACGCTGGTCACCCGACGTTCTGTCGAGGAGTTGGCGGGAGACCATCTCGCAGACTACGACATCAAGCGCATCGAAGTCAGTCTGACACCCGACGAGCGCGAGGTTTACGAGCGCCACCAGTCCGTGTTCACCGACTACCTCGCCAGTTCGAACATCACGCTCCGGAGCCCCAGCGACTACCAGGAACTGGTCAAACGCTCCGGGACAGACCCCCGAGCGCGGGAGGCGCTCCTTGCGAAACAGCGCGCCCGCGAAGTGATGATGAACGCCGAGGGGAAAATCACCAGGCTCGCCGAGATTCTCGACCGCCACAGAGACGACCGCGTTCTCGTTTTTACCGCACACACCGAGTTGGTTTATCGCCTCTCCGAGCGGTTCCTGCTGCCCGCGATTACCCACGAGACAGGGGCGGCCGAGCGTCGCGAGATTCTGGACCGCTTTCGCGAAGGCGAGTACTCGCGTGTCGTCACGGCAAACGTCCTCGACGAGGGTGTCGACGTGCCCGACGCAAACGTCGCCGTCCTGCTGTCCGGTTCGGGGAGTGAGCGGGAGTTCACACAGCGACTCGGTCGGATTCTCCGGCCGACCGACGACGGCAGTCGCGCGCTGTTGTACGAACTCGTCACCGAGGAGACCGCAGAGGAACGGGTCGCGCAACGGCGGCGGTGACTGTCGGCCCGTCCCGAGTCAGGTCACTCGAACAGCCCTTCTTGGCGGAATCCGGTCATCAGGTCGTCGATAAGTGCCTCGGCCGTCTCGTAGGGGTAGTCCTGGTAGTCGGCGTACGCCGAGCCAAACTCCATGACACCGACGCTCACGTCGTCTGCGTCGAAGGTCGTACTCGGACCCTCCGGGAGGACAGAAGTCAGTTCCATCGGCTCCTCGACAGGGTACTCTGCCTGTTCGAACACTTCCTCTAGCTCCGCTCTGAGTTTCTCGGCAGTCGTCGCTGTCATATGTGTTTTTTTGCAGGAGAGAACAAAAGGGGCCGGGGTAGGCAGGCGAATGCCTAATTGAGTCGAGACCAATCCTCTGGTGTGGTCGAGCCAGCATCGCTTCGCAGTCGAACGCCCGCGTTTCTCTGTGACCAGGCTATCGTGTTGGTGCTCGGTGTCGTCCCGACAGTCGCCGCCGGTGTACCACTCGCCGACATCGTCGACCCTGGCACGACCCGCCGACAGGTGTTCGTCCTCTTGATGGGCATCGCGTTCGTCTACCACTTCGTCCTGGAATGGCAGACTGGGACGACCGTCGGAAAACGCCTGCTCGGGCTCGGTGTCCGCCGGGACGACGGAACCGCGATCGGTGTCGGCGAGTCGTTCGTCCGGAACGCGCTACGACTCATCGACGGCCTCGGTTACTGGGGGGTGGCGGTCGCTATCATCCTGGTCCGCGGCGACGGGAAACGACTCGGGGACGTGTTCGGCCGAACACTCGTCGTCTCGGTAGCGTAACCCCCGGCCACGCGAGGGAGGCTTCGGCGGTACTGTCTGAACGAGCGTGACGTTGATGTGGTCGGCCGCCGTTGACTCCGGAACATGACCGGTACGAAGGCCCCGACTGGGCCGTACACGACACGATTCGAGGCGGTCGTCGAACAGGTCAGCGACCGAGCGGTCGTTCTCGACGAAACCTACTTCTACGCAGAGGGAGGCGGACAGCCTGCCGACCGCGGGACACTCGCGGGCTACGAGGTGACAGACGTACAGCACGCGGACGACGGTGTCGTACACACGCTGGCCGAGACGCCGGACGTGACGGCTGGCGAGGCCGTCGCCGGCTGTATCGACGAGTCGTTTCGGCGGTACTGCATGCGGGCGCACACAGCCAGTCACGTCGTCTACGGTGCTGGCCGCCGGTTACTCGACGACTTCGGCTACGGCGGGTTCGACATCTCGCCCGAAAAGGTGCGCGTCGATTTCACGACGACGACAGACATCGACGACGGAGTGTTGCTCGAACTGGAGCGACTGGTAAACCAGGCCGTCTGGGAGTCACGGCCGGTTTCCTGGGAGACACGGCCGACTGCAGACGCACTCGAACTGGCCGAAATCGCGTTCAACACCAAGACAGAGGAGGGTATCGACGGCGAGACGGTCCGCGTCGTGACCGTCGGTGGCACCGACGGCAACGGCGACCCCTGGGACGTGGCCGCCTGTGGCGGCACGCACGTCGAGAACACACGAGAGATTGGACCCGTGACGGTTCTGGAGCGGTCGAATCCGGGGGAGGGGATGACACGCGTCGAGTTCGCTGTCGGTCGGCCGGCAATCGAGCGGCGTATCGAGGAGAAAGCAGCCGCGTTCGAGGCGGCCGCCGCTGCCGAGACGAACATCGCTACGCTCCCGGAGCATGTCCAGAGCCTGCACTCTGACATTGCAGCACTCGAATCAGAGCAGGCGAAACTCAGGGAGCAACTCGCAAAACGCCGCATCGACGAGCTTCGAGACGAGGTAGTCGAGCGCGACGGCGGGGCGTGGCTGGCCGGGACAGTCGAGGAGATGGGACCGAACGACCTCAGCGAGACGGCCGCCGAGATGGCCGGTGAGGCCGCCGATGTCGTCGCGCTGGCCGGACGCGACGGCCGAACGTTCGTGGCAGTTGCCGCCGCCGACGGATTTGACGCCGGTGCTATCGTCGAGGACGTAACAGACGAGTTCGGCGGTGGCGGCGGCGGCAGCGCCGATACGGCACAGGGTGGCGGTATCGATGCCGCGCCAGAGAGGGTCGTCGCATCGCTCCGCGAGAGTAGCGACTAGCCATCACAGACACGACTACGACGGCAGGACGAGTCGAGCCACCACACACCGTAGAGTTCGTGTCTCCGCGACGCCAGCGTGAGTCAGCAGGGCCGCGTCGTCACTCCTCGCCGTTCAGCTCGCCTTTCAGCTGGCCGAACTCGGCGACGCGCTCGGCGTGGGCGTTGTGCTGGTGGATGGACTCGTCGTTTGACTGTTTCATCGTCACGACGGCCTCGTCAGGCAGGTCCGGGAACTCCGTGACAACGCCTTCGGCCATCGAACGAACGCAGTCCTCGACGAACTTCGCGTCGCTGTGTGCGTCGTAGGTCATGTGGTCCTCGTCGGGCCGTTTGGCGAGGTTGTAGATGCGCGCGCTCATCGAGTCCCGAGCCACGTCGATGAGGTCGCGCAGGTCGACCTCCGGCGCCCCCGGGCTCTCGATAGTGACCGTCGCGTGGCCGCGCTGTGAGTGGCCCGGCTGGGGCACCTCGTCGAGGAACTGCTCGACCGTCTCGTCATCGACGCCCAGGGCATCGAGCGTCTCGCGGGCGCGGCTGGCAGACATCCCTTGCGAGCAGGGACAGACCGTCATACCGGTGACAGTGACACCGATTTTCTCGGTCGTCCCCTCCTCGGTCGCGGTCGCTGCCGCGGTGACATCCGCAGAGTGCTGTGTCTCTCGGTCTGTCGCCGGCGTCTCCTCGCGGACGATGTACTCGGCTTCCATCTGCACCTCGGTTTTCGTCGTGTACTCGTGTTTGTCGAGCAGTCGCTCGGCAACGTCGCCACAAACATCCTCGATACGGTAGGTCGGTTCACTGACCGCATCTTCGAGCGTCTCGTCGACAACCTCCATGTTCCGGCTCATGTCAGCCCCCTTCCGCCAGGACGGCAAGTCGACGTAGACGTCGAACTCCGCCATGAGAACGATAGGACGCTTCTCGGGCCGCGCGACTTTCACGAGCTTCTCGACACCCGTGACGCCAACCCGATTCAGCCCGACAGTAACGTCGGGACTGTCGGCTTGTACGTCCGGTAATTGTTGACTCATCGGGCCGGCCTAGGGAAAAGGGTAGGTTAGTGCTTTCGGTACCGGGGAAACAGACGAGAGCGGTCGCTTGGGGGCGCTACTCCTCGGGCGGGTCGAGCAGTGATTCGTCGTTCAGGTCACGGAACGCGGCCTCGAAGTCCTCGTCGTCGAAGGTAGAAATCGTCTCGTCGAGGTCGTCCTGAATCGAGTCCATCTTCGCTTCGAGGTCGTCGAACGCCTCGCTTTCGGCCAGTTCGGACTCGGGTTTGTTCGCGACCAGCGTCGCGTGTTTGGCGGTCAGTGCGTAGTAGCGTCGCAGGCGCTCCTCGTACTCGGAACAGGTGAGCAGACGCTCGATAGTCTCGAAGAGGTCGTCGCGCGAGACGGGCTTGATGACGTAGTCGTCGAACGGCATCTCGATGATATCGAAGTCGGGGTCGACTGCGGTCACCATCGCTACCCGAACGTGTAGGTCTCGCTCCCTGATTTTTTCGAGCACTTCGTCTCCCGAGATACCTGGCATCCGACGGTCGAGCAAGACGATATCGACCGCGTCGTCCATCTTATCGAGTGCCTCCTGGCCGCCGTACGCCGTCGAGACGATGTACTCCCCCTGGAGTTGTGCCGCATACGCGTCCGCCACGTCCGGCTCGTCGTCCACGACGAGCACTGTCGCAGGCTCGGAGCTACTCATTCGTTTCCGTCTAGAGACGACTGGATGCAAAAGGTTTCCGGGTGGTTCTCTGACAGGTCGACGCTGTGGCTCTCTGGGCGGCGGCTTTTTCCTGCTGGCGGCCAAACCGCTGTCCATCGGCAAACAGAGATGTACACCAGCGTATGACTGAGGACATCCCGGGCGAGCGACACGACAGAAAAACAACGCGTCATCCCGCGGACCCGCCCAACTGGCACCACGAAACCGCCTACGTCAACGACATCGAAATTCACTACGTGACCGTCGCGCCAGCACCCGGTACGGTCGACCACCCGACAGGGACTGCCCCGCTGGTGGTCCTCCTGCACGGGTTTCCCGAGTGTTGGTACACCTGGCATCGCCAGCTCGACACGCTCGCCGATGCCGGCTATCGCGTCGTCGCACCGGATCTGCGGGGGTACAACCGCTCGTCGACACCGGCTGGTGTCCCCAGCTACCAGATGGACGAACTCGTCGCCGACGTGCGCGGCCTCGTCGAACACCGTAACGCGGCCCAGACAGCAGTTATCGGGCACGACTGGGGTGGCCTCATCGGCTGGGAGTGTGCCATGCGCGAACCCGAGATGGTCAGCCAGCTTGCCGTCCTCAACGCGCCCCATCCCGACCTGTACCGGCGTCGGCTCCTCCAGTCGCCGAGCCAGCTCGTTCGCTCGTCGTACGTCGGCGCCCTCCAGCTTCCGTGGCTCCCCGAGCGGCTGTTCGAAGCCGACGGCTACCGGCTCGTCGAGCTCTCCATCGAGGGTCTGGCGGCCGCAGATGCCTTCTCGACCGAAGACGTCGACCGGTTCCGGGCCGCGCTGGAGCGCAGCGACGCGCCGTCTGGCCCGCTCAACTACTACCGCGCGATTGCACGCGATACGCTCTCCGAGGGACTGTCGTCGCTGCTCCGGGGTGAACGACCGTCACCGCGACAGGTCGACGTGCCGACGCTCGTACTCTGGGGAGAGCAAGACCCTGTACTCGGGAGCGCCCTTACTGATGGGCTCGACGCGGTCGTCGACGACCTTCGTGTCAGTCGGTTTCACGAGAGTAGTCACTGGCCACACGCCGCCCAACCACAGCAGGTGGCCGACGAGCTACGGCGATTTCTCGCCCGCTCGTCCCGGCCCACGCGAGACGGCGACTGACACGATTCCGTCTTCCTTTTGTAGCTCAGGTGATGAAATCGAGCCATGCCAGCCATCGAGACCGTTGTCTTCGACCTCGATACGACGCTCTGTGAGAACACCCAGAGCGACGAGGAGATTCACGAGGCTGTGTTTTCCCGCGCCGGCGTGGAGCCACAGTTCACCGTCGAGGCCGTCCGGAACGTCGACCCGGCAGAGATTCCGACCGTCGAATCGGACCAGGCGTTTTACGAGCAACTCTACCGCGCTGTGTCTGGTGGGCTCACAGACGAGCAGTATCGCAGGCTCGCCGAAACGACGGTGGCTGTCGTCGACGAAACTGACGTAGAGTTCCGAGCAGGGGCACGCGAGGGGCTGGAGTACGCCCGCGAGCAGTACGACAGCCTCGGCATGCTGACCTACGGCGACCCCGAAACGCAGCGGGCGAAACTCGACCGGCTGGGTATCGCCGACCTGTTCGACGCGGTCGTCGTCTGCGGGCCGAAGACGGACATTGCGGGCAAGCCTGACCCCGAAGCGTTTCAGGCAGTGCTTGACAGACTGGAGGCAGTCCCGGAGACGAGCATCTACATCGGCGACTCGCTGCAGGGAGATATCGGTGGGGCGAACAACGTCGGGATGCAGTCGGCCTGGGTCCCCGGCGAAACGCCGCCCGCAGACCCCGACCCCGAACCCACACACGTGCTGGAGTCGCCGGCAGAGGTCCGGGAGATTCTGTGACTACTCGGCGAGTTCCTCGACGAGTGTTTCTGCTGTGTACTGCTGGAGCGGGTAGTGACTGTCTAGTTCGCGGGAAATCACGAATGTCGAGTTGGTTCGGGAAACATCTTCGAGCGCCTCGAAATCAGAGATGAGTCGCTCGACGCTCTCACTGCTCGGAAGACGCGCAAGCGCCATGAAGTCAGTTTCACCCATCGTGAAAAACACCTTCGTCACCCCCTCGATATCGGCGATTTTCGGGCCGCTCTTCCGGTGATTCTGTTCGTTTTTCGTGAACACCTCGACTAAGACCGTGATATCGAGGCCGAGTTCGTCGAGGTCGATGTCCAGACGGTCGTTCGTGATAACGCCAGCCTCTCTGAGGTTGTTGAGACGGTAGTGAACGGTCGATATCGGAATCCCCGTCGCCTCGCTCACCGCGTCGGTGCTCGTCGTCTCAAGTTCTTCGATTGATTTCAGTATCTGGATGTCTTTCTCGTCCATACAGTCGTATATTCCGCATCAGTTGAAATAGATTCGGCATTGACGCTATATATTGGTAGCAAGTCGAACCTGATTTGAAATACGCAGCGTCTCGAAGAAAGACTGCCGTAGTAGTCACGCTATTTCAACACCAGCCCATAATTGAATTACTTTCGAATAAATGTCTGTAACAACGAAGCGGTTTCAACTGCCGGCCGCGCTCGTCCTCGTCGGTGTCGGTCTCCTCTGGGGGGCGGCGTTCCCGGCAATCGACGTGGTCGTCGACGAGGTTCCCCCGCTTGGCGCTGCTGGATTTCGGTACGCCGTCGCGGGCGGTATCGTGCTTGCGTACGCGGCCGTGGTGACAGACCAACTCCTCCCACGTGACCGGGACGAACTTCTCGGTATCGCGGTCGTCGGCGCGTTCATGTTCGGCGGCTATCAGGGCGCGCTGTTCGTCGGTACGCAGTACGTCTCAGGTGCTGTGGCCGCAGTCGTCGTGACGATGTCGCCAATAGTCGCGGCGGTCATTGCGGTCCCGCTGCTGGGTGAGTCTCGCGGGCTACTCGACGCCTGCGGGTTCGTACTCGGTCTCGCCGGGGTCGCTGTCATCGCACAGCCCTCCCCGGGCTCGGGTGTTCTCTCGACGACGGTCGTCGGTGTGGGGCTCGTCTTCGTGGGGACCGCCATGTTCGCTGTCGGGTCGGTGACTATCCAGCTTGCCGAGGGCGGGCTTCCCCTCGAAGCGTTACAGGGGTGGGCGATGGTCGTCGGTGCCGGGCTGTTGTTCTGTGGCTCGGTGTTGAGTGGCGAATCGATGCCTGCCCCGACCGCGCTCTCGCCAGCAGCGGTCGGCTCGCTGCTGTATATCACCCTCGGCGCCGGCGCGGGCGGCTACCTGCTGTATTTCGGGTTGGTCCGCCGTGTCGGGGCGACCGAGACGACGCTCGTGGCCTACCTCGAACCCGTGTTCGCGACGCTCGTCTCGATTCTGTTCCTGGGACACGCGCTCGCTGTCACGACTGTCGTCGGCTTTCTCGCCGTTGCGACGGGGTTCGCACTGGTCAGCCGCGAGATGGTCGCCGACGCGCTCACAGACGGTTTCCCGGGAGGTGACTGGTTGACCGACACACCGTGAGTCGAAAGCCAGGGCAGTAACATCAGAAACTACTTTCGGAGACCGGCCAGAGACGGCAGTATGTCTCCGCCCCCCAAGACACGTGATGTCGGCAGACGACAGTTCCTCCGTATCGCGGCAGCCAGCAGCCTCGGGGCCGTCGTCGCGACGGCCGGTTGCATGGACAGCGACGACGCCTCGGCAGACGACCCCGTCGAAGCCGTCGATTCGTACTTCCAGGCCCTCGCAGACGGCGAGCGCGAGCGGGCGAACCAGTACGCACACGAAGACGGCGACTACAGTATCGGCGAGAACCCCGCGAAACAGTTCGAGGTCGCGCTCGCGGCCGACGAGATTTCCCTCGCTGGCCCCGAGGAGGTCGACCTCGAAACCGCGGTGGCGAACAAGTACGGCGACGCGGACGCCGAGAGCGAGGTCGTCCAGACCGCAATCGAACAAGAACGGGAGGCAATCGACACCCTCCAAAAAGAACACGACTTCGAGGCCCACGCCTACGTCCGCCACGAGGCTACGGCCGAGGGGCTGTCGTTCAATCCGACTGTTCTACTGTTCGAGACCGGAGACGGCTGGCAGCTCTGGTCACAGCCGACGATTCCCCCGATGCAGGTCACAGATTCCTGAGTCGCTCAGGCGAGCGGCGTCCGCTCGACGACCGTCCCGTCGACGGTCGGGTACTGCTCGACGATTTCGCCTTCCTCGATGTCGCCTTCTTCGAGCATCTCTTCGAGGAGCCACCACGCCAACTCGACGTGGCTCGATTTGACAGCGTAGTAGTCGGCCGGGACCCCGAGCTCGTCCAGTCGCTCGGCGCTGACCCAGGCCTTGCCGTAGACGATGGTGCCGTCTTCGGTCACCTCGTCGAAGGGTCGCCGGACGTTCTGGGCCATCCGTTTCATCCGGTTGCGGTGCTGGGCGGCGTCTTTGAACACAGAGGTACAGAAGTAGACCTTCTCGTGGTCGCCCATCACGTCGAGGATTTCGTGGCTTCCCTCGACGGCGCTCATGTGGCCCTCTTTGCGCTCGAAGCCTTCCTCTTGCATCCGCCGGAAGTTCCCCTGACTCATCTCGAACTCGTTGATGTTACAGTAGTCGGCTGCCCCTTCGTCGAGGAACTCGAGGAACTCCTCCTCGGCGCGAATCCCCGGAATCTCGAAGGCAGGGGTGAGACCTTCCTCACGGGCGATGTAGAGGATATCTTCCCACTCGGTGCCGTGGAGGTCGCCCCACTGTTCGAGGGGCGGGTGGAAGCGAATCTCGTCGAGACCGGCCTCTGCTAGGCGGCGCATATTCTCGCGGCCCCCGGTGATGCCGGTGTAGAGGTGGGTGTGGTGGTCCTCGCCGAACTCGTCTTTGAGTAGGCTGAGATAGTGACAGGTGCGGTCGAGCACTTCCTGTGGCTCACCGCCAGTTATCGAGGTGCCGAGCGCGTCCATCCGTTTGGCCTCGGCGATGACGTCCTCGTCGGATTCGACTTTCCGCTCGTTGGCGTAGATATCGGTCACGTTCTTGCGGTTCTCGCCGAGCGGACAGTAAAAACAGTCGCGCTGGTCACAGTAGCCGTAGACAAACATGACCATCTTGCCCCCTTCTGCACACTGTTCACAGCCCTTCGATATCATTCGAACAGTTCTATTCGGTGAAGCATCAAAAGCTGTGCGATACGCACGCTTGGGCAAGGCGAGCCGTGAGTTTCGCTGACAGCCACCACATGAGAACGAAACTTCAGCTATTTATTACTCGGTCGTTGAAGACGGGCGTATGTCACAGGATAGCTCAGAGCGTGAAGAGTGGTCGACGCGTGTCGCATTCATTCTCGCGGCAGTCGGGAGCGCCGTCGGGCTCGGAAACATCTGGCGGTTCCCGTTTATTACCGGCGAAAACGGCGGTGCGGGCTTTCTGCTCGTCTACCTCGTCTTTATCGTCGTCGTCGGTTTCCCGGCGATTCTCGTCGAGTTCGTCATCGGTCGTCACACCGAGCGGAATCCGGTCGGTGCGATGCAGGAAATCGGCCGCGGTGCCTGGCAGTACGTCGGCTGGGTGTTCGTGGTAGCGACCTTCGTCATCATGTCCTACTACAGCGTCATCGCGGGGTGGACTATCCGCTACACGGTGCTCGGTCTGCAAGACGGCTATATGGCCGACATCGACGCGGCCGCCAGCCAGTTCGGCCAGCTCTCCTCTGGCCTCGAAGCGATGGCGTTGCACGGCCTCTTTCTGGTCGGCATCGTCGCTATCGTTGGCCTCGGTATCCGCCAGGGTATCGAGCTCGCTGTGAAGCTGATGGTGCCAGCGATTATCGCCATCGTGCTCGGTCTCGCGGCCTGGGCGTCGACGCTGTCGGGTGCAAGTGAGGGGTACTCCTTCTACCTCGAACCGGATTTCGGCCGCATCGCCGCCCAGTGGACCACGATTTTGCCGGACGCGGCCGGACAGGCCTTCTTTACGCTCTCGCTCGGGTTCGGTATCATGATAACGTATGCCTCCTACATCGACGAAGACCGAAACCTCGCCGAAGACGGCGCGATTATCATCGGCTTCGACACGGCGATTGCCGTCCTCGTCGGTCTCATCGTCTTCCCGATTCTGTTCACCGCCGGCGTCGACCCCGGCGAACCCGGGCCGGGCGCGATTTTCGTCAGCCTGTCGGCGGCGTTCGGTGACCTCTCGCTTGGCTGGCTCGCCGGCACCGTCTTCTTCGGGACGGTCATCATCGCCGCCCTGTCGAGTGCTATCAGCCTCACCGAAGTCGTCGTCTCGTATGCCGTCGACGAGCACGGGATGGACCGCCTCCGTGCGACGGTGTTCGTCTGTGCGGCGCTGTTCGTCCTCGGATTGGCGCCCGCCTACGACATCGTGCTTCTCTCCCTGTACGACGGGCTGATGAACGGCATCCTGCTGTTGCTCGGCGGGTTGCTCATCTCGGTGTACGTCTCCTGGCTCTGGTCGGGGCCGGCCGTCGAAGAACTGGGAGCGGGTATCGGCGACCTCGGACCGCTCGGACCGACCTGGATATGGCTGGTGCGGGTGCCCGTCGTCATCGTCATCGTCGTCTCGCTGTGGCTGGGTATCGTCGACTACGTCGACTTCCTCACCGGCGACTTCGCCGACTGGCTGTCGGACCTGTAGCTCGGGCGAGCGATTCTACTGCTATCGTTCGCCAATCAACAGTTGCGTGAGCCAACAGAACCTTATCGTTTCGAGACTAACAGCGGGTAATGAACCCCGCGACACCTGCAGACGGCCTCGGCCAGACCGCAGGCGGCGACACCGTCGACGCGGCGACGGGGACGACGCCAGCAGCGGCCTTCCAGCAACTCGGCAACGAGACGCGAGTCGATATCGTCCGTCGCCTCCACGTCGAGGGGCCGTGCTCGTTTTCGGCGCTGTTCGAGGGGAGCGAGAGCGACTCCTCTGCCGGATTCGCGTACCACCTCCGGGAACTCGACCAGTTCGTGCGCCAGCGTGACGACGAGCGCTGGGAGTTGACTAGTGCCGGCCGAGCGGCCGCACGCGCTGTCGCGTCCGGGCAGTTCACGACCAGCGTCGAACCCGAGTCCGTCTCGCTCGAAACGGCCTGCCCGCTCTGTCGGGACGGTGCCCTGACGCTGTCGGTGTCTGACGGCGTCGCGGACGTGACCTGCAGCGGGTGCGAGCAGTCGGTCACGCGCCTCTCGTTTCCCACAGGTGCCGAGATTCGAGATGCGACAGACCTACCGGCGGCACTCGACAGCTATCACCGCAACCGTATCCGGTCGTTCGTCGAGGGCGTCTGCCCGGACTGTGGGGGTCCCGTCGAACTGACGCCGGAATCGCCCGACGACGGCTCGGCTATCCAGTTTTCGTGTGACTGCTCGCGGTGCCGGGCGAGTGTCGACTGTCCGGCCACGCTCTCGGTCATCGACCACCCCGCTGTCGTCTCATTCTACGACGACCACGGACAGGACGTGACCGAGCGGCCGCTCTGGAACGTCGGCCCGGAGTGGCGCGAGCGTCTCCTCTCGACGGAGCCCTGGTGTCTCCTCGTGAGTACACGGCTGGACGAGGAGGTCCTCGAGCTGTATCTCCGTCGTGACGGCACCGTCCACGACCACCGCCGCCGTCCCGTCAGCGGTGCCACGCAACGAGAATCCGGCGAGAAGGCGAGCGACCTCGGTGACGACGCAGCGGCCTAACGCCCGTCGACGGCGCAGCCAACAGAGTTATAATCGTCAGTGCTGCTATCTCGGTGCATGTACGAGGAAGCACTGGAACTGATTGTCCCCATCGCCGTGACGGCGGTGTACACCGGGGCAGTCTCGCTGTTTGCCGGGCTCGGATTCCTGTTCGAGTACAAGAGCCTCCTGTTTCTGAGCGGCGGTGAGACGTTCATCGGGCTCTGGGCCGCTATCGTCGGCCTCATCGCGCTCAACGCGTCCTATCACGTCTTACAGGACAAACTGGCCGGTTCGGTCACCGGAATCGGCGGCTGAGTACCGCAAGGACGGTCGGCTACCTCACAGCTCTGTCTCTTCGAGGAGGTCCCTCCGCTGGCCCTCGTCGAAGGTGGTCAAGCCGTCTTCCCGAGCGACCGCAACGTCAAGCGACTCTGTCGATAGCTCCCGCTCGTCGCCGGAAAGCGCCCGGAGCGCGAGCCGGAGCGCCGTATGCTCGTCCAGTTGCTGTTCGTACTCGGCTTCGAGAGCCTCTCTGATAGCGTCGCTCTCGTGGCCGATAGCTGTCGCCCGCCACTCGGTAGGCGTCCCCGAGGGGTCGACATCGTAGAGCCGCGGCCGGTCGACGACGCCGCCGACGAGGAGGGCCGCACCGAACGGCCGCGTCCCGCCGACCTGTGTCGACTCCTGGACGAAGTCGGCGAGGGCTTTCGCCGTGGCTTCGACGCCGGGCTGTTCGTCGTACCGGAGCCGTTCCTGGTGGGCGAACTGACGACCCTGTTCGACGAGGCGACGGCCGTCGGCGACGTGGCCCGCGGTGGCGATACCGAGTTGGCCGTCGATATCTCGAAGCTTCTCGATGCTCTCGGGGACCACGAGCGGCGAGCGCGCCGACCCGTAGGAAGCGAAAACGACGCTCTCGGCGGCGGTGATTCCGACTGTCGGACCTCCGCGGGCGACGGCCTCGCGGGCGTACTCGACCTGATAGAGGCGGCCGTCCGGCGAGAAGATAGTGCTCCCGCGGTCGTAGGCCTGCTGGTTGTTCGGCTCCATCAGTTCTCACCTCCCGGGGCCTCCATCTCGATGCCGTCGGCAGTAATCCGCGCGACGGTCACGCCGTTGCCGCTTGCGGTGTCACGCTCGCTCGCCGCCTCGACCGCGTCGATAGCAACCTCGGTCGCTTCTCCGACCGACAGTCCCTCGCTCATCCGGCCTTCGAGCAGGCCGTAGGCGGTCTGGAGGCCGCTACCACCTGCGGCGTAGCTGTCTTCGATGACGCTCCCGCCGCCGTCGAGTTCGTAGACGTGGCCGCCGTCGTCGTCGACGCCCGCGAGCAACGGCTGGGCGGGCAACCCGCGGACGAGATGACCCGCGGTCTGTGCGAGTGCGCCCATGCTCATGGGCTCGCCCCGCCGTGTCCGGTAGAGACTCGCCTCCGCCCGGAGGGACTGGATGAGTTGCTGTGCCGGGCCGACGCTGCCCGAAATTGCCATCGCTGCGGTCGGGTGGACCTTTGATATCTTGCGGACGTTCTTGCTCGCGGTGAACCGCCCGCCCAGACTCATCCGCCTGTCGGCGGCCATCACCACACCCTCGGCCGCACTCAGGGCGACGATGGTGGTCCCCGTCTCGTATGTCGGCCCCGTCGACTCCGGCGCCTCGACAGGGTCTGGTCGTCCGTCGAGTGTCACCTCGCTGCGCTCGGTGAATGTGTCTGAACCGCTTCTGTCGTACATTACAACCGTGCTAAGGGCGATGGGAGGAAATATATTATCTAAAATATATTTTAGCAGCACCGCTGACGCGAACTCATAGTGATTATTGCGGTGATTTTCGTGACCACGTCCCAGGCATCATCGTGTAAAATCCGTCTGACGTTGTCACAGCGGTACAGACTCGCAATAAGCACTATCAGGGCAGACGGCCAACGACTGCATCGCGAATCTGACCGGTCGAGGCGGTCCCGCCGAGGTCGGGCGTTCGAGGCCCGTCGGCGAGGACACCCTCGACGGCTTCGCGGACCTGATTTGCCTCGGCGTGATGACCGAGATATTCGAGCAACAGCGCGGCCGAGAGCATCGTCGCCGCAGGGTTGGCGACGCCGTCGCCGGCGATATCCGGGGCGGTTCCGTGCACGGGCTCGAACAGGGCGTTCTCGTCGCCGATGTTGGCCGATGGGAGCATCCCGAGTCCACCGACGAGTCCGGCGGCGAGGTCCGAGAGGACATCGCCCGCGAGGTTCGGGCAGACGACGACACCATACGCCTCGGAGTTCATTACGAGTTCCATCGCCAGCGCGTCCATGAGTTCGGCGTCGTAGGCGGCCCCGCGGCGCTGGCTCACCCGCTCGACGGCATCGAGAAAGAGCCCGTCGGTCGCTGTCATGACGTTCGCCTTGTGGGCGACGGTGACCCGGTCGTAGCCGTTGCGCTCGGCGTACGCAAAGCCGAAGTCGGCGATGGCTTCGGAGGCCTCGTCGGTCACGACGCGGGTCAGCGTTCGCACGCCGGCTGTGATTTCGCTCTCGATGCCCGAGTAGACGCCCTCCGTGTTCTCGCGGATGAAGACCAGATCGGTCTCGGGCGCAAGGGCGTCGGTGCCCGGATACGCGCGTACTGGTCGCACGTTCGCGTAGGAGCCGACGACCGACCGCAGCGGGAGAATTACGTCGGCGGCGGTCTCTCCTGCCGCGCCAAACAGCGTCGCGTCCGCGTCGGCGACCGTCTTGCGGGTCTCCTCGGGCAGCGCCTCGCCGCGCTCGGCTTTCGTGGCGTCGCCGGCCTCGGCGTGAACGAACTCGATTGACGCGTCGGCGGCGTCGAGTACGTCGACGGCGGCGGGGACGACCTCTCGGCCGATGCCGTCGCCGGGGACCACGGCGACCTCGTGGGTCACGGCTGCCCTCCGTCGACGTAGGGGAGGTCGGTGGCCGTCGCGTCGATTGCCGCCTGGTTCGAGCGCATGAGCGCGGTCGTATCCCAGATGCCATCGACCAGTGCCGTCCGCTGGCCCTCGCCGACGGTGGCGTCAACGGTATTATCGCTGTATGTCACTGTCTCGGCCTCGATATCGACCGTCACCTCCTCGTCTGGATTTCCGTCGACCCACTCCTGGAGGGCCGTAATCTCCTCGGCGCTCGCGGTCACGGTCGGAATCCCGAGCGAGAGGCAGTTTCCGGCGAATATTTCGGCGAAGCTCTCGCCGACGATGGCGTCGATTCCCCAGCGCATCAGCGCCTGGGGGGCGTGCTCTCGCGAGGAGCCACAGCCGAAGTTGGCGTTGACGACCAGTACGTTCGCGTCCTCGTGGCGGGGGCGGTTCATCGGGTGGTCGGTCGGCTCGTCGGCCTCGTCGTAGCGCTGGTCGAAAAAGGCAAACTGACCGAGCCCCTCGAAGCTGACGACCTTCAGGAACCGGGCCGGGATAATCTGGTCGGTGTCGATGTCGTTTCCGCGAATCGGGACGGCCGTCCCCGAGACGCGAGTCACCGACGGAACGCCGTCGCTCACACCGACACCCCCGGCTGTGAGCCCGGCGTCCCCGTCGGCGGCAGGTCGCGCACGTCGGTCACCTCGCCAGCGACGGCCGCGGCGGCGACCATCGAGGGGTTCATCAGGACGGTTCGGCCCGCCGAGCTACCCTGGCGGCCGACGAAGTTCCGGTTCGACGAGGAAGCACAGACCTCGTCGCCGACCAGCTGGTCGTCGTTCATCGCGAGACACATCGAACAGCCGGGTTCGCGCCACTCGAAGCCGGCCTCGACGAACGTCTCGCGGAGCCCTTCGGCCTCGGCGGCGGTGCTGACGCGCTGGCTGCCGGGCACCACGAGTGCGCGCACGCTGTCGTGGACCGTTCGACCATCGAGGACGCTGGCTGCCCGCCGGAGGTCCGGCAACCGCGCGTTGGTACACGACCCCAGAAAGGCCACGTCGACCGGGTACCCCTCCATCGTCTCGCCGGGTTCGACGCCCATGTGCGCCTGTGCGTCGCGCGCCCGCTGTCGTTTGTCTTCCGGGAGCGATGAGGGCTCGGGTACCGGGTCGGTGATACCGACGCCCTGCTCGGGTGTCGTCCCCCAGGTCACCATCGGTTCCAGAGCGGTCCCGTCGACGGTGACAACGTCGTCGTAGTCGGCGTCGGCATCACTTCGGACCGACTCCCAGTACGGGCGGAGCCGCTCGAACTCCCCGGGGTTGTCCTCGAAGTAGTCGGTCGATTCGAGCCACGCGTAGGTGGTCTCGTCGGGGTTGACATAGCCTGCCCGTGCGCCGCCCTCGATAGACATGTTACAGAGACTCATCCGGCCGGCCATATCCAGCGCCTCGATTGCCTCGCCGCCGTACTCGTAGACGTAGCCGACGCCGCCGTCGGTGCCCAGCCGGCGGATGATTCCGAGGATGACGTCTTTCGCGGTGACGCCCTCGCCGAGTTCGCCGGTCACCTCGATGTGTCGGACAGCCTTCTTTTCCATCGCCACAGTTCCAGTGGCGAGCACGTCCCGAATCTGGGAGGTGCCGATGCCGAACGCGAGCGCGCCGAAGGCACCGTGTGTCGCGGTGTGTGAGTCGCCACAGACGATGGTCTTGCCGGGCTGTGTCAGCCCCTGCTCTGGGCCGACGACGTGGACGATACCCTGGTCGCCGGTCGTCGGGTCGAGCAACTCGATACCTGCCTCCGCGGCGTTTTGCTCCAGGGACTGCATCATCTCCTCGGCCGCGTCGTCGTAGGGACGAGTCCGGTCGTCGGTCGGGACGATGTGGTCGACGGTGCCGAGTGTTAACTCCGGACGAGCGACGTCCATCTCTCGTTCGGCGAGCATCGAGAACGCCTGCGGGCTCGTCACTTCGTGGATGAGGTGGAGGCCGACGAACAGTTGGTCTTGCCCGTTCGGGAGCGTTGTCACGCGATGGGCGTCCCAGACCTTATCGTACAGCGTCCCCTCGCTCATTTGTCTACGTCAGTCTCCGCGCCGCGCTCGAAGGTCCGGTTCGGGCCATCGACCGGCGGCGTGTGGTCTATCTCTTTCATCGTCTGGCTGAACTCGTCGTCAGCGTCTGTCTCTCTATCGCTCGTTTGTTGGCCGCCGTCGGGGCGGGCGGTTTTCCCCTCGTTCGCCCGCTCGAAGACCCGCCGCGTCCCCTCGACCGGTGGGGCGTGGTCCATCTCTTTCATCTTCATCGGCTCGCCGTCGTCTCGGGTTGGTTTGCGCACGGTTTCTCTGTCGTCGGTCGTGTCGTTCGTGTCTGTCATTGGTGTGGTCGTCGTGTGTTCAGTCATCAGCCGGTGCCGGCTCTCGTTGCTGGTCGCTCCAGGCGAAAAGTTCGCGCAACCGGTCGCCGACCTGTTCTATCTCGTGGTTCTGTTCGGCGCGTCGGTGCTGTCTGTAGGCCGGCCTGTTGGCCTGATTCTCCGCAATCCACTCGCGGGCGAACTCGCCGGACTGGACGCCTTCGAGAATGTCGTCCATCGCCTCTCTGTCGATGACATCCTCGCCGCGGGTCAGCCCGCCGTATTCGGCGGTGTCAGAGACGGAGTCCCACATCTCGGTGTGGCCACCCTCGTACAGCAGGTCGACGATGAGCTTGAGTTCGTTCAGGCACTCGAAGTAGGCCATTTCGGGAGAGTAGCCGGCCTCGACCAGCGTCTCGTAGCCCGCCTTGACGAGGTCCGTGACCCCGCCACAGAGGACCGCCTGCTCGCCGAAGAGGTCGGTCTCTGTCTCCTCGCGGAAGGTCGTCTCGATGACGCCCGCCCGGGTGCAGCCGATTGCGCTCGCGTACGCGAGTGCCTCGGCACTGGCTTGGCCGGTTGCGTCCTGATAGACCGCAAACAGGCCGGGGGTCCCCTCGCCGCGCTCGTAGGTCCGTCGGACCAGATGGCCCGGACCCTTCGGTGCGACCATCGTCACGTCCACGCCTTCGGGCGGCTCGATTTGGCCGTAGTGGACGTTGAACCCGTGGGCGAACTGGAGGGTGTCGCCGGCCTCGAGTTCGGGTGCAATCGCCTCATAAACCGCCGGCTGGACCGTATCGGGGACCAGCATGACGACGATATCTGCCTCGGCGGTGGCCTCGCTGGGAGTTGTGACGCGGAGGCCGTCCGCCCTGGCGTGTTCACGCGACCGCGAGTCGGGTCGGAGGCCCACGACGACGTCGACGCCGCTGTCGTCGAGATTCTGTGCGTGGGCGTGGCCCTGACTGCCGTAGCCGAGTACCGCGACCGTCTTGTTCGCAAGCTGTGCGCGCTCTGTGTCGCTGTCTGTGTACACTGTTGTCTCAGTCATCTGCAATCGTCTCCGTTTTGACTTGGGCCTCCGTCGGCGCCTGATTCGGTTCGCTGACCTGTGCTGTGGGTTTCTCGCCACGCGCCAGCGCGGCGTAGCCGGTCCGGGTGAGTTCGCGGATGCCGAACTGGCGGTAGGCGTCGATTGCCGCGTCGATGCGCTGTTCGTCGCCCGTGATTTCGACCGTAATCGAGCGCGGGCCGGCATCGAGCGTCTGGCCGTCGTACATCTCCGTGATGGCGTTGACCTGGTCGGGGCTGTCGCCGTCGACTTTCACGATGACCAGCTCGCGCTGAACGGCCTCCTCTAACTCCCGCACCGAGATGACCGGAATCCGCTTTGCGAGCTGTTTTTTCACTTGGTCGATGTTCGGACGGCTCTCCTCGACGACGATTGTCATTCTGGCGAGGCTGTCGTCGATTGTCTCCCCGACCGTCAGCGATTCGATGTTGTACTGTCGGCGGCTGAACAGACCCGACACCTCCGCGAGGACGCCGGGTTCGTGTTTGACCAGCGCCGACAGCACGGCTCGCCGGGGCTCGTGTGTCTGCCGGTCAACCCCCTCGACAGGAATCCCCTGGTCGGTTCGCTCGCCGTCTGGCGTCCGGCGCTTTTCGGGTGGCGCGCCGGGCAGTTCGCCGCGGCTCATTCCAACCCCTCCAGTTGCTCGTCGTTCAACGCAAAGCGGGCGTTGTCGCCCCCGCTTGGCACCATCGGATAGACGTTCTCCTCGGGGTCGATGTGTGCGTCGACGACCGCCGGACCGTCGTACTCGTGTGCCGCGGTGAGCGTCGCCTCGACATCCTCGGCCTCGTCGATGCGAAACCCGCGGGCACCGAATGCCTCGGCCAGCGTGTCGAACTCGGGGACCCAGCCGTACTCCGAGGCCATGTGTCGGCCCTCGAAGAAGCCGTCCTGCCACTGGCGGACCATCCCGATTGCCTCGTTGTTCAACACGACGACGGTGATATCGAGGTTCTCGCGGACCGCGACCGACAGCGACTGAATCGTCATCAACAGGGAGCCGTCGCCCTCGAAGCAGACGACTTCTGTCTCGGGCGCGGCGACCTTCGCACCGATTGCCGCGGGGAGGCCGTATCCCATCGTCCCCAGCCCGTGACTCGACACCCAGGTCCGGGGTTCGGTGTACTCCCAGAACAGGCAGGCCCACATCTGGTGTTGGCCAACGCCGGTCGTGACAATCGTCTCCTCGGGCGTCACCGCGTCGGCCGTCTCGACGACGTACTCCGGCTTGAGCGGGTCCGAGTCCGGCATCTCGTACTCGAGTGGGTACGTCTCGACCCACCGCTTGCAGGTCTCGTGCCACTCCGTGAGGTCGGGGCCCGTCGCTATCGCGTCGTCGAGCTGGTCGAGGACCCGTCTCGCGTCGCCGACCAGCGGGTAGTCCGCGAAGATGTTCTTGCTCATCTCCGCCGGGTCGATGTCGACGTGTGCGACCTCGGCCTCGGGGGCAAACGTCTCGACACCGCCGGTCAGCCGGTCGTCGAACCGCGTCCCCACGCCCAACAGGAAGTCGCAGTTCGCCAGCGCGAGGTTCGCGTAGCCGGTGCCGTGCATCCCGGCCATCCCCATCGACAGCGGGTCGTCCTCGGGGAACGACCCCAGACCGGGCATCGTCGTCACGACCGGAATCTCGTACTCGCGGGCGAAGCTCCTGAGCCGGTCACAGGCCTCGCCCTTGATGACGCCGCCGCCGGCGAGAATCACCGGCCGCTGTGTGGCTTCGAGCGCCTCCGTGGCTGCCCGGACGACGACCTCGTCTGCCTCGGTCGGCGGGCTGTAGGTGTCCGGCGTCTCGGGGCTGTCGGGTTCGCTCGTCGTCTCGGCGAGGGAGACGTCTTTGGGGAGGTCGACCAGTGTCGGCCCCTGACGGCCGTCGTTTGCCAGCGCCCAGGCCGTTCCGACGGCATCGCCGACGGTGTCGGGGTCCTGGGCGAAGCTGTTGTGTTTCGTAATCGGCTGTGTGACGCCGGTGGTATCTGTCTCCTGGAAGGCGTCACTGCCGACGAAATCGGTCGGGACCTGGCCCGTCAGCGCGAGTACCGGGTCCGAGTCCATGCTCGCGTCGGCGAGGCCGGTGACGAGATTCGTCGCGCCCGGTCCCGAGGTGGCGAGACAGACGCCCGGCTCGCCGGTGACGATGCCGTAGGCGTCGGCCGCATGCGCCGCCCCCTGTTCGTGGGCCATCGTGACGTGGTTCAGTTCGTCGTGGTCGTAGAGGGCGTCGTAGACGGGCATGATTGCCCCGCCTTGCACCCCAAAGAGGTCGTCGACGCCGGCGGCTTCGAGTGCCGCCACGACCGCGTCCGCACCTGTTTCGACACCGTCGGATTCGGACGGTTCCGCTTGCGACGCGGATGTGTCCGATTCCGGAGGGTCGTGCTGTGCTGTCGGTGGTTGCTGCTGTGCTGTTCTGTCCATTGATAGACATCCGTGACTGCTGGTCGATGGCGATGCGGTCGGGGTGACGAGAGGAGAAGTAGTGTAGGGGCTCAGGCCCCTACAATAATGCCGAGGAAAGCGATGCCGCTGGCGGCGACAAACGCCCGGGTGCCAGCGGTCAGTTGCATTACTACAACTCTCCTGTCGCCGTGGTATATAACGCTTTCGGGGAGCCCGTGCCGAGTAGTCGCGTTGCTGGTCGTGGTGAGCGGACACAGCGTTGCGCTCAGACAGCAGCCCCACGGCGCTGTCGCTACTGCTCGGCCGGGACATCGGCCTAGACGCGAACCTCCTCGCGGCGGGCGATGCCGGCATCGCGGGCGAACTGTTCGAGGTCGGTAGCGGTGACGTGACCGGCAGAGACACCGCTTTCTTTGACCTTCTGTGTCACCGTGTGAACCTCCTCATCGGTGGGGTCGAAACCGACCTCTTCGAGCCGTTTGCGTACCGAGTGGGTCCCGGTGTGTTTGCCGAGGACGAACTCACGCTCTGCACCGACCATTTCCGGCGTCATCACGCCGGGCTCGAACGTCTCGCTGTTTTCGATGACGCCAGCGGCGTGGATGCCGCTCTCGTGGGCGAAGGCGTTGTCGCCGACGACTGGCTTGTTACCCGGTACCGGGACCGCCGAGCGCTGTTCGACGGTCCGTGAGATGTCAGCGATGCCTGTGGTGTCGATACCGGTGTCGACGTCGTACAGCGATTCGAGCCCCATGACGACCTCCTCGTATGCCGCGTTGCCCGCGCGCTCGCCGATGCCGTTGACCGAGACCTGGACCTGGTCTGCGCCGCCGCGAACGCCTGCGAGGGCGTTCGGCGTCGCCAGCCCGAAGTCGTCGTGGGTGTGGACATCTACCCGGGCGTCGCCGCTGTGTTCGACGATATCGGCGACGAGCTCGCCGAACCGCTCGGGCGTGGCAACGCCACAGGTGTCCGGGACGTTTATCCAGTCTGTGCCGGCGTCGGCGGCCGCCTCGACCATCTCGAACAGGAACGCCTCGTCGGTTCGAGTGGCGTCCATCGGCGAGAACATACACGTCGCGCCGGCCTCGACGACACGCCTGACGGACTGGACAGCACGTTGTTTCGCTTCTGTTCTGGTCGCGTGCATCGAGTCCTCGAGTTGTACGTCGCTGGTCGAGGCGAACACGTGGACCATGTCGACGCCGCTGTCGAGTGCCGCCTCGATGTCGTCGTCCACCACGCGGGCGAGCCCACAGACCGTACTCGAACTGGCCGCGGCGATGTCACGGACCGCCTCGAACTCGTCGTCGCTGTTGACCGGGAATCCCGCCTCGATGACGTGGGTTCCCATCTCGTCGAGTTGCGCCGCTATCTCGCGTTTGTCGTCGTACGAGAACGACGTCCGTGGCGTCTGCTCGCCGTCGCGCAGCGTGGTGTCGAAAATCCGTACCTGACCGTGGGAACTAGTTGTCCCCTGGAAGAACTCGATCCGCCGGGGTCGCCGACGTATCCTCGTTGTAAACCATTTGCGTTCCTATACCTATCGAGCAGGTATATAGTTCTATCCCCAATGTGGCACTAGTCAGCATATAACATATTATCCGACCCATTAAGTCCCCCGGGGACAACGACGAGCCAATGAGTGAGCAACCGGCAGACCACGGGAAAGACCCCGAGCTACCGAGCAACGAGGTGACCGACGGCCCCGAGCGCGCCCCGCATCGGGCGATGTTCCGGGCGATGGGATACGACGACGACGACCTCTCCTCGCCGATGGTCGGAATCGCGAACCCGGCGGCTGATATCACGCCGTGTAACGTCCATCTCGACGACGTTGCCGAGAGTGCCTACGAGGGTGTCGACGGTGCCAGCGGGATGCCAATCGAGTTCGGAACCATCACCATCTCGGACGCAATTTCGATGGGGACCGAAGGGATGCGGGCGTCGCTTATCTCCCGGGAGCTGATTGCCGACTCCGTCGAGCTGGTCGCCTTCGGCGAGCGCCTGGACGGTCTCGTCACGGTCGCCGGCTGTGACAAGAACCTGCCCGGCATGTTGATGGCGGCGATTCGGACAGACCTCCCCTCGGTCTTTCTCTACGGTGGCTCTATCATACCCGGCGAACACGAGGGGCGCGAGATTACGGTCCAGAACGTCTTCGAGGGCGTCGGCGCGGTGGCACAGGGCGAGATGTCCGAGGCCGAGCTCGACGAGATGGAGCGCAACGCCTGTCCCGGTGCCGGCTCCTGTGGCGGGATGTTCACCGCCAACACGATGGCCTCGATTAGCGAGGCCCTCGGATTCGCGCCTCTCGGGAGCGCCTCGCCGCCCGCCGAGAGCGAGCAACGCTACGAGGTGGCCCAGCGAGCCGGCGAGCTCGCTGTCGAGGTAATCGAACAGCAGCGTCGCCCCAGCGACTTCCTCTCGCGGGAGTCCTTCGAGAACGCGATTGCGCTCCAGGTCGCCGTCGGCGGCTCGACGAACGGCGTTCTCCATCTGCTCGCACTTGCCGCCGAAGCCGGAGTCGACCTGTCGGTCGACGATTTCGACGAGATTAGTCGCCGAACGCCGAAGATTGCCGACCTCCAGCCCGGCGGCGAACACGTGATGAACGACCTCCACGAGGTCGGCGGCGTGCCGGTCGTCCTCCGGCGACTGCTCGAAGCGGACCTGATTCACGGCGACGCATTGACCGTCACGGGCCGGACGATTGCCGAGGAACTGGCCCATCTCGAAGCCGAGGGACGGCTACCGTCAGACGAGAAAATCGACGAGGAGTGGCTGTATACGCCCGCGGAGCCGAAACAGGACGCGGGAGCAATCAAGATACTCTCGGGCAACCTCGCCCCCGACGGCAGCGTGTTGAAGGTGACCGGCGACGACGAGGCCTTCCACCACGAGGGGCCGGCTCGGGTCTTCGAGAGCGAGGAAGAAGCGATGGCCTACGTCCAGGCGGGACACATCGAGAGCGGCGACGTCATCGTCATCCGCAACGAGGGACCGCGCGGCGGACCCGGCATGCGGGAGATGCTCGGCGTCACCGCCGCCGTCGTCGGCCAGGGTCACGAGGACGACGTGGCGCTGCTCACCGACGGGCGGTTCTCTGGTGCGACCCGGGGGCCGATGGTCGGCCACGTCGCCCCCGAAGCCTACGTCGGCGGCCCGATTGCTGCCGTCGAGGACGGCGATACCGTGACCGTGGACATCCCGAACCGTGAGCTGTCGGTCGACCGCAGCGGTGCGGAACTCGACAGACGGTTGGCCGAGCGCGACGACCCACAGCCGGCCTACGAGACCGGCGTTCTGGCGAAGTACGTCCGCGATTTCGGGTCGGCCGCAAACGGTGCCGTCACCAATCCCGGCGTGAGTTGGGACAGGTGAGTCAGGCGTTCTCGATTGCCTGGTCGAGGTCGGCGGTAATGTCCTCGGGGTCCTCGATGCCGACTGAGAGGCGAATCATGTCCGGCTTGACGCCGGCTTCGAGTTGCTCTTGGTCAGTGAGTTGCTGGTGTGTCGTCGAGGCGGGGTGGATGACCAGCGTCTTCGCGTCGCCGACATTCGCCAGAAGCGAGGCGAGTTCGGTGTTGTCCACCGCCGACTTGGCAGTCTCGAACTCACCGAGGCCGAACGTGACCATGCCGCCGTAACCGCCGTCGAGATACTCGCTGGCCTCCTCGTGTGTCTCGTGGTCTGGCAGTCCGGGGTAAGAGACCCACTCTACTTCGGGGTGGTCGTCGAGGAACTGGGCGACCGTGAGTGCGTTCTCGGCGTGGCGCTCGATACGGAGGGGGAACGATTCGAGCTTCTGGAGCGTGACCCAGGCGTCGAACGGTGCCTGTGAGTTTCCCAGGCTGCGGGCTCCCCGGGCGATTGCGGCGTATGTGAGGGCGGCCTCGCCGAACCGTTCGGCGAAGTTGACGCCGTGGTACGCGGGGTTGTCCTGTGCGAGTTCAGGGTATGTATCGGCGTGGTCGGCCCAGGGGAACGAGCCGCCGTCGACGACGACGCCCCCGACGGTCGAGCCTGCGCCGTGAATCCACTTCGTCGTCGACTCCCAGATGATGTCGGCTCCGTGTTCCAGCGGGCGACAGAGCGCGGGCGTGGCGAAGGTGTTGTCGACGAACAGCGGGACGCCGTGGTCGTGTGCGAGGTCGGCGACGCGCTCGATGTCGGGCGTCGTCAGCGCCGGGTTGCCGAGCGTCTCGATGTGGACGTAGGCGGTGTCCTCGTCGATGGCCTCCGCATAAGCCTCGTAATCGAGTGTGTCAACAAAACGCGTCGTGACGCCACGGCGTTCGACGGTGTGATTCAGGTACGTGTAGGTGCCACCGTACAGCGACTTTGCAGAGACGATGTTGTCACCGGCCGAGGCGAGCAGGAAGGTCACGAGGTCGAAGGCGGCCATCCCGGAACTGGTCGGGACGGCACCGACGCCGCCTTCTAAGGCGGCCAGTCGGTCGCCAAGTTGTGCGGTCGTCGGGTTCAGCAGCCGAGAGTAGATGTATCCCTCCTCTTCGAGCGCGAACAAGCGCGCGGCGTGGTCGGGGTCCTCGAAGACGAACGAGGTGCTCTGGTGAATCGGCGGTGCGCGCGCACCCGTGGCCGGGTCGGGGTCGGTCCCAGCGTGGACCGAGCGCGTGTCGAATCGGTACTCGTCTGATTGCTGTGTCATGTCTACTGGTTCGCGGGGTCACCACCTAAACACGGCTGCCGCGTCAGGAACTGCCGCAGTCGGGGACGAGGGACAGAGCAGACGGTTAATCCGGATTAAATGGGCTAAACTGTCCGTCAAATCCGGTAAATCCGGGTCGATTCGGGTACAGCGAGTACCCGGGTTAAGTGGGTCTCGACACGAGCAATGGATGCGATGAACGCAACGAAACTACTCGCGGCAATGCTTGCGGGACTGGTGCTGATTGGCGGCGTCGCCGCCGTCGGCACCGCCACGCAGGCAGGCGCACAGGTCACAGAGAACGATGCAAACCCCGGCCAGGGGAGTGCACCTGACGACCCCGGCAACGGTAACGCACCTGTCGACGCAGGTCCGGACGCTGACGACAGCGACGATGCCGAAAGTGACGATGACGGAGACAGCGCTGAGAGCGCGACCGAAGCCAACGAGAGCGCCGACGACCGCGCCGAGGATACTGCCGACCCAGCCAACAACGCAAGCGAGAACGCGGCGAACGCGAGCGAGGACCGCGAGGTCGGTCCCCCGGGCGGACTGCCCGATCAGGTGCCTGACCACGTCTCGGAGATTCACAGCGCCATCACGGCGTTCCTTAACGACGACATCGACGACCTCGGCGAGACGCTGGCCGAGATACTCGGCGACGACAGCGACGAAGACGAAACCGAGAGCGAAGACGAAACTGAGAGCGAGGAAGAGACTGAAGATGAAGAAGACGACGAGAGCGAAGAGGACGCTGAAGATGAAGAAGACGACGAGAGCGAGGAAGAAACTGAAGATGAAGAAGACGACGAGAGCGAGGAAGAAACTGAAGATGAAGAAGACGACGACGAGAGCGAAGCAGAGACTGAAGACGAAGAAGACGACGACGCTGACGACTAACACGACAGAGCGCGGGCGAGGACAGCACAAGTCGGTTCCGGCGGCCCGCGGCTCGTGACGCGGGCGAAACAGCCAGAGTGGCCTGGGACGGTTCCACGGCGAGACAACAGCCGCCGTGTGGGGGCCGTCAGGCCGTGACTTGTTTTATCTCGTAGAGGAACACCCAGACACCCGTCAGTAGTCCGACCGGAATAACGATGCTGGGACTTCCTCCGAAATCGGGAGATTCATCACATCGACGAGCAACTGGACTGTCAGCTCCGACAGCCGCTCGAACAGTTCGATGTTCTGTCTGATTGTGTCGGTAAGCACTGCCCCCAAGACTACGAGTACCATTGATGCGAGCCCGTGTACCGTCCCCTTGACCAGCGACATACCCGAGCGGTTCACAGAGATGGCTATTCAATCTTTTCAGGCCACAGTCTCCCCGGAAAGCGTCTCGTTAGCTGATAGCAGGCGCTAAGCCCTCTCCCTCAAGCAGCACCGCAGTCCGCGCAAGCGGACAAGGAGCGCAGTAGGGAGGGGATACAGCGCCGTCATCGTCTTCCATACACTGTTCTATTTCCGACCCACAGGCCCACGCAGTCGTAACTTCTTTCTACTAGGCTCTGCGAATATTGACTGAACCCAATGGAGTACGACCTCGACACGGGAGCGCACTCGGTGTATTCACTCCACTACCACCTGATACTCACCACCAAGTATCGGCGTGGTGTGCTCACCGAGGATCGAACCCAATTCATTCGCGGGGTCATCGAGGGGTTCGCGGACAAGTATGGTGTCACACTGACCAATCTCGACGGCGAAGACGACCACGTTCACATTCTGTTCCGGGCTGAGCCGACCACAGACCTCGTGAAGTTCATCAACACCGTCAAGGGTGCAACTGCTCGACGCATCCGCAACGAGTACGAAGATGAACTTAAAACCGACCTGTGGGGCGACTCCTTCTGGAATGACTCGTACTGTCTCATCTCGACAGGACAAGTCTCATTGGATGTGTTGAAAGAGTACGTCGAAGACCAACGAGCATGAACTACAACTACAGGTATCGCCTCGAGCCGACCGAAAGCCAGCGTGAGACGCTGGACTACCACCGCGATACCTGTCGGCAACTCTACAACCACGCCCTGTATCGCTTCAACCAGATTCCCGAAGACGAGGGCACCGTCAAACAGCGTGTCCGCACGATTCGTGACGAGCTTCCCGACCTCAAAGACTGGTGGGACGCACTCACCGACGTGTACTCGAAAGTGCTTCAACCCACTGTCATGCGGATTGCGAAGAATATCACACGCCTCGGCCAACTCAAAGAACGAGGGTACAAGATCGGTGAACTTCGGTGGAAGTCACCACGCGAGTTTCGCAGTTTCACCTACAACCAGTCTGGCTTCGAACTCGACAAGAAGGGTGGTCAGACTGTATTGTCACTGTCGAAACTCGCCGATATTCCTATCGAACTTCACCGACCGCTTCCCGAGGACGCCACAATTAAACAAGTCACGCTCAAAAAGGAGAAAACCGGCGAGTGGTTCGCTATCTTCGGCATCGAGATGGACACAGAACCGCCAGCCAAGCCACCGCTGCCGGATATTGACACTGACGAGATGGTCGGGATTGACGTGGGGATTCTGAAGTACGCCCACGATACAGACGGCACAGCAGTCGAATCACTCGACCTCTCGGAGGAACGCGACAGGCTCGAACGAGAGCAACGGAAACTCTCGGGCAAAGAGCATGGGTCGAACAACTGGGAGAAGCAACGTCAGCGTGTTGCTGAGTGCCATCTCGACATCAAGCGCAAGCGGCGTGATTTCCTGCACAAACTCTCGAACTACTACGCTCGGGAGTACAAACTGGTGGCGGTCGAAGACCTCGACGTGAAAGGGATGCTGGAATCGCCGCGTAACAGCCGCAATACGGCCTCGGCAGCGTGGAACACCTTCACCGATATGCTCGAAACGAAGTGTGAACGGGAAGGGACGCACTTCGTAGAGATTGACCCTGACGGCACCACCAAAGAGTGCGCTCAGTGTGGCGTCGAAACAGACAAACCGCTCTGGGTGCGTGAACACTCTTGTCCGGCCTGTGGATTCGAGGCGGACAGAGACGCAAATGCAGCGTGGAACATTCTTTTTCGCGGACTCACCGAACTAGGAGTGGGTCACTCCGAAGGAACGCCTGTGGAGACTGCGCTCCCTGCGGGAACTGCAGTTGTTCCTGCAAAGCGCGTCGTGGAAGCAGGAAGCCCCACCCTCAGCGAGCGCGTCAGCGCGAGCAGGGTGGGGTAGTTCACCTGTCGGCAACACACTGCGTTCTGTTCTCGACGCCGTTGGCGAGAAACCGAGCCAGCGGCGGGCCGACAGCATCCGTCTCGACCAGAAAGGCGTCGTGGCCGTGGTCAGACTCGACGACCCGGTGTGTGACAGGCGTGTCGCTCTCGCGAAAGGCCGCGGTGAGGCAGTCGGCCTGCTCGACGGTGAAATGCCAGTCGCCGGTAAAAGAGATGACCAGCGCCTCGCCCTCGAAGTCGACGAGTGCTTCGGCGGTCGAACCGCGCCCGTCGGCGAGGTCGTAAGCGTCCATCGCCCGTGTCAGATACAGATACGCGTTCGCGTCGAACCGCTTGACGAACGAGGCAGCCTGATAGTCGAGGTAGGACTCTACGTCACGATAGGCAAAGCGCTCGCGTGCCGGGTCCGCGGGGAAGTCGTGCCCGTCGGTGTCACCGTCGGCTTCGCGTCGTCCGAATTTGCGGTCCATCGACTCCTTCGAGAGATACATGATGTGGCCGAGCTGTCGGGCCAGCGCGAGCCCGTCACGCGGCGGCTGTCTATCGTAGTAGTTACCGCCATTCCAGTTCGAGTCCGACCGGATGGCTCGGCGCGCGACCGCGTCGAGACTCAGACACTGTGTGTCGAGTCGCGGTGCCGTCGCAACCGGCGCGACGAGGTCCACGTCGCTGGGGTAACGAGCGACCCACTCCAGCGCGTTCATTCCGCCGACGCTACCGCCGACGACCGCGTGGAGGCGGTCGACGCCGAGCGCATCCAGCAGCCGACGCTGGGCCCGGGTCCAGTCACCGACGGTCACCGCCGGAAAGGCAGGGCCCCAGCGGCCGTGCTCGCCAGCACCCCGTCCGTCTGGCGCGTGACTGGCCGGCCCCGAGGAGCCATAACACGAGCCAGGAACGTTCGCACAGACCACGTAGTACTCGTTCGTGTCGATGGGTTTTCCCGGGCCGACGATATCGTGCCACCAGGCCGCCGCCTGTCCCGCCTGACCACTCGTGGCGTCGCCGATGTCGGCGACGTTCTGACTCCCGGTGAGCGCGTGACAGACGAGGACGGCGTTCTCGCCGTCGAACTCGCCGTAGGCCTCGTAGGCGATTGCCAGGTCCGGAATCGTCTCGCCACACTCGAAGGTGAACTCGCCCAGCGAGACCGTCTCGGCGGTGACCCGTGTCATCTACCAGTATCTGGTATCCGGAGTCACATTCCGACTTCGCCACCGGCGGATATTACCAGCGTCGGGGACACTCTCCGTCCAGGCGCTGTCTTCGCCCATAGTTGCTGTGGGTGAAATTACGGGCAAGATTCATACTTCCTGGTAAACGTGTTCCTCTGTGACAACCAGCGACAAGACTGCGATATCACGTCCGTGCGTGACTCGTCGGCGGTTTCTTGCGGGGTCGTGTGCGGTAGCGGCCGGTGTCTCGGCAGGCGACGCTGTCACAGCGGGCTCCGGACAGGCAGCCGACGGGCAGTCGACGGTTGGCCTGGACGATATCGAGTCGCGTGTCGCCGAACTACTCACCGACAGTCTCGACGAACACGACATTCCGGGGGCAGCGGTCGCGGTCGTCAAAGACGGCGAGGTGACGATGACAGAAGGGTACGGGGTCGCCGACCGCACGACCGACCGCCCAGCCGAAGCGACGACACCGTTTCGTATCGGCTCAATCTCCAAACCGGTCGTCTGGACCGCGATTGCGCGACTGATTCGGCGCGGAGACCTCGACCCGGCGACGCCCGTGTCGGCATACCTCGATGACGATATCGTCTCGTGGAACGAGCCGGTGACGCTCGGAAACCTTGCGACCCACACCGCGGGGTTCGAGGCGACGAACCGCGGCATGTGGTACGACGACCCCGCCGACGTCGGGTCGCTCTCCCGCCATCTCGACCCGATGCCGGCACAGGTCCGCTCGCCAGGCGAACTCGGGGCGTACTCCAACCACAGCGCTGCACTGGCCGGGCAGGTACTCGCCGCTGTCACGGACCGACCGTTCCACGAGGCGATGTCCTCGCTGTTGTTCGCGCCAGCCGCGATGGGGGCGAGCAGCTTTCGCCAGCCGTTACCCCAGGACCTCTCGGAGGCACACGCGACCGGCCACGACGCCGCCAACGTCGACGGGAAGTTCGCTGGCCTCGGCATCGCGCCCGCCGGTGCACTGTCGACGACGGCGAACGACATGGCCCGGTTCATGCAACTCCACCTGAACGACGGGGTTGTCGACGGCGACCGCGTTCTGGCGTCCGAAACAGTCGACCTCCTCCACCGGCAGTGGTTCACCCACCACGAAGCGCTCGCTGGGATGACGCTGGGTCTTATCGAACAGAACTACGGGGGAGTCCGCGTCCTCCATCACAGCGGCGCGACCCGCACGTTCCACAGCAAGATGGTGTTGATTCCGGAGTGGGGGTTCGGCCTGTTCATCACGTTCAACAGCAACGACGCGGCCGGACCACGCGAGAAAATTCCTGAGAAAGTCCTCGAGGATGTGGTACCCGACACCGAGAGCGACAGCATGCCAGCCGATACGGGCCCCACACGGGGGAGCGAACTGGAGGGGACGTACCGCTCGCTGTCCGTCGGTGAACACGCACACGACAGTTTCCTGACCAACCTCGGGGCTGTAGCCGTTGAGGTCTCCGTCGCCGACGACGGTGCGCTGGTTCTCGATAACGACGGAGACGAGAGCCGCTGGGTCGAACTCGAACCGCTCGTCTTCCGGAACGAAGAGACGGGCGAGCGGCTCGCGTTCGGCGAATCCGACGGCGACATATCCTATCTGTTCCTGGGTGGCACGCCGACGGCACTGGGTCGGCAACCGTGGTACGAGTCCGCATCGTTGCACGGTGTCGCAGCGCTCGTGGCACTGGTCGGCGTCGCCTCCGGGTGGCTTCTGTGGTCACCGTCACGAGAGGACGGGGAATCTTGGCGCGACTGGCTGGCGTCGTGTCGGTCGAACCGCTCCCGGCTGGCTAAGCTGAGTCTCTGGGTCGGTGGCAACGCGTTTGCGGTTTTTGTCCTGTCTACGTTCGTCTACCTGTTCTGGGACGTGTTCGCGTTGCTGTCGGACCCGTCACTGGTGTACCGGCTGGCGTTCGTACTCCCGATGGTCGGCGCAGTCGCCTCGGTCGTGAGCGGCGTGCTCGGCGTCCGACTATGGCTGGAGGGGGACTGGCGGCTCCGGACGCGACTCCACTACAGCTTCGTCGCGGCCTGCCTGCTGTTTATGAGCGCGTTCCTCGGGTACTGGAACCTGTTGCTCCCGCCCTGAACCACGACTCGAAGCACGCGCCAGTGCCACACCGTTTTTCACCGTGCTGTACGGAGTGAGAGTGTGCTGACCAAAGACCTCCTCCGTGTCTCCCGGCGCGGCGGCTATCACCCCCAGTTCGCCGACGAGGACCACGAGCAGGTGGCCGCCCGCGTCATCGGCTGTTATCAGGGCCACGTCGGCGAGCGCCGCGAGACCTTGCAGGAGGCGCTGTCGGATATCGAGCGCGAGAGCGAGGATTTCAAACTCGTCCGCGGGTTCGCCAAACTGCTCGACCGCGAGGCGACCTGGGAGGTGCAGTCGCCGCTGGCTCCAGAAGACGCGCGGGAGGCGGCGTTCGTCGCCGGCGAGGCCGTCGGCGTCGTGACCGAGGGCCAACGGGCCGCCGCGCTCGACCGAGCGGCCGAGCGATTAGACGCCACGCCCGAGGCCGTCGAAGCGTCGCTGTACGCCGACCTCGAATCCAGAGAGGGACTCGCGGCGGTCGACCCGCGGTGGTCCCCGGCCGAGCTCGTCGAACAGTACAATCTCTCGCTCGCTCAGACCGCGCTGTTCGACGCGACCGAGATTCGAATCCGGTCGAGTGACCCGAAAGCCGTCGTCTCGGCGCTCAAACGACTCCGCTTGCTGTACGAGATACGCCGCCTGCCCGAGAGCGAACGCCGGGCTGTCGGGGGCAACGACCGCGAAGTCGTCGTCACCGGTCCAGACGCGCTGTTCGAAAAGACCCGCCGGTACGGCACGCGATTCGCCCGCCTGCTGAGGACCGTCGCCAAAGCCGCCGAGTGGCGACTGGAGGCAACCGTCGACGACCGTGGCACCGAGCGCGAGCTCGTTCTCACAGACGCAGACGTGACCGTGCCAGGCGTCGAGCCGGTGACCGAGGTCACCTACGACAGCGGCGTCGAGGCGGAGTTCGCCCGCCGTTTCGAGTCGCTGGAACTCGACTGGACGCTGGTTCGCGAGCCAGACGCGGTCGCGGCCGGCGAACACGTCGTCATCCCCGACTTCGCCCTCGACTACGAGTTCGGTGACTTCCGGGTCTACTTCGAGATTATGGGTTTTTGGACCCCCGAGTACGTCGAGAAGAAGCTGGCTCGACTTGAGGCGGTCGCGGACGTCGAGTTGCTCGTCGCGGTCGACGAGAGCCTCGGCGTCGGCGAGGAAATCGAGGCCCGGGACCACCGCGCAATCCCCTACTCGGGGAGTGTCCGCATCAAGGACGTGCGGAACGCGCTCCGGCGCTACGAGGAAGAGCTACAGGCCAACGCCGCCGAGACACTACCCGAAGAACGCCACCCCAAGGCCGACGTGGTGACACTGGAAGCGCTCTCGGAGGAGTATGGGGTGAGCAAGCAGACGCTCGACGACGTATCCTTCCCCGACCACGAGCGCGTCGGCGGGACGCTCGTCAGAGCGGCGGTACTCGATGCCGTCGACGAAGCGGTAACGCCCGGTATGTCACTCGCGGCGGTCGAGGACGTGCTCGACGCGTACGACCTCTCGGAGACGAGCGCGGTTCTCAGCCGTCTGGGCTACGCCGTCGAATGGGAGGGACTGAGCGGCGGCACGGTCAGAGAGCGGTAGCTTGACCGTACTCACACGACCTCGTCGGCTCAAAGCTCGCGCTGGCGGCCCTTTGGAACCATCGACGCGAGCTCGCCGTAGGTGTAGAGACCGACCCCGAGTGGCTCCTGCTCGCCGGCAATCTCACGCGTGACGATGAGATACCCCCAGTCGCCGTCCCAGTCGAGTTCCTGGTCTTCGCCGGCCAAAAAGCGCCTCGCCTGGTCCTCGGTGAGTTCGAGGCAGTTCGTCGTGGCGTGTGTGCCAAAGCGCTGGACGGCTTCGAGCGTCGGCTTCCAGTGCTCTCCACGAGTTCGCAGGGCGGTCATGCCGAGCGCCTGGATTTCGACTGGCGACTCGACCTCGCCCCGGAAGGCCCAGATTTTCCCCGAGCCACGCTCCCAGAAGGAGTACGCCTCGAAGACCGGGGGTTCGATACCGAACCGCTCGGCGAACCAGTCGAGCACTTCCTGGCGGGTCGGCCGCTCCTCGACGACGCGCTCGTCCTCGGTCGCCGGGAGTCGGTCGAAGCGCTCGCCGACGTTCTCGTCGGTCATCACTCGGTCACCTCCAGTTTCGCACAGAAGAAGCCGCCGGTGTCGTTGTGGTGCGGGTAGATGCGCTTGGCGCGAGTGAGCGACTCGTCGAACGTCTCGTCCTGCCACTCGGTGATGCCGGGAGCGGCTTCGAGCGGGCAGTCGAAGTCGACGACGCGACAGGGGTACTCCCCGAGCGCGTAGTCGAGTATCGCCTCGTTTTCCTCGGGCGCGAACGTACACGTCGAGTAGACGACGGTGCCGCCGGGGCGGGTCACCTCGATAGCGCGGCCGAGAATCGCCCGCTGGACACCGGCAATACCGTTCACGTGTTCGAGCGTCCACTCGTCCAGCGTGTCCGGGTTTTTGCGTATCGTTCCCTCACAGGAACAGGGCACGTCGACGAGGGCGCGGTCGTAGGGTTCTAACCCGAACGGTTTGAGCGAGTGGTTCCTGGCGTCTTCGCGGGTGACCGCGACGTTCGTCACGCCCAGCCGTTCCGTGTTCGAGCGCAGCGCCGAGAGCCGGCCGAGGTTGTTGTCAGTCGCCACCACCAGCCCGGTATCCTCCATCAGCGCGGCGAGCTGTGTCGTCTTACTCCCCGGGGCCGCACAGGCGTCCCAGACGCGCTCGCCGGGCTGTGGGTCGAGGACGCGTGCTGGAAGTGCCGACACCTCCTCTTGGCCGTGGAGCCAGCCGTGGACGTACGGCCAGTTCGACCCTGGCTGGTCGTTGGGTAGCCGGAACAGACCGGGGTGCCAGGCCGCCTGCTCGTGGGCGAGGTCCACTTCGTCGAGCGCCTGTCGCGTACGCCCGACTGTCGTCTTGATTGTGTTCGCTCGGACGACCGACGGCAGCGGGCGGTCACAGGCCGCTCGAAATGCCTCGACATCGTCGACGAGCGGGTCGTACCGCTCCAGTACGTTCATTGGTTGCCGTTTGCCTGTCCGGTGTTTGTCGGTTTCGGAACGACACTCCCCGTCGGGAACCTTTTATTATCGCCGGCCTGCGAGAGGATGACATGTCCGAACACGACACGGCGACACACGAGGCGGCGGTGTCAACCGACGTACACGACGACCCCGTCGGATTACTTCAGGACCTGATTCGGTTCGAGACGGTCAACCCACCGGGCGACGAGAAGGCCTGTATCGACTGGATTGGCGAGTTGCTCGACGCCTACGGCCTCGAATACGACACCTACGCACAGGACCCAGACCGTCCGAACCTGTTCAGTACCGTCTCTGGGGGCGACGGCCCGCCGCTGTTGCTCTATGGCCACGTCGACGTCGTCCCCGTCACCGGCCAGGACTGGACACACGACCCCTTCGAGGCTGTAATCGAGGACGGTCACGTGTGGGGTCGCGGGGCGCTCGACATGAAATCGGGGGTTGCGATGTTTCTCGCGACGTTCCTTCGACTCGCGGCCGAGGACGAACAGCCACCAGGTGACGTACATCTCTTGGTCGTCTCGGACGAGGAGGGTGGCGGCGACGACGGACTGGGCTATCTCGTCGAGGAACACCCGGAACTGTTTACCGATATCGACCACGCAATCGGCGAGTTCGGCGGCTACGACCTCGAACTGGCCGGCGTCGAAACCTATCCGATTCAGGTCAACGAGAAACAGGTCTGCTGGCTGGAAGCGACCTTCCGGGGCAACAGTGGGCACGCCTCGTTCCCACACGAGGGGACGGCGATGGGCAAGATGTCGTCGTTCGTCGAGACCGTCGATAGCCAACGCCTGCCGGTCCATATCACGCCCGCTGCCGAACAGATGTTCGAAGCACTGGCCGATGCCGTCCCGCCCGAGCAAGCCGAGCAGTTCGAGGCACTGCTCGACCCCGACCAGACCGACGGCGTTCTGGACGCGATGGAGACAGAGACGAAGATGTTCGACGCGTTGCTCCACAACACGGCGAATCCGACAATCGTCGACGGCGGTGACAAAGAGAACGTGGTCCCCGAGGAGGTCACCGTCTTCCTTGACTGTCGGCTCGTCCCCGGACAGAAGCCCGAGGACGTGATGGCTGAACTGCGCGCGGTGACGGGCCAAGACCCCGAGTTTGAGGTCGTCCGGTTCGACTCCGGCCCGCCGTCGGCCGACCTCGACACCTTCGAGGAACTCGGCGCGATACTCGAAGCCGAGACCGGTGGCGTCCCGATTCCGCTGTTGATGGCCGGCGCGACCGACGGCCGCCACCTCGCACAGGTCGACGTACAGAGTTACGGCTTTATTCCGATGCAACTCGACGACCTTCCCTTCCTCGAACTCGTTCACAGCGGCGACGAACGCGTCCCCGTCGACGCCGTCGAGTGGGGAACCGAACGCGTCTACGAGGCCGTCCAGAGCTACGCCCAATAACGCTGCATTCGCCCGCAGTAATTACCACTGTGTATTTTCTCATAGCTCAGATGCTTTCTGATAATGTATTTGTCCAATATCTATCATATTATCCAGGAGGAGCGCTTTCGAAACAGTTTCTGAGAGAACGGGATACATTGGCCAGAGGGGGGCTGAAAGGGCAAATCTCGGCAGAAGTGTGTTAACGGTACTCAGAGTACCATTATAACCCTCCAGTCTATATGGTAAGACGACCATGAAAAAGCAGGAGCTCATTCACCTTCACGGTCTCCTTGCCCAGGTACAGAATCACTACGAAGAAAAAACAGGAGACACGGTCGACCACGACGAGTACATTTCTCTTGGCGTACAACCAACCTCGATTCACAAGTCGAAGACCGAACACAAAGAAGCCGTCTTTGCTCTCGCACGAGACATCACCTCGGAAATGACCACTGAGGAGACCGAGCCGGTTTCTGCTGCCGCCGACTAATTTCTGCCACTCCAAGTGGCGCGTCAACCACTACCCGACAGTGCCGCATCTGCCGAAGGCGGCGGCTCTCGGGAAATCGTAACCGAAGGAAAAGTGACCGGTATCGTTACTCGTCGATGAGTTCCTCGAACTCGGGGAGGACCTCGTCGTCAGTCTCCGGGCTCTGGACCGGTGTCTCCTCGGTGCTCTCCTCGGCGGTGTCGTCGGTGGGCTCCTCAGCAGTGTCCTCGGTCGAGTCCTCGTCGTCGTCTTCCTCGATGACCTCGATTTCGAGTACGTCGAGTGGGATGTTCTGGAGGCGCTGGCCGATTTCCTTTCGAGCGATACGAGCGGCGTGTTCCTCTCGCTCGACGTTGAACACGGTCATCTCCAGCTCCAGTGCAACGAGTGCTTCGTCGGCTGCGATGAACGCCGGCGGCAACTCCTCGCCGGAAGGAGCGGTCCGCTCGCCCATGTTTATCTCGACGTAGTTGAGGTCGGGGTTCAGCATCTCGCCGGTCTTCGAGATGGCGATACGAACCGCTTCGTCGGGCGTTTCCACGTCGTATACGGGAACAGCCGCTTCGACGACAACTCTGCAGTTCATATCCATATTTTGACGGTCGACGAATATGAAGGTTAGCCCGAATGTCTGCTGTCTTTCATGAACCAGGTGGAACTCGAAACGGACAAGACGGTCCCAGCCTACCGTATAGACGATGGAACAGGGAGCTATCGACCTGTCAGCGCTACCGAGTGGATTCGACCTCCAGTCGACACTGGAGAGCGGGCAATCGTATCTCTGGTGGCGCGAAGACGGAGAGGATTTCGGCGACACGACACAGTACGGCGGGGACGCTTGGTATCTGACGACTGCCCGTGTCGACGGTGAGCCTGTGGTCGTCCGGGTCCGCCAGCGCGACGACCGTCTCGACTGGGAGGCGACTGTCGACGCCGAATCTCTGCTGACCCGTCGGCTCCGGCTCGGCGATGACCTCGATGCTATCCGAGCAACCGCTCCCGACGACGAACTCGTCGAGCAGGCCTACGAGGCCTACTGGGGAATGCGGCTGGTCAACGACCCGCCCTTTGGCTCGCTTATCTCGTTTATCTGCTCGGCCCAGATGCGCGTCTCCCGCATCCACGAGATGCAACAGTCTCTCCGCGAGGCCTTTGGCACGCCGGTCGAGTTCGACGACTCGACCTATCACGCCTATCCGACCCCGGAACAGCTAGCCGCCGCCAGCGAGACAGAACTTCGGGACCTCTCGCTTGGCTACCGCGCGCCCTACGTCCAGCGCTCGGCCGAGCTGGTCACCGAGGGAACGCCCATCGACGTTCGTGACCTGCCCTACGAGGAGGCGCGCGAGGCACTCACCGAGTTCGTCGGCGTCGGCGAGAAAGTCGCCGACTGTATCCTGCTGTTCTCGCTCGGTTACGACGAGGCAGTCCCCCTCGACACCTGGATTCGCGGGACAATCGAGGAGTACTACCCCGACTGTGACCGCGGGAACTACACCGAGACCTCGCGGGCAATCCGGGAGGCCCTCGGCGGCGAGTACGCCGGCTACACCCAGACGTACCTCTTTCACTTCCTCCGGAACGGCGGCGGTGACAACCTCGGAGAGTGAGGTATCGTTTTGAGGGCCCCCCTCGAAGTGACGCGCATGAGCGACCGGACGCGAGCACACGTCTACGTCTCGGGCAAGGTACAGGGCGTCTACTTTCGGGCGACGACACGGGACACCGCGCGCGAACGCGGCGTCGACGGCTGGGTTCGGAATCTCGACGACGGCCGCGTCGAGGCGGTCTTCGAGGGGTCACAGGAGCCAGTCGAGGCGATGGTCGAGTTCTGTCACGAGGGGAGTTCGGCGGCCCGCGTCGACGACGTGGAGGTCACCTACGAGGAGCCACAGGGCGATGACGGTTTCGAGGTTCGGTGGTAGTTATCGCTGCTGGAGAGAACGGAGCTACTGTATGCAGAACAGCAAGAAAGCCCGCCAGCGCATTCACCAGTTACATCCATTCCTAGCGGCGACACGCTTTTTCTGCCGGCGCTCGCAGAGTCGGGCATGGTAGAGGACCCTGCGCCGTCGGACGAACCGCGGGCCGACGAGGAGACACAGCCGGCAGCCGACACCGACGGACAGACTGGGGACGGGGGCAGTGACACCGCCGTCTCGGACGTGCCGGCGGACGTACAGAAATACGAGAAGTTCCAGAAAATCGACGGCAGCACCTACGACCGCGCAAACGAGTTCCTGCGCGAGCGGACGTACATCACGGCCCGCGAGTGGGCTATCGCCCGGCTGTGTGCCGACTTCCGGACCGAGACGGGCGTCGAAATGACGAAAATCGGCGAGAATCTTCCCCATCTCGTTCCCTTTATGACAGATACCTACTCTCCACAGGCGGTCAACCAGGCCCGTAGCTCCTTCGAGGAGAAAGTTCGTATGGCCGGCGCGACGTTCCTCTATGGCGCGATGTCGGACTTTTTCACCGCCGAAGAACTCGACGATGTGATGTACGAGGCGACCGAGGTGGCGAAGTTCCTGCTCGAAGTCGAGGGCGTCGACCTCTCGGTCGAAGAAGAGCTAGAGGCTGAAGACCGCATCTCCGAGGTGATGCGCGACGTTCGAGAGCACAGCGTCGAGTTACGCCACGACGAGGTTACCTGTCCGGAGTGTGGCCACGAGTTCGACGCCAGCGACGAGTGACTGGATGGCGATCTCTCAGAACGGCGGGCTGTAGTCTTCGTATTCGCTCATCGTCTCCATCTCGTCGGTCTTCGAGGGCATCACCGCCGCGTCGGGTCGCGTCGACCGGACGACTTCGACGTCCTCAAGCTCGTCGACGCTCTCGGGGAGTCGGCTCTCGATTGCGTTCATCGTCATCGGCGCGATGCCACAGCCAGAGCAGGTGCCGCCGATGGCGACGGTTACGTGACCGCGCTCTGAGTCGACCTCTTTCACCTCGAAGGAGCCGCCGTGTTGCTGAATCTGCGGGACGTTGTTAGTCAGGTAATTCTGGGTCTGCTGTCTGAGGCTTTCGGAACTCATCACAACGACTACTACGACAGCAAGTGTAATAAAAATAATGCTTTTTCGTACCGCCTAAAACCCCTGAAATTGTGGAAAAGCCGCGAAAAACAGATTTGTTCTAATATTATGCGGTATATCTGAGGTTTTCGCATCGCCTAAAACCGCGTTCGAGCCAGGTGTCCGGAATCGAATCGATGAAAGGAGCACCACAAGCTATTTTATCTTTTAGGTACACCTAAATTATAGGAGTCACGTGATGCACAGAGGAGGTCGCCATCGAGGTTATCCCGTCAGACGGAGGGAGCGATGACTAGCAAGCTAGAGTATCTTCTCGCGGTTTACATCGAGGAGAGTCGTGGGTCTCGGCCGGTTCCGTTCGACAAAATCGCCGACAAACTCGACCGGTCGCCGGCGACCGTCACCGAAACGTGTCAGCGTCTCGATGAGGAGGGGCTGGTCAGACACGAACCCTACCAGGGTGTCACACTCACGAGCGACGGGCGAGAGGTAGCCGAATCACACCACGACCGGTACGTCGTTCTCTCGTGGTTTTTCAGGAGTATTCTCGACCTAGAGGAGTACGAGCGGGAAGCAATGGAGATGGCCGGCGTAATCAGCCCCGAAGTCGCCGACCGACTCGCGGCGACGCTGCCGTACACAGACGAGTCACAGACGCCGACCAGTGCTGCGGGTGAGCCACAGAACGCCACCGAGTAACACCGGCGTCCTACTCGCCGCGCATCCGGATACGGAGGACATACAGCACCTGTTTTTGGGTATCGACACGACAGCCGAGCCGGAAGGGTCCGATGAGCAGTTTGTCGTGTGGCGCGTCCGCGAGCGATTCGAGGTCTTCGGTTGGATTACGCCACTCGCCGCTGACGAGGTCGTTGAGCGTCGTCACGATGCGCTCCTGTGCGTAGTCGTCGCGTCGGTCGAGGTCGACCGCGGCCGTCTCGGTGAGCAGCCAGTCCCACGCGTTGTCACCAGACGGCTCGTCGACGCCGATGTCGGCGGTGACCTCTGCGCTGGTCGAAAGTCTCTCAGCCTGGATGTCGACCTCGCTGGTCAACATCGCACGCAGGTCGCCGCGGTCGAACTCCGGGTGCCTGACAGCGTCGGCGGCCGCCTGTTCGAAGAAGGCTTCGATGCTGCCGTATCCCAGGTCCTCGTACCGACCCTCAATCTCTGCCAGCAGTTCCGTGTCGAGTGCGACCGAGACCGTCTCCGAGTCAGCTGAATCCGTCATACTACTGTCGTCTCGTGGAAGGTCGATAAATATTACCCCGCGAATCCTCGTCACAGGTCAGATCTGCCACGCTCTATCGGCCGTCGACAGTCAACGCGTCGGGTCGCAGTCAGTCGTCGCTGTGTGCTGAGGCAGTCTGAGAGCGTTCGTCACCAACCTCGAAGTTTTCGAGTCGGGCCTGCAGACTTTCGGCCTGCTCGGCCAGTGACTGGACGTTTGCCGTCACCTCGGTCATCGAAGACGCCTGTTCCTCGGCGTTTGCCGACACAGTCTCTGATTCGGCGGCCGTCGACTGACTGATGTCGGCGACCTCGTCGGCCATCGCGACGACTTCTTCGGAGCTTGCAGCCTGGTCGTCCATCGCCTCACTGATTTCCTGCACGCCGTCGTTCGTCGTTTCGATGTTCGAGGCGACGTTGGCAAACGCCTCGGCCGTCTCCGCGACGGCATCGCTGGTCTCGCGGACCTGCTGTTCGGCGGCCTGTATCTCGGCGACGGTGGCGCTGGTCTGTTCCTGGACTTCTGCGACGAGCTGTGCGACATCGTCGGCAGAAGCCTGCGTCTCGCCGGCGAGCTGTTTGACCTCGTCTGCGACGACGGCGAACCCTTCGCCGCTGCCGGAGCCGTCACCGGCGCGGGCGGCCTCGATGTTCGCGTTGAGTGCGAGCATGTTCGTCTGCTCGGCAATGTCGGCGATCAGGTCGACAATCTCGTCGATTTCGGTCATCAACTCGTCGAGCGCCTCGACGTTGTCGACCGTGTCGACCATCTTCTGCTGGACGTCGTCCATCTGTCCGATGGCCTCCTGTGCGGTGTGTTCGCCGCTCGTTGCCAGCTCCTCGGCCTCCTGTGAGGTGGTGGCGACATTCTGTGCCGTCGACGCGACCTCCTCGATGGTCGCCGAGAGGTTGTTCATCTCGCTCGAGATCTGTTCGAGTTGCTCGCGCTGGTCGTCGGTGCCACTCGCTATCTCCTGGACGCTCTCGCTGATATCTTCGCTGGCGCGTTTGGCCTCCTGAGCGCTCGCGCTCGCCTGTTCGCTTGCGGCCGCAACCTCGTGGGAGAAGCCCTGAATCTCCTGTATCGTCGACTCGATGTCGGCTAACATCCCGTTGACGCCGGTGGCAATCTCGTACATCGCGTCGTTGTCGATGTCGGTGTCCAGCCGCGCGGTGAGGTCGCCATCGGCGGCCCGTTCGACGACGGCCCCGAACTCCGTGGCCTGCGTTTCGAGGGTGTCGACCAGCCGCTCTGCCTCCTCGCGGGACCGCTCTGCCTCCTCGCGTGCGTTCTCGACATCTGCGATGAACTGCTGGACATCGTCGTGCATATCGTCGAGCGAGTCACCGAGTCGGCCCGGAACCTCCTCGTCGAGCACATCGGCATCGAAGCGCTGTTCGGCGAGCGCATCAGCCTGGTCGGCGACGGTGCCGAGGTAGGCGGTGATGTCTCGGAATCCATCTCTGGCCTGCCCGAGTTCGTCGATACGACCCTCGTCGGTGACGGTGTTGTCGATATCGCCGTTTGCCACGGCAGTCGCCTGATTGGACAGTTCCGTGAGCGAGCGAACCGGACCGCGACTAATCATCACGCCCAACACGAGCAGCCCCAGAAGCGCAGCCGCGACAAGGGCAATCACGTTGTTCCGAACCTGCCGCTGGGTGCTCAGCGCCGTCGACTTCGGCGCCCGCTTGATTGTGACCCAGTTCGATGCGCCGCCGACCGGTGCGAAGGCAACGAGGTCGTTGTCGGTAGTCAGTGTCCCACCCTCGTTTTCCTCGATTGCGGAGAGAATCGGCGTCGCTCCGTCCCGGTCGTACTGCGTCAACAGCGTGGTCTCGTCCCTGTCGAACAGCACACTTCCGGTCGTACTGCCGATGACAGTAGTTGTGGTGCCGTCGATAGAGCTTCTGAACTGTTCGGCGCGCTCGGCGGTTTCGAGCACCATCACCACTGCGTGGTCACTCTCTGGCACCGGCGAGAGCATCGCTATCGACGTGTTTCCCGACGACGAGGTGTACACCCAAGACTGGATAACCGTCTGTGAGTCATCGAGCGCAAGCTCACTGAACGGCTGTTCCTGAGGCCATACAATATCGGTATCGGTAATCTGGTCTCCCTCTCGCTGAGTCTGTGTGCTTGCGGTGATTTGTCCCGTCTCGTAGTTGAGATAGTGGAGTGCAACTACCTCCGGTGGCTGTTCCTCGAGTTTTTCGTTCAACGTCGCACGAACGCCGCCTGAATCCCCTGCAGCCAGCCCTCTGTGTTCGGACAGTGATTTGGCAGTTTGGCGTTGCGTGTCGATCCACTGACGGATACTGTCACTCTCGAGTTGGGTGTTCCCCAGTAACGTCTGCTCCTGTTGGTCTGTCACCTCTGCGGAAACCTGCGTCTGGGCATAGAGGCCAATACCGGCGACGACCACCAAAATGAGCAATGCAAACAGTGCAAACTTGCGAGTGTAGCTTTTCCGTATCGAGTCGGGAAAGTATTTTTCTAGTGACATTAGTTGCCCCGTTTTGGACCAGCCGAGCCGACACCGCAAACCGGGTCCGGTGGTCCCGTCTGGATGGATAGGTATTCCCGAAATTAAACCTATCTGCCGCAGTATCAGATTTGACAACTGATGTGGCGTTTCCTACAGTTTATTTTATTATTCGACAGTCGTATATCCATATCATGAAACAGTATCACCCGGTGGTATCAGCCGACACGTGCGTGTCTTCATTACGCTCTGTGAAGTAATCATAGTACAGACACATCGAGGACGAGTCAGGGTATCCGCGTCACGCGGAGCGTGAGTATACGGTCACACGAACCGCTCGATAAGCTGTCGGCCCTCGACGAAGGGGATGCCGTGAGCCTCGGCGTAGGTCGCCGCGTCGGCGGGCGCGAGCGCCTCCCCGGTGTCGTCGTCGAGCATCTCACAGACGACGACCGCAGGCGAGCGTTCGGCGGCCTGGGCCAGCGCCAGCCCCAGTTCGGTGTGACCGCGCCTGTCGGCGAGGCGGTTCGGCGCACCCCGGAGGACGTTGACGTGACCAGGTGACCGGAACGTCGACTCGAAGTCGGTTTCCTCGGGTGCGGTCGCGGCGGCCGCAAGTTCCCGGATAGTCAGCGCACGGTCGTTGTCGGTGATGCCAGTGTCGGTGTCGCGGTGGTTCACCGGCAGCGAGAACGACGACCGCTCGTCGTAACTCAGGTCGTGGTCATCCGCAACGGGATGGTCGAGCACGTCCTGGAGGAAGGGGAGTCCGAATCTCTCTGCAACGTCGTGTCCGAGGGCTACACAGATGAGTCCGCCGGCGTCGTTGCGGAGGCGGGACACCGCAGACGGAGTTACGGCCGCAGCCGGGTAAATGAGGTCGGTCTCGCCCTCGCGGTCGGCGGCGTCGTGGACACAGACCGGGTCACCCCGCCGGAACGCGTCGATAGCACTTGTAACCGCACTCTGCTCGCTGCCTGCGTTACTGCTCTGTGACACGGATAGTCACCTCCGTTCCGTCCTCGACTGGGAGTACGTCGCGAAGTTTTTCCGGTGCGATGAGCTCGAGATGGTCGTCGCCGTGATGGGTGCGTTCGGGTGTGATGACGTGTGTCTCGGCGTAGGGGTCGTTCTCGACTGTCAGGGTCGCCGGGAAACAGTAGGCCGGGCCGTAGGTCCGGTCTTCGCTCTCCCAGCCGTCGATAACGACGGGGTCGAGCGTATCCAGCCGGGTCCGGGCACGGATACTCTCCTCCGTGAGGTCGACGTTCAACGTCCCGGGGAACGGCTCGTAGCCCAGTTTCTCGCGGAACTGGCGCATATATCCAGAGAGCGTGATGTAGTGGCGACCTTCGCCCATGCCACTGGTCACTGTCCCCGAGAGCGACAGTTCCTCGTCGGCCTCGAAGATACGACGGTAGGTCTCGTATTCGGTGCGGAGGCGACGCCGTCCATCGTCGCTAATCGTAATCCACTGTCCGTCGCTGACGACATCTCTGACGATAAATCCCTCCTCTTCGAGTCGCTGGAGGCGGCGCGAGGCGGTCTGTGTCGAGGCGTCCAGCCGCTCAGCGAGCGTCGCACACGAGAGTTTCCGTTCGCCATCGAGCGCGCCGACCAGCGCGAGGTGTTTCAGCGTCAGTACCTCGGCACTGTCGAGCGCCCGCCGTGTCTCTGCCATAGCTATTACTCAGGCGTTCTCGTGTATAAGCATAACGAACGCGTTATGCATCTCAAAAGTGTTAACGCAGCGACGGTCGTGTGAATTCGAACGTTAGTACCGTGGTATCATAACGGCGTCGCTCTTCGTTCAGTTCTGGCGTTCGGGACCGTCGCCGGTCTCGGATGATGCCCCGTCAGTCGCGCCGTGGCTGGAGGCGGGCGCGCCATCGCCGAGTTCGTCGACACTGACCTGACCAGGCTGGGTGCCTCCCTCGCCGAACATATCGGAGACAGCCGTCTCGGTCGAGTCGCCGAACCCTGCGCTCAGGAGCCGAGTCATCGCGTCTTCGACGGTGTCGTCGATTTCCTCGTAGTGGTTCGGTTCGACTTCGATGACGAAACCGGTGGTGATATTTGGCGCTGTCGGAAGAAAGAGAATCTCCCGACCGTCCGTAGACGTGTTACCCGTCTTGAATGCCGTCATTCGCATGCCGTCCCAGACCTCTACCTTGACAGGCGCTTGTAGCTCGCTCGTTCCGCTGAGTGCCGTCTCGACGGCCATCTTCGATGCGTTGTAGATGATTCGAAGCCCAGGCAGCGAGTTCATCAGGTCGTCGAGCGCGCGCTCGGCGACGGTACCGACCGCGGTTCGCATCAGATACCCGACAGAGAACACCAGCAAGACGAACAGGATGATAGTGAGCACCACCTGAAGCGGGTCCTGAGGCAGCCCGTAGGTCTCTGCAAGCTGTTCGACAGGGAGTGGAATCCGTGTCAGGTAGCCGTACAGCCACGCGAGAACGACGATAGTCACAACGATAGGGACGAGAATGATGAGTCCACTCGCAAAGTCGCGTTTCCACGAGGCCATTGCATAGGTTACATCACGGCCAAGTAATGAGTTCTTTTGTTTCCATATCGACACGGAGGGGCGACGGGAATACCGCGGTCACACAGTCCGAGCGGTTTGGTCAGCCGGCGGCTCGAATATAAGAGGCACGCCGCCTTATCGACACGTAATGGGAGAGCCGTCGTTTGCAATTCCGGTGCATCCGACCCGAACATACCCCTACAGCGGTGGTCTCAAATACGAGGGTGGGACACTGTTTCGCGTCTGTCCCGACGAGGACCACCCGACTGACGAACTGGCGTCGCTCGTCGAGACCGTCCTAGAGGCGGGGCCGTACCGGTACGGCGATTTCGTCTCGCTGCCGATGCCGCTGTATCTCGTCCGCGACGACGAGACGGGAGACGTGTTCCGCGTCTCGGTTCGGGACGGAGCGATTAGATTTCACGTCCTCCCGGAGACAGGCGCTCCCGGCCTGCAGGCGCTGTACGGCCGGCTCACCGAGCGCACAGAGTCAGACTGGTGTGTCGAGCGAGAGACCGAGTGACGCGCTCAGTCCTCGGCCGGTACCTGGTATGTCGTGTCCGCAGACGACTCGACTGGCGTCGTTATCACGAACAGCAGACCGGCGCTTGCGACGAACGTCACGCCGAGGGCCGCAACCGCGGTAATTGGTGTCGACACGTCAGCAACGACGCCGGCAAGTGGCTTCAGCGGCGCGCGAACGACCGCGTAGCTCATTGAGGCCGCGCTCAGGACGGTGGCTCGCTCGGTTTCGGCGGCTCTGTCGTTGAGATACTGGCCGACCAGCGGCTTCGCAAGTGCCTCGCCGCCTTTCATCACAAAAAACACCGGCAGCGCAGCCGCCGGCACCAGCGCCGGAAACACGAGCACTCCCGCGACAACAGTAGGGACAGACGCGAGCGCAACGTGTTCCCCAACCCAGTCGCCGACTGTGTCGGCGTGATAGCTGGCCGTGGCAGCGACGACTGCGAAGCCGGCATACACGAATCCGAGTGTTGCCTCCTCAGGCATCGCCGTCATCGAGGCGGGGCCGCCGACCGACAGCCCGGCGAATACGTCGACGACGATTGGCTGGATGTAGGAGTCGGCCGCGGCGACGACGCCAAAAAACAGCGCGACAAAGGAGACAAACGACCGGAGCGGTGGCCGGAGGAACTGCGTCCGGAGGATACGAAGAGACTGTCGCGGTCTCGTGGTCGACGCTGTTTTCCCGTCGAACTGCGAGTTTCGGGGCATCGACAACACGACGACGACACCGCAGGCGTTGAGTAGTGCCGATGCGACGAAGGGATAGACTGGATGTGCGACATAGAGGAAGCCACCGGCAATCATCGTCACCGCCGAGCCGAGTTGAGACACCGCTCCGCCACGCCCTTTGACGCGCGTGAATGCCTCCTCGTCGGCAGTCGTCCGAAGAGTCGCATACAGCCACGCGTCGTCGGTCCCGTGGTGAAGCGCCATCGACAGTGACCAGACGATGTACAGCGCCACGAACGCGCGGAACGTGTCCGCGACGACAAAGCCCGCAAGCGAGAGACTCATCGCCGCCATCCCTGTCGCGAGCGTGTTCCGTCGCCCGATGCGGTCGGCGATGTACCCTGTCGGCAACTCGAAGACAACGACGAGCACCGCCGAGACGGCACTCAGCGTCCCAATCTGTGTGTAGCTCAGGTCGTTCCAGAGCAAAAACAGCGTGAACACCGGCCAGATGAACCCGACCGAGTCGCTGAGGCGGTAGAGATAGTACTTGAGGATAGCCGAACTGTGAGTCGACTCCGTGCGCATGGTCGAGGTATCAATCAACAGTGTTGCCGCCACCAAATACGCTCGCTAATGCGCGTTTTAGCAACAGTCTCGACATACCGGCTGACAGACAGAACAGTAATCAGCGCGGCACCCCTTCCCGGCACATGGACAGCGGGGACGCAGGGTTGTCGCCTGCGGCGGCGTTTGCCCTGCTCGGACACGAGCATCGCGTCGACATCCTGCACGCGTTGCTTGGCGCAACCCAGGACGATGTGGCGACACCAGTCTCGTTTGCACGGCTATTCGACCGGACCAGTATCGGCGTTAGCTCGCAGTTTAGCTACCATCTCGACGAGCTGACTGGCCAGTTCGTCAGGGATACCGGCGACGGGTACGAACTTCGATATGCCGGGTGGAAAGTTGTGACAGCGATTCTCGCTGGAACGTACAACGAGCGTGCCGGGTTCGGACCTACATCTATCGACGGGATCTGCCCGCGCTGTGACGCCGATGGTCTCGTGGCGACTTACGAGTCGGAGTGGCTCACTATCTCCTGTCGGGCCTGTGAGACTCGTCAGGTCAACTATCCGATTCCGCCCGGCGTGGTCCAATCCCGGTCGATTCCCGAGGTGCTCGATGCGTTCGACCGCTACGTCAGGTCACATATGACGCGCGCTCTGGGCGGTGTCTGTCCCGCCTGTCTCGGCGTCATGGAAATCGAGACCCCACCGTCCGACAGCGACGGCTTGGTGGCAGGGGTTTGCAGACGCTGTGGGAACCAGCTATACCCACCGGTTGGGCTATTTCTGCGCGACCACGAGGCTGTCTCCTGGTTCCGCCACGAGTACGACAGCGACCGGCTTGGCGTGCCGTTCTGGGAACTCGACTGGTGTGTGACCGACGACACCGCGACTGTGACCGCGACCGACCCCTGGCGCTGTCGACTCAACCTGACAGCAGGGGAGGCGACACTCGTGTTATCACTTGGCGAGGGGCTGACTGTCCGCTCGGCCACCGTCGAGTGAGCGATGGCAGGGGATTAAGTTCGTCTCGGCCGGAGAGGGGAGTATGAAGATATACACCGGCCGCGGTGACGAGGGACAGACCGACCTCCGGACGATGGAGCGCGTCTCGAAGGCGAGCGAACGCATCGAAGCCTACGGGAGTGCCGACGAGGTGAACTCACTCGTGGGACTGGTTCGGCCGACGGGCTACGATGACCTCGACGAGGACCTCGGCGCAATTCAGAACCACCTTCACATCGTCCAGGCGGATTTCGCCAACCCCGACCCCGACGAGGACGACCCCGCCGTCACGGACGAGCACGTCGCGGAACTCGAATCGATGATAGACCGCTACGACGAGGAACTCGACCCACTGGAGAGTTTCATCCTCCCCGGCGGGTCAGACGGCGGCGCACACCTCCATCACGCCCGGTCTGTCTGTCGCCGTGCCGAGCGACGGGCTGTCGCGCTCGTCGGTGCCGACGACGGCGTCAATCAGAGTGCTGTCGTCTATCTTAACCGCCTCTCGGATGCGTTGTTTACGCTTGCTCGCGTCCTCAACCAGCGTGAGGGCGTGACCGAAGAGAGTCCGACATACTAGAGCGTGACCGGAAGATAATTCTTAAGTCCGGTCGTCGAGAAGCTACAGACGACGGGTTGGTGGTCTAGCCCGGTTATGACGGCTCCTTCACACGGAGCAGGCCGGCGGTTCGAATCCGCCCCAACCCATGAGCACTTTCGCGGAACGTAGTGGAGCGAAACGCGCAATGGGTTGGAAGGATTCGTCCCAGGAAAGGCGCGCGCAGCGCAGCGAGCACGTCTTTTCGAGGTTCAATTCCGCCCCAACCCACTCATTTTCCTGCCGTTCGTGGCGGAGATAGAGCAGGCTGGCGTCTTGCCGAGCGAAACGAGGCAAGGGCAGAGAGGCGCGTTAGCGCCTCTACCGCGTTCGAATGCACCCGACTTTTATCGCGGCCAATCGATGAGTGACAGCTGGGGATGTTGCTTCGAGTCCGCGACACGGGTGAACCACCAGAGAAATATGGAATGTGATATGTCGACAGAATATTTAATAACTGTCGAAATCAATATCGTTGAATGTCCACGGACCCCCTCCGGGGCGACGTAGTGGTATCCGTTTTCGAAGCCGGTGCAGAGTCGTTCGAGCCACAGACGACAGCAGCGATTGCCGAGACACTCGACGAGCCCAGAGAACGGGTGGCCGACGTTCTGGCGACACTCGCCGAGCGCGGAGAGGTAGAGAGCAAGTCGGTCGGTGAAACCCAAATATGGTGGTTAGCACAGCCCTCGGAGAGGCGAACGGCAACTGGAGACCTCCAGCCAGAGCAGCGGCGGCGGCTTGACCTCTTCGAGAATATCCAAGACGTTGCCAACGTAGGAGCCTGGGAGTACGACATCGAAGCCGACGAGGGCTGGGGAACCGACGAGGTGTTGCGGATTCACGGAGTAGACTCCGACGCGCACGTGTCACCAGCAGAGAGCATCGAGTTCTACCATCCGGACGACCGGCCGGTCATCAGAGAAGCATTCGAACGCGCAGTCGAAGACCGCGAACCATACGACCTGGAGTTGCGCCTCATCGGCGCCGACGGAATCCACCGCTGGGTCCGGACACGTGGGCAGCCACAGTTCGAAGACGGCGAGGCAGTCCGCGTTCACGGGACCATCCAAGATATCACGGACCGAAAAGACCGAGAGCAGGAGCGCCAGCGGAAGGAAGCATTTCTCAGTAATATACAGGAGATTGCACATATCGGCGGATGGGAGGTCAGTCTGGGCTCTGAAACACTGCAGTGGACCGAGGAACTCTATCATATTCACGGCGTTGGACCCGACTACGAACCGACAATCGAGGAAGCTATCGCGTTCTATCATCCAGACGACCGGGAGACGGTACGGGACTCGTGGGACCGATTGCTCTCGGACGGAGAGCAGTTCGACTTAGAGTTGCGTATCGTCAGAGCCGACGGGGAGGTCCGCTGGGTGCGGACGATGGGTGACACGTGGCTCGACGAGAGCGGTGAGATGGTTGGCGCTCGCGGCGTATTTCAAGATATTACCGACCGGAAGCAACGCGACCAGGAACTCGAAACAGAGCGGCGGTTCATCCAGCAGGCACTCGATGCACTCGATGATATCTTCTACGTGTTAGATACTGACGGGACGCTCAGACGGTGGAACGAGCAGGCCCACGAAGCGCTCGCGTATACGGAATCGGATTTCGCAGACGCAAACGCCGTCGATTTCTTTCCGGAGGACGAACACGAGACCGTTCTCGACGGCATAGAGACGGTACTCTTGGACGGTGACGCCACTATCGAGGCAGACCTGCTCACCGCTGACGGTGAGCGTCGCCCCTACGAATACAAGGGGACGCGCCTGACCGATAGGGACGGGAACACGACTGGAATCGTCGGTATCGGTCGTGATGTGACTGCGCGGCTAGAACGCGAACGCCGGTTTCGGGCGCTCGTCGAAGGGTCAAACGATATCATCTCTGTCGTCGACACCGAGGGAGTCTACCGGTACCAGAGCCCGTCCGTCGAACGTATCCTGGGATACGACCCAGAGGAGAGGGTCGGTCACGCGGTCGTCGAGTACATCCATCCAGACGACCGCGAAACAGTCAGCGACCGGTTCGAGAAGTGGCAGACGGACTCGTCTGTTGATGGGACAATCACGTACCGGATTCGACATGCCGACGGCTCGTGGCGCTGGATGGAGGCCCGCGGTAACCAGCAACTCGACAATCCGGCAGTCGAGGGGTACGTCATCAACAGCCGCGATGTCACCGAACGGAAACGGCGAGACCGGGAACTTCGACTGCGGAGTCGGGTGCTCGAAGAGGCACCAGTCGGCATCTCCATCACGGACCACTCACAGGCCGACAACCCTCTCGTCTATGTAAACCAGCAGTTTGTAGACCTGACCGGCTACTCACGGGAGGAGGCAACCGGTCGCAACTGTCGTTTCCTGCAAGGCGAGGCAACCGAGCCGGGTCCTGTGGCCGAGATACGGCAGGGTATCGACGACGACAGCGCAGTCTCGGTCGAACTCCGGAACTACCGGAACGACGGAACAGAATTCTGGAATCACCTCGACGTTGCGCCGGTCGAAGACGAGTCGGGAGTCGTCGGTAACTACGTCGGCTTCCAGCGAGACGTGACCGCGCGGAAAGAGCGAGAACGCGCGCTCGAAAAACGCGAGCGTATTCTGCGCGAACTCCACACGGCGACACGCGAGTTCTATCCACCGGCGTCGGAGACGGAAATCGCCGAGTTCCTAGTCGAGTTCGTCGAGACTGGCTTCGAGTTCGAGTACGTCAGCGTCAAGCAATTCGACGAGCAAGCGGGTGTCCTGCAGCCGACTGCACGGTCCTCTGCCGTCGACGGAAGGCGTGTGGTGGGTCCTGTCGAACCCGGCACCAACCCAATCTGGGAGGTGTACCGACACGGCACCTCCCGGCTGTTCGACGGCGACACGCTCACGGAGTTCGACAGTCTCGACACTCTCACTAACCAGATGCTGGTCGTCCCAATCGGTGATTTCGGTGTGTTAGTGACGTTTACGACGGGAGACAGCGAGTTCGACGACGTCGACACAGACCTCATCGAAGTCGTTGCGACGAACGCGGAATCGGCCTTCCAACGACTCCGGAGCGACAGCGTCCGGACCGAACTCGTAGACGAACTCTCGACCCAGCAGACCAGAGTCACCGAACTGCGAAGCGTCATCGCCGCGATTCAATCGATTCAGCGGCGTCTTGCCGGGAGCGAGAGCCGTGACGCCCTCGAAGCCGGCGTCTGTGAGGAACTGTGCGAGACGGACCCCGTCGATTTTGTCTGGGTCGGTCGACCGCTGAGTGACGACACGAACCTCAAACCTACCGCATGGGCGGGTGACGGGAGCGCCTATCTGGATTCGGTCGAGACCGGAACGGCGGACGAATTAGTCCCCGCACAGCGTGCAGCGGCCGGCCGGAGCGCCTACTGTCACAACAATATCTCGTCACTCGTCGTCGAGGAGTGCTGGGCGAAAGAAGCACTCTCTGCTGGGTTCCAGTCGGTAGTGAGCGTTCCGCTCGTCTACGACGACGTGCTCTATGGCGTTCTGACAGCTCACTCACAAGAGAACGATGCGTTCAATCAGATGTACGAGCATCTGTTCGCCGACGTCGCGTCTCTCCTCGTGAACTACAGCCGCCTCCTCGAACACCGATTTGACGCCTCACCACAGGAATTCACCGAACTCGAGTTCGAGTTATCCGACCCGACGTACCCGTTGCAGCGACTCGCCGGCAACACAGAGAGCAAGATTCGTTTCGACACTGTCGCGGAGAACATGACAGACGAAATCCGTGTCATCGGGACGGTACTCGACGGAAGCCCCGAACAGGTGTGTGCCGCCGTCTCGTCGGTGACCAGTATTCTCGACGCACAGCTGTTCGGTGACAACGACCAGATTTCCCTGACGATACAGAAGCCGTTTCTCGCTTCGGTCGTCGGAAAGCACAGAGGCAAGCTTATTCATGCAGTGTCAGACGAGTCGGAGACCCGATTTCAGGTCCACTTACCGAAAACCACGTCCAAACGTCCGTTACTCGACTCGTTATCGTCTCGGTACCGGGAGATAGAACCGGTCGCACACCGACAAATCGATACCTCCCGGCTTTCCGGAATGCAACAGGTCGCCTCCATTCTGACCGACCGGCAGTACGAGATTCTCAACGCCGCCTACCACGGAGGCTACTACGAGACGCCACGACAGGTCACGGGCGAGGACCTCGCCGAAAGTTTCGACATCTCGAGTCCCGCCATCTACAACCACCTGCAGTCTGCACACCGGAAATTACTCGAAACCGTCATGCGGACGGCCTCCGATATCAGTGATGAAAGGGAGGGGTTAGACAGTTAACCAAGGCAGTCCTGCCACTCTTTTTTGTTTATCGTTCTATTTGATTGATATTCCGAAGCAGTACTAGTGTATGCGGCTCGCACAGACACTCAACATCGACAGCCTGAATCTCCGGCCGAAGCTGATTGCATCGTTTCTGGTCGTCGCGTTGCTAGTCGCCGGGACGGGTGCGCTGGGTTACCAGAGCCTGAACACGCTGGATAAGGAAGCGCACGCAATCGCTCAAGAAGGAGAGAACGTCGACCACACGATGGAGATGGTCGTCGCAATCGAACAACAACAGGTCGCAGTGCAGGCCGCCCAGCTCGACCACCCAGGAGCGAGCGAAGACTACGCCGCCGCGGAGGACCACTTCGACGAACAGGCACGGGCGATGAGTCTCAGCGGCGACGAGCAGGCACAGTTCGAAACGCTCCGCGAGACTCACGAGGAGTACAACGACCTCGGGAGCGAGTACTTCGAGGCCAGTGAAGCGGGTGACAAGGAACTCACAGCACAGAAGCTAGCCGAGATGAATACCCTGCGAACCGAAATGGAAGAGCAGGCACACACGCTCGAAGAAATGATGCAAGACGAGATGGCGGCCCAGGTAGCGGCCGCCGATAGCGCGACCCAGACGACACAGATGGAGCTGGTGGCGCTCACCGTCGTTGCTTTCGTCGTTGCTATCGGCATCGGCGCTCTGTTGAACCGCCACATCACGCCACCGCTCGAACAGCTTTCTGCATCTGCCAGAGCGCTCAGTGAGGGTGACCTCGACACCGAGATGGACGACCACGAGATGGACGACGAAATCGGCCGCATGGTCGATTCGTTCACCGAGATGCAGCAGAACCTGCGGGGTGTCTTCGGCGACCTGCATACGGTCAGCAGAAACCTCGAAACCGGCACCCTGCAACAGGACATCGACACCGACTACCCCGGTCGATACGGCAAGATAATGCAGCGTCTCGACGACGGAACCGACCAGCTCACGGGCAGTTTCGACGAAATCGAAGGCGCGAGCCAGTCGTTACGAGAGGGTCGTCTCGACCGCACAATCGACACGGGCCGTCCCGGGCAGTACGGCGAGGTGCTTACCGATATGCAGCGAGGAACCGACAGACTGTCCGACAGCTTCGGACAGATATCGACGGCCAGCAACGACCTCAAACGCGGCCGCCTCAACCAAGATATCGAGACGGGGTATCCCGGCGAGTACGGCCGCGTACTCGACGACCTCTCCGAAGGCGTCAGCCAGCTGCGTGCAAGCGTCAGTAGCGTCCAGGCCATCGCCGACGACGTGGCGGCTTCGAGCCAGCAGGTATCCGCCAGTGCCGAGGAGATAGAAAACGCAAGCGAGGACGTTTCGGAGTCGATACAGGAGATATCGACCGGGACCGACACCCAAAGCGAGAACATAGAGACGGTCGCCGACGAGATGAACCAGCTGTCTGCGACCGTCGAGGAGATAGCCTCCTCTGCGGAGGAGGTCTCTGCAACAGCAACGACAGCGGTTGAGCGCGGTGAACAGGGCAGAGCTCACGCTGCTGAGGCGACGGACGAAATTGCGGCCATCGAATCACAGGCCGAAGCGGCATCCACGCAGGTACGGACGCTCGAACGAGAGATGGAGAAAGTGAGCGAGGTAGTAGATATGATTGCCGATATCGCCGAGCAGACAAACATGCTCGCGCTGAACGCCTCGATAGAGGCCGCCAGAGCCGGCGAGGCGGGTGACGGGTTCGGCGTCGTCGCCGAGGAAATCAAACAGCTCGCCGAGGAGACCAGTGATGCGACGATACAAATCGAGAACCGCATCGAGGAGATACAGGCGACGACCGGCGAAACAGTCGGTGACATCGAAGCGATGAGTGAACGCGTCCGGACAGGCACAGACACTGTCGAGGACGCAGTCGAGATGTTCGATGAAATTGCAGAGGCAATCCGGGAGGCCGAACGCGGTATCCAGGAGATAAGCGAGGCAACCGACGACCAGGCAGCGTCCGCCGAGGAAGTCGTTTCGATGGTCGACGAGGTGTCGAGCATAAGCCAGCAGACCGCAGCCGAAGCGACGAACGTGTCTGCGGCGTCCGAGGAACAGACCTCGTCCCTGTCAGCAGCGGCGACCAACATACAGCAGCTCTCACAGCTCGCCGAAGAACTCCACGACAGCGTAGCCGACTTCGAGGTCGAAGGCGACGGAACACGGCCGACGCCCGAACCGGCCGACGTAGACAACACCGCCGACCGAACAGACGTGAACGGGGCAGACAGCACTTCGGTGAACAGAGCAGACGCGAGCGAACGGACGGAACAGCAGACGAGCGAGACCGCCGATACTGGCTCGGACATAACCGTACTTGAGCCGGGCACAGACCTCTCAGTCACCGATACGAACGGCGCTTCCGAGCAGTCTGATGACGACGGCAGTCGGCATATGGAGGCCGAATAACGACGGCCGAACCAGTCGCCGGCACGTCAGACCAGAGACGCACGTTCACACTCGGCTCGATACTGTGTTCTATCGGCGCGATTGACGAGGTCGTCGGCCACAACAGAACAACGAAACGTCCAGAGACACCCCGACAACCACAGGCGTGAGAGAGTTCCGTGAGCAGACAGTGACCGTTGCACTCCCGGAAGTGGCGACACCGCCGTCGCCATGGCAGGTGTGGCGAGAGCAATCGTTTCACCCCAAACAGGGTAGGTACATATCTTAGTAGTTAGTACAGATAAAATACAGTACGGATGAGCGATGTCGAGTATCAAGAAAATGGCGATACAGCACTACTGACTACAGATAACCAGGGAGAGTGGATAGAATCCAATAGTATCGTACTCCTCTCGGAGTGGGCCTAACCTCGACGACTACCCGGTACGTGCGTTGTTCGCCAGAACGGTTACGCCGGGTAAAACCCCAAAGTACCGACGATGTACCACGTCGACGCTCTCTGGTGCTGTTTTTATCAGAGCGGGAGCGGGCCACGAGCAGCAAACGGCTGCGGCCGAGTACATCGGCCCATGTGACACCACACTACGACGTGTCTCAGACAAACGCCACGGTCGGCCCGGGCAGTCTGTTCAGGAGTCCCAACCCGACGAATCCACCGAGCACCAGTCCACCCGAGAGGCCGAGATAGGAGACGATAACCTGCCAGTCTGTCGCCGTTCCGCCACCGACAACGGCGATACCAAAACCAATTCCTGTGAGTGTGGCCACCCCCAGCATGAACAGCCCACCCATTACTGCGACGCCGAGGAAAACGTTGACCGCCTGTTTGAGTCGATACCCGGACAGATTATCGAACACTGGCGTCACCTCGTACTCCCCACGTCAGCCGAGAGTCGGGCAGCGCGAATAACATCCTTACTCGCCCAGATGAGCGGGCATCTGTTGTAACTGGTGGTCGAAGACGTTGGTGTAAGCGCGATACGGTGGTTACACGACGCGAAGACAGACGCGGCTATGGCATCAGTGACCCCGAAAAATGAAATCGGCCACACCGTGAGCCGTCGGAACGACGTGTCCGACAGCGCGACAGTGTGAATCGGTTAGTCGGCTGCTGCGGCTTCGGGTTCAGTTGTCGCGGTGGCTGAACCGTCGAGGACGTTGTGACTGCGCAGCAGGATGATACCGAATCCGACCTTCGCGGTCACATCGAGTACCATGAATCCGGCAGTCTCTGCGTAGAGGTCAAGCAGACCCAGTCCTTCGGAGCCGACGAGCCACCAGACGGGGTAGGCGAACCATAGCACGACAATCATCCACCGCAGAGTGCTGAACGTGCTTTTGGTGTCCCCGGATAGCTGTGATACCTTGTCCGAAAGTCCACGGAACAGGTAAAACACCAGCACGAGGAAGAACGCGGTACTGACTGCCCACCAGAGGACTCGGTGCCCTTCGACGGCGAGGCCGAGCGAGTCGACTGGTGCAATGGTCAGCGTAGCGACCAGACCGGTCAGAATCATCATCACGTCGAGTCCGACCAGCGTACTGATCGTGTTCCTGTCTGCGCCGGCGAGCAACGCCAGGTCATACAGCAACAGCGGCGTCGTCAGAATCCAGTCGGTGTACCGCGGCCAGTAGATTTTCAGCTCCTCTGTGCCTTCGATAAACGGTGCCAGGTCGATGACACCGAATCCCGTCGCCATCGCGAGGTAGTTCGTGAACGCGATGCCGGCGATGAACGTCGTGATGATGTAGAACTTCTGCCGATGTGGGTCGGTTACGTTCCACCCTCGGGCGATGAAGTACACCATCCCGAGGAACATACCGGCTGTGCCGAGCCACAACCACATCACCTCGTCGCCGGGTGTTGCATTTATTCCCCCTAATTGCAGTACTGCTGTCGTTAGTGTGTCTATGACTGATCGCACCATTCCAGTCGATACTAGGTATTAAAACATAATAATTGTTTTGCAGCCAATAACATATCCGATTGGATAGATGACAGGCAACAGGGCTCCCCAATCCAGATTACGAGGGCTAAGAAAGGTGGTTCGTGGGAAAATAGGTAAGCCAATCTACTATGTAATGATTCAATAAATATCCTTTGGATACGGCTAATCTGATAGGTTTCCGCTCGGACGGTAGTACGTCCGTTTCATCGGGGTCTACCACTGTTTTTGCGTTCGTCACTCGGTCTGGCGTTCTGTCTGGCAGGGTGACGATACAGCGCGATAGGGACCGGGACCGGGGTTTAAACGCCACCGGCCCCAATCACCGCGTATGCGAGGGATACAGGTCGGCAGTGCATTCGGCATTCCAGTCAGATTGCACTGGTCGTTCCTACTCATCCTCCCGGTGTTCGCGTTCATCATCGGTCTCGACATCGCGATGCTCGCGGAGGTGCTCAACGACGTCCTCGGCGCTGGCCTCGACCCGGCAGCACTCGAAGGTGAGGTCCTCCCGTGGGCGCTGGGGCTGGCCGCGGCACTGGGGCTGTTTACTGGAGTATTGCTCCACGAGTTCGGTCACTCGCTTGTCGCGATGCGATACGGGTACGATATCGACTCGATCACGCTGTGGCTGCTGGGCGGCCTCGCCAGCTTCACCGAGATGCCCGAGAACTGGCGCCAAGAGTTCTGGATTGCAGTTGCTGGCCCGATTGTCAGCGTCGGGGTCGGTCTCGTCTGTTATGCGGGTTTTCTCCTGACACCGGTGGCGATAGCTCCCGTCCGGTTCGTTCTCGGCTACCTGGCGCTGTTGAACGTCGTACTCGCGGTGTTTAATATGTTGCCGGCGTTTCCCATGGACGGTGGCCGTGTCCTCCGTGCGCTGCTCGCCCGGAACCGACCACACGCCCGCGCGACACAACTCGCTGCGGAAGTCGGGAAGGTCTTCGCGTTCCTGCTGGGTGCTGTCGGACTCCTCTCGTTGAATATCGTCCTCATCTTGCTTGCCTTTTTCATCTACATCGCCGCCTCGGGCGAGGCCCAACAGACCGTGATGAAGGCGACCTTCGAAGGAGTGACAGTCAGAGACGTGATGACCACCCGCGTCGACCTCCACGTCGTCAACCCGGAGACGACTGTCGCGACCCTCATCGAACGGATGTTCAGAGAGCGCCACACCGGCTACCCCGTCGTCGAAAACGGTGCGGTCGTCGGCATGGTTACGCTCGACGACGCCAGAGACGTGCGTCCGGAGGAGCGCGAGGCGTTTCTCGTCGACGACGTGATGTCGACAGACATCGTCACAATCTCACCGGGGGCAGACGCAATGGAGACGCTCCAGACCTTGCGCGAACACGATATCGGGCGACTCCCTGTGGTCACCGAGGACGGCGACCTCGTCGGACTGGTCTCACGGACAGACCTGATGACCGCCTTCGACGTACTCCAGAGTGGCGGCGGTGTCGACTCGATTTTTCGCTCACCACCCGGACGCGACGACGCTGTAACCAACCGCCGTAGCTGGTGACCCCCGCGGCAAGCCTGTCACCGCCGTTGCCTGCCTCGGCGTCAGTGACCGAGCCGACGCTCGTATAGAAACTCCCAGCACTCTCGGCGCGGGAGTCGCTGCTTCATCTGTAACGCTGTGAGTGACAGCGCCAAATTACAGCCCCGGTTCGTGCAGCGTCGGTACTCAAACCAAACGCTTCGAGCTGTGTGATGGCAGCTTCGCGTGGCTTGGAGACATTGTCAGCACACATGATAGGTCAATCAAAGGACTCCGGAGGGAGTCCGGCACACAGCAACAGCGTGGTTGGGACCCGTCTGAGCCGTGTGCCACCTCGGCGTTCGTACTCTCCCCGTATAACCTTATTGTGATTATTCGAGTTAAAATAGCAGCTAGCGAGGGTAATGAAGGGGAAGTTGTTTTCATGTGGCGCGTGAAGAGGGGATAGGCTGCTGGTTACACAGTAGCACAGGTTGGGACCCATGGAAGACATTTCAGACCGAGAGCAAGCGATAGAATTGCTCCAGCAGCTCGGACTACAGGAGTACGAGGCGAAAGCGTTCGTCGCGCTGACACGACTCCCCCACGGGACGGCCAAGGATATCAGCGAGATATCGGAGGTACCGCGCACGCGTGTCTACGACGCAGTCCGGGTGCTCGAATCGAAAGGCCTCGTCGAGATACAACACTCGAACCCACAGCAGTTTCGGGCGGTTTCCATCGACGAGGCAGCAGACACGTTACAGCGCGAGTATCGGACACGGACCGAGACACTCCGCGACACGCTCGACACGATAGAGCCCACCTCAACCGACGTCGAGGCCGACGTTCCCCACGAGGTATGGGCCCTGTCGGGGACAACTGCAATCACGAGCCGAACACAGCAGTTACTCAGCGAGGCCGAGGAAGAAATCGTGTTCGTCCTCGGTGACGAATCCGTCTTCACCGAGTCACTCGTCGAGAGCCTCAACACAGCCAGGAAACGAGAGGTACGAGTCATGATCGGAACGACCGCCGAGTCGGTTCAAAACCGCGTCCAAGACAGTCTCCCGGAAGCCGAAGTCTTCGTCTCTGGACTCGAGTGGCTAAGCGAGTCGGCCCCGCCGGCCGACGATACCGAAATCAGCCGGATGGTGCTGATAGACCGGAGTACAATTCTCGTCAGCACGTTCCACCAGACGCCCGGTGACGAGCGCGAACACGAACAGGCGGTGTTCGGGCGCGGGTTCGACAACGGCCTTGTCACGCTCGCCCGGCGACTGATGGCGACCGGACTGCCGTCAGTCGAGTCGTCCGAGTCTACCGAGCAGTGATGCAGATTCGTCCGGCCACCGGCCGCGGACGCTTCCGTGCAGTCCCGGTGTTGTTCCTCACGTTGGTTGTCTTCGGTTGTGTTGTTTTTTCGCCGAGATTCAGGCCGTCAGGAGTCAATCATCAAAAAAGCGCCCGTGGAAGCCAAACGGGACCGGATGGGGGAGCCGTGCTCGGCCGAGTTCCGACAGCGTCGCCGCGTCGAGACACAACAGAACAGACTGTTCGGCGGCAACATCCAGTGCTGGGGCGAGAACGACGCCGTCGTCCTCGTGGTCGGGGTCGGGGTGCTCGACCATGCGAGGTTCCTCGATGTAGAGGTCGCGCTCCCAGACCTCGCTGGCAGACTCTCGGTCGGTGTCGACTTTCACGAGGCCGTTCGCTCCTTTCCGGTCGGTCGCCTGTCCGTACACGTAGCGGTGCCGGCGGGTTCTGGCCTGTCGCGGGACCGTCGGGAGTTCGATACCACCGTCGTACCGCTGTCGCGCTGTCACCCCGCCGTCGGCAGAGACGCGATAGCGGACGAGTCGCCCCGGCGGTGCACCGGCGAAGCCGGCCTCGTCGAGTTCCGCAAGCGAGAGCGCCTGGACAATCTGGTCGTCGTCGAACGCGACGAGGTCGACAACCACGTCGCCGGCGTCGTCGAATGCGTTGACGATGTGGAAGGTGAAAAACGACGGCACTGTCGTCTCGGTGGTGACCTCGCCCGTTTCACGAGAGACGACGTAGACGGTGGTGTCCTGGCTGTCGTCCCACTGAAGCAGGTCGAAAAACCCCTCGGTGAACGGCGAGAGGGCGGCGAGTACGTCGATTTGAAGCGGCGTTTCGACAAGTACGATCTGTGTCTCGCTGACGCCGATACTGTGGATATAGGCGGGCGTATCCGTTGGAATCGCGGCGATTTCTTCCCGGCGTCTGGTCCCCTCGGGGATACGGAACAGGCGGTACTCGTGAGTCCGGCCAAAGGAGAGCGCGTGCCCGAGGTGACCGCCACGCGGGTCTGCAACCAGATGTGCAGTAATCATGTCGTACTCCAGCAGGTCGCGAAACGCGAACTCGCCGCGCGTTTCGAGAGCGTCGCCAAATCGCGTCCACCGCGGGACTTCGGTCAGTGCGACGTACTCGCCGCCGAGTCTGGCGACGTGGACGTTCGCGTTGTCGGTTGGCTCGGGAGGCCCCAGCCGCCGTAGCCAGCCGAGCAGTTTCTGGAGTCCGCGCTCGCCGGTCGCGAACTGTCCCGTCGGCCGGCCCGCCATCGCGTCGGCGTAGCTCTCGGTGCGAAGGAAGCGGTTGGTGTAGTAGACCCCGCCGTCGTCGAACTCGTAGCTGCGGACCATCCCGAGCCCGTCGAACCAGTGTACGACGCGCTCGCCGCCACCCTCGAATTTGGCCGGCCCGTTGCGGACGAGACGCCCCGATAGCCAGGCGGGTATCTCGCCTTCGACCGGGAGCTGTCGTCGACTTACCTCCTCCTCGAGCGACTGAAACCCGGGCGTAAAGTTAGCATCTGACACGGGTCACCATACGCGTCGGTGTCGCTTGAACCTGCGGGTCGTGGTCTGAGATAAATGGAGGAGTGGAGGGCAAGGCGGGGAACCACGACGAGATGTCCCGGAACGCAGCGGAATCACCGACCGCCAGGCTGGCTGAGACGGGGGGCAAATATAAAAGGAGCCCGGCTGTTTCATGCAGTGAAACACGGGAGAAGCCAATCGTGTCGCTGTCGTAGCAGGCATCAACAACGAGTCGGAGAGCCGAAGGGGTCGAACCGTCCCTGGCCGTATGCCAGTCGACGCCGTGAGGGGGTGGCCACGACGCCATTCCGGTACAACCTCTCCGTGTTCGTGCCACATAACCTGTCAACAGCTGTCTCAGGGCCAGAAACAGCACTGATACGCGGGCGAGGCTTGATGAGACATCGCCGTGTTACTGTGGCATGGACGAGATTCCGCCAGTCGAGTACCGTCACGTATCACACATGCAACATGCAATCGACCTCGCGCGAGAGGCAGCCGACCGTGGCGACCACCCCTTCGGGAGCGTTCTCGTGTGCAACGATACGGTCGTCATGGCGGAGTCGAATCGCATCAAGACAGGAGACGACATTCGCCGCCATCCCGAGCTCCATCTCGCATACCGTGCCTGTCGGGAACTCGACGCCACAGAACGCGCCGAGACGGTGATGTACACGAGTACCGAACCTTGTCCGATGTGTGCCGGGGGAATGCGCTCGGCCGGCTTCGAGCGCGTCATTTACAGCGTTAGTGCCCCCGAGATAGGCGAATTTACCGGCAGCAAGCCACCGGTCCGTGCCGCGACAGTCCTCGACGGCGTTACCGACGTTGTCGGCCCCGTGTGCAACGATGCGGGCCGAGAGGTCCACGAGGCGTTCGAGTGGTAGACGGAGACGAACGTTCAATACTGCTGGGCCCGAAGGGTCGAGTATGGCCAAGCAGAACGTTGGTGGCCGCGACCGAATCGTCCGCGCACTGCTCGCCGTCGTGCTGACCGTCACCGCGATACGTACGCTCAGAAACGGGAAACGGAAGGCCGGACTGCTCGCGCTCCTCGGCGCAGTTGGCTTTGGCTTCAACGCGACGACCTGCTTCTGTGGGCTGAACGAAGCCCTGGGCATCGACACGACCGACGAGTAACGGGACAGCACCATCCCGTCGCTCGGGCCGGAAGGGAGAGATTTCGTCGCTGCCAACGAGACCGCCACGAAGGGGTGGTCCGTGCTGTTGTTTATGTTGTTCTGGCCCCTATTCTGGCTGATGAGACCGATAGTCTCGCGTCGGCGCGATACTGTGGCCGACGACCTCCAGGAGCGTGGGTACAGCCTCGCGGCCGAGGAATGGCCGACCGTCGCTCGGGGCGACACGACGACAATAGCCGGGGTCGACGCTCCACTCGCGCTCGTGTCACTCCGGGACGACAGACCGTTGACAGTCGTCTCGGCAATCGCAAACGCTGCACACGAGGGGTGCGTGCCGGTCCTCGTCGCCCACCCACAGACTGCCAGCGAAGTCGAACCGTTGCTCGAAGACCCGTTCTTGCTGGCCGGCCGGGACGGCGGCCGCGAGTTCGTCCCAATCGAGGACCGCATTCTGCTGTCGGACGGTAGCTACGCCTGTCTCGGCACGACCGGCCCCGTCACGTGGTTCGAGGAAGAGTCACGAGAGACAGACTCCCCACCACTCGCGCTTACTGTCGGCGGCGACCGCGTCGCCACGCTTGACTCCGTCGACGGACTTGCCTGTCCGGGCCCGGCGGCCGCCACGTTCCGGTACAGCTACGCCCGCAACGATGCCGGGCGGTTCTGCGTGTTTGACGACGGAGATGTACTGGAGCGATATACGAGCGTCAGCGCGATGCGTGCCGACGGGTTCCGACCCGTGCCGCTGCCACTCGTCCCGGAGCATCATATTCGCGACCACGGGCGGCTCGCGCGGGCAACTGTGGTTGCGACGGTCGATGACGGAGTAGTTTCCTATCGGTCGCGGCGGTGACCGGCAAGCCATCGGCGGTGGCGTCTCGACCACAGCGGACAGTTAGACTCATACCGCTACAACCGTAGTCAACTGCATGCATCTGTTCTGGCACCAGCGAGACCTCCGTATCCCAGACAACAGGGGACTCGCGCTGGCGGCAAAGAAAGAGCCAACGCTGCCGGTGTACGTGGTCGATACCGACCTGCTGAAACAGATTGGGAAGCGACAGCGCGCGTTCCTGCTAAACGGTGTGCGAGCGCTAAAACAGCGGTATCGGCGGCTGGGGACAGACCTGCTCGTCCGTGTTGGGTCGCCGGCCGAGACCCTCGAATCGCTGTGTTCGGAGTACGATGCCGAGCGGGTGTACTACAACCGTCACTACCGGCCGGCCCGTCGAAACCGGCAGCGGGCCGTCGACGAGGCGCTACCGACGAAATCGGTCACCGACCTCGTGTTGGTCGACCCGGAACGACTCGCGCCGCGGTATCCGAACCACAGCCAGTTCTACGACGACTGGCAAGACCAGCACAAAGTGACGCCGTTCGACGTGCCCGACGAGGAGCGGTTCGTCTCACTCAGCGACGATACCGGCCCGCCGTCGGTCTCGGCGGATATCGACCTCCCGACAGCCGGTTATCGGGCAGCACGGGACCGGTACGACCAGTTCCTGACTGCGGGTATCGAGAGCTACAACGACACACGCGACGATATGCAACGAGCGGTCGAACAGCCGGTCGGCGCGGTGTCACGGCTCTCACCCTACATCGCGGGTGGAATGCTCGGCATCCGCGAGATATGGGCCGACGCGAGCGAGCGCTACGAGGGTGCGCGCGGAAGTGCACAGCGAAATATCGGCAAATTCAGGTACGAACTCTCCTGGCGAGAGCAGAACTACCACCTGCTGTATTACAATCCGACGCTGCTCGTCGAGAACTACAAGTCGTTCCCGAACGACATCGAGTGGCGCGAGGACGACGACCACCTCGACGCCTGGAAGCGCGGCGAAACCGGCTATCCGTTCGTCGACGCGGGCATGCGCCAACTCAACGAGGAGGGATACATCCATAACCGACCGCGCCAGGTCGTCGCCTCCTTTCTCACGAAACACCTGCTCGTCGACTGGCGCACGGGCGCGAAGTATTTCAAGCGACAGCTCATCGACCACGACCCGGCAAACAACTACGGCAACTGGCAGTGGATTGCCTCGACGGGGACCGACAGCGTCGACGTGCGCATCTTCGACCCCGTCTCACAGCTGTCGAAATACGACGACGGCGCGACCTACGTCACCGAGTACGTCTCGGAACTGCGCGACGTTCCGGCAGACAAAATCATCGACTGGCCGACACTCTCGCGCGGGGAGCGCGAGCGCCTGGCTCCGGAGTATCCACACCCTATCGTAGACCGCAACGAGGGGTACGAACGGGCACAGCGAACGTTCGAGCGCGCGCTAGGGAAACGCTAGGTCGTCTGTGGACCACGCTATGGCGAGGCGTCCGGGCGGCGAGAACCACCAGAAAAAATACGCTGGCACCCTCCGAAACGGGTATGACACACTACGAACCGCTTTCAGTCTCGCTGCTCTTTTTTCTCGGCGTCGGTGCCGGTGTGGTTGCCACGCTCGCGATGGACCTCGTCATGCCGCGGCTGCCGGAGGGACGGACACCGCCGACAATCGCCGCGGGCGTGTTGACCGGCAGCCGGCCGGATTCCGCGCCAGCGCGACTGGGGACGGTCGTCCATTATCTCGCCGGCATCCTGACCGGGCCGCTGTTCGTCTGGCTCTTGCTGGTCAGCGAAGGCGTCTTCGGGGAGTTGTCGGTGCTCGCCGTGGTGCTGGCTGGCGCTGTGCTCTACGTGTTGATGGTCGCATTCTTCGCTGTCGTCGTCCTGCCCCAGTCGCTCGTGGCGTCCTCACGTGTGGGTGCGATTCGTCGGGACTGGGCGCTCTGTGCGCTCACGTATCTGCTCGTGTTGGTTCCGCTGGTGGGGACTGCCGGACGGCTGGTGTGAACCGGTCGTTCCCCAGTCGCTCTCACTGACCGGCCTCCAGTCTCGTCTTGGTGTTCTCCAGCGTGGTCTGAAGTTCTCGCTCGTTGTACCGCCGGACAAACGGCGTCGCGAGTGCCGAGATGACGGTCCCTGGCAGGTCGTACGTGGCCCGGTAGCGCAGTTCTGTCCCGTCACCGTCGGGGACTGTCTCGATTTCGATTTCGCCGGTGAGTTCGCCGCGCATCTCGAATACCATTCGTTCGCCGTCATCGTGTATCTCCTCGACGAGTTCGCCGTCGACGCCGATACCGGCCATCTTGTAGGTGTGCTCGACGCGTTTGCCGCCGTTGTCGAGCGGTTCGATGTTCCGGACCTCGCTCAGGCTCGGCGTCACCTCGGGGTGGTTTCGGGGGTCGTCGAGGTATTCGAATACCGTCTCGACTGGTGTGTCGATGTGAATCGAACGGCTGACTGAGACCATATGTGTTGTTTGGTCTACTGCAAGAAGACGGTTCCCCCGGTGCTGTCGCTGTGTGTGATGAGTGGGGAAGAAGTGGGCCGGCGCGAATTCGAATCGCGGTTACGGCCACCCTTCGGCGCTCCCTCTTGCGGTTATGGGCTTCGGAGCAACCTATGTCCAAGCCAAACCGGAACCTGACGCCGACCACGGCAGAGGAAGCGCTCGATTTGTACCTACGGGAACGGAGTACCGACGTGACCGAGAGTACCTTACAGGCCCATGAGTACCGTCTGAACCATTTCATCCGATGGTGCGCCGGCGAAGGAGACGTAGAGAACGTAAACAATCTCACCGGCCGCGACCTTCACCGCTACAAACTGTGGCGGAAGGAAGACGGCGACCTGAACAAGGTCAGTCTCAAATCTCAGATGGATACTCTTCGGGTATTCATTCGCTTCTGTGAGACGGTGGACGCCGTCGAGAGTGACTTACACTCGAAAATAATCTCTCCGACGCTCGGGGATGGAACTGGTCAGCGGGACGTGAAACTCGATTCCGAGGAAGCCGAGGTACTACTCGACTATCTCGAACGGTTCGAGTATGCCTCGTTCTCTCACACCGTCGTTCTCCTGCTATGGCGGACGGGTATGCGTATCGGTTCGATTCGTTCGCTCGACCTATCGGACTTTCACCCGGACGACGAGTATCTATCCGTTCGTCACCGACCGGATACTGATACTCCGCTAAAGAACAAGGGGAACGGTGAGCGGTACGTGGCTCTGACGACGGCTGTCTGTACCGTGGTCGAAGACTACGTCGACGTACACCGCCACGATGTTACCGACGAATATGGGCGCGACCCATTGCTGACGACCAAGCACGGACGCCCCACGAACAACACTCTCCGGCAAACGGTCTATCGGTGGACGCGCCCCTGTCAGTATCAAGGGGACTGTCCGCACGGGAAAGAGAAAGACGAGTGCGAAGCCATTACTGAACGAGGGAGAGCGAGCAAGTGTCCGTCGTCAGTGTCACCCCATGCCATCCGAAGAGGAAGCATAACTCACCACCTGACCGAAGATGTACCAGAGCAAGTCGTGTCCGACCGGATGAACGTCAGCCAAGGAGTACTCGACGCCCACTATGACCGCCGGGACGAAGAGGTGAAGGTCGAACAGCGTCGTGACTATCTCGACGGGGTATGAGCCACCCAAAGGGATTCACCCTTCGCGGCTGAAGTACTGGTATGAGCGACGAACAAGACAAGAACCCCGAGATTCGCATACCAGAAAGCAAAGACTCTGCGGTGAGGATGGTCGAAGAGGGCATGGAAGACGAAGAGTCGGACGAACAGAAACGGAACCTGATTCGCGCTCAGTACAGGCTTATCGAGTGAACAAACTATTCTGTTGACTCTTCGGTAGCGTTACTCGTGGTTTCCTCTTTCGCCGGAAGGATGTTTTCACCATAGAGTTCTCTGCTTACTTCCTCTGGTGACGAATCACGTTTCTCAGCCAATTGGCGGGCCTTCATTGCCCGTTTCACGTCACGAATATCGTGCTTAAACTCAATCACGGGGCGCAAAGCCGACTCGAAAATATACGGTTCCTCGTCTTCTGGTGGCGATTCCTCTTTTGACGGGCCGAACTCAAAGGAACTGAAAACGTCCCATCCAAACATTTCTTGACTCGCTTCTGACGGTGATATACCGTCTCTTTCAGACAGATAGAAGGCAAAAACTGGCCTTGGCAGTTCACGAATGAGTTCGACCGTTCCCACCCCTTCCCCGTTTATGTTTCTCTCAAACACCCAATCAATGTAGAACTCATAGGCCGAGTCACTAATCCCATACATAACACGCAACATCACGAATACCTTCACTACATCTGTTCCACCCGCAACAGTTTGGTTCCAATCTCGGTACACGGCCAATCGTGCCTTGTTCTCGGTCGGGTCGGGGTCACGGGCCAAGGCCAAATCAAGAGCCGAGAGGCGGATTGCCACGACGAATACAAGGGCTATAGACAATCCCGCCGCGACTCCGGATGAACTCAATAGTTCGGAATACGGGATTAATGCGATATTAGACGGCAGAAGAGTGACCACCGCAAGCGAGAGTCCAAGAACGGCTTCACCATTGGAAAGTTGACGACCTGCTTTATCATATGCCTCACGGGCTTCCTGAGCGAGTGTTTCGGGTGAGTCTGTGATTTCAACGTCGCCACTCTCTACGTGTTTGATACCCCGTTCCACGATACCTTCACGACGATTTTCGATGAATCTCCTACCGGGGTAGAGACCTAATGTCGCCTTCACCCATGACATGACAGAGACGATAGCACCAAGACGACGTATCGCAGTGGCAAACTTCGAGACAACCCATCCAACACCGACTATACCGAACTCAAGTAGGTCTATCAACGCCTTCCACAATGAACCTCGAAACCAGACCAGAGCGGCGTAGAAAATGAGGATAGCAATTCCGACACACGCGACGAAAATCGGGATTCCAACTGTGTCAAGAATCCAATTGCCCGTGAGAACAAGGAGTACAGGGAAGACACCAAAGAAAATGGAAGCGAGCAACAAACTGAGTCCGAAAATCAATAGTCCCATTTGATTACCTCATGCTACACTTATTCCGTAATCTCACGTAGTTGAATGGGTCACGTACCATCCCTCTGTTTGATTCCGTCCATCTTGTTCTCCGGAATCTCGTCGTAGGCCTCTTCTATCATCTTCTCACGCGTAATCGTGAGTTCGACAATCACGTTCACCAACTCAAAGAGTCGAAGGGCAGTATCCCGGTCGTCAGGGTTGTATATTTCGCCTGCGTGAACGTAGTCGTTACCCGTTACTCGAACGCTATCCAACGCCTTCTGAATCCGCTCGTCTATGCGCCCTTCGTCAACCAATTCCCCGATACCAGAGTAGAGACTTTGGTCTTCGTCCCCGGTCAGGTCTTGTACCAGTTTCTCCATAGCGAGCCGAAGAAGCGCGGCGGCGGCTTTGGGAGAATCATCGACAATCTGTCGTGCCTCGCTGAAGTCTTCGCGTACCCCATCTGGCATATCTTCGGTCGGTTTTGGAGCCGAGGAAGCCTGTGGATATATCATATCTTCACCTGTCCATATATGGTAGTCTCCACACTTCGAACAAGTCCCGACTTGTCCATCGAGGATTTGGAATCGGCCTTGTCTTGGGTGGTGAAGTTTCAACTCTTGCCAAGAGTGGTGAGCATAGGTGTTGCAATGAGGGCAATGAAATGCGTCTTCACTTGCCTGCGGTGGAACGTAATCATCCATGTTACGAGTAAGTTGACCAGAGGCGACAAAAACGTCCTGCTACCGTAGTGAAAGTAGTATTCCACCACCGAACGAATTACTGGCGCGAATCACATAGTATCGTCTATGACCTTCCGCCTACCTGAAGAGCGCGTTCCCGAAGACGAACCGTGGCGTGACCGTGATTTCCTCTGGCACTGCTATCATGAGCGCGGGCTGTCGCCCCGAACTATCGCTTACGAACTCGGCGTCTCGAAGAGCCGCGTGACCGTCCACATGGAACGTCTCGGCGTCCTTCGGCCTTGGCGACACGAACCGACACTTCGCCGTCTATACGTCGAGGAAGGCCTGTCAGCGGACGAGATAGCGGCTCGCGAGGGATTCGACTGTTCCCCGACGACTGTTCGGAAGTACCTTGCGGAGTACGGGCTGACCGACCAAGACACCGGGGATGTGACCTATGGCCGATTGGACGACCTCGGTGAAACCGAACCAGAATCGGAACAAGCGAAAGCGTAGGCTGTTCCGATTTGTCACTCCCAACTCTTGCCGCAGTCTTGGCAACTCTTCATACCATGCGTTCGAGTCACGTTGAAACTGCCACACCGGGGGCATTTCGGATTCCGTGCCATGTTATCTGAAACATGACGGCATATAATAAAACCACACGCAGACCTGCCGAGCGCTTGGACGACCTCGGCAGTGAGTCGCCTACGCCAACGGTATAAAAACACTAAAGGGCCATACCCCGACGATACCGTCATGAGCGTACCCTGACGCCGACCGTCACTGGCCTGTTCTCGGCCCGTATTCCATCGCTCACGCCCTTGAAGCTCAACGCCGACGAGTGGGCCACGCCGCCGAAGGCAACCGTCACGACCCGCTATGGGGCCAGTACGACGCCACAAACGCGGTCAATCACCCGCGAAAATCACACATCTCTATAGAGTGTCTGCCGCTCTGAAATTTTCGACCCTCTCGAAGCCCCCACCCTACCCCCGACTGTCCCGGCCCGACCGACGACCCCCGTCCCCCACCGGGGCCAGTCCCCCCGACCTCTCGTATCCCCTACCAGCCCACCCGGCCCGTCAGGGGTACCCACTGGCCTCTGCCTCTCTGACAGCGCTCTGCTGGTACCTGTGCCTGCTGTGCGAGTGCGTAGGCAGGTGGGCTACGGGCCGGGCTGGCCCCATTGACTACCGATGGATAGGGGTAGGCCGTCAGTTTCGAGTATCATAATACTACATATTTATTGATTTTGATAGGTTTTCTCCACGAGAGGGGTATGAAGACCGATTTGAAGCGTTTCTGAAAGAGAATCGAACCCCGTCGAGGGGGTCGGGGTTGAAAACATCAAAATTCTTACTTTTGAACTACGCTCTTTGTTATACAAAAGAGGATAGTTCGAAGGTTCAGTCCAAGTCTACGAAATGGTCGCTCGGGGTGTCCGACGATACGGTGTAGATGTGCGTACCGTAGGGTTCCTCTTCACGAAGAGTCGCAAACCCCTGTTCAACCAGTTCGTTCAGAACCTTGGTGGCATACTTTCGAGACGCATTGGTATTGTTCCACACTGCTTTGGTCGTGGTTTCGTCTTGCTCACGGGCGAACGCTATCACCTCGCTCTCTCTGGTCGCGCGTATATCGACACCTTCGCTGTCGTCGTCAAGTAGGAGAGACGGGCGAATCACGCTCGTATGGACGTAGACGGTCGCAGAGTCGGTCGGATTAGTCGGGTTACGTCCGTACCGAGAAATGGCCTGCTTCACCTCGTCGCGCCGAACACTGTCGCAGATTCGCTCTGCTACGCGAGCGTCAGGGCCGACGAATCCACGTCCTTCTGCCCGTTCCTTTCCGGTGTGGTTGCACTCTCGGCACCCGTCCCCCTCGCAGTTCGAACACTCGGTGTTCTTCCGGTCAGGGTTGGCCACAAGTCCGAGTTCAGCGAGCCGGTCAAGCACAGGCCCGTCGCCCATGTCGATACAGCCGACCACCAAGCCAACGTCTTCGTCCCCAAGAACGTTCCTGCTGTTCTGTTCCCCGAAGGTAAGGATAGTCGGGTCGTTCACCCCGGCGTCTTCCATCATTTGCTTCAGCGTGTCTTTCGCCGCCTTCGAGGTAATCGCGGACGAGAACGCGTCCCCATGTCGGTCGCGGAGTTCCTCGACCAGCGCACGAACTTTTTGCGTGTTCTGGATACCGCGAGTGTAGTGATTTGCGTCTGACCCGACCTGAACGACGCGCAGTTGCTTCTCACGCCGTCGCCAAACCATTCGTTCTGGTGCCGATAGTAGATGATTCACGTCGAAGGAGACGCCCGTATTCAGTTTCCAAAGCGGTTTCGTCGGGAAAGCGTCCAACCCGAGAATGGTGTGGGCTTGGCTCATGTCGGGGACAACCCGCACGGTCTGAATCGTGTTCTCGTCGTCAAAGACCACCGTTACCTCTTGGTCGGTGTTCAGGTTTGAACCACCGAAGCCTGACGGTGCCTGTGGTGTGTAAGTCGCAGTCCCAACATATCGACCGTTCGACCGTGGTTCGGCCCGGAATATCGCACGGGTAAGTGCCGGTGCCAATGGGTGAGCGTCGTCGTTCGATACGCACCAATCTCTATCTGTCTGATGTGTGAGGGCATTTTGCAACTGTCCCTGAAACGGCTTATCGGCACCCCCCTTCGAGAGTTCCATCAATAGTCCCAAGGTCTGTATCGGAGCCTCACCCTCGTCAAGATACGCCACAACAGCACAGCGGATACGCTCTCGACTCAAGTCGTCCGGCGAGTCCTTGAGGTTCTGCGTGAAGTCGGGCTGTTCGTCAAAAACGACTACCGTACCGTTCCGGAGTGGTGGGGCAAACGCGAACTGGTGCGTAGCGTGGATAATATCTACGTTGGCTCTGGTGAGCGGAAGCAAATCGGCCCACTGGATACCGGTCAGCGGTGCTTCGTCTAACAAGTCGTCATTGAGTTCAATCTTCGCCCGGTGAACTGCTTCCGGGTATCTCATGCCGTTGCGTTCACACTGCTGGTAAATCCACTGCCGAAGAGGCTTGCCGCGAATCGAAGGCCAGTCGAAGGCGTCAGAAGCAGGCAACGAAATCTCTTCCCACCCCTGTAGCACTTCAGCGTCTAATCCTGCTTTCTTACTCTTTTTCGCGGCCTCGTCACGGGCGTCTCGTGTCTTGTGGAAATGAATGACTGGCTTCTGATTGGTCAGTGAAGGGTATTGGCCCCACGGAGTCGTCGCTACCGTGTGCGTCTTCCCGAGTGCTGTCGGAACGTCGAAAAGAGTGTTCGAGCGTTCTCGAAGTGCGTCAAGCACCTCGTCTCGGAAGCGTGAACGATACTCGTCGGTCTTGTAGTCGAACTGTGGCGGTACGCTCTTGGCGGTGGAGTACGTAGCATTCATCGTCGTAGCCTCTTCCACGACAGGGGAAGGACGACCTTGGCCGGACGACCCTTCCCTCTTCCTCGCAACCTAACGATTAGCGGCGCGTTTCGTGTGGTTAGTTCACCTATTTTCTCGGGACACTAAAACGGTCGCACAGACGTACCTCAAGGCTTCACGCAGGCGTATAGGATTTCGCTGATAGGGGTATTGAGAAAGGTTACACTTCAGAACGTACTTGATATAGGGGAGCCGTTAGTTCAGAATCACATTCTGCACATCGGACTTCTCCGCTATTTGCTTGGATTTTCATTGATAGCGAACCACAATCACAATTTCTTATTGCTGTCCATTCGTTACCGTTGAGCGTTTGGTTCCGAATACTAACACTCGCAATCGACTGTCCATTTCTCTTATGATAATTATCACGAACAGATTGGGAAATTCTATTTTGAAGGTCGCGCCTCTGCTCTGTACTAAACTCGTGGTATCCCTCTATACACACAGAAGCCTCACTCGCCCCTGACCACCACTTGAGAACGAAATCAACGAGTTCGTCAGTACGATTTTCGATTGCTTCTCTACCCCATTCAACATTATCTGGATGAGGAAGTTCCCTCAAGTGTTGTTGGTTTGAATTATCATAGGTCTCTTCCCACTTTTGTCGATAAGGCTTGTTGCTTGCGTGTGGATTATCATCAGGACTGATGAGAGCGAGATTACCCAAGGAGTTCACGCATTCCTCATGCTCTTCAGTGCGCTCTTCTGGTAACTCCCTCGGGTTCTGCGGCCAAATGTGTTCGAGTTGTACCCGCCGACTTCCCAAGCCAACACCCGTGAATTCACGGAAATCAGCAATTGGCGACTCGCCACTGTTCTGCATTCGCAAATACCGCTCATATTCATATAACAGATAGACAATTGAGGTTTCACCGATTCCGCCCCACCTATCATTACCATTGACAACATCTGATTGGCGGAGATAATCTGCAATGAGGTAATCCGGGCAATATCGACCGAGGTCGTCTTCGATTTCTCTCACGATGTACTCGTAAGCGGCTTCTGTGGTCTCAAAGACTTCTTCTGGTGGGGTATGGCCTTTTCCGAAAATATCATTTGCAGTTTCACTCCGGCCAACCCATGAAACAGGGTACGACATTTTGCGTATATGGGCACGCCTCTTATCCGCCCGCGAGTTGGCGATTTGATATAGTCGAAACGCATGAGTTCGACACAATTCTATCGTTCTCAAAAACTCTTCACTATGCCCGAACGTTCTGCCTGCACTCATTAGCAAAGACAGATAGTTGGTTTCTTTCCCGATAGCATTGAAACTTTTTAATGCCGACACTATCTCTCTTTCAACTTTTGTAGGATTATTGGCTTCCCGAAGTATAACATCTGGATTCGTGATTTTACGGAATTCCTCTGCCGCTGTTCTCATATCTTGCATATACGCCTCAATCCAAATCTTCTGTTCTTCGGGTGGGCGGGACTGGGGGATATGAGCAGGAATCCGTTTTACTCGACGGTGTATGTCTGTGATGGTACTCGTCTCAAAACTATATTCACCCGAAAATAGTCGCCAGTGTTCTCGAACAAATCTATCAACCGACTCTTCGCCACCGTTTTGTGAGACTTTTTCGATGACGGCCCCAATCTTCTGATAAATATCTTCAGCAAGCGATTCATCATTTTGCCGGTCTGCACAGAAAATCAGATAACTTTTGATTTTATCAATAGTCGTAAGGTCGCGCCCTCTATCGTTTAGTACCTCGAAAAAGCGACCTGCTTCACTTGTTTGTTCGATTGTGTATGTAGTAACTTGGATATTAGAAAACAGTACCTCCGACAATCCTGATAAGAATTCGAGAAAGTCGTCTTCGTCTTCTTCCTTCTCGTCCAACCAATCATGTATAACTTCTTTCGCATTAAGCAGGTACCCCTGCGAAGGGATACTTGCAGATACACTATCTGTATTTTCGCTGTTAATGATAACCAAGTCGTAGACTTCTTTTGTCTTTTCTTGCGGTCGAATCCGTGCTTCGCCACGGAAATCAATAAATGTCTCTTGATTGTCCTCTATGATTTTCTCTACTGATTCACCGTCAATTTCTTCGTGTTTGTACTCTTTCAATCGTTCGTTTATGCATTGGAGTAAGACTGTAATAGTGGTGAGCCGTTGCTGACCATCAATAACATTGTATTCACTTAATTTCCGTCGAGATACGGTTTTAGTACCAACATTTTGAAGGACAATTGTTCCGAAATAGTGAAAACCTTCGAAATCTGCGTTCCTTGTCCTGTCTCGATGAAGATGTTCAATATCAGAAAGTAAGTCCTGTACTTCGGATGTAGTCCATGAATATCCACGTTGGTACTTTGGGACAGTGAAAAGTCCGTTCTCAAAAAGAAGGCCTAAATCTTGTTGCTCCGCATCTGCCATGCTATCGACCTAATAAGCGACGATTAAAAACTGTACGGGTATTCTAATTATATACAAATAAATAACCCAACAATTTGTCGCCCCCTGTGGCGTTCGGATTTGATTTCTCGAAGCCGTCCCGATAGTAAGCCAGCAGGGTACGTCTTCTATTGAGGGAACGCACCAACAGCCTTCAAGATGGTCGTTGTCGCGGTCGTCGGCAGTCAATGAGGTACTGTTCTCTACTGACACTGCCTCATAGTTATTGAGAGTTGCATTGATATCCACATATGGACTCGAATAGCCGCCATTCAGTAGGCCCAAGAGACGAAAGTCAGATTCGGGTCACGCAGGATAGGTGTGACCGTTGTGGATGTGTGCTGGACAATGTGAGCGTCGTAATTCCTGTAAACGAAGTAGAACAGCCGGAGAATATTCGATACCTTCGACACCACTATGAATGTGAGAATTGCAACAACTCCGTAATTGCCCATCAATCGAATTGTCCAACAGAGGGTGGCTATGGAACGAATCTACTCGCCCAAATGGTTCTCTTCCGCTATGAATATAGGATACCCTATAAGAAACTCGCACATCTGATTCAACAACTCTATTCATGTGATATTCACCGAACAACAGTTCTCAATGCCTGCGAGCGTATGGAACGTACTGCTCGTTCTGAATATGAGGCTCTTCATGAACGGATACAATCAGCAGAAGTTCTCTACGCAGACGAAACGCCACACTTGGTTGATGGGTCAAAGAGTTGGATATGGGCATTCACGACAGGTGATGAAACGCTCTATGTATTCCGTGATAGCCGAGGGAGTGAAGTTTTAGAAGAAGTCCTTGGCGAAGAGTTCACTGGGATTATTGTCTGTGACGGCCACCGCTCATATTCTGCGTACCACTCACAGTTACAACGGTGTTGGACACATCTGCTACGTGGTACCGATAGTCTTTCGGACGATGACACAGAAGCATGGGGGATTTACAATCGACTTTTCGAGATTTTTGACGGGCTAAAAGAGTTCGTGAACACTGACCCGTCTCCTGTTCAGCGAATAATTGTTCAACGAGAATCACGTAAGGAACTGCGACGGATTGCAGAAACAGAGGTGGAATCTGAAGACGCCGAAGACGTACTGACTATGCTCGGGAATGGTATCGGTCACTGGCTTACATTCGTTGTCTATCCACAGGTCAAGCCGACGAATAACACGGTAGAGGCTATATTGCGTGAGCCAATAGCAATGCGAAGAATCATCAGGACACTCAAAAACGAGAAGGGAATGAGGTTACATGAGACGTTCTTATCGCTACTTCGGACATGGAAACAGCAAGACGCAAACCCGTATACTGAACTGAAACGATTGGCACATGATGTATGATATATTTAATTACTTGACTGTATCCGGTCAACAGTCGTCACGCCGACCAACCGACAGCCAGTAGGCCGGTTCACCGACGAATCCGCGCCTGTCGTCAGTTAGTCGTCCGCGAACATCTCACGAAGCATCTGATTTCTGTACTCTTCGTCAACTGCCGCCCGAAACACCAGCGGTTCGTGAGAGTCCTGATATGGCGACCCACTCGCACGCTCTAACTCGTTGTAGACCGTACTAATCCACGCCCGACGGAACGATTGTGACACCATTCGCTTCGGCTCTCCGGTAAACTCGACCCAATGTGGTGTCTCGTCGGTGGCTTCCCCGGAGAGGGCATTGAACGCCATGTGTTCGTCGGCAGTTTCGATTAGTTTGTCCACGTTCTCGGTGTCGGTACCAACGATGAACCCGGTCGTCGGTTCGCCTGAAAAGAACGCACCGAAGACGTACCGGTTGTTGATGGATACGGCGATTCGGTCGTCTTGGGCGATAGATGTGACCAGCCGAGCGTCGTCTTCAGCAAGACCAGTGGCGGCTATCAGGTCGTTCAGCAGGTCGAAGAAGTCGGTCGCCCATTCCCGGCTCGGGGCTTGCTGAACACGGTGTACCAGTGTCTCGTGCGCCTCTTCGTCGGCGTCTACGTCTTCCGTGGTGGGTTCGGTATCGTCTGTGAAGGTCGCGCTCACTCGTGGTGCGTCCGAGGAAAGCGAGGTACCGGACTCGGTATGGGTCGTTGGTGTCGAGGGCGACGATTCCACGAACTCGTCCAATTCCTCGCTATCGACGGGGCCACTTTCAGACCAGAGTCGTGTGAACCACTCGTTCAGTTCTTCTACCTTCGCGTCGTCGGTGAACCGAACCCCCATCTCTGTCCGACCGACCACGCCCTTCTCCGTGAGGTTGGCCGAACCGACGACAGCCGAATCGTCGGATATGACAGCCTTCGCATGAACATCGGGGAAGTGGTGAATCTGTTCTCGGTTCGTCGCTATCAACTCGTGTATCTCGTCCCGCGTACTGCCACCGAACGTTCCAATCCACGCTTCCACGTCGGTCACTATCCGCCAGTCGTCAGCAGAGGCGAGGACGCTTTTCAGGTAACTCGGGCCGATGTACGGACAGACAACCCGAACGCTTTCGGCGTCGGCAGTGTCCCGAATCGCTTTGTCGAATGGCGATTCAGCACGGGCATAGCCACCCTCGGAATGGTAGATAAGGCGAGACATTAGCATAAGAGAGGCCCATCTGGTTGAAAATTCCTACGCTGGTCAGGGCCGACTGCGGTCAACAGTCTTGGCACCGACCAGCCGTCCCGACCAGTACACGGCTTCGACAATCACCTCGTCGGCCCCGTCAGTGGGTAGACCGATAGTCGTACTACTGCACTTGTCACACCACACGCGCCGGACGACCCACCCATCGGCGTCGTAGTAAGTCGCATACGCCCGAACGAGGTCGCCAGTCTTTACCCGCTTATTACAGCGGTCACAGATGTTCCCCACCTGTACGCCGTTCAGAACCGCCGCAGGGGATTGGCGGGTCATCGACCCACCTCAAGCGACGAGTAGACAACGTTGCACTCGTCACAGGCCCATCCGCGCTGGCCGGTCACGCAGTCCAACAGTGCGCCGTATTCGAGTTCCCCACCGCAACGGGGACACGTCGGAGCGTCCGTCATTCGTCGTCACCCGTGGCGTGCGGGTTCGGTTCCTCGAACCCGTCCCTGTAGCAGGGCCAGCAGGCAAGTCCCTCGAAGTCCGGGCTACAATCGCAATCCTCGGGACGGTCGTCGTCGCGGTCGTCGGCACCGAACGAGTCGAGGGTGACACCACCGTCGGTCGCGGCGACCTTGGGCGTCCCGGCGATGTGTTCTCCGAGTTGGGCGTCTATCTCGTCGGCGTCCACCCACGCAGGGATAGCCCGCTGACCAGTGGCGAAGCGAGTGCGGCGGATGTGTTTGCACTCGACTTCCCGGTACTGGTGGTCAGGACACGTACACCGGTCTTCACGGGCGTCTACGCGGTACTCTGACCCGCTCTGCGTCGTCACAGAGTACACGTCGCCCCCGAGCGGAAGGACGGTCATGTACTCCGTCAGGGCGCGTACATCGCGCTGTTCGAGGTCGGTACAGCCAGCCGTGACGGAAGATTCATCTTCCGCTGTCTCGAATTGGCTCATGCCTTCTTGGCTCCGTCGAGAAGGCCTCGTCCGGTGTTGGCGCACCGGGCGTTTTCGAGTGAATCACGCCTCAAGAGACGAGTCCTTCTCTATCTATACCTTGGACGGCACGGATATTAAGTGTACTGCCTTGGACGGTATAGTTAACTGATTACGCGTAATAGAAGCCTGTATGGGCGAAGATTCAAAGCCGGGGCCTACACCGAGAGTGAGTGACGACGAAATCATCGACCTGTTTCGGGATACCGACGACCCCGTGCTTTCGACTGCGGAAGTGGCAGAACAGGTACCGCTCAAGCGACGTGCAACCTACAACCGGCTCCGGTCACTGGCCGACGAGGGTCGATTAGAGAGTAAGCAGATTGGTGGTCGGAACACAGTGTGGTGGCTGGCCGAATCCGAGAAACTCCAACCGCAGTCGTTTGTGGAATAGTGAAACCGAATCACAGAGAGTTATAGGGTTATAAAACACTCTTCAGGCGCTCTGACGGTCGTGACTCTGGTTCAACCTCAAAAAATGGATACCACTCGCTACGCGACGAACGCTCTCACAGCGCACTCACGGCGCTCTCTCGGCTTGCTGGCGGTGCTACTATCCTCGAAAGTAGTGGTAGAGGAATCAATACACCCGTTCATGGCCAGATAGGGGACGAGTATCCGAGCGGCGTTACTCTGCGTCGTTTGTTTTGAGTTCCGCCGGACTCTTTATGTCTGTTACAGGGTGATGTTCTCAACACCAAGTCGTTTCTCAATTCTGGCTTTCTTTTTCTTTATCAGATGAGATATATACTCTTCGTAACCTTGGTTGGGATAGTGTGGATTGGGTTTAGTTTCTTCATGTGGAAACCTATTCAACGCACCGGCAAGAGCCGCTAACGAAGAAATAGTCTTTTTCTTATCAACCTCGTTATAGAGCGTTTTCAGTTGCCGCAACTCTTCATGGAGTTCTGCCGTTTCCTTCTCGACACCCCTTTCTCGCCTTCTCCGAAGGAGTGATTGTACTTCTTCGTAGTTCGCAACACTGCTTTTTGTATTCCTTCTAACATATATATCGCCTTCGTCAATGTTTTCCCCGGCATTAGTTGCTACAAGAGGGGCACGTTCACCTGCACCATCAATGAAGAGGGCTTGAAATGTGCGGCCAGAAATTCCATCGTCGTATACTTCTCCGTAAGTGAACGTTTCAAGCGAATAAACGTCATGTGCGGAGTCAGGAAGATATTTTTCGACCTTGTTTCCAAAGTCAGATTCATCAAGAGGGTCGTTTACACCAGACGATTCAAGCGATTCATCTCCGACTTCTTCTACACCGATTATGATAGCACCCCCACCAGAGTTAGAGAAGGCCAAGATATGGCGGGCCAGTTGCGAACGTTCGTGCCACTCACTCTTGAAGTCGAGATAATCGTATTCTTTGTCGGCACTCAAGATAGCCGGGAGAGTATCTTTTGAAGGAGAAGTGAAGAAGCGTTCTAAATCATCTTTGAATGACTCTTGATATTCGAGGTCTTCACTGGCCATATGTAGGCCAACTCTCACCCATATGCCAAAGAATTGTCGCTACAGACACTCTGAACCAATAGAAGCACTGCGCGTGAGGGCAGGGCAGACCGAGAAGGACTACGGTGAACTCGGGTTTCGGATTCTCCAAATCCTCGAACATCTGCGGTGAGAGTGCAGTTAGCCTCGGAACAGGCTACGACCGCTGAAATCCTAATCCCTCGAATACGCCACATACAGCAGTCAAATCTATACAATTCATCCCGAAAGAGGGGAAGACTGAAAGGGCCAAAGCCCCGACGTATTCACAGAAGTCCATGACGGCACGGGGGCGCACTTGCGGCGCAATTGAACTCAATAGTCGAGTTCCAAACAGGATTGATAAACGGTAGACTGCCGTCTTGTGAATCCTAATCACCTGAAAGGGTAGTGGGCCGGCGCGAATTCGAATCGCGGTTACGGCCACCCGAAGGCCGAAGGATACCAAGCTACCCCACCGGCCCGCATCTGTGAGAAAGCCAGCGTCCAATTTAACGGTTGCGGAATCGCCCCCTACAGGTCATAGAGGTCCTCGAACTTCGCGCGGACGTAGTCGACGAAGGGCTGGGCCGAGAGTTCCTGCCCGGTGGCCACCTCGATGAGTTCGGGCGTGGTGTAGCGCTGGCCGTGCCGGTGGACGTGTTCGGTCATCCACTCGCGAATCGGCTCGAAGTCCTCCTCGCGGACGAGCGCGTCCACGTCGAGGTCGTCGCGGATGGCGTCGTTGAGCTGTGCGGCGACGACACTGCCCAGCGTGTAGCCGTGGAACGCGGCGAAGCCGCCGGTCCAGTGGATGTCCTGGAGACAGCCCTCGCTGTCGGTCTCGGGACGCACGCCGAGGTACTCCTCCATCTTGTCGTTCCAGACCTGTGGAATCTCCGCGGCCTCGATGTCGCCCTCGACGAACGCACGGCCGATTTCACACCGGAGGATGATGTGCATGTGGTATGTCAGCTCGTCGGCCTCGACGCGGATGCGGTTGTCCGGGTAGATGCGGTTTGCCGCCTCGTAGACCTCGTCGACAGTGAGGTCGTCGTGGCCGTCGATATGCCGTTTGAACGTCGGGAGGAACTGCTCCCAGAACGGTTTCGTCCGGCCGATGTGGTTCTCCCAGAACCGGGACTGGGACTCGTGGATACTCATCCGTGAGGCCCCGAGCGGCGTGCCGTACTCGTCCTGTCGAAGCCCAAGCTGGTAGGTTGCGTGGCCGAACTCGTGGATAGTCGCGGTCAGCGCGTCCATCGGGTCGGTCGGCTTGAACCGCGTCGTCACGCGGGCGTCGAACTGGTTGCCAGCCATGAACGGGTGCGGTGCGGTGTCGAGGCGGCCGCGGTCGCGCTCGTAGCCCAGAAAGTCGAGCGCGGCCTCGCTGAGTGCCTCCTGGTCGTCGTCTGGGTACTCGCCCTCCCATGGGTCGGCCAGTTCGCGCCCCTCCGTCCGAATCTCCTCGACCAGCGGCGGAATCTCCGACCGGAGCGTCTCGAAGATGTCGGTCATCGTCTCGATAGGGATGTACTGGTGACTGCCCTCGTAGAGGACCGTGTACGGGCTCTTCTCGGGGTCGATGTGTTCGGCCTTCTGTCGCTGGAGGTCGCGCATCGTCTCCAGGCGCGGCGCGAAGGAGGCGAAATCGTCTTCTGCCTTTGCCTTTTGCCAAATCTGTTGGTTCTCAGAGGCGGTCTGTGTAATCTCCTCGTTCAGTGCCGCGGGGACGTGCGCTGCACGCTCGTACTCGTTGCGGATTTCCCGGACGTTCGCGGCCTGCTCCTCGGTCAGGTCTGCGCCTTCGAGAGTATCGAGCCACTCGCCGACCTCGTCGTCGACGAGCAGCTCGTGCGTCGTCGCCGACAGCGCAGAGAGCTGTTGTGCCCGTCCCGGTGCACCCCCCTCAGGCATCGTCACCCGCTGGTCCCAGTTGAGATACATCGACGCGTATCCGAGATTCGACAGCCGTCGGTTCCGTTCGATAAGCTGTTCGTAGGCAGCGTCGGCGTCAGCTTCGTTCGTCGCCATGAGATGTGATGGAATGCCAAGACAAAAACGTCGGTGGTTCGAGCCGGTGGCAGGCCCAGAGCCTGCCGGTACAGTGATAATAACTCCACACGTATTCGGATACGTGTCGGATACGCTGCTGATAACTGTCGTCGGGATACTGGCCTTCGGAATTGCTGGCCAGTTACTTGCGAACAGATTCCGGGTGCCGAGTGTCGTCTTCTACATTGCTGGCGGATTGTTTCTCGGTGAGGCCGGAATTGGCGTTGTGACCTTAGAGACGTTTGGCGGAGCCGGTGGGGGTGGACTGACGACGATGGTCGGGGTCAGCGTGGCAATCATCGTCTTCGACGGCGCGTTTGCCTTGCGGCTCAAACGGGTCCGCGAGGCCTCCTCCGCGTCGCTCCGTCTGGTCACCGTCGGGGCCGTACTGATGTTTGTCGGGACAGCCGTCGCAGTCCACTGGTTTATCGGCGCGGAGTGGCCGCTTGCTTTCCTCATCGGTGCGTTGTTAGTCGCGACGGGACCGACAGTCGTCACACCGATTGTCAACGTCGTTTATCTCCGCGAGCACGTCTCTGCCGCACTTGAAACGGAAGGAATCGTCAACGACGTGACTGCGGCAGTCGCCGCCGTCGTCATCTTCGAAACAATCCTGCTCCAGGTTCAGGGGATTCCGGTGACAGCACAGGCGTTTGGTTCCCGAATCGGGGTCGGTATCCTGACCGGACTCGGCGTCGCCGTCGTGGTTTACTACCTCCAGAACGAGGCGTTCGTACAGGTCGAAGGGATTCAGGCAGCCAGGTTTCTCACGCTACTCGGGGCGGTCGGCTCCTACAGCGTTGCCGACTTCGTGTTCGCCGAAGCCGGCGTCGTGGCCGCAGCGACTGCCGGGGTCGTGCTCGGCAATCTCGACCTCCCATACAGGGAATCTATCAAGGAGTTTACCGAGGACGTGACGATGTTGCTCCTCGCGTTCGTGTTCGTTTCGCTGGCCGCACTGGTCGACCTCGGCGCGGTTCGGAGTCTCGGCGTCGGCGGAATCGGAGTTCTTGTCGTCGTCATGGTCGTACTACGGCCGGTCGTCGCGTTGGTTTCGACTGTCGGAATCGAGCGGTTCACCTGGCCCGAACGCGGGTTCTTAGCCGCGGTAGGACCGCGTGGAATCATCCCGGCCTCCGTGGCGACGCTGTTTGCCGTCGACCTGGAAGGCGAGGCAGAACAGCTCGAAAAAGAGGCCACAGAGCTGTCGGGCGCCGAGGCGGCCGAGTTGACCGCGGAGGCGGCATCACTCGACAGCCAAGCACAGATTCTACTCGGGACCGTCTTCTTGGTCATCATCGCGACCGACGTCATCGAGGCAGGATTCGCTCGACAGATTGGAGACCTACTCGGAGTAACACCTATGCGTACGATAATCGTCGGCGGTGGACGGGTCGGCCGGTCACTCGCCACACAACTGGAGAACAGAGACGAGTTCGTCGTCATCGTCGACGACGACGAGAAACAGTGCCGGCTGTCGAGAGGGGCGGGATTCAGGGTTTTCGAAGGTGACGCGACCGACCAGCGGACGCTCGAAGACGCCGGCGTCGAAGACGCGAAAGGGGTCGTCGCCGCGACCGACAGCGACGACATCAACCTCCTCGTCTGTCAGACTGTCAAGACGAAATACGACATCGAACGGGTGTTCGCCCGGGTGAACGACCCAGAGAACGTCGATGCGTTCGACTCTCTCGGTGTCAGTGCAGTCGACGGCGCCCAAGCGACCGCCTACGCGCTCGAAAACCAGATCGAGCGGCCGGCGATGGCCCACTGGATGAACGACCTCGGCGACGGACACGACATCATCGAGATAGAGGTCACCTCGGACGAGCTCTCGGGGAAGTCCATCCAGGAAATCAACGACAAGATTCCGGGTGGCTGTCTCATCGCCGAGATTGGTCGCGGGAGCGGTGCGCACGTCCCCGAAACTGACGAGATAATCGAATACGGAGACCACATCACCTTCCTCGGCGACGAGGACGCGGTCGACGAGGCAATCAAGCGGTTCCACCCTCACGACTGACCAGAACCGACTCGGGTGTGCCCGGCTGTGACAGATTGCACGCTCGCTGAACAATAGTATCATTAGTGTCCTGTTCGTCAGTATCTGGTACGATGGTACGCGCTACGTTGTCGGGACCGACATCATCTCTGTCGTCGTATTCAGGGGACTCTCTACGACGCTCGTCACGGTGTTCTGGCCGGTCGTGGCCGCGGCTGGGGTCGCGGCCACCCGTTAGCGGCCAGGGTCTCGAAGACACCGACAGGAGGGTGAGGGCAGTATGACCGACTGGACGGAGACGTACCGCCCGTCGTCGCTCTCTGAGATTCGTGGCAACGACTCGGCCAGAGACGACCTCCGCGAGTGGGCTGACACCTGGGACGACCACCGCGAGGCGGTCGTCATCTATGGACCGCCGGGCGTCGGCAAGACCTCCGCGGCGCACGCGCTCGCGTCGGACAAGGGGTGGCCGACAATCGAGTTGAACGCCTCCGACACGCGGACGAAAGACGTCATCGAGCGAGTGGCCGGCGAAGCGGCAAAGAGCGGGACCCTCGGGCAAGGTGGCGGTGGCCGTCGGCTCGTCATCATGGACGAGGCCGACAACATCCACGGCAACGCCGACCGCGGCGGAAGCCGGGCCGTGACGAGCCTGGTCAAGGAGGCGAGCCAGCCGATGATTCTCATCGCCAACGACTACTACGAGATGTCGAACGGGCTGCGCAACGCCTGCGAGGACATCGAGTTCCGGAGTGTCTCCAAGCGGTCGATACGCCCGGTCTTACGTGACATCTGTCGGAAAGAGGGAATCGAGTTCGAGTCCGACGCGCTCGAAGCAATCGCGGAGATGAACAGCGGCGACCTCCGCGGGGCAATCAACGACCTCCAGGCCCTCGCCGAGGGCCGAGACCGTATCGTCGCCGACGACGTCGTCACCGGCGAACGCGACACCACGACCGGCGTCTTCGACTACCTCGATACGGTCATCAAAGAGGCCGGGCCACAGGACGCGCTGGAGGCGAGCTACGACGTCGACGAGACGCCCGACGACCTCATCAACTGGATAGAGGACAACGTGCCCAAGGACTACCACGGCGAAGAGCTGGCGTCCGCGTACGACTTTCTGGCGAATGCCGACCGCTGGCTCGGCCGGGTGCGGGCGACACAGAACTACTCCTTCTGGCGATACGCCGGCGATAACATGACCGCAGGCGTCGCTGCGGCCCGCCGCGAGCAGAAAGGCGGCTGGACCAGATACAGCCCACCGACGTACTGGTCGAAGCTGGGCCGTTCGCGGGGGACCCGCGACAAGCGAGACTACATCGCCCGGAAGATTGCAGCGGCAAACGGGACGAGCATGAGCACCGCCCGGCGGGAAATCATGCCTCACCTCGCGGTGATGACACACCACTGCAAGAACCGCGAGCTCACGGTCGCGATGACTGCCCGCTACGAGTTAGAGACCGAGCACGTCTCGTTTATCACCGGTAGCGGCGAGGACACCAACAAAGTCCAGTCCATCGTCGAGGATGCCGAACGGCTCCGCGAGGAGCGCGCTGCTGAGGGGACTGGCGGAGCGTTTGCTCCTGGCGAGGTGACAGACGACGCGGCGGGCGAGTCGACAGACGACGAGATGCCAACAGACGGTGACGCGATGGCGGCGGCCGCTGACGAGGGGGCCGACGACGAGGCAAGCGGCGAGCAGTCTGACGACGACACGCAGGCTGGTCTGTCGGATTTCATGTAAGGTGCGGAGAGTTATACTCCTGGAGTCCGACCGTCAGCGTATGCCAACGACACCCGAAGCGACAGTTCGTGAGTATTACGCCCTGGTGGATGCCGAGCAGTACGACGACCTCGTCGACCTGTTTGCGCCGGATATCCGCTACGAGCGCCCCGGGCAAGGTGCAATCGAGGGCCGAGACGCCCTGCTTGAGTTCTACCTCGACGGCCGCCCGCTTGAGGACGGGAGCCACGAGATTCACGACATAGTCGTCGACGGCAAGACAGTCGCAGTCAGAGGGACCTTTTCCGGCGTCCAAAACGGCGAACAGGTCGCCTTCGATTTCGCCGACTTCCACGAGTTCGCCGACGGCCACATCCACCGGCGATACACCTTCACCGACCGAGACGAGGTCTAGTACGCGTCTCTAACCTTCTGGAGGTCCGAGAGCAGTTCGTCCGGGCGCGGGACCTCCTGATAGGCGCGCTCGACGTACCCGTCGCGGTTCGCGAGGAGAACCAGGTTGACGTGGGTAAAATCGTAGTCGCCCTCACTGGGGTTGAGCGTCTCGCCCTGTGTGGTGTTGTGTCCGCCGTGGCCACCCCCGCCGGGCGTCCGCTCGAACCCGACGCCGAACTCGCCGTTGACGACCTCGTCTGCCTGCTCGGGCGTCTCGGGCCGGAGTGCCAGCCAGTTTTCGGCGGTCGGGTCGACGCCGTTACGCTCGAAGAACTTCCGGAGGCGCTGTTCGTCGTCGTACTTGGGGTCGAACGTCGTTGGCATCAGCCCGACTTCGTCGCTGTATCCCTGGTCTGTGGCGTCGACGAAGACGTGCGCGAGCGCGGCAGTCATGCCGGGACACGGACCCGGACAGCGCGTGTAGATGAACGTCATAACCGTCTCGCCCTGACCGACGAACTCCCGTGTCGAGACTTCTTGGTCGTGTAGCGGCGCGGGAAGTGTCACGTCCGGTAGCTCCTCGCCGTGTGCCGGATAGGCGAGGTCTTCGGGGTTTGCCTGCTCGAGATATGGCTCGTCAAAGACCGTATTCGAGTCGTCGCCACCGAGACACCCCGCGACTGCCCCGCCCGCAGAGGCTGCTGCCAGGCGCAGGAAGTTCCGTCGTTGCATAGCAGGCTGTTTGACTCACGCAGATATACATCTCTTGGTGCACCTCTCGAACCGGATGGCAGAAATATCAAATGTAATAGTCGTGCTAGTGCTTATATAACAGAGCGTCCCCGCTAGTGGTATGAGTAACCAGGGCGGCGACTCCGACGCAGACGACACCGCTGGGGGGACGCGACCAACGGCGAGTGAGACGGCCACCAGGAGTCGAGAGAGGAGTACAGGAACTCAAAACGACAGACGCCCAAGCGGGCTCGCAGGACGGATTGCGCTCGTGGTAGTCGGGGTGTTTCTGCTGGCGACTGTCGCTGGCGGAAACGTCGCAATCGCAGCCGACCGGACGGTACTCGACTCCAACCATGTCATCGAGCAGATGGACGAGGAAGGACTGTTCACAGAACAGACGGGTGAGTTCCGCGACGAGGTGGCAGACGAGATTGAGGCCGGAACGGAGGGGCTGAGCCTTCCACCCGGACTCGGTCTCGGCGAGTTCGACCCACAGACGACCGCCGACGAGAGCGTCAGCACCGATTACGTTCGCGAACAGGCCGTCAACAACATCGAGCAACTGTATGCGTTCTTGCACGGCGACCGTGACGACCTCGCGTTTGCTATTGATATCGGCCCTGTCAAGCGTAGCGTGGCCGAGTCGGTCACCGAAAACGCTGTCGTCGACACGGCGACACTGGTCGGGGAGGGCACGGACCGCCTCGACCGCGAGCGAGTCGCTGCGCTTGGCACAGACGAAGACAGCTTTCAGGAGGCACAGCTGGACGCCAGCGACCGCGAGGTCGACGCACTGAAATCTACCATCGAATCCGACACCGAATCGAGGGGTTATACCGCCGAACTCACCGACGTCCTCGTCTCGCTCCAGTTTACCGTCGTCGATGGACTGACCGGTGAGTTGACCTACGAGGAGTACAGTACCCAGCGCGACGCGAACGAGGACGAGCTAAAGGCGGCGCTCGGCACCGAGGCCGTGGCCGATATCGGCGAGACGATTACGCTCGGTGGCGAGGACGAAGACCCCAGTGAGACGTTTGCCGGGGCCGCAGATATCGTACAGTTGATAGCGACGTTGACGCTCGTGTTGCCCGCGCTCGCGCTCGCTCTCGTCGGCGTCATCGGGGGGCTCACCCGTGACCTCGTGCGAACCGCGAGGGTGGCTGGCGGTGCGTTGTTGGGTGCAGGTCTTCTCGGCGTCGTTGCGAGGTTCGTCGCGCCCGGAGTCCTCATGCCAGACGGCGAGGAGACCGACGCTCTGGCAGACGGCCTCGTTGCCACGGTCGAGAGCATGCTCGAAACCCTGGGCACGCAGTCGATACTGCTGGCGGCCGCCGGTGTGGTACTCGTCGGTCTGGCTGTCGCTGACCGGCGCGGCTATCTCGACGGCATCACGGGTAGCTGAGGCGAGCTTCCACGTGGACGACACTGATTTATCCGGCGGCCTCTCATCGGCGGTCGTTACATGCACAAGGCACACCCGCTCGAACGCGAGGTCGGCATCGGCTACTACGTGAGCGATGCCGACGGTACCGGCGGTCGGTTGCGCCGCGAGCCAGCAGACTTCCGTGTCCGCGAGCGGGAAGATTTTGACGCCGAGCCCATCGACGCCGGCACCGATGCCTACCCACATCTGTTGCTCCGGGTGACGCTACGTGACTGGGACACTAACGATTTCGCACGGGCACTGTCGAACAGACTCGGCATCTCTCGCGAGCGCGTGTCCTGGGCAGGAACTAAGGATAAGCGCGCGGTCACGACTCAGCTGTTTACCCTCGACGGTATCGAGCCGGGTGCGGTTCCCGACCTCGACGGCGTCGACTACGAGGTCGTCGGTCGGACCGGTCGGCCGATTCTGTTCGGTGACTTGGCGGGGAACGCCTTCGAAGTGACTGTCCGAGAGACAGACGGGACCGAGCGTGCCGAGGAGACCCTTCAGGAGCTGGCTACGTTCGGTGGTGGCCAGAGTAACGACGAGGCGCCGGTCGTCGGCGTGCCGAACTATTTTGGCCAGCAGCGGTTCGGGAGCAAGCGACCAATCACCCACGAAGTGGGTCTTGCTATCCTCCGGGGAGACTGGAAGGAGGCAGTCATGACCTACGTTGGCAACCCGAGCGAGCGAGAACCGGAGAAGACGAGGGACGCTCGGGCGTTTGTCGACGAGAGTCACGACTGGCAGGCGGCGCTCGACCAGTTCCCCAGACAGCTCACCCACGAGCGAGCGATGCTCCACCGTCTCACGGAGAGCGACGACGGCCCGGACGACTTCCGTGGGGCATTAGAAGCATTGCCGACGAACCTCCAGCAACTGTTCGTCCACGCCGCACAGTCGTACGTGTTCAACCGGATTCTCTCGCTGCGCCTCGAGCGTGGTCTTCCATTCGACCGACCTGTCGCGGGTGACGTGGTCTGTTTCACCGACAACGACGCCCCGGCGGGGCTGACCGTCCCCGACACCGACCGAACACAGCGTGTCGACGAGTCGCGCGTCGATTCCGTGACCCGCCACTGTGAGCGTGACAGAGCGTTCGTGACGGCCCCGCTCGTGGGCACCGAAACCGAGCTGGGTGACGGCGAGCCGGGCGATATTGAACGGACGGTGTTGTCGGAGGTTGGCGTCGAGCCGGCCGATTTCGACCTGCCCGGCGAGTTCCACTCGACGGGGACTCGCCGTGCTGTTCTGGTCCGGACAACACTCGGCCTCGGATTCGAGCCGCTGGAGCTATCGTTTTCACTTCCGCGCGGGTCGTACGCGACTGTTGTCCTCCGCGAGTTCATGAAGTGTGACCCGGGAGAGCTGTGACACGAGGTGACCGGGGTCGGAAACACCGGGCTTATCGCACTCGGCCACCGTATCGCGTGTATGGAGTGTCGGCAGTGTGCGACGCCGCTGGATAGGCCGGGTGATTACTGCCTGGTCTGTCAGACCGAAAACGCCGACACCATCGTACTCGAACTCCAGCGCGAACGGGCGAGAGTGACGGTCCTGTTCGAGGAGACGGTTGTCGGTCATCGGACGGTGACGACGACCCCCGAACCTGACAAGGAGCAAGAGCGCTCGGAACTACGCTACTTCGCCGGCCAAATCGCCGACGACGTGCGGCGCAAACGCCCTGAAGAGGTCTACGCAACAGGTGAGCGTGACGTACTCAGGGAAGTCCGGGCACAGCTTCGCTATCCCTTCTACCGCATCGCGGCTGAGGACCCCGTCGAACACGTCATCGAGCGCAAGGGCGACCCGCCGCTGGATGTCGTCGAGGCGTCGGTCGCCGAGAAACTCGGCGGCTCGCACTCGACGCTCATCGGCGGTCGCGCAGGCCGAGATGTCCTCGAAGTCGTGGCTGGCCACCCCCACGTGAAAAAGATTATCCCAGGGCCAATCGAGGCAGGCGGGTCGGGGTCACGCACCGGCGTCCGCGGAAAGGTGACCCGAGCCGACGACACCGGGAACGTCCGGCTGTTGCTGCGAGACGGTTCCAGCGTGCAGGAAAACCGCGTCGTGACGACCGCAAACAACCGTGAGCTGGGCGAGCGGGTCCGGGACGATCTTAACGACGCACTCGTCGAAGCAGGATTCGCACAGTAGCGAGCAGGTGAGACCGAAGCCGGCCGACACACGGAGAGTCGCCTCACACAACCGCGCCCTCTCCGTGGCTGGCAGTCAGGTCATACGCCGCGTGGCTTCGGCTCCCGATATAAATCCGCGGTCCTCGCGACGGACGTTTCTCATGGCGAAGGACTTTAACAGGCCAGTCACGTACTGTAGCTCATATTATGCAGCACGTGAAGATACCCGACGACCGTATCGGGGTTCTCATCGGCGAAGGCGGCGAGACGATGCGCGAAATCGAGGACCGCGCAGAGGTTCGCCTCGATATCGATTCCGAGTCGGGGAAAGTAGGTATCGAGAAGGTCGGCGACCCGGTGCTGGGGCTGAAAGGCCCCGACATCGTCAAAGCGATTGGTCGCGGGTTCTCCCCGGACGACGCGCTCCGCCTGCTCGACGACGACATGATGATGTTCGATATCGTCGATATCGACGCCGCCGCGCGAAACAAAAACGACCTGCGCCGTCAAAAGGGACGCCTCATCGGCGAGAACGGCCGGACGCGAGAGCTCATGGAAGAGCTGACCGGTGCCTCTGTCGCAATCTACGGCTCGACGTTCGGTATTATCGGTGGGCCAAAACAGGTCGCCGCAGTTCGTGAAGCCGCCGAGATGATTCTCGAAGGCGCACCCCACGGCACAGTCTACTCGTTCCTCGAAGAGAAACGCAACGAACTGAAACACAAGGGTCTGGAGTACCACCCCTACCAGGGGTAACTCCTCGCCTGGCGTACCGTCGTCCCGGACGCGCTGAAATCCTCAGCAGGTGCGCCTACACGTCCTCGACAGGGACGGTCATGTGGTGTCGATACGGCTCGAAGCCGACCTTCTCGTAGAAGCCAAGCGCGCGTTCGTTGTCGGCATCGACGTCGAGCGATAGCTCCGGAGTACCCCTTTCGCGGGCGTACTCGAGGACACAATCGAGCAGGTCGCCTGCGAGACCGTCACCGCGGCGAGACTCCTGTACGTAGAAGTCGCCGATTTTGAGACGGTCCGGTCGATCGAACACGGGCGGACAGGAATCGAGGTTGGCTGTCACGAAGCCGACGAGCTCACGCGACAAATCAGCAAGCGGTTCCTCTGTCGGGTCGCCCTCGACGGCGACCCACGCCCGGTATGTATCAGAGTCGAGAAGGTCGAGACGGAACTCGACTTCCTCTTCGAGCGGGACGTCGTCGACGAGTTCGTGATCGTCGACGGCTGCTTCGAGGTCGCGGTGATAGGGCAGCCAAAGCTCCTCTGCGAACCGTCGCGCAGCGGCCTCATTTGCGGGGAGTCGTCGGGTGTGGACCATATACCAGAGGGCTGTCGAGCCGTGGTAAGTGCTTTCTCATTTATATTTCTCGGCGTGTCGGTCACAGAATGCGGGTTCTCGAAGCTGTGCCTCGACGACGCCGGGCTGTCGGTGCGGGTTCGAGAGGCGACAGCCCTCGCACTCACAGAAACCCTCACCAGTCTCGACGTGGTGGACCGCCTGCAGGACATAACCCTTCAGGGCTTCGGTCGTCCTGGGGTCGTCTTCGACCAGGAAGTCGCCCTCGATTTCGGATTCGAGCACCTCTCGCGGCGGCGCACCCCCGGAGAGGAGGGCGTGTTTCCCCTTCGCCTCGTAGTACGCCTCTGGCTTGGCGGGGGCTTCGTACAGCCCGGGAACGGAGACAAGCGTCAACTGCCCGACGACGTTGACACGCTTGTGCCACCGGCCGTCGTGGTCACCCCAGGTTCCGATGACCCGGTCCAGCAGGGCGACGTGCAGGTGGTCGAGACTGCGTTCGGCGTCGGGGACCCGCTCGCGGAGTCCTCGCTGGAGCGCCAGGCCGTCGTAGACCACGCCGCCCGCTCGGTCGGGCCGGTCGAGTGCTCGCTCCTCGTAACGGACGACACCGGTCATCGTGTTTCCAGTCTCGCGCTCGTGTGGCGAGAGCACCCGCGTCTGTGCTATTTCGGTCGCGAGGTCGTCGTCGGTACGCAGCGAGAGAAAGCGGTCCCGAACCTCGACATCGACACCTGTGCGCTCGCCGAGCCAGTCCGCAATCGCGTCGGCGTCGGCGTTCGTCGTCGGTGCGCGGTAGAGCGTCACCTGTTCGACCATACGCCAAACGCGAGGGCGCGGTCATCGAAACAGTTGCGGTTGCCGGCGCTCGCCTTTTTATTCTGGCAGCCGAAAGGAGAGTAATGTCCGAGAAGACCGCAATCGTGACTGCCGCGGGGAGTGGCATCGGCGAGGCCTGTGCGCGCCGACTGGCCGAGGCGGGCTATGCGCCGGTCCTACTGTCGAAATCGGGGCGTGCCGTCGAGGTCGCAGAGGAACTTGGCGGCGACGGCTTCGAGGGCGACCTCACCGAGCCCGACGACTTGGCGGCACTCGTCGACGCGACGCGAGAGCGGTACGGCCGCATCGACGCCGTGGTGAACAACACAGGCCACCCCGCGACGGGTGACCTGCTGGAGCTCTCAGACGAGGAGTGGCACGACGGACTGGACCTCGTTCTCCTGAATGCCGTCCGGATGGCGCGACTGGTCACGCCGGTCATGCAGTCACAGGGCGGCGGCGCAATCGTGAATATCTCGACGTTTTCGGCGTTCGAGCCGTCGGCCGAGTTTCCCGTCTCCTCGGTGCTCCGGGCAGGTCTCGGGAGTTTCACCAAACTCTATGCAGACCGCTACGCCGCCGACGACATCCGGATGAACGCCGTGTTGCCGGGGTTCGTCGACAGTTACGCGGTCGACGAGGAGACACGCGAGACAATTCCCATGGGTCGGCCCGGCCGAACGGAAGAAATCGCAGACACCGTCGCGTACCTCTGCTCACCGGAAGCCAGCTACGTGACCGGACAGAACATCCGTGTCGACGGCGGGCTCACGTCGTCGGTGTAGGGGCTGCTCGCCCGGCGGATGCATATGGTCGTATCGACCGGACGGAGTTTTTCGCTCCCGAAGCTATATTACCGGCTGGCGCGGACGGCGAACCATGCGCGACGCCTACCTCATCGGCGCGGGCCAGACGGCGTTCGGGGCGTTTCCCGAGCGCAGTTACCGGGACCTGTTCGCCGAGGCCTACCAGCACGCCTGCGAGCGCGTCGACGGTGGAATCGAACCGGGAGATATCGACGAGGCAGTCGTCGGCTCGCTCGGCGTCGGCGGCCGCCAGCTCGGGCTCTCCGGCCCGGCGGTAACCGAACACGTCGGCCTCCACAACGTCCCCTGTACGCGGGTCGAAAACGCCTGTGCCGCCGGCGGGTTCGCACTCCGCCAGGCCGTCCAGGCCATTCGCAGCGGCATGGCCGACGTCGTGCTGGCGAGTGGCTTCGAGGTGATGTCCGATATGTCTGGCGACGTGACGAAATACTGGCTGGGCGTCAGCGGCGAGACCGAGTGGGAACGGCTGACCGGGACGACGTTCTCGGGCGTCTACGCACAGATGGCGAGTGCCTACCTCGACCGCCACGACGCGACCGCCGAAGACCTCTCGCGGGTGGCCGTCAAAAACCACGCCAACGGGGCGAAGAATCCGAAAGCCCACCTCGGCTTCGAGTGTTCACTCGAGGACGCCGTCGGCGCGCCCGAGGTTGCTGCGCCGCTGAACCTCTATCACTGCTGTCCGACCTCCGACGGGGCGGCAGTCGCACTGTTGGCAAGCGAGGACGTCGTCGAGGAGTACACCGACGAGCGAATCCGAGTTGCGGGCGTCGGCGCGGCAAGCGACCACGTCGGGCTGGCCGAGCGAGACAGCTACGTCGGCCTCTCGGCGACCGAAACCGCCGCCGAGACGGCATACGACCGGGCAGGCGTCGACCCCTCGGCCCTCGATTTCGCCGAGATACACGACTGTTTTGCCATCGCGGAGTTACTTGCCTACGAGGACCTGGGCTTTTGTGACCGCGGCGAGGCGGCCCGACTGCTCCGTGACGGCGTCACCGACCCCGACGGCGACCTGCCGGTGAACACCTCGGGCGGGCTGAAATCGAAGGGCCACCCAATCGGCGCGACGGGGACCGGACAGGTGGTCGAGGCCTTCGACCAGTTCACCGGGCAAGCGGGCGACCGACAGCTCGCCGAGCCCCGCTACGGCCTCACCCACAACGTCGGTGGGAGCGGCGGCGCGACGGTCGTTCACGTCTTCGAGAACGAGGAGGTGGCAGAATGAGCCGTATCGAGAGCGTCGGCACGTACGTCCCGCGGTATCGCCTGTCGGCCGAGACTGTCCGGGAAGCCTGGGGCCAGTTCCACGGTGCCGGCATCACCGAGACGGCGGTTCCGGGTGCCGACGAAGACACGCTGACGATGGGTTACGAGGCCGCCTCGCGGGCGCTCGCGGCTGGGAGCGTCGACCCGAGAGGGGTGGACCGCCTGCTCGTCGCAACGACGACGCCCCCGACAGAAGAGGAGGCGATGGGGCCTCGCCTCGTTAGCATGCTCGGGCTGGGAGCGGCGACGCAGACCCGCCAGCTCACCGGGAGCACGCGGGCCGGCGTCGAGGCGCTGGTGGCCGGCACACAGACAGACCAGACGACACTCGTCGTCGCGACTGACGCCCCTCGGGGCTCCCCAGACGGCGAACACGAACACGCAGGTGGTGCCGGCGCGTTCGCGGCGGTACTCGCGCCGTCGGCCCCGGGCGAGATACCGGCACACGCAGACCACGTCGACCCGCATCCGGGAACGCGCTTTCGTCCCGCCGGCTCAGCAGAGACGACGGGGCTTGGTGTCACCGACTACGACCGCTCGGCGTTCGTCGAGACAGTCGGCCAGGCAGTCGACACACTCGATATCGACCCGAGCACGGCCGACGCGGTCGCCCTGCAGTCACCGAACGGCAAACTCCCCTACCGCGCGACAGGGCGACTCGGCGTCGAGGCCGACACAATCCAGCGGGGGACAGTCGTCCACGAGGTCGGAGACGCCGGCACAGCAGGACCGCTACTCGGGCTGGCGACCGCGTTCGCTGACGGTGCCGAGCGCGTGCTCGTCGTCGGCTACAGCGACGGCGCGACAGCCGCGGTCGTCGAAGACGGTGGCGTGACACACACACCGACGGGAGACACCGAGACTGTCGACCTCTCGTATGGCGAATACCTGCGCATGCGCGGCGAGATTACGAGCGGCGAGCCAGACGGCGGCGGTGCCTACGTCAGCGTTCCGAGCTGGAAGCGAACACTCGCCCAGCGACACCGTCTGGTCGCCGGTCGCTGCCCTGACTGTGATGCGCTCTCGTTCCCGCCCGAGGGTGCCTGTCAGGGCTGTCACACGCTCGTCGAGTACGACTCCGTCGAGCTTCCCGGCACCGGTACCGTCGAGGCGGTAACGGCAATCGGTCAGGGCGGCGCACCCACAGAGTTCGTCGAGCAACAGGCCCGGAGTGGCACGTACGTCAGCGCCGTCGTCGCACTCGACGGTCCCGACGGCGAACAGACGGTGTCGATTCCCGCGCAGGTCGTCGGCGTCGACCCCGATGCGGTCGACATCGGCGACAGACTCACCGCGACGGTGCGACGTCTCTACACGCAGGAAGAGGTCACGCGATACGGCTTCAAAATGCTCCCGGCAAAGTGAACGGGTCAGCCCTGCCAGGGGTCGGCTAACTCGACGCCGGTAACCTCGAACCGTGCGCCGCCCTCGGTTCCGTCAGTGATGGTTATCTCCCAGTCGTGAGCTTCGACTATCGTCTCGACGATGTGGAGACCGAACCCGGTCCCGTCCTCGGCCGTCGAGTAGCCGACCTCGAACACCTGGTCGCGCTCTGCGGGCGGGATTCCCGGGCCGTCATCGTCGATGTAGAACCCGTCTGGGAGGTCACCGACGGTGACAGTCACGTCACGGCTTGCGTGCTCGTGGGCGTTCCGGAGGAGGTTCTCGAACAGCCGCTGGAGGCGGTGGTCGTCGGCGTATATCTCCCGGTCGGTCTGGACGGTCAGCGTCGAGTCCGGTCCCGCGACCCGCTCCCAGCAGCGGTCGACGAGCTCCGGCAGCGAGACCGTCGTCAGGTCAATCGAGGTATCGCCCTCTCTGGCGAGGGTCAGCAGGTCGGTGATGATGGCTTCCATCCTGTCGAGGGCGCGCCCGACGGCCTCGACGTGCTCGTCGCTGTGCTCCTGTTCGACGAGTTCGAGCTGCGTGTTCGCCGCGTTTAGCGGGTTTCGCAGGTCGTGTGAGACGAGATTGGCGAACTCGCCGAGACGCTGGTTCTGTCGTTCGAGCTCCGTGCGGTACTGCTGGCGTTCGATTTCGTAGCCGACCCAGCGGGAGGCGAGCTCGACGAACGTTCGTTCGCTCTCGGTAAAGTCACGGGACCGAGGGGAGTCCGACGCGAAACAGAGGGTCCCGTAGAGTTCGTCGTTGACGATTATTTTTCCGCCGAGATAACAGCCGAGCTGGAAGGTGTCGTACGCCGGGTCGTCACCCCACCCGTCGGCGAGGGCGTCGAAGACGGCGAGCAGGCCGTCAGACTCGATTGTCCGCCTGCAGTACGACTCCTCGAGCGGACACTGCTCGCCGGGCTGGAGAAGCTCGTGGTCCCCGCGAGAGGCTTCGATGAGCTGTGTCTCGTCGGTAATCTGGGTGAGAAAGCCGTACGGGAGGTCGAGACGGCGACAGCCGAGTTCGAGTATCCGGTCGAGTCGGTACTCGAAGGAGTAGCCGCTGTCGGACCCAAGCACGTACAGGTCGTGCAGAACCTCGACGGTGTCTTCCAGTTCGTCGATGGCGCGGCGTTTCTCGGTGACATCTTGGAAGAAGACAGACAGCCCCGTCTCCGAGGGGTAGACATTCACCTCGAACCAGGTGTCGAGTGGTTCGTAATAGGCCTCGAAGGTAGCCGTCTCACCGGTCTCGAAGGCCTGTTCGTATTTTTCGTAAAATCGCGTCCCGACTATCTCGGGAATCTCGTCCCAGATGCGTCGTCCCTGCAGGTCGGTGAACGAGAGGTCCGCTCCGATGGCCTCACGGATTATCTCGTGGGCCTGCTCGTTGAGATACGTAAACCGCCGATTACCGTCGAGGGCAAAGAAGGCGTCAGTCATCCGGTCGAGGATGTCAATACGCCCGCCCTGGCCGCGAAACGTCTGTTCTCGGAGGTCGCTAACTTCGAGAAGTATGACGGTGCCATCTGCTACAGACAGGGTCGCCGTACTGAGCGTGACTGGAACCGGTTCGCCGTCACTGGTGCTCATCGCCCACTCGAAGGTCTGGTCGCCCGCCGTTGCCGTCTGCTGAACCTGCTCACAGAGAGTCGCCTCCGTAGCAGGCGCAACAGCCGAGTCAAGCTCAGCCAGCGAGCACTCTTGTAATTGGTCATGGGAGTATCCGAGCAGGTCACAGGCCGTGTCGTTACAGCCGAGTATCGCATCCGCGTCGTGGTCGTAGAGCAGTAGGCTGGTATCGACCGAATCGTAGACCTGGCGAAGCAGCTCGTCGTCGATGTGACCCACATCATCACTGCCACTACCGGCCATAGCAGTATCTTCCCGACGGTCGTTCAAAAAACTATGTTTCACGCAGGGCGCTCGAACACCGCGGCGACACCCTGCCCGAAGCCGACACACATCGTCGCCAGTCCGAACTGGCCCTCGCGTCGGCGGAGTTCGTGTAGTAGCGTCGTCGTGATGCGCGCTCCCGAACAGCCCAGCGGATGGCCGAGCGCAATTGCGCCGCCGTTGACGTTCAGCCGGTCGGACGGTATCCCGAGTTCGCGCCGACAGTAGATACTCTGTGAGGCAAACGCCTCGTTCAACTCCACGAGGTCGAGGTCCTCGACAGCGAGGTCAGTACCGGCAAGTGCCTCTCTGGTCGCTGGCACCGGCCCAGTCCCCATAACCCGTGGGTCGACACCCGCGACACCGCGGGAGTGGACCCGGGCGAGAATATCGAGGTCGTGTTCGCGGGCGTACGCCGCACTGGTGACGAGCATCCCCGCTGCACCGTCGGTCAGCGGCGAGGCGTTGCCCGGTGTGACTGTCGCGGCGTCGTCGTCGGCAAAGACCGTCGGCAGGTCTGCGAGCGCGTCCATCGATGTCGACTCCCGTGGCCCTTCGTCAGTTTCGACGGTCCCGTCGTCAGTCTCGACAGGGACGATTTCGTCGTCGAACCGGCCTGAATCACGGGCCTCGACTGCGCGCTCGTGTGAGCGCAGAGCAAATCGGTCCTGTTCCTCCCGACTGATGTCGTGTTCGCGAGCCACGCGCTCGGCCGTCGCGCCCATCGGCAACTCGTCGGCGTCGTACCGCTTCTCGATACCCGGGTGGAGCCAGTCCGAAAACGGCACACGGCTCATGTGCTCGACGCCGGCGACCGGGACCACGTCGCCGTCGCCCGCTTCGACCGCTCGGGCCGCATCGACCAGCGCCGTCAGCGAGGAGCCACACAGCCGGGTCAGCGTCGCTCCGGGTACCGACTCGGGAAAGCCACCGGCGAGCAGCGACTGTCTGGCGAGGTTGCGTCCCTGTTCGTTCTCCTGATTCGCACAGCCGAGCCGGAAGTCGTCCCACTCGGCTGCCGGGACGCCGGTGCGTTCTTCCAGCGCCGAGAGGACCGTGACGACGAGGTCCTCGGGGTAAGTCTCTGCCAGCCCGCCGTCTTTGCGTGCCTGTGGCGTCCGGACCGCGTCGACGATGACAGCGTCAGTCATTACTCGTGATTCGTGACCATATCGGGAGTAAATTTCGGCTCGATACCCCGACCGTCGCTGTGACCGGGCACCGGCCAGCGGTCCGCGACCGTACCCAACCTGGTTGGCGTCGAACCGCCGGCTACCGCTCGATGTCGACGACGGTAGAGACGCGAGCGTTCTCCTTGAGTGTCAGGCCGGCACCCCCCACAGAGAGGGGAACGCGGTCGAGGGTCGTGAGCCGGAGCGTCGGATGGAACGCCCCACGCGCCAAGAGTTCGTCTCTGGTCTGGAGGGTCACCGTCGCCGCCTCGGCGGCAATCGACTCGTTGTATTCGAGCAGGTACTGCCCGGCATCGAGTGTCCACCACTCGTAGTCGTCGTCGGCGTTTCGTTTCCCGCTCTCGTGGGGGGACAACTCGGCGGCTTCGAGTTCGCCGCCGCCGAAATCGACGCGCCCGGGGCCAGTAATCTCGTAGACCTCGGAGACGGTCAAATCGACGCCGCGCCCCTCGGTCTGGGTCGGTTCGTGGACGATACCGTCGAGAACGTCGGTAGAGGCCACCATAGACCGAAGTGAGCCGGGAAACACTAAATACTGCCCCGGAGAGTCTCGCGCCGCCGTCGGTATCGTTCGAGGGCGAGCGTGACCGACTCAGAGGCACAGAGCGCGTCGACCAGCGCGGCGACTGCTCCGAGTCCCACCGCCGTCGCTCGAACCGATCCTCCAGCGACAGGGGAGACGACGGCGACCCGGGGGCGGTCCCGGCCGTCGAGACGGTCGCCGGTCGCATCGACCACCAAGTCGTAGTATGCCGTCTCGCCGTCGTCCTTCTGGACACGGACGCCAAGTCGGTTGCTGTCGAGTCCATCGAGGGGTTCGGCACGGCCGACCGTCGCGGGGAGTCTCGGTTCCAAGCAGCCGCCCCCCTCGGTCGGTGCAACCGCCGTCTCGACGCCACTGGCATCGAGCAGCGTCGCGAGAAGACAGCCAGCAACGGTATGCCCGAGTACCAACACCCGTCGCTTCCCGGGTGGCTCAGGGGCAGAAGGTGGCGACTCGGCTGCGTTTTTGTTGTAATTTTCTGTATACATATGCCGATGTGTCGTGGTTCGAGGACAGCTCAGTCGGTCGCGGCGGGCTCTGTGGACTGTGCTGGCTGTGGTTCGGTCCCGCTGTGGTGCCACCAGAGAGCGAGCGCGCTGGGGAGGACGAAGACACTGACGAGGAACGCGGCAAACAACGCGAGAACGACGAGCAGACCGAAGCTCTCGATTTGCGGGTGTGGGTGTATAAGCAGTGCCAAGAAGGCGCCGCCGGAGCTAAGCGCGCTGCCGAACAGCGCACCCCCGGTACCGGTCACCGCGGTTTCGAGCGCGTCGAAGCCCGACTGCCCGTGGTCGAGTTCCTGCAGGAACCGGTCGGTGATATGGATGTTGTAGTCGATGCCGAGGCCGACGACGAGGCTCATCAACAGCGCCGTCAGCAGCGTCAGGGGGACATCGAGGACGGCCATCCCGCCGACGACGAGCCCGGTGACGAGCGTAATCGGAAGCGCGGTCACGGCACCGACAGCGGCACTGTCGTGGATAGACCGGAAGACGACGACGAGCCCGGCCGAAACCGCAGCGAGTGCGAGTACCAGTACGCGGAGGATGCCGTCAGTGACCTCGTCGAGGCCGGCGTCCATGACGATAGCGTTACTCACGGCGGTCGCCGTCAGCGCCGAGTGCTGGGCGTCGATGTCGGCAGCCATCGCCTGTATGTCCTCTGTCCGGTCGTCACCGAAGCCAGCGCTCTCGGCAGGTCCGACAGCGCGCAGCGAACGGTACTCCCCGTCTGCCCGCTCGACGACCTGGCCCGCCCGTTCGGGTGCAACGGCATAGAGGTGGTCGTACACCGTCTCAAGCCCGGTGTCGGGGACTCCGTCACCGTTCGTATCGGCGTCGGCGACGGTCTCGGCGAAGTCGGCGTCTTCGGCCGCGACCGACCGTATCACTGTCATCGGCGACAGTCGTTCCGTCGACGGGTTCTGGGGCGTGAATGCCCCCGAGCCAGTCGCCTCGCTCACCGTATCGAGTGCGTCGTCGGCGGTCACGTCGCCCTCGACGAGTAGCTGGAACCGCGCGCTCTGGTCGGCAGCGACCGCGCTGAACGACGACTGGACGTACTGCTGGTTCCGGTTGAATTCGGGGTCCTCCCAGGCGAGAGGGCCGGGGAGTTGCTGTTTCCACTCGGCGGCGGGCTCGGTCTGTTGCTGGAAGTTCTCCTCGTCGAGCGTCGTCCAGGCGACACCGCCGGCGGCACCGGCTATCACCGCGACGACGAGCACCACCGGTGCTGCGCGTTTCGCGAGGACGACGGCACTCCGGAGCGCCGGGCCGACGAGCGCTCCGTGTCCGAGTGGGTCGGCGTGCCTGTCGATGCCGACCCGTTCGAGCGTGCCGTCGATACTGATTTTCAACGCTGGCACGAGCGTCGTGAACACGACGAGGGCCGAAGCCACGCCGAGCGTGATGCCGACACCGAGGTTCCGAATCGTCCCCACCGGGTTGACGACGTTCGAGAGGAAGCCGATTGCGGCGGTGACCGTTACCAGGCCGAGAGCGACGGCAACCGAACGGACGCCGCGGTTCATCGATTCCCTGATGCCGTCGTCTGGGCCGCGTTGCTCTCTGTATCGGTTGAAGACGTGGAAGCTGAAGTCGATACTCAGCCCCGTAATCAACACCGGCCCGATTATCATCGTCATCCCGGCACCGATACCGAGCCACCCGAGAATTCCGAACATCCACAGCACCGACACGAGGACGCCGACGAGACCGACGATGACGTCGACAATATTCCGGTACGTGACTGCAAGTACGCCGAGGACGAGCACCAGCGCAATCGGGACGACGAGTTGCATCGTGTTCTCGTTGAGCTGTGCGCTCGCCTCGCTCGCGGCGTGTTCACCGAGCGTGAAATACCCCGGCCGGCCTCCGGCTTCGGCAAAGAGTGCGTGCTGTGCGTCGCTCGGCGGGCCCTCCTCGGACGCGAACTGGAACAGCAGCCGCGTGCTCTCTGCGCTCGCCGTTCCCGGTTCGTAGCTGTCGGGTAACAAACCGAGCAGGTCGCTGTCATCGGCAGATAGTGTTGCTTCGATGGCGTTCTCGACCGCCTCGGCGCTCGCGGCATCGAGCGTCGCCCGCTGCTCGTCGAGTGAGCCCCCCTCGCCAGCGAGGGTCGTCGCGACGGCGCTGGCGATACTGTGTGGCTCACCCACGAGCGTTCCGGCGACCGAGTCGTTGTCGAGAACTGCCTGTTGGTACTCGATGGACTCAAGCAGGCTCCCTTTCGAGAGAGCGTTCCCCGATTGGTCGCGGACGTAGACGGCCGAAACCGCCGTCTGATTGTCGTTGCGGTAGTTCTCTTCGATATAGTCGGCTGCAGTCGATGCCGCTGTCTCCGGGAACAGGTCGTCCTGCTCCGCCTGGCTCTCGGTGTCCAACTGCCCCATCCCGACCACCATCCCGGCGGTCAACAAGACCATCACGAGGATGACGACCCTGTTGTGGGTCGTCACCAGATCGACGAGCCTGTCGAATACGCGTCGTATCATCGTGCCAGAACAGAGAGGAGTGATCCATATAAGTACTATCGAATATTTTATATATTAACAGAACCGTCACAAAATCTCACTTGAGTAGATTGGCGGGCTATATCGGTATTTCAGCTGGTCTTTCCGAGTATCGTCGATCTGGCATAGAGAGGGTAAACGCGGTTTTTGTAGTAATATCTATACGTTAACGGCTAATCGACGGTTCTGCCTCGGACGCGTTCGGTTCGGGTGACGCGCGCATCAGCATCGAGATAAAAGCGGAGTTCGTCCGAGTCGTGGGACAGAACGACTCTGTACTCGGCAGGGTCGTCGGACAGTTGTTCCGCGGTCCACTGGGCCGCAAACTCGTGTAGCTCCCACATTCCCCTAGTACTCAGGTCGATGCCGTGTTCCCAGTGGAACGCGATGGATGCGGGGTGGTAGGCGACGCCGTAGGCCATCGGTCCGTTGTACTCCCGCAGGCAGTGGTTACACTCGTCTCTGACGAGAAATGAGTGGATGTCTTCGACAGGGAGCCCCTCGGTGTCGATGACAGTCGTCGAGAGGTCACCAGTGCAGGCGACACAGAGTCCGTTTCGTATCTGTCTGTAATCGAGAGCCATCTTGCTGGCAACTCTGTCGACGAGTTCGTCGCCGTCGTGGGCCCGAACCAGGGTCGGCGCTATGGGATGTCCCGAGAGGGCGCGCTCGCAGTTCCGACAGGTGACGATGAAAAACTGGAACCTGAGACTCGCTTCGAGTTCCGTACTGTCGCAGTACATACAGTGCCCGTCTATCGTCACGGGATCGAACGCCGGCAGGTGCTCGTAGTTGTCCGCGAGTATCATCCGAACGAACTTCTCGCCAGCGTGCGTGAACGAGTAGCCGGCGTCTGTCTTCCTGAGGAACGGCCCGACAAGTTCGCCGAGGTGATAGGAGAGCTTCGAGGTGTTGTCGACATCGACCCGTTCGTAGATGTCCGAGAACGCGAGCTCGGTCCGCCCCGAACTCCGTGTCTCCGTCTCGGCTTCGGCGACGGCAATCGCCTCCAGAATGTCCACGCGTATCTCGTCGGACAGCAGGCCGAACACCGCGGCCGGGGGCGGTGCGTCACTCATCTATCGTCATCATCGGGTGCGACGGTATTGAAACTACGGCCCGATCTCCGGGCAGTGTCGCCTGCGTGGCCGTCGGCCGCTAGTCCTGTCTGAGAAACAAAACACGCAGTTGATATATCGGGAGAGCACTACCGGGAGTATGTACCGCACCAACTCGTCCGTGGAAACGGTCGTCGGCTTGCCCGTGGCCGCTGTCGCGGTCGTCGGGACGCAAGTGCTCGGCTGGGAGTGGGGCTCCGGACAACTCGTCCCGACGGTGGCCGGCGTCACAGCGGCCGGGGCCGCCGTCCTCATCGTCGCCGGCCGACTGCGCGAATAACAGCGCGTTCGACAGTCATACCAGTCAATCGTCGGTCGTCAGACTGCCCCGGTCTTCCATCATATCCGTCGCCCGGGCCGCCCAGTCACCGTACTGGAAGCCGACGACGACGATACACAGCGCCGAGACGTAGTAGAGGACGATACCGGCGTAGATGCCGACGACACCCCAGCCGAAGACGACACTCGACAGATACGAAAAACCGAGGAAAAAGACCACGAGACCGACGGTGCGAGCGATGAATGGGGTCGTGGTGTCGCTGCCGCCCTGAAGAGAGCCAGAGAGCGTAATATACAGCACCGTCGCCGGTGCCGCGAGCCCGTAGGCGACGGTGAAACCGACGGCGGTTGGGAGCGTATCGGGGTCGTCGGTGAACAGACCCGCAAGCGGTTCGGCGAAGACAGCCAACAGGAGTCCGATTGTGCCGACAGAGACCAGTCCGAGCGCCGCGGTCGCCCAACCGTTGTACCGCGCTTCACCCGGTTTCCCTTCGCCGAGGGCCTGTCCGACGACGATACTGGCTCCGGTGTTGAGACCCCTGCCCAGAGGACTGGTCACCTGCTGGTAGACGCGGCGGCCAATCTGATAGCCGGCGTTGACCTCGGCACCGAAAGAGAGCAACAGGGCGTTAAACGGAAACTCGACGGCGGTGGCGACCATCCCCTCAGCGACTTTCGGGGCCGAGACAACGAACAGCTGTTTGGCGATGACCAGCCGTCGGGGGTATGTGAACGCAGCCGGCGTCCAGTCGGTTGCGATTGCCAGCACGAACGCCGACGCGGTGAAGACGTTGCCAAAGGCCGTGGCGATGCCGACGCCGACGATTTCGAGCCGTGGGGCACCGAACAGCCCGAGACCGAGCACCAGCGACAGGACGATGTTGAGGCCGTTCGAGGTGAGGTTGACGTACATGGGCGTTCGGGTGTCGCCAGTCCCCTGAAGCGCACGTGCACCGATGAGCGCGACGTGTCTTGCGGGTGCAGTCAGAAAGACGACCGCGAGATAGGTACCACCGAGATCCGCAACGTCTGCCATCTGGTCCTGTTCGGCCCAGATACCGAGGATAGCAATCGCCTCCTCGCCGAGGGTGACACCGAAGACGGCGAAAGGAATCCCGGCGAGAAAGCCGATGAGAAGCGCCTGCGTGACGGCTTCGTCGCGGTTTGCCGTCGCGTCGCTGCCGGTGTCCTGGCTCGACAGCGCAATCGCGCCCGCACCCATCCCCAGCCCGATGCGCAGCGGAAACCGAGCATAGAGGTCTGCGAGTCCGATTGCGGCGACCGCAAGCGGCGAGAACAGCGCCGTGACGAAAATATCGGTCGTCCGCATCAGCGTCCGCGAGACCTGTTCGACCATCACAGGCCAGGAGAGCGACGTGACCTGCCGCCAGAGCGCGAACAGCCGCTGTCGGTCGACCCTCACCGGGACTCACCACCGTCACATCTAGTCATCCTTCTGTGGTGCGGTAGACGTATCGGCCCTGTCGGCGTCGCCGCCGGCGGCTTCCGGACGGTAGGCCTGACTTATCCGCATCCACTTGTTGGTCCGGAACCGCCAGTAGTTGATTGCTGCCGGGATGGCCGTCTCCGAGACGAACGCGAGATACAGTCCCCAGAGTCCGAGGGTCGGAAGTACGACCTCCGGCGTTGTCACGCCGACGACCGGCACAGTAATCGCTGGAATGTCGCCGCCAGCGCCGAGATACGCAAGTGGAATCGAGCCGAGATACTGGCCGATGAACTGGCTGACGAAGGGAATACGAGTATCGCCACTGGCATCGAGCGGGCCTGCCGAGGCCCCCGAGACGCCCTGGAAGATGATGGCAAAACAGGCCGCATAGACCAGGTCACGCGCAATCGGTATCTCCGGGCTCGTCGGACTGTCGGCAAATAACTGGACGAGCTGTTCGGCGGAGACGGCGACGATGAGCGCGGAGACGAAGTAGGTCGCGACGGCAAAGCGGATGATATCTCGGCCGTAGGCTTCGGCCTCACGTTCGTTGTTCTGGCCGAGCGCCTGTCCAACGAGGCTGGAGGAAGCGAGCCCGAAGCCCCAGCCGGGTGTGTTCATCACCCCCCAGATGCGCCGGGCGATGACCCAGCCGGCGACCGTGTTCTCGCCAAAGATGTCGAGGATACCGAGCATCGGGAACTGGAAGGTGGTCCAGACCAAGTTTCGGAGCGCCACCGGCGTCCCGATTTCGACGAGGTCGCGAATCATACCGGTGTCGGTGTAGCTGCCAAAAGGAGCAAGCGTGACCGGGAACTCTCCGACACCGGGGAACCGTCCCCAGACGAGTCCGAGCGTGAACGCGGTGGTGGCCGCCACGTTCGAGACGACCGTCCCCATCGCCGCGCCGGCGACTCCCCAGCCGAAGCCGAAGATGAAAACGGCGTTGAGGACGATGTTCGCGACTGCGCCGCCGGCCCGAATCTGCATCGCTGTGAAGGCGTCGTCACAGCCGACGAGGACACGGCTCGCGACGAGGTTCAGCGCCGCGAAGGGGATGCCGAACCCGACTACCTGCAAGTAGGTCGCACCTTCGGCCAGCGCCTCGTCGTTGCTCGTGAGCACCGAGATGAGCTGTTCGGGATACAACCAGAACAACACCGAGAGCGGCACCGTCGAGACGACCGCGAGGAAGACACTGGAGCGGACTGCCCGGCCGAGTTCGTCGTGGGCATCGGCCCCGAAGCGCTGAGACACCAGCGCGATAGTTCCGCCGGCGATACCCCCACCGAGCGAGAAGGCGAGCCCCCAGAACGGGCTGGCGAAACCGACGCCAGCGACCGCCGAGGTGCCGACGGCTACGCCGACCATCGCCACGTCGACCGCGTTTTTCGACATCCGGGCGATACCCGTCAGCACGCGGGGCCAGGCGAGTTCGGTCGTCTTCTCTGCGCGGTCTCGGTCGATGAGTCCCAGGCGGACGAGCCCGAGGCCAATCCAGAGGATGCCGAGTCGAACCGGGTTTGGGACGGTATCGACGAGCCAGCGGCTCGCGCGGCGGAGGGGAGCCACCACGAACGCGAACAGCCACGAGAGTGGGGGTGGGAGCGTCATGCAGTCGGTCGTCTACCAGGAGACAGCCGCCAGTCGGCAAGGGGGCTGACCGTGTCAGTCGTGAATCGATTCGAGTGCGTCGTCCAGCGACGGTCGGTCGACGCCGTCTTCGAGCAGCGGGTCGACGAGGCGTTCGAGCGCCTGTTCGGCGACGGTTCTGGTGTAGCCGACCTCGTCGTCGCCGCCCTCGTTGAGCGTGACCTGGCGCGTGCGAGCGCCGTCGAGCATCGCGACAAACAGCGCCGCCGTCGCCTCGGTGTCGACTGGTTTGAGAACGCCGTCGTCGATACCGTCTTCGAGCGTCTCTTCGAGCGTGTCCCGGAGCAGTTCGTCGCTCCGGCGCAGCGACGTGCGGATGCGGTCGTTGAACGGTCCCTGCGACCGCATCTCCAGCAAGGCGAGGTGGAAAGAGGCGCGCTCGGTGTCGTCGGGTGCGAACACGAAGCGAGCGACGAACTCGACCAGTCGGTCAACCGGCGGCTGGTCGGCTCGACACTCCATTTTTTCCTCGTAATCCGCCAACATCTGGTCGAGAAACGCGACGAGCAGGTCCTCTTTCGTGTCGTAGTGATAGTGCAACAGTGAGGTACTCTTGTCGCACTCGTCAGCGATATCCTGCATCGTCAGTTCGGCGTACCCGTTGTCCCGGAGGGCCTGGTACACCGCGTCCATGATGTCGTCGGCTCCGAGCGGTTCCTCCTCGCTCATTGACTGAGTGGTCAGTCAAGCAGCCTAAAACCTCTTACGGCTCGTGACGAGTTACCCGACCAGCGGGATGGTCCGCTGTGGCGTGATGACCTCCTCGACTTGTGTCAGTGCGAGGACGACGCCGGCGGCGGCGAGGAACGCGGCGACGGCAAACGGCACCACGAACCCCCAGGCGACCAGAAAGCCGGAGATGAGCGGGCCGAAGGCGACGCCAAAGCCAAAGGCCATCGTCAACACCGACAGCGTCGACCCCGAGCGGTCGTCGGGCGCGATGTCGCCGGCAAGTGCGAGCGCCGGCGCGAACACCATCGCACCGGCGGCCCCCTGGAAGAAGCGCGCCCCGAACATCAGCCACGAGTCTGGCGCGAGTCCGCCAAACAGTGCGATCTCGGGGATGAGCCCCTGTGCGAGCGTCGTCGGCACCAGTAACACCGTGCCAGCGAGGATGAACACGCGCCGCCCGTAGAAGTCAGTCGCCCGCCCGATAGGAGCCTGGAGCAGAATCTGTGCGAGGACGAACGCGGAAAACTGGAGGCCGAACATGGTCGGCCCCTGGTCGAGTTTCGCATTGACAATATCGCCGAGCGTGGCGAAGATAGCGATGCCGACAGCCATGAAAAACGAGATAACGCCGAGTGCGAAGACCGGGTCGAGCAGTTGCTCGCCAGACTGGTCGAAGACGGCGATACCGCCCGAATCGTCGTCGCCGTCGGTGGTCTCGATGTCCGGGTCACGGATGAGTATCGTCACCAGAAGGAAGGCGACCGTAGCGGTACAGGCGGCGAAATAGAACGCGGCGTCATAGCCCGAGAACGTGACCGATATCCCACCCAGCGACAGCGAGTATGGGCCGGCATCGACGACGCCGCCGGCAGCGATGGGGCCGACACCGAAGCCGACCAGCCGGAACGTGTTGTAGGTGCCCATGTTGCCGCCGCGGTTGCCCTCTGCGGCGAGGTCGTTGACCAGCGCGACCGTCGTCGGGATGATGAACGCGCCGGCGATGCCCTGGAGGACGCGCAACCCCAGGAGATGCCAGTACGACGACGCCAGCGAGTACGCGAAACTCGCCGCCGCGATGAGGACGAGCCCGAAGAGGACGAATATCTTGCGCCGTCCGGTTCGGTCCGAGAGCCGACCGGTAAAGGGCTGGAGCGGGCTGTTGACAAAGCCAAACAGCGAGAGGACGATGCCGGTGATTGCGACCTCGGTCAGTCCGAAGGCGTTGCCGGAGACAAAGTCGCTGGCGATAAACAGCGGCAAGACGACGATGAGAAAGGAGTTGCCGACCGACTCGGACATCCGTGCGAGCGCCAGCGCGATGACCTGTGGGTTGACGCCGAGCCGGTTCTTCATATTCCTCCGGACTCGGCGGCTACGCTCGTCTCTCGCGACATATCTTCAGACCGTGCCATGTCGGTCTGGTTGGTTCCTGTGGTCAATATTGTTGTGGTTGCGAGCAGACACGGGGCAGCCGTGGCCCGACTCAGAACTGGTAGCGTCGGTCGTCGTTTTGCTGTGCCTGGGGGAACTGGCCGCCGGTCATCTCCTCGAAGGTCATCCCGTTGAGGTACTCGTCGTAGGTCACGTCGAACTCCTGGCGGAGATTGAAATCGAGTTGGCCGGTCTCGACGGTCGTCTGAAAGAGCAGATGCACCGCCCGGCGGACCAGTTCGTCCGCGTCCTCTGGGTCGAGCGCCGCCGTGAGCATGGCGAGTTCGTTGCGCGTCTCGCGGTCCAGTGTCACGTCGAGTTCCTCGCCGAGGTCGCTGTAGGACTGTTCGACATCTGCCGTCAAGTCGTCGAGACTCATAGAGAAGGGTATCCCTGCCGAACGCAAACAGCTTTCGACCACGGCGCGACCGGGCGGCCGGACGCGTGAGTTACCTACTCCGTTCCGAAGACATCCAGCGCCTCCCGTTCGAGGGGCGTCTTCGAGAACAGCGAGACTACGTCGCCGGCCCGAATCTCGGCCTCGCCTTTCGGCGTGAGGATGTCCCCATCGCGTTCGATGCCGACGACGAGCATCTCGTCGGCAAGCAACCCCTCGCTGACGGCCGATTCGATTGTCATGCCGGCAATCTCCGCGCCGTCCGAGACGGTGAACTCGACGACCTCGGCAGCGCCAGCGAGGTCCATGAAGTCGGTCAGCGACGGTCCCGTCGGGGCGTCTTCGGGACCAAACGCGTGGTACGGGTGGTGGTACTCGCCCTCGATGACGCTCTCGTCTTCGATGTCGAGGCCAAGATCCGAGAGGTCACCGGCGATTCGGCTGATGTCGTTCGTGTCCGACCCGACGGCGGTGACCGCCAGGTTCGCGTGTCCCGTCATCAGCTCGCGGACCCGCACGACCCCGGAGATGTCGAGGGCGGCCTTCGCGAAGCGGTCGCGGTCCGGAATCGGCGCGGTACACCTGAACTGGTAGGTGACGTGGCCGTCGATGCGCTCGTAATCGATGTCGGCGGGATAGGCCCGGACGACGCCCTCCTCTTCGAGCTGGCGTATCCGGTTGCGAATCGTCGCCGCCGTCACCTGCATCTCCTCGGCAATCGCGGGTGCCGACGTGTTCCGGGCGTCCTGCGCGAGATAGTAGAGGATGCGCTTGTCGATTTCGTCGGCGCGATATTCCATACCTAGGCTACGACGAGGGCTCATAATTAATCCCTGTCTTCGAGCTGCTCGGCCGGCATCGCCGAGCGGAGGACACCTGTTATCATCGTTTCTGTTTCGCTATTTCTGTATTGAGTGGGTATAAATTTTCGCTTCAAAATCTGAAAGCACAGATTTATACCGTATCGAAAAAGACGACTGGGTAACGGCTGGTCGGCCGTCGCCGTCAGTGCCGACAACCAATCGGTGATACAACAGATGAACCACAGCCAGCCCGACGACGTGCCAGACGCGGTCAAAGACGCTCTCGAAGCGAGTAGCGACCGACAGCTGCGCGCGACCATCGAGTACGCACAGCGGTTGCTCGGCGAGCGGTCCCGGCTGACAGACGCAATCGAGCCACGGGAGGGCGAGGACATCGTCCGCATCCACGACCACGAGGCGTACACGAGCGTCATTGTCGAACGCCCAGAGGAGACGGGACAGGCCCAGGGACCGTTCGCCTACCGCGTCCAGTGGGAGCCAGGGATGGACGACGAGGATGGTCACTACCGGTGGCACTATCTCGGCCGCGTCGCCGTCGATTCGGAGGCGGACTGAGATGCCGACGCGACCGCTTTCGGTACGTAGTCGACAGGCGTTCCCGGACGCCGGCGTGATAGCGACGGTCGGGCTGTCCGGCACCGGTCGCTCCCGGCCACAGGCCGACCGAGCAGTTCCGAGGTGAGTTCACAATCATGTATATCATCATCGTCGGCGCGGGCGATATCGGCACGCCGCTCATCGACATCGCCACGCGCTCTGGAAACGAGGTCGTCGTCGTCGAACGAGACGCACAGAAAGCAGACGAGATCGCCGGCGAGTACGACTGTCTCGTCCTCAACGCAGACGCCACGGCGAAAGAGACGCTCGTCGACGCCGGGGCCGAACGGGCGGACGCGATTGTCTCGACGACGGAACAGGACGCCACGAACGTCATGGTCTGTCTGCTCGCCGAGGAGTTCGACATTCCGGCGATTATGTCGGTCGTCCACAACCCCGAGCACATGACACTGTTCCGTCAAATTGGAGTCAACACCATCGAGAACCCCCAGCAACTCATCGCCGAGCACCTGTATCGGGCGGTCTCCCGGCCGGCTATCGTCGACTACATGCGCATCAGCGAGGAGGCCGAGGTGTTCGAGATTACGGTCACCGAGGACGCCCCCATCGCGGGGAAGACACTCAGCGAGGTCGGCGAGCAGGAGGTGCTCTCGGACGAGGTGTTGATAATCGCGCTCGAACGCGACGGCGAGGACGGCCCGCTGACGCCGCGTGGCGAGACGCGAATCGAGGTGGGCGACCTGCTGACCGTCTACTCCGCGTTCGGAGCCTCTCCCGAGCTTACCGACCTGTTCGGTCACTACGAAGACCGGACGGCGTGAGACAGGGATTCCATCTCGACTATGTGGGTGAACACTCGAACCGTCGGCCACGATATCGGTCGCATCGTCCGCGCAGTGTCGCTGATGATGGCCGTCTCCGTCGTCGTCGCGGTCGTCAACGCCGAGTTCTACGCGGTCCCGGCGTTCGCGCTGTCGGGGCTGATTATGCTCGGGCTCGGCACCGCGCTCTCGCACCGGTACCGCGACGCCGACCCGCCGGGCAAGCTTGAAGCGATGGTCACCGCCGCGCTCGCGTGGGCGGCCACCGGATTGCTCGGCTCGCTTCCGTTCCTCTTCATCGCGTGGACAATCGAACTCGGCCTGTTCCCCGCGTGGGCGAACACGCCGCCGATGGACGCGACGACGGCCGTGTTTCTCCAGCCGATAGACGCCGTCTTCGAGAGCGTGAGCGGGTTCACCGGGACGGGGCTGACGATGGCCGCCGTCGAAGAGCAACTGCCCCGCTCGCTGCACTGGTGGCGGTCGTTCATCGAGTGGGTCGGCGGCGTCGGCGTCATCGTCTTGACAGTCGCGATTCTCGCCCGGCCCGGCAGTGGCTCGCTCACTCTCTACGAGAGCGAGGCCCGCTCGGAGAAGATTCATCCGAGCATCGTCACCACGGTCCAGGAAATCTGGAAAATCTATCTCGGGCTGACGCTTGGCTCGATTGGACTGCTTTTCGTTGCCGGGATGCCGCTGTGGGACGCTATCAACCACGGGATGACCGGCATCGCGACCGGCGGATTCTCCGTCCACGCCGACTCCATCGGCCACTACGGCGAGCCGCTCATCGAGTACGCCGTCGTCCCCGTGATGGTCGCGGGCAGTATCGCCTTCCCGATTCACTACCTCATCTTCAAGGGCGAACTGGAGAACTTCTACAGGGACATCCAGACGCGGTGGGTCTTCCTCTGGTTCGGTATCGGGTCACTGGCGTTGACCGGCCTCTTCCTCGCGAACGGCCAGTACGAGACCGTAGAGGAGTCGTTCCGCGTCGGCCTCTTCCAGTTCGTCTCGGCCACCTCGAACACCGGGTTCGGGACGACGACTATCGGCGGCGCGACCGAACGGGTCTGGCACGCCGGTCCGACGCTCGTGGCGTGTCTGGGAATGCTGACCGGCGCGGCAGCCGGCTCGACCGTCAGCGGCCTGAAGCTCATTCGCGTTCTCACACTCGTCAAAGGGACCGTTTGGCAGATACTCGACGTGTTCCGGCCGTCGAGTGCCGTCCGGTACTTCCAGCTCGGCGAGCGCCGGATGAGCGAAGACCAGTTCCAGCGCGAGTACACCGAGGCGACGGTCGTCCTCATCCTGTGGGTGCTGTTTCTGATGGTCGGCGTCGCCGTGTTGCTACGGGTGCTAGCTCCGGGTCATCCCCTGGAATACGTCATCTTCGACGTGATGAGTGCCCAGAGCAACGTCGGCCTCGACTCGGGCATCACCGGCCCGGCGATGCCCGAGACCGGCAAGGTCATTCTGATTCTCAACATGTGGGTCGGCCGTCTCGAAGTCATCCCGATTGCGGTCCTGCTCGCGACAGTGTTGCGGCAGTTCGACCTCTACCGGTAAGCTGCCGGTCGCTCGCCGGAAGACGGACTTTTTACATAGACGGCCGAACGGTCACGCGATGACGGTCAGCCACGGCGACCTCACAGTCGACTGGTACGGGAACGCGACGGTGCGCCTCGACGCCGACGGGCGAGTCGTCTACCTCGACCCCGGCCGCTACGGCGTCCTCACAGGCGAATGGACGGCCGATAGCGAGGACGCGGCCGACGCCCACCCTTCCGGACAGGCACACCGGCCGGCAGACGCCGACCTCGTCTGTCTCAGCCACGTACACCACTACGACCCCGACGGCATCGAACGCGTCGCGACCGACGACACGACAGTTGCTGCCTTCGAAGGAATGAACATTCGGAGCAGTTCGCGAGACCTGCCGCGGCTGTCGGAGTTACCCTACGACGTGGTCGAACTGGGAACGGAAGACGAGGCCGTGCTCGCGGACCTGCCGGTGTGGACGGTGCCGGCGTACAACGAGCCGGACGGGCCGCGGACGCGACCGGACGGAACGCCGTTTCATCCGAAAGGGCGTGGCTGTGGATTCCTGCTCTCTGTCGGCGGCACGCGCGTGTTCTGGCCGGGTGACACGGACGTACTGGAGGGCCACGAGCAACTCGATGTCGACGTGTTCCTGCCGCCCATCGGCGGAGGGCTTACGATGGACCGCGCCGAGGCCGCCGACCTCGCGGCGGCGCTAGAGCCAGACCTCGTCGTCCCGATTCACTACAACACCTTCGAGACAATCGAAGCCGATTCCCGGGCCTTCGCGACTGACGTCGCGACGCGGGGAGTTCCGGTCGCTCTCGACGAACAGCCCTAGAAGGCGCGGTCGCCGTCGTGGGCGGCGGCGACGTTCTCGATTTCGCGAATCTCCTCGATATCGAGTTTATCGATGAGATTGACGAACGCGCCGGGGTCGGGGACGAGGAAGATGCGGAGCTGGAACTCGGTGTCCTCGTCGCGGAGGTCGACCACCGAGTCGAGGACGATAGACAGCGAGTCGCTGTGGATGTGTGAGAGTGTCTGGTCGGCGATAACCTCGGCGTCCGAGCGTTCGAGCTCCGGCGTGTGCATGTTGATCGTCGTCCCGAGCGTGTTGGCGATGCCGTCGATGAACCCGGAGGTGAGGATGTTACACATCTCCTGGAGCGCGCTCTCGTGCATCTGGTTGAGGTTGCCGTCCTCGACGGGCTGGCCGGTCATGTGACCGGCTATCTCGTGGGCCGTCCGGTCGCCGAAAGTCATCAGAAAGACGCCGTAGGGCGGCTCCGTGAGGCGGATGTTCGCGTGGTAGTGGTCACCCTCACCGATTTCCTGGGGGATGTCGCTTGGCTCGACAAACGAGAGGCTCTTGATCTGGATGTCGGCCTGGATGTTGGCCATCGTCGACAGCGAGTCGGTGACGTTTTTCGCCCCGTGCTGGATGAGCTTCCCGATAATAGTCAGCTTCCGTATATCGATGAGGATTGGCATTGCCATTCAATATCGGAGCAGACAGCAAAGTGTTTTCGGCTCCTGTGGGCCGGGACTGTGGGTAATGCTTTTGACCCGCCGGTCTGGTAGGTGAGATATGTACGACCACGTGCTGGTGCCGACCGATGGCTCTGACCGGATACTGGACGCGCTGGAACACGCGAGTAGCCTCGTTCAACAGTACGACGCAACGCTTCACGTCATCTACGTGGTTCAGGCGAGTGGCGTCGTCGAGAGACTCGGCGAAGAGGAGTTCGAGGCGATGATAGAACGGGTCGAGCGCGCCGGCAAGGAAGCCGTCGAGACAGCCGTCGAACACGCCAGCGACCACGGACTCACGGGCGTGGAGACGGAAATCAGACAGGGAGTACCCGCCGAGGAAATTGTCGGCTACACCGAGGAAAACGGCGTCGACATGGTCGTGATGGCGACGGCAGGACGGACCGGTGACGAACGCGATGTCGTCGGCAGCGTCACCGAGCGCGTCGTCCGCTCGTCGCCCGTTCCTGTCGTTACAGTGAGTGCTTGACCCCCGCTGGAGGACGAACACTCTTTACGGTTGGGAGAGTTTGAGAGAATATGAGCTTCGACGAGATGGACGTCGGAACCATCTGGATGGACGGGGAGTTCGTCGACTGGGACGATGCGAACGTTCACGTCCTTACGCACGCACTTCACTACGGCACCGGCATCTTCGAAGGGGTTCGGTGTTACGAAACCGACGACGGGCCGGCGATTTTTCGCTGGGAGGACCACCTCGACCGGTTCTACGAATCGGCCAAGCCCTTCGAGATGGAGATTCCCCACGACCCCGAGGAACTGACCGACGCCACCCTGGAGTTGCTTCGCCGCGAGGAGATGGCGTCGTGTTATATCCGGCCGGTGGCCTTCTTCGGCTACGAGATGCTCGGCGTAAACCCGAGCGATATCCCGGTCGAGACCGCGATTGCGGCCTGGCCGTGGGGGACCTATCTCGGCGAGGACGCGCTCGAAGAGGGCGTCGACGTCGGCGTCTCTTCCTGGCGGAAACACGCATCGAGCCAGATTCCGACCGGCGCGAAGATGACTGGTGCCTACGTCAACAGCGTGCTCGCCTCCATCGAGGCCAAGGCCCACCATTACGTCGAGGCAATCGTCCTCAACAAGGAGGGCAACGTCGCCGAAGGTCCCGGCGAGAACATCTTCCTCGTCCGCGACGGCGAGCTGTACACCCCCGGACTCGCAGAGAGCATCCTCGGCGGCATCACCCGTCAGTCGCTCATCGAAATCGCCCGCGACGAGGGGTACACCGTCCACGAGGACGCCACCATCTCGCGTGGCGAGCTCTACACGGCAGACGAGCTGTTTTTCACCGGGACTGCCGCCGAGGTGACGCCAATCAAATCGGTCGACAACCGCGAAGTCGGCGCGGGCGAGCGGGGGCCGGTGACTGCCGACCTCCAGTCGCGCTTTTTCGAAATCGTCGAGCAACAGCCCCCGGAATACGCCGACTGGTTCACGCCGGTGTAGGCGACCGAAGAGGTTTATTAGTCGGCCATCGAATCACGGGTAGACAACCGATAGCAGCCATGTATCTCTCACATCCAGTCAGGCGTATGCGCGAAGACCCAGTCGACGGCGAGGAACTGACGGTCATCGTTCGGGTCGCCGCACAGGGCCCCGACGGCGGTGTCGGCGAAGTGACCGACGAGGCGATCGAGCGAGTAATAGACAATATCGAAGCCGCGGGTGCGACCGTCGAGGACAGCCTCCGGTTTGGCTCACTCCGCGTGCGACTCAGCCAGGACCAGATCGACGACATCTGCGAGATTTCGGATATCGCCTCGATAGAGACCGACAACACCATCGGGCTCAGCGGCGACGCGGGCGAGGACCTCTAGAGACCAAGCTCTTTACCGCCGGCAATCAAACACGGGGTATGCGAGTCGAGTTCGACCGGGATACGTGTATCGGGATGTTCCAGTGCGTCGAAGAGTGGGACGCGTTCGAGGCCGACCGAGACGACGGGAAAGCAGACCTCGCGGGCAGCGAGGAACACGATGACGACGTGTTCGTCCGCGACGTTCCCGAGGACGCCGAACTGGACGCCAAGTTCGCGGCCCGAGCCTGTCCCGTCGACGCAATTGTCGTCTACGAAGACGACGAACAGCTCATTCCCTGACAGGCGAATCTGGAGGGTTTTTATCTGTGGTGGTCCAATCTGCAGCTATGAACAAGCCAACAAAGATAGTGGTCGGAACAGTCCTGCTCTCAGTGCTCGTCGGTCTGGCGCTGGCGGTCAACGTCGGGCTGACGACCTGAATGTTCACAGAACGCACGCTCTCAGAGACGCTGGAGTTGGTCAAAGAGCGCCACGCACCTGACGCGCTCGTCCTCGACAGCGCTGAGAACTTCGAGTCGTTGCCACCGGCACAGGCCGAGGACCTCCTGCTCGTGACCGACAGCGTCACTCCAGTGACCCACCCCGACGACCGGGTTCCGCCGAACTCGCCGGAGGTGCTCACTCGCTATGCCAGCAGTGACCTGGTTGTCGGGATGCCCGGTGACGGAAGCGTCGTCTGGACCCACCAGACCGACCCGCCCGTCGTCGTCTGCAAGCCGCGGCTGGAGGAATCGCCCGACGCGTTCGCCGACTTCCTCGTGGCCGAAGCGCTCGTCGAGGTCGGACTCGGAGAGCCCGAGCACTTTCTCGGCCTGTTCGGGAGCGACTACCCACGGTTCGCCGCGGCGTGTGACGACCTGCTCTCACCGGCCGAAACCTATCAGGTCGCGGCGGCCTGTTACGACGCCTATCTGGGCCTCCAGACCCGCGAGACGTTCGCCGAGTGGGAAGGACCCCTGTTCGAGGCGTGGGCCGACGCCGGCGAGCGCCTGGAGCCGAGAGTCGACGGACTCCCCGGAGAGATGGCACGCGGCGGCACCAGCTTCGCCGAAGCCGCGGAGCTGGCCTGTAGCGCCGTCAAACACGCCGGAGAACTCCCGCCGCCGTTCGAGGCACTCAATACGTCGGTCTATCTCGACCACGGTCCCGAGTACGCCGTCGAATGGGTCGAGCGGACCGTCGATGCACTCCTCGAGGAATAGCAATCACGCCGTCGCGATAGCCCAAACCCATTTTCCGTCGGTCTGTAGCGTCGTCGGCTCGAATCCTGCGTTATCGAGCAGCGACCGAAACGTCTCGGCGTCGTAGTACTCGAAGAATCTGTCGGTGGTATCGCCATCGAGAGTCTCGTCGCGTTTGGCCGAGACGAAGACGTGCCCCGAGGGACGAATCACCCGCCGCCAGTCCCGGAGCGTCGCGGTAGCTGCCGACCGCGGGACGTGATGAAACGACGCCGACGCCCAGATACCGTCGAAGGAATTTGTCTCGAAGGGGAGCGAGCGCATATCGCCGCGAACGAACGTCGCCGCGGGAACCCTGTCGGCACCCTCTCGGAGAAACGACGCCGTGATGTCGAATCCGGTCACGTCGTGTCCGGCCGCGCTGAATACCTCGGTATCCGGTCCCGGCCCACAGCCGATATCGAGCACCCGTGGGGTGGCGTCGGCGGCGGCTTCGACCGCGTCGAAAAACGGGTCGCCGTAGAGTTCGGCGACGGACTCCGCGGTGTATTTCTCGACGTACGAATCCGTTGCGGACTCGTAGACGCCCAGTGTCCGTGTAATCTCGTCCATATATCCAGGGCGACTGCGACCGGAATAACCGTTCTGTCTCGGGACACCGAAGCGTTGAGGATTGTGCTACACGTTCGAGCCACAAATGGGACGCAAGTACGACAAACTGGTCCGAGACGACATTCCGGAAATCATCGAGGAAAACGACGAGACACCACAGATACACGTCGCCGACGGCGAGGAATACGCGCGCCGCCTGCGGGCGAAACTCGACGAAGAGGTGGCCGAGTACCACGAAGACCCCAGCCTCGGCGAACTGGCGGACATCCTCGAGGTCGTCCACGCGCTCGGCGAACACCACGGCGTCTCGGCCGCGGAGCTACGACGACGCCGCGAGGCAAAGGCCGACGAACGCGGGCGGTTCGCCGACGGCATCGTCCTCGAACGCGTCAGCTCCGAGTGAGAAACGAAACCACACCCCAGCAAAGGCTTTTATTCCCGCCCGCCTCTCGCCAAGTGCGATGTTCAAGATGACGCACTCTGGCAACCGCGAGTCCGGTGTGGCTCGCGGCTGGGTTCCGCGATAGGAGTACTGTTTTCCACCTGAGCGCCGAGCGATTGTCGATAGAGGAAGCCACCGCCTGCTGTCACCAGCAGACGAGACGCGCTGTCTGGAGAGGTGACCCCGATGCGGCGTAGCGACGCGTTTCTGTGTACCAGCCGGGAAGAGACCGACCACGAGAGCGAGACGGTCCGACTCGTCCATCGCGCGGGGCTTGCCCGCCAGCTCGGCAGCGGACTGTACGCGCTCGCCCCCGTCGGCCAGCGCGTCAGGGCGAAGGTAATCGACCACATCGAGGCCGAGATGGACGCCATTGGCGGCCAGCAGGTATCACTCCCTTCGCTGAACGGCGACGACATCTGGAGACAGAGCGGTCGGTGGGAGAGCTTCGAGGGCGAGATGTTCACCGTCGAGAACCGGGAGGGCAGACAGCTCTGTCTCGCACCCTCTCACGAGGAGGGCATCGTCTCGCTCGTCGACGGTGCCGTCCGGTCATACGACGACCTCCCCCTGTTGCTCTATCAGGTCACCAGGAAGTACCGCGACGACCACCCCCGTAACGGTCTAGTTCGCACGAAGGAATTTACGATGAAAGACGCCTACAGCCTCCACGCGAGCAGGGAGTCGCTCGAAGAGCACTACGAGCGCATCAGAGCGGCCTACGTCCGCATCTTCGAGAATCTCGGCCTGGAGTTCGCTATCACCGCCGCCGAAAACGAGGTGATGGGAGGCTCCGCGTCGGCGGAGTTTCAGGCCCTCGTCGAGACTGGAAGCGAAACCCTCCACCACTGCACGGGCACAGGCTGTCGCTTTGGCGTCACCGACGACACGTCCGGTGGGCTGTCTGCGGGCGATAGCTGTCCCGAGTGCGGAGGCGAACTGACAGCCAGTGCGGCTATCGAACTCGGCCACGTGTTCAAACTCGGGACACGCTACTCCGAGGCGATGGGTCTGACCGTCGACGGGCCTGACGGCACCGAACAGGCGGTGGTGATGGGAAGCTACGGTATCGGCATCGAGCGACTCATCCAGGCGGTGGTCGCACAGCACGCAGACAGCGACGGCTGTCGCTGGCCCGACGGAATCGCACCCTTCAGCGTTGCTATCGTCCCCCTCGCCTACGAGGGAGAGGTGCGTGCGGCGGCCGACCGTCTTCACGAGGCCTGTGGCAGCGACGAGGCGCTCCTGTTCGACGACGGCAGCCAGCACATCGGCGAGCGATTCGCCGAGAGCGACCTGCTCGGCATACCCTGGAAGGTCGTCCTCGGGAATCACTTCAGGGAGACCGGTGAGGTCGAACTGGAGACGCGCGACGGCGAGACTCGATACGTCGCACTCGAAGAAGTCACTGGTATCGTCTCCTGACCGACCTGTCGCCCGGGAACACGGCGGCCGCTGCCCGCAGCGGCGGTGACTACCGGGTCGCGACTGCCCGTAATATATATATGTATATATACAGTAACATAGACATTGGTACTGGTATGTGATGGTAGTGACTGAGAGCATCCAGGCGGTCGGCGGGTTCAGCCCCGAGTACCTCCTGTCCGAGTATCCGGACGTGATGAAAGTCGTGTTCGCGACGGCGTTAGGGGTGTTACTGGGCGTCGAGCGGGAGTGGTCCGAGCGGCCAGCGGGACTACGAACGTTTACCATCATCACGCTCACCGGAACGGTCCTGACGATTGTCGACGAGCCGTATCTGGTAGTCTTGGGTGCCGTGCTGGTCGTCGTGCAGGGTGCCGTCTTCGCCGTTCAGGGGCTCGTTTCCGGCGACGAGAACTACCTGCTTACCACGTCGATGTCGATGGTACTCGCCTACGGCGTCGGCGTCCTCATCGGCAACGAACTCTATCAGGTCGGGGTGGTGGTGTCGATTGTGGCGACGATGCTGCTGGTGCTCCGGCGGGAACTCCACGGATTCGCCAGAGGCCTCTCGAAAGACGAAATCCAGAGCGCACTGGAGTTCGGTATCCTCGCGTTCGTCGTGTTCCCGCTGTTGCCCGACCAGTCCTTTGGCCCGAGCGGAACCATCAATCCGCGGACGATATGGCTGCTGGTCGTCGCGGTGAGCGGAATCGGGTTCGTAAACTACCTCGTCGTCCAGCGGTACGGCACGAAGGGTATCGCTATCACTAGCTTCTTTGGCGGACTGGTCAACTCGACGGCAGTTCTCGGTGAAATTGTCTCGCGCGCTCGCAACCAGACCGGCTTCACCAGCATCGCCGTCGGCTCGATTCTCCTGGCAAACGCCGCGATGGCGTTCCGTGATATGTTTATCGTCGTCACGTTCGTTCCGGAACTGGCAATTAACGTCGGCGCACCGCTGGTCGCTATCGCCGTTGCGGGAATCGGCATGTCCTACGTCGTCAGCGACTGGGAGCTCGATTTCGAGATGGAATTCGAGTCGCCGTTCAATCTCACGACGGCGCTCAAGTTTGGTGGTCTGTTTCTGCTCGTGCTCACGGTGTCGGCGACGGCCCGCTCACTACTTGGCACCTCGGGCTTCCTGCTGTCGAGTTTCCTCGGCGGGATGGTGTCGAGTGGCGCTGTCACCACGTCGGTCGTGTTACTCGTCGACTCCGGGCAGGTCGGCCCCGGTGTCGCCTCCTCTGGCATCATCGCCGCCGTCTCGGGAAGTATCCTCGTGAAGCTCGCACTCGCCATCTCGATGGACCGGTCGGTCGCGACACCAGTCACGGTGGCGACGGCCGCACTCATCGCTGTGGGGGTCGCCGCGACCGGGCTCACTGTCGCGTTCCTGGCCTGAGCTACCGCCATCTCTTTGTGGTGACTGGCCGACACAGCGCGTATGAGCGTACTCCGTTCGCCGACCGACCAGACGTTGCTCGGCAGCTGGCAGGCCGTTGGCCACCCCGCAGTGGCCGAACTCGTCGCCGGTCTCGGCTACGACTTCATCGGTATCGACATGGAACACTCGCCGGCCACGACCGAGACGCTGGCGAATCTGCTCCGGGCCGTCGAGGCCGCCGCCGGCGAGACGAAGACGCTGGTCCGGGTGGCCAACGACGACCCGACGATGCTTCAGCAAACCCTCGACCTGGCACCCGACGCCGTGTTGGTGCCGATGGTTCACACGGCCGACCAGGCCGAGGCCATCGTCGACGCCGTCCGTCACCCGCCGGCGGGGTGTCGCGGGGTCGGAACCGGTCGCGCCTCGACGTACGGCCGCTCGCTGGGCGCGCAAGTCGAGGCCGACGACACCGCCTTCGGCACTCACGTCCAGCTCGAATCCGAGCGCGCCGTCGAGAACGCCGCCGACATCGCGGCGGTCGACGGCATCGACGGCGTCTTCGTCGGCCCGATCGACCTCTCGGCGGCGCTCGACTGTTTCGGCGAGTTCGAATCCGAGCGGTTTACCGAAGCCGTCGAGCGCGCAGTCTCGGCCGCGCGCGAGGAGGGCGTTGCAGTCGGCACCTTCGCGGCCAGCGAGAACGACAGAGAGCGACGGCTCGGCTGGGATATCGATTACATCGTCGCGGGGATGGACCTGGCACACATCGGCGACGGCGCGGTGGCCGCGCTCGAACACGCCGAGCAACTGCGCTAGAGGCGGTCGAGAACGGCCTCGGCGTCGTAGTTGAGCGAGAGTTCCCGCGACCGGCCGCGGCCGTCGACATCCGTGTAGGTGGCGTCGATAACGCCCAGCTGGTCGAGCTTGTTGATAATCTCGGAGTAGCGGGTGTACCCCAGGTCGGTCTGGTCGTGAAACGCCTCGTAGATGTCGCCGGCCTGCTCGCCGTCGTGTTCGGCGATGACCGCCAGCAGGTCGGCCTCCGAATCCGAGAGTTCGCCGAGCCGCCGCGAGAGGTGGACGTACTTGGATTTCTCGTAGGACTCCTCGACGTCCTGTACCTCGACGGTCCGGCTGGCACGCATCTCGGCGGTGAGACCAGCCCGCCGGAGCAGGTCGATACCAACCCGGAGGTCACCGCCCTGTTCGGCGGTGAGTTCGGCGACGCGGTCGAGGACCCGCGTGCCGACCGCCCCGTCGTGGAAGCCGCGGTCGGCCCGCTCCTGGAGGATTTCGGCGAGTTCGGGCTCGTCGTAGGGCGGGAAGTAGATGTCTTCGGGTCTGAAGACGCTCTGGACCCGGCTGTCGAGTTCGGCCATCATGTCCAAATCGAGGTCCGAAGAGATGACGATGACGCCGATGCGTGCGCCGCCCTGTTCCTCGTGGGCGCGCAACAGCGAGTACAGCGTATCCGAGGCCTCGGACTCGTAAAACAGGTAGTTCACGTCGTCGAGGGCGACGACGAGCACCTCGTCGTCTTCGACGAGCTGGTCGGTCACCTGTGAGAACAGCTTCTTGAACGAGATACCCGAGGAGGGCGGTTCGTAGTTGAAGACACCCTCGAACAGCTGGGAGAAGACCGCATACCGCGTCGAGTTGACCTGGCAGTTGACCCGAATCGGTGTGATATCGGTCCGGGCCCGTAACTCGTCGAAGAGGATGTTGACGGCGGTCGTCTTCCCGGTTCCGGGTGGCCCCTGGGCCATCACGTTCAGGGGCCGCGAGCCACGCACGGCTGGCTTGAGTGCGTATTTCAGGTTCTGCATCTGGCTCTCGCGGTGGAGGAACGTCTCCGGTACGTAATCGATTTCCAAGACGCGCTCGTCGCGAAAGACGGACTCGTCCCACGAGAGCATGTCCTCCTCGGGCTCATCCGTCATTACTTTCACCGAGCTTTTCGGGCCACTTAACAGTACCGAGGGTCCGAGTTCGCTCGGCGAACCCGGAGATTCTTGACAGTCGGCGACCCTCTTTCCGACATGGACCCTGCCCTCCGCGTGCGGCTGGATCTCATCATCGGACTCCTCGCGTGTATCGCCGTTGGCGTGGTCTCCTTGCTGCTCTTGGTCGGTGGGTTCGACGTACTGCTGTATCTGGTGACCGTCGGCCTGTTAGTCGGTCTGCTGGTGCAGGCACTCGGCGTCGGTCCCTTCGGTACGCAGACTTCCCGTTGAGCGACGCCGGTCCGCTCATCGTGATTGTTGCGGTGATTTTCGTGACCACGTGACAGGAATCGTCGTGTCACATCCTGTGAGTTCCGTCTGCTGTTGCCACGGCGGTAACGACTCGCAATAATCACTATCAGAACGGACCGCCGGCGACGAGGTCGGCCATGACTGTCTGCTCGGCCCGGCGGAGCAACTCGCCTGCAGTCCCGGTCGAACACGCAAGCCGGGCGGCCACCTCCTCGATACCGGCCGCCCGCGGCACCTCGTAGTAGCCACAGTCGACCGCGGCGGTCACGGCTTCGAGCTGGCGCTCTGTCAGTCCGACGCGGCTATCGATGCTGCTCGACGGGAACTCGCCGATTGTACGAACCTCGGTCTCTGTCGTCTCGCCGACGGTGTCGGCCGCCGACTGTATCGCCTCGGCCGGGCCGATGACAGCCAGCCAGATTGTCCCGTCTGCGCGGTATTCGAGCGGGCGGGCGAGCAACAGACCCGGCTGGGAGAAGGCGTCGATGAGCGCCCGCCCCGGGTCGGTCACCTCGTCGCGCACGTAGATGTAAAACGAATCGTCAGAACAGGGCGCGATTTCGAAGTCGATGACCGACGGCACCGCCTGTATCGCTTCCGTGTAAGAGCCGACGGGACCGTCGACGTGAAACAAAAGCGCGTGCTCACTCGGCGCGTACTGGCGGTGATAGAGCTGTCTGGCAACGGTGTACTCGTCGTGTGCGACGACGAACTCGTGCATGGGGTGGCGGTCTTCGGTCGGCCGGCTGATGCTGAGTTCGAGATACCGCACGCTCTCTGCCGTTTCCGGCGCTGTCGATATAAACCCACCTCACCCTTGCGGGGGAACCCGTAGGCGTGTCTGGACAGTACTCGAAGGTGCTATGACCGGAACAATCGTTCGAACCGAGCGGCCCGCAGCCGCCGATATCGTCGCCGCGGCGCGCGACGCGGGCGTCGCCGGCGCAGGCGGTGCCGGCTTTCCGACCTACTCGAAGTGGGAACGAATCGACGAGGTGGACGCTCTCCTGATGAACCACCAAGAGAGTGAGCCGAACTACTTCATCGACAAGTGGCTCGGCCGGGAGCACCCGTCGACGTTTGCCTCGCTGTTCGAGGTCCTGCTCGAGGAGTTGCTCGATGTCGTCGTGGTCAGCGCCAAGTGGAAGGACAGAGACCACCTGCGAACGCTGGAGCGTCTGACCGACGGCGTCGTCTACTCGCCCGACCAGCTCCCGGTCGACCGAAGCGAGGAGTCGGGCGTCGTCTTCGCTTACACCGACAATACCTACCAGTACGGCATGGAGAGTGTCCTCCTGAACGTCGTCGCGGATACCGTCATCGGTGACGGACTCCCGATGGACCACGGCTGGCTCGTCCAGAACACCGAGACGCTGTACAACGTCTACCGGGCCTGGACCGAGGGGGCGCCGGTGACACGGACGTACGTCCACGTCGGCGGGAACGTGCCACAGCACCGATTTCTCGACGTGCCAGTCGGCACACCGGCACAGACGCTACTCAACGCGGCCGGCCTTTCAGACGGCGAGCTAGCACCGGACAGTGTGCTCGTCACGGGCGGCCCGGGCTGGTGTTTCCCGGTCGATGCCGCGCCCGAAGCCGTCGGCGTTCGCAAGCACACGAACTGCCTGATGGTGCTGGACAGGGAGACGGTCGACCAGCACACCCTCGGCGGCGACCGCATCGACGTGCTGGAGGCGACTGACTGGACAGAACGGGCGTTCGAGACCGAGCCGAGCCAGCGAATCGACCCGGAGACGGTGCACGTCCCGCTGGTCACGAACCCCGACATCGGCGTCGTCGAACCGAGCGAGCCGACGGTCGCCGTCGGCCAGACCGTCGAAGCCGGTGACCGTATTGCGGCCCCGAGCGCGACCGGGGTGAGCATCCCCCAACACGCTTCGGTCGACGGGCGAGTCACCGCTGTCGGGGAGACGAGTATCACGATTCGAACGGAATGACCGGCGGTTCAGAACTTCTCTAGCAGGGATTGATAAAAGGCGGCGTCCTCGTCGGCCTCCTCGTCGGCGAGTTTCTCGACGATGAGTTCGGGCGTCGAGCGGGCAAGCTGACCTTTAACCGGCGAGCGGTCGACGAGCAACTCGCCGTCTTCGATTCCCTCGGCCGCGATGCCGTCGACGGCGATGTCGGTCGCGGCCGTCTCGCGGATTTCGCTGGCGAGATGAGAGACGAACACCGCCGTCGCGTCCCGGTCGGCGAGGGCTTCGAGGATGCCGGCCATGATGTTCGCGCTCGCGCCGGGTTCGGTGATGCTTTCGAGTTCGTCGACGAGAACGAGCACCGGCCGGTCCTCGCTGACGCTCGTGGTCAACTCGCCGAACTCCCGGAGCGTCGACTCGAAGGCCCCGGCGTCGAGCGTGCCCTGTGTCTTGGCGTAGTACTGGAGTTCGGCGACCCGGCCGACGCGGGCCCGCTCTGCGGGCACGGGCAGGCCCATGTGTGTGAGCACGACCACGAGCGCGACCAAATCGAGTATCGAGGTCTTGCCGCCGCTGTTGACCCCCGACAGCAGCGTGACACCGGTCACCTCGTAATCGACCGGCTCGACCGCCTCGAAGGGCACGTCGAGCAGGGGCGACCGAGCGCCCTCGATTGCAAAGCCCTCGCCGCCGAGTGCTGGCATCGTGCAGTCGAAATCAGCGGCAAAGCGGGCGATAGCGAGGTCAACATCCAGTTCGAGGGCGCGCTCGACGAGCTGTTCACAGTCCTCGCGCATCCCGGCGAGGTCGGCGGCGAGTTCGTGTTTCTGCTCGGTCGCGCGGCGGTCGCGGGCGGCGGTCAGCTCCGTCCGCAGGCGGTTGATGACGCTCTCGTCGTGTTCGACGGGATAAGTCGGTTCGTCGCCGAACGCGCGGCGAGCGATGCTTTTCGTGTCGCGCAGGCCGAGCGTCTCGACGAGCGTCTCGCGGGCGGCCGCGACGGCAGCGTCGTACTCGTCGGCGAGTTCGCGCTGGAGGAGCGAGTCGACGCCGGCCCCCCGTTCGACCAGCGAGAGCAGGTCCGTCCCCTCGATAGTCACGTCACGCTCTTCGATTGCCTCTCGGAGGTGGTCGTTGGCGACCCGTTCGGCCTCACTGACGGCAGCATCGATGTCGTTGACCGCGTCGGTCAGTCGGTCGAGTTCCTCGTCGCCGCGCACCTCGCCGTCGGTGTCGAGCCGAGAGAGTGCCGATTCGAGTGCGCCGAGGTCACACGGCGCGTCGAGTCCCGCCTGTCGGTGGACCCGCGCGGCGGCCTGGAGGGTGTCTCGGTTCTGGGCGAAGAAGGCGAGCGTGCGCTCGGGGACGACTGACGACGGGTCGTCCAGCGCGTCCGGTTCGATGCGGACGTCGCCTTCGAGGTCGGTGCCTGCAAACGATTCGTCGAGGACGACGACGGTCGCGTATCCGCGAGCGAGTTCCGAGAGCGTCCGGGCGTCTTCAACCAGCTCGACGCTCACTTCCGGGATGGCCTCGCGGGCTTTGGCGTAGGTTTCGGCGTCTCGGGTGGCGAGACACCGGTCGCGGATGCGGAGGTCGGTCGGCTCCGACAGCGGCTCGACGCCGGCAAGTGCGTCACGGACCGCCGGTGACGGGTCGCGTTCCATCGCCGTCCGGGTTCGCTCTCGTACGTCCTCGATACGGGTGCGAGCGGCGCTCGGATACAAGGTTTCGAGTCGCTGGCTCGCGTAATCGGTGACCGTTCGCTCTTGTAAAAGCGAGAGTGCCTCCTGGTAGATATTCCGGGCGGGGGGTGTGGCGGTGATGTTGCCGGCATCGTCGTAGTTCCGCCGGATTGCGCCGCGAGCGATACGCGCCGCACGACCCGGACTGATACCAGAAGCGCGCGCGAGCGCAGCCACGTCGCCCCGTTCGAGCGCGCCTTCGGGGTCGTCGAGGTCCTGCAACGCGTCTGCGGTTTTCTCCCCGACGCCGGGTATCGACGTGAGTTCCATCTACTTCCCCCATTCGAGCCGGAGCTTAAAAATGTGGGTCAGGGGCACTCGGCAGAACACCCAAATAGTTCGACACCGTATCACACGGCATGGAAACCTGGGTGTGGCTGCTCGCGTACCTGCTCGGGTTCGCCCTGCTCCAGTTGTACCTGTACCGGTACTTTATCAGGTCGACGTCGACGGAGTCTCACGACCGGACGACGCCGCTGTCGGAGGGACGCGGTCGCTCTATTAGCGCGGCCGACGCCGGCCCCGACGAAGACCTCGTCGCCTGTGAGAGCTGTGGCGCGTACAACGAGAACCACCCGATGTACTCCTTCTGTCGAGAGTGTGGCGCGCGACTCTCCTGAGGCGGCCCTGACGACCCGTCGTCGCTGGCAGCCGCGGGTCGGCGGGAGGATTACCTGACACAGAGTTATCAACAGAGAAAACAAAGAGCAAACATCTATACTTCGAGCCGTCGTTGACAGAGGTATGCGCGTTTCCAGTGGTGTCCCCGGATTCGACGAGCTCGTCGAAGGGGGATTGCTGAGCGACCGGCTGTACGTTATCAGTGGTCCGCCGGGTAGCGGCAAGACGACGTTCTGTTCACATTTCATCACACAGGGTGCAAAGCAGGGCGAGGAGTGCCTGTACGTCACCATGCACGAGACCAAAGAGGAGTTGATGCAGGATATGTCCAGCTTCGAGTTCGGCTTCGACCGGGCGATGCAGTCGGACTCGATTCAGTTTCTCAACCTCGTCACCGAGTCCGGCAAGCGAACGATTACGCAGTTCGGGACCGAGGGCGGGCTGACGAACCGACTGGTGGCGTTTATTAACTCGAACGACGTCGACCGGGTTGTCATCGACTCGACGATGTTGCTCCAGCACTTTTTCGCTGACGCGACCGAGGAGATTACCGGCTTCCTCTCGGCGTTGAAACAGACCAACGCGACCGTCCTGTTGATTTCGGAGATGACCGACCCGAGTTCGTACTCCGACGAGCACTACCTCGCCCATGGCGTCATCTTCTTCCACAACTTCCTCGACTCCGGCGGTATGACGCGGGGGCTTCAGGTCATCAAGATGCGGGGCACAGCCATCGACAGCGACATCCGCCAGCTCTCGTTCTCAGCGCAGGGGCTGCGGGTCCACCCGGACGAACAGGTCCAGGGATAACATGACCGACACACAGGCGGACAGCCAGCGAGAGAGCCCATGAGTAGATACGAACGCGCCTACGGCACCGACTGGAAGAACCTCGACGAGGACGAGGGGATGGAACGGGCGTACGCGCTCGGCGTCGCGGCGTCGCTCGGGGAGCCACTGCCCGACGAGCTTGCGGCCATCCGCGAGGAGATGGACAGCGCCTACCAGCGCAGTGTCATCGACCTCGCGTTCGACGAGGGAAAGACAGAGGCACTCGAAATCGACGAGACAGCGGCTGACAACGCGGCAGGTGTCTGGAACGAACTCGTCGACGGCGAAGTCGTCACTATCGACCCGGACGACGTTCCGACGGGCGGCTCGCAGGGATTACCCGAGGCCGTCGAGAAGTTCGGTGCGCTCGACCGGCCTGACCTCGATTCGACCGAGGCAGTCGACCTCCCTGATTTTCTCAAGCAGGACGACGAATAGATCGTGTCTGTCAACTGCCTCGGGGGCAAGCCCCGAGGCTTGCCAGTGGACTCCCGTTCTAACCGAGTAATTCGGCAGGTGTGTACTCACCATTCACGTTCAACGTCCCTGACTTGAGGGCCAGTTGACTGGTGGCCCATCCACCGCGAGACTTCTGCCCGCGATGGATATACCCGCAGTATCGGTTTGCAATGTTCTTTGCCGCGTTGTAATCCGCGTTTCCCTCGTATTCACAGTCCTGACACGCGAACTGCTTATCATTACGGTTGTCCCCGTGCGTAAACCCACAGTGCGAGCACCGCTGGCTTGTATAGGCCGGATTTACGAAATCCACGAACAACGCCGTGGATTCAATCTTGCACTCCACGAGTTCCACGAACTTCGCGTAGGCCCACTGCTGGAACTTCGACCCGTTAGCGATGTTTTCGCGGATGTGGTCAAGCTTCTCGAAAATGATGCCGTCCACATCAGCGTTGTGGGCTTCCGCGATGAGGTCGTTCGCGCGGTTGTGTAACCAGTCCAGTGACCATTCGCTGAACGCGCTCCCGATGGATTTGATGGTGAGGTGTGCTGACCGTGTTCCTGTCTGTTGCAGACGGCAACGGCGTTGTTCGTACTGGTTACGTTTGTGGTTCAAGTAGTCAGCACTGCCGATGAACGCACCTGTTGAAGTGACGGCGAACGCGCCGGTCACGTTCAAGTCCACTCCAAGAACCACTCCGTTCTTGTTGTGGTCGTTGGGTGACTCGGCTTCTTGACGTTCAGTACCGTCAACCTCATGGCCTGGATTTTTCAGCGTGACGTGGAGGAAAAACGTGTCCTCCTGCTCGTCGTACTGGAGTGTGGCGCTTGATGCATCCCAGTCGTCGCTCTGGTAGTACCGACCGAACGGTGTGTCCTCGCGCTCGTCTTCCGGTGGAAGGACGTACTCAGTTTTGACTCTGCCGTTCGGCGTGGAGAGGGTCGCATGGTCGGCGTTGAACGTTGCACTCCGCTTGTCGTAGACGACGCTCCACGAGTCGAACTCTGGCTGACTCGTCTTTTCACCCTGTTTCAGTTTCTCGACGCCACCTGTGACAGCTTGGATAGCACGTCGAATACCTCTCTGGACGAGGTTAGCGGTAAGGTCGGTTTCCTCGCGCAAGTCGTCGTACAGGGCGTCTTCTGCCTTGCTCTTGCTGGTAATGCAGAGGTCGTCGTAGCGCCACGCCCACTCGCTTGTGCGGTTTGCACAGTGTAGAAATTGGTCTTTGGTTTGATGTAGGTCGCCACGACGCTGTTCGGGTACATCGAGTTTGATGGGCACAGTACGCCGTGGCGCGTCATCGTCCATCGTAATTCACACTCAAACTTATTTTCTAATAAATATTTATTTTATATGGCGGGGGAGTCGGCCCTACTGCTGAACGTTGCTGGCGTCATTGAGTGTCGGCTTCCTCCACGGGGTCAAGCCCCGTGGCATCCGCCTCGGATTTTCTGTGAACCACAGCACCCAAGCCCGTGACGGCCCAGCAACGGGTATGGTCGTTGCCGACCTTCATACGCATACGACGAACTCTGACGGGGAACTCACGCTCGAAACGCTCCCGGACGCGGCTCACCGTGCCGACGTCGAGGCCGTTGCAGTCACCGACCACGACCGAATCCATCCGGGATTGGATGGGCCAGTCAGTGAGCGCGACGGCGTGACGGTCATCCACGGCATCGAACTCCGCGTCGATGCCGGTGAGTTTCGCGTCGACCTGCTCGGCTACGGCGTCACGCCGACCGACGAACTGCAGTCACTGGTCGAGCACCTCCAGACAGACCGTATCGAGCGCGGCCGGGCCATCGTCGAACAGGTCGAAGACTACACCGGTGTCGAGCTATCGGTCGCCATCGAAGAGGGCGTCGGTCGTCCACACATTGCCCGCGCAATCGACGAGAGCGACGCCGACTACGACTACAAGAGCGCATTCGAGGAACTCATCGGTGACGGTCGGCCCTGTTTCGTCTCGCGAGCGATTCCGAGCTTCGAGCGCGGGCGAGAGGTGCTGATGGACGCCTGTGGTGTCGTCGGCCTGGCACACCCGTTTCGCTATGATGACCCGGCGCAGGCACTCGAACTCGTCGAACGTCTCGATGCCGTCGAACGGTACTACCCCTACGGCCGTGAGGTCGACGAGTCGCTGCTGGCCGATGTCGTCGCACGCCAAGACGTACTCGTGACTGGTGGGAGCGATGCACACGACGAGGAACTGGGGCGTGCCGGCGTCGACAGCGACGAGTTCGAGCGACTCACGGCCCGCCTCTGAGTGGCTGTCGTGTCCGGACGAGACGACGCCCGGTAGTGTTCCGGGCGTACATCTTGAGTATACTATTGAAGTTATTTGTGAATAGTGTGTATAGCGTCAACTGCAGTCTATTATTGAGACCGGATTTCTCGCGGGGAGCTCCCTCATTGCCGTATTTTCAGGGAAACAGTCGATGATAGCGGGCCTGGAATGATGTCTGCCGGGAGTACCATTTGCCTGTCAGGCGTGGCTGTGTGTGCTGCATTGAACGCGCGAGTCCTGCACCGGAGGAACCGCAGTGAGCAGGAGTCGTAATCAGTCAATAAAGAGTACAGAGAGTCTGTCCGAGAGCAAGACGAGCATTGGGGAAAGTTATCTTAGGAGGGGTGATGACAGATAGGGTATGAGTCACCGAAATCGGTATCGGAAAATCGCCACGAGCGTTGCAGACGAGTTGGCAGAGAACGCCTCTGTGGACGCGATTTTGCTCGTCGGCTCTACTACGACTGGATACGCTGACGAGTACTCAGATATCGACATAGAGGTCCTCGGGGGAATCGACGCGGGCCAGCGGTCAGTTGAGGGTGTTCACGTTGAATGGACCCCTGTGACCCGTAGCGAACTGACAGAGCCACTCGAGGAGTGGACGAATGATACCCTGCTCTACACCTACGCGCAGGCCGAACTGCTCTACGATACAGTCGGCCTTGGAGAGTTACTCGCCCGGTATGACAACTACCCGCCAGAAATTCGTCGCAAGAAATTGTACGCTGGCTGGTTCTACGGGTCAGGAAATGTCTTTGATGCACAGAAGGCAGAGTCTCGGGGAGATACTGTCGTCCAACGGTGTGCTGCGACGAGGGCCGTCGAACAGTTCGCCGCACTTGCGTACGTGTTAGACGGGAATTTTCCACCGTATCGGAAATGGCGATTTCGTGACTTGCCCCTGGAACTGCCAGCGATTGATCGTGCCCACACCGGCGATACTGAAGCGCTTGACACGCTGGCGACAGCGGTAGAGGAACGCCTCCGTCCACATCTATCGGACGAGCGTATCGAAAAGCCCTACCTGTATCAACCGGAGTTCGATCGGATCGGTTGAAGACGAATCGATATACTGCACGCGCACTGAGCGACTGATTCAGTGGATTTGATGAGAAACGAGGGGACCCGTCATGCTGAGTTAATGCTCTGAATCTTGCACGGGGTTTCTGATGGAATTCAGATAGATAGCAACCCAGAGCGATACAGCCAGCCCCTAGACTGAGCGCTACAGAAACAATCAGGTGAGTGTGATATTTGACCTGGTATGCAAGATAGAAGGCGCATATCGCGCGTGCAGTTATGATGTGGTCGCGCGGTCAAATCACCTCACCTGCTGTGGGACTCGGGAGGGGTGGGTCATCCGCTAGTCTGTGCCCAATCAACCGCCTCGCCCAAGTCCCCAAAGCTCTCAATGTTAACATCAGGCGCCTCGACGTTGGATTTGACAGCCAACGCCGAGATGCCTTCTCCAACATATGCAGCCTTCTTAATATCGACTGCTTGTGCTAACTCTGACCAGACTTCGTTGATATGGCCCTGTTCCTCGGTTCCCAGAGCTGGGGCACCATCGAACCGGACGACAGTAGCTGTTATCTCGTCGCTGCCCGACTTTTCGAGGTACAACTGTTCGCCTTCTTCCATCTCTTGTTGATATAGCGTCTCAAAGTCTTTAATATGCCAAACCGCGACGTTATCTTTGATCTCATACTCAAGCGAAGACAACCTAGATTCTGATGCCATGTACTATTCTTTGAGTCTCATTGATAAAAACTAGGCGGTGGATTTCTACCAAAGAGAGAGAGAAAGAGATGAACTAACTCCTGTGCTGACTACACGCTCTACATTCAGCACGCCATTCGTATCATCTGCTGGTGATGTCCAACAGAGCCCTCGCAATATGTCGTTTCCACTCTCACCGAACCGACTAGTAGATTGTCGTCCGGTAGTGTTATCGCCGACTGTCCGGTATCGTCGAGAGTGGTATCGTACCACTCTATGCCATTAGATGGTATTTGAGTACATCTCCCGGAAGGTTTATACGCTCGGGGGAGGTATTAGTTAATAGAACAACAATGGCAGACTACACGACACCGATTACAGCGACGTTCGAACTACAGCGCCAGGCGCTCGTCCAGAGCCAGCGCGCAATCGAGACCGGCTTCGAGTTCCAGAAGGAGATGGCGACCGCCGCCGTCGAGAGCCTCGACGTGCAGGAGGCGAGCCAGCGCCAGGTCGTCGAGTTCCTGCAGGACAACGTCCACCGGACCCTCGACGCGATGGAGGAGCTTCCCGGCACGGCCGGGATGACCGAGGAAGTCCGCACGACGGTCGACGACCAGTACGCACAGCTGCTCGACGCCCACGCCGAGGCCTTCGACACCATCGAAGACGAGTTCGACGACGGGACCGAGTCCTACAACGAGATGATGGCAGAGTACCTCGATACCCTCGACGAGCAACTCGAGACGCTGCTCGATGCCCACGAGGAAGTCGAGAGCCACTCGGTCGAGGCGACCGAACAGGTCGAGGAACTCCAAGACCAGGTCGAAGACGTGCAGGCCCAGATTCAGGACGTTTCCGAGCAGGCAGCCGACGCCATCGAGGCGTAAGCTGTCACTCGGCGCGGCTCTCACAGCCCGACCATCGCCGTATCGCCGGGCTTTTTCGTCCGCTCTCCCGAGCTATGTACAACACAGCCGACAGTCGGCCGTCACTGGCTGGACGACAGTATTCATGCCCAAAAGACACTCCGAGCGCGACCGTCAACGCCCGCAACGAGAGAGTGTCATCGCGGAGGTCCAGCGAGCGACACAGGAGCTGTTGGTCGCAGAGACCAGCCAAGAGGTCGCACAGCTCACCGCCGAGACGGCCGAACAGCTGTTTGGCTACGAGAGCATCGTCGTCAGGCTCGCCACCGAGACCGGCGTACTCGAACCTGTCGTCGTCACAGAACACGCCGCCTTCGAGATGGGCGACCGTCCCGAATACGACTGCGACGGCGAGACACCGGTCGCGCGCGCCTTCCGGCGTGGCGACCCACTGCTCGTCGACGACATCGAAGCCCTCGGCGACGAGTACGACCGCGGGACGGCACAGGCCGCGATGTATCTCCCGGTCGGCGACCACGGCGTCGTCAGCGTTACCTCGCCCTGGGAAGACGCCTTCGACCAGGAGGACATGGACCTGGCATCGATTCTGGCATCGAGTGCCGGTGCGGTGCTCGATCGACTCGAACAGGAACGGGCCCTCCAGCGACAGAACGAGCGCCTCGAAACGTTTGCCGACGTTATCGCTCACGACATTCCAAATCACCTCAACGCCGCCGAGTCCTGGCTCGACATCGTCCAGGAGAGCGGCGATGTCGACGCCCTCGACCGCGTCTCGACGGCACACAGCCGCATCGAGACGGTCATTCGCGACATGCAGACCCTCGTCGACCAGGGGACACAGGTCCGGGACCCCGATTGGGTCAATCTCTCACGGGTCGTCACCGACTGCTGGCAACAGTGTTGTGTCGACGAGCGAAGCCGCGAACTCGTCGTCGACGCCGACATCGAGGTCCGGGCCGACCAGAGCCGGCTCGAACAGCTCGTCGAAAATCTATTCTGGAACGCCAACGAGTACGGCGGTGACGATGTCACGGTGCGTGTCGGGCGCCTCGACGGCGGCTTCTGTATCGAAGACGACGGTCCCGGGATTCCCGAGTCCGAGCGCGAGAACGCCTTCTCGCCGGGCTATACCACGTCCGAAGGCGACCACGCGGGTTTCGGGCTGGCTATCGTCCGAGAAATCGCTCGGTCACACGGCTGGGAGGTCTCGGTTACCGAGAGCGACGCCGGCGGTGCTCGCTTCGAATTTGCCGGCGTGGCAATCGAGGACTGACGGTCAGTACTGGCCGAGTACGCCGTTTTGACGGGCACGACGCTGTGCCCGATAGAGACAGTAGTAGCCAGCAAACAGGTAGGCCACACTCGTGGCGACCAAGATGGCGAGTTCGCTCGGCGCAAACTCCCACAGTCGGACGCCGTCGTCCATCGCCCGACGGAGGAGATAGCTCCCGTGAGACACGGGGAGGAGCTTGAGGAGCGGGTTGGCTCCGACCGGCGCAGCGATGAGTGCGACGAACGCCCACTGGACGAGCTGGAAGACGTTCTCGATGCGCTTGTACAGCAAGGCGAGCCCGGCAAAGAGGAAGCCGACGCCGCTGATAGAGGCGACCGTCAACACGCCCAGGGGCAGGACCGTCAGCGGGTCAACGCTGAGCCATTCGCCCGACACAGCCATCATCACCACGAGGAGGGCAAACGCCCACAGGAAGCTCATCAGAACGTTCACCACTGTCTTGGTCACCATCACCGTCCCGAAGCCATGCGGTGACAGGAACAGGCGTTCGAGCGTTCCCCACTGTGCTTCGCGGGTCACGTCCCAGGCAAGCTGTGAGAAGGCAACGATAGCTAACGTCCAGATGAACAGCCCGACGATGATGCCGCCGAGTGAGTCGGTAATCGTGGGACCAGCGACAGCCTGTCCACCGAAGAAGATGATGCCAAAGAGGGCGGCGAGCGTGAGGAATCGGGTCGCCGTGTTCAGTGGGTACCGGACGAGGAGGACGAGCTGTTTCCGGAACACGACCCAGACGAAGGCGAGTCGAGACGGTGACCAGTCTGTCTCGGCGTTCGCGTCGGCAGTCGCCATCACTGCTCACCCCCGGGGCGCTGGTCGTCGATGACCCTGAGAAAGACTTCTTCGAGGTCTGGCTCGACAGATTCGACGTCGGCGAGTTCCAGTCCCGCGTCGCTGAACTGTTCCATCAGCGCGTACACAGTCTCACTGTCGGCGTCGACACACTCGATGACGGTCTGGTCGCCGTCCGGTTGGCAGGTCACATCGAACGCTGTCGTGAGACGGGATTGCAGGTCTGCAGCGGGTCGTCCCTCGACGACGAACCGATACGACTGCGTTTCGAACAGGTCGACCAGAGCCGCGGTGTCGTCGTCAGCGATGACCGACCCGTCGTTGAGAATGATGACGCGGTCGCTGACGGCCTCGATGATATCGAGGTTGTGACTGGTCAAGACGATAGTCACGTCGTCTTGCTCAGCGAGTCGCCGCAACTCCGCGTGAAGCTCCTGTGAAGCCTCGACGTCGAGACCGAGCGTCGGCTCATCGAGAAAGATAACGTCGACATCACGGGCGAGCGTACTCGCGAGTGAGACCTTCTGTTTCATCCCTTTCGAGAGCTCGTTGACGGGCGTATCGGCCCAGTCGAGGAGGCCGAGTCGCTCCAGAAGCTCGTCGTGGCGCTCTCTAACGTCCGATGCGCGCTCACCGCCGAGACCGGCGAAATACTCCAGATTCTCTCTGACGGTGAGCCGCCAGTAGACGTTGCGGTCGCCTTCGAGCATCGCCCCGACGTGGCTGTGTGCGCGTGCTGAGTCGCCGTCGACGTCGACGCCACAGATAGAGACGGTGCCCGCGTCGGGAACCACCAGTCCGAGCATGGACTTAATCGTACTCGTCTTACCGGCACCGTTCGGCCCGAGCAAGCCGACAATCGTCCCCCGCGGTATCTCAAAGGAGATGTCGTCGACTGCCCTGACGGCGTCCTCTCCGGTGCCGTACTGCTTTTGTAACCCATCGACACTGATGACCGTCTCTCCGGTTGGTTCTGACGCCTGTGACGCCGTATCCGGTTGAGTGTCGTCTTGCTGTGCCTGTTTGGACTGTGCTGTCTGCTGGTGCATACTACTCACCACGACCGCTCCCGATATAGTATTAATCAGAATGACACTTCTGTATAACGGATTACCGAAGATTCGTTCTGTCAGTAACGTGACATCAGCTACTGGCAGCGGTTGCACCGAAAGAAGGGGTTGGCTGCAGTTAGCCGAAGAGTTCGCCGAGGCCTTCGCCGGCGGCCTCGTCGTCATCGTCGTCTTCGTCGTCGTCAGCGTCGGCTTCCTCCTCTTCTTCCTCGTCGGCTTCGTCGTCGGCCTCGTCGGCCTCGGCACCGCCAGTGGCGGCGCCGCCCGTGGTGGCGGGAACGGCGGCAGCCTCTTCGACTGCCTCGTCGATGTCGACGTCTTCGAGCGCGGCGACAAGGGCTTTGACGCGGGACTGCTCCACGTCAACGCCGGCCGCCTCGAGGACGTTCGTCAGGTTTTCTTCGTTGAGCTCTTCGCCGGATTCGTTCAGGATGAGTGCTGCGTATACGTACTCCATGGTTATCCAAACATCGCGCCGAGGGCGTCGCCGCCGTCGCCTTCGTCATCGTCGTCGTCATCGTCGTCGACTTCTTCGTCTGCGTCGGCGTCGGTGTCCTCGATCTCGTCGGGTTGGTCGTCGGTCTGTTCGTCGTCAGGTTCGGGTGCGTCGACGTCCTGAAGCTCTTCCGGAAGTGCCTCGGGGTCGTCGATGTTGGCCGCGAGCGCACGGACCTGTCCGTCGGCCTTGCTGATGAGGTCGGGCATGACATCCGGGTCCTCGATGGCCGCCTGAAGCGCGAGGCTCTTTGCCTCGCCGGTGGCCTTCGACAGCTGGGCCGGCATCGTCTGTGCCGTCGGGAAGCTCGCGTTGATTGCGAGGTTCCGTCCAAAGGCCGCAGCCGTCTCGACGTCGCTGCGGTACTCCTCGACGTCGAGTTCGAGGTCTTCGGGTTCGAACAGGACGCCCTCGGCGTAGACTCCGCGGAGGTCGAGACCGACCTCTTTCGGTTCGATTCCGAGCTCCGAGAGGACGTTCGAGAGGTCTCCTGACACCTCTTCGCCCGCGTCGAGCACCTTGGAGTCCTCCATCACTTTGATCGAACCCTCGTCGATACGCGCGTTCGCGCCGACACTCTGGAGTTCGCCCACAAACGGACCCGGGTCGACGCCCGTGTCACCTTCGGGGACGATAATGTCGTTCGGCGCGACCTCGCCCGCGTTGATGGGCGCGGAGGTCTTCGAGGCCTCGAGCTGCTGGTAGAGGCCGAACGGGTTCTCGTTGGTCCCGATGAGACCGACCTGACCGCTCACGTAGCCCGTAAGCTCGGCAAGTCCGTCGTCGGCCTCTTCGAGGGAGCGTTCGAGCAGGGTGTTGCGCGAGACGCGCAACTCGGCGGTGCCGTGTAGGTCACGCCGCATGTCCTGCAGCTGCCGGCTCGGGATGCCCGTGATGGAGACGACACCGACGCTCTCGTAGCGAGAGAGAAAGTCGGTGATGTCGTCGACCTCTTCGCGCTTCCACTCGGGAATCGTTTCGGTCTTGCGTTCCTGTGTGCTCATCTCAGACCACCTCCACAGCCGGCCCCATCGTCGTCTTCACGTAGATAGACCCGATGTTGAGCGGGCCTTTCTCGAGGTCGGCTTCGAGACGACGGACGATGACGTCGATGTTGTCGGCGATTTCCTCGGCGGACATGTCTTCCGCTCCGACGCGCGTGTGGAAGGTCCGCCGGTCTCCGCTCCGAATCATCACGGAGTTTTTGAGTCGCTCGACCATCTCGACGACATCGTCGTCGGGACTGATGGGGTCTGGCATCTTTCCTCGCGGACCGAGTACGGTCCCCAGGTAGCGACCGATGTCTTGCATCAGTGCTTCCTCTGCGAGGAAGAAGTCGGTGTCGCCTGCGAGGTCTTTGGCCTCGTTTTCGTTGTCGCCCAAGTCGGCCAGTTCCTCCGGGCTGAGGACGTCGTCGGCGACTTCCTCGGCACGGACTGCGGTCTCGCCGTCTGCGAAGACGACGATACTGGTCTCCTGGCCGGTACCTTCCGGCAGGACGACACTCTCATCAACTCGGTTCGATGGGTCGTTGAGGTCAATGTCGCGCAGATTGACTGCGAGGTCCACCGTCTCGCGGAAGTTGCGATCGGGTGCGTCCTCGATTGCGCGAGAGACTGCCTCCTCTATCTCCTGATCTGCCATTGTTCACCTCCGTAGTACGCCGTGTGGCTTCTACGGGTCAGTGAAACAGGACTACGCCTGTCTCGGCTGGAAAGAGGCCAATGCGACACTTAAAACCGTCGAACTGGCCGGATTGGACCGATTGCGTGACCGTCACACGGCGGCAGACAATCGTAATTCTTTTTTCGGGTCTGCCCGCATGCAGTGTTGCAAGCCGCCTTAGCTCAGACTGGGAGAGCACTCGACTGAAGATCGAGCTGTCCCCCGTTCAAATCGGGGAGGCGGCATACCACCTTTTTCCGCCTCGGGTTCGCCGAGGCGAACCACTCGGCGCAAAAACGTGGGCGAAAAAGGCCGGACGCTCCCGCCGGTCGCGTCCGGTGAAACCGCGACTTGCTTTGCTCGTCGCGGTATGCTAGCACTCGACTGAAAATAGAGCTGTTTATCTTTCTGCGAGCACAGCGAGGGCGACCGTCTCGGTGCTCGTCACCCGGTAGCCAAGAATATTTGTTGACGTATTCCATACATAACTGCCGATGCCTCGTCTCACCCGACGAATGCTTCTCGGTGGTGCCGCATCGCTGGCGGCGGCGGGAACAGTTCTCGGC
>NZ_FNFC01000001.1 GCF_900100385.1 Halovenus aranensis
TGTCTCGTGACGGCGGTTTTTCAAAGCCACAGGACAGCCAAGTCAGTGTATTTCGGAGTTCGCGTGTGACTGGACGTGTGCCGTAGATGCCTTTGTAGTAGCAGTGCAGGAAGCCTCGAAAGAGTTCTGGTGGCTTGTGTACTCGTGTTCGCCCCCGCTTCGAGGGGGCGAACACGTCGTACTCCAGCAGAAACTCAAACTCCAAGTACTCGAACAGCGGTGCTGTCTCCGTAGCCGCGACATTCAAGAAGTCGTCAACCGAAGCTACGTCTTGCAGGGTTGCACTTGTGCTGGACACACATTTTGCACCCTGCAGCCTCCATTGTGAGGCTTTCTATGACACGCTCGCTGATATGTTATCATACCGACGACGTTGGCTATCTTAATATCCGGCACAATAGGGAGTGAGAAAGCGTAGATTAATAAATTAGCTCAATCTCCATGGTGCAGAATTAACGAACTCACTCTGCCGCGCACTAGGTTTTATATTGTGCTCACTCAAATCCGTAGACGTGACGTAGGCGGTAACGGTGACACAACGAACTCAGCCGCTCGGCGGCCGTGTTTCACCCGAAATCGATAGACTGCGACGAGGTGAGCTGTGCTCGAAAAGCCCCGGTCAAGAAGCGGGCGTGGTGGGATTTGAACCCACGACCGTCGGATTAGAAGTCCGACGCTCTAGTCCGGGCTGAGCTACACGCCCTCGTGGGTGAATCAGACCCACCGACAGATAGAGATTTGGGTTCTCGATTAGCTCATCTTCTGTTGACGCTGTCGCCACGACTCGGCGACAGCAAACGAGAGCGTGCTGGCGACGCCGAGCAGTGTCCCTCCCGTGAGCATGAACGCGAGAAACTCCAGGCTGGCCTCGTCGAGGAAGAACCCGCTTACCCCCGCGAGGACGGCCGCGATGGCGACAATATAGAACGGAGCGTTGAGATAGCGCCAGTGGAAGCTACCGTCGAGATACTCGTCAGTGACACGACCGAGACTGCTCATCACGCCCGCGGCGGCGAACCACTGGACGGACCCGAACGTAAGCGCAGCGATAATCTCGACGACGCCGAGTCGCGCGCTCGCACCCTCACGCATCGCTTCGAGGGTCTGCATTCCGCTGACGCCACCGATGACCAGCAGTGCCAGTGCGACGACCGACGTGATGAGCGTCACCCGGCCGGTAAAGAGACCGGTCCGGACGCGCTCGACACCCCAGTCGACCCACTCCATGACACCGAACCCGCGGGCGAGTAAGTACAGGCCCAGCAGGCCGGAAACCAGCCCGAAGACCGTCCCCGGAAGGCCGAGCAGGTTGGCGAGAATCGTCAGCGGGTAGATGAGCAACAAAATGCCGAGTGGAACCAGCAACGTCCCGCGTGTCTCCGGGTCGTCCAGCACCTGCTTGATAGTGTAGTACATCGATTCGAGGTCCTGTGCCTGACGGACGACAACACGGCGAACGCTGTCAATTGTCACCCGCGAGCGAATCACCGGGAGGACAGATTCGTCCTGTGCACCGTCCGTGACGACAACCGCCCGCACGTCTTCGCCGGTGTCGAGTTCAGCCAGGACGCGGTCGACTTCCTCACCGACCTTTCGGTTTGCCTCGACATCGCGGCCGTCGACGCCGGTCACCGCAGCGACTTCGACAGCCTCGTCATCGAAGGAATCCACCTGGTGTAGCCCCTCAAACAGAACGTTCACGTCGCTGTCTTCGGGGTCTGCGATGGCGAGTGCAACCGCAGCCTTGCGGACGGCCTCACGACCGACGACCGGGGTCTCCATGCCGGTCTTCCGGCCGAGGTCGTCGTCCAGGTCGACACACAGGACCAGCAGCATACTCACGGCTACGATAGCCCGGTATATCTGCTTTCGGGAGCGCTGCTGTCTGAGTGCACTACTGGCTGGTCCGACCGCCGAGTTTCGAGAGCGCAGAGAACGCCCGCTTGCGGACGGTCTGGTCTTCGGTGTCCTCCAGTAACTGCTCGATTTCCTCGGCGGTCTCTTCGTCACCAATCTTGCCGAGCGTAAACAGTGCCTGGGCGCGAGCCTCGCTGTCGTGGTCGGTGTTCGTGGCGAGTGCGAGCAGTTCCGACTCGGCGTAGGTGCCACCGATTTCAGCGAGACTGGTCGCGGCGAACTGGCGTGTCATCTGCTCGCCGTCTTCGAGTGCGACCACCAGCGCCTCAATGGCGGCGCGGTTGCTGTCGTCGTCGAGCACGCGCCCGAGTAGCCACGCGGTGTTTCGCCGCTGTGACGACTGCGTGCTGCGTTCGAGAATCTCGACGAGCGGTGCGACGACTGTCTCGTCTTCGACCGCCGAGAGCTGTTCGACGACGGTCTCGCGTATCTCGTGGCTCTTCTCGGTCGGTACGTTCGAGAGCAACTCGATGAGCGAGAACACCGCTGTCCGTCGAACTGCCGCCGAGGCGTCGGCCAGCGCGTCGATGAGGTACTCGACGGGCCGGTCGTTGCTGAACTTTCCGAACCCGTTGACGGCGATTCGCCGGACACGCTCGTCGTCGTCGTCGTAGAGTTTGAGCAGTGCCGTCAGTGCCTGTCGGTTTCCAATACGGCCGAGAGACTCTGCGGCTTCGAGACGGACGGCTGCCGTCGGGTCGGTCAATAGCGATTCGAGGCCGTCGGTCGCCCGGGGGTCGTTGATGAGGCCACACGCACGGGCACTGCGAGCGCGGACCCGCGGGTCACCGTCCTGAAATCGCTCGACGAGTTCGGGGACCGCATCGGGGTCGCCGATTTCTCCCAGGCCGTTCGCGGCAGCCATCCGAAGCTCCGGAATGTCGGAGGATAGCCCCTGCATGAACGCCTTCGCGCGGACCCAGTCTGCGCCGTCGTCGATGTCGATATCAGCCATCGTCGCGATAAGCTGTTCGAGTGCGTCCTGGCCGAGGTCGTTGAGTGAGTCGATAGCCGCCCCGACGACGGCGTCGGAGTCGTCGTTCTGAGCGGCTGTAATCAGCGCCCGAACGATATCGTCTCTGTCATCGTGTTCCTCCAGCCGCCCGAGAAGCGTCGCTGCTCGCTCTCTGATGTTCTCGTTGTCGGAGTCGCGAAGCACCCGGATAATCTCCTGTGCGTTGCCGTTTCGTTCGTACTCGTACAGAGACATAACTCAGGTGCGCCGATAGATGCGCTGCTTTTTGTGGACGGGGTCGAAATCGTTCCGGCTCGCTGTCGGCAGCGTCTCAGTCATCCCAATCATGAGATATCCCCCTTCGCGCAGCGAGTTGCGAATCGTCTCGAAAATCGGCTCCTTGAACGACGCGTCGATGTAGATGAGGAGGTTCCGACAGAGAACCAGATCGAAGTTGCGCTTGGGGTCCCCTCTGATGAGGTCGTGTTGCTCGAACTCGACGAGGTTCTTGACGCGGTCTTTGACCTGAAACCGGTCGTCATCCTGGTCGATATACGGCGAGTAGTCCTCCAGGGGTTCGAGTTCCTCGGCGATATCCGTCGTCTGGGAGGTCTCGTAGACTCCGTGACGGGCCGTCTCCAGAATATCTGGGTTGATATCCGTCCCGAGCACGTCGATTCGCCGCTGTTCGATTTCGTCGTCGTCAAGCGCGAGCATCGCTACCGAGTACGGCTCGCGGCCGTCTGCAGCAGGCGCACTCCAGACCCGAACACGTCGGTGTGAGTCTGTCAGCTCGCGCAGCACCTCGCGCAGCTTCTCCCAGGCATCTGGGTTTCTGAAAAAGCCCGTGACGTTAATCGACAGCGAATCGAGCAATAGCTCGCGCTCGTCCTCGTGGCGGTCGAGATACCGCTGGTAGACGCTGTAATCGTCGTGGTCGGTCCGGCGCATCCGGGCCGTGATGCGACGGTCGAGGTAGGCGTCGTTGTAAAAGCCCGACTCGAAGTCCATCTCACGCTCGATGTACTCGAGCAGGTCGTTGAACGACCGCTCGTCGCCCCGGTTCATAGCGTGACCACGTCGAGAATGTGCACGATGTTCCCGTCGCCGAGCACTGCGGTCCCCGAGAGACCGGGCGTCCCGCTCAGGATGCCTTCGAGGGGTTTGACGACGACTTCCTCCTGTGAGTTGACCGCATCACACCGCAGGGCGACCTGCCGTTCTGACTCCCGGATGCGGACGAGCATCTCGCCGCCGGCCGTGCCGCCGTCCGCGGTGGCGCGCCGGGGCACGTCGAAACGCTCGTCGAGGTCGATGACTGGGTAGATTTCGTCGTTGTGTTTGATTACCTCCCTGCCGTTGACCTGTTTTACCTCGCCGGCACCGGTAATCTCGTCGACGTTTTTGATTGGGACGCCGTACTCCTCGTCGCCGACTTGGACGAACAGCACTTTCACGATAGCCATCGTCACCGGCAGCCGGAGCGAGACGGTCGTCCCTTCACCGAGCGCGCTGTCGACGTCGACAGAGCCATCCAGTTGCGTGACGGTGTCGTGGACGACGTCCATCCCGACGCCACGGCCGCTGGTGTCGGTCACTTCCTCGGCAGTCGAGAAACCCGGATGGAAGACGAGGTCGTAGATATCCGAGTCGTCCATCCGTTCGAGCTCTTCGGGCGAGCGGACGTTGCGTTCGATTGCTGTCTGCTCGAGTGCCTCGACGTCCAGCCCGGCACCGTCGTCTTCGACTTCGATAGTGACGTGGTCGCGCTGTCGAGAGGCCCGAAGCGTGACCTGTCCCTCGCGGGGTTTGCCTGCCTCGGCGCGCTCTTCGGGTGTCTCGATGCCGTGGTCGAGCGCGTTCCGGATGATGTGCATCAGCGGGTCCGAAATCTCGGTCAGAATCGTCCGGTCGAGCTCGATTTCCTCGCCCTCGATTTCGAAGTTGACCTCCTTGCCAAGCTCCCGAGAGAGGTCACGGACCATCCGCGGGAACTTACCGACAACTTTCTTCAGCGGAATTAGCCGCATATCCATCACGGTGTTTTGGAGGTTCGCGGTGATTTTATCGAGCTCGTTCAGCGTGTCACTCGCCGAGTCGAGGTTGTCCTCCTCGACCGCGCGGCGAAGCTTGATGCGGCTGGTGACAAGCTGTTCGACGAGTCCGTGCAGGTCGTCGAGCTGGTCGACGTCGACCCTGACCGACTTGATTTCGTCGACCTCGTGTTCGTCCGTCGACCCGGTCAGTGAGACGGAACTGCCTTGATCGAGCACCTCGTCGGTAACGTTCTCGACAGCGGCGTCTTCGACGCGACCCAGTGCCGCAAGCTCGTCTTCGACCGCGCCCGTGTCGTCGGCATCGAGCGCCAGCCCGAAGGTATCCTCGTAGCTACCGTCTTCGATGTCCTCGCGGTCAGGGTCTGCATCGAGGATATCGAAGACGTCTTCAACTGCCTCCAGTACGAACATCGCGTCAACGCCGGGCATATCACTGTCGCCGAGGTCGACCGAGGCGTGGATGACTTGGTGGTCGACCGCGTCGTCGTCGACGTCGATATCGGTGAGGTCTGTCTCGTGGTTTGACGACGTCTCTGGCTCCGACGATGTATCCGCATCGACCGAACCCGTTCCTTCTTCGAGTACCGTCCGCAACTGGTCGACAGTCTCGGAGGTATCAGTCGTCGATTCGCCGTTCTCTTCGATCTCCTTGACGATTGCCTCGATTTGGTCGACACCAGCGAAAATAAGATCCATCACGTCCGGCGTCACTTCGAGGTCTCCCTCGCGCATCTTGTCGAGTAAATCCTCCATCGCGTGTGCGAGGTCCGACGCGTCCTCGAAGCCCATCGCCCCGAAGTTCCCCTTGAGCGTGTGTGCCGTCCGGAATATCTGGTCCATCGCCTCCCGCGAGCTGGGGTCGGACTCCAGCTCGAGTAGCGAGTTGTTCAGCTTCGTTATTTCCTCTTCGCTCTCGCGAATGAACGCATCGAGGTACTGGTCTTCCATTGTTAGTACACCTCTTGTTGTCGATTCATAAGTGCTTCCCTGTCATTCGTCGTCTGGTATGTCCGTGCGTGCAGCGCGAGCGATGCCGTCGGCGATATCCTCAATCGGGAGGACTTCGTCGACGTAGCCAGTCTCGATTGCTCGTTTTGGCATCCCGAACACCGCTGATGTCGCTTCGTCCTGTGCAAAGGTCGTCCCGTCGACTGCCTTGATTGACTTGATGCCAGCGGCACCATCCTCACCCATTCCAGTGAGAATAACACCGATGAGTGGGTCGTCGATGACTTCGGCGGCACTCGACATGGTCATGTCGACAGCCGGCCGGACGCTGTTTACCGGCGGGTCCTCTGTCAGCTTCACACGGAGCCGACCGCTCCGGTAGTTCGAGACAACCATGTGTTTGCCGCCGGCAGCGACGAGTGCTTCACCGTCGCCGATACGGTCGCCGTCCGTGGCTTCTCGAACGTCGTACGGACTGCCCGAGTCGATACGGGAGGCGAACCGCTCTGTGAAGCCACCCGGCATATGCTGGACAATCAAAATCCGAAAACCGGCATCGAGTGGTAGCTCCGAAAGGACACGTTCGACCATCTTCGGGCCACCAGTCGAAGAACCGATGAGCAGCGTCGGGTTTTCGAGGTACGTCCGAGACGCCGTCTGTTCGCGGTCCGAAGACTGTGACGCCGCCGCTTCCTCGGTCGGGTCGACGCGTGCGACCGAGGTGACCATATCGACGATCTGGTCCTCTAGACGGGACATCTCCATCGAGACCTCGCCGCCGGGTTTACTGAAAAAGTCGACTGCCCCTTTGTCGAGGGCCTGGAAGGTCACGTCAGCGTTCTCGTCGGTGTGGGCAGAAAGCATCAACACCGGCGTCGGACACTTGTCCATAATCTCTTCGACGGCCTCGATGCCGTCCATCTCCGGCATCTCGACGTCCATCGTGACGACATCTGGCTCGTGTTCGACGACCGCTTCGACGGCCTCCAGTCCGTTTCGGGCCTGAGCGACGACATCGATGCCACCGTCCTCGAGCATATCAGTGATGACACTCCGCATGAAGTGCGAATCGTCTGCGACGATTGCGCGCGTCCCTGACATCAGTGACTCCTGCCGGTGGTCCCCGACTGTCTCTCCTGACAGTTGCAGTTCACTAGTTCAGCTTCGAGCAACGGCGAAATCGCTCCTAAACAACACTCGCTTCCCTGCATTCACAGTTGACACTCACGTGAGTATCCCAATAAAGACTCCGCCTCCGTAATCAAACGTGATAGCCCGGAAGGCAGATTTAAGTCCACGGCACCGGGAGAGTCACCACGTGAACCGGACGATGGTGCCGAGACCGCCAACCGTGCACCCGGAGCCAGGAGGTTACATATGAAAGCTACGACGACAGGGCAAGTCCTCGAGTTCAAGCTCGGTGACGAGACGTACTGTGTAAGTATCGATTACGTGACGGAGATTGTTGACGTCGGCGAGCTGACGACCGTCCCGAACTCGCCGCCACACGTCCAAGGCGTGATGGACTTGCGTGGGCGAACCACGTCGATTGTCGACCCGAAAGTGGTGTTCGATATCGACTCCGACCGGGAACCGGACCGAGTCATCGTCTACGACCCCGAAATCGTCGACGACCAGGCGGCCGCCGGTTGGCTCGTCGACGAAGTCAATCAGGTTGTACAGGTCGACAGCGGGGATGTCGACGATTCTCCGGCCGAAGACGAGGACGCTATCAACGGAGTCATCAAAGGTGAAGACGAGCGATTTGTCATCTGGGTCGACCCGGCATCGGTCCACAGCGCCTGACACACGGCTGTCGCTGGTCTCATCTACCGATGGTCAGTGGTGACGTACCAGATAACCCGGACCTTTTTAGCTACTGGGTCACCTCCACAGCATATGACCGAGCTTACAGAAACGGGCATCGCCGGGCTCGACGAGATTCTGAACGGGGGGCTCGTCAGTAACTCCACGACGCTCGTAAGCGGCAATCCCGGCGCTGGGAAGAGCATTCTTGGACTGCAGTACATCTACAACGGTGTGGAACGATTCGACGAAGACGGTCTCTTTCTCTCTTTCGAGGAGAACGAACGCGACCTGCGGGAAGCAGCGGAATCCATCGGCTTCGACAACTGGCAAGACCACGTCGAGGCTGGAAATATCGAGATATACGACAAACAGGTCTTGCTCCGAGAAAACGACTTTAGTTCGTCGCTCGAACTGCTGTTGGGTGATCTCAATGACGACCGCTACGAGCGTCTCGTGTTGGATTCGTTGGCGATGTTCCAGCTGTTTTTCGACAGCGAGCGTGAAAAGCGAACGTATCTCTTGAAATTTACTGACATCCTCGCCGAGAACGACCTGACGACGTTGATGACAAACGAACAGGGAGCTGTCTTTCCCGATACCGACGTTGGTCTCGAAAACTTTCTTACCGACGGGAACATCTTTCTCCTTCAGACGCCCACCGACTCGGGAGTTAACCGGTACGCCTGGGTAGCGAAGATGCGCAAACAAGATATCGACACCGACATCTTCCCGATGGAGATCCGAAAAGGCGAGGGCATCAGGATACACGAGAACGCGAGCGCCTTCTCGATGATGAACGACGAAGAATCCCCACTATAGCGACAGTATCTCCGGACTGAATACAATTATTGCCAACGAAAATGCCAGTATTGATGCCTGAAACTCTATCATTCTTCAGTTTCTGGACCGATATAAAAACCGTCTACTGGGGTGGGAAGTCCCGGTAGATTTATGACTCTCGTAATTTATAATCTGATAATAGATGCCATCAGTGGATCTATTGCAAACGCTCGGAAACAAATACAGCGCCGAGATACTCGACGCGACCGACGAGCCGCGGTCGGCTCAAGAGCTCAGTGACGAGCTCGATATCCCGATTGCGACCTGTTACCGGCGCATCGACGAACTTACCGAGCACGATCTGCTGGAGCTACACGATAACATCCTCTCCGACGACCGTCGGCGAATAAAGGTATATCGCCGTAACGTTGAGGCAGTACACATTGAGTTCGAGGACGACGAACTGTTTGTCGAGGTAGAGGAGCGCTCCGAGGTGGCAAACACACTTGATGAAGCCTGGAAGACTCTCTCTGAGGGATAGCCCGCGACGCTGGTACGGAAACTCACGTGGGTGGATTTAATACAGATGCACCTGTAGCTGGAGCTAGTGACCGCTACACCAGTTATCGAACTCTTATACGCAGTGGTGACCATCGTGTTCATCGTTGCTGGACTTACGATGGTTGGTATGGCAGTTCGCGCGTACGTGCAGACGGCGAGAACTGCGATGCTCCACCTCTCGATTGGCTTTTCACTGGCAGTCGCTGGAGCTGCAGCGACACTAATCAGTGCATTCTACAATGACTTCGAGGGTGCTCGGTTACTGCTGCTGGTCAAAAGTGGCTTCTTCACTGTTGGCTTTTTGTTCATTATCTACAGCCTGGTCGTCTACGAGTAGTGGCTGTGCTGGTGGTCACATTGTCGAGCTATGTGTAGTCACGAACAGTGCCCTTGATGTCGCTGCCATCCGAGTGTAAGGGTCGATGTCTGCCCGGCAACCGGTTTTTGCTGTTTTAAAATTCCTGAGGCCAATTATCGCGCGCTTTCACTCTACGGAGCGTATCTAGTATTGGCCGTATTGCTTCCGAAACTGCCGTTTTCATACACGATAATGGGTGCCATAGCCTTATTAGGGTAGCTTTGCAAGTGAGAAGTAAGTCTGGCAGGCCCAGGCGAGATAACCATGATACTGAACGATACCCAAGACAAAAACGAACGTGGCCAAGTCGGCATCGGCACGCTCATCGTGTTCATCGCGATGGTGCTGGTGGCGGCGATTGCAGCCGGGGTGTTGATTAACACCGCCGGATTCCTGCAGACGCAGGCCGAGGACACCGGGACGGAGAGTACAGCACAGGTGGCAGACAACCTGAACGTCATCACGCAGGTCGGGCAGGTCGGCTTCGACGGCGTCTTTACCGATGAGACGGCTGCGAACGCGCCCGAAAACTCGGGTGATGCAGACAAGATAGAAGAGTTGCGGATTGGTGTACAGCCAGCGGCCGGGTCGAACGACGTGAACCTGGCGGAACTGACGATGCAGTACGTCAGTGACAACGAGTTCGCTAACATCGTCGCTGGTCACAACATCAACGAACTCGAAACGGTCTCCAACATTTCGTATTTCGACAACGGAACTGTGGAGTACTGGCATCAGGCTGCGTTCGAGGACCGAGAAAACGACACGCGTGCGGGCGGGGACACCGACCCCGAGAACATCGTGTCGGTGCCGGGCGAGGCGAGCTACGTGGTCGAGCCGGTGAAGGCGGCCGACGACACGGATGTCATCATGACCGAGAACACGGACCGCTACGAGATCGTCATTCCGCTCGACGACACCCAGACCGCATTCAACCACAGCCGTGCGCTGGGCGATGACGCCGACAACGACGGAATCAATCAAATCGACTTCTCGGACAGTGCCGACGTGTTTAACGACACGTTCGCTGTTCCAAATGAAGAGACCGTTCAGCCGGGGCTGGACCTCCTGAAGGAGGGCAACAACGTTGAGCTGAAGATTACGACGGAAGTCGGTGCACAGACGGTCGCATTCCTGCAGGTGCCCGACTCCCTGTCGGCCGACGCTGACAAGGACACGGTCAACCTCTAGGGTGATTTAAATGAAGCTATTCAACAACCACGACAACGAGAACACCACTCGGTCGCGGGCGCAAGTCGGTATCGGCACGCTCATCGTGTTCATCGCGATGGTGTTGGTGGCGGCGATTGCAGCCGGGGTGCTGATTAACACCGCGGGCTTCCTGCAGACGCAGGCCGAGGATACCGGGACGGAGAGTACAGCACAGGTGGCAGACAACCTGAACGTCATCACGCAGGTCGGCCAGGTCGGTTTCGACGGCGTCTTCACTGATGAGACGGCGGCGAACGCGCCGGAAAATTCGGGTGACGCAGACAAGATAGAAGAATTGCGGATTGGTGTGCAGCCGGCGGCCGGGTCGAACGACGTGAACCTAGCGCAGCTGACGATGCAGTACGTCAGTGACAACGAGTTCGCCAACATCGTCGCTGGTCACAACATCAACGACCTCGAAACTATCTCTAATAATATCTCGATTTTCGACAACGGGACAATCGACGAATGGGACCAGACGGACTTCGAGAACCGTGAGAACGACACGCGTGCGGGCGGAGACACCGACCCCGACAACATCGTTGCGGTTCCGGGTGAAGCGAGCTACGTTGTCGAGCCGGTGAAGGCAAGTGACGACACGGATGTCATCATGACCGAGAACACGGACCGATACGAGGTCGTCATTCCGCTCGACGACACCCAGACCGCATTCAACTACACCAGTGCACTGGGTAGCGACGACGACAACGATGGAATCAAGCAAATTGACTTCAGTACGGGCAGCCCTGTCTTCAACCGTACTGCTGCAATCCCGGATGATGAGACGATTCAGCCGGGGCTGGACCTCCTGAAGGAGGGCAACAACGTCGAGCTGAAGATTACGACGGAAGTCGGTGCACAGACGGTCGCGTTCCTGCAGGTGCCTGACTCCCTGTCGGCAGACGCTGACAAGGACACGGTCAACCTCTAGGGTGATTCAAATGAAACTATCCAACAACCACGACAACGAGAACACCACTCGGTCTCGGGCGCAAGTCGGCATTGGCACGCTTATCGTGTTCATCGCGATGGTGCTGGTGGCGGCGATTGCAGCCGGGGTGTTGATTAACACCGCGGGCTTCCTGCAGACGCAGGCCGAGGATACCGGGACGGAGAGTACAGCACAGGTGGCAGACAACCTGAACGTCATCACGCAGGTCGGGCAGGTCGGCTTCGACGGCGTGCTTACGGATGAATCTGCAGCGAACGCGCCCGAGAATCCGGGTGATGCAGACAAGATAGAGGAGCTACGGATTGGTGTGCAGCCAGCGGCCGGGTCGAACGATGTGAACCTGGCGGAACTGACGATGCAGTACGTCAGTGACAACGAGTTCGCTAACATCGTCGCTGGTCATAACATCAATGATATTGAGGACATCGACAGCGATCACTTCGCTTACGACTCCGACGGACTTGTCACTGATTGGAATCAGAGCCAGTTCGAGGACCGTGAGAATGACACGCGTGCGGGCGGGGACACTGACCCGACGAACATCGTGTCGGTCCCGGGAGAGGCGAACTACGTGATTGAGCCGGTGAAGGCGGAGGATGACACGGATGTCATCATGACCGATAATACGGACCGCTACGAGATCGTCATCCCGCTTGACGACACCCAAACCGCGTTTAATAGTACTGAAGCGCTTGACCCCAATGCAGGCGACGACGGAATAAAAAAGATTAATTACTCTACTGCTAATTCAAACATTTTCGACAACAGCTCTGACATCCCGGATGACGAGACGATTCAGCCGGGGCTGGACCTCCTTAAGGAGGGCAACAACGTCGAGTTGAAGATTACGACGGAAGTCGGTGCACAGACGGTCGCGTTCCTGCAGGTGCCTGACTCCCTGTCGGCTGACGCTGACAAGGACACGGTCAATCTGTAGATAGCAGTCTGCCGTCGCAGTTCTCTTTTCGCATAATCTATTCGTGATAGAACGGACGAAAGACGTTGCCGCTTACATCGGCCGGTCCGTCTGCCGTATTACGCTTCTGTCGGCTAAATCATACGACGCTACAATAATCCACGTGTGATATGTAATTCTACAAATATGGAGACACGCTTTTACTCGTCCGTCACAGATAGTACGGTATGGCCGACAGGCCGCCCGACGATCTCGAGGACCTAGACGACATCGAGGAGGGGCCAGCAGACGAGGGTCGCGTCCTCGCTCCCGACGAGCTCGACATCACCGAAAGCGAGCACGTCGAGGAACTCGAAGAAGGGCGATTCGTCGTTTCACCGGACGGTCCGCCGAACGTCGGGCCAGGCCACCGCGAGGAGCAGACCGCATCTGAGTCACGCAGCCGACAATCTGACTCGCCGCGTCGAGACGACGACCCGGAGGAGTTCACCCAGCAATCACAGACCAGACGCACAGAGCGGTCCGAGCAGTCACGGTCAGCGTCGTCGGGCGGGACACGGGAGCGTCGTTCGCGTGACCGCCAAGAGCGCACACAGCGGACGAAACAGCCAGACGGAATCACACAGGAACGAGTCCACCAGTGGCTCAGACAGAGTTTCGAGGACGGACACACCCAGTACGGGTTCGACGTTACCGCGACCTTCGAGGGGTCGGTCAGCCAGCGTCGAATGGCCTCGAACGATGTTGTGACGATTTTCGAGAGTCTGATGCTCTGGTATGCACAGCAGGTCGACAGCGACACCCCGGTCGAGGAGATTCTCGGCATTTTGTTGACTGAAGCCAACGTCCCAATCCGGTATCCGCCAGAGAGCATTCATCAGCTGGTGAAATCGTCAAATCTCACTCCCGAGGACTCTATCGGGGACTTGCTCGAAGAAATCGACGACGGCGTGCAGTTTTGACCGTCATCCGCGCGCCGGGAGGCTATCAACGCCGATAATCAACGGGAAGGTTTTATTTACGTCATAGCAGTACCATTTGGTGAGAGACATGGCAGAAGTGCTCATCGCCGACGACTCCGAGTTCATGAGAAACCTCCTGCGCGAGATACTGGAGGAGGACCACAATATCATCGGGGAAGTCGAGAACGGCGTCGAAGCCGTCGAAATGTTCAAAGAAGAGGAGCCGGACCTGGTAATGATGGATATCGTGATGCCGATACGAGACGGCATCGAGGCGACCGACGAAATCAAAACCGAGTATCCTAATTCGAATGTCATCATGTGTACCAGCGTCGGACAGGAAGAGAAAATGAAAGAGGCAGTCAAAGCCGGAGCTGACGGCTACATCACCAAACCGTTCCAGAAACCCAGTGTGATTGAAGCGATTCAGGACGTCGTGCCCTCGTAGCAATGAAAATCGACGTTCAGTCGCTCGACACGTTCAATCAGTTGGCACACGAGGGGGCACAGGAAGCAACGCGTTCGATGACTCAGATGACGGGCATCGAAGCGACCGTCGAGGTAACCCGAATTTCGCTCGTCGACCGGAAAGACATCGGCGAAGAGCTGGGTAACGACGCCGAGTTCGTCGGCGTCCAGTTCGGGTTTGACGGCGCGCTCACTGGTGAGACTGTTCTCATCTTCGAGCGCGAGCAGAGTGCCGCAATCGTCGAGGCACTCGTCCCAGGGGGGATGGCAGACGAATCGATGGCACAGAGCAGTGTCAAAGAAATCGGCAACATCATGATGAGCGGATTCATCGACGGTTGGGCCGAACACCTCGGTACATCTATCGAACACACGCCACCGAGCTACATCGAGCGGCAGGGGAAAGATGTCCTGCCGGAGGGGCCCGAGACCGACGAACACGACCAGGTGTTCGTCTTCAGGAGCGAAATTCAGTGGGAGGGCGAAGACGTGAGCTTCTACATCTACATGTTGCCGGAGTATACGCCGCTGACGGAGCTGATGGCAGAACACGGCAGCAGCGGGACCGACGCGATTCCGATCAAAAAGCTCGCGGCGTTCAATCAGATGAACCGTGAGGGGACCAGACGGGCGGCTGAGAACGTCGAGATGATGTCTGGTATCGAGACGGAAGCAGAGGTGTCACAGATTTCGTTTGCCCCCATCGAGGACGTGCCAAAGCGGTTCGGCAAGGAGACACACGTCGGGACAGCGGTCGAGTTTACCGGTGCGCCGAGCGGGTTCTTGCTCGTCTTGTTCGACGAGCAGTCGGCGATTACCGTTGCCGAGGGGCTGATGCCGGTCGATATGGACAGCGACGAACTGACCGACCAACACAAGGCCGCAATCGAGGAACTCGGTAACATCATGACCAGTGGCTTCGTCGACGGCTGGGCGAACGTACTCCAGCGGTCGGTCGAACACACGCCGCCGCGGCTCGTCCACGACATGGGGCAAGCTATCATCGACCCGCTTGCGGCACAACTGGGCCAGCACCAGCGCCACGCGTTCATGATTGATTCGACGATGAAAACCGAGGAACTGGAATTCGAGAGCAAAATCCACGCCCTGCCGAACGAGCAGGAACTGCGGAAGGCGCTCGACGACCTCGACGTCGACAGAGCCGACCAGACGGAGGCTGACGCCGACAGGTTGTTCTAATATGAAAATATACGACGGGAGCGAGTCCGGGGACTCGGAAGAGACGACGCCAGAGCGAATCAAGGTCGGCATCGCGGAGTACGAAGTCACTGCAGACGGGGCGACGTTGACCACGAGTGGCCTCGGCTCCTGTGTCGGGGTTGCGCTCTATGACGAACACAGCGGCGCGGCCGGACTCGTCCACGTCATGTTGCCGGTCGCAGACGAGGTTGACGACGGGAAACCCGCGAAGTTTGCCGACACTGGAACCGAGCTACTCATCGAAGAACTTGAATCGATTGGCGCGAACAAACGGGGCATCGAAGCAAAAATTGCAGGCGGCAGCGACATGCTCGACTTCTCAGAGGGCGGGTCTGGAATCGGCGACCGAAACGTCGAGCAGGTCAAAGAGACACTCTCTGACCACAACATCTCACTCGCTGGCGAGGATGTCGGCGGCGACCACGGGCGCTCGGTTCGGCTGCAGGCCACTACCGGCGACCTCGTGGTCAAAAGCGCCAACCGACAGGACCGAACGCTTTAAGCTGTGTGACGCGTCCCCGTCAGACGACCGGCAGACTCGATTTCACATGTTGATAGAAACGGGGCTGTTCTCACTTGTTTCTCCGAAGAAATTAACGTCTGACTCTATGTACACTCTATTGGCGTAAATTCAACTCTGAAATATCTGAATACTTCACTAACTATCAGATATGATACTTAAAACAATACATTCAAGGGTATGAGCGCGGACCGTACGTACAATGAGTAGTTTCGTGTTTGCGTTACCGCTACAGGCCGCTGTGCCGGAAGCCGGGGCCGTGGCGGTGATGCTCGTCCTGTTCTCCGGGGGGATGGTCGGGATGAGCATCCGCAACATGTTCGAGTCAATCATGTCCGAAGAGGAGGACGGCGACGACCTCGGCATGAGTGGCGGTGGCGGCGGTGGCGGTGGTGGTGACTTAGCTGGTGGTAGTGGCGGCGACTTAGGCGGCGGTGGTGACGGTGGCGACCTCGGCGGGCTCGACGATGGCGACGATGGCGGCGACGACGACCTTGGCGGGCTTGGTGGGCTCGAAGACGACGACCTCGGTGGACTCGGCGACGACGAGTTCGACGACATGGGCGGCGGTGGTGGCGGTGCTGGCGGTGCTGGCGGCAACGTCGACGAACTCGAACACCGACTCGACGAGCTCGAAAACGAGGTCGGAAACCTCTCTTCGACCGTGAACACGGTCCGCAACGAGAACGAACAGATTTCCGAGAGTGTCGACGAAGTCGAGGAGAACGTTCGGAAGCTGCTCGACATCTACGAGATGGTGACCCGTGGCGTCAACCCCTTTGCCGACGACATCGACGCAGGGATGGGCGGCGGCATGGGTGAGGGGTCGTTCGGCCTGTTCGCCGACGAAGAGGAAGAAGACGAAGCTGTCGACGAGGGAATCGCCGAAGCCGAGGCCGAGGGCTTTTTCGACGATGACCTCATCGAGGAGGAAGACGAGGAGATGTCGATGGACGCCGACGCTGGCGATATGCTCGGCGGCGGGAGTCCAGAGCCCGAGCCAGAGGGCGGTGACGCCTTCCAGGACAGTTTCGACGAGGACTTCGGCGAGGAGGATTTCGAGACAGACGACACGGGCGGCGGAGCCGAGGAGTTCGCCGACGAGTCTGCTAGTGAGGACGACGACGGCGGTGGCTCGTCGTTCGAAGACCTGAAAGCAGAGTACGAGTCCGGGGAAGCAGACTGGGCAGGCGAGGAAGGCGAGTCTGCGGACGAGGAGATGGCCGACGAGATGTTCGACGAGGAAGACGACTCCGACGACGAGTTCGCTGAAGACGACCTGTTCGACGAGGTAATCGAGGAAGAGGAGACCGATGCGACACCAGCAACCGAGTCTGCCGTCGAAGAACCAGAGACCGAAGAGTCTCCCATCGAGGAGGGTCTCGAAGACGAGGCACAGGCACACACGGCAGTCGAAGACGAGCCAGTCGAGGAGACGACGACCGAACCTGAAGTTGAGGAGCCAGAACCCGACGACACCGTCACGACCGAAGAACCCGAAACGACGACTACAGAGCCCGCGACGACGGAGACGACTACCACGGCCACCGAGACCACCGAGGAGTCCACCGAGGAGTCCACATCCGGCGACGCGAGCGACGGAAAGCCGTACCTATCGACGCTCCCGGGCGGGTTCGCGGCCGAACTCATCGTTGTCGAGTGGCTCGAATTCCTCGTCGAAGAAGCAGGCGTCCGGGGGACCGCGCAGGCAATCGATTACTACGAGAGTATCGACTGGATAGACGAAGCCGTTGCCGAAGAGCTACAGTCCTATCTCGCCGGGTTCCAGGGCGCCGGCGACGGGTCACTGACAATCGACCACCACACGCAGAGTCTGGACTACATCGGCCAGCTAAACGGCAACGGCGCGGCCGCGACGCACGGGCTCCAGCACGGGGGTGGTGTGAATGGGCTTCAGCGTTAGCGGGGCGGCAGCGCTCATCTTTCTGAGCCTGTTCATAGCGTTCGGAGCACTGTATACCGCGACAGACAACTCTTTCCAGCAAGTGACCGACGCCCAAGACGACCGTACCGACCGCGCACTCGAGACGAAGAACACGGCTCTCGAGTTGTCGTCGGCGGTCTACGATACCGGCGCGGACGAGCTGACGGTAACTGCGAACAACACCGGCGCGACGACGCTGTCGCTGAACGCGACGAGTCTACTCATCGACAACAGCTTCCAGACCAACTGGGAAGCCAACGCGAGCGTCGACGGCAACGGTGAGACCGACCTCTGGCTGCCGGGCGAGACAGTGACGATAACCCTGAATACGACGAGCCAGCCCGCGAGCGTCTCGCTGACGGCACCATCGGGTATATCGGCGTCAGCCGAGGTGACAACATGATGGGGGGTAACGATGGGTGTTAGCACGAGCGGGAGTCTCCTGCTCATCTTTTTCGGGTCGTTCATTGCGCTCGGTGCCGTGTACACCGCGACCGGGAACACGACCGAGGCGTTCTCTGAGGCCTACGAGTCGCATCTCTCGACACAGGACACAATCGCAGAAACTGCTCTCTCACTCGAGGCTACCTACCACGAGACCGACGGCAACCTCACGATACGTGCGAACAACACGGGCTCACAGGACCTCGCGGTGAGTGACACCACAGTGCTGGTCGACGGGGTATTCCGGGCGGTGTCGCGGTTCCAGATCGCGACCGTCGACAGTCAGGATACCGACCTCTGGACGGTCGGCACACAGCTTCGTCTGGAGAATGCGACTGCCGAGCCCGGACGAGTAAAAGTCGTGACCGGAAGCGGCGTCGCTGCGACCGCTGCGGTCGACGTGATGGGGTTCGTTGAGGACAATCCACAGACGCTCGACCGGACTGACAACGGGACCGACTCGACGATTGCCTTCGACATCGAGACGAGTTACGACGACAACGTGACGCTCACAGATGTCAGCGTTGACGGCGTCGACGGTGAGGACCCGGCGAGGATTAACTACTCGAACGACCCGTCGCTGTCGGAACTGAACATTACGCTCGCGCCCGACCACGGCACTGCGGTTACGACCGCAGACGGAGAGTTCGCTATCGGCGAAACAATCGACCACAGCGGAGTCGTCTTGAGTCCAGACGGGACCGCCCGCTACCGACTCGGAGAGTTCCGTGACAGCAACGGGGACCCCGTCCCGATGCCGTTGACCAGTGTGACTGTGACGATAACGTTCCTCGACCCCGAAGGCGTCGAACGGACGTTCACCTTCACGGAGGGTGGTTTCTGATGCAACATCACCATTGCATTGCCGACAACCATACAAGCGACTGGATACTATATGAGGTGAGGAACTAATGGCAAGTGTCTCTGTCTCCCATCTTATTCTGTTTATCGCCAGCATGATTATCGCTGCGGGCGTCGCTGGCGTGTTCACGACGAGTGTCGACAATCTCTCGGAGGCAATCAGCGACCGGGGCGTGCAGGTCAGTGACAACGTCAGGACCAGTATCGAAATCATCAGTGACAGCGGGAGCGACAACGTCTTCGACAGTACGACCAACACGACGACGATATACGTCAAAAACACCGGGTCAAAACAGCTCAATCCCGTCGGGAGTCAGATTGATGTGCTGGTCGACGGTCGGTTCAAGACTGGCAACAACCTCAATATCACGGTTGCATCCAACGGAAACCCCGACGCCTGGGACACGAACGATGTTATCGAAATTACCATCGACGGCTATCTCGACCCCGGTGACCATCGGGTGCTCGTCATCGCCAACGGTGACGAGGAGACCTTCGAGTTCAGAGTGGAGGACAACGCATGAGTATCGCACGAAACGACCTGTACTCGATTGGTCTGGACGAACGGGACCGACTAAACAAAGAACTCGGCGGCGGCTTCCCGCCCGGTAGTATCGTCCTCATTGAGGGCGACTACGGGGCCGGCAAGTCCGCGATGAGCCAGCGATTCTCATACGGCCTCTGTGAAGAGGACCACTCCGTGACGCTCCTGTCGACAGAGCTGACGGTGGGGAGCTTCCTCGAGCAGATGCATTCACTGAACTACGGTATGGTGAATCACCTGCTCGACGAGCAGATTCTGTTCTTGCACGCGGATATCGGTGAATCGAAAAACTCCTTCACCGACACCGGCTCTGACGACGAGGACGACCGGATGGACCTGCTCAAACGGCTGATGGAAGCAGAGGTGATGTGGGACTCGGATGTCGTCATCATCGATACCTTCGATGCCATCCTGCGCAACGACCCTACCTTCGAGGCGCTGGTCCGGCAAAACGAGGAGCGGCAGGCAGCACTGGAGATTATCTCGTTTTTCCGAGATGTCATCGCGGACGGAAAGGTAATCGTCCTCACCGTCGACCCGACCACGCTCGACGAAGAGGCACTCGGCCCGTTCCGGTCTATCGCCGACGTGTTCCTCGAACTCGAGATGGTCGAGGTCGGGAACGACGTTCGCCGGCAGATTAGCGTGTTACGCTTTGCCGGCATGGGCGAACAGGTCGGAGACACCATCGGATACTCGGTGCGCTCCGGGACGGGCATCGTCATCGAAAGCAGGAGTGTTGCATAACCATGACAGACCACGGCAGACCCAACCCCTCGGACGAACTCAGACAACACGCGGCCCGCAGGCCACACCTCCGGGAACACCTCCAGAAGTTCAAGCAGATTACCGGCGAGTTCCCCATGTTCATCGAGGAGGCCGACGACGAGTACGAGAGCGACCGTCCGAACGTCATCTACCCCGTCGGCGGGCCGATTTACGCCCACGTCTACGGCGACCTCGGTCAGGACACCAAATACTACGCCATCGAGCCAGACTTGGCCGAAGACGAACGTGGCCTGTTCAACCAAGTGCGTGACCGCCTGCTCGAACGCAGCGTCACCAAACCGGCACCCCAAGACGAGGCCGAGTACGACGACCGCATCGAGGAACTGCTCCAGGAGACGACCTCGATTACGAGTTCCAGCGAGGGCGGTGGCGTCCTCTCGCGGCTGACGAATCTCACCGACGTCGGCAAAGTCGAGGTGACCGAGCAGACCTACGAGAACATTCGCTATCGCCTCAATCGTGACATCGTCGGCCTCGGGCCGCTGGAACCGGTGATGCGTGACCCCGCTAACGAGGACATTCACGTCATCGGACACACCGAGTGTCACGTCGACCATTCGGTCTACAGCATGCTCGAGACGACCGTCGAGTGGGACAGTCCCGAGCATTTCGACCAGTGGCTCAAGAACATGGGCGAGCGGATGGGCGACCCAGTCAGCGACTCCGACCCTGTGGTCGACTCGACGCTGCCCGACGGTTCGCGTCTGAACCTCATCTACTCCGACGACGTGAGCCTCAAAGGCCCCTCGCTCACCATCCGTCAGGGCGACGAAGTTCCGCTGTCTATCTTCCAGATTACCGCCTGGAACACGCTCAGCCCGGAACTGTCGGCGTATCTCTGGCTCTGTCTGGAGAACGAGCAGACGGTGTTCGTCGTCGGCGAGACGGCGTCAGGGAAGACGACGACGCTGAACTCGATTATGTCGTTCATCCCGCGAGACTCGAAAATTTACACCGCGGAGGACACCGCCGAGGTCCTGCCGCCACACAACACCTGGCAACAGCTATTGACCCGTGAAGGCGACGACGAGGACACCTCGATCGACATGTTCGACCTGGTGGCTGCCGCACTGCGGTCTCGCCCGGACTACATCATCGTGGGTGAGGTTCGTGGTGAGGAGGGTCGGATGGCATTCCAGGCGGCCCAGACCGGCCACCCGGTCATGTTGACCTTCCACGCCAGCGACATCGTCTCGATGATTCAGCGCTTTACCGGCGAACCCATCAACGTCCCCGAGACGTTCATGGACGTGGCCGACGTGGCGCTGTTCCAGAACCGTGTCAAGCAGGGTGACGACGTGCTCCGTCGGGTCACCAGCGTCCAGGAAATCGAGGGATACTCCAAAGAGATGGACGGTGTCGTCACCCGTCAGAGCTTCTTCTGGGACCCCGTCGAGGACGAAATCAACTTCCAGGGGCGGAACAACTCCTACGTGCTCGAAGAGCAGATTGCGACCCTGCTGGGGTACGAAGACACGCGAGACATCTACGACGACCTGGACTTCCGTGCCCGTATCATCGAGCGCGCAATTCAGGAAGGTATCACTGGGTATCACGAGGTGAACGAACTTATTACCGACTTCCAGCGCGACGGGGTCGAAGGACTGCCCTTCGACATCGTTCGGCGAGACTGATGTCTACCGACAACTCGAGTGCCACGCTCAATCTGACACTCTCGGAAAATCTTCAGTCGTTACTGCAGTCCTACCGGCAGATGCAGATGCCGATGGGCCAGTACGTCTCGTTTATCCTGATTCCCTCGATTGGCTTTTTCGTCGTGACGGTGGTGTTGTCACTCGTTTTGTCGTTTCCGATGATGGTCCGGGTTCCGATTCCGCTACTGGGGTCGCTGGCGCTGTTTTCGGCGGTGTTCTACCCGAAGATTTTGCTGAGCCAGCGCCAGCGCCAACTGGATAACCGCTTTCATCTGATGGTCACCCACATGACGATTCTGTCGACGACGAAAATCGACCGGATGGAGGTGTTCCGGACGCTGGCCGATGACGACGAGTACGGTGAGTTGTCGAACGAACTGCGGCGCATCGTCGAACTCGTCGACACGTGGAACCAGAGCCTCGACGACGCATTGCGCCGGCGGTCGAACGAGGTGCCAAGCGAGACGCTCGCGGATTTCTTCGAGCGACTCGCCTACACGATGGGTGCCGGACAGTCGCTCCGAGAGTACCTGCTCACCGAACAGGAGCAGATTCTGGAGAACTACGCCACTGTCTACGAGTCCTCACTCGAGAACATCGAGGTGATGAAAGACCTCTACCTCTCGATGGTGCTGTCGATGACGTTCGCGCTCGTGTTCGCGGTCGTCTTGCCGGTGTTGACCGGGACGGAGCCGACGCTGACGGTCAGTGCGGTTATCCTCCTGTACATCTTCGTCCAGACCGGCTTCTTCCTCGCGATGCGTTCGCTGTCACCGTACGACCCGCTGTGGTACCATCCCGACGAGAAACCGTCGGCCGTCGAGTCGACGATTACACGGAGTTTCTACGTCGGTGTCGGCCTGACCGGTATCCTGCTCGTTCTCTCGGTGACCGGCATCACCGGTCTCAGTCCAATCGGTCTGCCGACGCTTATCCCGGGCATCAGCACACTCCCACTCCCCTTCTATGCGGTCATTCCGGTTACGCCGCTGCTCATTCCCGGCCTCGTCCTCAACAAGGCCGAAAAACGAGTCAAGGCCCGCGACCAGGAGTTTCCCAGCTTCATCCGGGCGCTGGGAACGACTGAGGCCGTCAAACAGTCGACCAGTTCGGACGTACTCAGCACCCTCCGGAACAAGGACTTTGGCCCGCTCTCGGAGAATATCGACGACCTCTACAAGCGGCTGAACATGCGCATCGAGCCTGTCGAGGCGTGGCGGTATTTCACTGCTGACTGCCGGTCGTACCTCATTCAGACCTTCAGCGAGATGTACCTCATGGGTCGCGAGATGGGTGGAAATCCGCAACTGCTCGGTGAACTCATTTCGGAGAACATGAACCGGGTACTCCAGTTGCGTGAACAGCGCAAGCAGGCGACGACGACGCTCATCGGACTCCTCTACGGAATGACTGCCGCCTCTACGTTCGCCTTTTTTATCGGTCTCGAGGTGGTGAACGTTCTCTCTAACCTCGGACTCGACCTCAATACTAGTGCCGGCGTCGATGTGGGACAGATTATCCGGCCCGACGTGTACAACATTCCACTCATCGAGTTCCTCTTGGTCGTCGTCATCATGTTCTCCGCGATGCTGTCGGCGCTGATGGTGCGGACTGTCGACGGCGGCCACAAGGTGAACACGTACATGCACTTCGTTCTTCTCTCGTGGATTTCCTCGCTGGTCGCTATCTTCACCCGCTGGCTCATCAACACGTTCCTGGCTGTCGGTTAAATCGCGCCGACCGGTAACTTTCTTGCACATAGGCGTCGAACATGTGGTATCGTATGTCAAACGTAGCAATCGTCGGCGGTGGTCCCGCCGGCCTGAGCACAGCGCTGTTCGTCCAGAAAAACGGTCTCGAGGCGACTGTCTTCGACACGGACGAGACGTGGATGCACAAGGCACATCTGTTCAACTATCCCGGCATCGGTTCGGTGGACGGCTCGGCGTATCTGGAGACACTCAGGACACAGGCCGACAGCTTCGGTGTCGACCGCAACCAGGACGTCGAAGTGACGGCCGTGGCTGCCGAGGACGGCTTCACCGTCTCGACAGCCGAGGACGACCACGACGCCACGTACCTTGTCTTGGCGACGGGCGCAGACCGCAGCCTCGCCGAGGAGCTGGGCTGTGAGTTCGCCGGCGATGTCGTCGATGTCGGCGTCGAAATGGAAACCAGCGTCGAGGACGCGTACGCGACAGGTGCGATGGTCCGTGAACAGGAGTGGCAGGCAGTCATCTCCGCGGGCGACGGTGCTGCGGCGGCGCTGAATATCCTCTCGAAAGAGGAGGGCGAACACTTCCACGACTTCGACGTGCCCGCTGACGCCGACGCGGTCTTCGGTGTGATGGGCGAGGAGTAGCGGCCGGTTCCAGCAATCTTATTCGTTCGGGCGGTCGATTTTTGGGTATGAACACACAGCGAGCGGAGTTTATCGCCGGCCAGCGCCCCGAAGACGTACACATCTACATCGACGCCGACGCCGTCTCGAATATCGATGCGTTGACAGAACACGGCGAGCGCACCGAGGACGGCATCGTGCTGGTGATGGACGGTGAACAGGCCCGGGGCGTCTTCCAGAGCGCGACCGGCATCGACCCGATGGCACTCGCACAGGAGGCGATGGACACAGACGGCAGCGTAACGGCAGACTGTACTGACGGCACGTGTCCAGCAGACGACAGTCACACAGCCAAGTTCATCTTCTCGTTTGCCGAAGCCCAAAACGACGACGTCGGCGGACTCTACGCGGAGGGTGACGTGATTCACGCCTACGCCGCCTGTGAGTGCGGTGAACGCTACTCTGACAAGTGGGTCGCCGACGACCGCTGAATCGGCTGCTGCGCTCGGCGTTCGGGGCGCACTGAGACCCTCATCGCGTGCGCTCGAAGCGCCTGATTCTCCTCTCGTCGAAGCGTTCTCTCACCCTAGTCCAGCAGCGGCATGACGACACCGAACACGAGCGGCGAAAAGAAGCCGACGACCGTGCCGATGACCTCGGAGTAGAGAAAGAGTGATTTCTCCCAGCCGGGGACCTGTGTCTGTAGCCCAGGCGCGATAATTCCGCCCAGCGCGCCGGTGAGAAACAGCGCAGCGCCGACTAGGAACCCGGCCTTTGCTAGCCTGGCGTAATCTGTCGTCCCGTATTGTGCCATGCCAGTGAGTCGACGGCTGGCCTTTGAGAACTTTTTGATTGCGCCCTCAACCGCTACTCGTCGTCGGCATCGAGTCGCCGGAAGGCGTCGACGATAGCCTGTTTCGCGACAGCGCCCTGTGTCGTCCAGTGGTGGGCGTAATCGAGCATGTCGTCGTAGATGTCGGGCTTACAGCCCGCGGCTTTGGGGTGACCGCCGCCGTTGACCTGTGCGGCGACCTCGTGACAGCGCTCGAAGCCCTCGGTGCCGCGAATCGAGGCCGACCCGGCCGGCTTGACGATGACCGCGGCGTCAGCCCCCTGTTCGCGCAGCGCCTCAGCGACCTCGTTCTGTGAGCAGCGGCCGTAGGTGACACCGACCGTCCACGGGCCGACCTCGCGCAACTCGGCGCGCTCGATTGCCTTCTCGATAAGCGCTTCTTTCTCGACGCGCTGGTCGGCGAGAAACGCCTCGACCTCGTCTGGGAGGTCGACTCCGTGGTCGAGGACGGTCTCGATGTACTCTTCTGGGTCTGCCCAGTAGGCGTAGTCCGCGATGTCGTCTGAACGCTCGTCTTCGCGTATCCAGAGGTCGTGGTCGCGGGTCACCGCCGCTAGCTCCCTGAACTGCTCGTCGAACTCGTGGTCTAGCTCTGCAAGCGCCACGTCTGCGGTACAGACCTCTTCAGAGGCTCCGACCGTGAGGCCGACACCTGCGGCCTCGACCTGCGTGGCGAGGTCGTCATCCCACTGATGGTGGTCGTACCACGACACACTCTCGACCTGAGAGACGGCCGCCGAGAGGTCCTTGATGTCGCTCTCGCTGTCGGGACAGAGGTCACAGATATACAGCGTCGCCGTCGGGTCGGCGTACTCGGCGACCCACGCGAGCGCCTCCTCGATTTCGTGTGGCCCCGCCGGAAGCAGTTCCCCTTCGCCGTGGGCGACGCGGACGAGTGCCGTACAGGCGAGTCCGTCCGCGTCGGGGTCGGCGATTACGACAACCTCGGCGTCTTCGAGTGTCTCTCTTGCTTCGCGTTCGGCCTTCTGGGACTCCAGTGAGTCCGGGTAGAAAAATCCCTCACCGGGAAGCACGGATTTCCGGCCACGAGAGAGTCGGTCGTCGTCGATAAGCCAGTCTTGCATACCTCCGTGTCGCCCCCCAGCGCAAAGAACCCCGCGCTTTCAGTTTTCGAGCTGGCGGACCGTCAGCACGGGCATCGGTGCCTGCCGGACGACCGACTCGGCGACACTCCCGAGCAGAAACGAGTGTTCGCCGTGTCGGCCGCGGGTTCCCATAGCGATAACGTCGGCCTCGACTTCTTTTGCGTACTCGATGATCTCGGTCTTCGGGGACCCCTCTCTGAACGCAGTCACCACCTCTGGTTCGCCGTGGGTCTCGGCTTCCTCGCGGACGGTATCGAGCGCGTCTGTCCCTGTGGATTCGATGGCGTCTTTGAGCTGGTCGCGGACCTCCTCCGGCGAGGAGGCGATCTCGGCGGCATCGACGACGTACACCGCGTGAACGGTCGCGTCGAACGTACTGGCCACGTCGAGTGCGGTCCGAATCCCCCGCTTGGCGCTGTCGGAGCCGTCCGTGGCGATGACTACGGTGTCGAACATACCGCGTGGTTACCCCGGAACGGTAAAAAAGCGCGTGATTGGCGGTCCGCGTGGGCGCTAGATACCGGAATCCGTCCGGCCTCTGATAACATAAGATGTGGCGACATGAATATGCCTGCACCAGGGTTATGCCCAGTTCCTCACTCTGTAGAGCCATGTCTCAGCCGAAAGTAAGCGGCAAATTTGTCGAGGCACTCGCGGCCAGTGCGGGGGCTGTTTCACCAGTCTTCGAACAGAAAATCGAGCAGTACCTCCGGTACAACGGAATCGACAGTGTCGACCCGGGCGCGTGGTACTCGTATGAACAGTTTGCCAGCGCGGTCACAGACGTCGAAGAAGACATCGGGAGCATGACCGCGATGGACGCCGGCGCGGAGATGATTGCCACAGCAGAGGAGATAGCCGACATGTCCTCGATAGCCGAGACGATGGAACTCGCACAGGACGTGCATTCGGCGGCGTACCGTAACTTCACGCCGGACGCGGTCGGACAGTGGAGCCACGAGTACACGGACACGGGAAACTCACGCATCGCGGCGTACGGCGGGTGGCGCTATCCGCAGGGATTTACCCAGGGAATCGTCAAGGGGTACGCAAAGGCCTCGAACGACGTCGTTCAGGCTGAAATCACCGAGACTGCAACGACCAGCGACGAGGTGTTCGCGTTCGTCGTCCAGTCGTAACATAGCGTCGAGCAACGCGTTCGGACGGACCGGCGGCTTTTTTGCACAGCGGGGCCGAGTTTTCGGCGATGGCGCTCGATATCGAACTCGTCCTCGTGGCGGTCGACGGCAGCGACGAATCGCAGGCAGCAGCAGAGACGGCTGCCGCAATCGTCGAACGGTACGGGGCGGACCTGCACCTCTTGCATTTCGTCGACAACCGGGTCATGCGCGACATCGAGACGGGGACCATCTCCCCGGAGACGATTGCACACGAACAGCGGGCGCTGACCGAGACCGTCCACGAGCATCTCCCCGATGATGTCGGATTTACCGCCTCGAGTGCCGCTGGCTTCTCTACCACGAAACTCGGCCAGACGCCCGGGACAATCATTCTCGACGTGGCCGAAGAACGAGGCGTCGACTTCTTGGTCGTCCCGCGCGAGACGCCGAGTGGCGACCCCGACGAAGTGCTCGGCAAGGCCGCTCTCTACGTCCTCGAGTACGCCAGCCAGCCCGTTCTCTCCGTCTGAGTCCTCACAAGCAGGCCGGTCGTGTCTGATGTGGCGTTACTCCACGGGTTCGAGCCTGAGCGACATCTCTAGCTCGAAGCTGTCGTCACCGGTCCGCTCGAAGCCGATTTTCTCGTAGAGGCCGATTGCGGGACGGTTCCAGCGCTCGACGGTCAGCCAGATGCGCTGGATACCCTCGCGTTGTCCCAGTCCCAGGGCCGTCCTGACGAGTGCGGTCCCGATGCCCGCACCCTGGTAGGCCTGGAGGACGAAGATAGCGAGTTCGTAGCTGCCGTCGCCGTCGGGAACGAGCATCACGTGACCGACCGGCGACTCGTCGTGATAGGCGACCGTATTGAGCGCCTCGCCGGTCATCACGACTTCCAGCCACTCACGGATGCTGTCTTCGTCGCCGGGCGGGATACCCTGTGCGCGGTCCTCCGGGTCGAAATCGAGGTACATCGCCGTCAACGCGTCGCTGTCGTCGTAGGTCACCTCACACAGCCGGATTTCTCGCCCGTCGGCGTCGGTGACCGTCCGCGGGGGTGTGGGAAAGCCGTCGACCGTGTCTTCGGGAAAGCGTACTGTCATCGTATCAGTGTCACCGTCGTGTGCGCGTTCAGTAGAACGAACTCGATGACGCTGTCGAACTGTATCTTGCCCAGCGGGCTGGTCTGCCCACCCGAGAGGACGATACGGTCGTAGTCGTCGGTTTCGGCGAGTTCGACGAGTCGGCTGCCCGGCTGGCCGGTCACCGTCTCGACGGTCGCGTCGACATCGAGCGTTTCGAGACGGTCGCGGACGGCCTCCTCGGTCGCCGCCACCGCGTCGTCGCTGCTGTAGACGGCGACGGTCAGCTCGTCACCAGCCTGTCGTGCGCGGTCGACAACCTCTTCGAGGCCGCCAAGCGCGCGTTCGCTTCCGTTGACGCCGACGAGGAGTCGCATATCTCGGCCGATGTACCGGGCGTACTAAAACGCAGCGACCGGCGACGAGCGTGTGTCTCGGCGTGGCTACTCCCACTGGCGCTCGGCGAGCAGCGCCGGCCGCGAGGTCCAGACCAGTTGCTGGTGGTCGAGCCAGGCGACAACGACCACGTGTGGTAGTGTCAACGCCGCTATCAACACGAGATAGAGGCCGACCCACTCCGAGATACTGCCGGGCGCGACCGGCACCAGCCAGTAGAACACCCCCAGAAAGACCAGCGACACGGCTGTCAGCGGCGCGGCGTCGCGGGCAAAGCGACCCAACGCCTGTCCGTATTCTCGGTCGGCCAGCCGCTCGCGTGCGGTCGGGTCGATAGCGAGCAGCCGACCGACGTGTCGGAGCGCGTGCCAGCAGGTGAAATAGAGCCCGACCGCGAGTACCGGCGGGACGAGCGCAAAGTACGCGACCAACAGCCCCACCTCGCCGGCATCGACAAGCCAGTCGCGCCGGCGCTGGGCGCGGACGTATCCGAGCGCGAGCGACCCCGCCAGCAGTCCGGCGACCACGACACCGACCACGAGACGACCGTCGGGCGTGAACGCGCCTTCGGCCCAGCCGAGCGTCGGCGTCGTGAACAGGCCGACCAGCGTCTCGGTGACGAGCCGGTACTGCTCGGGGAACGCGACAAGCGGGACGAGCATCGGGAGCGTGCCGCGGGCCAGTGCAGTCAGTGCCCGCTGGGCTGGCGTCGTGAGGTGGTCGACGCCAAGCACGCCAACCAGCGAATGAACCTCCCCCTGCCCCCAGTGGAGCCAGGTAATCAGGATGAAGACGGCAAAGGAGGCAACCGGGGCCAGAAACCAGGCCAGTGCGTAACAGCCACCGACGACAGCATACAGCACACCCACGGCCGCGAGTGAGCGCCCGGTCGGCGGCTGTCCCTGGACTCTGGTCGGTGCGAGGTGGTCAACCGCGCCGTGTGGTAGCCCGAAAACGAGGACACTGGCGACCAGCGGGACGAACTGGTATCTGAGCGGGACCGTGAGCCCCGCGGCGAACGCGGCAGTTATCACAGCGAAAACGACCCAGCCGGGGACGACTGTTAGCCGGACGAGCGACCGGCGAGCGCTGTCTGCTGTCATCTCTCACTCGGGTCGCCTGTCACGCCGGGCAGGCTGGTGGGTGTCACCGTTGGCCACTGTGCGACGAGCCAGCAGTAGAGTACGTATCCCTGGACCACGAAGAGGTTCGTGACGACGAAAAACGTGGCCTCTTCGACCGGAAAGCCAAACGGCGCGAGTCCGACCGAGTACGTGTCGGCGATTGTCCAGAGGCCGAGCGAGATGGCCGTCCAGTCGGCGACCCAGAAATACAGCGTCGGGACGGCCACCGCCGCCACGACCGCGCGACGGATGTAGACGAGATACGTCCAGCCAAACGCCCACTGAATCGCGAGGACCGGCCCAGCCCAGACGAGAATCGAGGCGAGATAGAGCCAGGAGTCTCCCGCGAGGAGCAGGCACACGCCGACCAGACTCACCCCGACGCCGCTCAACAGTCCGGCCAGTCGCTCGCGCACAGTAAGTGACAGCGACATGTCAGTAGGGAACTCGAACAGGCCCAAGAACAGAAGCGTCGCCGTCGGCTGTGCCAGGAAAAACAGGTATTCCCCGACCGGTGCGACCCAGATAGTCCGCCAGACGACGCCGTCGCCGTACCACCAGACGCCGACCTCGATAAGCAGATTATCCCAGGGAGTCGTGTAGCCAAGCGCGAGTCCGAGAATCACGACCATCCCGGCCACGGCGGCCGGACTGTCCAGCCGCGTGCCACGATACCAGGAGGCAGCGACCAGCAGTGCTATCACGGGGAGCGTGAACACGAGGTGAAACTGGAAGTACGTTTCAGGCGGTATCATTGGTCACACGTGGGCAACGGGGACGGCTGATTTTGGCGGCACCTAGGACAACTATCACGGCCCGGTATAATAACAACGTGCCCAACTAGTCAGGTAGTCGTACAACTCGGACCGTGTTACCGGCTCCAGGGGAGCCGGTCGCGGGTCGACTCCCTTCGACGTCCGATGACCGATTCGGCCCAACTGATTACCTCGTCGAGTACGTCGGTCGGCTCCTCGTCGAACTCGAATTTCCGGATGTGGTCGAGGTTGCCGTCTTCGTGTCCGCCAATCATGTGCGTTGTCTGGCGGTCGCTCTCGGTGGGAACGAGGTAGGCGAGCACGTTGTTGTGTGCCTTTGCCGTCTCGTACTCCGAGAGACGCCGCGAGGAGTCGTAGTCGACCAGTATCGAGAACTTCGAGAGCATCATGTAGATGGCGCGTTTCTCCTCTGCGGGCCGCCCCTCGACGTCGGGCAGCGCGTCGGCGAGGCGGGCGTCGTAGCCGCGCTCGGTTAGCCCGGTCTCGAGGCTGTCGAGGTCGTCGCCGTCGCCAGTGCTCGCCTCCATCAGGAGGACAGAGCTGTCGATGGTCTCGACGACCGTATCGAGCGCGTCACCGAAAGCCGCGAGGTCGCCGCCCTCGTCGGCCATCGCCTGCAGGTAGCCGGCGTCGGCGACGCTGCGCAACGCCTCAATCTGGGTGCGCAGGTCCTCTCGGGTCTTTGGCTGGCCCCAGTACTCTTGGAGTTTCGGACGGTCGTCGACCGGCTCGACGTCGATGGGTTCCCCGGAGTGACGAATCGCCTCTAGTCCCGCCTGTGCGCTCTCGATTGTCGAGAAGTACGGTATGTTCTCCTCGACACAGACTTCGAGTACGTCACGGTCGCGGGTGAGCACGAAGTCGATATCGCCGGCCCGTAGCGCGTCGGTGACCGCCTCCTTGCTGTCGAAGTCATCGAACTCCTGTACGTCGAAGAACTCGGTGAAGCCGACGACCGGCAGGTCGACGAGCGCGACACCCTCTTTGGGGATGGGACGACCGCGTGCCATCTGGGCTTTCTCGTAGGCTTTGCCGAACGTCGACGCCGTCCCCATTACCTCACCGGTCGATTTCATCTCCGGCCCGAGCCGCGGGTCACTGCCCGGGAGCCGGTCAAACGGCAAGACGACATCTTTGACGCTGACCTCGTCGGGAATCTGCTCCTCGTAGTCGAGTTCTTCGAGGGAGGCACCGGCCATCACCTTCGCCGCAATCTTGGCAATCGGGACGCCCGTCGCCTTCGAGACAAAAGGCACCGTCCGCGAGGACCGCGGATTCGCCTCCAGCACGTAGACCTCGCCATCTCTGACCGCAAGCTGGACGTTCAACAGCCCGACCGTATCGAGCGCCTGGGCGATGTTCTCGACGACCTCTCGCACCCGGCGGTTCACGTCACGACCGAGCGACCGGGGCGGAATCATACACGCCGAGTCGCCGGAGTGGACGCCGGCGGTCTCGACGTGTTCCATCACGCCGCCGATGAGGACGTTTTCGCCGTCAGCGACGGCGTCGACGTCGAGCTCGACGGCATCAGCGAGGAACTCGTCGATGAGGATTGGCTTCTCTGGAGAGACCCGGACGGCCTCCTCGATGTAGGTTTCGAGGTCCTCGTCGTTGTAGACGACTTCCATCGCCCGGCCGCCGAGCACGTAGGACGGCCGGACCAGCACGGGGTACCCGATGTCGTGAGCCAGTTCCAGCGCCTCCGACTCGCTGGTCGCGGTCGCACCCTCGGCCTGTGCGATTCCGAGACCGCCCATCAGCCGGTTGAACCGGTCGCGGTCCTCGGCGAGGTCCATCGCGTCGACCGAGGTGCCGAGCACCTCACACTCGAGCTCACGCCGGTCCAGTTCCTGCTCCAGTGGGCGGCCGATATCGACGCTGGTCTGGCCGCCGAACTGGACCATCACGCCGTCGGCCTCGGTCGCCTCGATAACGTCGGCGACCTCCTCGGCCGTAATCGGCTCGAAGAAGAGGCCATCAGAGGTGTCGTAATCCGTCGAGACGGTCTCGGGGTTGTTGTTGACGACGTGGGCGTCGATGCCCATCTCCCGAAGTGCCCGCACGGCGTGTACCGAGCAGTAGTCGAATTCGACACCCTGACCGATGCGAATCGGGCCGCCGCCGACGACGACGACGCTCTCGATGTCGCGGTCGACCTGCAGTTCGTCGCGGTCGAGCGTCGACACCGGGTCACGCGTCGAGTAGTAGTACGGCGTCGAAGCGGCGAACTCGCCGGCACAGGTGTCGACCAGCTTGAAGTCGCGGTCGACCGTGCGCCCGGCGACAGCGTCCACCGAGATAGCGGTGCCGCCGTCGGGCGCGGGGTTGCCCTCGACGCTCTGTGTGTCGCCCAGCGACTCGGGCAGCCAGGAGGCGTGGGTATCGTTGAACTCGCCGCCGGCGAGTGCTGTAATCTCCTGGTCGGTAAAGCCCACGTTCGCGGCCGTCTCGAAGTCACCGTCGCTCGCGGCCGCGGCGGCTCTTGCGACGCGTTTGTAGCGCTCGACGTACCACTCTCGAATCTCTGTCAGCTCGACGACCTCCTCGACGGCGTAGCCGCGCTCGAAGGCCTCGAACATCGCGTACGGCCGGTCCGGCGTCGGCGATTCGAGATACTCGGTCTCAAGCTCGTCGTCTGTGACGTCGCCCCAGTCCGTCGCCGGGTCGTACTCCGAGGAGCGAAGCGCCTTGAGCAGCGACTCCTCGAAGGTCCGGCCGATGGCCATCGCCTCGCCGGTCGATTTCATCGCCGGCCCGAGCTCGAAGTCCACGTCGGGGAACTTGTCTTTTGGCCATCTCGGGACCTTGGTGACGATGTAGTCGATAGCGGGCTCGAAGGCCGCCGTCGTCTCGCCGGTAATCTCGTTGTCGATTTCGTGGAGGCGCTTGCCGAGTGCGACCTTGGCGGTGACGCGAGCGATGGGATAGCCCGTCGCCTTCGAAGCCAGCGCCGAGGACCGCGACACGCGGGGGTTGACCTCGACGACGCGGTACTCGCCGCCGGGCGTGCCGTCGTCGTGCCAGGCGAACTGGATGTTACAGCCGCCCTGGATGCCGAGTTCGCGGATGACCTTCAGCGCGGTGTCGCGCATCTCCTGGTGACCGTCGTCGGGGATGACCTGCGAGGGGGTGACGACGACGGACTCGCCGGTGTGAATCCCCATCGGGTCGATGTTCTCCATGTTACAGATGATGATACAGGAGTCGTCGGCGTCGCGCATCACCTCGTATTCGAGTTCTATCCAGCCGTCGATTGACTCGGTAATCATCACGCGGTTGTCCCGGGAGAGACTCAGTCCCTTCCTGACCGCGTCTTTGAGCTCGTCCATGTCGCCGATGACGCCCGACCCGGCACCGCCGAGCGTGTAGGTCGTTCGCATGATGACCGGCAGACCGCCGACGGCCTCGACGGCCTCCTCGACCTCGTCCATACTCTCGATGGTGACCGACTCGGGGACCGGCTCGTCGATGGCCTCCATCCGCTGGCGGAACTGGTCGCGGTCTTCGGTCGCGTATATGGTATCCAGCGGCGTCCCCATAACCTCGACGCCGTACTCCTCCAGCACTCCCTCCTCGGCGAGTTCGGCCGTGACGTTCAGGCCGGTCTGTCCACCCAGACCCGCGATAACGCCGTCTGGCCGCTCTTTCCGGATAATCTCGGCGATTGCCTCGGTGTTGATGGGCTCGATGTACACCTCGTCGGCCATGTCCGGGTCGGTCATGATGGTCGCGGGATTCGAGTTGACCAACACGACGCGTGCGCCCTCCTCCTGGAGCGCCCGACAGGCCTGTGCCCCCGAGTAGTCGAACTCTGCCGCCTGTCCGATCTGGATTGGACCGCTCCCGATGAGCAGTATTGTCCGGTCTTCTCCCTCTGTCATTGTCGGTTGGAGTCCGTACATCGTAATAAGCCCGACGGAATGGTACGAAACTCGAAGGCGACTTTCGAAATTCGAATTGCTGGCAACGAATTTCAAAACGTCCGGACTGACGGCGGTGAGACCGGGTTCACCGCGCAGGGGTCACGCCGTGTCGATGGTCTGTAACACCGCGGCGTGGTCGCTTTCGGCCCGGAACTCGAACCGTGCGCCGCCTTCGGTCCCCTCGGTGACCGTGACCTCCCAGCCGTGCGAGCGGGCAATCTGGTCGACAATCGAGAGGCCAAAGCCAGTGCCCTCCTCGCTCGTGGTCATGCCGCGCTCGAACACCGCCTCGCGCTGGTCCTCGGGGATGCCGGGGCCGTCGTCCTCGACGTAGAAGCCGCGCTCGAAATCCAGGGGACCGACGCGGACGCTGACGCTCTCGGGGCCGTGTTCGTGGGCGTTGCGAAACAGGTTCACGAGCAACTGCGTCACCCGGTCCGGGTCGGCGGTAAGTTCAGTCTCCTGGACCGTCAACGTCGCCTCCGGATGGTCGACCTCCCACGGTGTCGTCTCGGCGGCGGCGGTCTGTTCCCACGCGGCGTCGGCGACTGCCTGCAGTGATATCTGGGCGGGGTCGACGACGAGCTGTCCCTGCTCTGCCATCGCGAGGAGGTCGTCGATGAGTGACTCCATCTGCTCGGCGATATCGGTGACGTTCTCACAGCGCTGGACCAGGCTGTCGCCGCCGGCTGCCGTGGCCTCGGCCTGCAGCGCTTCGAGTTCGCTTTTCAGGACGCCCAGCGGGTTCCGGAGGTCGTGTGCTACCGTCTGCCCGTACTCGGCGAGGCGCTCGTTTTGCTTTTCTATCTCTCGCCTGTATTTCTTGAGCCGGGTCACGTCGCGGTTGATGGCGACGAACCCCTCGATGGTGCCGTTCTCGGTGAGCGGTGAGATGGTCTGGTCGACGACGTACCGCGACCCGTCTTTACGCTGATTGACGAGTTCGCCCTGCCAGACCTCGCCGGAGAGAATCGTCTCCCACAGCTCGCGGAAGGTCTCCTCGTCGTGTTCGCCGGAGTTGAGCAGCGAGGGGTCTTCGCCGATGGCCTCCGCCGCCGAGTAGCCCGTCGTCTCCTCGAAGGCGCTGTTGACGTACTGGATGGTGCCCTGCGTGTCCGTGATGAGGACGCCGTGACCGGCGTGCTCGACCGCGTTTCGGAATCGTTCGAGTTGGCGCTCGCGTGCTTTCCGTCTCGTGATGTCGACGTTGACTGCGACGAATCTCGTGACCTCGCCGCCCTCCTCGATGGGCGCAATCGTCTGGTCGGCGACGTATCGCGTCCCGTTTCTCCGCTTGTTCACGATTTCGTCGCGCCAGACCTCGCCGGAGAGAATCGTCTCCCACAGCTCCTCGTAGAACGTGCGGTCGTGTTCGCCCGATTTCAGGATGCGCGGCGTCTGGCCGACGGCCTCGCTCTCGCTGAATCCGGTAATCTCCTCGAACGCCGGGTTCACGTACTCGATGGTGCCGTCTACAGACGTGATGTATATGGAGTGACCGGCCGCTTCCGCGGTTTCCAGAAAGAGGTGTAGATTGTCCTCGTCGAGTCTGGTCTCGGTCATTTCGGTTTGTGTTCCAAACCCACTCGATAAGTATAGATGTTTCTTCGATTCCCGGGTTTGTGGACTGTTGACCCGACACAACTAGCTGTCTGCCTGCGACGGTGGTCTCCGTGTGCCGTGTGAGCGCGGCGTCCAGACGTTTTCGACCGGTAGCGACACTTCGATTCGGTTGCCGCCGTATTCGCTCGTCTCGAATGTGAGTCGCCCACCCAGACGCTGGACACACCAGCTTACCGTCCAGAGGCCGAGGCTGCTCGAATGCTGGAGCGGCGTTTCGATTGCAGCGTCGATTGCCTCGCGTTCCGCGTCCGGGATGACCGGTCCGTTGTCCGCCACGACCAACACGGCCCGCGGGTCGGGGTCGCCGACTTCGCGCAGTCGCACCTCGACCAGCGGGTCGTCGCTGTCGTTGTGCTCGATGGCGTTTTCGACGAGGTTCTCGACGACAAGGTCGAGCAGGCCGGTATGGGCGCTGGTGAGCGACAGCTCGTCCGGGAGGTCTGTCTGGAGGGTCACGCCCGGCTCGTCGTACTCGTTGAGGACTGTCTCGACGATATTTGCCGCGTCTATCTCGACGGGACTGGTCTGTAGACCGATGACCTGCTCGATAGCGCGGGCCTTCTCGCCGACGCCGTTTAGCGTGGTCGCCGCTTTCTGAATGTCCTCGGCGAGCTGGCGCTCGGGGTCCTCAAGCCCCTCGGCGAGGACTTCTGCCTGTCCCTTGACGACGGTCAACTGGTTCCGGAGGTTGTGCCGGAGGACACGGTTGAGGACACTCAGACGCTGTTCGCGCAGGGTGCGCTCGGTCACGTCTCGGAACACGAGGAGGTGCCCGACGGTCCGGTACTGCCAGTCAGAGAGCGGCGATGCGGTCATCTCGAAGGTCCGGTTCCCCCGAGCGACAGTAAGCTCGACCGTCTCGCCGGGCGAGGGAAGCGTCACGTCGTCGAACTGGGCCTCCAGTGGCTTGCCGAGGACCGAGTCGCGTTCGATGTCGAAGGCGTACTCCGCGACCGGGTTTACCTCGACAATGCGGCGTTGGTCGTCGACGATGAGGACGGCATCGAGCATGTTGTCGATAACGGCGTCCCGACCAAGCGCTCGCGTCGCAGGGACGAACTCGAAGAGGTCGTATCGGGTAAGCGCGTAGCCGAACGCGACACCGCTTACACTGACTGCATACGGTGTCATATCGAGCCCCTCGATTGGGGCGATACCCAGTACTGACAGGAAGTTGGCGGCGACCGGGACGATGGCTCCGACCACGAGCGCGGCCGACTGGTCGACGTACAGCCCTTCGGCCGTGAAAACGAGGCTGAGCAGGAGGAACGCTCCGGCCAGGATGAGTGCGTAGTTGTAGAGTGCAACCGGCCAGAACAGCGGGCCAAACGTCTGTACTGCCACGGCGACGCCGCCGGTGACGACTATCTCGTCGCTCGTCCAGATGAGTTCGTGGATAGGATTCGTGAACACGGCCGCGGCGGTGAGTGTGGCCACGGCGAGCAGTCCAGCGATGCGTCGTCTGGTAATCAGACGACGACGGCCGGTGTACGAGAGAGCGAAGACAAGCCACGCTACGGGTGCAGTCGTCACACCGACCCACATCACCCGTTCGAGTAGCCGTCTGGTACCCTCCTCGTGAGTGAGCAAGCCAGCGGCGTAGATACCGCCCCAGACCAAACTCGCACACAGGAGCGCGGTCAACTCGGCCGCGCCCGCCTGTGGTCGCTGTCGCCAGACCAACGCGGCCACCACCGCGACGACGAGCAGACAACAGCCCAAAAGCAAGACAGATAACGGCCAGTGGCCCGGCTGCATTGTCAAATATGCGTGTTTCTATTCGGATATATCTATCTCCAGTCGTGCTGTCTTCGCTTCCTTCCGACGACGCTGGTGAATGCAGGCCGTTTATATCCGCCTCGCCAGAGTGACTACATATGAAGGTCGGCCGCGCAGTTATCGAACGACTCGCCGAGAACGGCATCGATACGCTCTTTGGCATTCCTGGCAAGCAGACGCTACCGCTGAACGAGGCAATTGGCAACCGGGACGACATCGACTTCGTCGTCGCGCGCCACGAGACGGCGGTTTCTCACGCCGCCTGGGGGTACGCCGAAACGAGTGGCAGGCCCGCCGCCACGGTCGTCATCCCGGGACCGGGCGATATGAACGCGATGAACGGGCTCAAAAACGCCCTGAACGACTGCACACCCCTGGTGCATATCGCCGTCGAGACCAGCCCCGAGATTCGAGGTGGTGACGGTATCCACGAGACGCCGCCCGACACCTACGACAACGTCGTCAAAACCAACACCGTCGTCGACAGCCCCGAGAGCACACTCGTCGAACTCCAGCAGGCGATAGATACAGCGATGACACCGCCCAAGGGTCCGGTAAGGGTGGGGATTCCAAAGAACTTCCTCAAACAGGACGTGGCCCTGGCTACTCCGGCGACGTACTCGCGAGAGTACACGACCGACGTACCCGCCGAGGACGTGGCCGCAGGTGCAGACCTGCTGGCGTCGAGTAGTGAGCCGGTCATCCTCGCCGGCGGCGGCGTCCGGGCCTCCGGTGGGAGTGACCGCCTGCGTGCGGTTGCCGAGGCGTTGAACGCGCCTATCGTGACGACCTACAAGGGGAAAGGTGCAGTTCCCGACAGCGACGACCGCGTCGCCGGCGCGCTCTCGGGCAGTGCCAGCCCGGAGCTACTCGACTGTCTCGCCGAGGCCGACGCCATGCTCGCGGTCGGGACCGATTTCGACGCGGTCGCGACGCGGGCCTGGTCGGTCGAGGTCCCGGAGGCGCTCGTCCACGTAACCCTCTCGCCAGACGACCTCGGGACGGGATACGACCCGACGGTCGGTATCGTCGCGGACGCGACCGCGGCGCTTGACGCGCTGGCGACCGAACTCGACGACCGGACGACGCCCGATGGGAACGGCATCGAGCGCGCCACCGCTGTCCGTGCGGGCACAGCCGACCGTATCGAACCGCTGCTGGGCGAGGAGCCACCCCTCACATCAGTCCAGGCGCTCCGAACGGTCCGAGAGGCCATCCCCGAGGAGACGGTCGTCGCGGCCGACGCTGGCGGGTTCCGCGTGTGGGGACTCAACGTCTTCGAGGCCGCCGGCCCGCGGTCGTATGTCAATCCCGGCTCCTGGGCGACGATGGGCACCGGCCTCCCGTCGGGACTTGGGGCACAACTCGCAAATCCCGACGACGACGTCGTCGTCCTCACCGGCGACGGTGGTCTGATGATGTGCCTTCACGAACTACACACCGCAGTCTCGGAGGAGATTCCGGTCACTGTCCTCGTCTTCAACAACAGTGACTACGCCATCATCAGCGAAGAGGCAGGACGTTCCTTCGACTTGCCCGAGGAAGCCTATAGCTGGGCTGACGCCCCGCTTGACTTCGCGACCATCGCTGATGGAATGGGCCTCGAGACGGCGCAAGCGAGCCGCCCCGACGAGATAGCAGCCGAACTCACCGACGCGCTCGATACCGACGCGCCGACGCTGCTCGAAGTGCCGACTGACCCGACGGAACCGCAGGCGAGCACCTGGATGTCGTCCGATTAGAAGGGAAGCCGCGAGCGGACCCACCCGAGAACGCCGCTGTCGTCTGTCTCCTCTGTGGCGTCGACGGCCAACTCGACCCATTCGAACTCTGCTGACGACTCTATCTCGCCGCGCACGTCTTCGAGAATGTAGTCTTCCGGGTTCGCCGGGAGCGCGGGTGCCCGTTCTGTGTCGTCGTCTCCCACGTCCGAGAACGGCACGTGGGCCGCTTCCCCATCGGCTGGTCCACCGGTGGCCGTCTCGCGCTCCGGGTCGTCGTCCGCCTTCGTGGTCGACCCCTCCGGGTGGTCTGTCTCCGTAGTTGTGCCCGTCGTGGTGTCTGGGCCGTCGATGTGGTCGCCGGCTTCTGACTCCTCGGCCGTCGTCGCCGGGGAATCTCCCGTCACCGACGTGTCTGCCGTGGTCGGCGTCACCCACTGAATCGACTCCCCGTCGTCGCTTTCTGTTGTGTCGTCCGCGTCAGCCGCGACCGAGCGTTCATCTGTGGCATCGCCGGCGTCGTCCTGTGAATCGTCGCCGCCCTCGTCAGGCTCTGTCCCGGCCCGGGCGTCGTCTACTGATACGTTCGTCTGCGATGAGTCGCCTGTCGACGATTCCGACTCCGAGGGCTCGGTCTCACTTTCCTCGTCGACTGACGGCTCGTCTGCACTCTCCTCGGTGTTGGTCTGTGCTGTCTCTTCGGGGTCGCCCTCGATGTCGGGGTCGATATCGGTCAGCGTCTCGACTGTGGTCTCGCCTTGCGTGACGACGATAGTCCCGTAGTTGATGAAATTGACGAGCGCCGGTATGTCGACGCGCTTGATGCCGTAGACGGTCTCGATTTGCTCGCCCGGGTCGATGTCTGTGCTAAATTCGAGCGTCGCATCTTCGACGCTCCAGGCGTCGCCCATGTAACTCGCGGTGAAGCTGAGGTGGTCTCGCGCGAGGTCGTCCGGGACGGTCTGGCGGTACGTGACGGTGACAGGCTCCTCGCGCACGTTCTTGAGAATGAATTTGACCGCCACGTACGACTCTCGCCGGTATATGGTCACCTGACAGGCGAGGGCGTTCGTCCCGCCGTGGCGTCGTGTCGATTCTGTCATCGCTCTGTAGCTCCCGGTTCTCGGGCGTCACTCATCCATGAACGTCTTCAGTGCACCTGTCACCTTCTCGCGCCAGCTCTGGATGGCACTGACCTCGGATTCGAGTTCCTCGACGCTGTCTTCCATCCCAGTGACACTCTCGTCGACTTCTTCGACGTCGTTCTCGACGCTGTCGAGTCGGGGTTCGACGGTCTCGCGCCACTCCGCGGTGGCTTCGACCTCGTTGCTCATCTCCGCGATTTCGGCTTCCATCGCTTCGAGTCGCTCTTCGAACTCGCCGAACACCGCCGCTGGCGGACCGTGTTCGTCGAGAACGTCCTCCATCGAGGAACTGAACGCCTCGATGTCACTCATCCGCGACTGGAGGTGTGCAATTCTGGCGTCACCGGCGTCGCCGTCGCCGAGTTCCGCGTCGAGCTGTCGGCGCTGTTCCGGCGTCAGGTCGCCGTCGTCGAGACGACTCTGTAGCTCGCTCACCAGCTCTGCTGTCGAAAGCGACGATACGTCTCGTTGCTCTTGCTCGCTTGCTGTCATCTCTGTGTCCTCCTGGGTGTTTTCGTCTGTCGGCGTTGCGGGGTCGTCGGTCTCGCTGTCCGTCGCGAGTGGGTCGGGTTCCGCCTCAGTTGCGAGCGGGTCGCTCTCTCCGGGGTCCGCCGAGTCCTCGGCACTCTCGGTCTCCTCGAACACACCCGACTCGGCCGAATCACTGTCGACCGCGTCGTCGCCCTGGCTGTCCTCGACTGTCAGTGGCTCCTCGTCGGGGTCGACCAGAATGTCGTCAGGGTCCGTCCCAAACTCCGCGGTCTCGGTCTCTATCGGCTCGGCACTGCCGGTCTCGTCGTCGACGGGCTCGAACCCACTTTCAGAGAGCGAGTCGGCCTGTTCGATAACGTCTTCGGCACCGCGACCGGCAGACTGTTCGGCGGTTTCGAGGGCTGTCACCGCGGCAATCCGGCAGTCTTCGAGCGCACGGGTGGCGACGGCGTCGTCGGCGTTCTCGATGAGATAGAGCGTCGTCAGCTCGGCGTCGGGGGCGAGGTCGGCCTCGAACTCCAGGCTCCCGTCCCGTACCGTCCAGGCGTCGCCGTCGAAATCCGGATGAAAGCCGATGCGGTCGGCGTCGAGACTCGGCACTGCGAGACGGACCTGGCACCGTTCGGGACGGTCCGAAACGAGCTTGAGAACCACCGCTGGCACCTCGAACTCGTCTTCGGTATAGAGCTGATGGACCGTGATTCCGTCGGCCGATATGGTCGCATCTCGATTGTACGAACGCTCTTCCATACCGGAGGTGTCGCCCCACTGGGTCAAAACGGTGGCGATGCTATGTCAGCATTTTCATGTATCAGGCGGGGCGACGCTTTCTGGCCCCGGTCTGGTCGATTTCGATTCGGTGGCCGCCGGTGTGACGCGACACGGAGAGCGACCAGCCACAGGTGCGTAGCTGCTTTTGAATGGCTTCCAGACGGGCCTCCTGCTGGCTGTCTGCCAGCGTGGTCGTACAGTCGACGTAGATTCCGTTCTCGGTCGTCCCGACTCGGACGACCCGTCTGTCGGGGGCGTCTCGCGCCGGAGTGTAGCCGCCGTCGCTCTCGATAGTCACGTCGCTCTGTGGATTCCGGTGCTGTGCCCGGAGTGTGATTGCTCGGCTGGTGAAGACCTGACCGTCGTTTGTTTGCCCGGCGACGACAGTCCGAATCAGGTCCCGGAGCGCCGACCGCACCTGCTCTGGGTCGGCTTCGAGTGGCTTCGAGTCGATAATCTCCAGCACGACAGAGTGTGTCTCGACGCTCTGCCAGGACTGCTCGACGACCGTCGCCAGCGACGGCGGCCCGGCCTGTGCCCTCGTGGTTGTCTCCGCCGGTGGATTGTCGGCTGGCGGCTCCGGCTCGGCCGACCCGTCAGTCCGAGGAGGCGGCGAACTTGACTCGCGTGCATCCGACGATTGGCTCATCGCTGCCGCCGACTCGGCCACGTCTCTGGCAGATGTCGGCTCGGACTCCGCCGCCTGTCCACTCTCGTCGGTTGGCGATGACGAGGTGTCGGCCGATTGCTCTGTGGTCGACCGCGCTGAATCCTCTGTGGACGTCGAAATCTCCGCTTTGACCTCCTCTAGCTGGTTCTGTGTCTGCTCGAACTGTCGCCGGTAGGTCGTCGTCTTCTCTTGTTGCTGTTCGACCTGCTGTTCGAGGGCCGCCTGCTGGTCGTGAAGGTGTCTGATATGTCGGTAGAGGCCAACCCCGGCAGCCACCGCGACGGCCCCGAGTGCGCCGACTCCGAGGCCGACCTGTGGGCCCAGCAGATATCCGGCAAGTGCCGCCGCCACGACGGCGCCGCCCAGTCCACCCACGGCGAACAGTGTCTCCCGGCTCATCGTTGGTACAGCCGTACCCACTATCTATAACAATAAATATCTAATTCCTCTGTCATACACGCGTCTGACGCCTGTCGGGTCAGGTACCCGAGAGGTCAGGCATCGCCGGCGATTTCGCGGTCGAAGCGGTCGAGAAACGACTCGACGAACGCGCTGCGGTCGTCGGCAATCGCTCGGCCGGCGTCGGTGTACATCCGCTCTGGCAGGTCGAGAATCTTCTTGTAGAAGTGGTTGTACTGGTGGGCTCCCGCCGACGTATCGTCCTCGGTGAGGGGTATCTCGGGGTCGTAGATCGTCTCGCCGCGTTCGCCGCCGTAACTGAAACAGCGCGCTATCCCGACGGCACCGAGCGCGTCGAGGTTGTCGGCGTCACAGAGAATCTCGGCTTCGAGTGTTTCGGGCTCTAGGTCGTTCGAGTACCGATGGACGCGGATAGCGTGACAAACACCGTCGACATGTGACTCGTCGACCCCGCGGTCGGCGAGAATGTCCTCGGCCTCCCGGGCACCCCAACTCGCGTGGTCGTCGATGTCGCCGCGGTCTTCGCGGACTCTGCCGATGTCGTGGAGTAAGACGGCGTGTCGAACGACGGTCTCCTCTGCTCGGTCGTAGGTATCGAGAAGGGTATCGGCGAGACGCTCGACGCGCTGGACGTGGTGCCAGTCGTGGGCCGGGTTCATCTCGTCGTCGAAATACGAGCGGGCGACTGCGCGAACGTCTTCCATGCCTGCCCGGATTCTCTCTCGTTCAATAACGGTTGTGGTGCCGGTTCGTGGTGATTCTCGGGGTACTCTTTGACACGCCGGCACAAACGAGGGTTTGTGCGCTCCAAGACAGACCCTCTCATCACCTCGCGGTAATGACCCACAGCAACCACAGTCAGGGCGTCGGCGGGTCGCCTCCGTAAGCGTCCATATCGCCGTAGAAATTCAGCAGGCCGAACTTGAGTTTCGCGGGGTCGACATCTATCATCTCGTTGCGCTCCTCTGGCGGGAAGGTGCCACGGACGGCGTACTCCGGCATCTCGATTTCAGCCCGCTCGGTGTAGCGGGCATCGAGCAAGATTCGCGCCCCGAAGTCCTCGGGTGAGCGAACAACCCGGCCGAGCGCCTGGCGGGTCTTCCGGACCGTCGGAATCTCGACGGCATAGCGCCAGCCAGCCTCCTCCTTCGCGTCGCCGAACTCGGCTTCGTAGGCGCGCTGGACGGCGTCCATCCGGTCGTCTAGATGCGGGTACGGAACGCCGACGACGACGACACTCCGGGCGTCGTCGCCGTCGTAGCTCACGCCCTCCCCGAGGGTTCCCCACAGCGAAGTAAAGAGGATGCCGGCGTCGTCGTCTGTGAACTGCTCCCGGAGTTCCTGGGCGGGCGTTCCAGGCTCGTCGAGGTAGGTCGTACCGGTCGTTACGCGCTCGTGATACCGGGCGGCTTCGCCGTAACTCGGAAAGAAGGCGAGCGTGTTTCCCGGCGTCATCCGAGCGGTGTCTTCGAGGACGCTCGTCACGGTTTCCTGGACATCGCGGTCGTCGCGGTTGCTGGCAAACAGTGCCGGGCCGTCGACCGCGTAGGTCCGCCGACGGGACTCGGGGAACTGTGCCCCGTATGCCATCGTCTCGGGGTCGTCGAGCCCCAGCACGTCCTCGGTCACGTCGAAGGGACGCAACGTTGCACTCATCAACGCGCTGGCGTGGAGGTCGTCGAACAGCGACTGGGTCACCTGTTCGGGGATACACGTGTACAACTCGACGCGTCCGTAGATGTCGCCTTTGGTGTCGTTGATTCGCTCGTCGACATCGCCACCGCGTTGCTCGCGGCGGAGGCTGACGACCGGATAGGTCCCCGTCTCGTCGGTCTCGCCAAGCCACGATTCGAGGAACGTAGCGGTCTGGAGCGTCTGACACTCCTTTCGCACGCTCGTCTCGCCGTTCCTGTAGGCCTGGTCGTACTGTCTGTCGAGTTCGTTGCCGAGGTCGAGTGCCTCCTCGAGTTCCTGTTCGTAGCCGGGCCCGGAGTACGACTGGAGGAAAGTCAGCGTCAGGTCGTCACGCCGGTCCTCGTTGGCAATCGAGAGGTCCGTCCAGTGGTCGTCTATCTGCTCGGGACCGGGTACGTCGGTGTCGTATGCCCCCTCGTCGAGCTGGCGCTCGTAGGTCTCTCGGAGCGCCCGAAGAAACGTCGAGATGAGGTTGTACGCGCCGTCAGAACGCCGGTCGTCCGCTTCCTCCAGTTCGTCTAGGGCACTCACGATAGTGTTTTCAGTGAGCGTCTTGCGGGCGTGGTCGCGGGCAGCGTCTTCGACGTTGTGGGCCTCGTCGAAGATGGCGATAACGTCCTCGGGGTCCCGGCCGAGCCACCGGAAGAACTGCTCGCGTATCATCGGGTCGAGCAGGTGGTGGTAGTTACAGACCACGAGGTCGACCCCCTCGACTCCCTCTTTCAAGAGTTCGTACCCACAGAGTCCCCGCTCGTGAGCGTACTCGTAGATGTCGTCGGGCGTGCGCACGTCGTCGTACAGCCACGCGAAAAACTCAGTCGTATCCGTCGTCAGATTCCGGTAGTAGTGGTCGCAGGTCGCCTGCTCCTCGAACTCTGCCAGCTCGTCCTCGGCGGCGTCGAGTTCGTCCATCACGGCCGCCCGCGCTTCAGTGGCGTCGCTGTCGCCCTGTTGGCTCCGGTCGAGGAGGTCGCGCTGTTTTCGTTCGAGGTCGGCAAGCTCTTGCTCGGCGTCGACGAGGTCACGGGTCGTGTCCCGGAGGGCCTGACACTCCTCGTAGCCAACGTCGATGTGACACATCGAACTCTTGCCACGGAAGACGACCGCCCGTACGTCTTGGGTGGCGGCGATGGCGCTTGCCTCGCGGCGGAACTGCCGCATCTGCTGGTGAACGTTGGTGGTGATGACCACTGTCTTGTCCGTCTTGCGGGCGTATTCGAGCGCCGGTATCAGCGACGCCAGGGTCTTTCCCGTCCCCGTTGCGCCCTCGAAGAGGATGTCCGTCCCGTCGTCGAGCGCCTCGTACACCTGCGCCATCGCCTCGCGCTGGTGGTCGTAGGGTGAATCGTACGGGAAATACCGAAGATACGACGGCTGTGACACGTGCGGTCGTACGGTGTTCTGGGATATAAACGACAGCCTCGAAGTGGATGTGGTCGCGGACGCGGCCGGGCTGAGTACCGCTCCCGTAACTGATATGACGACGGCGAACGGCGAGCGACATATGCTCGAGGAGTGGCAGGCATCGGCGCTCGACGGCGGTCGGTCGGGGAGCCATACCGTCTCTGTCCCGGGAAAACCAGCACAGCTGGCCGGCAGCGACGCTGTAAAATACAAGACACAGTTCACAGACCCCCGTGACCCCGACGACGACGTTGCCGTCCTCGAACTGCGTGGGCTCTACGCGCAGGCCGAAGTCCACGTGACCGGCGAGCGAATCGGGGGGAACGGACCCGTCTCACACGACGCCTATTTCGACCCGTGTCGCGTGGCGTTCGACCCCTACGAAGACAACGAGGTGGTCGTCACCTGCCGACGGCCACAGGACCGCTTTGGCGGCATCCACGACACCGACAGCCTCCACGAGCAAGCGCGGGTCCCCGGTATCTGGTGGGGCGCGACGCTCGAAGGCCGCCCGCTCCCGTACATCGAAGACCTGAGTGTCCGGCCGGAACTCACCGACGCCGGCGCACGGCTCCACGTGACCGCGACCGTGGTTAGCGACGAGGCGCTCTCAGACCGCATCACCTACTCGCTCAGGCCCGCAGGCGACTCGCGGAGATCCGGAATGATGGACCGCGAACGCGTCGAGACCGCCGGTCCGGGACGCGAGCGGGTTCATCACGCCGTCGAGGTTCGCGACCCGGCACGGTGGTGGCCACGCGAACTCGGCGAGCAGAACCGCTACACGCTCCGGGCGAAACTTGGCGACTCAGAGCGCACTGTCACCACTGGCATCTGTGAGATTGCGCGCGAGGGCGGAGCGTTGCGCGTCAACGGCGAGCGCGTCCCGATACGGGGCGTCAATCTCACTGGTGGGACCGAAGCAGATGTCGACCGCGCATGCGAGCTCAACGCCACCGTCGTCAGGGCACACGCGAGCGTGTTACCGCCGGCGTGTTACGAACGGTGCGACCGCGAGGGGCTGCTGGTCTGGCAGGACCTCCCGTTAACCGGCCCCGGCGCCTTCGATGTCGACCGAGGACAGTCACTCGCCCGGACGCTGGCGCGCCGCCGCGCACAGAACCCGAGTGTCGCCGTCTATACTGTCCACGACGACCCGGTCGAACCGTTTACCGACGGACTCGGGACCGGAACGCTCGATAGTCTCCGACTGCGGTGGCGGGCTTGGCGGAGTAACTACGACCGCTCGGCGGCCGACCGGGTCGCCGAGGAACTCCCCGAGGACAGGCCAGTGGTTCCTGTTGTCGGGCCGCCGGGAACTGGTGCAGACGCCGGCTCGTATTACCCAGGCTGGGACTACGGCGAGCCGAGCGATATCGGGGCGTTACTCGACCGGTACCCGACCGATGTCGTCGCCGAGTTCGGAGCCGGAGCGCTGGCCGAAGCCGTCGGGGATGCCGCGGGATTCGACGCCGCCAAACACGAGCGCCACGCCGAGGGCGTCACGGAGTCACAGGCCTACCAGGCGTCGCTGCTCCGGACGATTATCGAACGGCTTCGAATCGCGGATGTCGGCGCGCTCGCGTTCACACTCCGCGACACCGACCGAGCCGGAATGGGCGTCTACGCCGCCGACGGGGACGCCAAGGCCGCGGCCGACGCAGTCGAGAACGCGCTCCGACCGCTACAGGCGTTTCTCGCAGATACCTCGCCGGGAGAGAGCGAGGTCGTGGTCGTCAACGACCTCCCAAAATCGTTCGACATCTCGCTCTCGTGGACGGCCGGCGACGAGAGCGGCGAGTTCGACCTGACCGTCGAGGGTGGGAATCACTGGCGCGGCGGCGCTGTCGCCGTCCCAAATGAGGGAACCGTCGGCCTCACGATGGAGGTCGGCGACCACCGTATCGAAAACGAGTACGACGTGTGAGCGCCGATACACGCCAAATAATCGCTTGAGCTGTGCCGTCGCTGTCAGCCCAGTGATGGCCGACCTGCGTCGACGTATTCGTCGACTTCCTACCGCATTCGTATAGAACTACTGACTGTAGGGTCTGTTTATATACTCGTAATCTTGTCATACCGGCGCGTCGCATCCACTGTGAACGGTTTGCAGGGGCTGACACAGCGGTTGTCCGGTATGTGCGAACTGTCGCCACACGGGGTATCGACCGGAATATTTAAACGCTATCCCATAGAAAAGATAGATACCAGAACGTTCCAGCGTTCCGGCAGTACAGCCCGACGACCGACATGACAGGCAACACTTGTTATCGGCGTCAGCTACTCCGTAGCTGTATTGCCGTCCGCGGGGACGGAGATGGAATCGACCTACACATAGAGGGACAATCATGTCAAAGGTACTCGACGACTCAAACAACATCGAAATCACAGAAGAGCAACTCGAAAACAACTCCAAAGGCGAGCTTATCAAGCTCGCAGGCAAGCTCCGAGACCGACGCAACGAGCTAAACCAGCTGGCCTCCGAGAAGGCCTCGGCCCGTGACGACCTCAACGCGAAAACGCGTGAGAAAGTCGACGAAGCCCAGGAACACCGCGAGAAACGCGACGAGCTCAACGAGCAGGTCCAAGAGCACAAAGAAAAGCGCAACGACCTCAACGCCAAGGCAAACGAGCTGTTCGAGGAGGTCGAACAGCAGAAAGACGACCTCAAAATCGACGAGGGCAAAGAAATCGAAGAACTTGAGTCCGAAATCGAGGACCTAGAGTTCAAACAGCAGACCGAGGTTCTCGACGCCGAGGACGAGCGTGAACTCATCGAGAAAATCGAGCAAAAACGCGAGGAACTCCAGGAGAAACGCGAGAAGCTCGACCAGAGCGACGACCTCGAAGAGCTCGAAGCCGAAGCCGAGGAAGTGCGTGCCGAAGCCTCCGAACACCACCAGAAGGTGACCGAGCTCGCCGACGAGGCCCAAGAACACCACAACAAGATGATCGAGGCCTACCGCGAGGCCGACGACATCCGCGACGAAGCCGACGAGAAACACGAGGAGTTCGTCGAGGTACAGGAAGCCGCCGACCAGCACCACGAGGACTTCGTCCGTGTCCAGAAGCGCCTCCGCGAACTCGATAAGCAGGAAGAAGAAGAAGAGCGCGCACAGCGCGAGGAGAAAGAAGAGGCTGCCCGCGAGGAAGCAGAGGAAATCTACCAGAAGTTCAAGGAAGGCGAGACGCTGGACACTGAGGACCTGATGAAACTCCAGAAGACGGGGCTTCTGTAACACGATTGTCCCTCAGCAGGGTGGGGTGTCGCTGGCCTGTCAGTTCGTCTTTTTTATCGACAGCCAGCAGACGTGCTCACGCTATTTGTGTCGCCTTGCAGCCAGCCTGAACGCTCCAGTCACCACCCCAAGCCACGCGGTGCAGCAGGTGGCGAGAGCGGGCTCGCCGGTAGCGCTGACTCAGGCTCTGGGTCGTTGTACCCCCGCGGTGCGACATCGTTTGGACTAGCGGGGTAGAACAACGATGCGAGTGCGTGGAGGTGTTGACGACCAACATCAAGCTCGAACTGGCCGCCGCCATACAACGTGATATCACGCTCCTCGCAGTACTCGATCGTCGCCAACAGCGATTCGACGGAGCCAAACCGAGACGGTTTGATGTTGAGCCACTCCGGCTCCCAGGGAAGCGCCTCGACCGTTTCGACGCCTCGTATCGGATAATCCCAGGAGACACGTCCCTTTGCGCTCGCAAATAGGGGCCGCGTCTCGTCGGTAATCTCGGGGTCTTCGACGATGGCGTCGGGAAACGCTTCGAGTATCAGTTCGTATAGCGCCGGGTCGGCCGCCTGGTCGACATCGGTTCCCTCGTACTGACCCTTGAGGTCGAGAATACGGACTGCATCGGTCGCTGTGAGCCGCTCGACTAGCTCTGTGGTCCAGTCGCCGGTCGGGTCGAGCTTGAATTCGAGTGTGGGGTCTCGGTCGAGCCAGGAGGTGACACGCTCACCTGTCGGCGGCTCGGCCAAGCGTGTGCTCACGACGAACCTGACGGGGTCATACTGCCGTTCGAGACGCGCTGCGAGTGTCGTCTCGGCCTGCTTCAACGCTAGGTCGAGCGCCGCGCTCTCGATTGCCCACCGGCGGTAGTTCCGGAATATCGCACTCTCTGGCTCGCCGCGAAAAAAGAGGTCAGTCGCGCCAATGTGCTCGGAAAACTCGTTAAACGTGTACGAACCGTCCAGCGGAAGGTCGCCACCGTGTTCGACGAACCTGTCGTGTGGGTCGGTCTCGTAAATGACGTCTTCGCCGCGCCCGACGTAGCCGCCGCCCCGGAGTGATACGACTGTGGTCGTTCGCGTGAACCCACTCGACGTCTCACGCTCTCGCGTTTCGAGGTCCCAAGCGTCGATGTGCAGTGCCAGTCCGGCGAGTTTGTCGTACATTGCAGTTGTGCAGGGCCCGCTCGAAGTTAAATCCAGGCAGCTAGCTGCCGACCAGCACGACCAGTTCACCGTCGAGGTGGACGCTGTGAACCCGAAGTCTCCCGCTTGTTTGCCGCCACTGGGGACCGCGATTGCGCCGACGCTCTCGGGCACTTGCGACCGCCTGTTGGAGTTCGCTCTCGGTCAGTGCATCGAACGATGTTCGGCCGAGCACTTCGGCTGGCGGCGTTCCGTGGAGCATCGATTGCAGTGCATGCCGGGCGGTCGCGTCTCCGACGGCCGTCACGGGTGTAACTGGACCGAATGCGAGGGTAGCGTGAACGGTCCCACCGTCGTTTCGCATCGAGATGCGACTAGTCCCGAGACGGACTTCTTCTGCGGCGTGGTTGACTGTCGCTGTGGCGACCTGCGTGCTTCCAGCAACTCTGTCGATTGCGTTTGCCGCCTGTGCCGCGTCTGGTGGGGGCTGTGTCGGTAGCGAGAGCGCGACTCCCGTGATAGCGAGACTGGCGACCGCGACACCGAACCAGACGTACCACGCATCGACCGGTGCTTCGAACTCCATCGTTGACGGTTCACTCGGCTTCGTATATAAACAGTGTCAGTCTTTCACCGGGGTTGACGCGATTCACTCCCGCCCTGTTCGGTCCTCGGTTCCGACACAGTGTCGGAACACTCGTCCCTCACGGGAAGGGTGGGATTCTCTCGCTGTATGAAGATAGAAGCTGGTGGTACCTACCCGTCTGTGAGGGCACAGGCCACAGACTGACCCGAATCGACTTCGCCGACGTGTGGATAAGTCGGCGAACACTCCGGGTTCTGGCTGCCCCGGTCGCCGACGCCGACGCCCGGCGGCGTGACGACAACGAGTACGGTCTGGCTGTCGAACGCAATCGGCTCGACAGCGCCGAGACGCCGTTTCTGGCCGCCAATTTTGCGACTCACGGTGCGGTTCTCGCGGACGTAGGTGAGTGGCCCGTCTGCGGGTGTCCCGAGGCGTGCCGAGACTTCGAACCGGGCGTACTCGCCGGCAACCTCGACGGTCCAGGCGTTTGCAGTCGCAACCCACTGACCGGGAACCGGCAAGAGCGGTAGCCCGGCAGGTACGCGTGCCGCCCGGTTTGCAGTCCGCCGGGCGTTGCCCAGCCAGTGTTCGCCAACGGTCCGCCCGACAGCCTCACCGGCGTTGGCAACTCTGTCTTCGACGAGGGCTGTCGTCGCTTGCCCGAGAGCGTCCTGTATCCGTTCGTCGAGGGCTTCGGCCTGTGTGACGCTCCCAATTTCGATCGACGTGGAACTCGCTGTCATCACCGCTGGCCGCACTGCGGCCCCGACGAGTGTGCCCCACTGCTCTGTCTCGTACCGCTTCTCGAAGGCGTCGTACCCCCGGTACCTCGGCCCAGCGAGTGCACGCGTAACGCTGTCGACGATGTGTTCGGTTGCGTTACCGTCCTCGAGTAACCGGGCCGTTTCGGCCGTCCCATACGGTGCCAGCGCACGCCGGACGCCGTCTTCGGTCGCCGAGACGGCAGCCTCGATGACGGGTTCGAGGTCTGAGTCAGTGGCCGACGCACACGTCTCCCGGCCCGGATAGCTGTCGTGATGTGGTGTCTTCGCGTAGACGAGACAGTCCGAGGCGGGACTCGGATACAGCGCCGCTACCGTTCGCTTTGCTACCTCGCGTTCGAACGCATCGAGCGCCGCCTCGACGTTTTTCGCAAACGACTCGATGTCACTCTCGAAGGCAGCCGCCTCGTCGAGATACGTGTCTTGACGGGCGCTCGTCTGAGCGCTCTCGTGTGCTTCCAGTGCCAACTCACCGGCGCTCAGCACATCACCGGCCATCCGGAACGAAAGCTCTGTGTCAGGCGTCGCACTCGTGCCTGGCAGCGCCTCCAGTACCGCAGCAAGTATGTCGTTGACGGCCGTATCGTACGGCAACTCGACAGCGTTCACGTTTCTCGTCCGGAGTGGCGCAAACTCCCCGTCGGCCGCAGGAACCTGCTCGCTGTCGACAGTCTGGCTGGCACCGAGATACGTCGGCGAGCCGGAGATCTCGTAGCTGATGTTCTCGGTTACGCCTGAGGCGGGGAACGCATCCGGTGTTGCCTGGTGCTGGCGCAGACCCTGAGCGAGAAACCGTGTTCCGTTTGCGAAGGCGCTGTCGATAGCCGCGAGTCGGTCGTCGAGCTCTGCCGTTGCTGTCTCGTGGGCTGTCTCGACCCCTTCAAGCTGCTCGACCAGTGCCCGATAGTACGCGTAGCGTGCCTCGTAAACTACTTTCTCCCGGACGTTCTCGTAGTCTTCGCCGTCCGGCCTCTCGATGAACTCGGATTTGAACTCGGTTTGGAGACGGTCGAGCAGCCGACTGGTCGGATTACCGGTAACCAACTCGCGACGTTCGACCTCGGCGGATACGTTCGCCGCCTGTGTCTGCAAAGTGTGAATATCTTCGGTCAGCTCGGCGAAGAGCCCGACGTTCCCGAGTAACGCCTCGTAATCGAGTTTAACGGCTTCTGTCGCTTCGAACTGCTCGTCGCGGGGTGGTCGACGCTCGTAGTTTGTAGCGTCCATCCGCGCTTCGAGCCAGTCCTCGTAGCTTGCAGTGCCGGTCCCACCCAGAAGCGCCTCGGTTACGGCGTCGCCTGCGCCGTCGTAGTTGTTGAATACCGTTCCATCGCGACGACTTGGGCCGGGGGTGTACGCGTAGGCTGGCGATACGTCGGCGCGTGGGTTCACGTTGTCTATCTTCGCGGCCGGACTCGCCTCCTGCTCCCCAACTGTCGTGGTCATCTCGATTGTGTATCTGTCGGTGTCGTGGCGCTGGACCGTCGTATTCCCATCTCGCTCCCTGCACGTGCGTTCGGCTGATACCGTGACCGCCACTGCTGCGGTGTACCGGTAGTACTGTTTTTCCCTGTCACTCTCGGTTCGGTTGACTGCCTGGATATCGTACCGACCCTCACGAGAGACGGGGCCGCCCCGGTAGCCAACACGACAGCCCACATCCAACTGCACCGAACCGCGCACGTCGGCCTCGGTCGCTACCTGTCCTTCGATGGTAAATATCCGTTGTATGGCACTTTCAAACGAGTACTGGGTACTGTCATCTGTTAGTACTGTCAACGGCATTGCAGCGAGTTCGCCGACGGCGACCGTCTTCGTCTGCTGGAGCTGTGAAGGACCAGCGAGAACGTCCACCGTCTCCGGAAGCGCGGACTGTCGCTGTGTAATTCGATTGTAGAATGCGTGTGCGTTGTTACAGACTCGCCCCGCGACATCAGGCATGCCAGCACTCGACTGATTGTCTGTCGTGTACTCCTCGAACAGCGCTTGTCCGTCCTTGAGTGCCATACAGGCCCAGCCGAGCCGAACCGCGTTCTGCAGGTCGGGGTCAGCGGCGCCGAAGATGTCCTGTTGTGTCCGGTACAGTGCGGCGTTTGCCGACGGTTCGATGTGCCTGGTCGCCAGCACTTCCCCGACGGGTGCCTGGTAGTTCTGTGCCCAGCCCCGCGCCCATCCGATTGCGTACGTCCGGGCGTTGAACCGCTGTCTGAACCCTGGCTCAGTGATTGGTGCCTCGTCGATTGCGTACTGGTACGCTGTCACCCTGTCATGCATCTCCAGTACTGGCGTGAAGACGGTCACCGTCAGGTTCGTCGTTCGACGCTCTATTTCCTTGCCCGCTCGTGTCGCGGTGACGGTCACGTTCGATAGAGTGACCGTCACTTCGGCCCCCGACCGTTCAAGAGTTACCCGTTTGATTGCCTCCCCGAGTTCGGTCGGTGTATCGACTGCCGGAATCTGGACTGCAGTCCGAATGTCTCCGTCGGTCTGACCCGCGTGGTCGAGACTATCCCGGAGCTCTAGGTAGACGAGCGCTCGGAGGTAGTTCTCGAAGGGGTCGTCTGCGAACCTTGCCTCAGACCGTTCGAGGACTGCACCCCAACGGGTGTCAGCGGGGTCGGTTACCGGTTGTGCTGCTGCCAGCTTGGCCGCTCGTTTCACGCTGTCTCGGGCGACCGTCTGTAGTGTCGCCTCAGTCTGGTCGAGCGCGAGACTCGCGTCCACGTTCGGGCCTGGCTCCTCGCCTGTTTCGAGTTGGCCGATCAATATCGCGCTTGACAGGAGCAGAAAGACACCGACGACTGCCAGCGGGACCCGTGCGCGCTCGTCGCAGATTACGCCACCGGCACAACTGCGTACCGTTGTCTGTGACTTACTCATGTGTCCACGTTCTGAGTGTAAGCGTGACAGTTTCTACCGAAACTTTGCGTGCCGCGTCCTGTGCACTCTCATAGGCGTCGTCGAGTTGCGGCCCGAGGGTTGCTGCGAGCCGGCGTCTGAGATACTCGTTTGCGGCCGCTGCGTCCGCGCTCGACGGCGAGAGCCAGTCGCGTCGCTCGAAAACTGTTCGGCCACCGTCGAGGACACGCGCCAGCCGCTCGTAGCGATACCGCACGAAGTCCGCCTCGGCGCCGGTTTGCTCTAACGCGCGCTGTGTCTCGAGGGGCGGGAACAGCCCCGTGACAGTTGCGTTGGCCACCGCACGCGCGACAGCCAGGTAGTCGCCTGGGCCGTCTATCGTTTCGATTGAGTCCTCTCGCGCACTCGGCAGGCCACTCGGGACAGTGACCGTCTTCGTACTCACGTCGGCATCTGGCGGTGGTGTCTCTCCCAGCGCGACCTTCCCCAACAAGTCCACGCCCGCGACTGGCCGCCAGTGTGCTGTAACCGAGAGGTCGAACTGTGAACCACGAAGACGCGTCCAGAGCGCGGCTTCGAGCGCTCGTCTGTAGTCGGTCGCCGCGGCCGACACCTGCGTGCCGTCGACGGCGGTCATCGCGACGGCGAGGTCAGCCACCTGTGTGGCGATGGGGCCGTGGGAGACCCGTCTTAGTTCCCCTTCGCTGTACGGATTGGCTGTCTGACGGTAGTCCCGAAAGTAGGCCTCGATGGCGGGACCGAGCGAGTACGTCGTGTTCACGGTCGACCCGGCGATGGTCTGTGCCGCGTACGCGGTGTCTGTCGGGTCGTGCTCGTGGCTCTCTGTCTCTGCGGCCGTCACCAGCACGCCCATCGCCACCACGACAACCAGAATTCCCAGACTGACATCGGCAACTGTGCTGACACCACGCCGATTATCGCACATTGCTTACCACCACCGTGAGCATTCCGGGCCGAACGTCTCCGCTCTGGCGCTGGACTGGTATCGGCCGACGAAACGTCTCACCGTTGGATGTGACTGCCCCGACAGACTCGCCGGTAGTGTCGAACGACGCCTGACTCGCCGTCGTGAGCGTTCCTCTGTGGACGTAGGTAACGTTCACGCTCACGCGGCGTCCGTGGGGAAACACGTCGGCGTCGAGTACAGACGAGAGGTTCGTCCCCGCCGGGTATATCCCGTTCTCGCTGACGACCTCCCAGACCCGTTCCCCGGTCACTTCGGCGAGTTCTCTGTCGCTGCCGAGTTCTGGAAGAAGTCCCGTGAGGAATCCGGCATAGACCGATAGCGCGACACAGAACAGCGCGACAGCGACGAGTGCCGCCAGCGGTTCGGTCTGACCGCGCGCTCTCAGACGCTGGAGATGCGATTCGTCTCGATTCATGCGTTCACGTAGGCGCCGCTGGTTCCGTCACCGTATATAAACCCGCGCACCGGTAGGTGCCAGCACGCCTTTCATGACTGACGGCGAACACCGCGTATGGCAGAGACTGATGGCGACACGGTGCGCGTCTGGCTCGTCGAGCGGACCTACTCCGACGACGAGCAAAACCTCATCATTCTCACGTACGCGACACCAGACGGTAAGCGATACGTCAAAAAGGAGCGCGCACTCACCTCGTTCACCGGCTCAGCCCGGGAGACAACCGCGGCGGTCGACGTGGAACCGGACAATCTCGGCCACGTCGAAGACCAAGACCAACAGGCACAGTACGCCGCCGAGGTGGACCGTCTCATGGACCGCCACGAGCCTGACGACCCGATATAGAACTGATTCTCTGACGGTCACCAGTCTCACGAACAGCTGAGTCGCTGCTTACCGCCGGATCGTCGTCTGGACCACACCGTCACCGTCCGAGCCGAGAACCAGTTCGAGAACGATCGTCTGTGAGCCGGTCGCGCCGCTCAGGTCTATCGTCGATGTTCCCTCGGCCGCGTTCAGAATGGGCACGTCGAGTATTCGCGTCGCCGCGGGCCGCCCGTCGAACTGATAGCGTACGATGGTCCTGTCGGTTCGGTTAGCGGGGCTGAAAACCAGCGTCTCGACGCCTGCAGAGCCAAACCCGTCCGCGGGTAGGTCGACATCGAGAACGCGCCGCGGTGGCGAGTCGCCCGGGACGGGGTCATCGTGTGTGAGCAGCGAGACGGCCTCCCCCTCGATTGCCGACAGCTCTCGTTCGAGCTGTCTCTCGCCACGGACGGCCGACACGTCTTCGAGGGCGAGCAGGCTAACGCCGAGCAGTGTCGTCGTCAACAACACCGCGACCACGTACCGAATCATTGGCCACGGCTTGTCCGGGCACCGCTCTTAAGTCTGTGGCCCCAGGTTCATATACCAGGCCGAAGCCAGCCCCGTTATGGGCTTTGTCATCGGTAGAGCAGACAATGCGGTTCGGGGGCGGCCGACAGGACGACTGGGACGGTACAGGGCGCTCGACGGGAGTGCGGGAACGGCCCTGTCTCTCGACCTCGATACGCCTCATGCGATGCTTGTCGTCGGAAAGCGTGGCTACGGCAAGTCCTATACGCTGGGCGTCATCGCCGAAGAACTCGCGCGCGCAGACGGCCTCGCACCAGTTGTCATCGACCCGATGGGAGTTTTTGATACGCTTACAGACGCTGGCACACAGGAAGCTGTCCCAGCGACCGTCTGTGAGCATCCGACAGTCGCACCCGACACGCTCGACCCGAAATCATGGTGTGCGCTGCTGGGTCTCTCACCCGAGAGCGGCCCAGGTAGTCTGGTCTGGCAGGCAGCACAGGGCGCGGACAGCATAGCGGCCATGAAAGCGGCAGTTCGCGAAACGGACGCCCGAGACAGTGACAGCCGAAGTGCACACAACCACCTCGAACTCGCCGACTCATGGGGCGTCTTCGACACTGACGGGCTCGATGAAGCGACCCTCTCCTCCGGTGCGGTGACCGTACTCGACGTGTCGGGTCTCGACGCTGAGCCGATGAACGCGGTCTGTCGGGGCGTCGCCGATATTCTCTATCACGCCCGACTCACCGACAACATCGACAGGCTCCCGTGGCTGCTCGTCGACGAGGCACACGCGTTTTTTAACGGTGTCGCCGGGAGCGCACTACGGCTGTTACTCACGCGGGGCCGCGCGCCCGGCGTGAGTCTGGTAGCGGCGACACAGCGCCCGAGCGCGATTCCGACCGTCGGCATCTCGCAGGCGGATATTCTCGTCTCACACCGTCTCACGGCCACAGACGACCTCGCAGCGCTCGAAGCCGCGCGACCGACCTACCTCGACGGAGACTTCGCCGATAGGCTCCCGGCGCAACCGGGCGAGGTCCTCATCGTCGACGACGCCACCGAGACGGTCCACGCGGCTCGTATCCGAACCAGGGAGACGCCACACGGCGGCGAAAGCCCACGCGCAAGCGAGCTGGCTACCGATGCGCAACTGATAGAAGAGTAGAGCCCAACCTCCGGATATGCAAGCGTACGCTCGTGAGCACGTTGGCGGGCTGACCGCAGTGTTGTCGGCTGTGTCGCTGGCGCTCGTCTTTGGGGCCGTACTCGGCTACGTCCCCAAGGCGATGCTCCCGCGACTCGACCCGCTCGTCGAACTCGTTCCACATCTCAACGCCGTCATCAGCGCGTTCGCCATCGTGACAATTCTGCGTGGTGTCCGGGCGATTCGACGCCGCGATATCGAGACACACCGGGCGTCGATGCTCGCTAGTGCCGGCCTGTTCGCGCTGTTTCTCGTCTTGTACCTCTACCGCATCTCGCTCGAAGGGCCGAGCGAGTTTGGCGGCCCAGACGTTGTGTATCAGTATCTCTATCTGCCAATGCTAGCAATTCACATTCTCTTTGCTATCGTCGCTGTCCCCGTCGTTTACTACGTCCTGTTACTTGCCACGACGCGACCGACTTCTGCACTCCCCGAGACACGGCATGCCCGGGTCGGCCGCGTAGCCGCGACGCTCTGGCTCGTCTCGTTTGCACTCGGTATCTGTATCTGGCTCATGCTCCACGTGCTGTTCTAGCTATCTCGCCTGTCGCCACCTCGTGAGACCGAACGCACACAACCCACCGATACCGCCGAACACCACCGGGTAGGCAACACCGGCAATTGCCAGCGGTCGGATGAATCCGGGGTCGACCTCGACCAGTGTGCTTCCGAAGACGGTCACCTCGAACGATGAGACAACAGCGACGACCGCGAGACACGGCAGATATCCGACTGCGGCCGTTGCACCCGCCAAGACGGCGTCGAGTGGACTGGTACGTGTACCATACAGTGCCACGAACAAGCCGGCCCCCGCGAGCGATAGCGGCGGGAGAACTTGGAGCGTCGAAGCCGTCGGAAGCAGCGTGTCGACGTATTCGCTTGCGAGTCCACCGCCGAACAGGTCGCCGCCGGCAGCGGAGACGGCGACCTGATGATTTTCGAGAAACTCCCAGCTCAACACGTGATACCACTCCGGGAGGAGTTCAGACAGGGAAACCCCGGGCGGTCCGCCGTCACCGAGCAAGCGCTCGACCGCCTCGCGACTTTCCTGTGCGTCCGAGCGAATCGCCGTTGCGACGAACCCACACACGAATGCCGCCACACCTGCGGCGAAGCCGACAGTCACCTCTCTCACGCGCAGTCGCCTTGCGGTCGCAACTGCCTGGCCACAGTTGGGGCACTGTTTTGCGTCTGTCGTGACGTCCGTGCCACAGGCCGGGCAGTCAGGCATACCTTGCTCTACAGCGGCCACCGTGAAGAGAACACCGTCCGGCAGCGTTTCTCCCGCCGCTTGACTCACATCAAACGTAGCGATGTGGCGAGGGAAAAGAGGAGTCTTAAGTACCTCCACCAAGTATCACCTCGCACTATGGCAAACGGCAAGTACGCCGCGCGCAAGCTGAAGAAGGACCGCCAGAAACACCGGTGGTCCGACTCGGACTACGCGCGACGCGAGCGGGGTCTTCGCGAGAAGGCCGACCCTCTCGAGGGTGCACCGCAGGCACGAGGTATTGTACTCGAAAAGATTGGTATCGAGGCAAAACAGCCAAACTCGGCAATCCGGAAATGCGTTGGCGTCCAGCTCATCAAAAACGGGAAGCAGGTCACTGCCTTCTGTCCTGGAGATGGCGCTATCTCATTTATCGACGAACACGACGAAGTCACCATTGCCGGTATCGGCGGCGCGAAGGGTGGTGCAATGGGTGACATCGGCGGCGTCCGGTACAAAGTCGAGAAGGTAAACGGCGTGTCGCTCATCGAACTCGTTCGTGGCAACGCGGAGAAACCTGTTCGCTAACTATGTCGACAGAACAACCAGACCCCGACGCCCCGGCTGACTCGGAGGACGCGACTGCGAAGCTGTTCGGCCAGTGGGACACCGAGGAAATCGAGTTCCGCGACGTCTCCACGGAACGGTACATCACGGTCACGCCCATCGCGCACACGATGGGCCGTCACGCCGACAAGCAGTTCAAAAAGAGCCAGATTTCCATCGTCGAACGGCTCATCAATCGGCTGATGCAGACCGACGAAAACACCGGCAAGAAACAGCTCGCCACGCAACTCACGCGTGACGCGTTCGAGACCATCCACGACCGGACCGACGAGAACCCCGTTCAGATTCTCGTCCGCGCCGTCGAGAACGCGGCTCCCCGCGAGGAGACGGTTCGCCTGAAATACGGCGGTATCTCAGTCCCGAAGGCGGTCGACGTCGCTCCCCAGCGTCGTGTCGACCAGGCGCTGAAGTTCCTCGCCGAGGGCGTCCAAAACGACTCGTTCAAGACCGAGACCGACGCGGCCGACGCCCTCGCACGCCAGCTGATGGGTGCGGCCAACGACGACGTGGACACGTACGCCGTCTCACAGAAAGAAGAAAAAGAACGCGTCGCGGCGGCTGCCAGATAACTCGTTTCTGCGTCTCTCCCGTCGGTTTTTCTCCCGAGCCGTCCAGTGCTGTCTCTTTGCAATGTCTGTAAACCACAGAGACTATCTTGGTTGACGAGACACAGAGGAGTATGACTGAACAGTACGAGTCCGTCGAACTCGTGGGGGACAACACAGTACAGTACTTTGCGATGGCGGTCGTCGTCGCGGCGCTGACTGCGGCACTCGCCCAGTTCACGGTGCCGTACCCGTTCTCGCCGGCACCGTTTACGCTCCAGACTGTCGGGGTGTATCTGGCAGGATTGTTGCTCGGGCCGCTCTGGGGCGCGCTTTCACTCTTGTTGTACGCGATGGTTGGGGCTGCAGGAGCGCCGGTGTTTGCCGGCTTCGGTGCTGGCTTTGGAGTCATCACGGGACCTACTGGCGGATATATCCTCAGCTTCCCAATTGCGGCCGGGATTATCGGCGCTCTCGTTCACCGGCGGGTCGACCCGCGTGCGCTCGATTCTGTCTCTGTTCCGATACAGGTCGTCGGCATGCTCGTCGGTCTCGCGGTCATCTACGCTATCGGCTCAGTTTGGCTCGCTGCTTCGACCGACCAGTCACTGGTCACCGGTCTCATCGAGGGTGGCGTCGTCTTCGTTCCGGGTGACCTGCTCAAGGCGGTCGCTGTCATCTCGCTTGTCACCGGTGGTCACCTCGCGCGCATCTCCTTTGTCGAGTAATCGATGATTCACATCGAGGGGGTAACCGCGACCTACGAGGACGTGACTGCAGTCGACGACGTGTCCGTGGACATCGACGACGGTCAGTTCGTTCTCATCGTCGGTGCGAACGGCAGCGGCAAGACGACGTTCGTGCGTCATCTCAACGCCTTGCTCGAACCTGATTCGGGTACCGTCGAGGTCGACGGCGTCGACGTAACCGACGACCCAATTGCCGCCCGGGCGAACATCGGAATGGTGTTCCAACAGCCACGCGACCAGTTCGTCGCCGCGACAATCGGCGCTGATGTGGCCTTCGGCCCGGAGAACCTCGGCTTCGACCGTGACGAGGTCGACCGCCGCGTCGAGTCGGCGTTGGAGGCGGTCAATCTCGACGGGCGAGAGAACGACCGCATCGACGAACTCTCCGGGGGCGAACAGGCCCGTGTCGCAATCGCCGGTGCGCTCGCCATGGAGCCGTCGTATCTCGTTCTCGACGAACCGTTTACCGGTCTCGACCAGCCCGCACGGGAGTCCGTCCTCGCCCAGCTCGACGCGCTCACGGCAGACGGCACCGGCATACTCGTGGTCACACACGACCTTCGTGACCTCCACAGCCGGGCCGACCGTCTGCTCGGGATGCACGACGGCCGTATCGTCGTCGACGGACCGCCGCGAGACGTAGCTGACGAACTGCCGGGTATCGACGTTCGCGTCGTTGAGCGCCTCAACAGCCGAGTCTCATGATAGCGTACGAACACGGAACGACACTGTTTCACCGGCTCGACCCACGCTCGAAACTCGTCGCACAGTTTGGCTTCGCGTTTGCCGCTGTGACGACGACGGAGCCATCTGTGGTGGCTGTGCTCTCGCTTGTGGCGCTTGGCACGCTCGCGGTCGCTCGACTCTCGGTGTTCCGTGTCCTCTGGACGTACCGGTTCGTTCTGGTACTTCTGGCCCTTGGCCCGCTGTTTGCGAGTCTCAGGTTCGGTCCGCCGTGGCTCGCTCTCGAACACGCGCCACCTTCCCTCCTTGCGGGCTATCAGGTCGTGCTCGTGTTGTTCGTCTCGGCGGCATACGTCAGGACGACGCCGGTCCGGGAGACGCGTGCCGCTATCCAGCGACACGTCCCTGGCAGAGCCGGCCAGTTGCTCGGCACCGGTGTCGGGCTCGTGTTCCGCTTTTTCCCCGTCGTCCTTCGTGACGTTCGCCGGGCGCGGCTGGCGCTCCGTGCCCGTGGCGGAGACGAACTGTCGACCCGCGAGCGGATACAGCGCCTGTCGCTACTCACCGTCGAGCAGGCGTTTTCGCGGGGAGAACGGCTGGCGCTCGCGCTCCGAGCGCGGTGTTTCTCGTGGAATCCGACCCTGCCACGGCTGGCCTTCGGACGGGCCGATTATCCGCTCGTGGCCGCCGGACTCCTCCTCACTGGATTGGGATTCGTTCAGGTTCTCGGTCTCCCTGCTGCCGGCTCGCTTCCGGTCTGAAAGCAGGCCAGCAAGTCACAGTGACGGCTTCTTCTCGCCGGCCGGCACGACCACGTCGAGCCAGTTCTCCTCGGGCGGAAGCGGGCAGGCGAAGGTCTCGCTGTAGGCACAGAACGGCGAGTACGCCAGATTGAAGTCGAGTTCGACGGTGTCGCCGTCGGCAATGTCGCCCTCGGGTTCGAGTTCGAGATAGCGACCGTCCTTGTAGGTCTGTTGCCCGGTCGTCTTGTCGCGGAATGGGACGAAAATCGCGTCGTCGGGCTGCTGACGATAGCCCGCCAGTGTCTGCGCTTCGCCGCGCATCTCGACGGCGAACTCGAAGACACGCTTGTACGTGACCGTCCGGCCGTCCGAGGTGTCGAGTTCGACCGTCTCGGGGTCGTCGAACCGTGTCACGTTGGCCTCGACCCGATAGGCCGTGTCTGGCTCGAAATACGCCAGACCGTCGAAGTCGTCGCGCTTCTCGGGCGGAATCGGTGACTGTCTGTGTGTGGCAAAGAAGTCGTCTTTCTCTGCGCGTTTCTCTCCCAACGTCCGGGCGTACTCGCTGTCTGCGGTCGAATCGTCCATACGTGACCGTCGGCTGCGAGCCGTATCAGGGTGACGTTGCCACCCCAGTCTACCGGTGCTCGTCGATGGCCGCGTAGATTTCGTCGAGTTCCGGGCGGTCCCAGGTCGAGGACCCCTCGTGTGTGTAGACGATTGTGGGGTCGCCGTCCCGGCAGTCGAGTAGGACCGCCTTCGGCATCCGACCGAGCAGGTCGCTGAACCGGCCCAGCGGCCCGAACCGGACGGGCTGGTCGTACTCCGAGCCGGCGGTCGTCTCGGGGTCGGCACAGAGCGGATAGGGCAGGTCGTACTCCTCTTGCCAGGTCTGAACGCGCTCGCGTGGCTCGGGGACGATGGAGACAACTTCGGTGTTGCGCGCGCGAAACTCGTCGTACCAGTCGGCGAACACCTGCACCTGCTTGCGACAGTTCCCGCAGTGGTGGTCGCGCTGGAGCAACAACAGCACGAACTCGTTGTCTGTGACAAGTCGTGACAGCGACAGCGGGTCCGGTCCGGGGCCGACGTTCGGAAGCTCGAACGGTGGAGCAACTGACATAGCTATCCTTGGTGGCCGAGACTGAAAAACTGTACCGGGGCGACGTGGCACAGTGCGGGTAACACCCAAGTGCTGTCGGTCCAACGTCCCGATGTGACACGCGAGGCAGTTGTCGAGGGGTTCGAGTACTTCCTCGACGAGGCAATCGACGCGACAATGGCTGAGTTCAGCGTCTCGCGGGCGCTCAGAAACGGCTCCCGGGGACCGACCGGACTGGCCGTCGACCGGCTGTTGGGAAACGCCGGGGCACTCCAGCGCCGCGTCGTCGAACCAGAACTCGAAGCCTACCGCCAACAGACACTCGCCCAGTTCGGGGTCGTGCTCGATTACGTCGAAGCAGACGCGAGTTTCGAGACGTACCGAGACGAGATTCTCGAAGCCGGTGCGCTCGCCGACTCGATTCGTCCAGACCTCTCGTCTGAACGCCGTCGTGCAGTCGAGAGCAGTCTCCTCACACATCACCGCGAGCTCGGCGAGGCCGTCGAGCCGCTCGTTCACTCCTCGAGGCGCGACTTCTGGACGGCCGCAGCGACCGAACTAGAGCGGGCGGAGGCAGAGCGGCTCGTAAACGAGCATTTCCCGTTCACCGGACCGTTGCGCGAGCACCGCGACGCCTTCGAGATGGTTGCCGGCTTCGACGCGGCGACGGTCCTCGGGAGCGTGCCGCGCTTTCTCCCGGCCCCCTCCTTCGAGGTGGAGTACACCGACGAGGCAATACGCGCGATGTACCGGGCAGAACAGTCGGTCGTCCGGGCCGCAGAGCGCGATATACAGGAGCGTTTCGACTGACGGCTGTGTCTGAGCGGCGCATTTCGGAAAACCCTGATGTAAGTAGCGGACCTACTGACGCCTGTGACCACAGAGCCAGTCGAGCTCTCCGCACAGTTTTTGCGGGCGATTCGATACGACGAGCTGACCGACGAGTTCGAACGGCGACTCGCGGACTGGGACAGTGACGACCTCGCGGCTCGGCTCGACACCGACGGCGCTCGACTTGCGTTCTGGTGTAACCTCTACAACGGAGCGACACAGCAACTCCTCGACACCCACCGTGAGAAATACGAGAACCGCCGGACGTTCTTCTCGCTACCCGCACTAACGGTCGCGGGCGAGACGCTGAGCCTCGACGACATCGAACACAGCATCCTCCGGCGGTCCTACAGCAAGCTCACCTTCGGATACATCCGCAGTCCGTTCCGCGACGGCTTCGCCGAGGAACACGAACTTAGCGAGCGCGACCCGCGGGTTCACTTCGCGCTCAACTGCGGGGCAGCGAGCTGTCCGCCAATCGCTGCCTACACCCGCGAAGAGATTCACGACCAGCTCGATTTGACTGCTACTGGCTATCTGGACCAGACTGTCGAGTACGACCCCGAGGAGAACACAGTGGCGGTCCCGCGGGTGATGCGCTGGTTCCGTGGCGACTTCAGCGCTGTGGGCGGTCGTATCCCGTTTTTGCGCCGGTTCGACCAGCTTCCAGACGACGTGGAGCCTGGCATTGCCTACCACGACTGGGACTGGTCGCTCGCGCCCGGCAAGTTCAGTGACGACCCGACCTGACCTACGACAGCGTCCAGAGCCAGCCCAAAAGCTGTAATGCCGCGAGTGAGACCATCGCGGCGACTGTCGGCAAGGGAACGTGTCGCCGCGTGTATCCCCATCCACCCCAGACGACCAGCGGAACAACAGGCAGGCTTGCGAGAACGACCGGCCGTGGCAACACGGCAGGCGAGGGAACCGTATGCAGTGCTACCAGCGCAACCCCAGCGGCGACCGCGATACCCACGTAGGAAATACGAAGGATACGCGGCTGCCACCTGACCGCAAGGGTTTGCTTTCCGACGGCGGCGTCGGCGTCTCTGTCGGGCCACTGGGTCGCAAAGAGGTTCAACAACACGACGAGCGCGAACGGAACCGAGGCCAGTATGACCCGCCCGAGCGGACCGCCGACGACTGCAGCCCCATAGGCAGGCAGGGCCACGCCGCCGAGTGCCGCGTTCGTCACTTCGCCGAACCCACGCCAAGCGAGTTTCAGCGGACGAACCGAATACTGCCAGCCAGCAACGACGATGATACCGAGGAGGCTGACCGCCGAGGTCGGTATCCAACCGGTTACCCAGAGACCGACCGCACTCGCCAGCCCAGCCACGAGTGAGACCAGACCAGCGGTCAGCGGGATAGTGCGGCCGAGTCCAGTCTCTGCGAGCGCCCCACTTCCGCCCGAGAACGGCGTCCGGTCGGTCTGTGCGTCAGTGTCGACGTCGGCAAACTCGTTGGCGTAGTGAACACTCGCCGCACAGAACACGAGCGGGGGCAGGCCAGCGACGACTGCCGACTCGTCCGGCGTCACGCCGTTGGCGGCCGCAATTACCACTCCGAGAACGTAGATTCCCACAATCAGGAGCAACTGAGAGGGCCGACTGGTCTGAACGAGGACGTAAGCCACCGCTTTGCCGTCCATTGTTTCATCGTTGTCGCGGACAGGCTTAGGTCCCTTGTGTCCGTGCGCCGCGGGGTCACAGCGGTAACAGCGCGAAAGCCCACGGCTTCAGCCGTCCTCAGAACGCTCCGCGTTCTGACGACGTGGGAGAAAGCGCGTAAGCTCCGCGAAACAATCCACAACTCTCCGGTCAGTCGTCGTCTGCGTGGACGCGGTCGCCGAGGTCGATGTACTCGGACTGGTCGGGGACGTCGGCTTCCTCGTGTGTTCCTACCGGTGGTACATTCGTCTCCGCGGCGGGCGAGGCATCGAGGTCGGTCTCGTCGTCGAGTTCGTCCATGTCACCGGCGTCTCTGGCGTCCTGGTCGATGCGCATCGAGCAGAACTCGACACCGCACATCGAACAGAAGCGAGCATCCTTGTAGTTGTCTCCCGGAAGTGTCTGGTCGTGGTACGCCTGTGCGCGCTCGGGGTCGAGCGCGAGGTCGAACTGGCGACGCCAGTCGAAGTTGTAGCGTGCCTCCGAGAGGGCGTCGTCCCAGTCACGCGCGCCGGGTTGCCCCTGGCCGACATCCGCGGCGTGGGCCGCGATGCGATAGGAGGCCAGTCCGTCACGGACGTCCTCGCGCTCTGGCAGGCCGAGGTGTTCTTTCGGCGTCACATAACAGAGCATCGCCGCACCGGCCTGTGCCGCTATCGCCGCGCCGATTGCCGAGGTGATATGGTCGTAGCCGGGCGCGATATCCGTGACAAGCGGCCCGAGCACGTAGAACGGGGCGCCGTCACAGACCCTCTGCTGACGCTCAACCTGCTCGGCGACCATGTCCATCGGGACGTGACCCGGCCCTTCGACCATCACCTGAACGCCGTAGTCCCAGGCCACCTGTGTCAACTCGCCCAGCGTGTCGAGTTCGGCGTACTGGGCCTCGTCGCCGGCGTCGGCCAGACTCCCCGGGCGGAGGCTGTCGCCGAGGCTGAACGTTACGTCGTGCTCGGCGAAGATGTCACAGATTTCCTCGAATTTCGCGTACAGGGGGTTTTGCATCCCGCGTTCTTCCATCCACTGGGCCATAATCGACCCGCCACGGGAGACGATACCCGTCTTCCGACCGTCGGTTTTGGGGAGGTGTTCCATCAGGATTCCCGCGTGGATAGTCATGTAGTCGACACCCTGCTCGGCCTGCTTCTCGATAACATCGAGGAGGAGTTCGTGGCTCAGGTCGGCCACGTCGTCGACCTGCCTGCGGGCCTCGTAGAGGGGAACTGTCCCGACCGGGACCGGCGAGTGGTCGATGTTAGCCTGTCGAATCCTGTCGAGGTCGCCGCCACCAGTCGAGAGGTCCATCACCGTGTCTGCGCCGTAGTGAACCGCCGTGTGGAGCTTCTCTAGCTCCTCTTCGAGGTCGCTGGTCGTCTCACTGGCCCCGATGTTCGCGTTTACCTTCGTCGAGAACTCGCGGCCGATAATCATCGCGTCGAGGGCGTCGTGGTGGTGGTTGGCCGGAATGACGGCCTGCCCCTCGGCGACCTGCTCGCGGACGAACTCGGGGTCGACGTTCTCGCGCTCGGCGACACGTTCCATCGCCGACGTTACCGTTCCTTCGCGTGCGTGCTGAAGTTGTGTCTCTGCCATAAACACTAGGTTGTATAACCAGGTAATAAAATTTGTGTGCCGCCCGTGCAGTCGGTCTGCCGGCGCGGCGGTGCAAGCGCCAGACATAATTTGAATCGAAACGAATAAACACACTACAGTGATACCAACGGGTAAGCCGAGGTAGCCTAGCCCGGCCAAGGCGCCTGCTTCGAGAGCAGGTCTCCGTAAGGACTCGTGAGTTCAAATCTCACCCTCGGCGCTTCTCCGTTCGAACGGACGTGAGAACGGTGAGCAACGCGTGAGATCTGAATGAGAGCAGACGCGCGAAACGAAGTGAGCACGTCTTCGCGTAGTTCAAATCTCACCCTCGGCGTTTTCGTCTGAACTAACCCTGCAGTGACAACGGCGTGGTCCGCCGGTCACCCGAGCGCGGCGAGCATACTTCGGACGCTCTCGGGGCCGTGTTCGAGCAACGCCGTCGGAAACGAGGAGGGGCCAGCATCGAGTGCCGTCTCCAGTGCTGGGGCCGGTTCTTGAGTGACGGGCTCGCCGTGGCCGACGAGTATGCGCGCTGGCTCCAGACCCCGGAGTTGCGTGGGCGGCCGAAGACGACAGAGCGTCACCAAGCCGAGGCGTTCCCCGCGGATACAGTTTTGTTCGGTCGTCCCGAGTGAGTCGGGCGTGACAAGCGTCTCTGTGGGGTCGTGGTAGAGAAAGACCTCCTGCCAGCCCGGAAAGGGCCGACAAGAGACAGCGTGAAAGCCCGCATTCGTTCCCGGGGCAAGCGTGTACCGCTCTATCGGTGCGTCGACTCTCTTTTCTATGCGGTCCATCCACTCGGGGATGTGGACGGCAACGTCGTGACGACGGGCCAGCGCGCCGGCATCGCGGGCGTGATAACACGAGAGGACGGCGACGCCAGCAACCTCGCCGAGGTCCGCAAGGCGGTCGTCGATGTTCTGTGCGTCGATGGGGTCGAGTACCCAGACTCCGTCGTCGGTGGTGATGGCGTGACTCGCGCGTCTGCCGTCTTCGCCTGGGTGCGCAATCCAGGAGAAACCGTGGTCGTACTCTCCGACGATGTCGGCCGTCTCAGCGGCGGTACGGTCGTAGATTGGCATGTTCTGCTCTCTCCTAGCAACCCAAATATAACCGGTGGCCGTGTTTCTACGCGTGTCATGGGTCGAGACTCGGGGCGAAAGACTGGTCGCGGGCCACTACCGTCTCGGGAGTGAACTCGATGAACGACCAGCGGTCACCGTCGAGGTCGGCAAACCTCGGGTCCCACTCGTCGGTCTCCTCGCCCAGGTATCGCCGGAGCAACCGGAACAGCCGGTCGTCGGTCAGTGGCGTGACCGCTGCGTGTCCGCGCATACCGACGTGTTCGACCCGTCCAGTCTCCACATCGAAATCTACGACCGCGACGGTAGTTTCGGGGTTGTTCACAACGCGTTCCATGTACGACTTACCGACCGTATCCCCGATACACCAGAGACGCTCGTCTTCCCAGAGGTACCACAGCGGGGAGATGCGGGGTTTTCGGTCTGTGACCTGACCGAGAAAGCAAAACAGCGGTCGGTCGAGAAAACACTCCACCGGGACCGAAAGGCTGTCTTCGACTATCTCCATGCTGTCTGTGTAACTGGCCCGACGAGACGTATGTTTCTATCCCCCGACACCGACCTAATACAAATATATTTGTGTTACATCAACCTAATTGGGAAATGCTTAAGTGGGTGTCTCCGCCACCATATGTTGCGGCTCAGAGAGACAGGCCCTATATATAGGGTTATACAGCTGGAGGGTCAACCAGTGACAACTATGGACTGCCCCGACTGCGGAGACGACCGCACACGCGTCGTCGATACCGAGACCAGCGCCGACGGCACTGCCGTCCGACGGCGTCGTGAGTGTCAGCGCTGTTCGTTTCGCTTTACGACGTACGAGCGTCCCGGATGGGACTCACTCCAGGTTAAAAAGCGCGACGGCACTATCGAACCGTTCGACCGCTCGAAGCTCCGCGCAGGCGTCGAACGCGCCGTCGAGAAACGCGATGTGTCCGACCAGCGGGTGACGCGTCTCGTCGACGACATCGAGAGCACACTGCAGGACCGAGAGACGCGTATCGTCGCCTCAAGTCTCATCGGCGAGTACGTCTCTGACCGGCTACGCGACGTGGATAAGGTCGCATACATTCGGTTTGTCTCGGTGTATAAGGCCTTCTCTGAGCCAGCCGAGTTCCTTCGCGAACTCGATGCGGTCCTCGATGCCGAACTCGAGGACTTCGAGCCAGCAACAGACGATTCTCAGACACATGAGCCACCAAGCCACGACAACACCTGACATCCGGTCGGTTATCGACCGAGCACGGACCGACACAGAGACAACGCTTTCACAGGCAGAGTGGGACGACCTCGTTACCGAAATCGACCGCAACCTGTACGACGATGCGTCCACCGACGAGGTGTACCAGGCAGTCATCCAAGCACTGACCGCACGCATCGAGCGTGACCCGACGCTCAAACGCGTTGCTGCCGCAGTTTTCCGACAGCGGTACTACCGGGAGCTACTCGGCGAGGACCTGACCGGGTTCGAACTCGACCGCGCGTACCGCGAGACCTTCGTCACGAACCTCCGGTGTGCCGTCGACCTGGACCTCCTCGATGAGCGCCTCGTCGACAGATTCGACCTGGAGGACCTCGCCGACTACCTCGACCCCGACCGGGACGAGGCATTCGAGTACATGGCGATGGAGACTCTGTACCAGCGGTACTTCCTCAAAACCGAGCAAAACGGGGAGCATCTCGAACTCCCGCAGGCGTTTTGGATGCGGGTCGCGATGGGGCTCGCAATCGAGGAAGACGACCCGCAGTCCCGGGCCAAGGAGTTCTACGACGTACTCTCGAAGCTAGAGTTTACGCCGTCGACGCCGACCCTGTTTCACAGCGGCTCGACACACCCTCAGCTCTCCTCGTGTTATCTCACGACCGTCCAGGACGACCTGGAAGATATTTTCGACGCGTACAAACATCACGCACAACTCTCGAAGTGGAGCGGCGGCCTCGGCAACGACTGGACGGACCTTCGCTCGGCCGGCGCGCTCATCGAGAGTACGGGCGTCGAGTCGACTGGTGTGGTTCCGTTCCTCCGCATCAGCAACGACGTTACCTCCGCCATCAACCGCTCGGGCAAGCGACGCGGTGCGGCGTGTGCTTATCTGGAGTGTTGGCACATGGATTTCCCCGACTTCATCGACCTGAAGCGAAACACCGGCGACGAACGGCGGCGCACGCCGGATATGAACACTGCCGCGTGGATTCCGGACCTGTTCATGAAGCGCGTCAAAGACGGCGGGGAGTGGACGCTGTTCAGCCCAGATGAGGTGCCTGACCTACACGGGCTAACCGGAGCGGACTTCGAGGAACGCTACCAGGAATACGAGACACGGGCTCAACAGGGAGAGCTGCGGCAGTACAAGCGCGTCGACGCCGAAGAACTCTGGCGGACGATGCTCACGCGCCTGTTCGAGACGGGGCACCCGTGGCTTACGTTCAAAGACCCCTGTAACATCCGCTCGCCACAGGACCACGTCGGCACAGTTCACTCCTCGAACCTCTGTACGGAGATTACGCTCAACACGAGCGCAGACGAACACGCCGTCTGTAATCTGGGAAGCGTCAACTTCGCAACCCACGTCTCGGACGGCGAACTCGACCGGGAGTACCTCGCAGACACCATCGAGACGGCGATGCGGATGCTCGACAACGTCGTCGACCTCTGTTTCTACCCGACCGACGAGGCTGAGCGCTCGAACATGCAACACCGGCCGATTGGACTCGGAACCATGGGCTTTCACGACGCACTCATGCAATTAGAGGTTCCGATGGACTCCGACGCGGCCGTCGAGAAGGCGAACCGCTGGCAGGAGTTCGTCTCCTACCAGGCGATTCTCAACTCGTCGAAACTCGCGGCCGAACGCGGCACGTACTCCTCCTACGAGGGGTCGAAGTGGGACCGCGGACTCCTCCCGCAGGATACCGTCGAGCACCTCGAAGAACAGCGGGGCCACGAGATTCCGACCGACCGTGAGGAGACACTCGACTGGTATGTCGTCCGCGAACACATCGACAACCACGGAATGCGCAACTCGAACACGATGGCAATTGCGCCGACGGCGACCATCTCGACTATCAACGGGACGACACCCTCCATCGAGCCGCTCTATTCGAATCTCTACGTCAAGTCGAATATGTCGGGTGATTTCACAATCATCAACGACCACCTCGTCGACGACCTGCAGCAAGCTGACCTCTGGGACGAGGAACTGGTCGACCGCATCAAGTACCACGACGGGTCGATTCAGGAAATCGACGCCATTCCGGATGACCTGAAGCGACTGTACCGGGGTGCCTTCGAGATTGACCCACGCCACCAGCTTCGCCTGACTGCACACCGACAGACGTGGATTGACCAGTCCGTCTCACACAACGTCTTCTTCCCGTCGACCGACGGGTCGCTGCTCACCGATGTCTACGAGACTGCCTGGGAACTGGGACTGAAAACGACCTACTACCTTCGCACGCTCGGCGCGTCACAGATAGAGAAATCCACGCTGGACATGTCCGAGTACGGCAAGACACAGCATCGCGCAGACGACTCCACGGAGACCGTCGAATCCGACGGCGGCCGTCCCGTCGACGAGGACGACCTCTGTACCGTCGAAGACCCGACCTGCGACGCCTGTCAGTAACAATGCCAGTCATCAACAACGACACCGCACACGACCCGAACAAGATACTACCGATCGACTACGACTGGGCCCGCGAGTACTACGAGGCCGGCGTGAACAACAACTGGGTTCCCGAAGAAATTCCGATGCAAGACGACGTGACCCAGTGGAACGGCGACGCCCTGTCAGACGCCGAACGTCAGCTCGTCGAGTGGAACCTCGGCTTTTTCTCGACGGCCGAGTCCCTGACTGCGAACAACATTGTTCTCGCGGTCTATGACTACGTCACCGCGCCCGAATGCCGCCAGTACCTGCTCAGACAGGCCTACGAGGAGGCGATTCATACAGATACGTTTATTTACTGCTGTGACTCGCTCGGATTCGACCCCGAGTACCTCTATGGAATGTACGACCGCGTCCCGTCGATACAGGAAAAAGACGAGTTCGTGGTCGACCTGACACGGGTACTGGATAAAGACGAGTTCACCATCGAGACAGACGCCGACCTGCGTGATTTCCTCCGTGACCTCGTTGGCTTCTATGTCATCATGGAGGGCGTGTTCTTCTATGCCGGATTCGCCATGATGCTCGGCCTGAAACGACAGAACAAGATGGTCGGCGTCGGCCAGCAGTTCGAGTACATCATGCGCGACGAGTCGCTCCACGTTGGGTTCGGGGTCGACCTCATCAACCAGATTCGGTCCGAAAACCCCGGCGTGTGGACCGACGAGTTCGCCGAAGAGGTAACTCACCTGATAACAGAGGCCGTCGAGTTGGAGAAGATATACGCCTACGAGGCCTGTCCAGACGACATTCTCGGGATGAGTGCCGAACAGTTCGCCGAATACGTCGAACACATCGCCGACCGCCGGCTCGGACAACTCGACTTGTCTGAACAGTACGGGACCGACAACCCGTTCCCGTGGATGTCAGAGCAGGTCGACCTGAACAAAGAGAAGAACTTCTTCGAGACGCAGGTGACAGAGTATCAAAGCGGCGGCAGTCTCGACTGGTAACCGACTCGGGAGACCAGACACCTCGGCCGTCGGTCACTCACAGCGTGCGAGGAAGTTTTCGAAGACCTCCTCACCACGTTCTGTGTGAGCGACCTCGGGGTGCCACTGGACGCCATAGAGGTCACGGTCAGTGTCACTCATCGCTTCGACGCCACAGACGTCGCTTTTTGCCGTCCGCTCGAATCCTTCAGGGACTTCTTTGACCTCGTCTGCGTGACTCGCCCAGACCCGTGTCTCGGGCGCGAGCGAGCCGACGAGCGGGTCGTCGTCGTCGGTGATTTCGACGGTCACGTCGGCGTAGCCGCCGTAGTCACCAGAGCCGACGGTGCCGTCGAGTTCGTCGGCGATAATCTGCATGCCGAGACAGATGCCGAACACGGGGATATCCAGGTCGAGGTAGTCGGGACAGTTGCCGATGCGGTCGATGTCCGGCCCGCCCGAGAGGACGAGCCCGTCTGCGTCGATGTCCGCTGGCGGCGTCTCGTTGTCCACGAGGTCAACGTCGACGCCCATGTCACGGAGCGCACGCTGTTCGAGGTGCGTGAACTGCCCGTGGTTGTCGATAACGTCGATGCGTGTCATTGAGTCGGGATAGACCGCCGGGGATTAAATGTTGTCCGTTCCGGACTCGTTAGGTCTACAGAGAAAGCAGGCAGAGTGCCTCGGAGCAGTTCACGGTGACAGTCGAATAACTCCGATGGGCTTAAGCAATCCAGCAAAAAAGATACGACTGCGCCAGGGTGGCAGAGTCTGGCCCAACGCATCCGCCTGCAGAGCGGAACCCCCGCCGGTTCAAATCCGGCCCCTGGCTCTTTTGTCCGAACAAACGTGAGGGCAAAGAGCCGATAGGCCGGATTCGAAGTAGACCACGAGCGACGTGGGCGTAGTTCAAATCCGGCCCCTGGCTTTTTCTATTCGGCCCCGTTTCGGTTGCCCAGACGCTGGCCCCTCCGTGTGACCGTTGAGACTGCGTTCGACTGATACGATGCTTCGCGTCGTCGACCGGACCGAATTATTTATGTTAGAGTGACAATTACGTCTGAATCGCCGCTGTCGCCGTGAGTCTGCCAGCAGTGCTGTGTCAGCCGGAACTACGCCCCGTCTGTCGGTTCCGAGTGCTATATATCGGTATAGCTAGCAACAGATACGTCAGTGACCTCTTATTAATAAATACAAAAAATATAAAACAAAATACCCTCCCTGCCGTTGGTTTCTCCCGTGACATCCGACAATAATCGTGTGTTCGAGCACGTGTCCCGACGGCGTGTGCTCGCTGGCACAACCTCACTCGGCGCACTGGCACTGGCTGGCTGTACAAGTGACAGCAGTGACGGAGACGACGGCAGCGACGGCGATGGAAGCGATGGCAGCGACGGTAGCGACGGTAGCGACAGTGATGGAAGCGATGGCAGTGACGGTAGCGACAGTGATGGAAGCGATAGCAGCGACGGTGGCGACGGGTCCCCGGACCACACCGACCCATCGACGTATCCGGAGTTCGACCCGGCCGACCCGCAGTTCCCACAGCTCGCGAGTACGCTGCTCGAAGCTGGGTTCGAGACTGGAACCATGGCCGACCTCGAACGCATGCGGAAGAATCAGCGAGACGAGCCGCGGTACGGGAACCCGGTGGCTGAGACGCCCGACGACGAGGGTAAGCTGCTTAACCCGGACACCCTCGAGTTCTCGCTGACGCCGACCGAGGACCCGACGGTGTACGAGGACACGCTGCGACCGCTGCTCGACAACATCGAAAAAGAAACCGGCAAGAAAGTGAATTACGCCTCGCTCGATTCCTATGCCGCACAGGTCGAGGCGATGCGCTCGGAGCGGCTCCACCTCGCCGGCTTCTCGACGGGGTCGGTCCCGTACGCGGTCAACATCGCTAACGCGGTTCCGTTCAGCGTCCAGATCGACGGCGAAGGTGGGTCCTTTGGTTACCGCCTTTGGCTAATTACACAGGTCGACAACGAGGAAATCGGCAAGCTGCAGGACCTCTCTGGCAAGCCAAAACAAAACGTCGCACACGCGGACCCCTCCTCGAACTCCGGCAATCTCGCCCCCCGTGCGCTGTTTGCCAATCAGGGAGTCACGCCCGAGGAAGATTACAAGGTGAGTTACTCCGGCGGACACCAGCAGAGTTCCCTCGGCGTCGCAAACGACGACTACGAGGCTGCGCCGGTCTGTTCGACCTGTATCGCTCGCGTCATCCGTGACGGCCAAATTGACCCGGACAAAATCAAGTGCATCTGGGCCTCCGAGCCGTTCCCGACAACCGCCTTCTCGTATGTCAACACGCTGCACCCAGACATTCAGGAGGGCGTACGAGCCGCGTTCCTCGATTACGACTATCAAGACACCGCCATCGCGGAGGAGTTCGAAGGGCGCGGGACCTGGGTCGAAATCGACTACGCGACGGTCTGGGACATCATCCTCCAGATTCAGGAGAGCCTCGATGTCACATACGAGACCGGCAACCTCTCGGAGTAATGTGAGTGTCAGGTTCGTTAGGTGATTTGTAAACAACATATCAGGATTCCATCGTTCATGCTTTCTGTAACAGACCTACGGAAGACCTATTCGTCAGGCGAGGAGGCGTTGACCGGCGTCTCGCTGGATGTGACCGGTAGCGAGACTGTCGCGATGATCGGACCAAGCGGGGCCGGCAAGAGTACGTTCATCCGCTGTGTGAATCGACTGACTGAACCCAGTGAGGGGAGTGTCGTCCTCGACGGCGTCGAGATAACGGACCTCTCGGGCGAGAGCCTCCGGGAGGCACGCCGGGATATCGGTATGATATTCCAGGAGTACAATCTCGTCGAGCGGTTGACCGTCATGGAGAACGTTCTCTCCGGGCGGCTGGGATATACGAGTACCTGGAACGCGTTCCGGCGAAACTTCGCCGACGAGGACATCGAACGGGCCTACGAGGTGCTCGACCGCGTCGGTCTCGGCGGCCACGAGAACAACCGAGCCGACGAGCTATCCGGCGGGCAACGCCAGCGGGTCGGTATCGCACGCGCAATTCTCCAGCGACCGAAGATTCTGCTCGTCGACGAGCCGACCAGCAGTCTCGACCCCGAGACCTCTCGGGCGGTGATGGACTTGCTCACCGAAATCGCCGCCGAAGACGACATCCCGCTGCTCATAAACATCCACGAGGTCGATTTGGCAGAGAAGTACGCCAACCGCATCGCCGGTCTCCGGGAGGGGAGCTTAGTCTTCGAGGGGACACCTGCTGAACTCGACGAGACGGCCAAAGGCCAGATTTACCGCGGCGAGGAAATTCCCGCAGGTGCTGGCCCCGCCGGAAAGGTTGAATCAGACGAACCGCCTGAAACGCCGTCGCAGGCGAGCGAAATCAGGAGAGGCTAATATGGCAACGACAGAACCGGAGCGACGCGAATGGCGGCGGCCGACCGCCTTTTACAACCACTACGTGAAGTGGGCGGTCTATCTCGCCATCGTCGGCTTTCTCCTATGGAGTGCCTGGAGTATGCGCATCTCGTTCGACCGGATGGTCGAGGGGTGGGACGCCGCTGCCGGACTGGTCACGAGTATGGTCCCACCGGAGGTCACGCCGTTTAAACGAGACCTGCTGGTCGAAGGGATGGTCGAGTCGATGGCGATGGCCGTCGTCGCGACGATAGTGGGGGTTTTCATCTCGATTCCCGTCGCCTTCATGGCCGCGGAGAATATCGCACCCAGGCCGGTCTACTGGCTCGGTCGCGGCCTGATTACCGTCTCGCGTGCCTTCCACGAACTCATTGTCGCCATCGTCGCCGTCAAGGCGGTCGGAATCGGCGCGCTCGCGGGTGTCATCGCCCTGTCGTACAAGACGGTCGGCTTCTGGTCGAAACTGCTGGCCGAAGAAATCGAAGACATCGACACCGGCCAGAAGGAAGCAATCGAGGCGACCGGCGCGAACCGGACACAGACGCTGCTGTTTGGCGTCGTTCCGCAGGTACTGCCCCGCGCGATCGGACTGACAATCTATCGCTGGGACATCAACATCCGACACAGCACCATCGTCGGTATCGTCGGCGCCGGCGGCATCGGTTCGACACTACTGAACGCTTTCGACAAGTACGACTACGACTTCTTCCTGACGATTGTTCTCGCAATCGTGGCCGTGGTCGTACTCGGCGAACTCGTCAGTACATACATCAGGAGCAGGATACAATGACCGAAGAGTACGCTTCATGGGAGCGACGAACGCCACGACAGCGACTTGGCAGGTACGTGCTCGTCCTGATAACCCTCGTTGTGGCAGCAGCGTCCTGGCGGGTGCTCGATGTCAACTACAACTACATCGAGTCAGCGCCGACGGAGTTCATGGACCTCGTCACCCGGATGTATCCGCCAGACACGTCCTATACCGGTGACATAATCGGGCCGCTCATCGAGACGGTCCATATCGCGGTCCTTGGGACGGCACTCGCGGTCGTTCTTTCGATTCCGGTGGCGCTGTTGGGAGCCTCGAACACGACGCCGAACAAACTGGGCTTTGCCCTCGGGAAGTTCATCATCTCATTTACCCGGTCGGTGAACGTGATTATCTGGGCCCTGCTCTTTGTCATCATCTTCGGGTCGGGGGTTCTCGCCGGCGTCCTGGCGATTGCTGTCCGCTCGATTGGCTTCTGTTCGAAGCTGATTGCCGAAGCAATCGAGGAAATCGACCCCGGACAGGTGGAGGCGATGAAAGCGACCGGCGCGAACCCGATAGAGGTGGCCATCTACGGCATCGCGCCACAGATTAAGCCCGCGTTTATCGGCGTCTCTACCTACCGGTGGGACATCAACGTCCGCTCCTCGACGATTATCGGCTTCGTCGGTGCCGGCGGTGTCGGCGTCGAACTCAACACGGCAATCAACTTCTTCCAGTGGCAGCGCGTGCTGACGATACTGCTGGCTATTCTCGCAATCGTCATCATCAGCGAGGTCGTCTCGGCATCGCTCCGTCGGAAGGTCCGCTAGCAGGGGGTTCTGGCTCTTTGCTCGGCTCAATCGCTCGTCCCGTGTACGTCGGTGTCTGTCGGATTGGGGCCGCCGTATCTGTCGACGAAGGCATCGAGGCGCTCGGGGTCGTCTGCGCCGCGTAACTGCTTTTCTCCCGTCGTACACGGCTCGTCGACGCCGAGGTACTCGCACACGCGGTCACTCGTCACTGCCGCCATCTTCCGGTAGGTGGTCAGTTTTCCGCCGACGACGCTGTAGAAATTCGAGACACCGTCTTCACCGTGGTCGAGAACCGTGAACCCGCGTGAGATGCCGCGCCGGTCTGTCCCCGTCTCGTCTGGAGCGTACAGTGGACGGACACCCCACCATCGCCGGCGTTCTGTCGCCTCAGCAACCGCAGGCACCATCGCAGCACACTCCTCGATGGTCTGCTCGACTTCCCACTCGGCGGTTTCGTAGTCATCCGGGGTAGAAACCGGTACGCTCGTCGTTCCGGCGACGACCGCTCCGTTGTGGGGGACGAGGATGTCGCCGTCACTTGGTTCTCGACAGCGGTTCAATACGGGGTCGAGCCTGTCGTATTCCAGCGAGACCATCACGCCACGGCTCGGAGCCATCCCGACAGTGACGCCTGCCATCCCCGCAATCTCGCCGGCCCACGCGCCTGCCGCGTTGATAACACAGTCTGGTGTCACACTTTTCTCGGCCGCGCCGCCGAGATGGACCGTTTCGACGCCGCCAGCGCCCACGTCGATTTCGGCAACCGGGGTTTGCGGGCAGATTGTCCCACCGTGTGCCGCGGCGTCGGCCGCGTTTGCCGCGACGAGCCGTGACGGGAAGATGACTCCGTCGGGAACACGGAATGCCTCGGCGACCGAGTCGGCGAGACCCGGGATACGCTCGCGTGCTGTATCGCCGTCGAGGCGGTCGGTCTGGATTCCGATTTTCTCGCACGCGCGTCGTTTCGCGTCGAAGTACTCCGGGTCGTCGCTGTCGAGGCGAACGAACAGACCACCGGTCTCGCGGATGCACTCGCCGGCAATCCCGCGAAGCGTCTGACTCTCGGCGAGACAGTCACTCGCTCCCTGCGCGTCGGAGTCGGCGTAGCGCGCGCCGCTGTGTAACAAGCCGTGTGAGCGCCCTGTCGTTCCGCTTCCCAGGCCGCCACGCTCGACGAGCATCACGTCGACATCGCGCAGTGCGAGGTCGCGTGCGATTCCAGTTCCCGTCGCCCCACCCCCGATTACGAGGACCGTCGGCTCGACACTCATCTGCCCTCACCCAGGTCGCTGTCAGCGTCGGCAATCGGGCTGTGATGCGAAAGCGAGACTGCGTGGCGTGAGCGCTGTCTCTCACTTACGCCGACACACCGACGATTGGCTTGCGCGCCCATACGGCCACTTCCGAACGGAGGTAGTTTGCTGTTCGGATATGACTACGACACCGAGTGTGCCGTGCGATAGAATAAAATCGAGCCGCACACAACTGCTGACAAACGCGATGACAGAGCCAGCAATCTACGAGCACTACCGGCCGGCTGAAGGCACCCTCCCGGCTGGTATTTATCGCGTCGTTGGGACCACAGAAGACGACGTAAAATTGCTTCACGTCGGCGACGCTGACGGGCACCGAATCAACACCGGTAAGCTACACACCGTCTCAGACGAGGCGTTCGATTGCTTCGAGCGCGCCGAGAATCCAGATGGGAACCGCCCACTCGGCGAGACACTCGCTGCGCCAGTCGTCGCGAGCTACTGGGGGCTCCGGGCGTTTCTCGGCCAACTGGTCGCCAACCCCGTTCCATCCGTGGTCGCCCTCTTCCTCATTGGGGCCGGTGTCTTCGGCGAGGGCAGACTATCTGTGCCGGCGCTTCTCATCGACGTGTCGAGCATACTCGGGATACTCTTGCTCGTCTACGCCGGTAGCGGCCGGCTATCGGCACACCCCGACAGCGGTTAGCGCAACCCGTCGAGGAGTCGTGCGATGTGGTCGTCCCCGTCTGCGACGAGCCCACCGTGATAACACAGGACCTGGTCGATATCACGGTCGGCAAGCGCCTGGGCCGAGTCGAGTGCCTCGTCCATCTCCAGGCTGTACCGCTCGCTCGGTCCCCGGAGTCTGCCGTCTGTTGCAGTGAGTGCATCGCCGGCGAGGAGGAACGATTCAGCGGGGAAATACAGCGAGATGTGCCCGGGTGTGTGCCCGGGCGTGAACAGCACCTCCATCGGGCCCGCAACCGTCCGAAACGTCACGCCGTCGACGAGCTCGACGGCTACCTCCGCCGGTGGGTATCGCTCGCAGTCCGGTGATTTGATTTGGTCTTTCCGACCGTCGACGTAGGGGACACAGCGCTCGTGTGCGTAGACGGTTGCGTCGGTCTTCTCGACGACTGTTGCCAGTGAGCCGGCGTGGTCGCCGTCCTGGTGTGTGAGGATGACTCCGGTGACCGCCTCCCAGTCGAACCCGGCGTCGGCCAGCGCCGATTCGAGCTGGCCGGACTGGCCGGGGAAGCCGGTGTCGACCAAGAGGACGCCGTCTCCCGTCTCGACTGCGGCCGGATGGACTGCCGTCGACTGCTCCCCCTGTTCGACCGTCTGCGGAAGGGCGTGTATGCCTGCTGGAAGCGCCATACTCCGAGATAGGACGACGACAAAATAAACCCAAGCTAGAGCGACGCCGGCTCGCCGCGCTCGACACTCTCGTAGAGCGCGTCGACGACGCGCAGCGTCTCGATTGCGTCTTCGCCGTCGGTCCGGGGCGGGTCACCGGATTCGACTGCCTCGATAAACGCCTCGACTTCGAGCTGGTACTGGTCGACCGGGTCGAAGGTCTCCTCGACGGTACGGCCGTCGACGGTGTACCGGAGTGTCGTCTCGCCGTCGGGAACGAACGCCCGGTCAACGTCGAGACGCCCGTCGGTACCGAGGACCGTGTACCGATGGACGGATTCGTCGAACCCGGCGGAGATAGTCGCGGTTCGACCGCCAGCGAACTGGAGGAGTCCAGTCATACTCGTCTCGACGCCACAGTCACGGCGGTCGACGGCCGTCGCGTAGGCCGACTCCGGCTCGCCGAGAAAGAGCCGGGCCGCTGTGACGGCATAACAGCCAACGTCCATCAGACTCCCGCCCGCGAGGTCGGGGTCGAGGCGGACGTTGTACCTGTCTGGAAGCGGGAAGTGAAACTGCGCGTCGACGCGCCGAATCTCTCCCAGATAGGTGTCTGCAATCTCGACGGCTCGTTCGGTTCGGGGATGGTACCGGTACATGAACGCCTCCATGAGCGTCACGCCGCGCCCGGCACAGTACTCGACCATCTCGCGGGCCTGGTCGGCATCGACAGCGAGAGGCTTCTCACAGAGTACGTCCAGGCCGGCATCGGCCGCCCGTTTCGTCCACTCGGCGTGAAGGCTGTTGGGGAGTGGGTTGTAGACCGCGTCGAGGCTGTCGGAGTCGAGCATCTCCTCGTAAGAGCCGTATGCGTCGGGGATGTCGAACTCGTTGGCGACCTCCTCGGCACGAGCCCCGTCGCGCGAAGCAATCGCCCGTACCGTCGCCCCCGTCTTCTGGATAGCTGGGATAACCCGTTTACGGCCGATATTCGCCGTGCTGATGACACCGATATTCATACAGGTGTGCTACGTCCCGGGCGAAAAACTCCTTTTGGTCCGTTATTCTGCTTCACTCCCGGGCTTTCATATCTTCGTACGAACATGTAGCCGGCAGTATCTTTTTTGTCGTCCCACCGTAATTGAGGGCAGACAACGATTTTCATGGACGGTACGATATTGGCGCTCGATGTTCTCGACGACCCACCGGGAGTCGAGGTTATCGACCAACTCGAGCGGCTGCGCTACCAGCTTTGGACCGATAGCTCTGTCTCCCCGACGCCCACAGACTCCGATGCGTTCCACTTCCCTGTCTCGAATGCGTTCGAAATGACGGCCCGGACGCTTTCGGTTCCAGCGACAGTGAGTATCTGTCTGCGGGACGACGCGGGCGGCATGATTGCTGACGTGGGACATCTCGAGGAGGAGTCCGTCGCTGACGGCGAGTATATCATTGAACTTGGTGCACAGATTAAGACGTATATCGAGGTTGAGGGGCCTATAGAGATTACATCCGACTTGCTCGAAAAAGAAATTGCGTTCGGACAGGCGAGAGTCGTGCGCGTCGGCGTCCGGTCGCGACACGAACGGCCGGCGGCGACGGTCACGACGACCGAGGACCCGCGGGACATGATGGCTGCCGTCAGCACGTTCGGGTCGGCGCTCAAGTCACAGAGCCCCGAGCGGTCGTACCCGACGCTCCGTGGGCACCCCCCGAGCATCGAAATCGGGGACACGCTCGATGTTCCCGCGGTTGTCCAACCCCCGGAAACCGACGTTCGAATCGAGATACCGGAGACCTACGAGGCTATCTTCACGGCTGCGCCGCTGGCGTACTATCTCGGTGCCGAACTCCAGCCCGGCACTGCGCCGCGGCTGGTGACCGACGGCGGGTTCGCATACGCGCTCGACCAACCGGACGGCCTGGAGGACGGCGTCGCACGGACGCTCAAACAGCTGTTCACGCTCGACTGCGTCACCCGCGTCGACGGGCTATACAACATCGAACTCCACGAACGAAACGTCATCGAACAACGCGTCGGTCTCGATTTCGCCTCGTTGTACAGCCGTCCTCTCTCTGAACAGGTTGCGGTATATCTCTCGGTCCCGTACGAGAAAATCGACGACTGCATTCCGACGTGGCGGCTGACCACACACGTCCGGCCGGAGCCATCGTCGATCGAACAACTTCCCTACGTTGTCAACGACCTCTCGCTCGTCCGTATCCCCGAGACCCTCGACGCAAGCGAAGGACCCGCCAACGTCTCGGGAGGACAGACTGCCCGAGGTGGGACGCTTACCCGTTCGACGGCGACAGGCACGACTCGGGCGACCACTGAACGGACTGAGGAAAACGAGGAGCGGTACGTCGAGCCGGCGACAACCGACTCGCTCGAACAGGCCTGGATTGGCGATGGCATCCCGATAGGAGCGACAAAGCTGACGAAACAGGCCTTCGAGAACTGGTTCGAACGGGAGAAAGTCGACGGCGATATCTCTATCACTATCCTCGTCAACGACGACCGGATGAACGAAGAAGGCGACATCGCTAACGAAGTGTACGGCGACCGCGACGACCTACCGTTCGATATTTCGGTCCGCAATGACCTTTCTGTTGCTGAACTCCGTGCCACTCTCAGCGACGACCACAGCTTTCTCCACTACGTCGGCCACATCGAAGAAGAGGGTTTCAAGTGCAGCGATGGGATGCTTGATGCAGCGACGCTCGATTCGACCGGCATAGACGCGTTCATGCTGAATGCCTGTAGCTCGTATCGACAGGGACTAAATTTAATTAATGCGGGTGCTGTTGGTGGGATTGTTACACTGAATGATATAATAAATGAAGAAGCAATAAAAATTGGGGAAACGGTCGCCTATCTATTGAACGCCGGCTTTCCGCTTGACACATCCCTCTCTATTGCACGTGAGCAGAGTGCCCTCGGTGGTCAATATATTATTGTCGGAACCGGAGAGATAATGATAACACAACAACCTGGTATGGTTCCATTTCTTGTAGATTTGCATTCAATTGAGAACGATGCTGAAATATCAATAATGTCATATGTTAATAAAGAAGCCAGACTCGGGACTATATTCACTCCCTTTTTGAATACTGTTGATGATTATAGTTTAGCATCCAGAATACTAGAAGACATCACCATTTCGCGCAAAAAATTAAAAGAGTTTGTCACCTTGCAACCCGTTCCAATACAAACGAAAGAAGGGGTATACATTGACCTGAACGAATTAACTGAAACGGCGGCGTCCAGTAAGCAATAGTGGTGATACTACGCTCCGCTGTCGACTGAATAGGACATAGGAGAAAGTGTACCAACTGGATAAAACTGTCTATGGTCCGGTAATGGCGTTTGAATTTGCCGCAACACTACCAACCTGCGTCATCAGGACACTCAGTGTGAACAGTACGCCGAGCATGCGCGGGTGTTCCTTGAGGAACGCCGCGATGGTTGAATCGGACATGATTCATTTCGAATGCCGAGTGGTTGATTATTAATTATTTCTTATGTTTTCTTACTGTAGCGTAATTGTATTAACTTCGACAACATAGATAACATCGCATTCATGGAAGAGAATTGTATATAGTCAAAAACTTGTCACTAGTGGTCGGCTTCGAATCGTCATCGTCCTGTCGGTATGGTGGGATTGTGCAGGGAAATTGTTATAATCGCCCGCATGCGAATAGAGGACAACCCGGTTCCCCGCAATTAGTTCCCATGGTTCAGACAGAGGGTATTGAAATCCCGCGAGCAATGTTGCACGGTCTCTCACAGTCACCGCCCCAGAAAGGGCCAGTCTTACGGGGGGACGTTCCCGACTCCGTCGAAGACGTTATCGAGGTTCCCGTTCCGCTGGCCGGGGCCGACGACGACGATGTCCACATCCTCTATGTGGACGACAACACGGAACTCACCGAGTTGACGAAAACCTATCTCGAAGGCTCAGACGAGGCGTTTTCGGTTATGACAGCCACGAACGCAGTCGAGGCCATCGAGTTACTGCAAAACGAGGAGTTCGACTGTGTTGTCAGCGACTACGACATGCCGAACACCGACGGTATCGAACTCCTCCATATCGTTCGCGAGACGCACGCGAACCTTCCGTTTATCCTCTTTACTGCCAAGGGGGCGGAGGATGTCGCGAGTGAGGCGTTCGCCGCCGGCGCGACTGACTACATGCAGAAGGGCGTCGGAAGCGACCAGTACGAGATACTGGCCGACCGCATCCAGCGTGCTGTCGACCAGTACCGCACCCAACAGCAGGTCTGGAACGCGCTGTCGTGGTACCGAACGCTCGTCGAACAGAACTTTGCCGGCGTGTTTATCGTCCAAGACGGCGAATTTGTGTTTGTCAATCAGCGTCTTGCTGATATACTGGGCTACTGTCGGCGAGAACTCGCCGGGAGAGTCCCGACAGCACTGGCCAGCGGACCCGAAGACGAAGCGCGTCTCCGAGAACTGGCAGAGTTCGACCGGACTCCGGGTAAAACGTTCCACGTCGAGGCGACGGTATCGACCAGTGACGGTGAGACGCTCCCTGTCGAAATCCGGGGCGGCGTCATCCACAACGACGGTGAGTTCGGTTGCATCGGGCTGTTCTGGCGACGACACGAGGTCTGTTAACTATCTAACTTTTCGCTGGTTCTCCTGTTCGTGCCTGTCACTCCCGCTGGCTGTTGATGACGACTGCTGACTGGTCGTCTGAAGCCGTCGTTCCGTTCTGTGCGGTGAGGGCGTCGTGTAGCCGTCCGTAGGTGTCGTCGACGGCCTCGACGATGACGTTCGTCTCGCCGATGACCGGCATGAAGTTGGTGTCACCGGTCCACCGCGGGACGACGTGGGCGTGCAGGTGGTCGTCAATCGAACCGCCTGCGGCGTCTCCGCCGAGATTGTATCCGACGTTGTACCCGTCTGGTGAGAACGCCTCGTCCATCGCGTCCAGCGTCCGCTGGAGCAGCCTGTCGATTTCGAGCAAGACCTCCGGCCCAAGGTCTCGATAGCGCCCGGTATGCTGGTGGGGAATAACCATCGCGTGACCGGGGTTGTAAGGGTGGTTGTTAAGCAGTACGTACACACGGTCACCACGCGCAAGCAGGCGGTTCTCGCGGTCGCCCTCGTAGTCCGGCAGTTCACAGAAAACACAGTCTTCGAACATCTCGTTTTTATCGCTGCGCTCGACCCAGTCGATGCGCCACGGTGCGAAAACCTGCTCCATGTCTCCCGTTCGTGGGCTTCGTTCAAAGTCTTCCCGGGTCGGCGCGCACGCGCCAGTAGCCGGTACCACAGACTCATACCTGCCGATTATAACCGCCGCGCCCGAACGACCGTCGATGTCTGCTATCGAACTCGCACTCGACTGGACGCCCAACACCAACCATACCGGAATCTACGTCGCCGACTCTGAGGGGTACTACGACGACGCCGGACTGGACGTGACAGTTCGGTCCCCCGCTGAGGACGATTACGACCAGACGCCTGCCAAACGGGTTGCGACCGGCGAGTCGACGGTCGCAATTGCGCCGTCAGAGAGCGCACTCAGCTATCACACCCATCCTGACTACGAGTCGCTGACAGCCATCGCCGCCGTCTGCCAGCAAGACACGAGCGCAATCGTCGCACTCGGTGACAGCGACATCGACCGGCCTGCAGACCTCGACGGGCAGACGTACGCCTCGTACGACGCCCGTTTCGAGGACCACATCGTCGAGCAACTCGTCAGAAACGACGGCGGTGACGGCGATATCGAGGTTACGAGGCCGCCGAAGCTTGGCATCTGGAACACGCTGGTCGACGGCGACGCGGACGCCACTTGGGTGTTCATGCCCTGGGAGGGGGTGCTGGCCGAACGCGACGGTATCGACCTGACGCCGTTTTACCTCGACGATTACGGGGTACCCTACGGCTACACGCCGGTAATGCTGGCCCGGCCTGAGATAATCGAGACGCGCGGCGAGGATATCAGCCGATTCCTCGAGGTGACTGGCCGTGGCTACGAGTTCGCCGCCGACCATCCCGAGGAGGCCGCTCAGATTCTCGGTGAAGCCGCCGAAGGACCGGAGACACTCGACGACGAGGACTTCCTCGTCGAGAGTCAGCGTCGGCTCGCCGATAACTACCTCACCGACGACGGCACGTGGGGAGAAATGAACACACAGCGCTGGACGGCATTTGTCGAGTGGCTTGCCGACGAAGAGATTCTGACCACTATCGACGGCGACCACATTCCGGCCAGCGAAGTGACAGTCGCCGACCTCTACACGAACGACCTGTTGTGAGAGTCCTCAGATAAGGGTGGGCTGTCGGCTCACACTGCGCTATCACTGTTGACTTTCGGTAGCAAGCGAGCCCGGTTTCACTCCGACCTGGACGAACTCATTCGAGCGCGAGCCTGGCCGTCGTGCCGTCCTCGCCCGTCTCAAAGGTGAGGGAGGCACCCGCACTCTCGACGACCCAGTCGACGACCCATAGCCCGACACCCCTCCCGTGTTCCAGCGGCGTCTCCTCACCTCGCTCCCGGACGGCCAGCTCCTGGTCAGGGATACCCGGCACGTTGTCCGAAACCGTGATGACGACCGCTTCGTCGGTCGCTGTAACTGTCACCGCGACCTCGGGATTGGGGGACGTATTGTGCTCTGCGGCGTTCTCGACGAGATTTTCGAGTGCCAGCTCCAGTGCCGGTAGCGTCTCGACGCGACAGGCCGACGGGGCGTCGACGCTGAACGACACGGCCGGAAACGCCGTGTGACACTCTTCGACAACCGATTCGACCGTCTCGACGAGATTGACCGTCGTCGGCGTCTGGTCGTGGTCGATGAGTTCCTCGGCCGTCCGTGCCTTCGAGCTGACCGAGAGCAGCCGGTCGGCACTCGATAACGTCCTCTCTGCCATTCTCGCGTGTTCGCCGTCGAGTTCGGCCGCTAATACCTCGTTTTGAGCGGTGATAACGTCGAGTTCGTTCCGGATGTTGTGCCGGAGAACCCGGGACTGAACTCGGCTGAGTAAATCGAGCTGTTGTTCGCGTTCTTTCAACCGCGTCACCTCCCGGAACACGACGACGCGTCCGAGTTCGTGGCCCTGCTCGCGGCTAATCGGCGAGACGGTGAGGCTGAAATCCCGCTGTTTCCCCCGGTGTGTAACGGTGACGGTTCCGCCGGTCTCACTCGACTGAAGCCGCGTGACGAGAGTCGGACACGCCGCGAAAAACGTCGACACAGCCATCCCCTCCCACTCCGAGGTGATACCCGCCAGCTCCTGAGCGGCGGGGTTTGCATCGATGACACGTCCCTCGGTGTCGATTGTCACCACCGGGTCGTTCATATTCTGGAGCGCACGAGCACGACCGACAGGGACGAGGTCGAGGAAGTCGGTCCGTAACACCGCCCACCCTACCCCGAGTGTCGTCAACACGAATCCAAGCGGCGTCAGATTGGCGGCAGTCCCGTCAGCTGCGAATAGAACGTTCAAAAGAAGCGGTGGGAGAAGCGAGAGCAACAGCGCACCGCTCTGTTTGCGCCGCGTTCCCGACGACTGGAGTATGTCGCTGACCAGGACGACACAACCTACGAGTCCGAAGGCGTACAACGTCAGTATATGTAGAAAATTCAACTGAATGGGGAGGTCCAACAGAGGGTCAGCACGGAGCTTGAAACCCGGGTAAATGAACAACTGATGATACGGATTCGTGAGCACGAGCGCCTGGACGACCGCAATATAGCCGCCGACCACCGTGAACAGCCGCCGTGTCAGCGCGAGCGTCTCGGTATGTTCGCCGATGGTGAACAGCCAGCCAAAGGTTACGAGTGTCGCGCCGAGTACACCGGCGTTGTTTGCGATGTATCCCATCCAGCCGGGAATTGATGTCCACCACAGACCGATAGCGATACAGAACAGACTCGCACCCGGCGCAGCCAACAACAGTCCGGTCGCCCCAGGTTTCTCTCTGCTTCTAAAGGCCGGTCTCACGACCGCGAGCGAGACGAGTGCTCCGACAAAACTGAAGACGGGGAGCCCATGCTGGACGGACACCATTACGCTACGATTTTCTCATGGTCTGATAACTGTTGTGAGAGGCAGGTTCGTGGAACCGACGAATCTACCCGGGCTGTCGGGCCGGGCGTCAGCGCGTAATAACCTCACAGCCGTCTTCGGTGATGACGAGCGTGTGTTCTTTCTGGCTGACCAGACTCCCCTTCTGTTCTTTGAGTATCGGATAGCCGTGGACGATGTCTCGCTGTTTGAGCCGTCGGAGCGTCATCTCGGGGCGGTCGACATCGAGCCAGCGAGTCGCGAACGGGAGCGTCCGGAAATCCTCGGTAATCTGGTCGAGTGCCTCCCGTGCCTTGCGGTTCCGAACCGAACTGTCGTTCTCCAGGGCGAAAATCTGCTCGGCGTTACCCTCGCCGACGCGTCCGCGGCCGTCTGTCGCGAAGGGCTCGATAGCGACCACGTCGCCGACTTCCAGCTCGACTCCCTCGGGAATCTTTTTATTTGGAATATTCGGGGAGGTGTGTTGTTCGTAGTGGCCTAGCCCGTGGCCGGTCAGGTTGACGACCGGCTGGTAGCCGTACCCCTCGATAGTTCGGCCGATAACGTCGCCGAGGACGCTGGTATCGATGCCCGGCTCGACCATCTCGATGGCCGCATCGAGCGCCTCCGCGGAGGCCTCTGCGAGTTCGTCGTTGCCCGAGAGGTCGACCGTGATAGCGGCGTCGGCAATCCAGCCGTCGACGTGGACGCCGATGTCGATGTTAATCATCTCCTCGCCGAACGTCGAGTCGTCGTCGATGCTCGGCGTGCCGTGGGCGGCCTCCTCGTCGACACAGACGTTCATCGGGAAAGCCGGCTCGCCACCGAGCTCGCGGATGCGCGATTCGACGTGTTCGACGAGTTCGAGGTGGCTCGCGCCGACCTCGATGCGTTCGACGGCCTCTGCGCGAACGGTCTGGAGTATCTCGCCGGCCTCTCTGTGTTTCTCGTATTGCTCGTCTTCGAGGTCCACGTCGGTGCTCATACTCTATCTTTGGTTGAGGGGGGCATATGCGTACCGTTCCCGCCCGGCCCTACGCGTGGTCTGTCGCGGTCTGCATCGCACTCGAATTGAAGGATTCGCCGGTCTTTCCCTCGGCGTTGACGGCGATGACACCGGCACTCGCCTCTGTCGCTGTGTCGAACGCCTCGATGAGGCGGTCTGTCGCCTCGGCTGGCGTCTCCCCGTCTTCGATAGCATCGGCGACGCGGCGGGCGAGGCCGAATTTCGCAATCTCCTCGCCTGCGCCGGTCGTGCTGACGGCGGCGTGTTCGGTGGCATAAAAGCCCGAGCCCACCTGTGGCACGTCGCCGACCCGACCAGCGAGTGCACACCATCGACCCCCGGTCGAGGTGGCCGCCGCCACGCGCTCGCCGTCGCTTGCGACTGCGCCGACAGTGTCGCTGCCGCCGAACTTCTCCCGGAGCCAGGACAAATGCTCGTGTACGTCGTCGCTCTCAACCGGGTCGAGCTCGTCCCAGCGTGTGCGAGTGCGTTCCGTCCAGAGGTCCCTGTCTGTCGCCACGCCGGATGCCTCTGCCAGCGAGACCGCGTGCTCACCGGAGACCATGATGTGGGGCGTCTCCTCTGTGACGACGCGGGCGACCTCGATAGCGTGTTCGACGCCCGGCATCGAACAGGCACCGCCGGTCGTCCCGTCGCCGGTCATTAGCCCAGCGTCGGTCCGGACCACACCGTCGCTCTGTACCGCCCCGCCGACGCCGGCGTTAAAGCGTGGGCCGGATTCGAGGACGCGCGTCGCCTCGACAACCGCGTCCGTTGGGGTTGCCGCCGCTTTGGCGGTCGCCGCGGCCTCGTCAAGGGTCTCTTGGCGGGGCTCTGGTTCTCGTGGCTCGCTACCTGCGCCGCCGTGGACGATTACGTGCATACGGTGGCTCTCGAAATCGCGACGGTTAACTGCGCTGTTTCCCGTCTGTTCGTGTGCACGGCTCTCATGCCAGAGCGAAAACGGGGGTTACTTTACCGCGGGTAGCGAACCGTTTTCCATATGGAGTTCGACAAAATCGACGTGCCCGACGAAGGCGAACCGATCGAGGTAATCGACGAGGAAGCCGACGAGTTCGAGGTTCCCGAGACGCCTATCATCCCCATTCTGCACGGTGACGGCATCGGGACTGACGTTGGTCCTGCCGCACAGCAGGTGCTCGAAGCCGCGGCCAACGCGACCGGTCGCGACATCGCCTGGATGCGCGTCTACGCCGGCGAAACTGCCCGCGAGATGTACGACGAGAATCTTCCCGATGACACCGTCAACGCCATCGAGGAGTTCCGCGTCGCCATCAAGGGGCCGCTGACGACGCCTGTCGGCGCTGGCTTTCGCTCGCTGAACGTGGCGCTGCGCCAGAAGCTCGACTTCTACGCGAACGTCCGACCGACCTACCACCTCGACGGCGTCCCGTCGCCGGTCTCAGAGCCCGAGCAGATGGATATGGTCACCTTCCGTGAGAACACGGAGGACGTCTACGCCGGCATCGAGTGGGAAGAGGGAACCGACGAGGTCGAACAGGTCCGCGAGTTCGTCGAAGACGAGATGGGCTTCGACGAGACCATCCACAGCGGCCCGGTCGGCATCGGTGTCAAACCAATCACCGAGTACGGCTCCAAGCGACTCATCCGGCGCGCTATCGACTACGCGCTCGAACACGACCGCGACTCGGTGACGCTGGTCCACAAGGGCAACATCATGAAGTTCACCGAGGGCCAGTTCCGCGACTGGGGCTACGAGGTCGCACGAGAGGAATACGGCGACGAGGTCATCACCGAGGACACGCTCTGGGAGGAGCGCGACGGCCAACAGCCTGATGACGCAGTCGTGGTCAACGACCGTATCGCCGACAACATGCTCCAGCAGGTGCTGACCCGGACCGACGAGTACGATGTGCTGGCGACGATGAACCTCAACGGTGACTACATCTCCGACGCCTGTGGCGCACAGATTGGCGGTCTCGGTATCGCCCCTGGCGCGAACTTCGGTGACGCACGCTGTCTCGCCGAGCCGGTCCACGGCTCCGCGCCCAAGTACGCCGGTCAGGACAAGGTCAACCCGACTGCGATGATTCTCTCGGGCGTCCTGATGTTCGATTACATGGGCTGGGGCGACGCCGCCCAGCTCGTCAAAGACGCCGTCGAGGAGACCATCTCCTCGAAGCAGGTCACCTACGACCTCGAACGCCAGATCGAAGGCGGCGACAAGCTCGCCACCTCAGAGTTCGCCGAGGCAGTCGTCGAGAACATCGAGCAGTTGGCATAATCACGACCCGGCCACGGCTCGCGGGAATCGCTGGAAACTGCGAGGCCTCTCACTGACAGTCACTCCGTTCGCCGCTGTTGTTCTCAGTCTCTGGTAACGTGAGCGACGCTTTTCTCAGCTCCGAGCGTATGTCAACGTATGAGCCAATCAGACCTGACCGGCGAGATAGCGGTTGTGACCGGCGGCGCGAGCGGTATCGGGCGCGAAATCTGTCTGCAGTTTGCGGAGGCTGGTGCGGATGTCGTGGTTGCCGACCTGCGAACGGAGCCACGGACTGGCGGAACACCCACACACGAACGCATCACCGAGGAGACTGACGCCGACGCGACGTTTGTCGACTGTGACGTAACCGAGCAAGCAGACCGCGAGACGGTCGCCGAGACGACCGCGGAGATGGGCGGTGCCGATATACTCGTCAACAATGCGGGCATCTTCCGTGGCGAGGAGTTTACCGAGGTGACCGAGGCGGAATTCGACCAGCTAATGGACGTCAACGTCAAAAGCGTCTATTTCCTCTCGCAGGCGCTTATCGACCAGTTGCTCGACGATGGCGGGCGAATCATTAACTTATCGAGCGTGGCCGGACTCGAAGGGTCGGGCGATTTCATCTCGTACTGCACCTCAAAGGGTGCAGTCAGACTAATGACCTACTCGCTGGCTGATAAGTACGGCCCAGAGGGTGTCCGCGTTAATGCGATTCATCCGGGTATTATCGAGACCTCGATGGTTACCGAGGACGTGCCGATTATCGGCGGTGAGAGCGAGGACGCGTTCCTGCAGACGGTACCGTTGCGCGAGTTCGGCCACCCAGAGGATATCGCCGATGCGGCGCTCTATCTGGCCAGTGACCGCAGTGAGTACGTCAACGGTGAATCACTCGTCGTCGACGGCGGGTCGACACATACGTAGCTCACTTCACGACGGTGACAGAGACCGGCGAGCGACGAACAACCGTTTCGGCGACGCTGCCCAGAAGCAGGCGGGTAAGTCCGTCACGTCCTGTCGAGCCAAGGACGACCCGGTCGATGCCTTCCTCGTCTACGAACTCGACGATGGCGTTTGCGGGGGTGCCGTCGATGTTCTGAGTGTCGACCGTTCGGTCGCTGTCGGCGGCGACCGTCTCGGCGGCAGAGAGTATCGATTCGACGTGGGCAGTGCGCTCGTCGTCCCAGTCTTCGAGGGCGTCGAACACGTTGTCGACGGTACCTGCGTCTCCCTTGGCCGGGACGGCGACGTACAGGGCGGTAACAGTCGCATCCTCGAACCGGTCGAGTGTGTACTGCAGCGCGTGTTTCGAGGCGTCTGAACCCTCGAACGGGACGAGGACGTGGTCCGGCGCCTCGTAGCGCTCGGCTGGCTGCCGGACGACTGTTACCGGGACCGGTGAGCGGCGGGCGACAGTCTCGGCGACACTACCAAGGAGTAGTCGTGTCGCCCCGTCGCGGCCGTGGCTCCCGATGACGATTGTGTCGACATCTTCCTCGTCGACAGTCTGGAGAATCTTGTGGACCGGACGGCCGTAGTGGACGAGCGTCTCGATGCGGTCGTCGTCGTAACGGTCACAGACTGTCTCCAGCATGCTTTCGGCGTTCTGTAGTTCCTGTTTGTACCGGGTAGTGTCGTAGCCCCCTGCGCCTGTGTAGTTGGTGAACGGTTCGATGACGTGTTCGAGCAGAATCTCGGCGTCGTCGAACTCGCCGAGTGCGTGTTCGAGCGCGTAGTCTGCCTGTTCTGACGTGTCGTAGGGAACGAGTACGCGAGTGGTCATACGTGACCATTCTCGGGACGTGACTATGAAAACCGGTGGTCACTCTCGCCTTCCGGGAACGGTTACAGCTCTGTCGTCGCCTCCTTGCGGCCGGTGAGTTCGTCGGGCACGAGCCGATAGAACGTGAACTCCACTTCGGCCGGTGGCTCTCCGTGGATGTCGACGTAGGGGATGGTGACACGCTCGAAGCCAGCCAGCGCTTCTGTCGCGGTCTCGTCGTCGGTCGTCGACTCGAGGGTTCCGCTCGCGACGACACTGCTGTACGTCCCGTCATGGTCGTAGGTGACAAACGATGCGGGGCGGCCAGCGAGTTCCCCTTTCTGACTGTCGGCGTCTGCGAGCCGAAAGTAAAAACTCGAGGTCACGCTGTCGTACCCGAACGAGACGGGCAATGTGTGTGGTGGTTCGTCGGCCGCAGTAGTCAGTGAGAGAACGCCCGTCGCTGTCCGGCCGAGCAACGCCTCGCATTCGTCGTCTGTCATCGTCACGGACTCGGTGTCTGTCATAGTGTCCTGTTCACATGCCTCAATAAAAAGTCTCCTGCCCGCATGTTGCCCTGCTTGGATACGAAACACGGGTATTCGCTGTCGCATGCGGTATCGTACCGTCCACGAAACTCGCCACGACTGCAGTCAGAGCTGTGTCAATCGCGGAGGCCGTCTACTGCCTCCCAGAGCTTCCAGTCTCCGGCACTGTTTTGGCGGAATCGGTACTTTAGGCTCCCCTCGTTGCCGGCCACGGCCATGTCTATTTCACCGACAACCCCTCTATCATCGGCTCGAACGGTCTGAAAATCGAGGAAATCTATCTCGAAGGCACCAACCCAGTCGAACTCATCGCCCGTCCACTCGTCGAGTTCACCGTCGTCAGCTATCGTCTGGTTGACGGCTGTCCTGTCGTCTGCGTCGAGTGCCGTCACGAACTCTCGCGCGACTGCACTCGGCGAACTCCGCAGACCATCGACTGCCTCCCAGAGCTTCCAGTCTCCGGCACTGTTTTCGCGGAATCGGTACCGGAGTGTCTCTCTGTTTCCGCCGATTGTCATCGTGACCGCGCCTGTGACTCCCCGACCAGCGTGGTTGACAGTCCGGAAATCGACGAACGCTATCTCGAAGGCGCCCACCCAATTAAACTCGCGGGGCGCCCACTCGTCGAGTTCACTGTCATCGGCTATCGTTCGGTTGACAGCTGTCCTGTCGCCTGCGTCGAGTGCCGTCACGAACTCTCTTGCTACTGCTTCCGGAGAACCCGACTCGGTGTTTGCCGCGCCTGCCGACCCAACGGCCGTCCCCAGAGCGATTGTCCCTGCGCCTGCAAGCACACTCCGCCGATTGAGGTGTGTCTCAGGTCTGGTGGCGCCGGTGTCGCCTGCGGATTGGTCTCTCTCCTGTGCCTGTTTGCTCGTCGGCTGGGAAACAGTCTCCAAGGCCGGCGTCATGGTGGCTATCACTCCACCAACCGGGCAGACGACCAGCGGGTAAAACAGCCCGACAAGCAGAATTCCGTCCAGCCGCGCAGGCCGAACGAGCAGTTCAGTCCCCTCCGCAAACAGCACGGTCCCGGCAGCCGCCGCCACCGTCGTTCCAACTGCGATAGTGCTCGTAGCTAATACAGCCTGGAGGGGCGTTTCAGCGTCCGATACTCGGGCCAGCGAGAACCCAGCGAGCAACAGAACCGCTATAGGAATGCCGAGATAGACTGCTGGAGGGATAACAGTCGACGTGAACATCTCCGAAGGGGTAACGAGTTGTCCAGCGTCGACTACGGACCCCTGTACCTGTTGGAGGAGGTAGTTGAACTGTTGGCCACCGAATACTCCTGCCCACTCACTCCCGCCGACGGCCTCCGTCTCGATGTTGACGAAGTGCGCCTGATAATACGTCCAACCTGCGCCGTTTGTAGTTGTTCCGCCGTTCAACACAGAGACACCGTACGTCAGCAGGAACCCGACGACGAACGTCACCGCCCCGACAACCGGACCGACGAGAGCTGGCGTACCGAACTTCTCTAGTCGCGCCATAATGCTGGCTCAGTACGCCACGCACATAGTATTTTCGCACAGTGTACCGGATGTTAACAGCACAATTCTGCCTTTGAAACATCTGTTAACTGCTATCGAACAGGACTGAACCGTCTGTTAACGGGAAGCAGAAAGACTAAATTACTTGCCCGAGTATGTAACCCCGTGTCACGAAAGCGGCAAATTGGAACTCGTATCGACGACTCGGGCGAGATTGCCGAGGCGTGGGACGAGTACAAGAAAGACTACGAAAACAAGTCCTCGGCGATGCGTCAGCTCATGCGCCAAGGGCTAGGCGTCGACGAGTCCGCTTCCCAGGACCAGGCTATCGAGGCAGACCCAGAGGCCCGAGAAAAAGCACTTCGCTCGATGACTGTCGGAGCGGTCACCACGCTCGTCGGGTGGCTGCTGATAACTGCGGGGGCACTGCTGGATATCCTTCAGGTGACGACGGGAACGCTACTCGTCTCTGGATTGATTGTCGTCGGTATCGCGTCGACGGTCATCCACCTGAAATGGTCGGCAGGACAACTGGACCGACGTGACTCGTCGCAACCGTGAGGTAGCCTCTGTATAGCGGTGGCTGCTCACACTGTGCGTGGGGCTATAGTTTCTGTTTCAGTCCTGTGAATAAGCGTAAAAAAACCGGGAAATACATTACGCCACCACGGGCACGACACCCTATGGGCATCGACTGGCGTGAGCGGAGCGAGGAGATATGGACGGTCCCGAATCTGGTGACCGTCGCCCGACTGCCACTGTTTTTGCTCCTCGTCGCGACCCTCAACACGCTCTGGCAGTATCCCGTGTTCGCTCTCATCGTCGTGACCGACGGTCTCGACGGCTGGCTCGCCCGCCGGCTCGACCAGGCGACTGAACTCGGGGCGGTGCTCGACCCAGCTTTCGACAAACTCATTGCCCTGTTACTCGTTGCTGTGTTGTTCCCTCGAACCGACCTCGCCGTCGAGTATCTCGCCCTGTTTTTCCTTCGTGACGGGTTTATTTTGCTTCTCGGCCTGTCGACGCCGCTGCTGGCGATGGAGTCCGAAGATATCAAAGCGAGTTTCTTCGGCAAGGCCGTCACCAACGTCCAGTTCGTGTCGATGGTAGCGATGCTCGTCTCACATACCGCGGCGACCCAGGTGTCGATGTTCCTCGTTGGCTTCCTCTCGGCGGTTGCCGTCGCGGACTATGTGGTCTATGCGGGCCGGGTGATGACTGTCCGTGGGTTCTTCGAGAGCCGCCGGGCCGCTGTTGGTGTCTACGTCGTCGTCTTCTTGTTATTTGGATTGCTCGTCCGCCTTCTGCTCGTTACACAGCTCCGGTCGACACTCGATTTATTCCTCTGAGTCAGGCCGGCACCAGCCGCACGATTGGGCCGCCGTCGGCGTCAACGGCGACGTAGAGGTGGCCCGTATCGGGAGCGACTGCGACATCTCGAATGCGCCACCCGCGGTCTGTGAGCAACGGGTCGGCCTCCCTAACCACCGGCTCGTCGCCTGGGTCTGTGACGACCAGGCGACCGAGATACTGGCCGGCGAGGTTGCCGACAAACAGGTCGCCCTGCCAGTCCGGAAACGCCTCACCGTCGTAGAAGGCCCCGCCTGCGGGCGGAAACCCGCCGGTGCCACACTCCCAGTAGTACACCGGCGGGACGGTGTCTTCGCGTTCGAAGTGGTCGTCGCCGACCGGGTCGTCGGTGCCGTACTCGCAGGCGGTACTCGCCACCGGCCAGCCGTAGTTGCCGCCGGGCCGAAGGATGTTGATTTCGTCGCCGTCCTCCTCGCCGTGTTCGGTCTCCCAGATGTCGCCGGTGTCGGGGTGGCGCATCAATCCCTGTGGATTTCGGTGGCCGTAGCTGTACAGCGAGTCGACTGCGTCCGCATCGTCTGTGAAGGGGTTGTCACCGGGGACCGACCCGTCTGGTCTGAGCCGGAGGACAGCCCCGAGTTCGTTCGTCTTGTCCTGTGATACGTGGTCGGGGCCGAAGTTCTTGAACTGCCTGTCACCGGTCGTCATGTAAACCGCGCCGTCCCCGCCGAAGACTGCCCGCGAGCCGAAATGCCCCGTCGAGTCGACGTACGGCTCTGCAACGTGTATCTGCTCGAATTCGTCGAAACTGGCCCTGTCGCCTGTCAGGCGTCCTCGTCCCAGTGCTGTCGCAGTCTTGCTTGCCTCGTTTGCGACGCTGTAGGTGAGATACACCCACGCCGGGTCGGGAAACTCCGGGTGCAGTGTCACATCGAGTAACCCGCCTTGGCCGCCGGCGAAAACCGATGGCGTCCCATCGACCGCCGTCAGCGAACCAGTGTCCCGGTTGACAAGCGAGAGTCGGCCGCCGCGCTCGGTCACGAGCAGGTGACGTTTGTCGGGAAGAAACGCCATCCCCCAGGGAGCAGCGACTGCCTCAGTCACCGTCTCGACGCTGAATTCGTGGGTACCTGTCGGCTCCGGCGTCGGTGTCGCGCTGTCACTGTCTGTCCCCGACGGCGTCTCGCTGGCAGGCGTCGAATCGCCGCCAAGACAGCCGGCAACTGCTCCGAATCCACCAACGGCTCCGAGGCATAACACGGTACGACGCGTGGGTCGCCGAGCGCGGTCTCCCATCGATAGCTCACCTGACTGTGCTATGGGCCGCGTGTGAAAAACGCTTGCTCGTGGGACGCCTGCAATCAGCCCGGAGACTACGAACGTCGTCGTACTGGCGCCCGGTACGCTCTCTCGTCAGGTTTTTTATGGCACCGGCGAAAGGAGGGGGTATGCTTACTGTCCGGGCACCGGCCACGAGTGCAAATCTCGGCAGCGGGTACGACGTTTTCGGCATCGCGCTCTCGGGGCCGGCGGATGTCCTCCGCGTCGAGAAAGCTCCCCGGACAACGCTGTCTGTCACCGGTGCAGGCAGCCAGTACATCCCCGAAGACCCCGCACAGAACACCGTCGGCGCGGTCGTCGACGCGCTTGATGCACCTGCTCGTATCCGTATCGACAAGGGAATCCGACCGGCATCGGGGCTTGGCTCGTCGGCAGCCAGCGCGGCGGCGGCGGCGCTTGCACTGAACGAGCTGTACGACCGTGGCTACTCGCGCGAGGAACTGGTTTCGATTGCTGCAAAGGGGGAGGCCGTCGTCGCTGGCGAGGCTCACGACGACAACGTCGCGCCGGCACTACTGGGCGGGTTCACTGTCGCGACACCTGACGGCGTGACGCACGTGCCGGCGGACCTGCAACTGGTGGTCTGTCTGCCCGACATCGTGGTGTCGACCAGCGACGCCCGAGCGGTCGTCCCAGACGGCGTCCGCCTCGACGAGATGGTCGAAACGGTTGGCAACGCGGCGACACTGACTGCAGGGATGGAACGCGACGACCCGTATCTCGTCGGCCGCGGGATGCGAGAATCGGTCGTTACGCCCTCGAGGGCGAAACTCATCGACGGCTACGGGCACGTTCACGACCGGGCGCTGGAGGCTGGTGCGACCGGTGTGACGATAAGCGGTGCCGGTCCGGCGGTTCTCGCGGTCTGTCCCGAGGGGTTCAAGCGTCGGGTGGCTGCTGCGATGGTCGAGGGTTTCGACGACCGTGGGGTCGAGGCGCGGGCCTTCCAGACGACGGTCGGGGAGGGGGCACGGCTTCTCGACACGTAGACCAGGACGGCTCAGAGCAACCCTTCGTGCTCTGCGAGCAGAATTCCCTCGATAGTGGCGTCGTTCGCGGGCTCGGCCCGGGCGCGGTCGAGTGCGTCCTCGACTGGGACCGTCCCGACAGAGAGGAACTCGTTTGTGTCACGCTCGGGGATACCCGGCTTGAGTCCTTCGGCGAAGACGATACCGCGGCGGTGGCGCAACACGCCGGTCGCAACCCAGAACTCCTCCAGAAGCGAGACGCCTGCCGGGTCGAACCCGGTCTCTTCGCGGAGTTCCCGCGCGCCGGCGGTGGTATACGACTCGCCGTCTTCGACGAGGCCCGCCGGCAGTTCGAGACAGTGCTCGCCGATAGCGGGTCGAAACTGCTCGACGACGACCAACTCGTCGTCGGCGACAGCGACGATAACGACTGCCGGCTGAATCTCTGCCCAGTAGTATTTTTTCTGGGTGCCGTCGGGCTGTTCGAGCAGGTCGTACCCACCCTGATACCAGCCGGTCTCGTACTCGACGACCGACTCCAGAACCTCCCAGTCGTCGGTCGTGGGTGCTGAGTCGTCGCTCACGGCGACACCTCCAGTACGTCTGCGTAGAGGCGGCCGAACGCCTGCCGTCTGAGCGTGGCGACGGCGGCCTCTCGCTCCTCCTGAAACGTCGCCGCGACGGCTGTCTCCGCGAAGGGGGCCGCGTGCCACACGACGCGGTCGACGTCCTGGCTCCCGACCTCGACCGGTTCGCACTCGTGGTCGTCACACCACTGGTGGTACTCCTCGCGGTCACCGATTCGGACTTCGAGCAGGGATGCATACAGCGCCTCGCGTGCGGTCTCGATGACTTCACCGGTAACGCGGTCGTCGTACTCGCCAGTGTCGAAAGACATCTCTTTGGCGACGGCGCGGACGACTTCGCTCGCTGCTGGGGCGAGCGTCTCGAACTGTGCGCTGGCCTCGGCGGCCGTTTCCGGGGCGAACAACCCATCTGTTTCCATGCCCAACCGTTCGTCGCTGGTCACTACTGGCTTTCCCTTCTATGCCTCGTCTTCGTCATCATCGTGGCGCTGTCTGGTCAGTTCTCTGGCGCGCTCTATGGCGTCTGCCGCCTCCGCCGAGAGGTCGTCTTGATCTGGCAGGTCGGCTACGGCCACGTCATCCGGGAGGTCCGGTGAGTTCGCTTCGTGGCTGTGGTCGTGGTGTTCTGTCGTGTCTTCGAACACCTGTGGGTACTCCGTTTCGTCGGCCTGGTCGGCAACCTCTGGCGCGAGTCCCTCCTCGTCCATCGACTCCCACTCGGGAACGTGGTCGTCGAGCCACGCCTCGTGGTCGCCCCCGCGAACGAGGGCGGTAAAGGCGAGGTGGTTGGCGAGGTGGCGCGCGTCAGCCTGTGGGTCCCCACAGACCGGACAGCTGTATCCCATACTTCGTGTGTGACGGCGCGGAGACAAAGGCGTTTCACTCGGTGGTGTCGCTCACGCCACCTCGGCGTTCGGGGCGTTGTGTTTGACGCTGTGAATGCCGTCTTCTGCGCCGGTCCGGGAGGCGTAGCCTTCGCCGCTGTTTGCCATGAGGTTGCCGTTACGGTGGCGAAGTTGCCAGCGCCATTCGCCGGCGTTGTCCTCGTAAACCTCGAAGGCCGCGCTGCCGACATCGAGCACGTGTGCGTCTGGTCCGTACTCGCGGATGCGCACTACCGCATTCTCGGCTTCGCTCTCGCTGGCATAGCCTTCACCGCCGTCGGCGATGATGTTGCCGTTGTCGTGGCGGAGTCGCCAGCGGTACTTGCCGCCTTGTCCTCGTAGACCTCGAAGCTGGCCTTGGCGTCGTCACCGACATTCGACTGGACGCTGTCGATACCATTGCGAGCCTTCTGTCGCGAGGTGTACCCCTGGCCGCTGTCGGCGAGGATATTCCCGTTCTTGTGGAGCAGTCGCCAGCGGTACTGGCCAGCACTGTCGCGATAGAGTTCGAACGCCGAGGGGTCGAGTTTGAGGTAGTCTGCCGACTGGACGTACTGCCTGACGCGCTCGACTGCATCGTCTCGGCTACCCGGCGTGGTGTATCTCTCGCCACTGGCCGCGATGATGTTGCCGTTGTCGTGGCGGAGTAGCCAGCGGTATTTGCCCTCGTTGTCCTCGTAGGTCTCGAAGGTCGCTTTGCTCTTGGCTGCCTCGACGAAGCCGGGCGCGTCGTCGCCGTCGATGCCCTCGTCTGGGTCTGTGACTGCAACGTCTGCCTTGTCTAAGTCGACGACACCGGCACCGACGGCGTCGCGCTTGACGGCGCTCAGTCCCTGCTGTGCCTTCTGGCGGGAGGAGTACCCCTGGCCGCTGTCGGCGATGACATTGTGATTGCGGTGACGGAGCCGCCAGCGGTACTTCCCGCCGTTGTCGGTGAACAGCTCGAACTGTGACTGGCTGTCCTCGATACGTCGTAACTCCGTTTCGAGTGCCTCTCGCTCGACTTGCTGCCTGGCGGCCTCGGTCGCTTGCTGGCTCACCTCCTCTACTGCGGCGTCGCGTTCGCGCTCGGCCTCGGCAGCGCGTGCTTCGGCGGCCTCTTGTTCTTCGCGCGGACTCATCAACATCGGTGTAAAGATGCCTCCGGCAGCAATTGCCAGCACGCCAAGTCCGTAGAGGCCGATAATCTGGAGCTCCTGTCCGTCGAACTGCGAGCCGAAGTTTGCGGGATAGGCGACGACAAACCACGAGACGGCAAGCAGACAGAGCACTGCCCCGAGATACGAGAGCAACGTTGCGGCTCGTTGTAGCGGCAGTCTGATTACCGGGCCGATGAGCAACAGGAGTAACGCGACTGCGGCGAGCATTGCTCCCGCTTCTCGCTCGACTGACTCGACCTCGCTGACCAGTACCAGCCCAATCCCGAGAACCCCGGTCAAGACACCGAGGACGAACACCCAGTAGCCCACTGCTTCGTCTGCTGTCGAGGACGTTCCGACGCGTGTTTCGTACCACTGTACGAGTGGATTCGAATCTGTTGTTGCCATCTCTAAAGATATCGAATCACAAATATATAAAAATTTCTGAATATGTACTATAAATATAGTATGTTATCTGTCTTGGTCCTACGTGATTGAATACTACGCCAATAGTTCCTAAAATTGCATATTACCGCCGTCGTTGCTATCTGGGGCTAATATGATTCTGTTTCGAGTCGTTTAGTTATTTATAATTTATAATATATTTATAACGTGGTAACATCCGACAATTCGGGTCACAGACGGGGACGCTCGGCCAGCTCCTGCCTCCGCTCTTCGTCAGACGGCCGTCTGACGCGGCATTGGGCTTTAATACTGCGGAACGCGCGTATCTTAGTGTGCCGTCGTTTCGCTCCGACCCGCTGGACGAACTCGTCGTGCCCGACGAGACCCACGTCCAAGAACACGACCTCGTGACCGACGGAGATGTCATCGTCGGCGGGCAGAGCACCATCGAGTTCGGCGTGCGCGGTGGCAACGTCATCGCCGGCGAGCGAGTCACGTTCGGCGGTCACATCGAGGCCGAGGACGACTGTCGGCTCGATATGTGGTGTGACGTTGCAGACAACGTCCTCGTCGGTGAAGATGCGTATCTCGGTGAACGCGTCCACATCGGCGGGGAGTTACGGGTCGCGGGCAACCTCGACATCGGCGACGACGTAGATATCGAGGACGGCTTCGACGCCAACGGCTGGATTGTCATCCGTAACCCGATGCCGACAATCGTCTTCCTGTTCGTCTACCTCTCGCAGTTGCTCCGCATCGGCGAGGAGGAGAAAGCCGAGACGCTGTTGAGTGCTGTCGTCGAGGAAGAGCGGGCACACGAGCCCGTCGTCGTCCCGCGGGGGAGCCACGTCAGCGACGACGCCTGGCGGGTCTCGACGCCCGGGCGTATCGGCGACGACTGCCGCCTCCACGGCAACATCCGCGCTCAATCGCTGGTGGTCGGCCGCGATAACGAGATTTTCGGCAGTCTGCGCGCCAGAGAGGGGATTACAGTCGGTTCGGGGACCGAAGTGACCGGTAACGTGACGACGCGCAGCGGGACGGTACGCGTAGGTCCCGGGACGGATGTTCGCGGTGACGTGTCCGGCGAGTACGTCGAACTCCATCAGGACGCCGAGGTCGAGGGTGCAATCCGCGCCCGCGAGGAGATGACAATCGTCTCCGAGCCAGTCATCGACGACGCCGTCATCGACGCAGAGACAGAGGACGCAGACGAAAGGCAGCAGGCTGACGACGAAACTGCCGGGGAGACCGAGCTAGACTGCAACGAAGTGGGTCCGCGCCCCGAGACTGCGAGTGACCCACGGTCGGACGGCGGTGCCGGTGATTTGCCGGACACCAGCGACGAGTCGTAAGGGCAGTTTTCTCGGCCCTGAACCGAAAGTGAATTTCTTCTCCCCGGAGTAGGCCGGGTATGCTCTCGCTTGCGCTCGCGGGGAAACCAAACGCGGGGAAATCGACGTTTTACACGGCGGCTACGATGGCCGACGTCGAGGTCGGGAACTATCCGTTTACCACAATCGACGCCAACCGTGGTGTGAGCTACGCCCGGACGGACTGCCCCTGTCAGGACCGTGATAGCCAGTGTGATAGCGACAACTGTCAGGACGGGAAGCGATACGTTCCCGTCGACCTGTTCGACGTTGCCGGACTCGTCCCCGGCGCACACGAGGGACGGGGACTCGGCAACCAGTTTCTCGACCAGTTGACTGACGCCGACGCCATCGTTCACGTGGTCGACGCCGCAGGCGCGACAAACGCCGAAGGCGAGCCGGTCGAGGTCGGCGAGCACGACCCCGTCGAGGACGTGGACTTCATCGAGACGGAGATGGACCAGTGGCTCGCCGCAATCGTCTCCCGGAACTGGGAGTCTATCGAGCGCCAATCCCGTTCCCCGGATTTCGATATCGACGACGCACTCGCCGAGATGCTCACCGGCATCGGCGCGACCGAAACCGACGTTGCGCGCGTCCTTCGTGACCTGGAGTATCCCGACGACCCACGCGAGTGGGCCGACGAACACCGGACGCGCCTCGCATCCGACATCCGCGCAGAGACCAAGCCACAGATTGTCGTCGCCAACAAGGCAGACATCGCCCCCGAGGAGAACATCGAGCGCCTCCGCGAGGCCGCAGAACGTGTGCTGCCCGCGACCGCAGACGGCGAACTCGCGCTCAGACGGGCCGCTGAGGCGGGCGTCATCGACTACGACCCCGGCGACGACGACTTCGATATCGCCGGCGACGTGAGCGACCAGCAACGTGAGGGACTCGAACAGATTCGAACGGTGATGACAGAGTACGCCGGAACGGGAATCCAACAGGCGCTCGACACGGTGGTTTACGACCTGCTCGATCACATCACCGCCTACCCCGTCGAAGACGATACCCACTGGACCGACGCACAGGGCCGGATGCTGCCCGATGCACACCTCCTGCCCGACGGTTCGACGCCTGTCGACCTCGCCTATGCCGTCCACTCCGATATCGGCGACGGCTACATCCACGCTGTCGACGCCCGAGAAGGGCGACGCATCAGCGACGACCACGAACTCGCCGAAGGAGACGTGGTGAAGATTGTGAGCGACGCGAACTGACTCCGGGCATCACCTTCTTGTCGGCCGGCGACAGAACGAGGGATATGGAGCTTGCACTTTTCGGTGACTCCCACATCCCGTCACGAGAGCCACACATTCCCGACCCCTTCGTTTCGGAGATTCGGACCGCAGACCACGTCATCCACACCGGCGACTTCGACTCCAAGGGCGCGCTCACAGACGCTCAGGACCTCGCGCCGGAGCTGACGGCCGTCCACGGCAACATGGACCCCCAGATTGGACTCCCTACCGTCGCCACCGTCGAATGCGGCGGCGTCGAGTTCGTCGTCACACACGGTACGGGCTCGCGGGGCGGCTGGACACAGCGCGTTGCCGATGCCGTCACTGAGCACGCGACTGGCGACATCGCGGTGGGTGTCGCCGGTCACACACACGAGATAACAGACACGACACACGACGGCGTCCGCATCCTGAATCCCGGGAGCGTAACAGGGGCGAACCCGGCCGACAGACCGACGATGATGACCGTCACCGCCGAAGACGGCGACCTCGAGGTAACCGTCCACGAACTGTAATCTGACTCATAGTGATTATTGCGAGTCGTTACCGCCTAACAGCAGACGGAGTTCACAGGATGTGACACGACGATTCCTGTAACGTGGTCACGAAAATTACCGCAATAATCACTATCAGGACGTGATTCGCGAGAGACGCATTGCGTTACCAGTGACGCCGACGGTCATGCCAGCGTCGCCGACTAAAACGGCGACCCAGATGGGGACGTAGCCAAAGGGGACGAGAACGACCAGCAGCGCCTTCACCGCGAGACTCGCCCAGATGTTCTGTCTGATGACGCCGTTTGCCTGCCGTGAGAGCGAGCGCAGGTACCCCAGTTTCGCGATATCGTCGCTCATCAGGGCGATATCTGCCGTCTCCAGGGCTGTATCTGTCCCGGCGGCACCCATCGCGACGCCGACGGTCGCGGTCGCGAGCGCGGGGGCGTCGTTGATGCCGTCGCCGACCATGGCGACCCCGCCGTGTTCGCTGAACTCCCTGACTGCGGCCACCTTATTTTCGGGTAGTAACTCGGCGCGAACCTCGTCGACGCCGACCTGCTCGCCGATTGCGCGGGCGGTCCGCTCGTTGTCGCCGGTGAGCATGACGACCCGCTCGACGCCGAGGTCGTGCAGTCGGTCGACCATCGTCGCCGCGCCGGGCCTCACTTCGTCGGCCACTGCGATGACGCCCGCCAGTGCCTCGCCGGTTCCGACGAGAACGACCGTCTTCCCCTCTCGCTGGAGTTCCGGAATCGTCTCTGCGAGCAGGTCCAGACAGTCGTCGCGCGTACACTCCTCTTTCGGGTGGGTGGCGACGCCGCCGTCGGTCGCCGCGTGGACATGCGAGAGGTCGAACCCGAGGTCTTCGAACAACGCCGGCTTCCCCGCGTAGTGTTTGCGCCCGTCGACAGTCGCCTGGACTCCCTTACCGGTTAGTGCCTCGAAGTCGTCGACCGTCGCCTGGGCTATGTCACGGTCGTTGGCGAACTCGACGATTGCGTTCCCGATGGGGTGTTCGCTCCGGCGTTCGAGCGCCTGTGCACGTCGGAGCAAGTCCGTCTCTGTGGTGTCGTTGAGCGGAACGGTATCGGTGACGCGTAGTTCGCCTCTGGTCAGGGTACCAGTCTTGTCGACTGCGACGGTCTCTACGTCACCCATCGCTTCGAGGTAGGCCCCGCCCTTGATGAGGACGCCGTTGCGGGCGGCGCTGGTGATACCCGAGACGACCGAGACTGGCGTGCTGATGACGAACGCACAGGGGCAAGCCAACACGAGCAGTGTCAGGCCGCGGACGAACCACGTCTGCCAGCCGCCAACCACGAGCGGCGCGCCGACCGCCGCCAGCAACGCCAGGCCGACCACCGCCGGCGTGTAATAGCCCGCGAACTGGTCGACGAACTGCTCGCGGTCGGTGGTCTCGGCCCCTGCGTCCTCGACGAGGTCGACGATGCGTGCGAGGGTGTGCTCGCCCGCGCCGGCCGTCGTCTCGACCTCGAGGTAACCGCCCTCGACGAGCGTGCCCGCATAGACCTCGTCCCCGGCAGTCTTGTCCACCGGGACGCTCTCGCCGGTGACCGGTGACTGGTCGACGGCGCTTTCGCCGTCGAGTACCTCGCCGTCGACGGGGATTTTTTCGCCCGGCTTGACCACGACAGTCTCACCTACTTCGACCTCCGCTGCCGGTACCATCACGTCGTCCCCGTCTCGACGGACACGCGCCTCGTCAGGCGAGAGGTCCATTAGCTCCCGGAGCGAGTTCCGGGCGCGGTCCATCGAGTAGGCTTCGAGTAACTCCGCGATATTAAACAGGAACGCGAGCGTCGCCGCCTCGAAGTAGAGTGCCTCGCCGAAGCCGAGACTCGCCGTCACGGCACCGAGGATAGCGACGCTCATCAGGAAGTCGATGTCGAGTTGACGGTTCCGTGCCGACACGACCCCGTTCCGGAGGATGACTTCACCGCCGACCGCCGCTCCCAGCAAGAAGAGTGCGTCTCCCGTCCGGTGTGGCGTCCCGAGCACGGTCACGAGTTCGATATCGAGTGCCGGGACGACGACCGCGGCCAGCCCTGCGAACAGGAACAGGCCACTCGCCCAGGTCTTGAGTGCGCGGGGGCTCAGCCAGATATCTCCGAAGCCGCGCCCTGCATCCGCTCCCGATGTGTCGGCCACCTCGTAGCCCGCGCTCTCGATGGCCGCGACGATGCCGTCCCGGCCGATGCGCTCGCTGTCGTATTCGACGGTCACCCGCCCGGTCGCTGCCGCCGGCTGGACTGCGACGACACCCCCGCGGCCACCTACCGCGGCCTCGACGGTCCCGGCACACGACGCACAGTCCATCTCGGGAACCGTGAGACGGAGGGTCGTCGTCTCCACAGCATGGTCGCTCATTACCTTGGGCTACGACCCGTGTCTTATTAATTGAACTGCTTTAAGCGCCGCTTCTTATGATAATAGTTGGTAATATACGGTAGATATTTTAATAACACTCTCACGAAAAGTGTCGTCGCGGCCACAGGACAATCTTCATTGCAGAGGGGAGCAACCACCCGGACATGAGCGAGAAGACCATCTTCGAGAAGATAATCGAGGGCGAAATACCGAGTTACACCGTCTACGAGGACGAGACGACCTACGCGTTCCTGGACGCGAACCCGCTCGCGCCCGGGCACACGTTGGTCGTCCCGAAAGAGCCCTACGAGCGGCTGAACGACATGCCGCCGGAGCTGGTCGGCGACGTGTTCTCGACGGCGGGCGAGATTGCCGACGCCGTCGAGGCGGCGACCGACGCTACGGCGACGACGCTCGCGATTAACAACGGCGAGGACGCCGGCCAGGAGGTGCCACACGCGCATCTTCACATCGTCCCACAGACGGCCGAGGACGGCCCCAAGTCGATTCACCGGCTGTTCGACATGGCGGAGTTAGACGACGACGAGATGGCCGATATCGCCGAAGAAATCAAGACACACCAGTAGCCGCTGGTGTCGCCTCGGCGACGAGGTTTCGCCGAGCGCTTATGCCGACTGCCACCAGAGAGATGGATATGGAGTCACGCGAGAGAGTCAGCCGCGCGTCGATGCCCGTACGAGCGACGGGATACGGTCTCGTCGCCGCCTTCTGTACGTACGCGGCAGTCGCGCTCTTTCTCGGGATTCACATCGCTTCGACGGCACACGTGACGGTCACTGGGGTCGGTCTAGAGGCGCTGTTTCTCGGGACGCTCGGGGACTTCCTGAGCGCCCACGCCGGTGTCACCGACGGAGTCGTTATGGGCGTCGCCGGCGTCGGTGTCGTGCCGGGTGTCGTCTACTACCTCGTCCCGCCCGTTTCACTTTGCTGGTGTGCAGTCCGGACGGTCGAGCCGGACGCCCCTCGTCAGAAAGCCGCCGTTCAGGGAGCGGCGATAGTACTCGGGTATGCGCCTGCTGTCGGTCTCGTACTCGCGACGCTTTCGGGGAGTGCCGACTTCGTCTTCGTCGCGCTCGACCCTGCCGAGGCGACGCTCCTGGCCGGTGTCACGTACCCGCTGGTCTTCGGAGGTGTCGGGGGCCTCCTCGCGAATCTACGCCTACAAGACGGTCGGACGTAGCGCCGACGGGTGCTAGAAGCCGCCGTACCGAAGAGAGACCATCACGAAGATGAGCAACAGTTGCACGACTCCCTGAACGCCGCCGAGCATGGCGTTTTGCTTCCCGATGCTGCTGATGATGCCGGCGTCGGGGTTCGCGGATGTCATCTCCCGGTACATCCGTAACTCGCCGGGCAACAGGAAGCCAAACCCCTGTACCGAGAGGATGGTCACCAGCCCGAGGGCGACGGCGATAGCGTGGTTGGTCATCTGGAAGTCGCCGATGGTCAGGCCGACCCAGGTGAGCGAGCCGACGGCCACGACCCCAAAGAGCGCCTGCCAGCGGCGGTCGCCCCACGCGTCGAGTCGCCACCCCAGCAACAGCAGAATCGGAATCAGATTGGCCGCGGTAAACAGCGCCAGCCAGGCCTCGGCGTGTGAGAACAGCCCCAGTCTGTTCGAGAGGGTGATACCCGTCGCGATAGTCACGAAAGCAAGCGACGGGAGAAGAAAGGTCGTCTTGGGTGTGAGTCGCTGAAAGACCGCCGCGCTCTCCTCGTCGTCGAGGCCACCCACGACCGGCCCCAGCACTGCGCCCATGAAGATATCAATACCCGTCCAGAGCAGTCCCGCCATGACGTGAACGTAGGTGTGGTGTTCGAGTGACGCAGCCGTATGCACATACCCCAGCGCGAGGACGGCAACGGCGACGACACCCCCGGCGAATGCGGGATTCGCTCGGCGTGCCAGCCCGTCGACCGTCCCGCGGACCGTGCCTGTCGACATACAGGCACATGGGCTAGAGGCGCACAATTAAACGTTCGGGTATCTCGTCCGTGACTTGGGGAGCAACGCGGTGATAGAAAGGTCTACGTGGGGCGACTCGCAAGGAGCAGACAACAGACCAGCTTCTATGGCACTCACAAAACGCATCATCCCCTGTATCGACGTCGATGTCGACGACGACGGCAACCCGGCGGTGTACACGGGCGTCAACTTCGAGGACCTGGAGTACACGGGTGACCCCGTCGAGATGGCCAAGCGGTACAACGAGGCCGGTGCCGACGAGTTCGTCTTTCTCGATATCACGGCCTCGGCCGAGGGCCGCGAGACGATGCTCGACACGGTCCGGGCGGTCGCCGACGAGGTCTTTATTCCGCTGACCGTCGGCGGCGGCATCCGGACCCGTGAAGATATCAAAGAGACGCTGCGGGCCGGCGCAGACAAGGTGTCGATAAACACCGGCGCGCTGGAGAATCCCGACCTCATCGAGGCGGGCGCGTCGGCGTTTGGCAGCCAGTGTATCGTCATCTCCGTGGACGCACGCCGCCGGTTCGACAGCGAAGGCGAACACTACGTCGAGGCCGACGGCGAATCCTGCTGGTTCGAGTGTACCGTCAAAGGCGGCCGCGAGGGCACCGGCATCGATGCCGTCGAGTGGGCAGGCGAGGCCGAAGCTCGTGGTGCTGGCGAACTCTTCGTCAACTCTATCGATGCTGACGGCACCAAAGACGGCTACGACATCCCGCTGATGAATGCAGTCTGTGACGCCGTGTCGACGCCGGTCATCGCTTCCTCGGGCTGTGGCGGTCCCGAAGACGCCTACGAAGTGTTCACCGAAGCCGACGCCGACGCCGCGCTCGCGGCCTCGATTTTCCACTTTGGGGAGTACTCCATCGGCGAGGTCAAGCGCTACCTCGACGAGCGTGACGTTCCCGTCCGCCTGTAGGCTGTCTCACGTTCTCGGTAACGCTTCTATCGAACGAGAATCTACCACCAGGAACGCCAGCCTTTTAGAGCGAACTTCCCTAGCTCGGCACAATGGAATGGCGGTGTGAGTGGTGTGGCAAACCCCACGACGAAGACGACCCGCCGTGTGACAACTGCGGCCACGGCCAGTTCGAGAAAGCGGTCGTCAGACAGACCGACCTTGCCGACGAGGGAAACCAGGAAGCGACTATCGTCTGGGCCTGTACGGACTGCGGGCGCGAACACCCCAAACACGCACCGCCGTGTAGTCGATGCGGTAATCCGACACTCGAAAAACAGCGCCAGCACGTCGACCAGGCAGAACTGTCCGCGCCGGGGTACCTCGACCTCGTCACCCCGCGGTATATTCTCGCGCTCGGGGTAACGCTCGCCGTCGCGAGCGTCGTCGTGCTCGGCCTCGTCGGCGTGCTCGACGTTCCCGGGTTCGACCAGGGCGGCGTTCCGGGAGTCGACGACGTACCGGGGAACGCGACAGCCACCGGAGGCGTCGCGCTCGCGGACGTGGAAGCCGCCTACGTGGCGGCGCTGAACGAGGAACTCGACCGGGCTGATGGGCCACAACTCGACCGCAGCGACCACCTCGACGAGGTGTCGACGTTCTACAATCAGCGCCTCGTCAAAACCCTACTCGCCGACGGAAACCTGCCCGAAGACCAGCGGGTGAGCGACCTGCTTGGCGAAGAGTGTCGACGCGGGACACCGATAACGTTCAGCGACGAGCAGGTGACTGTCGACGGTAGCGAGACTGCCCCGGAGCTGGGCCAGACACTCGCGACCGCGGTCGTCGAGGCCGGCTTCGAGCCCGTACGGTCGGCCACTGTCGTCGGCGTCGACGTACACGCCGTCGACGGACAGTTGTTCCTCGGGCAGTTCGTCTGTGAGGCGTAACCGCGAAAATCAGACTGCTGCGTCGTAGGCTGCCTGGAAGTCGTTTGCCTTCTCGATGACCTGCTCGGCTCCAGCTTCGAGGGCGTCGAGTGCGTCGACGCCGTCCTCGGTCTTAATTGTCAGAACGGGGTCGGTCTGGCCGCCGGACTGTTCCGGATTCACGTCGTAGGTCGCCGCCTCGATACCGTCGGTCTCCAGCAGCGTCCCCTTCAGGACGTTCATGAACGTGTGGTCCTCGCCGGCAATCTCGATAGAGAGTTCGTTCTCCTGTTTGTCGATAACCCGAAGTTCCATACCCAGATATACCGGTACAGACACTTCTCAAGCTTTCGAATCGTTACCGCGGGCTATCGTAACGCCGGTTACCTCGAACCGGGCACCCGACCCTTCCCCGTCGCCGTCTCCGACGCGCACCGTCCAGCCGTGGCTGTCAGCAATCTCTCGGACGATGGTGAGACCGAGCCCCGTCCCCTTGTCTGCCGTGCTGTACCCTCCCTCGAACAGCCGTTCGCGGTCGGCCTCGTCGATACCCGGCCCGTCGTCGATGACGGCGAATCCGACAGGTCCGCCGTCCTCGACGACCTTTACCTGGACGCTGACGGCGTCGGCTGTCTCGTCATCACTCGGCGCGTTGCGTGCCTCCCCGTTTGACTCGGTCGGCCCACCGTGTTCGATAGCGTTCCGAAAGAGGTTCTCGAAGAGTCTGAGCAGCCGCGTTCGGTGTGCCAGCACCTCGATATCGGTGCTCACCGTCAACGTCGCGGCGTCGGTCGCCACGTTTCCCCAGGCCTCTCTGGCGACTGCTGTCACCTCGACAGGCTCTGTCTCGACGGTTTCCTGAGTCTCTCGTGTCAGCGTCAACACGTCCTGGATGAGTTGCTCCATGTGCGTGAGCGAGTCGTATATCTCTTCGAGATGCTGGCTACTCTCCTCGTCTACATCAGCTATCTCCGGGAGCATCTCTGCCCGCCCGAGCGCGACATCGAGCGGGTTTCGCAGGTCGTGACTGACGACGCTGGCGAATTTCGAGAGGCGCTTTTCACGTGCCTTGTGCGCGGTTATATCGTGGGCAACGACAACGCCATAGGGCTGGTCGCCGGTGACGGTCAACGTACACTCGACCGGAGTCGTCTCACCGTCCCGCGCGCAGAGTGTCGCCTCAACGCTGCGCTGTGGCGTTTCGGATTTTTCGAGGTCACCGGCTGCTGACAGCAGCCGCTGTGCGTCGTCGTCCATCACGAGCGTCAGTGGCTTACCCTCGGCCGTGGCCGCGCTGTATCCCGTTTTCTGCTCGAATGCTGGGTTGACGTAGCCGAACTGACCGCCCGTGTCGAACGTCCAGACGGGGTCTCCGAGCGCCGCCAGAAGCTGCTCGTGGCGGCTGGACGGTCGCCCTGGGTCGTCGCTGTGTTCGTTGTCGACCATCTCGGAGTTTCCCCTGTCGTCTATTGACTGTTGTATGCCTCCCGGTATAAGACTGCGGGCCAACGCGACGCAAGCGGTTTGGGGTCTCGAAGGCAAAGTATCCGATATGAGAGTGCTGGCGCGAACCCTCACAGCGGCGGTCGGAGTCGGGCTGCTTCTCGTCCACGCGGCGGTCGCTGTCGCCTGGTTCGTTGGCCTCCAGTGGCTGCTCGCCAACCCGCCCGGCCCGGCGACGATTGCGGTCGCGTTCCTCGGTGTGGTGGTTGTCGCGGGATACGTTGGCTACCGGACCGGAACTGTCCGTCTCGTCGCTAGCCTCGACGCCGTCACCATACCCGTCGAGCGTGCACCGGCGCTCTATCGCCGACTCGAACGGCTCTGTTCCGAATCGCAGGTAGACCAGCCGACGCTGTTGTTCGCCGACCTGGGTGCGCCAAACGCGCTCTCTATTGGCGGGCCGCGGCGGGGTGTGGTCGTCCTCGACAGGCGGCTGTTCAAGCTGTTGACTATCGACGAACTCGAAGGGATTCTCGCCCACGAACTCGCACACATGGAGCGTCTCGATACGCTCTGGAACACGCTCGCTCTCACCGCCGCCCGGCTTCTGGTCGGGGCCGCGTTCGCGTTGCTGTTCCCCGCAGTCGTCTTGCTCGCTGGCGTCGAACGTGGCGGGGCGTGGATAGCTGGCGAACCGGGGCGGTCACGGCTCGGGCTTGCGGGCTACGTTCGGCAGGTGGTCTTGCTCGGGCTCGGTGCGCTGTTTTCGCTGTTTGCGCTCGGCTTTCTGGCCTACTCGCGCCGCCAAGAGTTCGCCGCAGACCAGCGTGCTGCAGAGCTGACTGGCAACCCGCGCGCACTCGCCGCCGCGCTGGCGAAAATCCACCGTGCGACGACGCCGCGTGAGGGTCTGCTCGCCGTGCTGTACATCCACGACGACCGGACCGAACACCGCGACCGCCGGCTGTCGACACACCCACCTATCGACGAGCGCATCGACCGGCTGCTTGCAAACAGAGAGGTTTCCCCGTCCGAGCGGGTCAGCCGACTCCGGCCGCGATAGCGCCATAGGTCGATGCAGTGAGACTGATAAGCGTCGACTCCTGAGTGCCATTGAGGATGCTCCGTCACGTACGCACGCTCGGTGTCCGGCCGTCGTTGCCGGCCTCGCCAGCGGCCGCGCTCGTCTTGCTCGGGGACCTGCTCGGGTTGCTCTTGTTCATCGCCTGGGGGCTGTACGCTCACAACCTCCGCGCCTGGGAGGTCCCGGTTCACACTGCCGAGACGCTTGCCCCGTTTCTCATCGCCTGGCTCGTGTTTGCACCGCTTCTCGGGTTGTATCAGGGCCGGACACTCCGGAGCTACGGCCAGACCCTTGCGCTACTCGTTCCTGGCTGGGCTGGCATCGCACTGGTCGGTGCACTTATCCGTGCAACGTCGCTGTTCTCCGGCGGCGCTAGTCCCGTCTTCGTCGTCGTGAACGTCGTCTTCGGCCTGCTCGTGCTTGCGCCGTGGCGACTGGCCGTGGTCGCTGGCTTTCGCCGTCTGGGCTTGTGAACAAACTGCTGACCGGACCCGTCGCCTCACCTCGCCGGCCAGTATTGTTAGTATATAAACACTATCTCGCTCATATGGAACTATCAACGTCATTCTTATACGACGCCTTTGCACTAACAGATGTATGGGGCTCATAGAATCGATACAGGGGAAATACAGCAATCGTGTCACTGCCGCAGTGCTGGCTGTGACCCTCGTATCTCTCCTGTTTACCGGGGCATTTGTTGGAATACTGTTACAAGGGGAACCAGACGAGCAGGCAGTCATCTCGGCTGCAGGTGGAACGGCAGTCATTTTCATTCTGCATCTGGGGCTGCTTGGCATCGTCCTCAGCGGGAACCTGCGCGTCGAACTCGGGGACCTTATTGACGCGACCGAGCGGATGGAAAACGGCGAGCTGGACGTCGAACTGTCGTCTGACAGGCCCGACGAAATCGGCACACTCTACGATGCCGTCGACAGCATGCGACTCTCCTTGCGCGATGCAATCGAGGAGTCCGAGCAGGCACTCGAAGATGCACAGCAGGCAGAACAGCGTGCCCGCGAGGCACAGACCGAGGCCGAGGAGCTGAACGCACAGCTCGTCGAGGACGCCGAACAGTTTAACGCCGCAATGCAGCAGTTCGCCGACGGCGACACGACCGTCAGGGTCGAAGCCGAGAGCGACATCGACGCGATGGCAGATATCGCGGCGGCGTTCAACGAGATGACATCCGAGTTCGAGCACACCATCGGTGACCTCATCGAGTTCGCACAGGAGGTCGAATCCGCGAGCACGACAGTCAGCGAGAACGCGAGCGACGTCGAGAACATAAACGAGCGGGTCGCCGAGGCAGTTCTCGAAATGGCCGATAACGCGACCGACCAGGCCGACCAGCTCACCGCGACGACCGACCAGACAAACGAGCTATCGGCGACGATAGAGGAGGTGGCCTCGACGACACAGGACATTGCCCAGTCTGCCGAGGACGCCGCTGATATCGGTCGCGACGGCACACAGCGGGCACAGGAAGCCATTGCGCGGATGGAAGACATCGAAACCACTGTCGAGGAACTGGAGACGCTCGTCGAGAGCCTGGACGCCGAGATGGAGCGCGTCGTCGACTCGACGGCACTCATCGACGAGATTGCCGAGCAGACGAACATGCTCGCGCTCAACGCCAACATCGAGGCCGCGCGGGCAGACGCCGACGGCGAGGGCTTTGCGGTCGTCGCCGACGAGGTGAAATCGCTGGCCGAGGAGTCACAGGAAGTCGTCGCCGAGATAGAGGGCGTCGTCGAGTCGGTCCGTGACGACGTGGGCGAAGTCAGCGACAAGATGGTGTCGACGCGGGAAGCGACTGTCGAGGGGGCCACGACCGTCGAGGAGGCCGCCGAGACGCTCGAAGCGCTGACCGATACCGTTACCGACATCGACACAGCAATGGGCGAGATAGCGCGCGCGACCGACGACGGCGCGAGCGCGACCGAGGAGGTCGCAGCGACAGTGCGCGACGCGTCGAACACCGCGACCGAGGTGTCTCGTGAATCTGACGACCTGGCCGAAACTGCACAGGAAGCCGCCGAGCGGATGAACACGACGGAGTCACGCGCGGACGCGCTCGTCGACCGGACACAGGAACTCAGAGAGATGCTGTCGACCTTCGAGACCTCACGGGAGGTCACGGCGACCACCGGAGGTGGGCACAGATGACCGACCCGATTACGCTGACGTTCGCCGGTGCCTACGCCGTCGCTGTGGTCGCGTTACTCGTCTGGCTCCAGGCAATTCCGACGGAGTTGCGACAGTACTGCTATCCGCTGCTCGGGCTCGTGTTGCTCGCGGCGGTTACGAACACTGCGTCCGGGTTCGCAGTCGGGGCACTCTCTGTGGGTGAGGGAACGCTCGACGTGCCAAATTTGCTCGACGGCGCCGTCGCGTACGGGACGCTGTTCGGGTTGGCGGCGTACCTCGCCGGAGTGAGCCGCCGCAAGCTTGGGGTGGCTATCGCCCTGCCGGTGAGCATGAATCTCGCTTTTCAGGGAACTGCACTGGCCAGCGGACTCGTCGCTATCCTCGGGGCGCTGATTGTCGTCGGCGGGTTCGTCGTGCTCTGTTGGCTCTTTGCCGGCCCGTTCATGCGTACCGTCCAGACGACGCAGGCGGACAGACAGCGGCTCTACCGGAAGTTCCGTAACCTGCTGTTGTTCCTCATCGGCGTCCTCATTATTACCGCGTTCACGACGCTCGATGTGTTCGACGCGGATGTCAGCGCTATTCTCGTCGCCTACATCGACTTCCTGCTGCGTGTCGGCTTCGCTGCCTTCCTCTTTGCGAACGTCGGCGTATTCCGGGAGTTCGGGGCAGCCGTCGCCGCCGGTGACACAGACCATTAAGTTGTCGGCGGTCGTCGCCTGCAGCATGGCACACGTCGAGGTACACACCGAGGTGGAGTTCACAGAACCGATACTCGTCGAGGGACTCCCCGGCGTGGGGCTGGTCGGCAAAATCGCGGCCGACCACCTCGTCGAGACGCTCGATATGACTCACTACGCCTCCTGTCACTGCGAGGGGTTGCCCCGCGTCGCGGTGTACAGCGAGGGTGACCGAACAGTCCGTCCGCCCGTTCGCATCTACGCAGACCAGGAGCGAGACCTGCTGGTCCTCCAGAGTGATGTCCCGGTCTCGCCACAGGCTGCCCCCGAGTTCGCCGGCTGTCTGTCGGCCTGGTTCGGCGAGGAAAACGTGACACCGATTCTGCTGAGCGGTCTCCCCGAGGAGAAAGACGGGCGGCCAGAACTGTACGGGATGGGCTGTGGCGACGGGCTGGCGATGCTCGCGGACACCGAGATTCCGACGCCTACCGAGAACGGAATGATAACCGGGCCGACGGGCGCCCTGTTCGCCGAGGCTTGCCAGCAGGACATGGACGCGGTCGGCCTCGTCGTGCAGGCCAATCGCCAGTTCCCGGACCCCGAGTCTGCACGGGTGATACTCGTCGACGCTATCGAGCCCTTCGCCGACATCGACGTCGACACCGACAAACTGGTCGAACAGGCCGAAGAGATTGCCAGCGCACGCGAGAAACTCGCCAAGCAGATGAACCAGGCCGCCGAGGAGAGCACGCAGGCCCAGCCGCTGGGGATGTACCAGTAATCACTCGCGGTCTGTGAGCAGGTCCTCCGGCGTTTCGGTGTCGGTATCGAGGTTCTCGACCGCGCGTTCGATGCGTTCTGTGTTGTTTTGGCTCACGTCTTCTGCCTCCAAGAGGGCGTCGAGGCGGCGTTCGAGTTCGACCTCGTCGATTTCGCCTCGGGCGTAGCGCTCGCGCAACTCCTCGACGGGGTCTGCCGACGAGTCTTGTTCGTCCATCGCCTCTTTCATGCGCTCCTCGACCAGGTCGTTGACTTCGTCGTCAGCCCACTCCGGGCCCGGTTCTGGCGGCCCGAACAGGATAGCCGAGGCGGGCGTGAGCAACAGCCACCCGACGACGAAGACAGCGGCCGCGGCCGGCAGGCTGACAAACAGTGCCGCGAGAATACCAAGCGGGAGCGTCACGACTGCAAACAGCGGCGTGAGCCGGGCCGACAGCGTTCCAGACGGCATATTGTGTGTGTTACGTCGTCGGTAAAAAATACTGTCGGCAACGCTGAACCCTCTCGAAAAGCGTTTGGGCGAGGGGAGAAAAGAGCGGGTATGCTCAGACTCATCGGGTTGTTGCTGCTGATTCCGTTGCTCGATGCGCTGTTTCTCGTCGTCCTGACCGGCATTCTCGGCTGGCAACTCGTCGTCTTGCTGGTCGTGTTGACTGCTCTGCTCGGTGTCTTCCTCGTCCGACTGGAGGGACGACACACGCTCGCGAAGATTCAGCGCAAAGCTGCCCGCGGCGAAGCCCCCACGAACGAACTGCTCGACGGCGCGCTGCTCTTGATTGCTGGTGCCTTCCTCCTGACACCGGGACTGGTCACCGACGCCATCGGATTCGTGCTGGTGCTCCCACTGACGCGGTACCCTGTTCGCCTCGCGCTCAAAAGGTGGGTCGTCGTCCCTTACGTCGACGACAAGACCGGTGGCTTCGCTACCGGGAACGTCTACGTCGGCGGCTTCCCCGGCGGCAACGACGGCCCAACCGAGCCAGACGGCCCCGACTCCGGCGAAAACGGCTTCGAGGCGACTAGTGACGTAGATTTCGAAGATGTCGACGACTCTCGGTGAGAAAAGTAACGTTTAACAGTGCCTGCCGGATACCTGTTGATGCACTCAGTTGGGCCGATAGCTCAGTTAGGTTGAGCGCTCGGCTGATAACCGGGAGGTCCGCGGTTCAAATCCGCGTCGGCCCACTTCGATTCCTCCTCGTTCCTGGGTTTTTCAGATTCGTCTCTATACCGTTTGACGGCCCGAAATTCGGACGATAAGGATTTTTCAGAAAACCATCATTCTGAGCAATTCACAAGCCATGCTTGCGCCGCCCTCTGCCGTCTGCCGGTTTTTAGAGCCAAGACTTCCCTCGCGGAGGGTTCGATGACGGACCGGACTCAGGTCGTCGCGTACATCTGTCGGCACTCATCCTGTAGCGACGACTGACCCAATCACGGGACGAAATCGCCACTCTGGAGGGGGCACATCCGCGTAACGTGACGGCAAAAAGAAGCAGTGGCACTCATAGTGATTATTGCGGTAATTTTTGTGACCACGTTACAGGAATCGTCGTGTCACATCCTGTGAACCCCGTCTGCTGTTACCACGGCGGTAACGACTCGCAATAATCACTATCAATCGGCCTTCGAACTACTGGCCCGTGAGAGCAACGCGATTGTCGTGGCACCGAAGACGATGTTGAGCGCGATAAGCACGGCCAGCGCAGGAGCAAGTGTGTCGTAGATGCCGCCGAATGCGGAGATCTCAAGGACGGTCATCACGTCGCGGTCCAGCACGAGCGCGCGGACCGCGTCGACCGCGTAGGTCACCGGATTGAGTTTGGCGATTATCTGTGTGGTCCCCGACAGCGAGGAGACGGGCAGGAACGCCGAGGAGATGAAAAGCAACGGGAACAGCAAGGCGTACGCGGCCGCGTCGAGCGCCTCCTGGTCCCGGGTCACGAGAGCAAGAATATTCGAGAGCGACATGTACCACGTCCCGAACAGGAGACAGACGAAGACGATGCCAACTACGCCGGGGAGCCCGGTCTCGATGCGCCCGCCAATAGCCAGGGCGAGGCCAAGGACGACCAGCACCTGGAGGACGATGCGAAGGAGTTCGGCGGCGGCCTTGCCGGCGAAGACGGCGGTCCAACTCATCGGTGTGACGACGACCTTCTCGAACATGCCGGTCTGGAGGTCCTCGACGAGACCAATCCCCGAAGAGACCGAAGAGGCCATCGACACCTGAACCAAGACGGCAGGCACGAGGAAGGACACGTACCCGACATCCCCGAAACCGCTCTGTTCGAGGGCGAGTGCGCCGGCCTCGCCGAAGACTGCAGTGAACATCAACAGCGAGAGAACGGCCATGACGACATCGAGGAAGACGGGGGTCGGGTTCCGAATTGCCTTGCGGTTCCAGCGTTTGAAGTTCACCCAGATGTCTCCGACCACGCCGTTGCCGGACGGCACACGCGAGGATTCGGAGCCGAAGTCGGGCGTACTCACGCTGACCCCTCCCCTGGCTGTTCGAGATTGTCGGCCTGGTCGTCTGCGATGGCGAGGAAGACGTCGTCCAGCGAGGCCTCTTCGATGTCGAACCCGCTTACGGAGATTCCCGCGTCGCGCAACGCGACCAGAAGTTCCGTCCCGTGGTCGCTGGCAAACTGTGTGGTGACCCTGAGACCGTCCTCGGTGGTATCGACGGCCACGTCGGGCTCGAAGAGGGCGCTGTTGCGAGCGATGTCTGTGGCCTCCGTGACGGCTGCCGGGCCACCGTCGACGTCGATTTCGAGTCTCGCTCCGCCGACGCGCCGTTTCAGTTCGTCGGGAGAGCCGTCTTCGACGAGAGTTCCGTCGCGGATGACTGCGAGACGGTCACAGAGCTGGTCGGCCTCCTCGAGGTACTGGGTCGTGAGGAAAATCGTCGTCCCGTTTTCGTTGATACGCTCGAAGTAAGCCCACAGTCGGTTGCGTGCCTTGGGGTCGAGACCGGTCGTGGGCTCGTCCAAGAAGACGAGTTCCGGGTCGTGGACGAGCGCCGTGGCGGCGTCGAGGCGCTTTTTCATCCCCCCGGAGAACTGTTCGGCAGGGGTGTCGCTGACGTCCGCGAGGTCGACCAAATCGAGGAGTTCGTCGATTCGACCCTCCCGCTGGGCCCGGGCGACGCCGTAGGCTTCACACGCAAACCGGAGGTTCTCCTTGGCGGTCAGTTCCTCGTCGACGCTTGTCTCTTGGGCCATGTATCCGATTGTCCCCCTGACGGCGGTCCGTTCGGAGGTGGCGTCGTAGCCGTTGATTCGCACCGTCCCGTCGGTTGGTTCCAGCAGCGTCGCCAGCATCTTGATTGTCGTCGTCTTGCCCGCCCCGTTCGGCCCGAGAAAGCCGAAGAACTCGCCTTTCGGAATCGACAGCGAGATGCCTTTGACTGCCTCTGTCCCGTCCGAGTAGGTGAGCGATAGGTTCTCCACTGCCACCGAAGGTTTCCGGTCGGCGGATTCGTTCCTCGTGTCGTCTGCGTTGTGAGCGCGCCTCGATTGTACCATGTGTTTGCACTCCTTTTTCGCACTGCTCCGAGAGGATTCTGTGAGGTATGGACGTGGGTTTTATAACTGCGGTAGCTGAGATACGGCTGATGAAATACATTCGGGCCACCGTTCAGGTCGACTCTGAGGAGGCACCGACGTTTTTCAATCTGCTTGCGAACTCGCCAAAGATAGAGGAAGCGCGGGTGCTCGACGTGAACACGACGCTTGAAGGCATCGACAACTATCTGTTTGCAATTATGGGTGACCCCACCACCTTCGCCGCGGAGGCCACCGACACGCCAGGCGTCGCGTCGGTCGACCTCTCCGAGACTCGCAACCGAATCACCTACGCTGTCGTCGTTGTCGATTCCCTGGAAACGCCAATGTACGACGCCATCCAGCGGGCGAGTTCCCAGGGTGGACTCGTGATACGGACGCCGCTAATCTACCGTGACGGGAAACTGTACGGTCGCGGCGTCGGCAATCCGGAACCGCTGCAACAGGCACTCGAAGACACGCCGGACCCGCTCGACGTGCAGATCGACGAGATCGGCCGCTTCCGTGGCGGGCTGGACGACCCGGTGTCGACGCTGAGCGACCGCCAGCAGGAGGCGCTCGAAACCGCGCAGAAACTCGGCTACTACGACCAGCCCCGCGGCGCGACCCACGAGGACGTGGCCAAAGAACTGGGGTGTGCACCCGTGACGGCGAGCGATCACCTCCAGAAGGCGGAAGGAAAGGTCGTCAACGCCGTGCTCGATAAGTTCGGACCGTCAATCTGAGGCGAAGTTGGCCGTCTGCGTTTCGTTCCATTGCCCGTCCTCGTTCTGACTGTGGCGTTTAACACACAAGCACCAACGCTTAGTCACCCCTCCACCAACAGGAGTGTATGCACGTTGCACTGCTAGGTGGCACGGGCGATATCGGCGAGGGACTGGCGCTCAGACTGTCTCGGGACACCGACCACGCGGTGACAGTCGGCTCCCGAGACGCCGAGAAGGCCCGAGACGCCGCCGCCGAGTACGAAGCGACGCTTGCCGACCACGGCGTCGAGGCGACCGTTGAGGGGGCAGCGAACGCCGACGCCGCGGGGGCGGCCGACGTGGCGGTCTGTTGTGTCCCAGCGTATCACCTCACGGACACCATCGAGGCAGTTGCCGACGACCTCGGCGATGCAGTCCTCGTGTCGCCCGCGGTCGGGATGACCAGCGACGAGTCGGGGATGCACTACAATCCGCCGGGGGTCGGGAGCGTCACCGAACTCGCCGCGACCGCCGCACCCGACGGTACGCCCATCGCTGGCGCGTTCCACAACCTCGCGGCCGGCCGACTCGGGGCACTTGAGGCCGACCTCGACTGGGACGTTCCGATTGTCGCCAGCGGCGACACCGCACGAGAGGCCGTCGTCACGCTGGTCGAGGATATGGCGGGACTCCGGCCACTCGTTGCAGGCGACCTCAGCAACGCAGCGGAAATAGAGGGGCTGACGCCGCTGCTCATCAACCTCGCACGGAACAACGACGGGATGCACGACCTGGGCGTCAAGTTTTGGTAGCCTGCACGGCCGTGTTCATAGCGGCTGACCGGCTCCTGACACCGGGCACAACGCCGCCGTTATGCCAGAGCCGAATGGTTAATAGCCGGGCACGCCAACACTCCGGTAACCGCCCACAGCGATGAAAGAGGGTGAAACGAAACTCGCCGACGCGAAAGGGAAGTTCGCCCAGGTCGTCAAAGACGGCCGGAAAGTGCCTGATATCGAGTGGGTGCCAGGGCGCGTCCTCCTCTCGAACAGACGGCTGATTCTGGCGAGCAAACAGGGCAAACGGACCATTCCACTCGCCGACGTTAGCAGCATCAAGAGCCAGGAAGACGCCGAGAACCCCCTCGCGAAGGTGTCTAACTACATCTCTCTGCAGGTCGAGGCCGACGTGACGCTCATCTCTCCAAAAAACCACCAGAAGTTCGAGCACGCGCTGTACGACGCCGTTCTCGACCAGCAGGTCGTCGCGGTCAAACACCCGGCAGTCAAAGGCGGCGTGGTTCAGGATACTACCTGGGAGAAAGGCCGGCTAACGACCGAGTTGGCGGACGGAAACATTGCGCTGGCGCTGGCGAGCGGGCAGTTCGTCGAAATCGAACTCGACGACATCGGCATCGTCGAGGAAAACGAGGGCCAGGTACTCGGCGACGAGCGGTTTTTCATCGAGGTCGAACACACCGAAGAGGAGGCTGCCGTCCAGACGTACATCTCCGGCCCGAGGCGCAAGACGAACATCCTGGCCGAACTCTTTCGAAAAAGCGAACAGCAGCATACGACCGACGTGGAGCTTTCAGAGGAGGAAAATGCCGTCGTGATGGCGCTGTATTCGGGCGTCTCGCCGTTCCAGATTCCAGATTTTGTCGGCCTCGATGTCGAAACCGTCGAGGAGATTTACGATAACCTCATCGAGGCCGGCATCCTCCAGGAGCAACGGGTTCGGCGTGACGTGCAACTCAAGGCTCGCGGTCGCAACATCGCAAGCGAGGCGATGGGTGAGGAGTGAGTCAGGCGTTGATGTCTTCGAGGTGTCGGTTCACGAGCACCTGCCCTTTTGGCGTGAGCTTGGTGCCGTCGCTCGCGTCGACGACGAGTTCTTCATCTTCGAGGTCGTTGAGGAGCATCGTCACCTCTGTCGGGTCTTTCCCGATAATCTGGGGGAGTGACATCCCCTTGTTGCCCGCCCCGGAGTAGACAGCGACCAGCAACTCCTTCTCGTCTTCGGTGAGCGTGAGGTCTTTCAACTCGGCCATCAGGTCGGAGTACTCAAGCCGGAGGTATCGGCCCAGCAGTGACATCTTTCGCGGCGAGTCTGTCGTCACCTGGGTCAACATCGCGTCTCCACGGGGCATGTGTTTCACGTCGAGAACGGGCCGTTTCGTCCCGGCGATTCGACGCTTGGTTTGGTCGAACTCGGTGACCGCCGCGAGCCTGATTGCGACGGTTTCCTCGTCGTTTCTGAACTCGACCTGTTTCGGCTTCAGGAACAGTTTCGCGGCACTGAACTCGGCATCGGTCACCCGGCCACCGACCCGCGCTGGATGTTTGACCGTCATGTCGGTGCCGTTCAGCAACGCCTTGAACAGCACGTTCGAGAACTTCTCTATCTTGTCGTCGGGGGCCTCGATGGCAGCGACGAACCGCTTGTCGTTTTTGCGAAACGCAACCGTGACCGTCGCGTCGAAAAAGCCGTCGAGTTCGTCGGGTACCTGCCCGACAGCAACGTCGAAAATCGACGTGAGCGGGACGGGGAGCTTGTCGTTGTCACCGACTGCGAGAACCAGTCGCTTCTCGCTCAGCAGCACCCGGCCTTTGACCGGGTCCGTCGTGCGCAACACGTTCGAGTCGAACGTGGCGACAAAATCGGCGATGACTGATTCCGACATCCCTTACTGGTACATACCCCCGGCCGAGTAATGAGCATTTCGTGCCAGTATCATCCGGAATAACGACTGCCGCTCAGGTATCGAGGTCTCGCGCAATATCGGCGAGACTCGAATCGGGCTGTTCCGGCGGCGAGTAGACGATTCGCTCACCCGGGCGACGAAGCCCGTAGGCATAGCCGGTCCGGAGTACGTCGAACACCAGGGCGTCGCCGTCCTGCAGATCGTGGTCGGCGAGCCACGCGCGCAATTCGTCGTCGCCGTCGCCCGTGCGGGCTAGCTGGCGAGTCCCGAACGCACCCTGGATAGTCGCCTCGCCGTCGAGACTCGCGGTTAGCTGTGTCCAGACCTGGTCCCCTTCGAGTGACAGTGAGACCACATCGTCGAGCGTACAGTCGAGACTATCGGGTAAAACGAGCTGTTTGCGTCGCGTCCGACCGACAGTCGAGAGGTGGACACGGTGTGAGACGACGGTCTCGTGGTCGGACGGTACGCGGTCGTGCACGCGTTACTCGTCGGCCAGCAGCTCGTCGACCGGCTGGTCGCCCCGACCGGCGATGCGGGCGTTAATCTGGCGCGTGTCGTCGCTGATTTCGCGGCCCCGGACGGTGACTCGTTTGCGCTCGCCGTCGCGCGAGGGGTTGTACCCCGTACCGCCTTCGAGCATGACGGATTTGAGGTTCGGGCCGCGCACGTCGTCGCGCATCGGCCGCCCGGCGTTGTCGGAGCCACCGGTCAGCTCCAGCGTGTAGCCGTTCAGGCCAACGGCACTGCCGTCGACCTCTTCGCCGAGGTCGCGCCCGATGAAGCGATTTGCGTCCTGGTCCGATACGTCAATCTGATAGGTCATGCCATCTTCCGGGTCGGAGACGGCGACTGTGAATTCGGCCATATGTGTGACAAAATCGAGCCGCCATCAAAAGCCCGTCGAACCGCCCCGAGACCCGTGGGGGCGTTGCCAGGCGGTCTCGGACGTGCGTGTCACACGGAGTCTCACCCATCCGTGGGTCACCAGGGCGGCATTGATAGGGGCCTAGTCCGTATCTCGGGTATGAGCGATACCGTTCCGGTCACGGTCGTCGACGGCGACGGCGAGACCACAATCGCGGTCGAGCGCGGTCGGACACTCCGGGACGCGCTCCTCGAACGCGACTTCGCTGTGTATGGCACCGTCTCCCAGTATGCGAACTGTGGCGGCCGCGGCCTGTGTGCGACCTGTACGGTCGAAGTCGACCCCGCGCCCGAGCCGTCACACTGGCACGACGCGGCCGCGGTCCGATTCGGCTATCCGCGACTCTCCTGTTGTCTCGCGGTCGAGGAGCCGATGCGGGTTCGCCTGTTAGACAAACACGTCTGGGGGCAGGTCCTCCCCCGGCCGGAGTGAGCCATCGACCGGAACTCACCCCGAGAATTATACCCAGTGGCTCCGTACACGTTGTATGGGTTCGACAACGAAACACGTCATCAACGGAATCATCTCGCTCGTCATCAGCGTCGTCGTCACGGTCGTCATGGCCGACGATGACGACGGGCCGTGGGACCTCGAGGAGGTTGCTATGGCCGTCGGCATCTCGGCGTTTCTCTCGGGCTTTTTCACCAGTTACTTCGCCGAGTAACTCAGTAGAACGTCTCGCCGCGTTTTGCCTTCTCGACGAGCAGTGAACACGGCAGCGTTTCGGCCATCTTGTCCGTGTTCTCGTGGCGACTGGCGACCTCGGTCAACCGCGAGAGAATCGCGTCGGCTCCGACCTCGTCGGCCTTCTCGAAGGGTCCTTTCGGCCAGTTGCCCCCGAGTTTCGCGCCAGTATCGACGTCCTCGACGGTCGCCACGCCGTGTTGAACCATCTTCGCGGCCTCGTTGACAATCGGTGCCCAGACCAACAGCGGGTCGAATCCCTGGCCGGCGTCGACGGGGATGTCGGGCTCGTCGCGGTCGCTGTAGTCGTAGTACCCCGCGTCTGTCTTCCGGCCGTAGCGGCCTTTCTCGTAGAGCTGATAGAGCAGCGGGCAGACATCCGTGTCGTAGGCCAGCGGTCGGTCATCTTTGAGGTGGTCCTCTGCTCCTTCGACGCGGAGCTGAATCGCGCCAGTGTAGTCGGCGAGTTCGAAGGGACCCATCGGGAACTCCTCGCCGTATTTCATCGCCGAATCGATTTCCCGCAGCGAGTGTTCGCCGCGGTGGACCATCCACGCCGGCTCCTCGCCGTAAGGTCGCATCAGCCGGTTGACGATGAACGACGGCACGTCCTTCCTGCAGCGAATCGGCGTCTTGTCGAAGTCCTCGACGAGTGTCTCTGCGGTCTCGACGACGGCGTCGGGGGTGTGTTCGGTCATGATGACCTCGACTAGGTCCATCAACATCGGCGGATTGAACCAGTGTGTCCCGAGCACCTGGCCGGGTCTCTCGGTCACTTCTGCGAGCTGTGTGATGTTCAACCCGGAGGTGTTCGTAGCGAGAATCGCCTCCGGTGGCGCGGCTGTGTCGAGGTCCTCGAAGATGTCCTCTTTGACCGACTGCTGTTCGACTGCGGCCTCGGTGACGAAATCGGCGTCAGCGACCGCCCCCTCCAGGTTGGTCATAAATGAAAGACGTTCCATGGCCGCGTCGACCTCGTCTTGGGTTGCGGCGTCGTTCTCGACGCTCTTTCCGTAGGACCATTTGATGTCTTCTCGGGCCTCCTCCAGTTGTGCTTCGTCGATGTCGTTGACGACGACCTCGTAGCCCGCGAGGGCGGCGACAGCAGCGATTCCGCGACCCATCTGTCCAGCCCCGATAACCGTGACGCGCTCGATGTCGTCGATTGCTACGACCATACCACCGGTTCGAAGCGACCAGTCAAAAACGTACAGGACTGCGCCGTCGGCACAGCGCCGTGGCCGTGTCGCGGTCAGTACTCTTCGCGCATTCGCTCGATAATGGATTCGAGCTCGGCCTGCCGTTTCTCGACTGCCTCCTGGCGAAGCTGTGTTTCGGCGTCGGTCTCACAGACGACGTCAGGAACCGTCGTCGGATTGCCGTCGCTGTCGATGGCAACGAACGTCAGAAACGACGTGGTCGTCTCCTGTTTCTCGCCGGTCCGAGGGTCCTCGGAGTGGACATCGACTTTCACGTCGACACTCGTTCGTCCGGTATTGAACGCGTAGGCCTTGATGACGGCAATCTCCCCCAGGTCGATTGGCGCGATGAAATCGACGTGGTCCATCGAGGCGGTCACACACTGCCGGTTGGCAAACCGCATCGCCGAAATCGCCCCACAGATGTCCATCCAGTGGAGGACGACACCCCCCAGCGCACGCCCCAGGTCGTTCGTGCTGTCGGGCAGGAGCATCTCGGTCATCTCCGTCTGTGACTCGCTTAGCGGCACGGGTTCTCTTGTCTCGTCCATGTCTGAGGCGAATACCGGCTGGCAAAAGGACCCGTCGATTGGCCGTATGCCCCTTTCATGCCGTGTCCTCACCCTCGGTTCACTTTCACTCCCCTTGCCGAGGTTTTTAACCCGTGGGGAGTCAAGCGTCGTATGTCTCCCACAGAAACACAAGCGGAGACAGTGAGCAACCGATGACTGAGACAGATTTGCGTACACACGCGACAGAGATACACGAACAGTTTTCGGACCGCCTCGACCTCACCGTCGAAGAGGTCGAAGAGCGTCTGAACACGCTCGTCAACGAGTACCAGGTCCCGACCAGCGAGGCCCGCCGTAGCGTCGTCAACACGTACCTCGACGAAGCGGGGATGGAGCGGGACGACCTCGCGGGCGGTGACGGCAACGACCAGAAGGAGATTGCCGACATCGACAAGGCCGAGGAGTGGGTCGATATCACCGCGAAGGTCGTCGACCTCTGGGACGCCAGTAGCGACGCCGTCGCACAGGTCGGCCTGCTCGGTGACGAGACCGGGACGATAAAGTTCACCAAGTGGTCGAAATCCGACCTCACGGACCTCGAGGAGGGAGCGGTCTACGACCTACGAAACGTCGTCACAGACGAGTATCAGGGTCGTTTCTCGGTGAAGCTCAACCGTACCACGACTATCGAAGAGCGCGAGGAGGATATCGAGGTGGGCGACGACTCAACCGAAATCGAGGGAGCACTCGTCGATATCCAGTCTGGCTCGGGGCTTATCAAGCGCTGTCCGCAGGAGGACTGTACCCGCGTTCTTCAGAACGGACGCTGTTCGGAACACGGTGAAGTTGAGGGCGAATTCGACCTCCGCATCAAGGGCGTCATCGACGACGGCAACGGTGTCCACGAGGTCATTTTCGACCGCGAGGCCACCGAAGAACTGACAGGAATCTCGCTGGACACCGCCCAGGAGATGGCGATGGACGCACTCGACACTTCTGTCGTGGCCGACGAGATGCACGAGAAGATACTCGGCCGGTACTACCAAGTCCGCGGCCCAACGCTGGGTCGGTACGTTCTGGCAAACGAGTTCGAGGAACTGGACGCACCAGCCGACCCTGACGCCGCTCTCATCAAAGCGAGGTCGATATAGATGTCGAGTACACCGACCCGAGAAATCGCCCGCCGCGTTTTCGCAGCAGAGTTCAACGACGCCGCGTACACGTTCAAAGAGAGCGACGATGACCGCGCTCCAGTGTACGTCCTCCTGCCGACCGGCCAGCGCGCCAACCGTATCTTCGTCGTCGGCACGCTCACTGAGACCGAGGATGTCGGCGAGGACTCCGAATACTGGCAGGGTCGTATCGTCGACCCCAACGGTGACACCTTCTTCACCTATGCGGGACAGTACCAGCCCGATGCCGCCTCGATGCTCCGGGAACTGGATGCGCCGGAGTACGTCGCCGTCGTCGGCAAACCACGGACCTACGAGACCGACGAAGGAGAAGTGAACGTCTCTATCCGGCCGGAATCCATCTCGACGGTCGACGAGGCGACGCGGGACCGCTGGGTCGTCGAGGCCGCCGAACGGACGGTCGAACGCATCCAGGCCTTCGAGGACGACAGCCCTGACGAGTACGTCCAGATGGCCCACGAGGAGTACGACCTGCCGGTCGAGAACTATCGGCGAGCAGCTGTCTCAGCGCTCGAAAGCCTGCAAGAATCCGAGACGAGCGCGAACTAAAGCCTCCCAGCCGCCCGGGACTGGCGCACACAGTGTCCTCATTTCGTGTCCGGAAACTGCCGCCCGGGCTTTTGTATCTGTAACTCCTATACTGAGGCGTGAGTGACGCGCTCGTCCTCGCCGTGGTCGGGCTTGTGGTTCTCGTACCGAGTACGGCTATCTTCGGGGGCCGGACCGAGTTGCTGGCACAGTATCCCGACGGGACAGCCCCACCGCGAGTCCAGTACGGTGCCGGCGGAGTACTGGTCGGCTACAGTCTTGTCACAATCGGCACTGCGTTTGCACTCGGGTACATCGACGAGGCCGGACTGCTCTGGGCCGGGTGGACCGTCCTGACGGTCGTCGTCGCAGCCGGTGTTGCTGGCTTCTCCGCGGCTATCGACGCCTCACAGCAGTCGTGACGTGTCTCAAAACCGCGCCGCGTCACCGCGCGTCATGCGTGCGTCTGACAAACGGTTAAATACGAGGAGTTACGACTACTCAGTTGAGCGATGGGAAATAAAAACAAGACCATCTCCTTTCGCGTGAGCCAGGAGAAATTCGAGACCCTGCGCGACATCGCGGAGGAGCGTGATATCTCCCTTTCGGCTGTCTTCCGGGATTACGTCGATATGTTGGTCGCCCACGACGGGCAGGTCGAGGTCGTCCCAGAGCACGAACTCCAGGGCTCTTCTGAAAGCGACGAGATGAGCCAGAGCTTTCCGCCGAAAGTGGAGGTCCCGAAGAGCTTCGTCCGCGAACACGAGCGCCTCGAACTCGAAGCGGAACACCTGCGCGAACAACTCGAAGAGCACAAGCGCTACGTGACGAAACTCCGGCAGGAACTCGACGAACACGACCAGGAAGACGTGGTCGATCTCGACGAACTCGACGGCGAGGAAGAGGAAGAGTCGCCGTACCGTATCGGTAACGAGTTCGAAGAGTCGTTCTGATACCGGGGCGGCCGACGGCTCTCAGTTATTCGCGTCTGGCTCGTAGGTCTCGCGGTGGATGACGATTTCTCTGTCCTCGAAGCGGATCGTGACGACGATTTCGTCACCCTCTGGGTCGAAGGGAGAAGTAACGACTGCCGCCGATGGGAGAGTCTCGGACTCTTTGGACCAGGCCCGGCTGCTGTCTCCAAGACTTGTGGAGTAGACGACGAGCTCCTTGGCCTCGATGTCTCCAACATCCGAGAAGTTGACTTCCACCCGTTCGGTTTCGGTATCGAACTCGACGCTGTCGACGACGCGATACTGGTCGTTATCGACGGGTTCACCCTGCGGAACCGCGATACGCCGGTCGTAGGTGACGAACACGCGCCAGTCGCCGTCGTCGGTCAGCAGGATAATCTGCTCTGTTCGCTCGACGGTAGTGCCGTTTTCGGAGTCCGTGTACGTTATTCCCCCGAGGACAGCTTCCTCGCCCGCAAGGACTTCCTCCGGCGTGGCGTCTATCTGATTGAACCAGAATTTACTCGCGTCCCACTCCCGGATGTCGTCGGTACCGAACGCCTCGTCGATAATTGTGGTCTCGGGGTCAGTGTACCCGGACCCAAACGAGGCATTTTCTCGTTCCTCCTCGCTGAGATTGTCGGGATGGGCCGGATGACTGGAGTGCATCGCGTCGGCTACCGCGTCGAAGTCTTCGTTGTTTATCCCCGCAACGTACGATTCGAGCACACGCAGCGCGTCGTTCTCGTCGGCCGACTCCTGCGGGTACGATTCGCGGTGGACGACGATTTCGCGGTCTTCGAAACGGATAGTGACGACGATTTCGTCGCCCTCGGGGTCGAAGGGCGTAACGAGGTAGTTCAGCGACGGGAGTGTCTCGGCCTCTTGTGACCAGGCTTTACTGTTCTTTTTGAGGCTCGCCGAGTAGACGACAAGCTCTTTTGCCTCGATGTCGCCGACGCCCGAGACATTTACTGTTGCCCGCTCGCTCGCGGTGTCGAACTCGACGCCGTCGACGACGCGATACTGGTCGTCATCGACGGGCTCACCCTGCGGAACCTCGACCGGCTCCTGATACGGGAAAAAGACCTGCCACTCCCCGTCCTCTGTCAGGAGCGTTAGCTGTTCGGTTTTCTCGACAGTACTCCCGTCTTCCGTGGTTTCGTAGGTCACCTCGGCGAGGGCTGCCTTCTCACCGTCGAGGACATCCGCCAACGTAACGTCCATCTGTTCGAACCAGCGGCCGATAGTGGGCATCTCCTCGATGTCGTCGGTACTGAACTCGTCGTCGACGAGTTCGCGCTCGTAGTTCTCGTAGCTTCCAAACTCGAACGACGCGTTTTCCATCTCGGACTCGCTGAGGTTGTCGGGGTTGAACGGGTGACGCGAGTGCATCGCGTCGCCAAGTGCATCGACGTCTTCCTCGCGTGCTGCCTCGATATACGAATCGAGGACGGCCAGCGGCCCGCCTTCGGTGTCTCCGCCCCCGTCTGGCGTCGCAGAACCGTTGGGTGTTTCGGTAGGGGTATCGCTGTTATCGGGGCGTGGCGTGTCTGTCCCGTCGCCGCCGTCGTCTGAATCGTCGTTCCCGGTACAGCCTGCGAGCAGACTGGCACCGGCTGTCCCAACTGCCGCAATATACTGCCGTCGTTTCATGCCTACTTCTCGTGCTTCTCGACATTTCAACCCCACCAGCTGTTTCACGCAGAGAAATGCACAGAGACACCGTCTGCCCGTTGGCTGTGGTTTTCGTGGCTTTATGCCCGTGTAGCTTCTCAACGGGAATATGGACCTGGTAGACTTGTTCAATCAGACACCGTTTGTCGAACATCTCGGCATCGAGTTGACCGAGGCCGAAGACGGCTACGCGGAGGGGCGTCTCCCGTTCAGCGACGAGATGCGCTCGAACAACCACGGCTCGGTCGCTCACGGCGGCGCGACGTACGCGCTGGCGGATACGGTCGGCGGCGCCGCGGCAATCTCGCTCGCCGGGGACGTGACGCCCACGGTCGACATGCGAATCGACTACCTCGCCCCGGCTACCACGGAGTTGACTGCGACCGCCGAGGTCATCCGGTTCGGGTCGAGCCTCGCGATGGTGCAGGTCGACATTCACGACACCGACGACGAGCGGGTCGCCACCGCACAGGGCACCTACAAGACAGGCGGGCAGGGGAACGCGACGCCTTGGAAGGGTGACGACGCTCCCTGGGAAGGCAACGAGGAGTAGCGCTACTCGCGCTGGTCGAGCGCGTGCAAGACGCCACGGACGTTCATCCGCTCTTCCTCGCTGGCGTGGGCCTCGCCCCAGGCGTCTGCCGAGTCGGCACGGGCTGCGAAGTAGTCGGCGACGGCCTCGTCGTCTTCGAGTTCTGCGCGCTTTGCCCGCACCCGCTCGACCCAGTCGGTCAGCACAGTTTCGTACTTCTCAAGCAGGTCGCCGGTCTCTCTGTCCCCGAAGTGAGCGTAGTACAGTGCCGCTGGGTCGAGGTCTCTGAGGGTCTCGATATCCGAGAGACAGCCGTCCAGGTCGAATCCGGGCGGCGGCGACGTGTGCGTGACGCCGTCGATATGCGGTGAGTTGATGCCCGCGGCGTCGCCGGTGAACACGCCGTCGTTGGCAGGGTCGTAGAACACCGCCTGGTGGAAGGCATGTCCCGGCGCGTGATGGACCTCCAGCGCGTGGTCGCCGAGGTCGACCGTCTCGCCGTCTTCCAGCTCGACGAGACGCTCTTCTGGAATCGGCTCCGGCTCGACGTAGTAGCCGATGCGGTCGCCGATGACCTCTTTGGTCCCTTCCCAGATGGCCGTCGGGTCGGCCAGAAACTGCGCGCCGGCCTCGTAGAGACAGACCTCGGCGTCGGGGCAGGCCTCAGCGAGCAGGTGTGCCCCGCCCGCGTGGTCGAGGTGGACGTGTGTCGGCGCGATAACATCGAGGTCTTCGGGCGCGATGCCGACGGTCTCCATCGCTTCGAGTACCGTCTCGTACCTGTAGCCGGTTCCGGTGTCGATGAGCGCCGGCCGCTCGGCGTCGAGGATGTACACTAGACCGTACCCCGGTGTCCCGTACATCTCGACGTCGACGTAATAGAGGTCGGTCGTCCCTACGGCCGTCGCCTCGTGAATCTCACCAAGTGCCATACTATACCCGGATGGCGCTCTCACAAGAGCGTTTCTGTCAGCTAACACGCACCAATTGTCAGACCTCGTCCGTAGCGCTATCGTCCGGGATGGCGGCTGATATCTGCAAACGCGGACTCGATATCGTCGAGACCATCGAGTGCCTCTTCTAACTCCTCGCGGAGCGTCTCGACCTGTTGTTGGAGTGCTTCGAGTTCTTCGTTGTCCTCGGCTTCCTCGTCCGAGAGTTCGCTTTCGAGCAAGGCGAGTTTCGACGTGAGTTCGAAGTACTCCGAGAGCGTGTCGTCGTGGCGGATGACCTCGAGCTGTTGTTCGATTGCCTCGACTAGGTCGTCTTTCTCGACTGGCTTACAGAGATAGTCGTCGAAGGGCATGTCGACGATATCGATGCCCGGGTCGACCGCCGTCAGCATGATGACCCGGCAGTCGTACCCCTTCTCGCGTATCTGTTCGAGCACCTCGTCGCCAGAGATATCGGGCATGCGGCGGTCGAGCAGGACAACGTCTACGTCGACATCCATCGACTCCAGTGCGCCGTTGCCACTGTACGCGACTCGGGTGTCGAAGGCATCCCGCAGTCGAAGCGCGTACACGTCTGCCACTTCCTGCTCGTCGTCGACGACTAACACGGTGGCGTTCTCGACGGACACACTCTAAGTTCGTTGCCCCGGGTGTAATAAGTGTATGTGTCGCTGTCGGCCCGACTCCGACATTCGACGAGGTTCGATGCCGCAGGATTATATAGACTGGCCTCGACACGCGTGGTATGCGTGGACTTGACACGAAAACCGCACTCGTCACGGGAGGCGGTGGCGGGTTCGGGACGGCAATTGCCCGCCGGCTGGCGACAGAAGGAGCAACCGTCGCAGTCAACGACCTCGACGAGCAGCGCACGGCCGACACCGTCGAGGCGATACGAGAGGCCGGCGGAGAGGCGTTTCCCGCCGTCGCCGACGTGACTGACCTTGCGGCCGTTCAGTCGATGGTCGCCGAGGTTGAGGACCGCGCCGGGCTGGATATACTGGTGAACAACGCCGGCTGGGACCGCATCTCCTGGTTTCTCGACCAAGAGCCCGAGGCGTGGGACCGGATTCTCGATGTCAATCTCCGTGGGCAGATTAACTGCGCCCGTGCTGCCGGCGAACTCTTTTCGGCACAGGAACACGGCACAATTGTCGCAATCTCCTCGGACGCGGGACGGGTCGGCTCGTCTGGCGAGGCGGTTTACGCCGGAACGAAAGGCGGCGTGATTGCCTTTACCAAGACACTCGCCCGGGAACTGGCACGGGACGGCGTCACCTGTAACGTCGTCTGTCCGGGGCCAGCAGACACCCCGATGACCCGCGAGATGCGCGCCGAGTCTGACCTTGCGGCGTCGATTTTCGATGCTATGGAGGACCAGACGCCGCTGGGCCGGATGACCGACCCCGACGACGTGGCCGGCGCTGTTGCCTTCCTCGCGAGCGACGACGCCGCCTTCGTCACCGGTCAGGTACTCAGCGTCTCTGGCGGGCTCACGATGGTCGGCTGAGCCCAGCCAGACGGGGTTTTAAGTGCCGAATCTTCGTACAAGACGCTCATGTACGATAGTACCGTGCTAGCAGACCTCGGGGAGCAACTCGAACGGGCCAGTGAGTACGAGCTATACGAGCAGGCCTTCGAGGACGCCGGTATCGCGCCAGCGGACATCGATAGCTGGGAGGCGTTTCAGGAGGTCCCGTTCACCGAGCCGGGGGACCTGAAAGCAGATTTCGACGAACACGGCCCGGAAGGGTCGCTGTACACGCCGGGGGCGATGATTTCGTTCTCGCCGCTGGGTGACGACCTCGCGCCGATGTTCGACACCGAGGCCGACCTCGAATACGAGGCCGAGGTCAACGCAAGCGTACTCGCCGAAGCCGGCATCGCGGAGGGCGACCGCGTCGCAAACACCTTTGGCTACCAGCTCTTTGGCACGGGCTACCTGTTGCATCGCGGCCTCGAGGCCCTGGGGGCGGAGGTACTCCCACTCGGGCCGGGTGACTCCGAGCAGGCCGCCGACACTATCGAACAGTTCGACGTAGATGCCCTCGTGGGTAATCCAAGCTTCGCGTTAAAAATCGCCGAGGCAGGGGCGACCGTCGACACGTTCGTCGGTGCGGGCGAGCCGTTCACGTCGGTACCGGGTTACCGCGAGGAAGTCAAATCGGCACTGGGTGCCGACACCGCAGTCGACTACTTCGGCAGTCGCCAGGTGTTGCCAATCGCCAGCGAGACGGCCGAGGAAGACGGCCTGCACGTCACAGACGAGTACGCAATCGTCGAAATCGTCGACCCCGACACCGGCGACCCGCTCGGTGTCGGTGAGCGTGGGGAAGTCGTCGTCACACACCGGCGCAAAGAGGGGTTCCCGCTGGTCAGGTACCGGACCGGTGACCTCGCGGAACTCGAACGTCGGGGCGACGACCTGGTTCTCCCTAACGGTGTCATCGGTCGGACCGACGACCGCCTGAAGGTCAAAGGCGTCAAACTCTATCCCGAGGCAGTGCCGACGGTGTTGGCCGGATTCGACGGCCTCACCGGCGAGTACGCAATCCGTGTCACTCGGCCCGACGCGACAGACCACCTCGACGTTCGATGTGAGGGCGAGGCAGACGCGGACGCGCTCGCCGCCGCGCTCTCCGAGCGACTGCTCATCTCGCCCGACGAGGTGACCGTCGTCTCCGAGCTGGAAGCGACGGGAGTTCTCGACGAGCGGTACTGAGCCGTGGTCCGACGTCCGCGCGAGGGAGAGAGGCACACGTACGAGCGGACATTTGCCACCGAGGAGGTCGAGCAGTTCGCGGCCCTGTCCGGCGACGCCCAGCCCCGGCATACCGAACCCGACGAGGACGGCAGGCTGCTGGTTCAGGGGTTACTGACTGCGACACTCCCGACGAAAATCGGCGGTGACCTCGCGATGCTCGCACACACGATGGACATCGAGTTCACTCGACCGGTTTACACCGGCCAGACGATTGCCTGTACTTGGACGAACGAGCGCGTCGAGGAACGCGAGGGCCGGTACGTCATCACGGCCGATATCGTCTGTACGCGAGAGGAGACGACAGTGCTTCGTGCCACCATCGAGGGTCACGTCGGGAAAGAGACGGCTACCTGACTGCCGTGCTCGCTTTGAGCCGCTGTATTTCTTCGGCTCCGTAGCCGGCCTCCCGGAGAACGTCGCCGGTGTGTTCGCCGTGTTCGGGGACCGATTCGTCGGTTTCGGGGAGCGCCACGCCACAGCCGGGGAACCCGACACGGGGCGGGGCCGTCTCCGGCCGTTCGGGAAGTCGGTCGGCAATCTGTGGGTGGTTGAGGGCCTCTGCCGGCGTGAGAACCGGGGCGACTGGCACCTCCTCGCTCAGCCTCTCGACCCACTCCTCGCGTCGCCGACGCTCGAACAACTCGACCAGTTCCGCCCGGAGGGCTGCCCGCTCTGTGGCGTCGTCCGTGCCGTGGACCGGCACGAGGTCCGGCCGGTCGACCTCGCGACAGAACTGCTCCCAGAATGTCGATTCGAGGGCTCCCAGTGTGACGTAGTTTCCGTCGGCTGTCTCGTAGACATCGTACCACGGCGCGCCACCAGTCAGCATCGTCTCGCCGGGACGCGGGTCGCCGTCGCATAGTGCCGCCCCGGCCAGCGTGTGTGAAAACGATGCGACCACGTCTGTCATCGACACGTCGAGGTAGCCGCCGCCGTTGCCCAGTTCACGCGAGAGGATGCCACCGACCAGCGAGAACGCAGCGAACAGCCCGCCGGCCATATCGGCGACCTGATAGCCCGGGACCTGTGGCTTTGCCTCCTCGTCTTCCCGGGTCACATCGAGCAGTCCAGCGAGACCGACGTAGTTGATGTCGTGACCGGCCCGGTCAGCATAGGGGCCAGTCTGCCCGTACCCCGACAGCGAGCAATACACCAAGTCGTCGTTGTACTCTCTAAGGCGCTCGTAGTCGACGCCCAACCGGTCGACCACCCCTGGCCGGAACCCTTCGACAACGGCATCCACACCGCCGACAAGCTCGTAGAACACCGCCCTCCCGGCGTCAGACTTCAGGTCGAGTGCCAGGCTCCGTTTCCCGCGGTTGACCGCCTCGAACAGCGTCCGGTCGTCGGTAAACGACAGCTCCCGTGCAGGGTCGCCGGCCGCCGGCTCTTCGACCGTAATCACATCTGCCCCCATATCGGCGAGTAGCTGTGTCGCGTACGGTCCCGGGAGAATTCCGGAGAGGTCGAGTACCCTGACGCCGTCGAGATGCATGCACCTCAAATCGACCGTCAGGATGTTATAGCTTCTCATGGCTACTATTTCCCCAACAGAAACCTCGAGTCGCCTTTTTAGTTATTCTCGTGATAGGTAGTCGTACAATGAGTCAGTCCATCTCCAGTAACACGTCCGACGGGTCGGTACTCGGGGACGTTTTCGGCGTCGTCGTAGATACACAGAGTTACAAGAATCTCGCGTACCTGCTGCTCGCGTTTCCACTGGGACTGTTCTATTTCGTGTTTCTCTCGGTCGGACTATCCCTCGGAATCGGTCTCTCGGTGCTGTTTGTTGGTCTTTTCATCCTGTTTGCAACCGTTTCGGGGCTTCGGGTCGTCGCCGCCTTCGAGCGCACCCTTGCGAACAGCCTGCTCGATGTCGATATCGCCAGTCCCGACGATGTTCGACCACAGGGCGACGGTCTCGTTGCGACCGGGAAAGCCTACCTCCGCGCCCCGTCGACGTGGCGTGGCCTCGGATTCGTCTTTTTGAAGTTCTGGGTCGGTATCCTCTCGTTCGTGTTGCTCGTGTCGTCTCTCGGTATCGCAGTCGAACTCATCCTGGCTCCGGTCTCGGATGTCGCCATCGAGGTACAGATCGGGGACTGGCAGCCTGCCAGTAGCATCGAGACGCCGGTCGAGCAGGCCGCTGGCGTCCTCGCCGGGGCCGCCCTCGCCCTCGTCTCCTTGCACATCCTGAACGCCTTCGCGCGGGTCAACGCACAGATTGCCGCCGCACTGCTCGGAGCGGATTCCCCAGACGGTCGCGGCGAACAGACACGCCGTTGAGACCGCCGAGGCTCTCGCACAGTGCGGTCTGTCGTACTCTGTATCAGGCTTCTAGCCCAAGATACTCCTTGGCTGTCCCGAAAAAGAGGTCCCGATAGGTCTCTTTGGGGAGGTCACGCCCGAGTAGCTCTGCCCGTTCCTCACGGTAGGGATAAGGGATATTCGGCAGGTCACTGCCGTACATAATCGACGCCGAGAGTTCGACGAACGTCTCGTCGGGAATCGAGCCGGGGTCGAACCCCATCGTCTGCTCGGCCCGTGTCGACATCGCGAAGGTAGTATCGAGATAGGCGTTGTCGTATTCCCGGGCGAACGCGAGGAATGCTTCGGTCTCGTAGGTGCCCATATGGGCACAGCAGACCCGCAACTCCGGGTAGGAGTCGAGCAGTTCCGCGAACAGGTCGGCCCCGACGTAGTCGTTGTCCTCGAACATCGGGGCGGTGCCGCCGTGGTAGGTGATTGGCGCGTCGTATTCGGCGGCGACCGAAAGCGCCGGCTCGATACGCGGGTCAGCGGGTGCTACCTCCTGGACCGGACAGTGGAACTTCAGCCCCCGAGCGCCCGCCTCGAATGCATCCCGGACGATGCCGGCTACGTCCTCGTCCTCGGGGTGGACCGTCGCAAACGGGACCAGCATCTCCGAGGCCGCGGCCTGTTCACAGAGCCAGCTGTTCAGCTCCGTCGCCATCCCCGGGCGGTGAACGTAGGGTAGTCCGACGTACGTTTCGACGCCAGCGTCGGCCAGTATCGCCTCGATGGCCGAGCGAGCGACGGGGTGGTCGAACTCCCAGCCGGCCTCGTCGGTCAGTACGTCCCGGATAGCCGACATGAGCCGCTCTGGGAACAGGTGTGTGTGTGGGTCTATCGCCGGTGTGAAGGTGTCGTGGTCGGAGTGCATCGGTGCCGTGTCGGCTCTTTTCGTTTCACGCGGGACAGAACCACGTCCCGCCGACGAGTCGAAAATCGATGCCTACGTCTTAGTAGGCGTATGGCCACTTGCGTAAATACTCCTTTAACTGCCCGAGTGCGGCCATGAGGCCTTTGGGTTCGACGATGAGCACCACGATGATTATGACACCGAAGAACATCGGCTCCAGGGAGGTCCCCTCGGGGAAGATGTCGATGAGGGTCTGCAGGATGTAGTGATTGAGGAGTTCGACCGTCGTAACGCCGAGAATGACTCCCCAGACGCGGCCCATCCCGCCCAGCAACAACATCATGTAGTGCAACAGCGTGATGTCTATCGAGAAGAACTCCGGCGTGATGAAGCCGATATAAATCGTGTAGAGTGCGCCAGCCACGCCGACCATGAAGCCGCCGATGGCGTAGGCGAGCAGCTTGTTCCGGAAGCGGTTGACGCCGAGCACCTGTGCCGAGAGGTCGTTTTCGTGTAGCGCACGGAACATCCGCGCGATACCGGTCCGGCTGAGGTTCATCGTGAGCAGCGCGAACACGACCAGCATCAACAGCGCGAAGAAGTACTCCTCGTTGGCCGACCCGATGGCCAGGGCGTCTCCGACGAGCCCGATTTCGCCGGGCATCGACTGCTGCGTGCCGCCGTGGATGGCCTCGAACTCGCCGCGCCGGAAGAAAAACTGGACGGCGATAAACTGCAACGCGAGCGTCGAGATGGCGACATAGAAGCCCTTGACGCGGCCGGCCGGCAGCCCGAACGCCGTCGCGACCGACGCGGTCATCAGCCCGGCAATCAACATTGCAGGCAAGAGCCCGAGTCCGGCTTCGTTGACGATACGAGACGCTGTGTAGGCACCGATTGCCATGAACGCCCCCTGCGCGAGGACGATTTCGCCGGCGTAGCTGAGCATGACGTGCAGTCCGAGGACTGCGATGCCGAAGATGAAAACCAGCGTGAACACCGAGACGAGTTCGCCGGTCAACACGAACGGCGCAATCAGTGGAATCGGCAGCCCCAGCACGAGCGCGACCCGTTCGATACGCCAGCGAATCAGCCCCATCCGCTCCTCGTAGGAGGTGAAATACTCACCGCAGGGCATCGTACTCACCTCCCCGTCGGGCGACGATAGTCGACGACCAATTCCGCCAGTGGTGTGGGTGTGCTCTCATTGTTATAACCTCTCTATCCGTTCGGTTCCGAACAGTCCGTAAGGCATTACGACGATGACGACGAGGAGGAACACCATCGGAAGGACGGATTCCAGCCCCGGCATCAGAAACTCTTCGAGGTAGACACCAAACTCCTGGAGAATGCCGACGACGATACCGCCGATGAACGCCCCTGGGATGCTGTCGAGGCCGCCGAAGACGACGGCGGCGAAGACGAGAATCGTGATGTCGCCGATGGTAAAGCCCGCTCCGCCCGAGGACATCGCGAGCAGGATACCGCCGATTGACGTGATAGCGATAGACAGCGCCCACGCGACGACGATAGTCCGCTCGATCGAGACACCAAGGACCATCGCCGCCTGCTGGTCGCTCGCGCTCGCACGGAGAATCGACCCCAGCACGGTGTACCGGAAGAAGGCCATCAGCCCGGCGACGGTCAACAGCGCCAGAATCACACCGATGACGAAGGGAGCCTGGACCGAGGTGTCGTACGGTAACGTGATGCTCCAGCTTGGCTGGAGTGCCTCGGGGTAGGCCCGGTACTGCGAGCTGATGAAAAACCTGATGCCACCGTCGACAATGCCGATGAACGCGAGTGTGACGATGACGACTGACAGCACCGGCTCGCCGATGAAATACCGGAAGACGAGCCGTTCGAGGGCGACCCCGAGCAACGCACCGATGACGACGGTGAGTCCCAACGCCGCGAACACCGGGACTTGCACGTCGAACATCCAGAACGGCACCGAGGTCGACAGGACGACGACGAGGAACGCACCCAGCAGTGCGAACTGTCCCTGTGCGAAGTTCAACACGCCCGTAATCTTGTAGATGAGCGCGAATCCGATGGCAACAAGCGCGTACAGCGCGCCGATGCCGATGCCAGTCACGAGCACGCTGAACAGGCCGGCGGCGTCAACCATCGACACCACCTCCACTGACCATTGCTTCCTCGTCCATTGGCACGTCGACGACTTCCATCTCGCCGTGTTCGACAGACTCCCTGCCGTCTTGGTAGGTGATTGTAACGTCCATCTCGACTGTCTCCTCGCCAGCGTAGACGCCGTCGATGAGGTCCTGATACCGATTTGTCACGATTTCGCGCCGAATCTTGCCGGTTCTGGTCATCTCGCCGTCGTCGGCGTCGAACTCCTTGAACAGCACGACGAACCGCTCGATTTTGTGTTCGTCTAGCTCCTCGTTCGTCTCTCCGACGACGCCGCGAATCAACTCCAGTACCGGCTCTTTCTGTGTCAGGTCCTGATAGCCCGCGTACTGGATGTCGCGCTGGTCGGCCCATTCGGCCACGTTGTCGAATCGGATGTTGAGAATCGCCGACAGCGACTCACGCCCGTCGCCGACGACGAGTGCCTCCTTGATGTAGGGATTGAACTTGAGCTTCGTCTCGACGCTTATCGGCGCAATTGCCGACCCGTCTTCGAGTTCGAGCACGTCGTCCATCCGGTCGAACACCTTGACGTGACCGTCCTCGGTGATGGCCCCGAAGTCGTCGGTGTGGAGCCAGTCGCCTTCGAGGGCCTCCTCGGTCTTCTCGGGTTGGTTGTAGTACCCTGAGGTGACGACGGGACCGCTGACCAGAAGTTCGCCCTCCGGTGTGATACCGACCGTGACGTTGGGGAACACCTCGCCGACGGTATCGACCTGGATGTCGTCGTCGCGGTGCATGGTCACGAACCCACAGACTTCGGACTGGCCCCAAATTTGCTTCAGCGGGACACCGAGCGCGTGGTAGTACTGGAAGTGTTCTTCACCCAGCGGTCCGCCGCCGGTGTAGACGTTTTTCGCCCGCTTGAGGCCAACTTTGTCGAGAATCGGCCGGTAGACCGTCCAGTACCCCAGCCAGTGTTTGAGTCGGAGCGACGCCGGCGGCTCCTCGTCACGTTTGTCGCCGCTGACGTACTCGGCGTAGCGCTGGCCGATATCCATCGCCTTCTCGTAGAACTTGCGTTTCAGCCAGGAGGTGTTCTCTATCTGGGCCTTGATCTCGGCGACCCAGCTCTCGTAGGTGCCCGGCGACGAGAAGATGATTTCGGGACCGATTTCGCGCAGGTCCTCGCTCTCTGTCTCGGGCTCTTCGGGGAAATTCGCCGTCCAGCCGCCGAGAAACGCAGCCGCCATCAGTATCATCTGCTCGCCAATCCAGGCCATCGGCAGATAGGAGAAGTAATCCGACCCCTCCGGCAGTGGGTCGATTTCGATTGCCGCGTTGGCGAGGTTGACGAAGTTGAAATGCGACAGTTTCACGCGCTTTGGCATCCCCGTCGTGCCCGAAGTCGGGGGCAACATCGCCGGCGACTGCGGGTCTAGGTTCCGGATGCGCTCCTCGAACTCCGGGGTCGACACCTCGTTGGCCTCGGCACGGTCCTTGCCGCGCTGTTCGACCTCGTCGTAGCTTATCACCGGGACTGCCGTGTCGTCGTACCGGAACATCCCCTTCTCGTCGCGGTAAATAATCGCTTCGAGCGAGGGCGAACGGTCGGCGACCTGCAACAGCTTGTCGACCATCTCCTGGTCCTCGGCGTATGCCACCTTCGGCGACAGCAGTTCGAGCTGGTCGCCGATACCCTCCGGGAGCGTGTCCTCGTAGTTCGGCGCGGCCATCCCGCCGAGAATCTGGGACGCGAGCCACGCCCAGAGCTGGTGGGGACGGTTGTAGCCGATGGTAAAGAGGATGTCATCCTCCTCGAAGCCAAACGTCTCCAGCCCGAGGGTGATGTGTCTGACGCGGTCGTAGTACTCTCCCCAGTCGTACTCTTCCCAGACGCCGTAGCGCTTCCAGCGCAGGGCCACCTCGTCCCCGTGCTCCTGGACGTGGTTGAGCATGATTTCGGGGAGCGTTGTATCCTCGATAATCTCCGTGTCGCCTTCGGGTGCCGTCTCGATTCGCTCGACGGTGACTCCCTCCTCGACGCCGAGTTCTTCGTCTGCCTTTGCCATCTTACTCCACCCCCGTATAGATGCGCTGGACCTCGGGGTCGTCGACGACCGCTTCCGGACGGCCCCGTGCGATGATAGCGCCTTGGTCGAGGACAACCATCCGCTCGGAAACGTCGGTGACGACTTCGAGGTCGTGTTCTATCATGACCATCGTCATCCCCTCTTTCTCGTGGAGGTCTGCGAGAAAACGGACCATGTCGTACTTCTCGTCGAAGGTCAGGCCGCTCATCGCCTCATCGAGCAGGAGTACGTCCGGTTCGAGCGCGAGCGAGCGCGCGAGGTCGACCCGCCGCTGGATGCCGAGGGGCAGGCTGCCGATGGTGCTGTGTCGGTACTCCCAGAGTTCGAGGTAGTCGAGAATCTCTTCGACCCGGCGCATGTTCTCGACCTCGACTTTCCGGCCGCCGGCGACGTAGAACAACAGCGCCGACAACAGGTTCGGTCGCTCTTTGACCGCTCTGACTGTCATCACGTTCTCTAGGACATCCTCTTCTTCGAACAGCTCCAGTCCCTGGAACGTCCGCCCGAGTCCCTTCCGTGCCCGCTTGTAGGAGGGGTCACTCGTGACGTTCTCGCCGTTGAGGAATATCTCGCCGCCCGTGTCGGGGTCGTAGAACCCGTTCAAGACGTTCAGCAGCGTCGTCTTGCCCGCGCCGTTCGGGCCGACGATAGAGACCCACTCGCCCTCGTCGATGGCGAGGCTCACGTCGTCGACGGCGGTGATAGCCCCGAAGGTCTTCGTCACGTTCCGACAGCCGAGTACCGCCTCCTCGGGGGGGAACTGCGGGCCGCCCCGGATGCCGGCGCTCGACTGCGAGACGCTCTGTCCGCTCATCTATTTCCACCTCTTGCGTATCTTGTAGTGTTGAATCTCCGAATACCGGCTCTCCTCGGAGCTCGTGCCCAGATAGAACTCCTTGATTTCCTCCCGGTCCATCAGCACGTCTGCCGGGTCGTGGAGTTCGACCTGACCGTTCTCCAGGACGTAGCCGTAGTCGGCGACTTCCAGCGTCTCCTTTGCGTTCTGGTCAGCAATTATCATCGTGATGTCCTCCTCGCGGTTGATTTCCCGCAGCGTCTCGTAGATGTCGACGACCAGCTTCGGCGCGAGACCCAGCGACGGCTCGTCGAGCAACAGCAGATTGGGGCGGTGAATCAGCGCCCGCGCGATGACGAGCATCTGCTGTTCGCCGCCGCTACAGTAGCCCGCCTCCACATCGAGTAACTCCTCTAGCTTGGGGAAGTATTCGAAGGCGATGTCGTAGTCGGACTTACTGTAGCGGATGCGCCGACCGCCTCTGTAGAGGCCACACCGGAGGTTCTCCTCGACGGTGAGGTCCTCGAAGACGCGCCGGCCTTCGAGGATGTGGGTCACGTTCCGGTCGACCATCTCGTTGGTCTTCGCGTTGGTGACCTCGTCGCCCTCGTAGTAAACCGAGCCACGGGTCACTTCGCCGCGCTCGCTCCGACCGATGCCGGATATCATCTTCAGTATCGTCGACTTGCCCGCCCCGTTTGGGCCGAGCAAGGCGACGATATCGCCGCGGTCCGCGCTCATCGACACGCCCTGGACTGCCAGGAAGGTCCGGTCGTAGACGATTTCGGCGTTATCGAGTTCGACAACCGGCGGCTCGTCGGCTTGTCCCGAACTCATGTTATGGCAGCCATTCCTCGCGGCGGGGCAGTTCGATTTCCTGGTCGGGCACCATTTCGCCGTCACTGACTTCGTAGGTCTGGCCGAACATGGTCGCCCGGCGGTCGCCGTCCTGGTAGTCGAGCGTGACCGGCAACAGCCCGCGCGCGTCGAAGTCGTCCATTTCGATCAGCTTCTCACGGACGGCCGACCCCGACTGGATATCGCCGCCGTCGTCGTCGACGCGTTTGAGCGCCTCCACGGCAAGCAGTGCGTGTGCCACCCCGCGGACGTAGTTGATGTTCGCGATTTCGGGGTTACTCATGTCGTGGCCCTCTCGCTCGAAGGAGTCCTCGATGATTTGCCAGCCTTCCGGCGATTCTGACTCGACCTGATTCCAGGATTTGTTCGTGTTGACGTACCGGACGCCCTCGAAGGCGTCGGCTACGGATTGGGCGCGGAACTCGTCGACGGTCCAGGTCAGTCCCATCACCGTGATGTCGGCACCCAGGTCGCTGATGGAACTCATCAACACCTGCATCGGTGCTGCGGTGTTCTGGTGGATGAGGTAATCGACGTCGTTGTCCATCGCCCGCTTGACCTGCGTGTCCGCGGTGTTCGCTCCCAACCCGAGCGTGATGTTGTCTGCTACGTCGAGTCCGAGTTCTTCGGCGTAGGCCTCCGTCCCATCGACCGGCGACTCGCCGAACGGCGTCGTGTTGTGAATCATCGCGACAGTCGCGCCCGAGTCGTTGTTTGCAATCCACTCCGCGTGAGCGCGGCCCTGGCTCGTGTAATCGAGGTTGACGAAGAAGTTGTACGGCGTCTCCTCGGCCAGTAGCTTGTCCGAGTACGAGGCTGAGATGTACACGATCTCGTCGCGTGCGACCTCCGAGGCGAGCGCCTCGGTGTCGGCCGTTCCCCAGCCGATAATGACCGGGGGATTATCGCCCGAGGTAAGGCTGTTGTAGTGGTTTTGTGCGTTTGGCACGTCGTAGGCGTAGTCGACCCAGTCGTGGTTGATTTCGAAACCGAGGTCTTCGTTCTCGTTCGCCCATGCGAGGGCGTCACGGGTGCCCCGGCCCGTCGGCTGGCCAACGTCAGAGGTCGCGCCGCTCAGGTCGTGGATACCACCGACCAGCGCCGTATTGTCGCCGCTGCCGCCCCCACCGATACAGCCAGCGAGACCGGCCATCCCTGTCGCAGCGACAACGCCCGTCCCCCGCGCGAGAAATTGTCGCCGACTATGCGTATTGCTCCCATTTCTATTGTCACCATCTCTCATGGTCTAGTACCACAATGCAAGGAGACTTATTTATATCATTCGGTAAGACGGACCCGTCGTCCATCGCTTTTGATAGCTGTGGGTAGGTCACTTGTCCGCTGTCAGCACCCCTTCCGTGTCGTCTCACGCTCGTATCTCCGGAGCCCACTGCCAGATACGAGACAGCGTGGGCGCAGGTTAGCGGAGCTCCGCGTAACAGTTGCCACTGGAGACGTAGCTGTCTGTGACCGCGAGTCCGCTCTCGTCGAGGTCGCGCTCGAACTCGGTCGGGGCGTAGATATAATAGAATCGTGGCACCGTCTCGCCATCCGGGAGCGTCCAATCGACTGTCGTCTCGAAGCCAGTTTCGGCGTCGGCCGGGGCCTCGAACCGGTCGTGGGCCGTGCTCCAAGTGCTTACGAGTGCCCGCCCGTCCGGGGCGAGTACGCGGTCGAGTTCTCGCAGACTTTCGAGGCGACTCTCGCGGTCAGGGAGGTGATGCAGTGTCGCCACGTACACCGCCACATCTACGCTACCCGACGCGAGTGGTATCGCCGCTGCATCGCCTTGTACCAGCGCACCCGTCCAGTCGTCGTCGTGCATTTTGGTCTGAGCCTCCCCGAGGAGCCCGCGGCTGACATCGACGCCGACTGCTGTCTTGGTCACCTCGGTGAGCAACGCGGTGTGGCGGCCGTTGCCACAGCCCAGGTCGAGACCCAGGTCACCTGTGGCCGATGCCAGGAACTCCTCGACCTCCGGCCAGGGGTATGCTCGTGTCTCCGAGAAGTGGCCCGCAATCTCGTCGTAGACCGACTGTATTTCGCCGCGGCGGCCGCTTCCCCTCTCGTCGGTCATCGTCGGCTACTCGTAGCTCTCGGGGTAGGCCTCGGCCAGCAGCTCCGGCCGGTCTGTCAGGCGCTCGCGAACCGGGTCGATGACATCTGAGATGTACTCGCCGGTCGCGTTCTTGAGGTCTGCCGGGTGGAGCTCTTCGCTCTCGAAGTCGGCCTCGAGTTGCTGGTAGTCTTCGTAGACAAGGTCACCGCCGTACTCGTCGGGGCGCTCGATGACGAAGGACTCGTCGCGTTCGTCGAGTACCGGGAAGACGAGATACTGGACGTACTCCAACACGCCGTTGTCTTCGACATCGCCCATCGGGCAGTAGGCGTCGTCAATTTTGTCTCGGACCACAGCAGGCGAGTCGGTGAGGTTGACCTTCGACCCGTCCTCAGAGGAACTCATCTTGTCGCCGGTCAGGCCGGCAAGCAGCGGCGCGAACAGACAGACCGGCTTGTCGTGGTCGTGCTCGGGGAGCAACTCGCGGCTGAGCATGTAAATGCCGCGCTGGTCGATGCCGCCGTAGGCGATGTCGGCGTCGAGCGCCTTCACGTCCAGCGACTGCATCAACGGATAGATGAGCCCGCCAAGATTGGGGCTGTCGCTCTCGCGGACGACCTCGCTTGCGGCCCGCTGTGTGCGGGCAATCGTCGTCTCGGCGGCCATTCGATACATCTCCAGGGAATATTCCTCGTCGAGCTGGTAGTCCATCCCCCGGACGAACGTGATGTCGCTGGGGTCGGCACCCGCGGCCTCGACCATTCCCTCGATGGCCTCTTGGTAGTACTTGACGCGCGCGTCGAGCAACTCGAACGGGCTTTTCTCGTCGTCGAGGTGGGCGTGCAGGTCCGCGACCAACACCGTCACGTCGAGGTCAGCCCGCAGGAAATCCGCGAGCTTCCTGATGGTGGTGAAGTGACCGATATGCATCTCTCCGGTCGGAGCGTACCCGATGTACACGGACGGGTTGCCTTCGGCGAGCAGTGTCTCTAGCTCCTCGGTTTCGACGACCTCGTCGGTGTATCGCGTGACGAGGTCCAGACGCTCGGCTGTGTCCATACAGTCGCTTTCACGCTGGCTCGAATAAATGGTTTGATACGCCGGGCCGGCTCACTCGGCCACCTCGATGTCGTCGATAGTGAAGTCGATGCCCGAACCGATGCCGCCGAAGTCGGGGCCGCCAGGCAGTGCTCCGTCTAGCTCGTCGACATACACCTGTACGATATCTGACTCGCCCTCAGACTCGACGGTCAGTTGCCAGTGGTCGTCGTCCCAGCCGGCACCTGTCGTATCCCAGACGAGTGTGGCCGTTGTCGTGTTTTCGGGTGCGAGCGTGCCGATGTTGAGCACGGTGAAGTTTGCCGGTGACTGCTCGATACTCTTGGGACTCAGTACTGCATCGAGGGAGACGAACAGGTCTTCTGTGATGTCGGTACTACCGCCGTTTGTTATTTCGACGGGCACCGAAATCGGCTCTCCTGCCTCCACTGCCTGTGCCTGGTCGGTTGCCGCGATTGCGTCCTCGTCGATGTCTATGTTGACCTGCGTGTCGTCTGTCGGCTCGATATCGACGGTTTGCATACCGCTGAAATCGTCCTCGCTCTCGACGATTATTTTGTCGGTCTCTGCGGAGAAATCACTGGGCGAGAGACTCACCGTCACCGTCTCCGTACTGTCCTCGGGAATCGTACCGGTGTCGACGGTCGTTACGTCAGTCCGCTCTCCCTGCCCGCTGTCGTTGCGCCTGACTATCAGCGTCTGACTGCCGGCTCCGTCGCCGTCGTTTTTCACGTCGATATCGACCGTCAGCGTCTCGTCCTCGGTAATCGAGTCGACGCCGTCATCGGCGTTTGTGGCGACGTCGGAAATCTTGAAAGTCTCTTCTTTGTTGTCGACGTCGTCGACTGTCACCTCCTCGCTGGAGCTGTTCTCGCCGCCGTCTGTCGCTGCGCGGACCTCGACATCGATACTGTCGCCGGTATCGTCTGTCCACCATGTGAACGTCTCGGTCGTCGACTCGCCATCACTGAGTGCGACGATTTTGCTGTCTTTTTCGACACTGCCGACGGTCAAGACCACCTGTCCGGGGTACGTCTCGTCGGTTCCGTTGACGTTCTCGATTTCGGCCGTGACATCGAGCTGGTCGCCGATTGTGACCGGGCTCGCTGTCGTGGTGATATCGACCGCGAACTCTGCCTCTGTGACCTCTTTGCGCTTGACATCGACTGGTATTGCCTCCATGTCGTTTTCGGAGTGAACCGTGATGCTCTCGATGTCGCCGTCGCCGATACCGGTCTGCCAGTCGATAGACGTGCTGGTGTTCTCGCCGCCGTCGAGTTCGACCGGGGCGCTAGTCGCAAGCGTCTGATTGTTCCCGCTTTCGTCCTGATACTCCAGCCAGAGCGTCTGTGTATCGGGCGCGTTGTCGGTGTTTTCGACGCTGACGTTGACGGTCACGGTTTCGCCCTCCTCGACGCCGTCGTCGACGCTCTGGATGCCAACATCGAAGAACGCAGACTTGTCCTCGACGGTCACTGCCGTCGGGTTCTCGTTACCTGACGCCACCACAGTCACGTTGTCGGTGTTGATATCGCCGTCTAGCACGCCGGTCGTATCCCACGATAGCTGTACTGTCTTGCTCTCTCCGCTGGCGAGACCGGCACTGGAGACGTTCACCAGCGTGCTGTCGACTGGGTTCCCCTCCCAGTCGAGCAGCGTGACCGGTACGTCGCCGACACCCTCCCCCGCGTTCTCGATTTCGGCCTCTATTGTCACTGTTTCGCCTTCTGCAATATCTTCGGAACCGTTAATCTCGGCGGAGTTGATGGCTACCTCAGGCTCTTTCTCCTCGGTAATCTCTTTGATGAGTCCCTCGAAGATGCCGGCGAGTTCCTCGGGGTTGTCGGCCTTGGTGTAGTTCCCGTCACCGTTTCCGGCGTATCTCGCAACGTCTTTGAGAACCTCTTCGTCTGCATTCCCGAACCCGACGGTGTAGACGGAGAAATCGAGCGGCTGTGAGCCGTGGCTCATGTTCGTCTCGTTTGCGACGCTGACCGGATCTGCACCGGAATTATCAATCCCATCTGTGAGCAGAATCACGGTCTGGTACCGGTCAGAGTCCGGGTTCCCGTAGTCGAGGTCCGTTTCGCTGACGAGTTTGTTCTCAGCAGCCGAGATGGCGCCGGCAATATCCGTGTTGCCGCCGGGAGCGACTCTGAGCGACTCGTTCACCTCGGCGATATCACCCAGCCCAGTCAGGAAGTTCTGTGAGGTATCGTACTGCATGGCGGCGGCCCTGTCGAGCGTCTTGTTCATCGCGCTCAGTGCGGTCCATACCGCCGGCACACGCTCGATATTCTTGTCAGAGCCAGTGCTGGGATAGTCGTATTTCTCTATCTCCCAGTTGGTCCAGTCGTCGTAGTTGTACGCAGAGAAGTTGATTGTCTGGCCGGTGACGAAATAGCCGTCGTTGAACACGTCACAAAAGAATCCGGGACAACTCGACTCATCTGCGGTGACGAGCCACATCTCGTCTTCTGGAACTGTTAGCGTTCCCGACTTTGGCGGGTCGGTATCTACCTTTTCGGGGAAGTAGTCAGGGTCTCCCATCGACCCCGTCTCGTCGATGGCGAACACCACATCTGCCGGTAGCCGTGTCGCGTTTCGTGGCTTGACGGTGACGCTGGCCGTATCCGTAGCGTTCTGGCCGTCTGCATCGACGGTAATCTCGTCGGTCACGGACGCGTCGCCCTCGACCAACCCGACGAGAGTGTACCACGTCAGCGTTACCTGTTTCGACTCACCCTCGGCAAAAGAGAGTTCCTCAGAGGTAACGTTCACGAACTTGTCGTCGAAGTCCTTGAGCGCAACGACGGTCGCACCCGGCGCAGTCCCGGTGTTCGTCACGTTGATATCGACCGCCAGCGGCTCCCCTTCGGTGACGGGTGTCGTCGTCGACTCGATGCTGACGTCAAATTCTGCCTCGCCGAGGTCTCGCGGCTCGACACTGACGTTCTCGGCCGTGTCCCTGTCGTCGTCTGCGAGCACAGTCACATTGTGTGTCCCGACATCTCCGCTGCCAGTCTCCCAACTCATGTTGAACGGCTTCGTCTCCCCGGTATCGACCGCGACACTTTGCTGGTCTGGAATACCGACCGTTTTCAGGTAGAGCGTCTGCGTGTCGTCCTCGCCTGTGTTCGTGACGGTCCCGTTGACGAACATCGTGTCGCCGGCGAGAACAGGGTCAGATACCGAGGCGATGTTGACATCGAACTCGGAGCCGTCTGTCCGCTGGAGGACCGTCAACTCGAAGGTAAATTCGTCATCGTCGGTCTGCAACTTCAGTGTGTAGGGGTCGCCCGAGGCATCGCCCGGAATCGTCTTCCATTCGAGGGCGACCTGTTTCGGGCTGTCACCGGGCGCGAGTTCGAGTGTGGTGCTGTTCGTCCGGGCGCTGTCGTCGTCGTCGATGCCGTCCCGGTCGAGTGTCACCTGCTGGATGCCTTCTTTGCCGCCGGTGTTGTTCACGTTCAGAATGACCACTGCATCTTCTCCCTCTTCGACTGTACCGGCGAAGTCTCCGTCGCTGAGTGCCGTGCCGTTGAACGAGACGGACTCGATGGTGAACTCCGCCGGGTCGCTGCTAGCGGGGTCGACGCTGATGTTGGCCGCTGCCTTCGTCCCGGAAACCGGGGCTTTCACGGTCACGTTTTCCCAATCTGACTCCCGGCCTTCCTGTGTCGTCCACGTGAACGTCTCTGTGGTGGTGTTGTTCGGTGGGTCGGGGGGTAGCGTCAGTTCCGTCGAGTTTATCAGGTGTTTCTCCTCGTCTGTCGGTGTACTTCCCCAGAGGAATACCGTCTGGCTGTCCCCGGTACTGCCGGTATTGTTGATATCGACGCTCACCTCAACCTCGTCGCCTTCGACGGCACCCGCGTCGTCGACGCTGATATCGGATGGCTCGAACGTACTAGGCGTATCGACCTGTACCTCCCAGGTGGCCGACGGTTCGACGCCGTCGTGTTTCGTCCCGGCTCCGACCCAGAACTCGTAGACAGAGTCTGCGTTCTCGACCGGGAAGCTGAACGTCCTGCTGTCGTTTTCGCCTTTGTCGGTGCCGACCCGCTCACCCCAGACAATCCACGGGTCCGACGGGAGAGTGATGCTAGTCTCGCTTTTGTTCTTTTCGTCGTAGACGAACGCGACTGGTGACTCGCCGGCAGTTGCGTTGCGATACCCTTCGTTCGTCCAGTTGAGCGTCATCTCTACCTCGTAGCCGGGTTCCAGCGCGTCCGTGTTCGGGTCGAGAGTCGGCCCGCCCGAACTGTCGTGGACGAGGACGCCGCTTCCGTTGTAGATTTTCGTTCGAAAGTCGTCGATGACGAAATCGGTCTCGAAGTCGCCAACGTAGTCCTTCCAGTTTTCGCTCGTGTTGACTCCGACCGGTGACTCCAGACAGCCGTTCGAACTACTCGCTGTGTACTCTGTCGCATTCGGTACGAACGCACGGAAATCGTCGGGGTCGTGTGCGTCGCCAGTCGCGACAACACAGCCCCACGTGTCGGCTGCGACCCCGAACTTGTCCTCACCGGGGTCCGTCTGTGACGCGTCGACGACGCTCTCGGGAATCATGCTCGTATTCAGCGGCGCTGCGTGGGGGTCTTCGACGTTCCACCACCGGCCGTCTGTCCCGTTGTACGCCCACCACTCCGGTCCGTTGCCCCGAGTGTCGTTGTTGTAGAGGATACCGACGGTGTACTTTTTCGTATCCCACCCGGGAGCTGTGACGTTGAACGCGGCGTTGCTCTGGTTCGCGATGTCTGCGGTCCAGGCGTCGTCGGTCCCGTTGTCGTAGAGGTCCTGCGCGAACTCTCCCAGTCCGGTGTACGTGACGTTCTCGGCGTACTCCCGGGACTGATTGATTGTGTTCTGTTCGCCGTAGGTCCCGAGGTCAATCTCGGCTACGGGCCTGTCTCCGTCTACCTCACTCGCCTCGTGTACGTCTGTGTCAGCTCCCAGATTCGACTCGGCGTACTCCGCCCAGCCCTCCGCAAACGCGCTCGTAATATTGAGGGACACCGTCGCGTTTGCGACGTACCGGCCGTCGGGATACTGGCTCCGCATCTGCTGTTCGACGAGTTCGGTTATGTTCTCGGCTGCGCTCCCCGCTCCTGGCTGCTTGCGAAGGGAAATTTCGTTACCGTCTTGAACGAGGTCGATTGAGGAAATATCGACAAAGGAGAGTTCGAGCGTCTGGTTGTCGGCGTACAGGTCTGGCGGGGAAACAAGCGACACGTCACCGCTTTGTTTCTCCCAGACCGCACCGCCTTGATAGGCGGTAATCTTGCCGTCGTTGTTCTCATAGACTAAGCTTCCCAGCGTAACGCTATAACTCGCTGTTTGATTGTCGGCGTCTTCGAGTAACGCTCCGGGTGAATCTGTCGCATCCCAGTACGCCTCGTGTGTTTTGATCGTAATATTCACGTTCCCGTGACCGGACTGGGCGTTGATGTCGCTCGCGGTCCCGTCAGGAAACTCTATGCTGGTCGAACCCTCAACGTCTTGAGCTGTGAGTTCGCTTACCCGCTCGTCGAACTCTAGAATCGACTGCTGGACTACCTCGTTGTCCGCGTCCTCAGTGATGTCCTCGAACGCGAACATCCCGACCCCCACGAGGACGAGAGCCATGAGGAAAACGACCGCAATAATTAGAAACGTCCCGTATATCTCTGAGACGGCACGCTCGCCGCCTGGAGCCCCCTCTCTCATCATGGTATTATGTACGTGTGTCTCTCACGTATTTAATACTATTGAGGGAGCCATCTCTGCTCTAGGGTGGTTGCCGTCGCTATCTCGCTCTTAGCTGCCCGTTTTATCGCGTCCTCGCGTTAACAGATATTGTAAATTTTTCATCAATACGGAGTGTCTCCGGGCGTGAGATGGGGGCTGTTATCCTGCCGCGTTAGCTCGAAAACCGTGGCTCGACGATGTCGAGTTCGATTGTCACGACACGGACGAGCGCCCGGTCTGCCGCGCAGGTGTAGACGTGGTCGCTCGGATTCGACCACGTTTCTTTGCTGTCGAAGAACATATCCCACTGTGCTGGCCCGGCCGTCTGTGATGTGTTGACGAACACTGTGGTAGAACTGTCGACGAGTGAGCGCTCGGTGGACACTGTTCTCGCCTCGAAGGTCAGTGCCTCGTCGGTACTCGTGACCGGTGAGTCACCCCCGGCAGCGAACTGGTCGAGTCCTATGTCGGGGTTGTAGCCGTTCGAGACGTACAGCCCCTCCCGGTCGGCCAACGTAAGATTGACGACCGTGATGAGCGCTGTCGTGCCGTCGCGACACTCGAAGCTCGGGTCGAACGCTGGGATGGCGTTCGTCCTGAACACGCCGCCGGCCTCGTACCGAACTGTCACGTCGTCGCCCGAGCGGTCGAACCGCTGTTGGAGTGCGTTCACGGCGAGGTCTGGGTAGGCCACATCACCGTCCGTCGTGACGTTGAGTACCGTCTCGTTTATCCAGACGTTGCTGTTCGAGAACGCAATACTGAAGCTGCGTCGACTGTCGCCCCGGGTCGCCATCGGTTGGAGTGTCGCCGCCGCCGATTCCATCCCGCGCTCGGCGCTTTGTACCTCTTCGACGTTACTGAACGTCTCGAGCTGGGTGCCACCGGTGAACGAAATTAGCCCGGCGCCGACGATTATTATCGCGAACATCAGCGTGAAGCCGATGGCATCGGAGACGGCGCGACTGCTGTCTGTCGTGGGGCTGTCGCAGCTGTGCTCGGGCGGTCGTCTCACTCACACTCACCTATGGTTATTGTTCCGGCACACAGGCTGAGAACCGGCGTATCGCTGTTGTCGGGTGACCCGTAATCGATACGCGTCTCGTTGCCGACGGGATACTCAGCAGTCCGTTCGTAGTGGGGGGATTCGATTTGAATCACGCTCGGCGTATCGTATGTGTCACTCTCGCTTCCGGGGACGACCTCGAAGCTCCAAGAGCGTCCGGCGACACTGCCGGGGTACTCCGGCTCGACGCTGACGTTGACTGTACTTCCTGTCTCGTTGAGCCGGTCGAGTGTGTTGAGTTGTGCCGTGAGGTCGCTCCCGATTTCGTCGAACTGCGACTCGGCGGCCCGTTTTTCTTGTCCGTCGAGCACCGTCCCGGCACCTAAGAGCAGCCCAGAGACGAGTACCGTCGTAATCGCAAGCGTCAGTGCGTGTGTGACGGCAATCGAGACAGCTCGTCGGTTCATCACGACCCACCTCCGTAGGCTGTGACGTTGGTCTCGTAGCTCACCTGTGGGTCCTCGTAGGTTATCTCGAACGTCGGATTGAGTGTGACATCACTCGCGGTGTAGAGTTTCTCATTCTTCTTGTCTGTGGGGAAGTTGGAGTTACCTTCGGCTACGATTCTGAATGTCCCTTCGACGGTTCCGCCATCGTCAAAGACGACGTGCTTGTTCGAACTGTAGTACGTCGAGCCGAGTGCGAGGCTTGCACAGGTGGTGTCGCCGACACTGATTTGTCCTGTGCCGTGAGAGAGCGTTAGCTTGAGCGGCGTCTCCGCTGTCGCGGTGAACCCATCACATTTTGTCGCGCCGTCGACGTTCACTTCACCGCTGTCTATCTCGATGGTGAGCGGACTACTCCTTCCCAGGTCGATTGTGAAACTCCCGCTGATATCTTCGAACGTGTAGGACATGTAAGTGAGATTTGCCGGATCACCCTGGACAATCGGCCCGTCTGGGAACGTATCGGTCACGTTCTGCCAGATAACACCTCCGCCGTTCTGTTTGGCGTCGATGAGTGTCACGTTCACGAACTGAGCGCTCCCCCGGGTCGAGAGGTTCAGATACTGCTCGGTGTACTCCTTGACCGCTGCCGCAAACGCGTCTTCTTCACCTGGTTCGATGTACGGCAACCGCTGTTGGGAGCCGTTGACCATGAACAGCTCTTCGAGGCTGTCCTGTAGCTGCTCGATGTCTCGCTCGGTCTGTTCGAGGCTCTGTCGCTCCTGTTGGGCTTTGACATCTGCCGAGGCGTGGATATCGTTCAACAGCACGGCCGAGGCGACAATCGTCAGCGACACCAGGATTGCTGCCGTCAACAGCAACTGGCCGCGTCTGTTCACCATGCCACCACCCGAACCTGGATAACTGCGTAGATATCACTGCTCTCGTTTTGGTTGTAGAGATATATATCCTCGTCTGGCACGTCGCCGAGATTCTCGTACTGTGTGTCTTCGACACATGCCTGTGCTGACCTGTTGAACTCGAATACCGGGTCGCTGTCGAACAGCACCACTTCACGAGTCACCGTCACGGCCGGACCGGTCGGCGTCAACTCGGGACCCAGCACAATCTCGTCGACTGCCCCTGTCTCGTTCGGGTAACCGACGTACACGTTGTAGTTGGCGGTCTGCCGAAGCGTCCGGTTCAGCACTGCGCCTACCGGCTCGACTGCCGGGTCGGTCGACACCACGCCGTCGTGGGGTGTCGTTTCGTTGTCCCCGCCCAGACAGAGTGCGCCCGTTTCGAGTGCGTTCTGGTCGGCCAGAATATCGACGGTGTCTTGCGCCTGCCCCTGTACCTCGATGCCCTGTTGGGGGCCGCCGTCGGTCCAGGGAACGATGCTGACAGCCTGTAGCCCGAAGACCAGGGCGCTCGCGATGACGATTGTCCCGATGACCCCTTCGAGTGAGTATGCCTGTCCTCTCTCAGTCATTGTCACCACACCCGTACTACCAGACGGCAACCGTTTTCACAGACGGTCGGAATCCGGACAAACCGGACTGTCGACGCTGTCTGTCGGTCGTTCCAGACGCTCCCGTTTTGCAGCGCGACACCGTCGTCTGTGACGACGCCGCTCGCGTTGTGAACGGTCGCGTTCCAGCGCAGCCACTCGGGTACCCCGACCCGTGCCGAGTCGTCGACCAGCGCGTCGATGCTCCGGTTCAACGACCTGAAGCTTACGGTCTGGTCCGTCCCCGGGACGGTGCTGTTCTCGACGAGCTCTGTTGCGAGGTTGTCGGCCATCACCCGCTGTTCGTCGTCGACCTCCTCCTCGAAGGGCTGGAACAGCCCCGGAAAGTATCCGAAGACGATGACAATCGCGAGCAACAACAAGACGATGCCCAACAGGTAGTCGTTCACCGTCTGTCCGCGCGCCGTCATCGCCTGTTCGTCCCCCCTGTTCTGTCGTCGGAGTAACCCGTACGCGGGTCAAGCGAATCGCTGATAGACCACCCGGCCGGTCCGGCCACAAGCAACAGCATCTGTGCCGTCTCTTCGCCGCCGCCACCCGTTATCTGCTCGACGATAATCCACGTGATGAGCGCGATGGTCGAGAGAATCACGGCGTATTTCGCGCCCGAGAGTACCTCGACGTTGCGGATATAGCCCGCGATAAACGACGAGATAAGGGCCTGTAGCGTGACCGCGTGGAAGAACAGCATCGAGAGAAACTCCGTGTCGAGGCCGCCGGCGAACTCTGTCGTCTGCTGTGCTGCTTCTTCGCCAGCCTCCTCGCCTGCGGCGGCCAACCCGCCCATCGTCTCGAGGAACTGGACTTTCAACAGCGCCATCACGGCCAACAGCGTCAGGTAGGTCATGATGATGATGACCGTCTGCATCAGCGTCCGAGCCTTGCGCTCACGCTCGATTTCGTCTTGGTTTTCAGAGGCAGTCGCAGCCGTCGACAGCACGTCCTGAATCTGGCTGGAGGCCTCCTGGGCCTCGCTGATGAGCTTGACGGTCCGTGCGAGCCGGGGGACGTGATACTTGTTGTTGAACTCTCGCATCGCGTCTTTCAGGCTCGTCCCGAAGTTGACCTTCGAGTGCATCGACTCGAACTCGGCCGAGAGTTTCCCACTCGATGTTTCCGAGACGACCTTGATGGAATCGAGCAGCGTCATCCCGGTGTCGTTTGCACTCGCGAGCTTTCGGAGGTTCTCCGAGAGGTCGTTTAGAATCGCCTTCCGGGAGCGGACGTTCCACTCGTAGAACACTGCGAGCGGGAGGAGGTTGAGATAGATGGGGACATACACCCAGACAAGCGTCCCGACGATTGGGTCTGACTTCATCGCATCCACCGACAGCGGCATATTCCCGGTCGCCAGTGCGCCGATGAGAACCAGCAGCGTCAGCGGCAGTGTCAACACCAGAACGAGCGTCGGGTGGTCTCTGAAGAAGAGATGTGGCGCTTTCACTATCTCCATCAGTTCGTGGGTCCCCTCCTGGCGCTTTATTTTCTCGAAGAGGTCACGGTCGCCGGTGTACTCCTCGACGAGGCCGGGATTGAAGACGCCGATACCTTCGTCGACGGTGAAGTCCTCGCCGGCATCTGGCCGAAGGTAGCCGTCGCCGACCTCGTCGTGGGTGACAGTCGACACCATCACCAGAAAGCCCGCGCCGATGAGCGGGATGAGTCCGTAGACCGTGCCATACAGCAGTGTTGTCTGGTCGCCGCTCCCCATCATACTCATGATGACGAGAATGATAATGAGCAGGAGCGGAAACAGCGACAGCGTCATGTACATCTCACCGAACAGCTCCAGCGTGTCCAACAGCTTGCGCTGTTCCTGTTTAGCCGTCCGGAGGTGTTTGTCTTTCTGGTCTTCGAGGAAATCGGTCATGTCTCCACCAGAATCGAGAATCGACAGCATATCTGTCAGGAACTGCGCCAACTCGTCGCTCGGTGTCGTCAGCGCCTGATTCTGGACCGCTGTCCGGTAGTCCGTATCGAAATACTCCGTCTCCAGCACGATAGACTGGAACTCCCGGGAGAGTTCGCCGTAGGTGTCGTCGGCCTTGGCCATCGCCTTCAGGATTTCGAGCTGGTTCATGCCACCGACCGACAGCGCGTACATGAACGCGATACCGTCGGGCATTAGCGTGTTTATCTCGCGTTCGCGCCCGCCTGCCCGGAAGTACGGTATCGACACGACCGAGCCAAAGCCGATGCCGAACCCGATAGAGCCGAAAATAAGGCCAGATGTCAGCAATATAAGCGGCGTCCGGAGAACGCGCAACGGCTCCAGCGGGCCGAGCTGGATGCCGACCAACACGTCGCCGACGAATATCTGGACGAACAGCCAGCCGACGAACACGCCGAGCAGCCACAGCCCCATCCCGGCGATGAGGCCGACTGCGAGCGCCCGTGAGAGAAACATCTCGACGTTGTCGGCCATCCGCGACTGCGCGAGTTTCTCTTCGACATCGTTGACGAAATCGCTGTCTTCGCTGAACAGCCACTGGTACAGCGGATAGAACGCGCCCCCCAGCGAGCGGTCCCCACCTTCGAGTTGTCGTCCACGGCGTTTGTCAAGACTCATTGTCAGCTATCGCCGTCCGCCCCCGCCTTGGGAACGAACTGTCCGAAGTTGATATCGTCGTCGTCGGCGTCGACAGAGTCGTCATCCTGCCCTTCCAGGGCCGCGACGAGGTCGCTCGTCTCCATCTCTCGGTAGCCATCGAGCATCGGCTCGGCGCTTTGTAGAATCTCGTCTGTCTCCTCGATGACCTCCTCTGGTGGGTCGGGGCGAGGAACCAACTCCTCTTTCTCGGGGTCGACCTCAATCTGAACCGACTCCATCTCCCGGAGGTCTTCGAGTGAGCGTTCGAGACTCTTCTTTGCGATGATAGCGAGTATCGTCTCCGGGTCGTTGATAAAGGCCTGGACCGTCGCCGCCACCTCGGTGTAGGTGTTCAGACCGTTCTCGATGAGGTACGCGAGGACGATTTTCCGCTTGAACAGCTCTTTGTCCAGACGCTCTTGTGACCAGCCGCGGTCGAACTTGATTTCTTCGAGCGTGCTCGATGAACCCATCTGGAGGAACTGGTCGGTCTCGGCGCGCCACTCGTAGACGTCTCGAACGTTAATCTCGTCGTTCTCTGGCGAGTATTCGTTGATTTCTGTCAGCTTCTTGTTCCGGCGAACCTTGCGTCCGCCGACCCGTGTCTGGGTCTGAATCGACACCAAATCCAGCGCGGTAAACAGCGTCTTCGAGACGTTGATAGGGTCTGTGGTGAACCGCTTGATGACTTCGCCGACCGTGTCGGCGTGGAAGGTCGTGTAGGTGGTGTGACCGGTCGACATGACCTGGAACAGCGTTCGCCCCTCTTCGCCACGAATCTCACCCATGACGATGTAATCTGGACGCTGACGCAGCGCCGCCTCCAGCAGGTCGAACTCGTCGACGTCGCCTTTGTCGTCTTCGCCGAAGGAGGGACGAGTGACACTCGCCACCCAGTTACGCTGTGGCAGTTCCACCTCGCGGGTGTCTTCGATAGAGACGATTTTCGCACTCGAGGGGATAAACAGCGACACCGCATTGAGGCTCGTCGTCTTTCCTGAGGCAGTACCACCGGCGAAAATCAGTGATTTGTGGTTCTCGATACAGAGCCACAGGAACGCCATCTCGTCTAAGTTGAACGTGTTCCAGTTGATCAGGTCGACCGGCGTGAACGGCACGTCCTTGAACTGACGGATAGTGTAGTTTGTGCCGTGGTCAGAGACTTCGGCTCCCAGCGTCAACTGGGCACGCGAGCCGTCTGGCAGCGTCGCGTCGACCTGTGGCTGGCGCTTCGAGATACCCTTCCCGGAGCGCTGGGCGAGCTTGACGACGAAGTCGTCGAGTTCGGTCTCACCGTGTTCGACGTTCGTGATAATCTGCTCGTAGTCAGTGTGATAAACGAACACGCGGCTGTTGTAGCCGTCACAGGAGATGTCCTCGACGTTGATGTCGTGTTTGATTGGGTCGATGCGGGCGTACCCGATGAAGTCCCGCTTGAGCATGTACAGCATCTTCTCGACTTGGTACTCGGTCAGCGTATCGGGGTCGTCCTCGATTATCGCGGGCTCGGGACGCGCCTCGACGCCGTCGAGTTCCGGAAGCTCTTCCCAGTCCTGTTCGTCCTCATCAGCGAGGCCAACAGCCTCCTTGATATCGCCGAGCAGGCCGCTGTCAGCGTTGTTCTCCTTAACAGCCCGCTTGCCGGTGAAGATGTTATACCGCTTGAGGAGTCGCTCCGACTCGCGCTCGATGACATCGGCGCGGTCCTGTTCGCTCCCCTGGACGATAACGTCGTCCTCAGAGTACTTGATAGCGGTTTTGAGCTTTCGCGAGAGGAAACTCCGAAGCTCCGCCTCGATTTCGTTGAGATGTGGCTCGATAACGTAGTACTTGATTTCGTTTTCCTTCTGGGATTTGAAGACGACGACACAGGCGTAGGGCTTGTTGACCCAGTACCGGTGTTGTTCGATGAAGTGGGTCTTTTTTTCCATGGGAACAGCCTTTTCGAGGTCGTACCGATTGACGACGGTCTGTGTCCCATCGCGTGTCGAGAAGAATTCGTCTTCGTCGAGGTTCTCGTTCACGTCGATTGTCCGCTCGTCGACGACCTGCTTGAGCTTCTCGGCGGCACCGTTGCCGTAACTGAGCCGTTGCTCGGTTTCGGCTGGGTCGAACCCGAGGTATTCGGCTGGGTCGAACGGACCAGCCTCCTCTGGTGGCATGCCGTCCTCGTCGTAGTAGTATTCCTGTTTGAAGTGCTCCCAGGTATAGTGACCGACGACGACCCCGCGTTGCTCGGGGTCCCGGTAGCGCTCGACCACCCGGTCGAGCGTCTTGGCTGCGCTCGCGCCTCGCTCTAGCCGGTGGTCGGTTTCCATCGGGTCGAATCCGAGATATCGACTACGGTCGAACCGACCCTCGTCGTGTTCCTCGCGTCGAAAATCGCTCCACGAGTACTCGCCGACGACTACGCCGTCACCGAAGCGCATGACACCACCCGTCCCGGCGTCATCGTCGCTCCCCCCGGTGTCATCGATTGCCATTACGGCCCTACTACTATGAACACAGGAAAAAAGTTTGTGCTGCAAATCCCATATTTATTGTCATTGACGCAACAAAAACAATCAAATATCGGGAGTAGCGGCCTTTTACGTACTAATTCTTATGTGTCGTGGAGTATCTCTGTTCTGACTGGCACGGCCCGTCGCTGTGTCTTGGCACGTTCGTCTGATACGGCGTCTCTGTTGCAGTTCTCGTCGGCGCCGAACCCACTGACTTATCTGCCGCGATTCCAAATATCGGAGCAATGACGGACACGCGCGTACAATCTGGCTGGGAGCTGGTGGCCGCCGAAGACGAGGCAGCGGCCGTTATCGCCGGACTGCTCGCTGTCGAGCCAGAGCGGGAGTACACCCGCTCGGAACTCGCGGACGCCGCCGGAGTCCCGCTGAAGACACTGTATCTCGTCGATATTTTCGAAGAGCTTGCTACCCTCGGGATGCTCGACCGTGTCGACGACCCCGGCGCCGAGTCTGAGGTGTGTTACAGAATCAACGAAGAGAGCGATGTCTACCAAGCCGCCCATCAGTTCGACGAGGTTGTGAACGACAACCGCTGAGTCGGAGCCAAACGGGTAAGACAGTGGCACCCGAATCCGGACGTATGGTCGAACTCGAATCAACAGATGTCCTGACCGTCGGCGACGAAGCACCGGAGTTCGAGCTACGAGGAACCGACGAGAGAACCTACTCACTCGCGGATTTTGCCGACGCCGAGGCGTTGCTCGTCGTGTTTACCTGCAACCACTGTCCGTATGCAAAAGCCAAATTCGAGGAAATGAACCGTCTAGCCGAGGCGTACGACGAGGTGGCTGTCGTCGGTATCAATCCAAACGACGCCGAGGAGTACCCCGAGGACAACTTCGAAACGATGGTCGACCGCGTCGAGGAGGGTACAATCGACTGGGACGCATACCTCCGCGACGAGTCACAGTCGGTCGCGGCGGCCTACGGCGCGATGTGTACCCCTGACCCCTTCCTGTTCGAGCGCAACGAGGACGCGTTCCAGCTCGTCTATCACGGCCGTCTCGACGACGCCCCCAATCCCGACGATACGGCCAGCCAGCGCGAGATGGCCGGCCATATCGAGGACGTACTCGCCGGTGAACCGGTGACCGCGGAGTTCGAGCCCTCTCGTGGCTGTTCGATCAAGTGGAAGGCGGGCAACGAACCCGACTACTGGGAGTAGCGCGGATGGACCCACGCGACCTGTTCGCTGCGAGTACGCCGCTCGTCGGGATGGCCCACCTCCCAGCGCTTCCGGGTGCACCTCGACACGAGCAGAGCCGCGATAAACTCCGCGCGCGTGCTCTCGCAGACGCACACACGTTAACCGAGAACGGTGTCGACGGCGTCCTCGTCGAGAACTTCGGCGACGCGCCGTTTTACCCCGACGAGGTGCCAGCCCACGTTGTCGCCGAAATGACCGCCACGGCCCGGGAACTCTCTCTCGCTGTCGACACGCCACTCGGGGTCAACGTCCTCAGAAACGACGCCGAAGCCGCACTAGCGGTTGCGGCGGCGGCCGGTGGTTCGTTCATACGGGTCAACGTCCACACGGGAGCGGCGGTGACTGACCAGGGGCTACTCGAAGGGCAAGCCCACGAGACCGTACGGCTCCGGGAGCGACTCGACGCTGAGGTGGCGGTGTTCGCGGACATCGACGTGAAACACGCGACACAGCTTGGAACGCGCGACCGGGCCACTCTGGTCCGGGAAACAATCGACCGCGGGCTTGCGGACGCCGTCGTCGTCTCAGGGCCTGAAACCGGCGAACCGGCCGACGACGAGGACCTGCTGGTCACCCTCGACGGGCGTGACGAGGCGACGCGGGACGTTCCGGTGTTCATCGGCAGCGGCGTGACACCAGAGACCGCGCCGGCGTTACTCGACCGCGCCGACGGTGCGATTGTCGGCACTGCGCTCAAAGACGGCGAGCAGACGACCAACCGTGTCGACGCTGACCGGGTGAGAGCACTCGTCGAGGCTGTGCGCTCTACGTAGCGCTCCAGACGGCTACTGGTTGCCTTGTCGGAAATACTGGCTGTTTGTTTTATTTCTGTACTTCCGAGCGTACGCGGAGCACAGAAGTGGACGGTCGTCGGCTGCTGAGTGACCACGGGAGGGTTTTCCTCTCGGTACCGGCTAATATGTGTATGGCTGCCGACCCACAAGACCCGCGGCGAGCGCTTTACCGACATCTGAACACACTGCTGGCGGTCACTATCCTCGTGACCGTGCTCGCCGTCGTGGTCGGCGCGCCGGTCTTTGGTGGGGCGCTGGCGAACCCTGCCCTCATCGTCGGTCTCCTCGTACTCGGCTTAGCCGTGGTGACCGTCGCTTCGAGCGTGACGATTGTCGAGGCATACGATAAAGAGGCGCTGACGATATTCGGCAAGTTCCAGCGGCTACTCGACCCGGGTATCCACTTTGTGGCTCCGTTCGTCAACCGGACCTACCGGTTCGACATGCGGACACAGACGCTCGACGTCCCCCATCAAGAGGCGATTACGCGGGACAACTCGCCGGTAACCGCGGACGCTGTCGTCTACATTAAGGTGATGGATGCAGAGAAAGCGTTCCTCGAAGTTGACGACTACAAGCGTGCGGTGTCGAATCTGGCACAGACGACGTTGCGGGCCGTGCTGGGTGACATGGAACTCGACGACACGCTCAGCAAACGACAGCAGATCAACTCGAAAATCCGGACGGAGCTGGACGAGCCGACCGACGAGTGGGGGATTCGCGTCGAGTCAGTCGAGGTCCGCGAGGTCAATCCCTCGAAGGATGTCCAGCAAGCGATGGAAGAACAGACCTCCGCAGAGCGCCGTCGCCGCGCGATGATTCTGGAAGCCCAGGGTGAACGCCGCAGCGCCATCGAGACCGCACAGGGCGAGAAACAGTCGAACATTATTCGTGCCCAGGGAGCAAAGCAGAGCCAGATTCTGGAGGCACAGGGCGATGCCGTCTCGACGGTCCTGCGAGCGAAAGCGGCCGACTCGATGGGCGAGCGGGCGATTATCGACAAGGGGATGGAGACCCTGGAAGGCATCGGTCAGGGCGAGTCGAACACGTTCGTCCTGCCCCAGGAACTCACGTCGCTGGTCTCGCGGTACGGCCGCCACCTTCAGGGCGGCGACCTCAAGCAGAACGGAAACGTCCTCGAAGGACTGGAGTTCGACGAGGAGACCCGTGAGATGCTCGGTCTCGACGATATCGAGGAGATTCTGGCACAGTTCGACGAGACCGATATCGGGGGCCCCGAGTCCGAACAGCCCGAGCCAGACATCAGGGACGCCGAGGAAGTCGTCACGGACATCGAGGAGGAAGCCGACGACTGACACCCACCGGGTGCCGGCCACCTGTGGCGAACCGAGTCGCTAAAATACGAGGCAGAAATCTCACCGAGTAGATGACCGGAGCCGCGCTGTTACTCGACAACGATGGTGTCTTGCTCGAACGAACTGGTGACGACCACGACGCGTTCGAGGCGGCGGTTCGCCGCGCCTTCCGTGACCACGGTGTCGACAACCCCGCGCCGGGCCACGTTCGGAATCTGGTGTACGATGTCACTGTTCCGTACGTCACTGCGGTCTGCAAACAGTACGGTCTCGACCGTGAGGCGTTCTGGCGGAGCAGAGACGAGGCTTGCTCGGCGGTCCAGCGCGAGGCAATCCGCAACGGTGAGAAGGGTCTCTACCCCGACGTGGAAGTGCTGGCCGACCTGTCGAGGCAGATGGGTGTCGTCAGTACGAACCAACAGCCCACGCTCGCGTTCGCGTTCGACCACCTTCGTGCGCCCGCATTCGACGTAGTTCAGGGTCGCCCAATGACTATCGAGAGCCTGCGGCGTAAGAAACCAGAACCTCACTACGTCGAGGAGGCGCTCACAGAACTCGACGCCGAGACGGCACTGTATGTCGGCGACTCCGAACACGATATCGTCGCCGCACACAACGCCGGTATCGAAGCGGCATTTCTCCGACGCGAGCACAACCGGGAGACCGTACTCTCTGCCTCCCCGGAGTACGAACTCGACAGCCTTCGAGAACTGCCGGCAATCCTCGTCTGATACCGATTAGCACGAGTCGTTCTTGATAAGGACAACTGCTTGTCATCTGCCGTGACGCGGTAGTATCTGCGGCTCAGAACCGAGCAGAGCCGTAGTATCACGACGAGTGCCTACTCGGTGTCAGGTTCGGCTACGTCCATGTGCTCGCGTGCCCACGCGTCGAACTCCGCGAAAACCGACTCCAGTGCCTCCCCTTTTTCGGTAAGGCTGTAATAAACTGCAATCGGGTCGGCACGCTCGCTTCGCTCTGTCACCAATCCGTAATCGGCGAGTGTATCGAGAGTCTGTGAGAGGGTCCGCGAGCTCGCACCGGTCGACTCTTTGAGCTCGTTGAACCGCTTTTCACCGTCCTGGAGGTCGTACAGGACGTTGAGCCGCCACTGCGTGCCGATGACGTTCAGTGATTCTACGGTCGGACAGGCCGCCGGGTTCAACTCGGCGAGGTGGTCGTCCGAGGTCATTACTGACAGTAGATTATTCCCGGTAAAAAAATCTGTCACGCATTCTCGAAGACACTCCCCGGTATACCGCGGTATACCTGCTTAGGTCACGTTCTCCCGGTAAAGTATAATTTACTTTATTTTTTATGTGACTGGCACTCGTTGGTGTCACTGTGATGTCTGCAATCGACAGACGAGACAGACTGAGTACTACACGACAACCGCTCTACACGCGGAGGGGGGCCAGATGACCTTCGACGCTGCGGGGACCGGCGAGGCGCTGTTGGCCGGCCGGGTTGTCTTCGCGTTTGCGATGGGATATCTCGCCGTAGGGAACCTCCGTTCACTCTCTGGGACTGTCGGTTACGCACGGAGCAAAGGTGTACCCGCGGCGGGGCTGATGGTGCCGGCAACGTCACTGATGTTGTTTGCAGGTGCGGCCGCAATTCTGACTGGAGCGTACCCGGCACTCGGCGGGTTGGCGGTGGTGGGCTTTCTGGTTGGCGTGACACCAGTGATGCACGACTTCTGGAACCAAGACGGGATGGAGCGACAGAACGAGCAGACTGCGTTCCTGAAAAACGCCGCACTCGCTGCCGCCGGGCTCGTCTTCTTCGCGCTGTCGGCGACTCCGTGGCCGTACGCGGTCGGGCTGGGGCTCTGGTAGCCAATGGCGGTCACGCTCACTCAGTTTACTGACCCGTTCTGTACGTGGTGTTGGGGTGCCGAGCCGGTTCTCCGTCGTATTCAGGAGACGTACGGCGACCACGTCGAGCTTGCGTTTGTTATGGGCGGCCTCGTCGACGACTTCGAGTCGTTTGCCGACCCCGCCAACGGCATCACCGAACCCGCCGACGTAGCCCCCCACTGGGAGGAAGCCACACAGCGCCACGGAATGCCCGTCGATGCGAGCGTCTGGTACGAGAACCCGCCGCAGTCATCGTATCCCGCCTGTATCGCTTACGAAGCCGCCGAGTTCCAGGGCACCGCAATTGCTCACCGGTATCTCAGGCGGCTCCGGCAGGCCTTCGCCGCTGAGCAACGGAACATCGGCGACCGCGAGGTACTCGTCGAACTGGCAGATGACGTGGGGCTCGACCTCGAACAGTTCCGGGCCGCGCTGTTTGGCGACAGGGCCCGCGCCGCGTTCGAGGAGGACCGCCGATACATGCACGAGGTCGGTGCGAGGACGTTTCCGACCTACCGAGTCACGACCGGTGACGACGAGGTCCAGCTCCGTGGGTCACAGCCGTTCGAGCGGCTTTCGGAGGTACTGGAGTCGGCCGCACCAGGCCTCGACCGACAGAGCCCCCGCTCGTTACGGTCCTTCGTCGAGGAGTACGGCCCTGTTGCGACTCGGGAAGTTGCCGAAGTGTACCAGCTCGACGACGAAGACGCGCGACGCAAACTTACCGACCTGACTGCCGCGGGACATCTCGAAGAGCGCGCCCGAGGTACTGGCTCTTTCTGGGCTGTGACGGCAAACGACTGAGGACACCCCTATGGGACGACTCATCAACGGTACGTGGCGCACCGACCTGACGAACGAAGACACGACGGCGATGGACTATCAGGAGACGAACTTCCAGGCGACTGTCGGCACCGGGACACATCCGGCCGACCCAGAGCGATATCACCTCTACATCTCGCGGGCCTGTCCGTGGGCACATGGAGCCGCGTTGACCCGGAAACTCCTCGGACTGGACCGGGCGATGACGATGGATATCGTCGACCCGCATCGACAGGACGAGGGGTGGGCGTTCACGCCAGAGAAGGCGGGCTGTACGCCGGATACCGTCACAGGGGCCGACTCTCTTCGGGAGGTCTATACCACGGCGGACCCGGCCTACACCGGCCGCGTCTCCGTCCCGGTTCTCTGGGATAAGGAAGCGGAGACGATTGTCAACGAAGAGTCCGACCAGATTATGCGAACCTTCGCCGATGCCTTCGCAACCGAGAACCGTGTCGACCTCTACCCCGAGAACCGGCGCGACGAGATTGACGAACTCATCGACGAACTGTACAGCTCCCTGAACCGCGGAGTCTATCGCGCCGGGTTCGCGTCGACACAGGCCGACTACGAGGACGCTGCCGAGACAGTGTTCTCAGCACTCGACCGCTGGGAGGCCGCTCTCGCTGACAGGCGGTTTCTCCTCGGCGACCTGACGCTTGCGGATTTGCGGCTGTTCCCCACGCTCGTCCGGTTCGACGGCGTCTATCACACTCACTTCAAACTCACCACCCGCCGGCTGGTCGACTACCCCAATCTCTGGGCCTACACGCGTGACATGTACCAGCTTCCGGGTGTCGCCGACACAGTCAACATGGACCACATCACGGAACACTACTACCGGAGCCACGAGGATATCAACCCGACCGGCTTCGTTCCCGTCGAGCCGGACCTCGACTTCGAGGCTCCCCACGACCGAACGACCCTTTCAGGGTCGAGCCCACTGTGACTCTCCCCGACAGTCGCCGCCGTCCGCCCGTTGGCCTGTCACGGACGTCGCCTGCCACGCGATGTCGTTGTGATGATATCAGTAAATCTAGTGGTTTATACCGACCGGACGAGTGGTCACGAACGATATGGGGGAACTATGACGATTGTGGTGCCGTTCGACGATTCGCCGCTGGCACGGGAGGCACTGCGGCGCGCGACGGAAATCAAACACCCGACCGAACAGGTCGCTGCAGTCGCGGTCATCCCGAACGAGAACGCGAAGTACGCGGAAAACCGGGGGTGGATTGGCCCAGACGAGAAGTTCGACCCGGAGACTATCGTCTCGCGACTCTCTGGACAGGTGAACGAACTCGCACCCGACGCGTCGTTCGACTACATCGTCGTCGGCCGATACGCCACTTCCGGACAGATAGCGAGCAAAATTCGTGGCTACGCGAGAGAGGCCGGTGCACGTATCGTCGTCCTCGGGAGCCAGAACGCGGGTCGAATCGTCTCCTCGGTCGGTAGCATCGGACGCGACGTTGCGACCGACAAGGCCTACGACACGTTCATCGTCCGCTCCGAAACAAACAGTTGTGAACGCCTGCAGGCGGGGTGATACTATGGGAGAATCACCAGACGACGACTCAATCGAGGACCGAGTCGAGTCGATAGAGACCGAAATGAGCGACATCGAGTTCGATAAAATCGAAGCACGACTCGACCTTATCGAAACCGAACAGGAACAGCTCCGGGCGGACCTCGATACGGTCTTCGAGTCAGTCCGTGCCCAAGGAGACGAGAGTCCACACATCGACTCGATTCAGGAACTACACACCCGCCTGTCCGGTCTCGAAGAGAACGTCTCTGCGCTCCGTCGCTCCCTCGAAGAGATTGTCGACCAGCGAGAATAAACGGCTAGCACCTACATCAGTGCTGTCTAAACGTGTCCGACTCACGATACGGTCGGCAGTACAATCGCTCTGCGTGGTGGGCTCGAAAGAAGTAGCGGGAGGTGGATTTGAACCACCGGTCTGCGGGTTATGAGCCCGCCGGAATCTCCTAGCTATCCCATCCCGCTACCTGTTTTTAACCGAGGTCCCTGTTTAAGGATTGCGTTTCGGTTCCCGTCTGTGAGATTGTACCAGAATAGACGACTCAGGATTCGGTATGAACCTGCCAGGTGAACAGACTCTCGAAAACGTAGTTTACGCTCATTGCGACGGCGATAGCGACGGGGCTTGCGGCGATGAACCACAGGTCCTCTCCAAATACGACCAGTTCGAAGGTAAGTCGCTGTGTTAGCACCCAGTAGACCGCGAGCTGGACAGAGACGCCGCCGGCACGGACGAGGTGTGACTTCCCGAGGCGTCTGAGAAATGGGACCGTCCCTTGGTCGCCGGCGTCGGCGAACGTCCAGTGTTCGTTGACCAGAAACATCACGAGAATCGAGGTTTCGATGCCGGCGGCCTTTGCTAGCATCTCTGGTACGCCGAACACGAGGCCGAGTACCGTCAGCATGGAGTTGTCGCTTATCGCGCCAACGACGCCAACAGAAACGAACTTCCCGAATCTGGCTCGCGACTTGAGCGCGTCGAGTGAGTCCCCGCTCATTCGTCCTCGACGAGCGCTGTCGGCTGGTCGCGCCGCTGTGCAATCGCGGTATGAAGTGGGTTGTCGCTGACCTGCTTTGCACGGTGGCGCGCCCCGAACAGCGCCCGGGCGAGCCGAAACGAGTCACGGACCGGGGACACCGTCGAATTCGGCCTGTCGTGCCACTCTATTGGGACTTCCTCGACGCTGAGGCCCATCGCTCCGGCCATCGCGATAAGCTCGATATCCCAGGCAAAGCCCGGCTCGTAGAGATGGCCGCGAATCTGTCGCCAGGCCGAGCGGGTGAGCGCCTTCGCACCACACTGGTAGTCGTGCAGGTCGACCGCGAGCAGCCGCCGCGCCAGCCAGGCGAACGTATCGCCGAGGCGTCGCCGTGCGAACGTCTGGTGGGTCGCGACGGTCGATTCGGGGTGTCGTCGCGAGCCGACCGCGAGGTCGGCGCTGCCGGTCTGGACCGCCTCGACGACGCGGACGAGTTCCGGTGCTGGCGTTGCACCGTCTGCGTCTGCGAACGCGAACACGTCGGTATCCAGCGCCTCGAACCCGGCGGTAATCGCCGCCCCCTTGCCGCGGCGGTACGGGACAGCAGACACCTCTGCAGGGAGGTCGGCAAGCTGGTCGACTATCTGCTCGCTGGCCGCATCGAGTTCGATACGGACAGTTTCGGGGCCAAGGCCGCCGATGAGAGCGTCAACGTAAGTGGAGAGTTGCTCGATGTCGGGCTGATAGGCTGGAATGACAAGCCCGAGGGTGGGTGCCATTGCTCGAAAGAATCCGAGCCGGCGATAAAAACTTCGTGTTTTCGTCCAGAACCAGCACACCTAATGCCGTCATGGCGCTACTTGGAGTCAATGGATGGGTTCGTGCTCGCGGGGACCGAGTCCGGGGTCGGAAAGACTGTCGCTACGCTGGTCACGATTCGAGCGCTCGAGTCGGCCGGGCTGACGGTCCAGCCCGCAAAAGCCGGGTCCGATTTCATCGACCCGAGCCATCACGCGGCTGTCGCTGGCAGACCTTCGCGGACGCTCGACACGTGGCTCGAAGGCGACGACGGGACGCGTCGGAACTACTCCCGTGGCTCCGGTGATATCTGTGTCGTCGAAGGTGTCATGGGGCTGTACGACGGCGACCATTCGAGTACGGCAGCCGTCGCGGAAACCCTCGACGTGCCGGTCGTGTTGGTCGTCGACGGCGGCGGAGGTATGGAGAGTGTCGCCGCCACCGCGTACGGCTTCCAGCAGTACGCCGCCCAGGCTGACCGAGATATCGACGTGGCTGGCGTCATCAGCCAGCAGACCCACGGTGGCCGACACGCTGGGGGAATCCGGGACGCACTCCCCGACGGTCTCCGATATTTCGGTCGTATCCCGCCGCTGTCGGACCTCTCTATTCCCGAGCGCCATCTCGGGCTCCACATGGGCGAAGAGGAACCACTGGACCCCGAGGTACTCGACGAGGCGGCCACACACGTCGACGCGGACGCGCTTGCCGAGATTGCCAGCGAACCGCCGACACCCGAGACAGGGGCGTCGACTGCCGACCGGCCGACAGACCCGCCACGGATTGCGGTCGCACGCGATAGCGCCTTCCGGTTTATCTACCCGGCTGTCAGGGAACGTCTCGACAGCCGGGCGGAAGTCGTCACGTTCGCGCCAGCAGACGGCGACGACCTGCCAGACTGTGAGGGCGTGTACCTCCCCGGTGGCTATCCCGAGCTTCACGGCTCCGAACTCGCCGACAGTCCGGCGCTGTCGACACTCGCCGACCGTTCGGCCGAGGGAATCCCGGTGCTCGGGGAGTGTGGTGGCCTGATGGCGTTATCCGAGACGCTGACGACAGCCGACGGAGACAGCCACGAGATGGCGGGTGTCCTCCCGGCCGCCATCGAGATGCACGACCGCTATCAGGCGCTTGACCACGTCGAACTCCGCGCAGAGACTGACACGGTGACCGCGATCGCCGGCGACAGCCGTCGCGGCCACGAGTTCCACTATTCCAGCGCCAACGTCGACAGCGATGCCACATTCGTCTTCGAGATGAAACGCGGTGACGGCATCGACGGCATCCACGACGGACTAACGGAATACCAGACGCTGGGAACGTACACGCACGTACACGCAGAAAGCGGCGCGTTCGACGTGTTCCTCGACCGCGCCGAAGGGCAACGCTAGCCCGACTCTTCGATGTTGATAGCCGGACGACCAGGTGTGGCTTTCCTCGCCAGCTCTTCGGGCGCGTCATCGGAGCCGTAGACGGCGATGTCGGCGTCGAACTCTCGCTCGATGAGCCACGTCGCCCGGTCGAGTGCTGCTGTCTCCTCCGCGGGCGGGAGCTGGTCGTCGAAGTGTTCCTGCCCGATGAACTCCTTCGCGAAGTCGGCGGCGGCCTCGCCGTGCTGTCGGAGGTCGTCGTCGCTCATCACCGCACCGACCACGTCGCCGTCTGCCTGCTCGGCGAGTTCACGGACGCGGTGTTTCCACGCCGGCGCGACAGCAATCTCGATTCGGGCCGGGTCGGCGATATCCGCCACGTCGATGATGTCGCGGATGTCCTCGCGGGTGTTCTCGACCAGTCGGCGCTCGACTCCGTAGCCGTCCGGCTTGTCAGCGTCGGGCCAGTCGGCTTCTGCCACCAGCCCGTCGCCGCCGAGTAGCTCCCACAGCTCCTCGGCGATGTGGGGCGCGACCGGCGCAAGCAGGCGCGTCACCGTCGACAGCCCGTCGTCGAGGATGTCTTCGCTCGGCTCGGTGGTGTCGACGTACCGTCGCAGCAGCGACACCAGGTCACGGACCGCCTGGAGCGCGTGGTTGAAGCGGAATCGCTCGAATTCCGCGGTGGCCATCGCGGCTGTCGCGCGAATCTTGCGGTCGAGATAGTCCTCGACGGTGCCACCCTCCCCGGTCTCGATATCGCCCGCGGCGAAATCGGCCGTGAGACCGTAGACGTTCTGCAGGAAGTCGTGGGCGGACTGTGCGCCTTCGGCGGTCCAGTCGAAGTCCTTCTCTGGCTGGGCGGCGTCGAGCATGAACAGCCGACCCGTGTCCGCGCCGTAGTTCTCGACGAACGGACGCGGCGAGACGACGTTGCCACTGGAAGAACTCATCGCGGCACCCTCTTTGCGGACCATCCCCTGGGTCAACAGGTTCTCGAAGGGCTCGCGTAGCCCGTTCAGCATGTCGAGGTCGTCGAGCACTTTGGTGAAAAACCGCGAGTAGATGAGATGCATCGTCGCGTGCTCGATGCCGCCGACGTACTGGTCGACGGGCAGCCAATCGCTTCCCTGCCCGGTGTCGAAGGGAGCGTCGTCGAGGTCTGGCGAGACGTATCGCAGGAAGTACCACGACGAGTCGACGAACGTGTCCATCGTGTCGGTCTCGCGCTCTGCCGGGCCGCCACAGTCCGGACAGGTCGTCTGTTTCCACTCCTCGGCGGCGTCTAAGGGGTTCCCCGTCGTCTGGACGAACTCGGGCAACTCGACCGGCAGATTCTCCTCGGGAACCGGGACGTAGCCACAGTCTGGACACTCGACGAAGGGAATCGGCGTTCCCCAGTAGCGCTGTCGTGAGATACACCAGTCGCGCAGGCTGTGTGCGGTCCGGAACTCGCCGTCGAAGACCTCGACGAACCGCTCGCGGGCTTCCTCGCTCGACAGCCCGTCGTACTCGCCGCTGTTGACGAGGACGCCGTCCTCAGTGTAGGCCTGTTCCTCGACGTCGATGTCCGTGGGGTCGGCCGCGGCGTCCTCGGCCGGTTCGACGACCTGTTCGATTGGGATATCGTGTTCGCGTGCGAACGCGTGGTCGCGGTCGTCGTGAGCGGGCACCGCATAGAGTGCACCGGTCCCGATATCTTCGAGCACGTAGTCGGCGACGTAGACCGGAATCTCCTCACCAGTCGCCGGGTTCCTGGCGTACTCGCCGGTGAAGACGCCCGAGGTCTCGTCTACCTCCTCGTCGTCGGCCGCTTCGACGCGGCGGATGTAGTCGGCCACGTCGTCGTTGGTCTCGGCAATCTGCTGGGCCACCTCGTGGCCCGGTGAGAGCGCGAAGAAGGTCGCCCCGTAGATGGTATCGAGGCGCGTCGTGAAAATGTCGACGCTGTCGCCGGTCGTCACGTCGAAGGAGACAGACGCACCCTCCTGTTTGCCGATCCAGTTGCGCTGCATCTCCCGGACGTTGTCGGGCCAGCCGTCCATCTCGTCGAGGGAGTCGTACAGTTCCTCGGCGTAGTCGGTCGTGGTGAAAAACCACTGGTCCATGTCCCGTCGTTCGATTGGCGTGTCACACCGCCAGCACTCCTCGTTGTCTCCCTTGACGTTCTCGTCGGCCAGCACCGTCTCGCAGTCGGGACACCAGTTGAGCTCGGCGGTCTGGCGCTCGACGATATCCTCCTCGTAGAACTGCTGGAAAAACCACTGGTTCCACTGGAAGTACTCTGGCTCGCAGGTCGTGACCTCGCGGTCCCAGTCGAAGCCGAGTCCCATCAGCTCCATCTGGTCTTTCATGTTGGCGATACAATCCATTGTCCACCCGCGTGGGTCGACATCCCGCTCGTTGGCGGCGTTTTCGGCCGGCAGGCCAAACGAGTCCCATCCCATCGGGTGGAGTACAGACTCACCCTGCATCCGCTTGAAGCGGGCATATGCGTCCGTTATCGCGTAGTTTCGGACGTGGCCCATGTGCATCTCTCCCGATGGGTAGGGAAACATCGCCAGCACGTACTCGGGGTCCTCGGCGTCGTCTTCGATGCGAAACACCTCTTGGTCGTCCCACGCCTGCTGCCACTTTGGCTCGATTGCCGTGTGGTCGAAGCGGCCGTCGTCTGTCTCCTCAGGTTCGCTCATATACCTTGGTGTGAGGCCGACGGTGCTATACCTTTTTCTTTGGTGTGTGGACTACCTCCACGAGACTATCGCTCGCGACGTAGCCGGTCGACGACGAACTCACGGTCGAGTTTGCCGAGGAACGTTCCAAGCTGTGGACCCTCGTCGTCGTCGAAAAACAGGCGGTATCCGGCGCTGAAGAACGCACCCATATCGATGTCGTGACGCTTTGCCGTCTCGTAAATCTCGGACTGGATGGCCTCGCCGTCGTGACCCTCGGCGACGAAGTCGGCGAGTTCGTCGAGTGCCGCTGTCGTCTCGTCGTCGAAGTCTACGTCTGGCATCTCTCCGCGCTTGAGCTCGTAATCGAACTCGTTGCCGGTTCGGCGCGCCCAGTTGCGGGCGCGCTCGACGCGGCCCAGCGCGCCCTCGACGGCCCACGCTGGGGTGTCGTCGGTGATATGGCCCTGCTTGCGGGCAATCTCCTCACGGAGTTGCTCGTCGTTTGTCATCCCGAGCACGGCCGCGAAGGTGTACGGAATCCGGACCCGGTCTTCCTGTATCTCGTCGACGACGAACGGATACGCCTGCTCGACGAACGCGTGCTCGCTGTCAATTGTCCCCTGCTCGCCAAAATAGGTCGCTTCGAAGCGGTCGAACTCGTCGACGAGCTGGTCGATACTCTCGATGCTGAAATCGCGCTGTTTGAGTGGTTCCTTGACGAAGAAATATCGGAGTACCTCAGGCTCGAGCAGGTCGAGAACCTCGTCGACTCGGACCACGTGACCGCTGGACGACGACAGGGCCTCGCCGTCGAGCGTGAACCACTCGTACACCATCGGAACGGGCGGTTCGACGTCGACAACGTCCCGGGCAACGTCGACCCCACTGGGCCAGGACCCCTCGGCGTGGTCCTTGCCGAAGGGTTCGAAGTCTACGTCGAGCACCTTCCACTGTGCAGGCCACTCGAAGCGCCACGGGAGCTTCCCCTCTCGGATGGTGACGGTCCCCTCGTGTCCACAGCCAGCAATCGTTTCGTCGCCTGTTTCGATGTCCGTACAGGCGTAGCTGACTTCGTCGGCATCCAGGTCGAGGCCGGTAATCGCCTCCGTCAGCTGACCGCAGCTCTGACAGATGGCAAAGAACGGAACGTACTCCTCGTCTATCTTGTCTTGATGTGCGGAGAGCACGTCTCGGGCGGTCTCTTGGTTTGCGAGAACGTGTCGAATCACGTCGTCGAAGGCACCTGACTCGTAGAGTTCGGTGTTTGAGACGAACTCGACCTCGATGCCGAGTTCTTCGACGCTCTGACGGAGCAACTCGGTGAAGTGGTCGCCGTAGGAGTCACTGGCACCGAATGGGTCCGGGATGTCTGTGTAGGGACGCCCGAGATTCCGGCCGAGCGCGCCAGCGTCAACCTCACCGAGGCCGACGATATTACCCTCCAGGTCCGCAAGCTGGCGAGGAAGCTTCCGGAGCCGGTCACGGTCGTCGGCGGTGAATACCTGCCGGACCTCGTGACCACGGTCCCTGAGCACCGCCGCGACGTAGTACGACCGGAGTATCTCGTTGACGTGGCCGATGTGGGGAATCCCCGAGGGCGAGACACCGCCCTTGATGACGATTGGTTCTTCGGGCTCACGGGCCTCGATAGCGTCGGCGACGGCGTCGGCCCAGAACGCTCGGTCGCTGTCGGCCAGTACCTCGTAGGGGTCGATGTCTGACGCGGTCATGGCTAGTCACTTCGTCTCCGGAACGATATCAGTTCCCTCGTGGTCTCCGTCGACAGCCGACGCGAGATGTTCGGGCTCGGTCCCGTCGATAACGACCGCTTCCAGTCCGGAGCGTTCGAGCAGTTTCGTCGCCAGCAGGTCCACCGGAGCGTTGCTCCCGGCTTTGATGTCGATGTCCGATACCACGTCCACCAGTTCCGAGGCGGATAGACTGTCGAATTTCGTTGCCCCAGGGTCTTCGCTGGGGTCGGCGTCGTAGACGCCGGGAACACTTGTGGCGTACACGAGCAGGTCCGCGTCGATGTACTCTGCGAGCGCGGTTCCGACCGCATCGGTCGTGTGTCCGGCGACTGTTCCGCCCATGACTGGAATATCGCCCCGACGGAACGCCTCGTGTGCCGTCTCGTGGTCGGTCGGCGGTGTCGGTGCGGCGCGGTCGTCGAGCGCGGCGATAAGCAATCGCGCGTTCAGCCGCGTTACCGCGATACCCAGGTTGTCAAGCTCTATCTCGTTGGCTCCCAGGTCTCTGGCCGCCCCGATGTAGTCACGCGCTGTCGGTCCCCCACCGACGACGATTCCCAACTCGTGTCCGTCATCGGCAAGGTGTTCGATGACGCGTGCGTACGCACCGACCCGGTCGGAGCCGACTGACGGCGCGAGGACACTCCCACCGATGGAGACAACTACTTTCATTGCTTCGCCGTAACTTCGATTCACTCTTAAGCGTTGTCAAGCCAGTCCCGGTCTCGCGAGCTGCCTTGCGCGAACTGTGGCGCTGTCTGGAGTAGCCGGCAATATTATTTTACTTTTCCCGGTCTTGTTCTTTGTATTCGTGGTTATGTGGCTGATATTTAGTAATCGGTCCGACTCGACAGTAACATCTCAAAGGCGGTTATAAAACGTCTAAACATATTTGAGCACGTTGTAAATTCACTTCAACTCGTGTACTGGGCTGAAAGTAACCGAACCATCCCAAACGTTCCTTCCTTTATATGTTCTTCCCGTGGATAGATAGAAACAGAGGTAACAATGAGCGCTACCACGCCCTCCCAAAACGACACTCGCTCGAAAGAGGAACGGCTCCGCACATTCCTGAGGCGGAAGGCCTCGGACGGCGAGGTCTATTTCAAAAGCAAGTTCATCGCGGACGAGGTAAATCTCTCACCCAAGGAGATTGGCGCCCTGATGGTCAAACTCAAAGATTCGACCACCGAGCTCGAAATCGAGAAGTGGTCGTACACGAGCGCGACGACGTGGCGCGTCGAGCCCTCCTGACGCCCGCAAGCGGCCGCCCGTCGTCCCAGCCGTGCTTTTATTTCGACACGTCACATAGCGTGGTTGATGACCGGCAGCCGGGACGCCGATAGGCCGCCCAGCCCCGACGAGTTCAGCGGTGTCTTCGATGTCTACGAAGTCCGCCGCGATGAGGATGCCATTCTCTACGTTGGCCAGCCGCTGGCCAACGGTGACGAACTCGAACGACAGCTCTGGCAGACGTTCGACGCCAGAGGGTACGAGATTCGACTCCAGCAGGGGTACCGCGGCAGTGAGGACGTACACCTCTCACGGGGCGAGTACGTTCTCGTGGCGAGGCCATCGTCGACATCCGGTGGTTTCCCGCGGACGAACGTGATTCTGTTTTTCCTCACAATCGCCTCGACGCTTCTTGCGGGGTCGGTCTTCTGGTACCAGATACCAGTCACTGAACAGCCATTACGGATGCTCGAAGCCTGGCCCTTCGTCGTCGCCATCATGGGCGTTCTCGGCGTTCACGAACTCGGCCACTACGTCATGAGTCGGTATCACGGGGTCGACGCGACCCTGCCCTACTTCATCCCGGTCCCGACCGTTATCGGGTCGCTGGGAGCGGTTATCCGCATCAAAGGTCGTATTCCCGACCGCAAGGCGCTGTTCGACATCGGCGTTGCGGGCCCGCTTGCGGGGCTCGTCGCAACTGTCGTCGTGACTGCGGTCGGGCTCCATCTCGACCCGCTCGCGGTTCAGGAGCCGGCCGGCTCGGCGGCATCTGGCGAACAGCCGGTGGTGTTGTTCAACCATCCGCCGCTGCTTGAACTGATTGCCACGCTCGTCGGTGCCGGCGGCCAAGTCGAGGATGGTGTCGTCCACCCGGTCGTCTTCGGCGGTTGGGTTGGGATGTTGGTGACATTGCTCAACATGCTTCCTGTCGGCCAACTCGACGGCGGGCACATCATCCGAGCCATGTTCGGCGACCGACAGCGCTATATCGCGACACTCGTCCCCGGCGCGCTGTTTACACTTGCGCTCTACGTGTTCCTCACCTCCGGCTGGCAGTCGATGACAATCTGGATACTCTGGGGTATCTTCGCCATCGGACTCGCGTACAGTGGCCCGGCCAGACCGATTGACGACAGCGCACTCGACCGCAAGCGCATCGTCCTCGGTATCGTGACGTTCGTCCTCGCGGCGCTGTGTTTCACGCCCATCCCGGTCGAAATCGTCGAGGCGGCCGAACTCGCCGGCTAACGTTCAGTGTGAGTAGCCGCGGTTTGCAAGCTCCTGGCCGTCGAGCGTGACGCCGCGTTCAGTAACTGTCCCGATGCATGTCAGGGGGACCGCGAGTTCGTCTATCATCTCACTGACGGCCGCTTCGGGGAGCGTACACACCAACTCGAAATCCTCGCCGAAAAACAGCCCGCGCTCGCGACGCTCCTCGGGGCCGTCGGCCACCTCGTCGATACGGTCGTCGAACGGCAGGGGTGACTCGATGGCAAACCCACAGTCGCTCGCAGTCGCAAGCTGGTGGAGTGAGCGTGCTAGCCCGTCGCTGCTATCTATCATTGCCGTCGCTGTCTCTCCGAGCGCGATACCGGCGTATGTCCGAGGTTCGAACCGGAACAGCTCGTTTGCCCGCTCGTGTTCCCCGCGCTCGAAGAAGTCGAGTGCAACGGCGCTTTGGCCAAGAGTCCCGGTGACACAGACCGCGTCTCCGGGGCTGGCTCCCGTCCGCGGCGTCGGCGTGTCTGCTCGACCGACCGCGGTGGTCGCGACGGTAAACTCCTCGTGGCCATCGAGGTCACCGCCGACATACTCGCCGCCAACCAGCGAACAGACCGCCTGTGCTCCTTCGACGAACGCGGCGACGTCGTCCCACTCGAAAGACGGGGAACCGTACGCCGCGACCGCGGCAACTGGCTCCCCGCCCATCGCTGCAACGTCAGACAGCGACGCGGCGACCGCCCGCCAACCGGCCGTGTACGGCGTCGTTCCCGGCGGAAAGTCGGTCCGCTCGTGGAGCATGTCCGTCGTGATGACAAGCCCGTCGACCGCGGCTGCGTCGTCGCCGCCGGCGGGAACGACCTCGGCGAGCCGTCCGAGTGCCTCCAGTTCGTCCATACCCCCGGTAGCGTCCTCGCCTACAAAACACCGGGCATCTGTTTCGAAAAGAATCCCGGCGTCAGCGGCCGACCCGGTTCACAACAGTTAAATGACGGCATCGGGAAAACCGTAGCAATGACAAGTCTCTATGACGCGCCTGCGAAAGACGTAATCGAGGAACTCACGGAAACCCTGCAAACGGAGTCTGCGCTCGACGAACCGGAGTGGCTCCAGTACACGACGACCGGTGTCGACCGAGAACTGCCGCCCGAACAGGAAGACTTCTGGGCACGACGTGCCGCGAGCATCCTGCGCAAGGTCGCCATCGACGGCCCGGTCGGCGTCGGAACCCTCGAATCCGAGTACGGTGACGCGAAACAGGGGACGACGCGCTACCGTGTACGCCCCCGGCAGACGTCCGGTGGCTCGGGTAGCATCATTCGGACGATTCTCCAGCAGCTCGAAGAAGCGGGCTACGTCGAGGTCGCTGAAGGCGAAGGTCGGGCGGTGACTCCGGATGGCCACAGCCTGCTCGACGAGACTGCTGCCGACGTTCTCGAATCTATCGACAACCCGGATCTACAGCGCTACGCCTGAGGACTGCTGACTGATTCCTGTATGAGTTCGATTGCATCCTCGACAGCACCGACGTTGGCGAGGTGTTGGACTCCAATCGATGTCTTGAGTGCCTTCGCTGGGGTGCCACGCACCACCTGTGAGCCGACCTGTGCGACAGTCCCACCGCCGACGGTTACCACCCAGCCAAGCGACTGATAGACGTATCGGGACAGGCGTGGTTCGAACCCGCCGACGCCGCCCTCCGCCAGTGCGGTGATGTTTTCGGCTGCAACGGTCGCCTGTCTGACCGCCGTCTGTGCCGTCGCCGGGACGCGTTTCCCCTCGTCGTCGACGACATTTACCGCGTCGCCCAGACCGAACGTGCGGCGACCGAGACGCAGCGTCGACCGGACCTGTGGTCGCCTGTCGTCGAGCGCCGCGCCGCCGGTGATACCACCCGTCCAGACGAGCTGGTCGTACTCGATAGCTGGGCCTGTTGCGGTAGTCAACGTCTCCTCGTCGGCAGCCGTCACGGTCGTCCTGGTCCTGACGTCGACACCGCGGGTTTCGAGTTCCTCGGCGACGGCCTCTTGGAACGACACTGGAAAGCCGGGCGCGACCGTCGGTTTCTGTTCGAGGAGAACGACCTCCACATCTGCGTCGGCCCTGTCGCGTGCGAGTTCGGCCAGTTCACCGGCTACCTGAACCCCGGAGAGTCCGGCACCCCCGACGACGACGCGACCACCCGTCTCACAGAGGTCGAGAAACTGCGACCGGATAGCGCGGGCATCCCGTAGCCGCTTCAGCGGTGTCCCGTGAGCGCGGACTCCGGAAAGACCGTAGTAGGCCGTCTGTGCGCCGAGACAGAGCGCACCGAGGTCGTACTCTATGCTCCCGTCATCGAGTTCGACACGGCCCTCGTCGTAGTCGACCGCCTCGACGGTCGCGTGTCGGACGTTGGCCCGCTGGCAACACTCCTCTAACGGAACTTCGAGCTGGGCTTCGATTGTCGGATGGCGGACTGCGCGGTGGAGCAGGTGCTGGACGAGGTGTGTCTCACGCCCGTCGACGAGCGTCAACTCCACAGACGCCGGGAGCTGTCGCTCCAGCTTTCGTGTCAGCGTGACCCCCGCGTACCCGGCACCCAGAACGGCGACGTGCATAGACGACGTTACGACAGGACCGATATATCAGTTGTCCCGGTCGAGCCACGTCTCGTGGAGATACCGCCACTCGGGCGCGTCACCGTTTACCTCGAACAGAACGGTGCTGTGGCGACTCGTCTTCTCTGTGGGCGTCTCCTGGTGTTCTTCGTAACTGACGAGCGCCGCGTCGTCGTACTCCTCGACGACGTTGACTCCACGAATATCGATACGAAACGTTCCCGGCTCGTACCGGGAGAACGCGTCACGGACCAACGACAGGACGGCCTCTCTGTCGTGTCGCGTACCATCTGGCGTGACCATCTTGAACCTCGGACCGAGTGCTGTGTCGAACTCGTCGAACGCCCCCTCGCTGGCCTCGCCGGTGTACCACCTGAGGAAAAACGTGTGAAGCGATTCGACCGCCTCGCGGTAGGTCGCCGGAGTCATGCCGTCGAATTCGATGCGGGACGTGATATAGCCCGTGCTCAGTCGGTCGAGGGAATCGTGTGTTCCTGGCCATCTGCCCGTTCGGTCGTCGTCCGGTCGAGCTCGGGAATCGCGCTGACGCGTTCGAACACCGCGACCGGGTCGCGGAATCGCCGCCAGTGCCACCACGTCCGCGCAATCAGCCACAGCTTTCGACGACGCGACAGCGACGGCCGGGAGGTGAGTACGTCGAACTCCTGTTTGCGAATCAGCCGATGGTGTTCGGCATAGAGCACTGCCGACAACAACACGGCAAACTGGCAGTCGCTTGGCAGATGCTCGATACCGCGAACGCCGTCGCGATAGAGGCGCTCTGTCCGGACCAGTTCTGCCTGAATCGCTTCCCGGAAGGCGGGCGTACACTCGCCGCGACGGATTTGGTCTGCCGTGACGCCGTACTGTTCGAGGGTCTCCATCGGGAGATAGATGCGGTCGAGTTCAGTGATGTCCTCGTCGACGTCCCGGATGAAGTTCGTCAGCTGGAAGGCTTCACCGAGAGCCATGGCGTGTGGCCGGGCTTTTCCGGGGTTGTCGGCGTCCATGATGGCGAGCATCATGTTCCCGACTGCGGCCGCCGAGCCGCGTATGTACCCACGGAGGTCTTCGAACGTCTCGTACCGGTCGGTGCCGATGTCGGCGAGCATGGCGTCGATGAAGGCGTTGACTTCCTCGTCGGGAATACCTTCCCTCGCTCGCAGCTCCGAGAACGCGTCCACGACGGGGTCGTCGGCAGGCTCCTCGCCGAGTGCGGTCGCCCGTAACGATTCGAGTTCGGCCGCTTTCTCCTCGTCGTCTAGGTCCGTCTCGCCGTCTACCACTTCGTCGGCAATCCGAAAGAACCCGTAGAGAACGTAGGTCTGTTCCCGGATACGCTCCGGCAGCAGCCGGGTTGCATAATAGAAGGTCTGGCCAGTCTGCCGGTGAATGGCCTTCCCTCTCTGTCGCTGGGACTCGTTCACAGTGCCCTTTCGACCGGATAGCTAATAAAAACACGACCTAACACTGTTATACATTCTACCCTCATCCCCATGCAGACTGTCGGTGACACCCACGCCTCTCGACTGTGGCCGTTTTTCCCGCAACAAAACCGAACACCGCGGTCAGTTGTCGATGTAACCCAGTGCGGACTCGATGCGGCCGAGTTCGGGACCGGTCGTCTCGGTGCCGACGATGTAACCGTCGTCGTTGGCGACCATGCCCGAGCCGACGAGGGGGCCGCCGTAATTTATCGTCCCGATGTCCGCTGGGACGCCAAGAGCATCTTCGAGTTCGTCGAGCCGTTCGTCTGTCGTCTTCGGGTGACAGAGCACGCCGTCGTTGGTCGCGACTGCGGCTGTGCCGACGGTGTCGACGCCCGCAATCGTGCCCCGTGTGACCGAAACGTCGAGCCCTGTTTCGATGCTATCAACCGCCTCATCGGGGAGGTCCGGGTGGACGTAGGCACCGGTGTCGTTGACGAGAACGACGTTGCCGGCAGCGTTGATGCGGCCGGGGAGTTCCGTTACCGAGAGGTCGACTGCGTCGGTAATTTGCTCACGCTCGCGTTCGGAGATGCGGCTGCTCACGAGGAGGCCGTTGCTGTTGCCCGTTGCCAAGGCACCGACGGTGCCCGACCCGCCGACAGTTGTCGGGACTGCCGGGACGCCAAGCTCGTCGGCACAGGATTCGTGGAGGCTCTCGTCCACGTCTGGCCGGATGAGGAGACAGTCGTCGGTCGCCCGGGCGAAGACACCAATGTAGGGCGAGCCAGCGAGGGCCGTGCGGAACACGTTACTCTGCGGCTTCGGCTTCGACGACGCCGTCGCCGTCCTCTTCGAAGCGTGCTGCCCGAACGCGAACCTTGCTCGGGGGGTTCGTTCGGCCGTTTGCCCATACCGCTTCGTTTATCGAGGGGTCGAGCCTGACCGCGTCCTCGTCGACGGAGAAATGCTGTGCGAGATGCTCGCGGATGACTGACAGCGCCTGGTCGGCCTGGTCGGTCGACGAACCTGCGAGCGTGCTCCGGAGCGGAACGGTCATGACCCGCTCGTCGAGACCACTCGAGCTCATTCGTCCGTATCACTCCTGCGCCAGTTGCGTCGTTTGGGGTTCCGAGTCATGTCACGGTCGGTCTTCATGATGACCCACGCCGGGACCCGAGTGTTCTGGTCTTCGAGCTTTCCCAGTCGCTTTTTCTTCGATTTCGACTTCTTGCCCATAGTGTGATTCTCTTTCCCGCCGGGACTTATATGTGTGTTCTTTTCCCCTCATTTCTCGCTCCTGCCGGCATAGCTGTTATCCTTTACTGGCCGCTGTTTTTTGTGCTGATACTGTCGCATCGGCTCGGTGGCTCTGTTTTTACTCCTGATATCTATACCTGATTTGATATACGTCTCGACACACAGAGAGTAGCTCGAAATGCTCGGTAACGGTGCTGAAACCATATTATCACGTAAGATAATTTGGCCAGTAGATACTATACTATCGGCTTCAAACAGTTACATATGAGACGACGGTCGTTTCTGGCTGCGACCGCGATGGGAGCAACAGCCGGAGTGAGCGGGTGTTTGAACGGAGAGGTGGTAGTCAGCCTCTCGACGACTGAACGGGTCCCGTCCTCACAGGGTTGGACGAGAGCAATAGAAGAGCCAAGTGGCTCCGGCGAGCTGTCGTACACGGTTCGGTCCGAACGTCACCGGTTCGAGATTTTCTACTTCGAGGACGAACAGGCCTACCGGCAGTACCAGCGCGCGACCCGAGTCGACGACGAGGCCCCCGAGAACCCGCCAGCGGGTGTCGAATCGCTGCGGTCTGTTGCCATCGAAAACTCCGAGGCCGGTGCCTACGAGGCCAAAGTGCCCAGAGACGGCGGCCGCACCTCGGTGGATTTCGACCAGACACACTATTTTGTCGTCGACAACTCGGAGTACGGTGAGGTGACGGCCGGCGAAACGGCCGCCCTCCCTGTCTCTATCAGCCTCGAAGTGGTCGAAGACCGTTTCTAATCCGAAAGTGCGAACCGCTTGACCGTGCTGTATTCGGGACCATCACCGCTGAGTGTGCTCGATTTTAACCGGAGTTCCTCGACAGTCATCGCTCCGGCGTCAGGGTCGTGGCGTGTGACCAGGTCCTGTATCAGGCCTTTGCTCCCTGCATGTTCCATTCGTGCCAGTGTGACGTGTGGCGTGAACTCGTGGTCTTCAGGGTCGTACCCCAGGTCTGTGACGCGTGACTCGATTGCGTCGTGCAGTGCCGTGAACGACGCCTCGCCGCCGTCGACGCCCAGCCAGACGACGCTGATGTAATCGAGATGTGGAAAGACGCCGAGGCCACCGAAAGACGCTTTGAAGGGACTGACGCCGCTCTCGGTGACGGCTTCGCCGATTGCAGCCCGGAGGGTCGGACGGTCGGTCTCGTCGACGTCGCCGAGGAACTTCAGCGTCAGGTGTGCCTGTTCGGGGTCGGTATACCTGAGTCCGTCGGCGTCGTCGAACAGTTCTTGGACGGCGGCGACGCGCTCTGTAAGCCCGTCGAGGTCGACGCTAACGAACAGTCGCATACCGGTAGCTTGGTGACGCAGGCCTTAATTGTCCGCCATGCCTACACAGCTGTATGACTGATGACCCCCCAGACCACGAGTTCTCGGACGGACAGGGATTCGAGGACCCGTACGACGCCTTCGACCTCGAACCGTCCGAGTTGGCCGTCGACATCGATTCGGTCGACCCGGTTGACTCGCACGCTCTGCCGGACATGCTCGACGAGGCAAATATCGAAACCGACTCGGTCGACGCCGAGACGGTCCTCGACATCGGGCTGGAGTACGTTCGCCTGAACCGGTACGAGCAGGCGACAGAAACGCTCGAACGCGCCGGCCAGTTTGCCGACGACAAGCGAATCCAACAGGAGGCGTGGGTCAACAAGGGGGTCGCCCACGCGGAACTCGAAGAGTACGACGCCGCCATCGGTGCGTACAAGGAAGCAATCGACATCGACAGCGACTCCGAACACGCCGCCACGGCGGAGACGAATCTCGCATATTCCCTCTGGGAGTTCGGGCGGACAGAGGAGGCACTCGAACACGCAGAACGCGCCGTCGAAATCGACCCGCGGTTCGGCGAAGCGTGGTACAACCGTGGCTTTTTCCTCAACGAGCGCGGTCTCGCCGAGGACGCGCTCAACGCCTTCGACAACGCGGTTCGACTCGGCTACCGGAGCGCCGACTTGCTCGAAGAGAAGGCCGTTGCGCTCGAACGAATGGGCGAAGACGAACGGGCCGAAGAGGTCGCCGAGGAGGCAGAAGCGATGCGCGACCAGCAGGACCAGGAGCTTCTCGAGTAAGCCATGGAGACGCTACTCCTGAACGAACGGGAGACGCCGAAAGGTCAGCTCGTCTCGGTCTGTGACGCCGACGTACTCGGCGAGGAGTTCGAGAACGACGAGGTCTCGCTCACCGTCGACCCGGAATTCTACGACGGCGACCCGGCCGACGAGGGAACGGTCGTCCAGAGCCTCGCGAACTGTACCGTCGCCAATTTGGTCGGTACGTCAGCGGTCGCACTCGCGGTCGAACACGGCTTCATCGAGGAGGAGAACGTCCTCGACCTCGGCGGCACCCGGCACGCACAACTGCTGTGGCTGTGACCGCTGTGTTACGACTGTCGGAAATACAATTTCGGGAAACCGAAATAATGTTACTCCTCCAACCCTGACTGTACATCGATGGCAACACCTGAGACCGAGGTTCTCGATGTCGAGCGCATTCGGGAAGATTTCCCTATCCTGGAGCGCGAGATTGGTGGCAAACAGCTCGTCTATCTCGACAACGCGGCGACCTCACAGACACCCGACCCAGTCGTCGACGCGATTGCAGACTACTACCGCGAGACGAACGCGAACATCCACCGCGGTCTCCACCAGCTTTCACAGGAGGCAAGCGTCGCCTACGAGGAAGCCCACGACCGGCTAGCGGAGTTTATCGGCGCCAGCGGCGGTCGCGAGGAAATGGTGTTCGTTCGGAACACCACCGAGGCCGAAAATCTCATCGCCTACGCCTGGGGGCTGAACGAACTCGAACCGGGCGACGAAGTCGTGATGAGTGAGATGGAACACCACTCCTCGCTGGTCACGTGGCAACAGATTGCCGACCGGACCGGCGCGGAGATACGCTACATTCAGGTCGACGACGACGGCCATCTCGACATGGACCACGCCGCCGAGATAATCACCGACGATACGCAGATGGTGAGTGTGGTCCACGTCTCGAACACGCTCGGTACCATCAACCCAGTCGGTGAACTCGCAGACATCGCCCACGACCATGACGCCTACATCTTCGTCGACGGTGCACAGTCTGTTCCCACCATGCCCGTCGATGTCGAGGAGATGGACGCAGACTTCTTTGCGTTCTCTGGACACAAGATGGTCGGTCCGACCGGTATCGGCGGTCTCTACGGCAAACAGCACCTGCTCGAAGAGATGGACCCGTTCATGTACGGCGGTGGCATGATACGGAAAGTCGAGTTCGAGGAGACGACCTGGCACGACCTGCCCTGGAAGTACGAGGCCGGGACGCCGGCAATCGCACAGGGCATCGCACTCGCCGAGGCGGCTGACTACCTCGACGACATCGGGATGGAGCGCATCGAGCGCCACGAAAACGCCCTCGCACAGTACACTATCGACAGGCTCTCGGAGTTCGACGATATCGACATTATGGGGCCGGGCGCGGGCGAACAGCGCGGCGGACTCGTCTCCTTCACGCTCGATACCGTCCACCCCCACGATATCTCTGAGATTCTCAACGACTACTCGGTCGCCATCCGCGCTGGCGACCACTGTACGCAGCCACTCCACGACAAGATGGGCAAGACTGCCTCGGCGCGGGCCTCCTTCTACATCTACAACACCCGCGAGGAAATCGACGCGCTGGTCGACGCACTCGACGCTGCGCGTGACCTCTTTCGCTGAGGGCTGTCACCGCAACTGAACGACTGTCTGACCAGAAGCCCCAACCTTTCTGTCGGTCGCGGCCGAGTCTCCGCGTATGGACCTCGACCTTGATACGGTCCCGATGGGACGCACTGGGCTGGAAGTGAGCGAAATCGCCTTTGGAACGTGGCGGTTCGGCCGTGAGACGGCGGCCGGGAACCTCGAAATCAGCCGCGAGCGGGGTCACGACCTGCTCGATACGTACGAGGCGGCAGGCGGCCGCTTTATCGACACGGCAAACGTCTACGGCGGCGGCGTCAGCGAGGAGTGGATTGGCGAGTGGATGGAAGAGCGCAATCGCGACGAGTTCGTCATCGCCTCGAAAATCTTCGGGTCGACCCGCGAGGACGACCCGAACGCTGGCGGTCTCAACCGCAAGCACGTCCGCAACCAGATCGACGTGATGCTCGACCGTCTTGGAACGGACTATCTCGACGTGCTGTACATCCACCGGTGGGACGAGTCGACCGCTGCACGGGAGCTGATGCGGACGCTCAACAGCCTGGTCGAGGACGGCAAAGTCCACTATCTCGGTGCGTCGACGGGCCGCCCGAACGGCTGGCGTATCGCACGAGCGAACGAGATTGCCCGCCAGCACGGCTGGGTGCCTTTTACTGTCACACAGCCGCGGTACAGCCTCGTCAACCGGGAAATCGAAGCCGAATACATGGAGCTGTGTCGCGAGCGAGATATCGGCATCGCTCCCTGGAGCCCACTCGCCCAGGGATTTCTGACGGGCAAATACGAACGCGACGCCGACATGCCAGACGACTCGACGGCCTCTGATTCGGACCGCTGGGAGGAGAACTATCTGACTGAGACAAACTTCGACGTACTCGACGAGGTTCGGGACGTGGCCGAGGAAGTCGGTGCCACCGAAGCCCAGGTCGCACTCGCGTACCAGCTCCACCACGCCGATGTCACCGCACCGATTGTCGGCGCACGCACCACCGACCAGCTCGAAGAGAACCTTCGCGCGGCAACTGTCTCGCTCTCTGACGAGCAGTTCGAGCGCCTCGAAGCGTCGAAAGCGGACCCATACGCCGATATCTGAGATGGCGAGAGCGATTACCGACGCCCGCTTCGAGCGTCACACGCTTGCCCTGTCGGAGTCGTTTACCATCTCGCGGGGCACGACCGAGGAGACGACCGTCCTGACCGTCGAACTCGAAGACGATTCGGGACGGGTCGGGGTCGGGGCCGCGGGTCCATCGGCGTACTACGGCGAGACGGCAGACAGCGTCGCGGAGACGCTGCCTGCGCTACTGGAGGCGGTGACCGGGGTCGGTGACCCCCACGCTCAGCAGGTCATCGCGGAGCGACTGGTCGAGGTCGCGCCGGCCCAAGCCGCCGCCCGCGCTGCCGTCTCGATTGCCGTCCACGACCTCGCGGCAACGCAGGTCGGGGAGCCGCTGTATCGCCGCTGGGGACTCGACCCCGAGCGGACGCCACAAAGTTCGTACACCGTTCCAATCAACTCGCCGGAGGAGATGCGTGACCGGGCCCGGCGAGCCGTCGAACGGGGGTTCGACGTGCTGAAAGTCAAGCTCGGTACCGACGCCGACCGGGAGCGCCTGCGGGCGGTCAGAGAGGGCGCACCCGAAGCGCGCATCCGCGTCGACGCGAACTGCGCGTGGACCGCCGGCGAGGCTGTCGACAACACGGCGTGGCTGGCAGAGTGCGGCGTCGAGTTCCTCGAACAGCCGGTGGCGGCCGACGACATCGAAGGGTTACGTCGGGTGTCTGTCGAGGGCGCCGTACCGGTGGCCGCCGACGAGTCGTGTGTCACGGCCGCTGACGTGGGAACGGTCGCCGATGCCGCCGATGTCGTCGTCGTGAAACTGATGAAATGTGGCGGCCTGCGGCCCGCAAAACATCAGATTCTGGCCGCAAAGGCCGCGGGTCTCGACGTTATGCTCGGCTGTATGATAGAGAGCAGCGCCTCGATTGCAGGCGCGTGTCAGCTCGCGCCGCTCGTCGAGTACGCGGACCTCGACGGCGCACTGTTGCTCGCAGAAGACATCTACGATGGGTGCGTGCTGTCCGACGGCCGTCTCGACCTCACAGCAGTCGAGAGCGGGACCGGTGTCCGCTAGTCTGCGGTCACTTCAGTCGTCGTCGTGGCCTCTTCGACCGATAGCTGGCCCGAGAGGGCAATGAGGCCGAAGCCGACCTTTGAGACAACGTCCAGATACGCGACGACGAGCGCCGAGGTCTCGATTTGCATCAGGCCGAGGCCGACCGGTGCGAGCACCCAGATTGCCGGATAGATGAGCCACAGGACGACCACGAACGCCCGGAGCTTCCGGAGCAACGCCAGTGTTCCGGTCTCTCGTGCGGCCCGCTCGAAGCTGGTCGCGGTGATGTAGACGACGCCAACGAACGCGAGTCCGCCGGCAGCGAATCCGGCCCACTTGAGCGGGGATGCCACCATCGCCCCGGCGAAGCCGAACAGGATAGTGGCAGCCATCAGCACCAGTGACTGCCAGATGGAACGGTTCGTTGCACCGGCGAGCAGCCCCAGGTAGAGCACGTGTAGCGGCGTCGTCAACAGCCAGTCGACATACCGGAGTCCGAAGACCGTCGCGTCGGTCTGCGTTTCGAGGACGCCGAGTTTCATCGACATGAGGACGTAGGCCCCGACCGCGATGAGCGGGACGGCCACGAGCACGGAGTACCGACGGTAGTTCTCCCGCGGGACGAGGCGGAATCCGTACGCGAGGACGAGCGTCCCCAGCGCCATCCCGATTGCGCCGAGTCTGTACCACATCGTCAGTCCCTCCATCAGTCGTCACCTCCGGGGGACGTCACCGCTGTCTGTGTATCGGTACTGACGGTGAACTGGTCGAGCAAGTCGTCCAGCGCTGCGGCGTTCTCACGGAGCTGAGTGGCAGAACTCGCCACCTCGCCGATTGCGTCGGCCTGCTGGTCGGCGGCGTCGGCTACCGTGTCGGCCTCCTGTGCTGTCTCTTGGCTAATGTCTGTCAGGTCGTCGATAACGTTCATGACGTTCTGTGAGGTGCGTGCCTGTTGTTCGGTTGCGTCGTCTATCTCCTGGATACCGACGTCGACTTCCTCGGTGTACTCGACGATACGCTCGAGCGAATCGATTGCCTCGTCGACGGTCTCGGTGCCGGCGGTGATACGGTGACTCGTCGCTTCGATGGTGTCGACGGTCTCGTCGGTCTGTGACTGGATGCGCTCGATTCTGTCCTCGATATCCTGTGCGGCGTCGCGGGTCTCTTCGGCGAGGTTCTTGATTTCGTCGGCGACGACAGCGAATCCGTCTCCACCGGCGTCGGCGCGGGCGGCCTCGATGGAGGCGTTCAGCGCCAGCATGTTCGTCTGCTCGACGATGTCGGTGATGAGGTCGACGATTTCGCCGATTTCTTCGAGTTCGCTCGCCAGCGCGTTTATCTCTCGGACGGTCTCGTCGGTCTCTTCGTCGATAGCGCTCATCTCCTCGACAGCCTCCTGTGCGGCCTCGCGGCCGGTTTCGCCGACCTCGGCGGCCGACTGGGAGGTGCTTGCGACCTGCTGTGCCGAGGAGGCGACCTGTTCGGCGATTGCCGAGAGTTCTTCCATGTCCGAGGCCGCCTCTTGGAGGCGCTCGTTTTGCTCGGAGGCTCCCTCGAAGATTTCGCCGATTGAATCACGAACTTCCTGGCTCGCGGTGTCGACTCGCTCGGCGTTGTCGCCTGCGCTATCGCTCGCTTCTAGCACGTCTCGTGCGAAGGATTTGGTCGTCGAGATAATCTCTTCGAGGGCATCCAGTGTCGTGTTCAGCTCCTCGCCGACCGACTCCATCGCCTCGTGGTCACTCTCGGGGTCGACCCGCCGCGTGAGGTCACCCGAGGCAACCTCGCCGAGCACCTGACGGTACTCGGTCGCTTTGGCCTCGAGTTCGTCGTTTATCTGTTGCATCTGCTCGCTTTCCTCGACGGCCTCTTGCCGTGCCTGTTCAGCTTCCTTTTTGGCCTGCTCGGCGTCCTGGCGTGCCTCCTCTGCCTCGGTAATCTTCTCGCGGAGCGACGAGCGCATGTCATCGAACGACCGGTAGAGAACGCCGAATTCGTCGTCTCGTGCTGTCGAGAGGTCGACATCGAGGTCGCCGTCACCCATCTTCTGTGCGCGGTCGGTGAGCCGACGCAGCGACGTGATGGTGTTCGTACCGACTGTGACACCGACGAGCCCGAGGTTGATGATAGCAAACAAAATCAGCCCAAGCAGGTCGGAGTTAATCTGGTCGGCGAGCTCGAATGCGGCGTCGCGCTCTGTCTCGACGACGACGGTCCAGTCGGCCGTTTCGAGGCCCTTGAATGTCAGTAACTGGTCGTCCCCGTCGTCGACGAATCGGCTCTGGTCGGCAGTCACGCCCTCGTACTTTTCAGGGTCGATATTCGAATCGTCCAGAATCCGGTCCCCGTCGGGGTGAGTCACGTAGACGCCCTCCTGATTGATGACGGTCGTACTCGAATTCTCGCGTGCCGCCGAAATCGAGTCCGACTTCGCCTGTAGGTCAGTCATGTATACGAGCACCCGGTTCTCTTGTCCCGTGACCGGTGAGAGAACGGCGATTATCGGGTGGTCTGCAATCGGGACGTTGAACGGCTCCGTGACGTGGGTGTCGTGTGGACCGGCGAACGACGGCGGGTTCTCGGCGAAGGCAGCCCCCTGCTCGGCCGGCTGGACGCCGACGAACTGCTCGTTGGAACTCGCCTCGAAGGTCATCGTCTCCGTGTTGAGGTAGTGGACAGCGGCGACGTGTTCTGAGACCTGGTCGTTCTCGACTAACCGCTGTAACTGCTCGCTCACCTCGTCGGGGTCGTCGGTGTCAAGTGCCGGACTATCTGACGCGGCCCTAACGCTTCGCTGCGTGTTCAGCAGCCACGAATCTAACTCCCCTGCCTGTGAGTCTGCCAGCCCAACCATGTCGTCTTCGACGGTATCTTCCAACGTGTTCGACGCCTGTACGCTGATAACTGCCCCGAATGCGACCATCACCAGAATCGCGAACGAGAGTGCAATCGCTAATTGGACTGCATAGCTCCCCTGAACGAAAGACGGAAGAAGTGAACTCGTTCTCTTTCCCATTGCTATAGACTAGTACACGGACTTAGATAAAAAAGGGTGGCTAGTTTATTTCTACTTGATAACTGGATGACAAGGGACAAATGCTTAGCCGCGGCCGTCCCTGAGAGTGAATATGAACATTGCTGTGCTCGGGGCCGACGCCACAGCACGCGAGGTAGCGGCCGCGTGTGTTCGTGCCGGCGAGCGCGTGAATCTCCACGCCGGTGAGGTGACAGCTGTCATGGACAGCATCGACACCGTCGAACGCCGGCTGGGGACAGACGGTATCGAAGCGAGCGACCGAATCGAGGGGACGACCGGGCTCGACGCAGCCGTTGCCGACGCCGATATCGTGGTCGATACGACTCGCTCGGACGCGGCGGCGCTGCAGGACAGATTCGCCGAGCTCGAAGAGGAAATCGCAGAGGAGACCCTCGTCGCGAGCGCCGTGCCTGCGGTTTCTGTGACCAGTGCTGCGGCCGGTCTCCGCCGGCCGGGACGTGCGGTTGGCTTCCGCTTCCACCAGCCGCCAGAGCCGTTCGTCGAAGTCGTCTTGGCCGAACAGACCGAGGCTGTGGCCGCCGACCGGGCCAGCCAGTTCGCCGAACGCGTCGCCACTGACTGGATAGCGGTCCGCGACACCCCTGGAAACGTCTCTGCGCGCCTTGCGCTCTCGCTTGAGGTCGTCGCCGTCCGAATGGTCGACGAGGGAGTCGCCGACGTGACAGCTGTCGACACCGCATTCGAGCACCTCTATCAGGGAGAGATAGGGCCACTCGAACGTGCAGACCGTCTCGGTCTCGACCAGCGCCACGAGGCGCTCCGCTCGCTCGCCGAGCGTCTAGGGCCGCGGTTCGAGCCGCCGCCGCTGTTGACGGCGCTCGTCGAAGCGGACAAGACGGGGCTCGATGCCGGCGAGGGGTTCTACGTCTGGGAGGGCGAGACCCCACAACACAGTGCGCTCGCGGACCCGACCGCGCCCGAAGACCACCGCGACCTGACGGGCTGACAGCCCGGTCAGCGGTCGGAACCACAGTTGACAAGGGTTAAAAACGACGGCCCAAAACGAAACTACATGAGCGGACTGCAAGAGCAAACCAGGAACCAGTGCATCTCCTGTGGCATCAACGTCGCAGGTTCCAACGCTGCACACTTCGACTGTCCCGAATGCGGGCAGCAGATTTACCGCTGTGCCAAGTGTCGCAAACAGAGCAACCTCTACCAGTGCCCCGACTGCGGGTTCACAGGACCATAACGATGGGAGACGTAGTTGCTGCAATCAAGGTCATGCCGGACAGCCCCGAAATCGACCTGGACGACCTCCAGAATCGCCTCGAAGACACCCTGCCCGAGGGTGCCGAGATTAGCGATGTCAACACCGACGACGTTGCGTTCGGGCTCACCGCGCTCATTCCGACGGTCATCGTCCCTGACGAGGAAGGTGGGACTGAAGCCGTCGAGGAAGCGTTCTCCGAGGTCGAGGACGTCGAGAGCGTCTCTGTCGAAGACGTCGGCCGCCTCTGAGGCTGTTCTAGAAGAGCGGTTCGGGTGACGGCGGGACGTGTCGCTTGTGGCGGCTCGTCTCGTGAAGCTCCCGGACGTGCTCGATAACCGAGTCGTCGACGCCGAGTTCGGCAGCCGTTGCATTCACAGAGAGCGGTCCGTCGATGTGGAGCGCGAGCACCGAGTCGAGCGTATCGTAGCCGACGCCGAGTTCCTCCTCGTCGGTCTGGTCGTCCCACAGGCCTGCAGAGGGTGTCTTCGTCGCCATCGCCTCCGGAACCCCGAGGTGCTGAGCGAGCTGTCTGACCTGCTGTTTGTAGAGATTGCCGATAGGATGACAGTCGACGGCGCCGTCGCCGTACTTCGTGTAGTAGCCGACCGCCGCTTCGCTTCTGTTCCCCGTTCCGAGGACGAATCCACCGCGGCGATTCGCCTCGAAAAACGCGAGCACCGCTCGAATCCGCGCCCGCAGGTTTCCGACAGCGACCTGGACCGATTCGTCGTCGAGGGCCGCCGTATCGACTGTCGGATTTGCATCGAGGAACGACTCCACGAGCGGCGATATCTCGACGACATCGTACTCGATGTCGAGTAACTCGCTCGCGACGCGCTCGGCGTCGCTCATGTTCTCGTCTCTGTTGACGGTACTCGGAAGGACGAGCCCGTAGACCGCGTCTCGGCCGAGCGCCTCGACGGCGAGGTGAGAGGTGAGTGTGCTGTCGATGCCTCCCGAGAGGTTGATGACGGCTGACTCGGCGCCCGATACCTCGTACGTGTCGCTGATGAACGAGGTGATGTGGTCGCGCTGACGGTCGAGTTCCGCCTCTGAAAGGGTCAGGTCCAGTGGCTCGTCTGCTCTCGCTATCTCTACCATGCATCTCGTTGTGAGGCAGCACAAATAAACCGGTCGGATACTCCCAGAAATGGGAACTATCACTCGAAAAGTGAATATACGTCCACTTTAACGAAGCGCTACACTCAAGTGAGTTCGCCGTGGATTTCGAGGTGTGCGCGGATGGTCTAGTGGTAGGACATGAGCTTCCCAAGCTCATAGCCCGGGTTCAATTCCCGGTCCGCGCATCTCTCTGCCTGAACGGTGGTAAGCGTTGCCCAGACACACGCTGTCAGCACCTGCGCCACACGACCGCGCCGGCTGTCCTCTGGCAGCGCCTCTCACTCGACCGTTAGCTGGTCGAATCGCTTCGCTGCAATTTGCTGCCCGACTCGCCCGACTCCGAGCGAAGCCAGTATCGTGGCCACGATACCGACGACTGCCAGCGGGGCAACACCCAGTTCGTCAGCCGCGAGTACCCCGAGAGCGGCCGGGGCAGCGAGTGTCACAATCACGACGGTGTGACCGGCCATCGCGAATTTGCTCGGCGTAATCGGGCCGTCGGAGTCGAAGGGAACAGCCTCTACCCGAGGGAGAACCAGCCCCATCGCGAGGCCGGCCGGGACAGCTCCGAGAAAGACAGCGACACTGACCACAAGCGCCGCCGGCAGCAACTCGACTGGGCCGATAAGTAGGCCGGCAGCGACGACTGTCGCAACCGCGACCGGGAGTCCAACGGCGGCCGCTATCAGCGTGTATCCGGTCACGATTTCGTCTCCTTCGGCAGTGAGCAGATGAGGGAGGGTCCCGTCTTCGGAGGAAAGCGGATTGAGCGCCAACACGAACCCAGTCATCCAGACCGCATACAGGCCCATCGTGAGGGGAAACAGCGGCAAATCCACGCCCTGCGGGTCGACGACACCCAGGCCGACGACGAGCAGCGGGGCACCGACCAGCCCGGCCGTAATGGGCTGTCGCCTCGTCTGAAGCCAGACTCGCCAGGCAACTGCCCGGGCGGGACCCTCGATGCCGAGCGAGCCGAGCCACGCACCCATGCGCGTCCTGTCGACTCCGGGAGTCTCGCGTTGTCTCCCACTGAACCACGTTCGGCGAGCCAGTCGCTCGGTGAGCAGTCCCAACAGCGGGACGACGACGAGACTCGCGAGAACCGTCACCCGGAGCGCAGCACGGTCGGGGGACACGCCGGGAACTCGAACCAGGAACGCCTCTGCGAAGTTCGCGACGGGAAGTTGTGACAGCACCGAGAGTGAGGTCGCCGGGTAGCCAAGCGCAAACGAGAACACGACGAGGGCAACACCGCCGGCGACGACTCGGCCCGCACTACTCGGCCTGTAGCCGGTCGCAGCAAACCCGAGCCGTGCAGCCATACCGGCCAACTCGGCGGTGAAAAAGAGCAACACCAGCGCAAGCAGTACCAGCGGGCTCCGCGTCGGGAGTCCGAGCCCCCACAGCAGTGCCACGGCAGTCGCAACCGCGAACAAGCCGAAAAGGGCCAGACGGCGCGCGTACTCGGCGAGTACTGTCCCCCACAGCGTCGGCCGAATGTCTGCCGAGCGCAACAGGAAGCTGCCACCGGCGACAGACGATGCGTGTGTCGGCGTCCCCGACGCGGCGAGACCGGCCAAGAAGAGCCAGAGCGCGGCGACTGTCCCGCGGGTCAGCTCTCGGACCTGTGTCGGATCGATATCACCGACTCCCTCTCCCGACGCCTCGAGACCTGGAACCTGGGAACCGACGAGAACGATGTAGACCCATCCCCCGACGAGGAGGGTCGCTTGGAACAACAACAGCCGCGGGCGGTCACGCAGCCGCCGCCAGCTCCGGTGGAGGTGTAGCCGCGTGACGAGCACCGTCCGCCGTATGGTCTGTTTCATTGGTCGGTGAGTTCGAGAACTGCCGTTTCGAGGTCACGGTCTCCGTCGCCCGTCGACAGGTCATCCGGACGCTCGTCGGCAACCAGTTCCCCCTCGCTCACGATGCCGACCCGGTCGCAGATAGACTCGATAGTCGTGAGGTCGTGAGAGGACACCATCACGGCTGTTCCGTCGTCGCTGACTGTTTCGACGAGTTCTCTAACCGTCCGCGTCGCTCCCGGGTCGAGTCCGTTCAGTGGCTCGTCGAGTATCAGGACCGATGGCTCGTGTAGCGTCGCCTGTGCGAGCCCCAGCTTCCGGCGCATCCCCGTCGAATACCCTTCAACTCGGCGGTCCGCGGCATCGAGCAGGTCGTACTGGACCAGCGCCTGCTCGACGCGGTCTCCGTCGTCCAGTCGTCGGAACTGGGCGGCGTATTGGAGCTGTTCACGTCCGGTTAGCTCGTCGTACAGGGGTGCCTCTGCTGGAAGATAACCGAGCGTCTCCGCGAGTTTGCCACGCCGTGTCGCCTCGACACCGTCTACCCGTGCCGTTCCACGGTCGGGCTGTAACAACCCGGTGAGCATTCGGATTGTGGTCGTCTTTCCGGCTCCGTTTGGCCCAACGAATCCGTAGACTGTTCCGGAGGGAACCGACAGGTCGAGTCCGTCGACCGCGAGAACGTCGCCGAACCGCTTCGTCAAATCCTGTGTCTCGATAGCAATCGTCACTACTTTCGACTGTTGTACGTCTCCGTATAATTATTTCGGCATCGCAGCTGATACACTCCGCTCTGCGGTCACAGGCGGTACAGAAAACGGCGAGACTGGGAGTCGAACCCGACTGCGAGACACACCTGTCGGTCTCGCGTAATTCAAATCTCGGCCCGATAGCTGTTCACTCACGTACGTTCGCTCACAAGCGGTGGGACTGGGATTTGAACCCAGGAGGGGCAAAACCCCACCTGCTCTCAAGGCAGGCGCATTAGGCCACTTTGCTATCCCACCTAGCAGCAATGTGTCGTTCTATCTGCCCCCTCTAAGAGTTGTCGGAACGCGTCGAAACGACTTGCCCGTCCTCGACGGTCAATCCCAACTCCTCGACACAGCGCGTTGTCCGTGACGGCACAATCTTCTCTGCAGCCTTGCGCGCCCGGATGAGCGAGACGGCCGCCGCGAGCCCTGCAGGCGCGTCGAGACAGGGCAACACGGGCAGATACGCGACCGATAGACCCGCATCGACGGCCCGTTGGGTCATCGTTTCGACAGCAGGCGCGGCGTAGCTGTCGGTGAAATCTACCGGGTCGGTGAATCCGGCGAAGTAGAGGCCGCCGTTGGTCGTCGGGCCCAGCACTACGTCGTCGCTCCGGAGTTTCATCGCAATCGTCCCGATGTGCTCTCGCCGCAACAGCGGTGCCGTCGGTTCGACGACGCCGACGGTTCGCTCTCCTTCGGATTCGAGGAGGTGAGTCAGCGCATTGCCGACGCGACCGGCGTAGCTCTCTCCGACCTGCACTTCGTACCGGACTGAGCCAGGCTCGGAAAGCTCGTCGTCGAGCAGCGACTGTAACTCCGCGTTGCTGTCGCGCTCGGACTCGGGGTAGTTCACGAGCAGGTCGGCCTCGCCGTGTTCGACGGTGTCACACACATCCAGAAGCGACGCGCGATACAGCGCGGTCGCGTCCTCGGCCGACAGTGATTCGTGGTCGGCGAGAGGCGCGTCGTCGGGCAACTCGGCCAGCACAGCAACGGTGGTCATAACTCTCTCTCGGAGGTGTGGACCCTTGGCATTTTATATCGGGACTGCGTACGTGGCGACATGCAATGGCGAACACTCGCGGGGACAGTCGTCGTCACGGCGGTTTCGCTGGCTGTCCTCGGTATTGCCGGCAACTTCGCGCTCGGTAACGAGCTGTTTGTGTCTTCAGAGATGCAGACGCCCGCGTTGCTCTCGTTTGGGTTCATCCTGACTGCGATAGTCGTCTTCGGCGCTATCGGACGGCCGTGGCAGAGCTGGGACCGGACGAGCTACTGGTAACCGCAGGTCTGTGACCCGGCCAGAACTGTTTTCCGAGACGGCTCCCAACCAGTTAGCATGGTGCTGGACCTCGCGCTGACGAATCTGCCGTTGCTTTTGATACTCGTAGGAGCAGGTCTCATCATCGCGGAGGCGTTTGCTCCCGGCGCGCACTTTTTCGTCGTCGGTGTCGCGCTGTTTGCGGCCGGGCTGGTGGGTTACTTCGGTGCGTTCGTACTTCCCGGCACGGTGAATCTGGTCTTGATGAGTCTCATCGTCATTGTGGCCTCGCTGGCGACGCTCTGGGTGTACCGCGAACTCGACGTGATGGGTGGGTCGGGCAAAGCAAAAACGTCGGATTCGGACTCACTTCGTGGGTCCACCGGCCGCGTGACCGAACGGGTGACCCCGACGGAAGGCGAAATCAAACTCGCTGATGGCGGCTTCAACCCCTACTACAAGGCCCGTAGTATGGACGGCGAGATTCCCGAAGGCGAGGAGGTCATCGTGGTCGACCCCGGCGGCGGCAACGTCGTCACCGTCGAGTCTGTGTCGAAAATCCGGGACGACATCGACCGAGAGCTGGAGGCCGACCGCGAACGCACAGCCGAACGCGAACCGAACTAAGACTCGTCTGCGTCGTCTCCGGGCTCGTCGCTGTCAGAGCCGTCGTCTGTTCCGTCGTTATCGCGACTGTCGTCAGCTTCGTCGATGTTGTCTTTCAGCGACTGTAGCTCTGACTCGATGTCGATACCGACGGCGTCCGCTCCAGACTGGTTGGCGTCGGTCTGTGCCTGAGCGGTGCCGTCTTCGGCTAGCTCGTTTTGAACCTCCTCGCGGAGGTCACGAGCGCGGTCCAGAAGCTCGGTCGCCTGTTCGTTCTCGCTGCGACCTTCGAGTGCAGACTGGAGGTCGGTGAGAACATCGTCGAGCTGTGACAGCGAGGCTCGGCCGACATCTTCGGCCCGGCTACGGGCCTCGGTGACAGCGCCGTCGGGCGAAGGGTCACGTCCATCCGCAAGACGAAGCGCGCGCTGGAGTAACTGCAGTGCGCGGACGTTCGTCCGGAGCAATAAAATCAGACCCGGAATCGCCACCTCGCTGGTGAACCGTGCCAGCTCGTTTGCCGTCGGTAGCCGGGGGCCACGGGGCCGTCCGCGCTCTACTTCCTCCTCTAACTCTCGGAGTGTCGTCGTCAGCTCGGCCAGGAGCTCTCGAAGCTCCGGGTCGGAATCCGCGTCGCTCATACGCCGACTATGCCTCCACGGTACAAAAACGTACCACGCTAGTTCAGTCGTCGGCCGCACACGGACCGGGGCCGTCACTGCAGGCCTCAGTGGCCGGGCCACAGTCGACCCGTGACTCCGTCGGCTCTGTACTCGATTGCAGCGTGTCGATACCCCAGAGCATCCCTGTCGTTGCGATAGTCCCGCCAATCGGCAGCGCAACGGCCATCGGGGTCGCGATAACTCCAAGCACTACCAGACCGAGACCCAGCACCGAAAGAGAGAGCCGGTCCGACAGACGAAACTGCGAGATAGTATGTCCAAATCTCATCACAACATACTAGCGGTCTTTGCCGTATAAATATAATCTGAATTATATTTCTGTAGGATTCTCTACTGAAATAGATTTCATAGAACGCGGTAGCATACCACACGGAACTCTATTCCCGGTCTTGTCCTACCGACGTTACAGTTGTTTAGGCTAACCAAAACTCTTTTAATTTTAGGATGGCCTAATTCGATGTGATGGACGCATTCAACGAATCGGGAGCAGACACAGAGGAGGCACCGGACGAAGAGTGTCGGGTGACGATGCACCGAAGCTCGCCCGACCGCACGGTCTTCACCGAGGAGGACAACACCGAGGGTTGGATTGCGACCGACCTGACCGTCCCGCTCGAACGGTAGTTACGTGGTCGCGTCTTCGAGCACGAGCGTGTCGTCTTCGAGGTAGTGTTCGATGTGATGGGCGTCTTCTTCGACCTCGACGAGAATCTCCCGGAGGAGCTGGGCTGTCGCGTGGTCACCGAGGTTCGCCGCCAGCTCGACGTGGTCACGCAGGTTTTCGATGATATCGCCGTAGATATCGAGGTCGTTGCCGAGTGAGGTACGGATATCGTAGACGTCTTGATCTTCTGTGTCGACGGGCGCGTGTTCTTCGATTGCCCCCGGTCCGGCGACGGGAGTTCCGCCGAGTGCCTGTGCGCGTTCCGCGAGCTCGTCGGCGGCTTCCTCTGCGTTCTCTGCTGCCTCGCCGAGGAATTCGTGGATATCGAGGAACTCTGCTCCGGCAACGTTCCAGTGGTGTTTCTTGAGCTGGTGGTACAGGACGTACGTCGCTGCGAGGTCCGCGTTCAGCGCGTCGATGACCTGTGTCGCTTTCTCGGTTTCCAGGCGTAGCTCGTTTTCTTCGACACTACCGAACTCTCGTCTGGGTGACTTCTGGGTACTCATACAGTACTATATTGTTACTTCAACCATATAAATCTGGCTTTAGGAGAAACTATATTTTCGATTTCTAAAATTACGTTCCTTGAATCCCTCACAGCACACGAAGTCGATACCCCTCGGCTGCGTGTTCGTCAGTCACGCGACCGGCCTCGGTTGCGGCGTCGAGTACCGCCGTGACGAACGGTTTGGGTACTTCGACGCCGATGAAGTCGTTTCCGTCCCTGCCAGTGGTAAGTCGGGCCATCGTTCGGTCGGTTCCATCGTCGTTGTAGATGCTGCCGACACGTTCGCCCTCTCGGTGAAACCGCAGCGTCACGTCTGTCGGCTCTATCGAGTCGAAGGTCACTTCGAACACGCGGTCGTCACCCTCTATCCGCGCGAGCATGCCACCATCTCGCTCCGTGATTGTCGTCTCCATAGTTACGTTACGTACTCGCTTCGTATAAGGATGGCATCGGTGCTGTCGCCATCTGGTGAGCTTTTGAGCGTGGCGACGCTACAACAGGTATGACAGTCACCGCGTTTCTCGCTGTCTCACCGACAGTCGAGGGAAGTATGGCGCCCGAAATAGCCAAGGCAGTCGAGGCACTGGAACCGTTCGATGTTGCTTACGAGACGACGGCGATGGGAACGATACTCGAAGCCTCGGAGGTCTCGGAGGTGTTCGCGGCCGCCCAGGCGGCTCACGAGGCCGTCGACAGCGACAGGGTGGGGACATTTCTCAAAATCGACGACAAGCGGGCCACCGACGACCCGGCTGAGGCGAAAGTCGACGCCGTCGAGGAACACCTGGGCCGCGAGGCGACCAGCCAGTAGCCGCAGTCCACGACTTGATAAGGGCGGCGACACGAACGACACTGTATGGAGAGTCTCAACCGGATGGCCATGGAACTTGTTGACGAGGCCATCGACTTCGCGGAGGAGCTCACTATCGACGTACATACGCTCGACAACGAGGCGATGGTCCTGGACTTCGGCGTCGAACTGCCGGGGGCCATCGAGGCAGGGCTGTTGCTCGCGGAGATCGGGACCGCCGGGCTGGCAACCGTCCAGAGCAGCGTCGACGAGATTGCCGGAGCACCGCTTACACACGTCGAGGTGACGACCGACCACCCGGCGCTTGCGCTGCTGTGCTCGGGGAAGGCTGGCTGGGAACTACAGACAGAGAGCTTCCAGGGGCTCGGCAGTGGACCGGCGCGCGCACTCGTCGCCGAAGAGGACATCTACGAGCGCGTCGGCTTCCAAGACGCATTCGAGTTCGCTGTCCTCGCCGTCGAGGCAGAGCAACTGCCCGACGAAGAGGTCGTCGCGGCCGTCGCATCGCGGGCTGACGTGCCAGAAGGCGGCGTCTTTCTCCCGACGTTCTCGACAGCGAGTGTGACCGGTAGCGTCCTCGCGGCATCGCGTGCAGCCGAGCTAGCGGTTTTCCGTCTCTCGGAGCTGGGCTATGACCCGCTCGACGTGCTCTCTGTCAGTGGGTCGGCGCCTGTCGCGCCAGTCGCCCACGATGAGGCGACGGCGATGGCCCGGACGAACGACGCTGTCGCCTACGGCGGCCAGGTCCACCTCGTCGTCGACCAGCCCTTCGACCACTTCGACGAGGTCGTCTCGACGGCTGGCACCGAACACGGCGACCCCTTCGTCGACATCTTCGAGTCCGTCGACTGGGCGTACGACCAGCTTCCGGTCGAGCTGTTTGCGCCGGCACAGGTCACCGTCGACGTCAGAGGCGGCGACACACACGTCTACGGTGAGCGCGACGAGGCTACCCTGGCCGAGAGTTTCGGACTCTAATGCGGTACAGACAGCTCCCACCCGCGGGGGACTGGTCGACTATCGAGGCCGTCTGGCAGTCCGTACCCACAGACCCCGCCGAGACAACCGACTGCTGTGCCCGGCTCTGTGACCGCACCGCCGTCGAGCGCCGTGAGCACGCGAGCGAATGGCTCGTTTTCCTCTCTGCGCTTGGCTGTGTCACAGACGACGGCGACGGCTACTATCGGAGCGTCGACTCGCTCGATACCGAGGCGCTCGGCGACCGATTCGAGACGCAGGTCTTCGGGGTCTCGGAAGTTCTCGCTGTTCTCGACGCCGAAGACGGGCCACTCACGACGGCGGCAATTCGTTCACGTCTCGAGGACGACCCTCTCCGGGGCATCGAGCGCGCCCGCGAAGGGTACCTCGCTCGACTCCTCGCCTGGGGTGTCGTCTTCGAACGGTTCACAGCCGACGGCGCTGGCTACACCGCCGGGGCCGCCTGAGTCAGGACTCGGTAGGCTCGCGTCTCGCTCGCAGCGAGGTCCGCAGGTCGGTCAACGTCCGCCAGCCAAGCGCAAGACCGCTGAGTAACAACGTGACACCGAATACCTGCGAGACGACCGGAAGCGCGTCTTCACGCCGGTCGACTGCAAGTACTTCGATACTCGCCGAGCGCACGCTGTCGCCGGTCGCGACGGTGTAGTTGTACTCACCAGCAGGCGCACCCCCGGGTGCGAGGGTGAGTGTCACCGACGCCGTCTCGTTGGGGCCGACCGTCTGCTCGGTCGAATCGACGACTTCACCGTCGAACGCGAGCGCGACGGGCGCAGTCGCGGTCACGTTACCCGTGTTCCGTACCGATGCGATGACCTCGATGTCGTCGTCCGCCCAGACGGTTTCGGGGCTATCGAGCCCCGATATCTGGTGTGCTGGCCGGTCGACGATGGTCGTCGTCTGTTCGAAGCGCTGGTCTCCGACAGTGACGACTGTAGAGCGACGACCGGTCTCGTTCGGCGCGGCAAACGAGGCGACCACGTCCCGTCCCTCATCGGGACCGAGTTCGACCGTCGCCTGGAAGGGACTGTCGGCAGTCTCCCAGTCAGGCTCGACGGTCACTGTCGTGCTGTCTGGCTCGTCACCCGGGTTGACAAGCGTGACTCGGGCCTCGACGCGCTCTTTGGCAGCGACCGCTGCAGAGACATTCGTATCGACGACCGAGAGGCCGCTCGCGTTCCCGGTGGGTGTGCCCCCGCGGTCTGTAAGCCAGTCGTGGTGGCCCTCGATGCCGAGGCGCACACGAGAGTCGACACTATCGCCGCCCAACGGGTCAGTGATGACCGTCACTGCCCCCGTAACCTCCCCCGAAAAGGCGTTCACACGCCATCGTTCGGTTCCGTTCTCGGCCCCGAGCGCCAGCACCTCGCCCTCCGTGGTACCGGCGTACAGCGTCTCACCGGCGGTCGTCGGTGCCAGTAGCGTCTGGTTCTGTTCCAGCCGCCAGCGCTCGCTCCCGGTACTTGCGTTGAGCGCCGTCACGGTCGACGCGGCGCTGGTGACCGGCGACTGGCCGACGAGATACACCGACGCGCTCGACTCGTTGCCGCCAGATGCGCCGACTACCGGCGGATAAAACTGCGCCGCTTCCTCTCGGTATCTGAGGCTCTCTTCCCCACTTTCGGGTGCCAGTCCGTACAGGAACTCCCGCGCGCCGGTGACGTACACCATCGAGTCACCGGTCACGTTAGCCGTGTCGTCGTGAGCCAGTGGTTTGCTCCCGTTGAGGACGACCGGCGGCGACATTCCGCCGGAGACGACGCTGTCGAACCGCCAGCGAGTCTCACCAGTCTCGGGGTCGAGAGCGTACAGCGCCGAATTCCCGGCGACGAGCAGCGAGTCGGCTTCCGGGTCGACGTTCGGAACGCCACTGGAGTAGAAGGTCTCGTCGTCGTCAGTTTTCTGCCAGACTGTTTCACCGTTTGCCACATCGTGTGCCGAAACAACGCCGTCGAGCCCACCGACGTAGACGACACCGTCGAGCACTGTCGGTGCCCCTGCGACGCTCGTCGAGGTCCCGACGCGCCACCGCCTCTCTCCAGTCGTCGCGTCTAGTGCGACCAACTCCTCGCCGTCACTGAAATAGACCGACCCGTTGACTACGCTGAGGCGTGTACTTGTGCTGTAGAAGATGTCGTAGTGAGACGAATTTCCTGTGATGTTGGTGTAACTCCACTGGCGGTCGCCGGTCAGTGCATCCACCGCGTACACCCCTGAGACAGACCTGACGTAGACGGTTCCATTTGCCACGATCGGCGTCCGGAGCCGGTCGTTTAGCTCTGTTGTCCACAGTGTTTCGCCACTCTTGCCGGCGAGTGCCTTGAGCGTCCCCGCTCGCGTTCCGGCGTACACCGTCGTTCCCCAGGGAATTCCTGTCGGCTCCTGGCTCTCCCATTCGGCGGGCCCGACGGCTATCTCGCGGTCCAGCCCACTATCGAATGTCGTGACGCGCGATTCGGGTGCGCTTTCTGCCTCCAGAAAGGGGAGTCCGAACACCAGAACGGCAACTGCGCCGGCGACCAAGACGAGCGATACCGCTCCCAGGGCCGCGTGTGCCCACAGCCACCTGTCACGGGACTGCTCCCAGGCCGGACCACGCAAGTCGACATCGAAGTAGCCGTCCCAGAGCTGTGCCCCACCGGCAGAGTCACAGCCGTATACGAGCCGGTGACGGATGTCTTCGGCATCGACGAGTGTGAGTTCGGTACCTCCAATCGTCGCCGCCTCGCCGTCTTCGAGACGGGGCGAGACAACGCGGTCGACCTGGCCTGTCGGTGGCGGCTCGTATCGAAATCGGGCGAGGCGACCCGGCGGCAACACCAGCAAACGCCGCTTGCGCCCGTTCCGGGTGCAGACGACAGTATCGCCCTCGACTGCGGTTTCCCACCCGGCGAGTGACCAGAGCTCCCGAACGAACGACCGGAAGTCCTCGTGGTCGAGCGTCTGCAGCTGGTCTGCGAACGCCGATGTGGGAATAGTTGGCATTAGCGCCCACTCGGACCTGGAGGGAAAAAGGCATATCGTTACGACAGTCGGCAGATTAGAGGCCGTGGATGTCTTCTTCAGCTTCGAGCAGTTCGTGGTAACGGTTCCGAATCGTCACTTCTGAGATATTCGCCACCTCGCTGACCTCGCTTTGTGTCACCTTCTCGTTGGTCAACAGCGAGGCCGCGTACACAGCGGCCGCCGCCAGACCGACCGGTGACTTGCCGGAGTGGACGCCCTGCTCTTTGGCGGTGCCGAGCAACTGGCGTGCGCGGCGCTCGACTTCTTCGGAGAGCGTTAGCTCCGAGACGAACCGGGGGACGTAGCTTTCGGGGTCGGCCGGTTCGATTTCGAGCTGGAGTTCTCGGACGACGTAGCGGTAGGTGCGGGCGATTTCGTCTTTCTCGACGCGCGACACCTGCGTTAGTTCGTCGAGCGAGCGTGGCGTACTGGCCTTGCGGGCGGCAGCATACAGCGACGCCGTCGCCACGCCCTCGATAGAGCGACCGGGGAGGAGGTCGTCTTCGAGCGCGCGGCGATAGATGACACTCGCGGTCTCGCGGACGTTCTCGGGGAGGCCAAGCGCAGAGGCCATCCGGTCGATTTCACCGAGCGCCTGCTTGAGGTTGCGCTCTCGTGAGTCACGGGTACGGAACCGCTCGTTCCAGGTTCGCAGCCGTTGCATCTTCTCGCGCTGTCGGCTCGACAGTGCGTTGCCGTAGGCGTCTTTGTCCTGCCAGCCGATGTTCGTCGACAGCCCTTTGTCGTGCATCATCTGCGTCGTTGGTGCACCGACACGGGATTTCTCGTCTTTTTCACGGGAATCGAACGCCCGCCACTCCGGACCGGGGTCGATTTCGTCTTCCTCGACGACGAGACCACAGTCTTCACAGACCGTCTCGCCGTGTTCAGCATCCGACGTGAGCGTGCCGCCACACTCTGGACAGGCGACTGTCTCCTCACCGGAGCGTTCAGATTCCTCTTCGGTCTCGTTCTCGCTTTCGCGCGCGTATCGTCTCGTAGTGGTATCGGTCATGGTGGACTGGGGATCGGGCTTGTGCCCGCGGAAAACGTCTTCCTGTACTCAATATGTTGGCTCTTTCAGAACTTAAATCTTTTCCAGAATTGCAGATTTCATTCATACTCGGTAAAAAAATGTTCTTGGTAATCGATAGTTAACTGAGCGATTTCGATAACACGCAGCGAAGAGCGGCGACTCAGTCGTCGACGCTCTCGGCGAGTTCGGTGGCACTCGATAGGTCGAGTGTCCCCCCGATGGTGCGGTTCGGGTACGGGATGTTGATGTCTTCCTCGTCGAAGCGCTCTTTGACTGCTTGGACGTATTCGCCACGCGTTGCGACGAAATCTCCTCGGTTTGGGTTCGCAATCCAGACTCGCGCCTGAAGTGCAACGTCGGAGTCGCCAAGCTCGACCAGTCGGACCGACGGCCCTGGGTCATCCAGGATCTCGTCGTGGCGTTCGGCCTCCTCGACGATAATCTCGGTCGCTGTGTCGATGTTGTCGTCGTAGCCGATACCGAAGTTGAACTTGAGTCGGAGCTTATCGTTCGCAACGGGGTTTTTGACGGCGTTGTCTGTGAGGTGCGCGTTTGGTACCGTCACCAGTTCGTTATCGAACGTCCGGACACGTGTCACGCGGAGGCTGATATCCTCGACGACGCCAGCGTTGTCGTTCCACTCTATCCAGTCGCCGATGCGGAACGGGCGGTCGGCGAAGATAAATATTCCCGCCACGAAGTTCTGAATCACCTTCTGGAGTGCGAAACCGATAGCGAGCGTCGCTGCGGCGCCGATTGTCGCCAGTGACTCCAGAAAGCTGCCAAATCCGGCTATCCCGAACGCGACCGACAGCGCGACGAACAAGATTGCGAAATTCGTGAGCTTTTTCAGCGGCCTCTTCGCGTGACTATCGAGCCCTCGGGCGTTCATCGCTCGATTTGCAACCGGCGTGATGACTGTTCGGCCGAGATAGAACAGGAGGAGCAGGGTGCCGAAAAACACGACTGCCTGTGCAACTGTGTCTGCCCACGGCACGTTTGCGTCGCTGAGCAGGTCTGCAACGGGCGTCGTGGCTGCAAACCCATCGGTCAGACGACCCAGCCCACTCATCGCTCTATCACCGCGGTATGACCCCTGGTTTCGACAGCGGTTGCGTCGACACGGTCTGCGAGTTCACCTGCGAGCTCCTCCGTATCAGTCCCACCACGCGCCGACCGGTGGAACTTCACCTTCACGTACCGCTGGTTTTCCAGCTGTGTTTCTAGCTCGTCGATAACAGGCTCAATTCCATTCTTGCCGACCCAGACCGTCACATCGAGGGTATGCATCTTTTCTCGGCGTTTGTCAGCACTCATTGGTGTACGTATTCTGGGCTATCGCCCTTTATATTTGGGCAAACACATCGCCCCGATTCAGCTACTCGTACGGATACCGGTCGTGTTCGCCACAGTCACACGTCACGACGACGTGCCCATCCTGTAGCCGGACACGCGCGTTCGTGCCTGGAACCAGCGCCACATCACAGCGGTCACAGGTGAACCGGAGGAACTTACGGGGAAGACGTAGCCGGTTTCGCTCGGCGAGACGGCGCGCTCTACGGACGTAGCGACGGGCGCGGTCGTCGCAGCCCTGACGAACGGCCTCTCGTGCTAGGTCATGTAACCGCTCGATTCGTTCCGCTGCGATACTCACGCCTTATCTATCGCCTGGTTTCCCACGTATAGCTTCCGTTCTCGACCACGAAACTCTGACAGTGAAAAATAATATTCAGCAAATACAACAGCATACTTTTATAGTATCACGTGGCAGTGGCTCGTACCGATGCGACTTCCAACGGGCACCGATACGGTCGTGATGGTAGGGGTAGGTATCGCACTTGTCGTATATCTTGGCGTGGGTGTTGGGGCCGTGACGGCGACGGAGGGGCCGTTAGCCGACGCGGGACTCGACCAGACTGTGACGGCGGGAGATACGGTCTATCTCGACGCTGGCGGCTCGACTGCTCCAGACGGGGATATTCAGTCGTACGAATGGGAGATCGAGGCACCCAGCGGAACGACAATCGAACCGGAGTGTTCGACGTGTGCCAAAACCTCGTTTGCCACGAACGATTCCGGCAAGTACACAGTCTCTGTTACTGTGACCGATGACGAGGGGCGCAGCGATACGGACACGTTGTACGTGACCGCCGAACCGTACGACCCACCCGAAGTAACGGTAAATGGGCCGTCGACAGTTACTGTCGGCGAACGGCGGACGGTTTCGATGTCTGTCACCGCCTCAGCGGAACCGATGTCGTCGGTTCTCTGGCACCACAATGGAGATCACCACACGAGCGCGACTCTGTCGGCTGACTGGTCAGCCACTCATCAGGTGAATATAAGTTTCGCCGAGCCGGGCATCCACGAGATTAATGCGACTGTCGTCGACGACAAGGGGTATCAGGCAAGCGATGGCGCTACTGTCCGCGTCGTCCCGCCAGAGCCCTATCTGGCAGTGAGCATCACAGATATCAACAACACTGTCCAGACGGGAGACACGCTCGTCGTCACAGCGAGTGTCGAGAACACGGGTAAAGCGCAGGCTACGCAGTCGATGTCACTCACTCGCAACGGAACCGGTGTCGATGATACCACTGTCTCTCTTGGCTCCGGTGCGAGACAGACGCTCCGATTTGCCTGGCAAGCCGCCGAGAGCGACGAGGGGACATACGAATTCGGGGTTCACTCTGCTAACGAGAGCGAAACCCGGTATGTAACTGTGAATGGGGCGGGCAGTGACGCCGGAAACGCTGACAGTATCCCTGACGGTGGGGAAATCAGCCCCCCTGGTTCTGGTACCGGCAAGTCTACCGAAGACCTACTGATAGACAAGGGACAGCTTAGTGCAAAAATAAGGAAGACTACAAAAGGGCTCACTGTTGATATGCAATTCAAGCCACCCGACGACTGGCCTGAACATATTGAATCCGTTGATATTGACCCTGGAAAACACGACGCGATGCTTGTAACGCCAGACGGACGAGAGTTTGACATTCGTGATGACGGTAAAATTCCAGCCAGTGTGTCAAACGTAGAGGAAGGGACTATCAAACTTACACTTAATGATGATGTTTCTTCGCCCGACCACAGCCGAGTCGAAGCAAATGAGGGCGAAACACTCGAAGACGCCGCGGAAGTACCGAGACCAAAAAATAATAACGATAACAATGACGTAGGTTCCAGCGGCCACGACGGTAGACAAAGTATAACGAAATATGATACTTCAGGAACGAGCAACGATGCTATCTCTGACGAGTCTGATAACCAGATAGACATTCCGGCAGGTGCAGTCGGTCCGCCCGATACCACGCACTCTGATACAGACTCGCAGTCGACAACCGAGGCTGACCCTGCTGAGCCGAGTACAGGTGGTATGACACAACCGGATAATAATCCAACAAACAATGTTGGCTACGTTGGACCAGAAACTATTGGGTCTGTCCGCGAACCAGGGTTGGAGCTAGAGCCGACTCCTGACCCTGATAATGGACTCGGGCGCATCGGACCGACGTAGTCGGTTCTTACTCATCTACTCCTTCTTAACTGTCTCTCACTTCTTCGTTCCCCATTCCATGGACATTGAAGCTAGTAACGTGGCGTCACCTCCAACACGTACTCTTGTGGAAGACCGGCTACAATCGAGAACGCACCGGGACAGCCTCTACGTGCATCCGCTGTGTTCAAACGCTATGCCGACATTATTCTTCTCGATACGGTGGGTAGTCTTTGGGATTTATTTCTACGCCACTGTCTCCGTGGTTGTAGAAGTCGATGACGTGGATGCTCGGATTCTCACCGATATACTTATCCGCATACCCCACACCAACACTCAGACGCTCTCGTGCCTGATAGCGGAGTACGTGACCCGTCTCTCTGTCTACAAAAATGCGCGCTTGGCTTTCATTATCAAAATAGTACGTCCCGTTTATCCGCTCAGAGTATCCCCAGTGTGTGATATTAAATACGAGCACCTCTTCCCCCTTGATTTCCTCAGGCGCGGACCAGTTTTTCACTCGTAGGGGTTCCGGCACTGTCGACTCATTAAGTCTACGAGTTCCGACGTACTCTAAAGTAAAGTTATCCATCCCAAAGATACCGTCAATAACGGGTCTGAACGACGGACGATGGTCTGGGTGTTGTGAAAATCCAATATCGTGCGTCGGTTTTATCCAATTTCCATTGAAGTCCCGGTAACGGAGGTCGCCGCTAATATTGACTGCTCGGCTTGGTACATGGTCATCAGACGGGTAAATCCACTTATAATTCCATCTGTATGTCCAATCCCCTTCATCGTATGTACCGTTACCAACAAGTTGGAACTCGTTTCTCTGCAGGTCTTCTATTTCGCTTTCTTTGAGTTTGAGTGTCTCGTCGTCGATGAATCTAAACGATATATGTCGCCACTGCCACTGGAACGTCTCGGTGCTGTTGAAATCTGGAATTGTAAATATTTCAACATTGTCGGTTTGGCCGGGGTCAAAACCAGTAGTGACCGTTGGCATTGTGTGGAATCCGACCTCGGGGATAACGAGCGTGTAGTTGGTGCCCGGTTCGAGACCTGTGGTGGAGTGGTGCTTATTGCCATCGAAGCGGAACTCCCGGACAAGATTTCCACTCTCATTGTAAATCTCGCCTTTTCCACGCACCATTCCAATGCTCTCGTTCTCGGCGTACGTTGTGATAGTGACTCCACGGGGAGATTCGATTGATTGCGAAACATCATCAGGGTCGTAGTCTGGCGTCGGAGTGGGCGTTGGAGAAGGGGTTGGAGTTGCTGTCGGCGTGGGCGTTTGAGTTGCCGTCGGGGTAGCTGTTGCTGTCGGCGTCTTTGTCTCGTCTGTCGTCGGCGTTGGCTCGGACGTGGTGTCCTCGTCTGTTACTCCTGACAGTCCGGCACAGCCAGCCAGCGCGACTAGTACGACTAGAACGATCACTCGACCATGTCTCGGCATGCACTTGCACACTACTCGAAGACTAGTATAAAAATATTCGCACCTCGTATAATTGAATTAATTCGAACAGAATCCCCCTGTGATGGAGCGATAGCGCGTCACCAGTCTTTGCAATCTCGACAGACGAGCGTCCCGCCATCGAACCACTGGCGTTCTGTCGAACTCCCACACTCTTTACAGTCTGTCCCTGCCGGGTCTACGCTGGAAGTCGGCGTGGCAGATTCGGTGCTGGTCGGTGACTCCTCGGTTGGCGCGGCCGTCTGCTCAGTCCCCTCCTTATCGTCACCCTCTCCACCGTCACTGTCGCCGAACTCGTCGAGTGAGGCATCTTCCATACCACGTATTCGTCACTACGGCATCTTATCGATGCTGGTCGCCGCTCGGGCATCAGAACGGACAAGTACTGTGAGTCCAAAGTCCTATACATGAGCGCACTTTCCAAGATTATCGATAGCATCGTCGACATGCCCGGAGAGTTCGCCGACGTCGCTGCACAGGGTCCCGCCGAGGGGCTCTTGCTGGCGTTCGGGGCACTCTTTGTCGTTCTCCCGTCCGTTGCGCTTGGATACCTGGTACTCGGAGCCGGACTCGACCTCGTCACGCCGAGTGGGACAGAGATTCGACATCCATAACGGCAAGCGCTTCGCCAATATCCGGGCCGACTGGCGATCCGATAACAACGCTATCTGCTGTTTCTAACAACTCGTTCAGCCGTTCCGTCACCGCGTCCGGGTCACCGGCGACACAGAACGCATCGAGCATCTGATCGCTGACAGCTTCGAAGGCCGCAGTAAACTCGCCAGCAGAGATGGCTTCTTGAATCTCGCTGGCGCGCTGCTGGTCGATGTCGTGGCGGGCAAGCACGGGGGGCGGTGCTCCGGCCGCGATGAACGCAGTCGGGGGACGGGCCGCATCGCGGGCGGCATCAGCGTCAGCAGCAACACTCACACTCGCGTACGCAGCGAAGTCGAACGCAGTCACACGGTCTGGCCCGCCTGCCGTCGTCTCGTCGCGCTCAGCCAGCCCCTCTTCGATGCGCTCGGCCGCCCACTCGATATCCCGGGGGTGTGAACCGTTGAACAGCACGCCGTCGGCGTACTTTGCGGCCATCCGCGTCATATGCGGCCCCTGTGCGCCGACGTAGACCGGTATCTCGCCTGGCGTGTAGTTCAGCCCTGCGTCGGTCGCGTTGAAGGTCCCGTCGTGGTCGACGCGGTTGCCGTCCCAGAGTCGGCGAGACACTCGCAGCGTTTCGAGAACACGCCGAAGCGCGTTGTCGTGGTCGAATCCGAGGTTTTCGAGCGTCGAGCGGTCGCCAGCACCGACGCCGAACACGCCGCGACCGTCGGCGAGTTCGTCCAGTGTCGCCATCCGAGACGCCAGCGAGACCGGATGTGTCTCGTAGGGGTTCGTGATACCCGGCCCAATCGCTACCTCCTCGGTCGCCCCAGCGATAGCCGCCAGCGCAGCGAACTCATCGCGGTTGTTGTAGTGGTGGCTACAAAATACGGTATCGAATCCGCTGTCCGTGGCAGCTTTGGCGTACTCGACGACCTCTGGAACCGGCGCCTCGGGCGTTAGCTCAATCCCCAGCATACGACCACTCCTTGAGCGCCGCTCTGATAATATCGTCCTCGTGCTCCCGGAACAGGTCGTCGCTCCCGTCGAAATCGCCAAACTCCCAGTCGCTGATGACAGCGACCGGCGTGCCGCCGGCTCCTTCGCCGGTAACGAGGTTCGCCGTCGCGGCGAGCTCATCGACGACAGCCTGGACCGTCACACCCATCTCCCGCCCGTCGCGGTCGAGCCGTCCCCGCCAATCCCTGGCAGCGGGCATTCCGGCCCAACCGAGTGCGACCCCGCGCTGGCCGTACCGGAACGGCCGTCCAGAGGTATCGGTCACGATAACCGGGGCATCGAGCGCGTCGTGCAGGCGCTGGGCGCTGGCTGTGGGGTCCTCTGGCAACAATAACAGGTCCGAATCCGGAACGTTCGACCGGTCGATACCCGCGTTGACGGTGATGTGACCGAACCGCGTCACTGCGAGCATAAACGGTGCCTCGAGCAACAATTCCTCGCTCTCTTCGAGCACTGCCTGTGCGAACCGCGGGTCTTTCTGCTCGCCGGCGATGTCACCAATCGTGTCCGCGATTGCCCTGGCACGGTCACCTGCCGGAAAGTCGGCGAGGTCGGCCTGCCTGCCTTCGGCTTTCGAGACGATAGTGCTCGCGACACAGACGACGTCGTCGGTGCCGAGTTCGACCCGGTCCTCAACGAGCGCGGCAATGTCGTCGCCGGGCTCAATTTCGGGCAACCCCTCCACGGCGAAGACGTTCATGGTTCTCTCTGGGGGAGCGACTCTCAAAAGGTGATTGGTCGGGTCGGAATCCGCCGCTGTCGACAGCCCGGTTAATCGTCGTCGTCGCTTTCAGCCTCGACACGGGCCTGCCGGCGCTGAGCGCGCTCGATGAACTCCTGTGGCAACTCATCGATCTCGCCTGCCTGGACTCCCCAGAGGTGGGCGTATAGCCCGTCGTTTTCGAGCAACTCGCTGTGGCTCCCGCGCTCGACAATCTCGCCGCCCTCGAGGACGAGAATCTGGTCGGCGTCCCTGATAGTCGAGAGGCGGTGAGCGATGGCAAACGTCGTCCGGTCTGCCGTCAGCTTATCCAGCGAGCGCTGGATGAGCATCTCGGTCTCTGTGTCGACGTCGCTGGTGGCCTCGTCGAGGATGAGTATCTCTGGGTCTTTGAGAATCGCCCGCGCAATCGAGAGGCGCTGGCGCTGGCCGCCCGAGAGCTTGACACCCCGTTCGCCGACCTCGGTGTCGTATCCCTCGGGCAGGTTCTTGATGAACTCGTGGGCTTCGGCCATCTTCGCGGCCTCGATGACTTCCTCGCGGGTGGCGTCGAAGGTGCCGTACTTGACGTTTTCCTCGACTGTCCCATAGAAGAGGAACGTGTCCTGACTCACGTAGCCGATGGACTGCCGAATCGACCGGAGTCGTACGTCTTTCAGGTCCTGGCCGTCGATGGTAATCTCGCCCTCGTCGACGTCGTACATCCGCAACAGCAGCTTGAGAACCGTCGACTTGCCGGCTCCGGTCGGCCCGACGAGCGCGAGCGTCTCGCCGCCCTCGACGGTGAAGTCGATGTCGTCGACAATCGTCTCTTCGTCGTCGTAGCCGAACGAGATGTCGTTGTACTCGACGGTACCCCCGGTCACTTCGAGGTCTTCGGCACCGGCGCGCTGTTCGAGACGGTCGGGCTCGTCCATCAGTCCGAAGATGCGAGCGGAGGACGCACGAGCGCGCTGGTACATGTTGATAATCTGTCCGAACTGCGCCATCGGCCAGATGAACCGCTGGCTGTAGAGGATGAAGGCGACGAACGTCCCGGCCCGCAACTCGCCCGAGAACGGCCCGGGCGGCCCTTCGAGCACCCACAGTCCCCCGACGAGGAACGTCAGGACGAAGCCGAGTCCAGAGAGCAACTGCAGCCCCGGGAAGAACTTGATGCGGATGTTAATCGCTCCCCAGTTTGCGTCCAGATAGTCGTCGGAGACATCGTCGACGCGGTCAGACTCGTAGGCTTCAGTGACACTCGATTTGATTACCTTGATACCGCCGAGGTTGTTCTCCAGGCGACTGTTGAGCTTGCCGACCATCGAGCGGACCTCGGCGTACTTTGGCTGGATGAGCTTGATGAAGATGAACGTGAAGATGGCAATCAGCGGGACCGGTGCCATCGTCACGAGTGCAAGCTGCCAGTTGTAGGCAAACAGGAGCACGGCGATGCCGACAACCATCACAGACAGGCGGAAAAAGGAGTTCATCCCGTCGTTGAGGAATCGCTCCAGCCGGTTGGCGTCGTTCGAGAGGATGGACATCATCTCGCCGGTCTGTTTGTCGGCGAAAAAGTCCATGTTCAGCGCCTGCATCTTGTCGTAGGTGTCGGTCCGCACGTCGTGTTGGATGTGCTGTGCGAAATAGTTGAATCCCCAGTTCCGTATCCAGTGGAAGACGGCCGCCAGGATGAAAATCGCCACGAGCAGGCCGATAGTAAACCAGAACTGGTCTACCGGTTTGGCTGGGATATACGGTTCCAGTATGTTACCGCCTAGAGGCAACGCTTCCGCGTAGCTCGCTTCCTCGGTAAAGATTGCGTCGATAGCAACCGCGAGAAACAACGGCGGCAACAGGTCGAGGATACGGGCAAACACCGAGGCGAAAATACCGGTCAATCCGGCCCACCAGTACGGCGCTCCGTAGTCACGGAACAGCCGCTTCATGGGATTCTCGATGTTTTCCCGTTGTTCTTCGAAGGGGTCGTCTTCGTCCCAGTCTACGCCACTCATTATCACGTGTGAGTTGCTTCATGTTTAAAAGACTTTCCGAGCCGTGGTACGTACTATCAAAGATATAATTTGTACAAAATTATGATGATTGTGTCTGAGAATGCAGCACGAAATTCTATAATCGCTTTCATATTCCGTCCGTATCGTCTTTTCTATCCGTCTCTCCACAGCGGCACGTGATTTCGTGTCTCTCTCACACGTTTAGATAATAGATATAGCATAAATTAATTTCTGTAATATCCGTTAGTATCGACTGTGTACACACGGCCGACGCGCAGTGACACACCGAAACAACAGCAGGTGCTGGCAGCCAGCTTACTGGCCGCGGCCCATCTCGTAGAACTCCTCGTTTGGTCGCCAGTCGGCGAAATGAGCCATCCGATTCGAGAGGTTAAACAGCGAAGTTAGGCTGGCGATGTCCCAGACCTCCTCCATCGAGAACCCGTACTCGCGGAGCCGTTCGATATCGTCGTCGCCGACTGCCGTTGGCTGTTCTGTGAGTTTGACCGCCACGTCACACATCGCCTTGTGCTGGTCGCTGATATTCGCCGTGCGGTGGTTCGTTGCCAGCTGCTCGGCGAGGTGTGGGTCCTCGCCGTAGATGCGGGCGAGTGCGCCGTGAGCAACCACACAGTACAGGCAGTCGTTTGCCCCGCTGACGGCGACGATAATCATCTCGATTTCCTCTCGTGACAACGGCGAGTCATCGACGATTGCGTCGTAGTAATCGAAGAATGCCCGGGCCTGTTTCGGCTTGTATCCGTAGGCAACGAACACGTTCGGAACGAACCCTGCTCGCTCGCGTTCGTTGTCGATACGCTCTTGTAACTCTTCGGGAAGGTCGTCGATGTCTGGCACCGGGAACCGGGTCATTGCTGGCTCTGACATGGCCTCACCACCGGTCGCCTGCACAATAATCGTTCCTGTCGACCGCTATCTTTCAGTGTCTGACCCGCCATCCAAGACACAGCGCATTGCCGTGACGAACGTTCCTGTGACAAACAGGAGTAACTCCCAGGTCGCACCGATGACGGGAAAGACGCGCTCGGGGTCTTCGTCGGGGTCACTTGGCTCGCCAGGGTCGACGCCGGTGGTGATATCGACTTCGTCTGTGCTGCCAACGGCTTCGGGGGTCGGAGCGCCGTCGCCGCTTCCCCACTCGATGAACGTCTGGACGAGTCCGCGCTGGTCCGAGAGTTCGATTTTCCCCTCTAGCGTATAAAACTGGTCGTGAAGGGGCCACAGGAGATTGACGACACCGTCGGTCATATCGAGCAAAACGCCCGTGACAGCATAACAAAACAGCATCACCCAGGCTACCCGCACCCCCCACGAGCCCCAGCGGCCGAGAATGTACGACTTCTGACGCAGCCCCAGGTCGGCGACGACGACTCCCAGACCGACAATCGGAACCAGCAGATTGTGAAAGATTGCCCGGTGGCCGAATCCTGTCACTAGCGGGATGAACGAATCGAAGTCGATGAGCGCGACTGCCCCCAGTACGACCAGCAGTGACCGTCTGTCGAAATACCTGCCGAGGAGACCCGTCGCCACCAGGCCAGCAAACGCCATGTGGACGATAGTCGACGGCATGGCCACACGTTGTCGGGGTTCGGAATGAATCTTCCGGCCGGGTGTTTCCGGCAGAGAAACGCCGCGACCGGGTTTTTGATGGGCCATAAACTATCGCGTACCATGTCCCGCCCACAACGCCCGCAACTTCTGGGCCTTTTGCTCGTGGTCCTCTGTACCGCCGGTGCCCTCTCGCTGGCTGGCATCGCGCCTGCCAGTGCCACAGAGAGCCCGGAGGACCAACTTAACGTCACTGTCAGCACCGACGACGACTCGGTGTGGGTCAACGAGACAGTCGACATCACAGTGACCGTCGAAAGTACCGGTGACAAAAAATACAATATCGAGGATATCGCGCTGGTAGACGAGGACGGTGAAACACTCGGCACCGAAAACCCGTTCGGCACTACGGTCGACAGCAGCGGAGCGGAGACGTTCCGTATCGAGGACGTACAAATTGACGAGCCCGGAACGACAGAACTTCGGGCAGTCGTCACCGCCGAGTATCGGCTCAAACAGACCGAGGTTACCGCCGACGAGTCGGTTACAATCGCTGCGACAAACCCAGAGCCGGTCATCGACTTGACTGCAGAGCGAGCCGTCAGTGGCGCCGAGCGGACGCTCTCACTCGCTGTTGGGAATCCCCACAACGGGAGTATCAATCGAGTGAGTGCCTCGGTAGAGGCCCCTGCGAACGCAGACATCAGGGTCGTCGACGGGGCCGACACGGCAGCGACAATCGAGCCGTCCGAGACAGAGGACCTCGAGTTCCTCGTTCGGGGCGGGTCGACTGGAACCAACGAGTTTCTGCTGTCACTGCAGTTCGAGACGCCCGACGGCGAGTACTGGGAGGTAACACGACGGGTCACCGCAGAGTTCCTCGAACCGACCGGCTCCGTAGAGCCTGTCGTCGACCTGACCGCAGAGCGGGCGGTCAGCGGTTCCGAGCGGACGCTCTCACTCGCTGTCGGAAATCCAAACAACGACTCTCTCAACCGCGTCGAAGCATCGCTCTCGGCACCGTCTGATTCCGACCTCCAACTCGCAGATGCCAGCGCCGCGGTGACGACCATCGAACCCTCTGAGACGCGCGACCTCGATTTCGCGGTTCGTGGCGGGGCGACAGGGAGCTACGAATTTACCCTCTCGCTTGGGTTCCAGACGCCCGACGGAGCGTACCGAGAGATAACGCGGCCGGTCACGGCAGAGTTTCGCGAACCGACCGGCTCGGCCGAAATCGACCTCGCTGAGGCGAGCGTGAGCGCGACACCCAACGGCGTCCGAGTCAACGGGTCGTTGTTCACGGCCGGAAATCTCAGCGTTCGGGACGTGCAGATAACGGCCGCGAACGCGTCAGGTATCGACCCTGCACGCCCGGACCCCCAGGCGTACATCAGCGCTCTCGACGGAGACAGTACCGGCTCGTTCGAACTCACGGCATCGCTGGCGGACGACCGAGACGACATACCCCTGTCGATACAGTACCGGACAGGCGGCGTCGAACGGACGACGACTGTCGAGGTGCCGTACACGGGTCCTCGGAGCGTTCCGCCGGTCCAACTGAGCAGCGTCAGTGTCTCTGGAAGCGGCTCTGTCAGCATCAGCGGTGAAGTGGCGAACACACGCGGAAACCCGGTAACCGGCGTCACAGTTCGGATTCCTGACGTAGAGGGTATCGCGCCCGGAAGCTCTGGGGAGTTCTTCGCGGGGCTGATAGAGAGTGGCCAGTTCACGCCGATGGAACCGATTACAGCCGAGGTGACTGGGCCGCGTGAGACGATTCCAGTTGAGGTGAGTTACACCTTCCAGGGAACGCAGTACAGCTCCATTCTCGAAATCGATTACGACGGCGGCCAGTCCGCTGGCGGTGGTCAGTCAACTGATGGTGGCCAACAGGGTGATACCGCGGGCGGACAGACAGGCGGTTCACTTCCCGAGTTCGACGCGGGTGCCGACGGTGGCGGTGACGGCGGCGGCGGGTCCGCCCTCGGCGGCCTCCCGATGCTCGTTGGTGGTGTGGCCGTCGTCAGCTTGCTCATTGCTGCCGTCGTCTACAGACGCCGCTAGCGATGCTCATCACAGCAGAGAACGTCACGAAGCGGTTTACAGGCGGGGCCGATACCGTCCAGGCGCTCGAATCGGTCGACCTCGCTATCGAAGCCGGCGAGTTCGTCACAATCGTCGGCCCAAGCGGGAGTGGCAAATCCACGCTGTTGAATCTTCTTGGCTTACTCGATACGCCGACGACTGGGACGGTCACGCTCAACGGAACCGACGTCGAGAGCTACAGCGACCGCGAGCGCACGAGCGTCCGGAAAGAGGCAATCGGGTTCGTCTTCCAGAGCTACGGCCTCATTCCGACGCTGACGGCGCTCGAAAACGTCGCAGTGCCCCGGATGCTCGAACCGAACCCGTCGGCGACCGAGGAGCGGGCGGCAGACCTTCTCGCTGCGGTCGGACTCGGCGACCGTCTCGACCATTATCCGGACGAACTCTCGGGCGGGCAAAAACAGCGCGTCGCAATCGGCCGTGCGATGGTCAACGAGCCAGACCTGATTCTCGCCGACGAGCCGACCGGTAATCTCGACCGCGACACCGGCGAGCGCGTGCTCTCGACGCTGCTAGAGAGTACTGACGATGACGTTACCGTCGTCGCGGTCACACACGACGAGTACGTCGCCGGATTCAGCGACAGAGTCCTCAATCTGGTCGACGGGAGGCTCCAGCCGGCCGACGCCGACGCGATGCGTCCCGACTCCGGCGGGTCACACGCTGATGTCGGCGGTATGGCACCGGCCGGAGATGCCGACTCGGTCGACGCCGAAGCAGGGGGTGAGCAACAGTGAGCCTGCTCCGGCGCTATTTCCCACGGACGTACCTCGCCCGGCGGAACCTCCTCAGGGCAAGAACGCGGACCGTGTTAGCCATTTTGACGGTGGCAATCGGTGTCGTCGCCGTCGGCGGGCTCGGCGTGTTCGGCCTCGCGTTCGAGGCTGACCAGCAGGCGACCCTGGGTGACCTAGGGAACGAGGTCCGCGTCGAGGCCCCACAGCAGTTTTTCTCGGAGGATGATGCCCCGGAACTCGACGACCGCCGGCTCGAAGAGATTCGCGAGATTACGGGTGATACGGAGATGACGGTGATTCGAGAGTCCGAGCGGGACTTTGGCGGTGGTGGTGGTGGCGAAATCGATATTCCGACGTACGCCCTGGGCGTCACAAACCCGAAATCCACTTACACCGTCGTCGAAGGTGAGATTCCAGACGACTGGAACAGGGGAGCACTCATCGACCAACAGACCGCACAGTTCGAAGAACTCTCTATCGGTGACCCGGTCACGGTCGGCGGGCGACTGCAGCGAGTCACCGCCATCATCGAGCAGCCACAGGGATTTTCGTCTCTCGAACGGACCAACGGTGCCGCAGTCTTGCCACTCGATTTGGTCGAGCCGGGTGACCAGCCGTACCGTGGTGTCATCATCTACGCCGACAACGCCGTCGAGGCCGACGAAATCGCTAACGACCTCGAAGCGGAGCTGAACGGGCCACTCCGACAAGACCAGGACCAGTTCACTATCGAGAGCACAGAAGAGGAAGCCGAGACTGTCGAACAGCAGTTTACGTCGACGAACCGGTTCCTGCTCGCTGTAGGGAGTATCTCCCTGCTGATTGCCGGTATCAGCATCACGAACGTCCAGCTCATGAGCGCCCGTGAGCGACGAACCGAAATTGGCGTGCTTCGTGCGGTCGGCTACGGCCGTCTCGATATTCTCGCCATCATGCTGATAGAGGCACTGTTTATGGGCCTTGTCGCCGCGATTGTGGGTGTTGGCCTCACGCTCGGTGCGGGCGCAGTCATCAACGACGTGTTGCTCGGTGACCCGATGGCCTTCCAGCCAGATACGCTCCAGTACCTGGGCGGTGCGTTTGCGTTTGGCATCGCTATCTGTATCCTCGCGGGTATCGTCCCGGCCTGGAAGGCATCCCGGGAGCGCCCGGCAGACGCACTCGGCAGTTGACGACGTACACCCGAGTCACGCTTTTTCAGCGCGAGAAACACTGCGAAACGAGTATCATATTTTATGTGCTATAACGCCGCATGAACCGCCGCCAGTTTGTTGCCGGGTGTGGTGTCGCGATAACGACGGCCACAGCCGGCTGCCTCGACTCGGTCCCCGTACTCGGCAGTGACGGTCCCAGCGCTGACACCCCCGCGGGAGTCGTCGAGATTTACATCAACCTCCAGGAAAAGATGTTCAGCGACCCCGAGAGCGCACAGGAACGGCTGTCTGAAATCACACACAGCCAGTCGCCACAGCAACGCCAAGGAAACGCGGGCGGGAGCTTTAGCCAGAATGGCGACCTGAAAGTCACGAATATCAACGGTATCAACACTCGCACCAGAGACCTCTCGACCGAGCAGATGCGGGCGCTGGCAAACAGCGAGTTCACCGACCAGCCGCTGCTCGACGCCAGCGTTATCGAGACGTTGTCGTCTCAGGAGACGGCCCTCGTCGACGCCTCGTATGACACCGACGCGGAGTTCGAAATCGAGGGTGAGACCCGGGAGTTCCAGAACACGAACAAACGGCGGTTTCTGGTCGCCACTGAAGACGGCAAGTGGCGAATCGTTCTACAGACACCCGGGGGCGCATAGCGGCCGTGTTCGCTCTGTTTTGACGAGCACAAGAATTTAAACACTACCCCACGAGAGAAGACGTATGGAAAACGACTCCGTACCACAGGAGATTACGACACTCGTCGGACGGGAAGTGTACACGAACAGCGGCGTCTTCCTCGGGGAAATCGAAGACCTCCGTCTCGACCTCGACGAACAGCAGGTGACCGGACTCGCGCTCCACGAACTGAACGACGAGTTGTTCGCACAGGAGGCCGCCAGCGCCCGTGGTGTCATCGTCCCTTATCGGTGGGTACAGGCTGTCGGTGACATCGTCATCGTAAACGACCTCGCCGAACGCGTCCAGCAGGCCAAAGTCGACGACGAAGACGAAAACGAGGTCAGAGCGTAGTCAGCTTCCGTTTCCGTTACTGCTCTCGACGCCCATCGCCTCGAACAGCTTCTTCTTGACAGCTTCCTCGGTCAACTCCAGCAACGTCTCGCGGTTATCGTCGCTGACCTCGATACCAGTGAAGATGCCGAGCGGTATCTCTGCGCTGGCGTCCGTCGAGTGGCCCGCCACGTCGGCGATATCCCCGAACGCGTCTTCGAGCACCTTCCCGATGTCCATCCTGATGTCTTTCGACCGGGCCGCGAGATAGATGACGTCGTCTGCGATAGCGAACACCGCCGTCGTCGTGATTCCTTCGAGGTTGAGCAGGTGTTGTGCGGCCTGTGAGAGTGCGTCTCGGTCGCGGATGAACCCCGCATTCGAGACGAGATGTGACCCCTCGACCTCACGGTTACGAATCGCCTCGGCCAGCACGTCAAGCGTCTCGGCGGACATCGATGGCGATTCGACCTGTTCGAGCGTGTCGTGGTCGGCGAAGGGGTAGAGATACGCCGCTGCTGTGAGGTCTGCCGGCGTCGTATCGCGCTTGAAATCGAGCGTCTCCGCGCGGATGCCGTACAACAACGCAGTCGCGACGGCCTGGTCGAGTGTGAGATCGAGTTCCTGTATGTACTTCGTGAGAACCGTCGATGTCGAGGAAACGTTCGGGCGAATATCGGTGAACGTCGACTCGTGGTCGTGGTCGTGCTCGTAGTGGTCGATAATGATGTCTGCCCCGGCTTCTTCCTCTGGCTCGCCGGCCTTGGCGTGGTCGACGAGCGCGATGGTGTCGTAATCGTCCCCGTCGGTGTCCTCGACGGCGACGAGTTCGATGCCCAGGAGATTGACGAATGCGCGGTTCTCCTGGTGACCGATCTCGCCGTCGTAGATGATGTCCGCGTCGATATCGCGGCTCTCGGCGATAGTTTTTAGCGCGGCCGCGCTGGCAATCGAGTCCGGGTCTGGACTCCGGTGGATACGTATCGCCATCTGGTTGTCCGTGTCGTCGATGACCTCGGTAAGCTGACGGGCTCTGTACTCCAGTTCGCCGCTTTCGAGCGCTCGCAGTGCCGAGTCTGCGATGACTGTCGAAGGATTGATGACGACATCTGCGCCTGCGTCTGTCAACTCGTCACCGGAGACTGGGTCAGAGGCACGCGCGATGATGAACTTCTCGTCTCCCCTCTCACGGATATTCCTGATGGCCGCGACGTTCGCTTCGACATCCGAAGAGAGAATCAGAACGACATCGCGGTCGGCGATTTCGGCCGCCACGTCCTCGCTTTGAATCTCTCCCTGGCGCGCATCGAGGTCTTGGTCGCGCAGAGCCTCGACGCGCCCCTCGTCGTGGTCGATGATGAGGAGGTCTTTCCCCTCGGCGACGAGTTCGTCGGCGACGACGTGCCCGACGCTCCCACATCCCAAAATTGCGTAGGTGGACATTGAGGCCATCGTGAGGCCGGTTCCTGTACTCATTATTGTATATCTGGCTCAGCAGACTCATGTAACTTACGAGGCAGATTCGACAGGCAGGTCAACAGGTATGGCCGCTACAACTCGTCTTGGCGTGTGATACTGTCAGCTATGATATGAGACGGTCGCGCCCGTTAGGCCATGTTCTCCTCGTAGTAGTCCTTGGCTGCGAGACCACCAGCCACGCCGAGTGTCACTGCGATAGCGAACGTGAGTCCGACACCAATCGTCGACGCGATACCCTCAGCGATGATATACACAATCTCTATCTCGAAGCCGAGCATCTCCAGCCCGATAATCAGCACAATCGCCGACAAGATACCCCGTACCAGGCTGGTAATCCAGATGCCGTACTCACTTCGCTCTGTCAGTTCTGCGTTTCCGGTCTGTCGTCCGGCATAATCGGCAAACACCAGCCCGATGATGATGACTGCCGCGCCGGCGACAAAGTCCGGCGCGTAGTTGATAAACCCTTCAATCCACTGGCTGAGCTCCGGAATCCCGAGTCGGTCGGCCGCCAGAAACGCCGCAAACAGGATGACGTAGTACTTGACGGCGGTCCCTGTTGCGTTGGCAATCGGCCCGTACCGTGGAGCCGGTGGTTGCCGTGGAGCCGCCTGATTCGGTGACGACTCGCTTGGATTCACACCGCCATCGCTCCGTGGCTCCTGAATCGTTTTGCCGACCCACGTTCCCTGTAGCGTGTTGTCGATGCCGAGTCGGTCTACCAGTCTCGTGACGAACGGACCGAGCCGTGTCCCAATCACATACCCGACGCCGAGAAAGACCACCGCCACAATCAATTCCGGCAGGTACGTAATCAGTTCTTTCAGTGATTCGTCGATAGTATCACTGAGCGTGTCGCCCACACTCTTATCACCTGATTGCAGTGCTACCGTTTCGATAGTTGACGGTGAGATGATTCCCCTCTCTTCCCCAAACATGCCACCAATGAACATGCATCAACTGAGGCGAGGCCGCCTACAATAAATATTTCGAAGAATGGTCAGAATATATACGGTACCTGTCCCGGGAAAGAAACGTATATTAATCACGTACCATAACTACTGGTTGTCTGGGCCGGTAGCTCAGTTTGGCAGAGCGACGGACTCTTAATCCGTCGGTCGCGTGTTCAAATCGCGCCCGGCCCGTACAGTAACCTGCTGAACCGTGCGGACAGTCGAACGAATCTCCGGCACGTCTCAATCTGTCTTATCTCAGCTCTGGCTCCAAGCGTTCGGTGCCCAGAGAGCGGTCTTGCTGACTGCGGACTCGGGCACTTTTGTAGACTCGTCTCCTACCGTCTGAGGAGGGGTCTGACATCTCCGCACGACTGACGATGGCGAGACGACGGGTCACCGAAACGGTCGGGCCAGTCCTGACTGCGAGCATCCGCGTTCTCGTTCACTCGAACGTGCTTATCTCGCTGTCGGCAACAAGCCTCGCGGTGTCGACAGTGCTCCTGGCGGAGCTATCTATCGACCCACTGCCGCTGTTTATCGTGTTCTCCGTGACGATGTTCGTCTACTCGTACAACCGCATCGCCGACTTCGCAGAAGACAGCAAAAATATCCCAGAGCGCGCGTCGTTTACCAGTCGGTACGGCACGTCACTGCTTGCGGTCGGTATCGCTCTCTACGTTCTTGCGACAGCGCTCGCAGTCCTACAGGGGATTCCTGCCGCGCCCGCAATGGGGATTCCACTCGCCGTCGCCGTGTTGTACTCCGTTGTCGGCCTGAAGAAGGTCCTCCTCGTCAAGAACCTCCTCGTGGGGCTCTCGTGGGGACTCATCCCAGCAGGTATCGGCATTTACTACGGCGCGCTCTGGACGACAGACGTGCTGTTCATGGCGGTGTTCAGTACGACAATGCTCACGATTGCGGCCGCGATATTCGACATCAAAGACATCGAGGGCGACAGCGAGGCCGGTATCGACACGCTCCCCGTGCTGTACGGTCCCGCGGTGACGCGCCGCGTCGCCGTCGCTGCTACTGCCGTCGTCGCTCTAACTGTCGGCGCACTCGTCTGGACGGGAGTTCTCGACCCGATGTACCTGCTGTTAGAGGTGTTTCTGGCGTACGTCATTGGCTACAGTCTGGTTGCTACGGCCGACCGTGGGCCGCTGTTCTATGGCTTCGTGGTCGACGCCGAACACATTTTTCTCGCCGTGTTGCTGGCGCTTGTCGAAGGGGTCAGTCGAGGGGCTTTCGCATCTTGACGTGTGGGATGTTGGCCTCCTCGAAGACGCCGCTGGTGCGCTCGTAGCCCCGCTTTTGATAAAATGGCTCGACGGCAGTCTGTGCGTGTAGCAGGGCCTGCGAACAGCTCTGCTCGCGGGCGTCTGCCTCGAGTGCGTCCATCAGCAGCCGACCGATGCCACGCCCGCGATAGGGTTCTCTGACGGCGACGCGCTCGATTTTTGCGAGGCCGTCCTCGGGCGTTCGGAGCCGCGCGGTACCGACAGGGTAGTCGCCGTCGTAGGCGACGACGTGAGTCGCATCGTCGTCGTTGCCGTCCCACTCCTCGTCGGCAGAGACGTTCTGCTCTTCGACGAAAACGTCCTGCCGAACCGCGTAGGCGTCGGAGAGGTCGCCGTCTCTCTCGACCCGGCGCACATCGTACTCGCTCATCGGTAGATGGTTCTGGCTCGATGATGCTGTGTATTTCGGCCGTTGAACCGCTATCAGGCCGGCTCTTCTTCGACGCGGTCGAGGATGAGATTCCGGAAGTCGTCTGGCTCTTCGAGGTCCTCAACCTCTTCTCGCTCGACGATAGCTGTCCCCTCGACAGCTTCACGGCGTGCGCTCTCGACGACGTAGACGGATTGTGTTCGCGTGACTCGCCCGACTGAGGACATGATGCGGGCGCGCTTCTCGGCGGTTTTGGTGAACTCGGAGTGGCCCGTGAGGACCTGCTGTTGTTCACCTTCGTCCTCACTGACGGTCTTGAACGGCGCGCGGTCAGTCGGATGGACCTCGTAGCCGACGCGGGTGAGTACCGTCACGATACCCTCGTCGTCAGGGTCGACCTCTGGTCCGTCCGGCGGGTCGTCTTGGTCTTTGACCGACTCTTCTTCGTCGAGTACCGACACTGGGGCGGTGAGTGGCTCGTCGAACAGGTCTTCGAGCTCTGCGGCCACTTCGACGCTCGCGTCCATCCCGTCCTCGTACTTCGAGACAGTCCGGCGAGAGACCCCGAGTTCCTTTGCCAGACGGCCCAGCGACCAGTCGCGGTCTTCTCTGGCGTCCCGGAGCACGTTGCTGTCGATGTTGACATAGAGCCCGCCCGGCGCGGCATACACCAGCGGTGGGACGCCCTCGACGAACAGGTCCATCGCGGTGTCGGGCGAGAGCACTGGGACGCCGTGTCTGAAATACACCACGCCGGACTCCAGTTCCTCGTCACGGGTTCGGAGCCCGAACACGAGGGGCGTCGCGTTCAGATACGTCCCGAGCCGACGCATCTCGGCCCCTGTCGCGGCGTCGAAGGCGTCGATGTTGCCCAGAATCTTCACCAGCAGTACGTCCTCGCCCCGACGGGCAGCCACGTCGAAGCTCTTGGGTCGGATTGCACAGCGCTCGCTGACAAGAAAACCAGCGTCCTCGAGCATCGCTGTGACGTTTCCGACCAGTGCAGATCTGGACATAGCGTTTCTGTGGCAACTAGCTATTCGGGGTATATATAAATTGGGGCACCAACCAGTCCGCTGTCATTCGGTTTCGCCACAGCAAGGGTTTCAACCCCATCTGACCTGTATTTACCCGTCACAGCGTGCGTGGTCTGAGAGCGACAGTCGACACGACTGCCTGAACGGCCCACGACTCAAACCGCCGTTTGACTCTTTGGCAGTGACTTATCACAGCCGTTCGTAGCGTCGGATATGCGACGACGACGATTCATCGGTGCTGCTGGCTGTGCGCTGGCGGCAACCGCAGGCTGTCTCTCCGGAAGTGACGACGCGACACCGACCGACTCCGAAGGAAGCGGTCCCGACGACGGCACGCCGACCGGGACGCCAGCGGACGACCCCCTGACCGATGCCGGCTGTCCGAGCTTTAGCGATAGCGCCGACCAGACGGTCTGTACGCACACAGACCACGACGCGGACGTATACCCGACTGTTTCCGACCGGGTGTTCGCGCCGACGACAGACGACGACAGCGTCGAGTTACTCAAAATACAGCTCCACAACGAGGGAGACAGCGTGTTTGGGCTCAATCCCTACGAATGGTCGCTCAAGCGACAGACCGGCGACGGCTGGGAACACGTCGCACCCGAGGAGTACATCGAGCCGTGGTACAACCTCGCGCCCGGGGAGGCCTACACGTGGACGCTAAGCGTCGAGACACACCCGTCCCCGAACGGCGACCGACACACCTCGATTACCGAGAATCTCGACGCCGGGACCTATGCGTTTCAGGTCACTGGTATCGCCGACCCAGGCTCCGATAACGGGACAACCATCGAGTCCATCGCGCTGTTCAACCTCGAGCGCGACTGAGCGCCCACGTCTCGAAAGCGGTTAGTTTGGCTCGTCGCTAGCGTGGATGTGACGGTCATCGGACTCGACGACACCGACTCCCGGCGACTCGGGATGTGTACGACCTACGTCGCTGCCAGGCTCGCAGAGCGCCTCGCTGCGGAAGGTCACGTCGAGCGGACGCTATTGGTACGTCTGAACCCCGCGGTCGAACACAAGACGCGGGGGAACGCTGCGCTCGCAGTCCACTGCGACGTGGCGCCCGAGCGGGCGCTCGACCTCGGCGAGCAGGCGCTGGAGCGGGCCGTCACCGAGGATGACCAGACCAACCCCGGACTGGTCGTCGCAGACTGTCTGCCGGAGGAGGTCCCGGCGACAGTGAGCCGCTTTGCCGCCGACGCGGTACAGGAGAAACACGACCGCGACACCGCCAAACGGGTTGCCGACGAGGCCGGATTTGCGGTCGCTTCGGCGGGCAACGGCCGCGGCGTCATCGGGGCGCTTGCGGCCGTCGGCGCGTGGCGAGCCTTCGAGGAGTGGACCTACGAGTGTATCTCGTACCGGGAGCGTGAACGATGGGGGACTGACCGCGAGGTTGACTACGATTCGTTGCTCGCGGCCGCCGATTCGGGGTATCCGACGGTCTGGGACACCGTCGACCGCGAGGAGGGTGAGGCGGTCTGTGTTCCCAGGACGCCCTGTCCGATTCTCCACGGCATCCGCGGCGACGACCCGGACGCGGTCAGAGACGTGGCCGACGCCATCGAGAGCGAGCCGGTCGACCGGCGGCAGGTATTTCTCACCAACCAGGGAACCGACGTCCACCTTCAGGACGGAACGCCGGCGACTGTCTCTGATGGGCGGGCCTACCGGCTGACCGCCGAGGTCCTCACCGCACCGGAGACACAGGAAGGCGGGCACGTCTTCTTTTCCGTCGACAGCGACGGCGAGAGCCTCGACGTGGCAGCCTTCGAGCCGACCAAGCGGTTTCGTGACCACGTTCGCAAGCTCCGAGTGGGCGACCGACTCACCGTCTGTGGCGAGGTGAGCGACGGAACGCTCAAGCTCGAAAAGCTCGCGGTCCGAGACCTAGTCGAAACCGAACTGGTCACGCCGGACTGTCCCGACTGTGGTAACTCGATGAAATCGGCCGGCCGGAACGCCGGCTACCGCTGTCGTGACTGCTCGACCAGTGCTGAGGGAAAGGTGTCGCGCCCACTCGACCGGGCGCTCGACCGCGGCTGGTACGAGGTGCCGCCGTGTGCGCGCCGCCACATCGCCAAACCGCTCGTTCGCGGTGGGTTCGACGCACCGACACACCCCGAGCGATAGGCGACCGCGTTTCCGGAGGTTCAAGTTCGTCCCGGTCGTCGACCCGGCAAATGCGCGTCAGCCACTACTTCGAGTGGGAGTCACAGATCACAGGTGGGCACGCGCAGTCCGTGCAAAACCAGCGGACGGTCCTCGACCGGAAAGGCATCGAGTACACGACAGAGCCGACCCTCGACGCTGACGTTCTCCATCTCAACAACATGGGGCCACGCTCCGTGTACTACGCAAAGCGGGCCCAGCGCGCCGACGTGCCGGTCGTCGTCCACGGCCACCAGACTGCCGAAGACCTCAAAGAGAGCTTCCGGTTTTTCACCGCCCTCTCGAAGCCGGCACGCCCGTATCTCTCGTATGCGTACTCGCTTGCCGACCATATCGTCTGTCCCACCGAACACAACCGACGGGTTCTCGAAACGTACACCGACGCGCCGAAAACCGTCATCAGCAACGGGTTCGACCCCGGGAAAATCGACGGCCACGACGACGACGCACTCCGGCAAGAGTATCTCGACCGGTACGACCTCGACCCACCGGTTGTCTTCATGGTTGGCCACGTCATCGAACGGAAGGGACTACGCTCGTTCGTCGAGACGGCCCGCCGGATGCCAGATGTCGACTTCGCGTGGTTTGGCTACCTCAACCCCGGCGGCGGCACCGTCGACCGCCTGCTGCGCAGTCGAACGACGACGAAACTCGTCAACGCCGCCCCCGAGAACTGTACCTTCACCGGCTACGTCGACGACATCGCCGGGGCCTTTGCCGCGGGCGACGTGTTCTTCTGGCCGTCGAAAAACGAGAACGAGGGGATGGCACTGCTGGAGGCGATGGCCGCCGGCAAACCCCCTGTCATCCGCGATATCGAGACCTACGGGTGGCTGGACGACGAGACTCACTGTCTGAAAGCCGACGAGGAGTTCGTCGACCCGCTTCGGCGGCTGGTCGAGAACCCAACGGAGCGTGACCGCTTCGGCGACGTCGCCGCCGAGAAGTCTGCGGAGTTCACTATCGACGCTATCGCCGACGACATCGAGACACTGTACGGCCGTATCACCGCATAGGTCGATACCCGCCCCGAACGTGTTGTGACAACTGTTTTGTAACTCTGTCTGAAAAGACCGGCAATGCTCGCACAGTTCCGATACGACGCGACTGTCCTCGGGCCGACGTTACGCAGTAACTTCGCCACGCGGCTGGAGGCCACGCGGACAAACGTCGGGCGCGACTACGTCCAGCGCACCAACTTCTCAGTCGCGACGGCAGATATCGAGCAATTCGAGACGACACTCGATTGGGACTCTACTGTGACGGCGTTCAGCAAGCGCTACGAGGGTCCCGAACGGCTAATCTATCATGTCGAGTACCAGCGGGAGATTTTAGAGACTCTCGGCTATCTTGCTGCACTCGACTGCGGCGGCGAGTTCCTGCATGCACACACCGAGTCATCCGAGTGGGTCGTCCGGATGCTGTTCCCGAACAGACAGGCGTTCGGCGAGTTCGTCGACCAGTGTCACGACTACGGACTCGAACTCGATATCGACCGAATTACCGACGCAGACTTCACGCCGGACGCCCCGGAGTACGGACTCACGGAGACACAGCGCGAGACGCTGTTGACCGCGTATGCGATGGGATACTTCTCTGTCCCACAGGAAACGACACTCGAAGCGGTCAGTGACGAGCTTGGTGTGTCTGTCTCTGCAGTCTCTGGTCGGCTCCACCGTGGCCTGACCCAACTCATCGGTAACGCTTTGGACGCCCCGAAGTAGCGTCGTCCTGATACCGTATGACTGACCGCCTTCGCCAGGGGACTTGAATACGTGAAATGTTTCGGGTCAAGCCTCAACCGGGTCCGTCTGTTGTAACAAGATATGTCCGATACGACGGTACACGTTGAACACGTCGAGGCGTTTCTCGAATCGTTTGGCGACGTATCACCGGTCTTCCAGCGGAAGGCATCGAATCACTTCGAGGAACACGGCATCGACCCCTACGGCGACCAGGAGTGGGTCAGCCAGGCGTCGGTCAGGAGCGCAGTCGCCGCGCTGGCAGAGGACGCTGGCTCGGCGACGATGTACGAAGCCGGCAAATCAGTCGGTGGAAATATTCCGACGGAGGCCAGCGAGGCACCCGCGCGTCTCCAGACTCTCAACGAAACGCACAAGTCAGCGTTCCGAGACCCGCGAGAGTCGTTACCCGCCGGCGAGTTTCAGTGGTCTGAGACCGGCGGCTCACTCCGAGTGAGCGCGACACAAAATTGGCCGTACGGCGACTCGTTCCCACACGGAAGCGAGTTCACGAGCGGGATACTAAGCGCCGTCCTGAGCACTACCACCTCCTCGGAGATTACTGAAATCAGTGCGGACAGCCGCGAAGCAATCGCGTTCGAGGTCGAGCTGTAGCCGTTTTTCGGGGACCGGTGGAAACCCAAAAGAGGTAACTGTTCTGGTGTCCCCACACCTGGTAATGGAGCTAGGGCTGGTCGTCCTGTGGATGGCTGTCTTCCTGTTGCTCGGGTTCGCCGCCCTCCCCGTTGCGGCGTGGCTGTTGCCAGAGACGGAGTACGTCGGCTTCGCGATACCGATTGCGCTCGCGGTCGTCGGCGTCGTTGGCCATCTGGTCGGCCAGGTCGCCTTCGGCTGGCCGGCGTTACTCGCAGGACTCGCGGTGTTGCTCGCTCTCTCTGTGGCAACTGCGGGCCGGACTGATGTCGACCTCGACACCGACCGACTGGCCGAGTACGGGCTGGTGTTCGTCGCCGCCTTCTCGCTTATCGTCGTCATCCGCGGTGTCGACCCGTCTGCGGCACCCTTGCCGGTCGCTATCGGCGAGAAGTTTCTCGATTTCGGTCTGTTGAACACGCTCGAACGGTCTGGCTCGCTCCCGCCGGAGTCGATGTGGTTCGCCGACGAGCCGGTCAAATACTACTACGGCGGCCACCTCGTCGTGTCGCTGCTGTCGACGCTCACCGGGACGAGCACCGTCTACGCCTACAACCTCGGGCTGGCTGGTGTCTACGCGACGCTGCTGGTGGCCGCCTACGCTCTGGCGGCCTCTATCGTCCGACCGTACGATGTCTCACGGTGGGCCGCGGGGGCACTGGGAGCGTTTTTCGTCGGAGTCGCGAGCAACCTCGAAACGGCTGTTCGGCTGGCCGCGTGGCTGCTCCCCGACGGCATAGCGGAGTCACTCGTCTCCTGGGCCGGGATGGACGCCGGGGTTACGGCCTGGTCGCCGGCCGATTTCTCGTACTGGGACGCCAGCCGTGTCATCCCCGTCGAGCCAGGGAACCCAGACAGCGGATTCGCCGCTGCGACGGAGTTCCCGTTGTTTGCTTGGCTCAACGGCGACCTACACGCGCACATGATGAGCCAGCCGTTCATGTTACTCGCCGCTGGCCTGCTCCTCGCGGTCTGGCGCTCACCGGCCGACCACCGCCGGCTCCTGCTGTTTGGCTTTCTCCCGCCGCTGGTCGGCCTCATCGGGTTCATCAATCTGTGGTCGCTACCGACCGCGCTGGGGCTCACGGCGCTCACAGTTTTTTTCGTACCGGATGGCCCTGGCTGGCTGCTTCCAGCCCGGCTTCGGCCGCCCGCCTCTGAACGTCGCGGCCGCGACGAGATGGAGCGGTTCGTGGGTGCAGCGCTTTCGACTGCCGTGGTCGCGCTCGGCGCGATTGTCTGGACGCTCCCGTTCTGGACGACCGTCATCCTCGGAAGTCCCGACCAGTCTGTCGGCTACTGGGACCAGTGGACGCCGCTTGGTCCGCTTGTCGTCGTTCTCGGTGGCTTCTTGGCTGCTATCGGCGTCTACGTCGCTCGTGCACTCCACGAACAAGACGAGCGCGCCCACCCCGGAGTTGTGCTAGCGGCCGGCGTGTTCGTCGTTGGGACAGCGACTGTACTCGGCGTCGCGGCCGTCGGCGTTGCGGTCCCGTTGATTCTTTCGGGCTGGTGGCTGTTGCGCCGAGAGGCTGTCGGCTTCGAGACGGTGTTGGTCGTCGCCGGGGCCGGACTGGTGTTACTCGTCGAACTGGTCACAATCGAGGGCGAGCGCTTCAACGTCATCTTCAAGCCGTACGTCCACGTCTGGCTGTTTTGGGCGATTGGGGCCGCAGTCGCGCTTTCTCGGCTGGCTGCCGGGTGGCCCACGACCGACAGCGTTGTGACCACGCGCCGGCGGCAGGCCGGGACCGCCCTCGTGGTCGCGCTCGTTCTTCTAACGGTTCCATACGCCGGGTTCGCGCTCCAGAACCACGTCGACGCCGGCACACCGACGACCGACGAGGTGGGGGCGACACTCGACGCGACAGCGTACCTAGAGGTTCGGTTCCCCGGGGAAGCGGGGGCGATTCGCTGGCTCGACACGAGGGACGGACAGCCGACGATTCTCACGACCGCCCCGGCGGGCTACACCTGGGACAGTCAGGAGGGTGACGGTGCTGCTGCCCCCGCGAGCCTGACGGGGCTCCCGACCGTCGCCGGCTGGTCCCACGAGGCACAGTATCGCGGCGACGAGCCGTACAACAGGCGCGTTGAAGACGTTCACGCGATGTACGGGGGTGACGCCGGGACACAGCGGCGGCTGCTCGGTGAATACGATGTCGAATACATCTACGTCGGCCCGGCCGAGCGAAACTCACCGTATTTCGAGGTGAGCGTCGACACCCTCGACGCCGTGACTCCCGTCAGAACTGTGGGGCGCGTAACGATATACGAAGTCGACCAGTCCGCACTCGCTGGGTAGATTCAGGCGCGGGCCTGGAGAACGTCGATTTCACTCTCGTCGACAGCTTCGACGTCTAGATGCATCGGAATGTAGCTACGTCGCTCGTAGTCCTCGCGCTCGTCTTCGGAGCCGACAGTACACCACAACTGCGGGTCTGATGGGCCGTGGAAATCCCCCTGTCGGTTGATGCCGAAACAGACGAATTCGTCGCCGTCGTACTCGATGACGGCACCCTTCCGGATACCGGGGTCGCCGCGAATGATGAGTTTCTGCATACCGGTTGGTTCGACTGAGCGCGTCTTAATCACTTCGGAGCGACCTCGCTGACCGGACGAGACTCCTGCTCTCTTTGGGACGCTGACAGGACACACTTCGGGGTCTATTAGTATCTGCTCGGTGCAAGGGCACACAATGAGCTACCGGACACTCGACGACCTCGACGATGGACAACGGGTACTCGCCCGATTCGACCTGAACTCGCCGGTCTCGGTCGGCGTCGTCGAGGACAACCGCCGGTTCGCCCGGCATGCACGGACTGTCAGGGAACTCGTCGACGCTGGCCACCGCGTTGCCCTGCTCGCTCACCAGGGACGGCCGGGGCGTGACACGTTCGTCACGCTCGAACAACACGCCGACATTCTCGCCGAGTACCTCGACCACCCCGTCGAGTACGTCCCCGATACGTACGGGCAGACGGCGCTTGACGCCATCGAGCATCTCGACGCTAGCGACGTCATCTTGCTCGAAAACGTCCGGATGACCGACGACGAACTCCCAGAGCGCGACCCCGAGGAACATTCTCGGAGCGACCTCGTCCAGACCCTCGCCCCCGAGTTCGACGCCTACGTCGGCGACGCGTACTCGGCGGCACACCGCAGACACGCCTCGATTGTCGGCTTCCCGCTGGTGATGGACGCCTACGCGGGACGGGTCATGGCTGCCGAGTACGAGGCTAACTCGGCAATCGCCACCCGCGAGTTCGACGGCGAGGTGACGATGGTCGCCGGCGGGACGAAAGCGACCGACGTTATCGAGGTCATGACCACGCTCCGAGACAAGGTCGACAACTTCCTGCTCGGCGGGGTCGTCGGAGAACTCTTCTTGCGAGCAGTGGGGTACGATGTCGGCCGGGATATCGACGAGAACGACCTCTACGAGAGCCAGTGGCTGGCCAACCGCGAGAAGATTGCAGACCTCATCGAGAACCACCCGAGCGACTTGGTTTACCCGACGGACCTCGCCTACGCCGATGGGGCCGACGAGCGCGCCGAGGTAACCGTCGCAGAGGTCAAAAACAAAGACCACGACTATCTCGACGTTGGGTCAGACACCGCAGAGCAGTACGCCGACATCGCCGCCAACTCGGAGGCAGTCTTTGTCAAGGGTGCGCTTGGTATGTTCGAAGACGAGCGGTTCAGCGACGGAACCACCCGCGTCCTCGACGCAATCGCACAGGGTGATTGTTTCTCGGTCGTCGGTGGTGGCGACACGTCCCGAGCCATCGAGATGTACGGTATGGACGAAGCAGACTTCTCACACGTGTCGATTGCGGGGGGTGCCTACATCAACGCACTCACCGGCCAACCGCTTCCCGGAGTCGAGGTTCTCAAAGACGACGGCGAGTGGTAATCAGTTGTTTGTGAGGCTATCGTCGGCGAGCACGTCTGCCTGGATGTCGGTATCGATATCGAGTTGTTTCACGAGGTCGACGAGGTCGTGAATCTGTGGGAACGTGTAAACGGTGAGGTCGACGTCGGTGCTGGAGGCGAGAATCTCCGAGTCCAGCACAAAAACGAGGTCTTCGTCGGGCCAGCCGCCCATCTTCTCGATAATCTTGCTGGTCGGGCCGTAGGTGAACGTGGGAGTTCCCATCCCGATTGTCGTATCGAGGACATTCGCCCAGCCGTCGATGTATCCAGAGGTCATGATGTTGCCGATTTCCTGGATAGCAGACCGCTCCATGTCGGTAAAGCCCTGTGAGTCGCCTTCACCGCCGCCGGGAATCATCGACTGAGCGAGTTGCTTGCTGTCTTCGGGGTCGAGAACGAACAGGACGTACCCGTTCGGCGGGTCGGTCAACTCGACGAAGATGCCGACCTGTTTCGTGTCACCGAGATGTGTCTTGACGTCCTCCATGTGGAGAAAATTGATTTTCGCGACCTCGATTTCCGCGTCCAGTCCGGCCATCTGGTTGAGGCTGCTGGCGACCTGCCGGGACCCCTCCTTGGAGATTTTGTTGAAGACCTCCAATTTCCGGACATCAACCTTCATACTGCTCATGTGTCTCGTCTATGCGGCCCGGCCCTCCTAAAGACTCGGGTCTACGAATCGACGCCTTCGCGCGTCTTGACCGCCATCCCGGTCTCGAAGGCGAGCATCCCCTCCCCCGAAAGCTCTGCCCGTCCGACACCGAGCAGTCGTCCGTCTTCGTGTACGACGAGTACCTCGTCGCGCGGTCGGATTGCCTCGTCTGCGCGCACGACGAACTTGGCGAAGACGTTACGGCCCTCTCTGACGAACGGCTCGCTCTCGTCGTCGACGACGACTCGATACGACGACGCCGGTAGGCCGCTGTCGAGGCGCTGGCCGCCTGCGATGCCTAACCTGAAGCGCCCGTCGCGCTCGTAGGTCGCGATGCGCCCGCTGTCGGCGTGAATCTGGCGGGGCCGTCCCGAACTCGTCCGCGTCAGCTCGAGTGACTCCTCCTGTGGAAACAACGCCTCGCCTGCCTCAGGGCCGAACTGGTACCGGGCGACCGTTCTGAGGTCGTCGATAGCTGCTGTCATCTATACCTGTTGTCTCGTCTCCTCGCTTTCGGCGTTTTCGATTGCCTGTCCAAGGATGTACGGCGTCACGACGGCATCCACGGCCGCAATTGCGACCATGAGGCCGGTAAGAAGCGTGTCATCGACAACCAAGACAGCGACGACCACAATTGTCAGAGAACTCATTAGCCCAAGCATCACTCGGACGTTTGGGTTTGCAAGCGGGTTTTCTTCAGGGTCCATATCGAGTAATGACAATCGTACGGAATAAAAATAGCTGTGTTGTCTCGTCGGTTTCGGGGTATCGCTCTGGCCCCGCTGTCGCTGTGTAGCTGGCGAAACCGAATCCAAAGACAGTTTTATATACAGTCCTCATCTCCCGCTATGTCCGTCGCTCACACGCTCAAATCGAGTGCACGCGACCGTCCGGTGGCGGTGACTGTGGCGGTGACGGTACTGGGGTACGGGCTCGTCATCGGAACCTTTCTGGGTATCATCGACTTCTACCCGGACCTCTCGAAAGGGACCGTCGACTTGCTGACTCACCTCATCGCAATTATCAATACCGGTGCTCTAGCCGCGCTCGTGGCTGGTGTCTACTTCATCTCCCAGCGCGAGATTACGAAACACGCGACCTCGATGCTGATAGCGTTCTCGCTCATCCTGCTGTTTCTGGTCGTCTACGTCTTCCGCGTGGGTGGGGGTGAAACCAAGGCTATCGTCGCACCGGACCTAGTGACGACCGTCTACCGGGCGATGCTCGCGATTCACATCCTCCTCTCTATCGTTTCGGTTCCGGTGGTCGTGTACGCTGTCGTCTTGGGGTTGACGCGGACCCCGGCAGAACTGGCGGAGTCCCTCAAGTCGACGGTCGGCCGTCTCGCCGCCAGCGCGTGGATTCTCAGCCTCGCACTCGGCATCATCACCTACTTCATGCTGAATCACGTTTACGACTCCGAGCCGCTGAATTCGGTGGTCTTTCTCGGCGCTGTCGGGCTTCGACCGGCCCTTAGCGACGGTCTCGCGTCGCTGTTCGACGACTGAGACCGGCAGCACGTTCACATTAGTCGCGCCATTTCACCAGCCCGTAGAGGTACCCAACCCCGACGAGCCCGGTCAGCACGAACAACATGACAAACTGGAGTAACTTCGATACCGTGGGACCGCGGGCTAGTGACCCGAGGCGTGACGGGACGGTATCGAACAACAACTCGCCGAGAAACTCCGTTTCCTTGTCCGTCGAGTCCTCGGTGACAATCGTCTCCATCGCTCGCTTGGAGTACCCCTGCCAGAACGCCCGTTCGAGCAGCCAGCGTAACTCTGTCCGATACGCGAAGACTTTGTGGCCAACCTCCGCGTCGGCGTTGTAGACGACGCCGCGGCCGTACTCCTCGCGCATACGGGCACAGAACTCCGTTTCGTGGGCCTGCAAGTTCGCTTCGCCCTGCCGGCCGACCTGTGTCTCGAATCCGCCGAGTTCGTCGAGGACCCACGTTCGAAACGAGATATTCGAGCCGAAGGTGTTCCGCACTTCTTCGCCGTCCTCTGCGAATCCCGGTCGATTGACACCGACCAGCCAGTAGAACTCCGCCGGTAGGAAGCTCGGCTTGCCTGCTACCCAACGCGGCGTCATCCGGCCGCCGGCGGCGATTGCATCCGTCGATTCGTAGACCGTGACGAGCTCTTCGACCCACCGCTCGTCTGCGACGGCGTCGTCGTCGATGAGCGCGACCACGTCGCCGGTGACGTACTCTAAGGCGTTGTTGCGACTCCCCGAGAGTCCGACGTTCTCGTCGTTACAGTGTGTCGTTACGTTCGAGACGTGGCCGTAGTCCTCGACGACGCGATCATAGAGCGTCTCGTTCCCGTCGACGACGAGAATCAGTTCGATATCGTCGTAGGTCTGTGTTCGGATGCTCTCGACGGCTTCACAGAAGTGGTCGTACACGTCGGCGGAGTAGGTGCAGATGACGACCGAGACCTTCATCACTCGCTCTTTTCCCGGTTTCCCGATAAATATTGTGAAGCGCGACACCGCCGTTATTAGTCTGTGACGAACTCGACGCCGGTCACCTCGAAGCGAGCGCCCCCATCGGCGCTCTCGGTGACTGCAATCTCCCAGCCGTGTGCCACGACGACTTGCTTGACGATACCGAGGCCGAACCCCGTCCCCTCATCAGAGGTCGAGTAGCCGGTCTCGAACACCGTCTTCCGGTCGGATTCCTCGATACCAGCGCCGTCGTCGGCGATATAGAAGCCACGACCCTCCAGGATTCCGACGGAGACAGTCACGTCGTCGCCGCCATGTTCGACTGCGTTTCGGACGAGATTTTCGAGCAACTGCTGGAGACGGTTCCTGTCTGCCTGGATGCGAGCGGTGTCGACGGTATCGATGGTGGCCGCCGCGGTATCGACGGTCCGCCAGCATCGCTCGACGAGCTCGCCGAGGGCGACCGGCTCCATCTCGCCGATGTGCTCTCCCTGGCGCGCCATCGTGAGCAGGTCCTCGATGAGGACGTCCATCCGCTCGTGTGCCTGCGCGACTGCGTCGAGGTGGCCGCTGTCGCACTCGTCTTGTGCCAGTTCGAGTTGGAGGCCGGCCACGTTCAGCGGGTTCCGAAGGTCGTGACTGATGACGCTGGCGAACTCGTCGAGCTGGTCGTTTTGCCGTGCCAGCTCGTCTCGGCGGTCCTGCAGCTTGGTCTTTTGCTGTTGGTCCTGCAGGGCAGTTTCGGCTGCCGTCGCAAGAATGCGAGCGAGGAATTCGTCGGTTTCGTCGAAGACTCCCGGGGTCGTATCACCGACCGCAATTGTCCCGAACTCGCCTATTGGAAGGTGCATGAGGCTTCGTACTCCGGTGTCCTGGTCGACGGCGTATTTGAGCTCCTCGATGTCGTCGTAGACCCGAACCTCACCGGCCTCGAAGGCCACCCAGTTTAGGTTCCGTCCCTCTGGAGTGAACACTGTCCGTTCTGGCAGTATCTCCGGGACAATCGCGCTCATCGCCGTCGGAACCAGCCCGCCGGCCTGTTCGTCGTAGAGCCGGACAGAGACAATCGAGAAGTCGAGAACGTTTTCGGCAGCGTCGACGACGTGCTCGGCAATTTCCTGTTCCGAGTCGGCCCGGACGAGCTTCCGGGTCGCCTCGTGCAGCATTTCGAGCCGACGCTGACGCGTTCGTAGGGTCTGCTCGCGCTCGACGCGGTCGAGGGCCACTTCGAGGTAGTTCGCCAGCACTTCGACGAGTCTGTTGTCTGTCTCGCTGAATGCGTCTTTCTCGGGCGAAGAGACGACGAACAGCCCGCGGTCGCCGAGCGGATGCAAAATCGCGCTCTCGGCCGGGCTCGCCTCTGTCAGGCGGTCGGATGCGGGAAGTGAATCGATGCAGACAGACTCGCCGTTGTCGACGACCTCCCACGCGAGTGCGTCGGTCGACCCCGGTGAGGCGTCCCGCTCAAAAACCGGGAGACTGTCGAACAGTTCTGGAACCGTGGCCGCCGACGCAACTGGCTCCAGGCGGGTTTCCGCGTCGTTCGCGAGGTTGACGCCGCTGAGTGGCGCCCCGATGATGTTGTCTGCCGCAGTGACAGCACAGTTTGCCGTCTCCTCAACAGTCTCGGTGTACATCAACTCTCGGGTCCGTTCGCGCAGCTGCTCTAGCTTGCGCTGGGCGTCGTAGCGGTCGACCGCATTTGCGATTCGATTGGCGAGGACAGTATACTGCTCGGGGCCGCTCTCTTTCTGGAGGTAGTCTGTCACCCCCGCGGAAATCGCTTCGCTGGCGATTGTCTCGCTTCCTTTCCCGGTGAACAGGATGAACGGGATGTCCGGATACTCCGCTCTGACCGTTTTGAGAAACTCGATACCGTCCTCACCAGGCATGTCGTAGTCGGAGACCACACAGTCGTACTCCTGTTCGTGCAGGCGCGCTCTCCCGTCCGCCGTGCTCGTTGCCGTATCGACGACGAACCGCTCGTCGGCTTCTCCAGCAGAGAGACCGTCAACTCCCTGAAGCTGGCGTTGTCGTCGACGTGAAGAACAGAGATGGTGCCGGCGGCGGACTGGGCCATTTGGTATTTGTTCAGGTACTACATATAAAAATCTTCGACGTAGTCGGAGCGGGAACTGTCCGGCAACGCTCTGTGATGGGGGCGATGCCAATTCTCATTTCCAACCCGATAACCGGTGGATGACAGGCGTCGAAAGTTCATACAATCTATAGATTGGTTATGCTGGTGTGAAGATTTCCTTTCGACTTCGACAATATTAATACGCTATCACGGCAATTCATTGTTGATGAGCAAGTCCAATCAAGACTGGTGGCCGAATCGGCTGAGTCTGGAGATTCTCGACCAGAACGCCGAGCAGGTCGACCCGATGGGCGAGGAGTTCGATTACGCAGAGGCTTTCGAGAGTCTCGACCTCGACGAAGTGAAAGCCGACATCGAGGAGGTGCTCACCACGCCAAAGGACTGGTGGCCGGCGGATTACGGCCACTACGGACCGTTTATGATTCGGATGGCCTGGCACAGCGCGGGCACCTACCGCGCAAGCGACGGCCGTGGCGGCGCTGCAGGGGGCCGACAGCGGTTTGCGCCGATTAACAGCTGGCCGGACAACGCGAATCTCGACAAGGCCCGGCGGCTGCTCTGGCCGGTCAAACAGAAATACGGGGAGAACCTCTCGTGGGCCGACCTGATGATTCTGGCGGGCAACGTCGCAATCGAGTCGATGGGATTCCAGACGTTTGGCTTCGCCGGTGGGCGCGAGGACGCGTTCAAACACGACAAGGCCGTCGACTGGGGTCCGGAAGACGAGTTCGAGACCCAGGAACGGTTCGAAGAGCCCGGTGAGATTCAGGACGGACTCGGCGCGTCGGTGATGGGCCTCATCTACGTAAACCCCGAGGGACCGGACGGCAACCCCGACCCGATGGCATCGGCGAAGAACATCCGCCAGACGTTCTCCCGCATGGCGATGAACGACAAGCAGACGGCGGCACTCATCGCTGGCGGCCACACCTTCGGAAAGGTACACGGTTCCGACGACCCCGAGAAGGCCCACGGTCCCGAGCCGGAAGCGGCTCCCATCGAGAACATGGGGCTTGGCTGGCAGACCGAAGACGACGTCAAAGGCGGCGAGATGATTACCAGCGGCATCGAGGGTCCCTGGACGCAGTCTCCGACCGAGTGGGACATGGGCTATATCAACAACCTGCTCGACTACGAGTGGGAGCCCGAGAAAGGCCCCGGCGGCGCCTGGCAGTGGGCCCCGAAAAACGAGGAACTCGAAGGGACTGTCCCCGACGCACAGGACCCAGACGAGCGCGTGACGCCGATGATGCTCACGACGGACATCGCGCTCAAACGAGACCCCGACTACCGGGAGATAATGGAGACCTTCCAGGAGAACCCGATGGAGTTCGGCATCGCCTTCGCGAAGGCCTGGTACAAACTGACCCACCGAGACATGGGGCCGCCCGAGCGGTTCCTCGGCCCGGAAGTGCCCGACGAGACGATGGTCTGGCAGGACCCGATTCCAGACGTCGAACACGACCTCGTCGGCGAGGACGATCTCGCCGACCTCAAAGCCGAGATTCGCGAGGCGGAGCCGTCGGTCTCACAGCTGGCAAAGACCGCGTGGGCCTCGGCCTCGACCTATCGCGACAGCGACAAGCGCGGCGGCGCAAACGGTGCCCGCATCCGGCTCGAACCCCAGACAAACTGGGAAGTGAACGAGCCCGACCAGTTAGCGACGGTACTCGACACCCTGAGTGAGATTCAAGCCGAGTTCAACGAGAGCCGCGACGACGACGTTCGCGTCTCGCTTGCAGACCTCATCGTTCTCGGCGGCAACGTCGCCGTCGAGCAGGCGGCCGCCGAAGCCGGCTACGACGTCGAGGTACCCTTCGAGCCGGGGCGTGCGGACGCGACACCCGAGCAGACCGATGTCGACTCCTTCGAGGCACTCAAGCCGAAAGTCGACGGCTTCCGTAACTACATCCGCGACGACGTCGAGAAGCCCGCCGAGAAGCTGCTGGTCGACGACGCCGAACTGCTGAACCTGACGCCACAGGAGATGACGGTACTCGTCGGCGGCATGCGCGCGCTGGGTGCGACTTACCAAGATACCCACCTCGGTGTCTTCACCGACCAGCCGGGCACGCTGACGAACGACTTCTTCCAGAACCTCCTTTCCATGGAGACCGAATGGGAGCAGTCCGAGTCCTCCGACCACATCTACGAGGGCTACGACCGCGAGACGGGCGAGTTCAAATGGGAGGGGACCCGCCTCGACCTCATCTTCGGGTCGAACGCCCGCCTCCGTGCCATCTCCGAGGTCTACGCGGCCGAAGACGGCGAGGAGAAACTCGTCGAGGACTTCGTCGAGGCGTGGCACAAAGTGATGACGCTCGACCGCTTCGACCTGGAATAACGACACCCGGCGGTCGGAGACCTGTCGTACGCGGCCGTTTTCTGTTCGGAAAGACTAACCGAACCTGCGTCGTAGCGATGGTATGCAGATACTCGTGTTAGGCGCGACTGGGTTCGTCGGTCAGTCGCTCGTCCCCGCACTGCTGGAAGCGGGCCACGAGGTCCGGGCGCTCTCTCGGAACCGAGAACGCGCAACCGCGATGCTCGACTCTCGCGTCGAGGTAGTCGAGGGTGACGTTCTCGACGCACCGACTCTCGACGGTGCCTTCGAGGGAATCGACCTGGCGTATTACCTGGTCCACTCGATGAGTGCCGGTGACCAGTACGAACAACGCGATAGACGCGGTGCCGACAACGTGGCCGCGGCAGCGAGCGAGGCCGACGTCGACCGCCTCGTCTATCTCGGCGGACTCGGCGAGACCGGCAACGACCTCTCGACACACCTCGCCTCCCGCCGTGAGGTCGAGCGTCGACTCGCGGAAGGGGCCTACGAGCTAACGACGTTCCGGGCCGCGATTATCGTCGGTGCCGGTAGCGAAAGCTTCGAGATGGTCCGCCAGATGGTCAAGCGGATTCCGGTCATGATTACGCCGACCTGGGTCCGGACGCCGGCACAGCCGATCGCTATCAGTGACGTGGTCGCCTACCTGTCTAAAGCCGCAACAGAGCCCGAGACGGCCGGAATGACACTCGAAATCGGCGGCCCGGAGGTCATCTCTTACGAGGAGATGATGCGCCGGACGGCCGCGGTGATGGGTCGCCGGCTGTACGTCTTCCCGGTTCCCTTTCTCACGCCGAAAATCTCGGTCTACTGGATTGACCTCGTCACCGATACGCCGCCCAGTATCTCGCATCCGTTGATAGAGGGACTCAAGAATCCGGTTGTGGTGACCGACGAGACGGCACAGGAACGTTTCGACGTGGAGTTGACACCCTTCGACGAGGCGGTCGAAACCGCAGTAACGAGCGCGCGGTCGACATGAGCGACGACCGCGCACTCGGCGAGGCTGAGTGGGTCTACGAGAGTATCGTCCGCAGCGTCCCGGGAATCAACACCTCCCGAAGCGTGGCGCTCGTGGCGCAGTTACTCGGCTTCGAGGCCGCGATTCTCGTCCTCGCTATCTGGTACGACCTCCCGCAGGCTGCCGTCGCTGGGACAGTCGCTGTCTTGGTCTCTGTTGCGGGCAGTGCGTTCATGCTCGGGCTCTCACGGGTCATCCGCCGCGAAGACGCTCCGCCTGCCTACCGGCAGCTACTCTTTGGCTCTCATATCGAAATCGTCCTGGGGCTTATGGCGTTTTTCGCACTGGTGGTCTACGTCTTCGTCCACGACCCCCGGCAGGGTGGTGAGTCGCTGCTCACTGCCGTTCTCGGGGACCGGCCCCCAGCCGCGTTTACGTTCCTGCTTCTCGTGGTCAGCTGGGACGTTATGTACCGAATTGGCGTGGGATGGTGGGCGAGTCTCGTCGGACTGTGGCGGACCTACTGCTACGGTGACGACCTGCCATACGAGACGTGTACCAGGCTGCGTCGACTCGACGCCGCAACGATTGGCTTTGCTGCGTTCCAACTCATCTTTCTGCCCCTGCTCGTCGGACACCCGCTGCTCCAGGCCGCGGTCGTCGGGCACGCGGTCGCGGTGGCGGCCGTCTCTGGGCTGTCGGTGCTGCTTCTCCGGTAGTACGGGGGTGTTCTCGACTCGCACTGGCTCTGTGACGACCTTGCCGGTTTCAGCCGGGATAGACACGCTTTTGAGCCGCGATGGCATTCACGTGTGTATGCCTGCGCTCGACGGCAGCACGGAGGTGTATCGATGACGACCGACCTCACCGAAATTACGGTTATCGGAGGGGACAAGACTGGGCTGATTGCTCGTGTCACCACACTGCTGTTCGAGCGCGGAATCAACATCGAGGACCTCGACCAGGCGGTCCGTGACGGCCTGTTCCGGATGTCGATGCGAGTCGACACCGAGGAGATGACTTGCGACCCGGACGAACTCCGGAGCGCGCTGCTCGAGTTGGGCCGTGAACTGGGCGTCGACATCCAGGTCCGGTTTCCGAGTGACCGCGAGACCCAGCGGATTGCGGTCTGTGTCACCAAGGAGTCCCACTGTCTGGAGGGGCTCATGGAGGCCGCAGATGGCGGCGACCTCGATGTCGAAATCGCTGCTGTCATCAGCAACCGCGGAACGCTCCGGCATCTGGTCGAACCGACCGATATCCCCTTCTACGATATCGGCGACGGCAAAGGCTCGCCCGACGAGGACCGCATGCTCGACATCTTGGCCGAACACGATATCGACCTGATCGTACTGGCGCGGTATATGCGCATCCTCGGTCCGAAAATCGTCTTCCGGTACGAGGACCGTATCATCAATATCCACCCGAGCCTGCTCCCCGCGTTCCCGGGGGCGGCCGCTTACCGCCAGGCAAAAGAAGAGGGTGTCCGCATCGGCGGCGTCACCGCACACTACGTGACCACCGACCTCGACCAGGGGCCGATTATCACCCAGCGCGCGTTCGACATTCCGGACGACGCCGCGATCGACGATATCAAGGCGCGCGGCCAGCCGCTCGAAGTCGAGGCGCTGCTGGAAGCCGTCGACCTTCATACGGACGACGCGGTCGCCGTCCACCGCGGGCGGACGAGTCTCCGTGACGGGGCCGACTCCGGGGAGTACCAGCTCGGATTACCCGAGACTGCCCAAGAAGAGAACCCGACACAGCCGGTCGACGCCGCGCTTGACCGCGGTGACGCGCCAAACGCTGCCGACGACTAGAGGGTCGAAGCGGCGTGTCAGTACCGCGAGACAAACCTGCAGACAGCACTAAGAGACGGGTGCCGAGTCACTTTCCGGGTGCAACCTGTGGGTTTTGTCTGCAAGACGACTGTGCCCTCGTCTGTCGCTGTGTGACGAGTCTGGCGACGTGGCCGTACAGACGCTCACCGACTCTGACGCCGACGACACCAGCTACCGCTCCCATCACGAGGGCTGGTGCAGTCATGACCGCGACCAGCACCGGGAACACCAGTATCGTCCCGAGGAATCCCTCGACCGTCCAGTTCTCGCGGTACTCGTGGTGCCGTTTCGATCCCGTGGCCGAATGTGGTGTCTGTCTCATCGTATCTATCCCAATGGTCTATCTCCACATAAGTGTAATCAGAATTAAGCTTCTGTAACAAGCGTTACTGAAAACCTCTTCTGTCCTGCTGGGCAACAACACTAAGCTAAGGAGTCCTCTGAGGCGTCTTTCGTTGCGGGTGGCTCTATGTGTGCAAGGCCATCAGGACGCCCGATGCCCCCACACGATGGAGTTCGAACTGTTCGGGTCTGGCACAATAGAAGTGGGCTCGGAGGGATTTGAACCCCCGATCGGCTGATATCTCCGGTATCGTGTGCCTCGGTACCCCAGAGGGTCATCAGCGCGGGTGGTGATCAGCCGCCCGCTCAGTATATCAGGGGTATCGTCACCGAGCACGTTAGCCTCTGGAGTCAGCCGCCTTCCCGGACTAGGCCACGAGCCCTCAGACATTGGTTGGGCGATTCTACCTAAATGGATTTCGATTGCTGGTCGCAGGAGCGGCCGAAAGCGACCGCAACAACCTCGTTTCAGTCGCCTTCTTCCCGTTCGCTCCAGTCACACTCTTGGCACTTCCAGCCCGTGACAAACGAGAGTGCTGAGGGCATGTAGCCGACTTCTAGCACGTCACCGCCACAGTCCGGGCAGTCTCGGTCGGCGTCCGCTATCGGTTCGGCCTCGATGACCTCGGAGTCTTCGATGAGTTCGGCCAGGCGCTTTGGCGTGACCATCCGCCCCTGGACGACGCGGTTCGTTCCCATACCCCTGCTGTGGTACTCGGTGCCCCTAAGCGTTCGTGTTTCCGTGGCTCAGCCACCGTCTCGTATAAACAAGTTTCCACGGATTTCAGCCGGGTTCGGGACACATTTGAGTTATACGCCACAGTAAACCGTCGTCTAAGCTGACAACCAACGAGTTCACAGAGCCAAGCCGACGCGACTTTCTCACGAGCGCACAGCCGTGGGTGCCGCCGCTACCGGGTCGACCGACCGCTATCCGAGTGCCTCCCGTTTCACCGGCGTCGTCGCTATCGCGTACTCGCTGGTCTTGTGTGACTGACCCATAGTGATTATTGCGGTCTTTTCGGTGACCACCTCACAGGACGGGTCGTCTCACATCGTGGAAATGCGTCTGTGGCTGTCACGGCGTAACGACTCACAATAATCGCTATCAGAGCCAGGGCGGGCGGTCCTGTCCCGGACGGAGACCGGTCGTCGACTCGGTCGCGTCGGTGTCGTCGTCGGGCGGACCGCCACCGTCTGAGATGGGCGTCGGGCCAGCAACGTCGGCAGATTCGTCCTCGGACAACGAGACATCGAACGCGGCCTCGGCGTGCTCGCTGGTGTCCCCACCCGGATCGAAGGCGAGCAGCGCGGTCATCCCCAACACGAGCAGAGCGACCGGTGCTTCGGATGGAAGCATCCCGGCGATAGAGACCGCCAACACACCGAGTGCGACCGCGCTCCCGAAGCGGAACCGGTCGAGTTCGACCACTTCCTGGAGCCATGGCCGGGCCGCCGCAAGGACGACCCCGAATCCGACACCCACACCTGCGGCGGCCATCGCGCGGGCGACCAGTCCCAGGTCGGCCTGAATCGTCAGCGTCGCCTCACTCGGCGAGACCGTTGCGAGAAAGCCAAGCCCGATGATGAGCGCGGGGCTCGGAAGATACTCGGCAATCTTGGCACTCGCGGTCGACGCCGCCACGGCGAGAATGACCAGCGCGGCAAACCGCTCGAAGACGGCCATATCGATTGCACTCTCGATAGTTGGAGCCAGTGCGGCCTGTAGCCCCGCAACAGGGACGACGACGACACCGATAGCGAGGACAGTCCCGACGGACCTGCGGGGAGTTCTGTCCATCTCGGCGAGAATCACGGCGACCATTGCGCTCCCGCCGAAGACGAGGAATCCGACCTCGAGAATGCCGACGAGACTGTCGAGCGCGCCGCCGAGGACGAGCGTGACGAAGACGCCGTCGACCAGTGGGAGACACAACACGACTGCGAGCAGTCGGGTGGAATCGCTCACCCACCGCTCGACGGAAAGGGCACGCGGATGCTGTGAGTTGCTCATGCGGTGTTAGTGCTGTGGCCGGTCACCCGTTGGCCGTGGGTACTCGCGCTCGGGGCGATGGTGCCTGTGTGAGAACAGATGACTGCTCTGTTGGGTGCCAGCTTTGGCACCGTCAGAGCGGGCAGCCCACGTCCACGGATTGGCGAGACAGCGTGTCCGCATTGCGAAGAGTCCCATCACTCGCGCGATATTCATGTCACCGGAACCGATGACCATCTCACGAGCGCTACTCTCGGCGGCAGGGACTCCGTACGCCATATCTATTATTTCGAGGCGGGAAGTAATAGCCTTGTGTGAGGTGCGTGGACACACCGCTATTTTACCGTCTCTCGCCCTGTGTGTGGCAGTCACGCGGCCGGTCCAATCTCGCAATCCTTTTTAGATGGTACGCTAGACGGTTTACATGGCGAACGATATCGACCCCTTCTCGGAGAAACTGCAGGTACCGGAGGCGCTGACATTCGACGACGTACTGCTCAAGCCAAAGCGCAGCGCCGTCGAACCTGACGAGGCAGAGACGGAGACGCAGGTCTCAGCGAACGTTTCGCTGACGGTTCCGATTCTCTCCGCGGCGATGGACACCGTCACCGAGAGTGGCATGGCAATTTCGATGGCTCGACACGGTGGGCTGGGTGTCCTCCACCGAAACATGAACCTCGACCAGATGGTCGAGGAAATCGAGCGGGTCAAAAGCGCAGACGAACTCATCATTCCGCTCGAAGACGTCGTCACGGTCGACCCCGAGACGAGTGTGCGAGAAGCGGACAACCTGATGGCTCGTGAGGGTGTCGGCGGTGCGCCGGTCATCAACACCAACGGCGAGGTGCTCGGCATCATCTCCTCGACGGACGTGCGTCCACACCTCGAAGTCGACGAGAACGACCCCGTCAAGAAGGCGATGACCGACGAGGTCATCACCGCGCCCCAGGACATCGACGCCCGCGAGGCCTTCGACCTGATGTACGAGCACAAAATCGAGCGCGTTCCCGTCGTCGACGACGAGAACCTGCTCGTCGGCCTGGTGACGATGCAGGGCATCCTCCAGCGCCGAGAGTTCGACCAGGCCGTCCGCGACGAGGACGGACAGCTTCGGACGGGCGTCGCGGTCGGCCCCTTCGAACTCGAACGCGCGGCTGCCGCCGACGAGGCCGGGGCCGATATCGTGTTCATCGACTGTGCACACGCACACAACGGCAACGTCATCGAGAGCGCCCGAGAGATCAAAGCGACCGTCGAGGCCGACGTCGTCGTCGGCAACATCGGCACCCGGGAGGCCGCAAAGGACGTCGTCGACTTCGCCGACGGCGTGAAAGTCGGCATCGGCCCGGGCTCTATCTGTACCACCCGAGTCGTGACGGGCGCGGGGATGCCCCAGATTACCGCCATCGCACAGGTCGCCGACGTGGCGAGCAAACACGACGTGCCGGTCATCGCCGACGGCGGCATCCGCTACTCCGGCGACGCCATCAAGGCCATCGCCGCCGGTGCCGACGCGGTGATGCTCGGTTCGTATTTCGCCGGGACCGACGAAGCCCCCGGTCGCGTCATCACGATGAACGGCAAGAAGTACAAACAGTACCGCGGAATGGGCAGCGTCGGCGCGATGCAATCTGGCGGCGGCGAGCGCTATCTCAAAGACACCGACGAAGACGACGACTACGTCCCCGAGGGCGTCGAGGCCGCGACCCCCTACAAGGGAACGCTCGAATCCGAACTCCAGCAGCTCGTCGGCGGCATGCAGTCGGGCATGGGCTATGTCGGTGCCCAGTCGATTCCCGAGTTCAAGGAACGCGCGGAGTTCGTCCGCGTCTCTGCGGCCGGCCAACAGGAGAGTCACCCACACGACGTTGTCATCACCGACGAAGCGCCGAACTACAGTCCCGACAGCTAGAGCCCTTTTCCTTCCGTCTCACAGGCTGGCGAGCAGTATCCCGCCTCGGCGGCGTTCGCGCCCGCCATAGATTTAAACGCTGTACCACACTCGTTGCAGGTGTACGTGTCAAGCGAGGCCATACACGCGAGTATTCGGCACGATTCAGTAAAGTAGTTTTCTTGCGGATGGCGTTTGGCTCAGTGTCGCTCGGTACGTACAATCTGGTCAGCACGGTACCCGCGTATCTCGTTGCAGTTGACGGAGTCTCTCGATAATTCCTGGGCTGATAAAACAGCGAAATATGTACAACAGAGGGGTGTCTGGGTTTGAGCCACGAACACGAGGCTGTCGTCATGCCTGACCCACACGAGCGCCGGCGCTCACGAACAGAAGACACGCCCAGGCCCGCCCGCCGAACCGTCCTTGCAGCGAGTGCGACCCTCGCCACGGCAGGCATAGCGGGCTGTTCAGGAGACAGCAACGCAGAATCAGAACCGACAGAAACACCGAACCCAACACAGACTGAAACAGAAACAACTGAAACACCTGAAACTACGCCGACAGAAGCACCTCAAGTCGTTGCCACAAACATCGAGTTCGTCGAGGAAAACGGGGACGAAGTCAAAGACCTCGCACAAGTCAACATCCAGACCAGTGGAAACCCTCAACCCGACGCAGTAAACGCCTCAATCAACGGCCAACAAGTAGGACTAACCCCAACCGAAGACGGATTCGTCAGCGACACAGTACCAGTCAACCGTGAAGGAAGTTACACGGCACAGGTCGAAACCAGTGAACAAGTAGAAACAGAACAAGGAAGCTTGGAAGACACGGCAGAATACTTCCTGACAAACGGCCCACAGTTCAGTCAAAGAGAAGACACACCCGGAATAATAGACATACACCTCGAACCAGACCAAGAAACACCCGGAACACTGGAACGACTCAGCGAAAACGTACTAGAAGCCTCAGTAAAAGTCGACGACCAAGAACAAAACATACAACTACAAAAAACAGGAGACGAACCCGGCTACCACGCCACCGTCAACGCATACAAAAACAGCGAAATAACCGAAGACATCAGCATCGTACTCAACCAACTCCAAGACTTCAAACTCGCCGAAGACAACCTCACCGCAGAAGCAACACAGATAAATCCAGAAAACAAGATCACGGCCGAACAAGTCTACAAAAACCAGTCAACTGAATCAGTACTAACAGAAGAAGAAATAGAAAACCTCGAAAACTACCAAAACGGCAAACCCACAAACCTCGGCCAACTCATCAAAGAACTAAACAAACACGCAGACGCCACCCGAAGACAGCTAACAAAAGACTACAAAACAATCACACACCAAGACCTCGGCATCAACACAGACCAAATCAAAGCAATAGAAAGAACATCCACCAGCGGAGAAAACTACACCGCAATATTCTACAGAGAAAACACAGACACCAACTGGAAAAAAGCACTCGCCGAAGCACAAAGCAATAAAAAAACAGCACCAGAAGCAGTCCTCCTACCCGGCGAAGAAGTCAACCCCATGGACTTCGAAGCCAAAAGAATCCTCCACGGACTCCACGACCACGACGACACTGGCAATGTTGCTTCAATTGATTTCGAGCAGATGGCTGGGATAATCGACAACAGTAATACTGAAGAAAATCTAAGCGAAAGTGAGTGGGAAGAAAATCTGGAGAGAGGAGATAAATATAATGACAGCCTTGTGATCGGAGAAACACCTGGCGATATTGAGATCGGTTATACGCCAGATGTCAGAGGATATCTCGGTGATATAATCCATCCGAGGGATGGTGACGCTGCGAAAGAACTAGAGCTAATTGAATCAGCAACAGAGTACCTCCATAACGCAGTACCGGAAGACCGCTACATGCAGATAGATGTAGCAGAAACAGTCGAAGAAGGAGAAGAACTCATCGACCTAGAAGACGGAAACACCATGTACGCCACCACAGTAGACGAAGAAACACACAAAGAAAATGTAATGGAAATATACGACTTAGATGACAACTAGTCATCAGCCCAAATTATTAATCGGGTTTCTTCCTTCTCTCCCTCCAAACTCTCCACCCTCACCAGTTGGGTACCAGTTCCAGTCGATGATTCCGGTTTCGTCTCCGAGGTCTGCTTCAGTGTACGGGATTTCAGGGTCAGGTGATGTACCGATGTTTCCTGCGTCGTCGGTGCCTTCGATGATGTATCCTGCTGTGGTGAAGCCGAGTTCGCCGTTTCCACTGAGTTCAAACTCGTTTTTATAGAATACGTCGTTGTCCTGTGCTTGCTCCGGCAGGTGGCTGATATCTGTTATCTTCTGGTTTAAGCCGTAGGCGCAGCTGTATGTTTCCTGGTTTACACCGCTGCGGTCGCTGATGTTCGTGGTGATGTAGACGTCTCCGCCTTCGTACTTGTTGACTGTTTTGCTGCCGCCTTCGCTGGGTCTTTCACCGGTTTCTCCCAGCCAGCACTCCGCATCAATCGCCAACGGTTCAGCCCAGTCCTCCTCACCTGTCGCAGAAACACTGTACGCCTTCTCCCATGCACCACCCAAACCCTCCAACTTGAATCCGACGGGGCCAGACCACCGTTTTCAGCGTCGGGTGTCCGCGCTCGCTGGGGGCACCGCGTGGCGACCAGCCGCCACGTGCGTAGTTGCGGGTCGTCGGCCCGTCCCTCGCTCCTCGAAAAACGTGGGTAAAAACCGACGGCTCGGCCGGCCTCGGTGGCGGTGAAACCCCTCGCTCGGCGTCTGCTTGTGCGTCGTTTCGTTCAGGACGTGTGTCTCGCCGAGCCACAGACGATGCTGTTCGCCCAAATACCTATTGGTAAGACCAACGTATTACGTCTATATGTCTGGAACAACTACAGAAGGAAACGGAGATGACGAGATTGTCACGGTGAACTTCAAGCTCACCGAGTCGTTCCTGGACGAGATCGACGACACGTGGCAAGGACGTGGCTTCAACAGCCGGAGCGAGTTCATTCGCTACACGCTGCGCGACGCTGTGGAGTTCCCGACGTTCGACCGCGACGAACTCATCGCCCTGCTTGGGGCCGAAGAAGATGTTCGGGAGGGACAGACAATGACGGCAGACGAGGCGCGCGAGCGGTTCGGCACGGACGATGAATGACGACGAGTGGACGTGGGAACTCTCCTCGACCGCGCAAGGCGACCTCGATGGGCTCTCGCCAGATGAACAAGAGCGGATACTCGACAAACTCGACGAAATCACGACGTCTCCGTGGCGTGAGCCGCCTGCCTACGGCGAACCACTCCAGAATAGCCCGTACAAGAAGATTCGTATCGGCGAGTTTCGGCTCTCCGTCGCCTTCCGGCAAGACGAGTGTCGAGTAGTAGTCGCCCGAATCAAGCGTCGTGGTGGCGCGTACACGGCTGACGACGATTAACTGACCGACGGTACCGAGAAAAGTCCTGCGCTACGCGTAGGTTTCTTCGAGGTACTCGACGATGTCGTCGCTTTCGGGCATCCCCTCGATGCCGTTGGTGTTGTCGACGAGCACCGGGACTCCGGTCTGGCCGCTCACCTTCTCGACTTCGGTCCGCTCGCTGTGGCTGCGGGGGACCATGTGAGACTCGTAATCGAGGCCGAGCTCGTCGAGTTTGTTGATTACTTTCTCGCAGTACGGACAGCCCTCAAGCTCGTAGAGTTCAAGATCTGGCATCGAGAATAGATACGAATCGGACGAATAAGAAAGGGGCGGTACTGTACAAGCATTGGGACCGCCGCGGCCGGTCACTCTGCGTGTTCGTCGAGCAGCTCCGAGGCCGTCAGCAGCGACTGGAGTTCGACGCCGGCGTCGGCGAGGTTCTCGCTGGCCCCTTCCTCGCGGTCGACGACCACCAGCACGCGGTCGACGACGGCCCCGGCCTCCCGGAGTGCCTCGACGGCGTCGACGGCGCTCTGGCCCGTGGTCGCGATGTCTTCGAGCACGACGACCTCTTCGCCCTCCTCGAACTGGCCCTCGATGCGGTTGCCGGTGCCGTACTCCTTTGCCTGCTTGCGGACGATGACGTAGGGGTTGCCGGCGGCGACGCTGGTCGCGGCAGCGAGCGGCACCGCACCGAGCGCGACGCCCGCCAGTGTCTCGTCAGTGACGCGGTCGGCAAACGCCGCCGCAATCGCCTCAAGACAGTCCGGGTCCGTCTCGAAGAGGTACTTGTCGACGTAGTAGTCGCTGGTGCCGCCGTGTGACAGCTCGAACTCGCCGTATTTGACCGCGTCGACGCCACGAAGGAGGTCGATGAGCGACTCCGTCATATCTCGGCACAGACGACCGGCGGTAATGGCTCTGGCGGTCTCCCCGGCCGAGCCCGCAAGTCACAATCACTATGACCACGGGGGACAGACGAGTATGCGAATGAACGTATTCGGGTCGAGCGGCGTCCGCGGTGTCGCGCTCGACGAGCTGACACCTGCGGATACGGTCGAACTCGCGCAGGCAGCAGGGGCTGTGTTCCGAGACCGGAACGCACGGGTCGCCGTCGGCCGCGACAGCCGTCTGACAGGGGAGCTGTTCGTCCACGCGGTCGCCAGTGGTCTGGCGAGTGTGGGCTGTGATGTCGACTGTCTGGGCGTCGTGCCGACGCCGTCGCTCCAGGCGTACTGCGAACAGGCGGGAGTTCCGGGCGTGATGGTCACCGCCTCCCACAACCCGCCGGAGTTCAACGGTATCAAGCTCATCGGTGACAACGGTGTCGAGTTGACCCGTGATACCCTCGAACGGGTCGAGAGCCACCTGGAAGCCGAGTCGGCGATGACGACCTGGGACGAGGCCGGCGAGATTCGGAGCACTGAGGGCGCAAACAGCGCGTACCGCGAGCAACTCCTCGAGGCAGTCGACCGTGACCGTATCGCCGGGGCAGAGCTGACGGTCGCGCTCGACCCCGGCCACGGAGCCGGGTCGCTCACTAGCCCCGGCCTGTTTCGCGAACTCGGCTGTACAGTCAAAACAATCAACGCCCAGCCAGACGGACGATTCCCCGGCCGAGACCCTGAACCGGTCCAGGAGAACCTCGCCGAACTCGGCCGCCTCGTCGAGTCAGCGGGTGCCGATATCGGCATCGCCCACGACGGCGACGCAGACAGGGCCATCTTCTTCGACGAGACCGGTGCCTTCGTCGACGGCGACGCCGCACTCGCCGCGCTGACAGCCCCAGAGCTCGACGCCGGCGACACTGTTGTCTCGGCAGTCAACGCCTCACAGCGACTCGTCGACGTGACGACCGACGCCGACGCGTCACTCAGACTGACACCAATCGGCAGCACGCATCTTATCACCGCGATTCGGGAGCTCCAGGCCGCCGGCGAGACAGTCTCGATTGCGGGCGAGGGCAACGGCGGCATCATCTACCCCAGCTATCGCGTCGCGAGAGACGGGGCTTACACCGCTGCTAGGCTGTGTGAACTCATCGTCGAGACGCCTCTCAGCGAACTAATCGCACCCTACGACGGGTACGCTAACGTTCGCCGGAACATCTCGTACGACACCGACGAGGAGCGCGAAGCGATGATCGACGCCATCAGCGCCGTTGCCGAGGAGGCCGACGCCACGGTCGATACGACCGACGGCTACCGGCTCGATTACGGCGACGCGTGGGTGCTTGCCCGGCCAAGCGGGACGGAGCCAGTCATCCGCGTCTACGCAGAGGCAAGGTCCCAAGAGCGTGCCGAGACGCTCGTCGACCAGATGGCCGGTGCAATCAGCTAATCGGCGAGATACTCGTCCTGAATTGCTATCACGTCACTCGAATCAGCACAGTCAGCGTACCGCTTCAGCGGCTCCTCGTTGAGGTCGAGAAACGTCTGTCCCCACGAGAAATGCGAGAGGACGCGCTCGGCCTGTGTGCGCTCGCCGAGGATACACAGCGCCCCGGCGAAGGCCTCGACCGTGTTCAACTGGAAGGCAGTGCCGTAGTTGATTGGGTTACTTGCGACCAGAAACGGGAGCGAGCGCTGGCTGCCCGCGAGGTCGAAGGCTTCGGCCTCGGCCGTCTCCCAGGAACAGTCGAGCGCGACGAGGCGACTCTCGTCTGAATCGGCCGGCGAGAGCGCCCGCTCGGCGAATGGGTTGAGGACGATTCCCGGCGGGGTCGCCCGCGTCGAGCGGTGTAAGGCGGCCTCGTCGAATTTCGCGAGTCGCCGGGCCGTACACTTCTCGGGGTCGTCGTTGCCCTCGTATCTGACGTGAAGCTCCACACCGCTGCTAGACAACAGCGGCACAAAAGCCGTACTGTCGACGGTCGGGACGGTCCCTCACAGCCGGGTGGGCAGACTTTTGTGCGTCGCTGCAGATACGACAGCTAATGACAACGGCTCGGATGGAGAGGGGGGCCACGCCGATTGTCGCAAATATCCTGCTGGTCGGCATCGCGCTGGTTATCGGTGTCGTTCTCATCACTGTCTCGTTTGGATTCCTCGAAGAGACGGGCGCGCCGACGCCCGAGGCGACCTTCGAGTACGAGCAGACGCCGGTCGGCCTGCAGATGACGCCCGAGGTGCTGGGGACGGACGTTATCGTCAAACTCAACAACAACGAGGTAGCGACCTTCGAGGCCGACAGCGCCGGCCAGTCGGTACTTATTCCGACCGCGCCAGACGACACTATCACAGTCATCTCTCGTGACGAGGACCGGGCGGTGCTGGTCAACAAGGAGATAGACCGGCGTAACGAACTCGGTGACTTCATCGCCTACTACAGCTTCGACTCCGGCGGCGGCAACGTCACCGACCGCTCGGGGAACGGTAACGAGGGAATCCGGAACGGCGGCACCGACTGGGTGAGCGACGAGGACGGTACTGCCCTGGATTTCGATGGCAGTTCTGGAACGTACGTCGACGTCGGTGACCTCACCGTCGACGGTCCCGACCGGGTTGAGGAACTCACGGTGGCAATCAGGTACAAACACCACGGGGGGTCGGGCATTCAGAACCTCATCGAACACCAGGACTCGAATTTCGCCTGGTTCATCGAGACCGACGGCAAACACGGCGACCCACATCAGATGGAGTGGAACGTCGGCTATAAGACAAATCCGAGTGGGAAGATACCCACCGGCGACATCTCTGGGGGCGAGACGACAGTGCTGGTCGGCACCTACGACGGCTCCGAGATGACCCTGTACCGAGACGGCACCAAGATTGGGTCACGCACGTTCGAGCGCGATGTGGCGCTCGGCGAGGTGATTGTGGGTGCTGACTCGGACCCCAGTTCCGTCGGCCAGAATCTCGACGGCCGCATCTACGAACTCCGGCTCTACTACGCCGCCTTCGACGGTGATGACGTCGAGGCAATCACGAACGCCATGTCCTGATTGTCCCGGTACTACCGGCGTCGTTCCCAGTCCACGGACCGGTGCCTGTAAAGTTAAGTAGCCAAACCGTCAACATCGGATAATGGCCGAAAACGGGGAGACGGCACCGGGGTTCGACCTGCCGGCCGTCAGAGCGGGGGAGTTCGTGCGGCTCTCTCTCGACGAGCATGTCGGCGATAGCGTCGTCGTTCTCGCCTTCTATCCCGGCGATTTCGGGCCGAACTGTGACGACACTTCCTCTGGCCTGGACGACCTGGACCTCTTTGCGATGCAGAAGGATACGACTATTCTCGCAGTCTCTGGCGACAGCATCTTCAGCCACCGGGTGTTCGCTGAGGAGTACGACCTCCACATCCCGTTGCTGTCTGACGTTCACGGCGAGGTCGCCGCCGCCTACGGCGTCGCTGCCGACGACGACAGATACACCTGCAATCGGGCGGTGTTTGTCATCGACAATCGAGAACAAATCGAATACGCGTGGGTCGCAGACGATATCGAGACACAGCCACCCACCGAGGAGATACGCGCAGCCATCGAGCGTATCGGCGACGACCGGACGGCACTGGCGCGGTACCGCGTCGGTCACGCCCACCACGTCGAAGGACGACGCGCATTTACGAGCGCGATGGACGCCTACGAGCAACGAGAGTGGATGCTCGCGAGCAGGGATTTCGCACAGGCAACCGAGGAGTTCGACGAGGCCCACGACGAGTTCAACACCGCGGTCCGGTTCTCCGACGACGAGGAGGCGACCAGATACTTCGAGCGTGCCGAACGCAAAGCCGAGGCGCTCTGGCGGGCCGCAGGCTGGCTGAACGACTCTGCGAGCGCCTTCGCAAGCGGCGAGGGGAGACGGGCCGACGAACTCAGGGAAGACGCCGAAGGACCGCTCGAAACCGCCAGAGACATCCACAAACCGCCTGCGCCTGGCGACTTCCCACCCGAGGACGACCCCGCGTCAGACCCGTCTCAGGGCGACCGCGCTCCTGAGGAAGGGGGTCTCGGCCTCGCGACGGAGGCGGACGGTCAAGGAGAGTTCGTGCCGGTCGAGGACAGCGACGCGATGGATGCGACCGCCACCGAGACGGCAGCAGCGGCAGACGATGCGACGACGCCGGACGGCGCCGGGGACGACCCAGACGAGCCAGAACAAGCGCCTGCTGACGCCAGCGCGTCGGCCGACGACGAGACAGCGCCCGACATCGACGAGGCGGAACTCGAAGCTATCACCGCGGAACTCGAAGAGCAAAACGAATCCGGCGAGCCGGTCGACAACACCCCCTCGTCAGCCGACGACTCTGATACAGCGGCCGCCGACGACGACCCCGACGAGGACGATATCGAACTGGAGTTGACCGACCCGACCGACGAGGACGAGGACGAAGATGATTCGCCGGACGACCTCGGCGGCGACCACGGCGTCCCCGACTCGCTGTAAGCGTTATTCTTTTCGCCCTGCACCGACCGCCGACTCGCCGACTGGGTCGTGACCCTCGATGCGCTCCTGACCGTTCATGTACGGCCGGAGCGCCTCTGGGACGGTGATGGTGCCGTCGTCGTTCTGGTAGTACTCCATAATCGCCACCACGACCCGGGGAAGTGCAGTTCCCGAGCCGTTGAGGGTGTGGAGGTACTCGGCAGACTCGTGGCGTTCTGGCCGGTACCGGAGGCCGGCACGGCGGGCCTGGAACGCCTCGAAGTTCGAGACGCTCGACACTTCGAGCCAGCGACCGCCTCGCTCGGGACCGTACTCCATGTCGTCGGCCGGTGCCCAGACCTCGATGTCGTATGTCTTGGCAGAGGCGAACGTCATGTCACCGCCACACAACAGCGTGACGCGGTAGGGCAGTCCGAGCCGGTCGAGGACTTCCTCGGCCTCGCTGACGAGTTCCTTCAGGCGCTCGTCGCTGTCGTCTGGCTCGACGAAGTTGACGAGCTCGACCTTGTTGAACTGGTGTGACCGGACGATTCCTCTGGTCTCAGTGCCGTGTTCGCCGGCTTCACGCCGGAAGTTCGGGCTGTAGGCCTGGTGTTTCAGCGGCAGGTCGTCGGACAGCAGAATCTCGTCGCGGTACATGTTCGTGACCGACACCTCAGCGGTCGGACACAGCCAGAGGTCGTCGTCGTCGTACGGTTCGTCGTTGCTCTCGCCGACACGGTAGGCGTCCTCGGTGAACTTCGGGAGCTGTCCGGTGCCGGTCATCGACTCGCTGTTGACCGGAACCGGCGGGAACACCTCGTCGTACCCCTGTTCGCGGTGTACGTCGCGCATGAACTGGATGAGTGCGTGTTCGAGTCGCGCGGCGTCGCCTTTCAGGAAGTAAAAGCCGCCGCCGGCGACTTTCGCCCCGCGCTCGAAGTCGAGCAACTCCAGGTCCTCGCCGATGTCGTAGTGTGGCCGTACGTCCTCCGGGAACGCGCGGGTATCATCGAAACCACACCGTCGCACTTCCTCGTTGTCGAGTTCGCCATCGCCCGGCGGAACGTCGTCTTGTGGGACGTTCGGCACTTCGAGCAGGCGGGTTTCGAGTTCCGCTTCGAGTTCGTCTGCGCGCTGTTCTATCTCTTCGAGTTCGGCTTTGAGTTCTTGGGAGCGCTCGATTGCCGCCTGCGCCGCCTCCTCGTCGCCCTCGCGTTTGAGCTCGCCAATCTTGCTCGACACCTCGTTGCGCTCTTGACGGAGGTCGTCGCCCTCGGATTTCAGCGCGCGCCACCGCTCGTCGAGGTCGAGAATCTCGTCGACGTCGATGCCATCCGTGCCGCGAAGTGCCAGCCCTTCCCGGACCACATCGGGGTTCTCGCGGACGAACTGCCGTGATAACATAGATGGTGTTTCTCGGGCATCTCGCAAAACCATGTCGTTTGTCGCCCGCTGTCGGAACCACTATACACGCCCGCCGACAGCACAGCGTATGGGATTGCTGGGACGGCTCGGAGACAGGCCGCCGCGGGTCGGACTGTTCGTCGACGGCCCGAACGTCTTCCGCGACGAGTTCGACGTCGATCTCGACGACCTGCGGGAACTGGCCGCCGACGAGGGCCGACGGACGATGACTCGTCTCTATCTCGACGAACACGCGACGCCGAAGCTGGTCCAGGCCGCAGAAGCACGAGGGTTCGCGGTCGTGACGACCAGCGGCGACGTGGATGTTCGACTCGCTGTCGACGCGACTGCCGCCGCTGTCGATGATAGCATCGACGTGCTGGTCGTCGTTTCACGAGACACAGACTTCAAGCCGGCACTCGAACAGGCGGCGGCCGCCGGCGTCGAGACCGTTGCCGTCGCTCCGGGGTCATACGGCCGGTCGGACGCGCTCAAAAACAGCGCACAGCGATCGATGACGCTCTGACCGTCTGTCGGAGCGGCGCTACGATTGTCCGACGTTGAAGCCCTTATCGCGGAGGAAATCCTCGACGCGGCCCGTGTGGTTTCCCTGAAGTTCTATCTGCCCGTCGTCGACAGTACCCCCACAGGCGAACTTGGACTTCAGGTCCGAGGACAGGCTGTCCATGTCGACGTCGCTGGGGTCGAATCCTTCGATAATCGTTACCTCTTTTCCGTAGCGGCGCTCGTCGATGCGGACGGTGATTTCCTGGGAGTCTTTGGCGACGTCTTCACAGACACAAAGCTCCTCGGGCAGCCCACACGTCGAGCAGACTTCCGACATTACAGGCTCGACGTACGAAAGCGATATACTAAACACTGTCGGGACGACCGCCACACAGGGCGAATTATCGCCAGCCGTCGCCCTGTCGTTGCGTTTCACTCCGCCGCGCGGATATCTTCGAGGCGTTCGAGTGCCTCGTCGGCATCAGCACGGGTCACGCCGTCGGCGTAGCGGGCCTGTTCGTACAGTTCGAGGACGCGGCGGGCGTCCTCGCCCGCGTAGACATCGTCGAGATACTGGCGCACTGTCTCGCCGGTCCGGCGCGGTCGATGGCGGCTTTCGAGGACGAGCAACAGCTCTTCGTAGGCCCGCTCGACGTCAGTCTCGGGGTCTGTCTGCTGTCGGAACCGAACCGAGAGGCGACGCAGGAGGGTTCCGCCGATGCCCGCCTGACGAGTCCAGGCGACGAGACCGGCAACGGCGACCAGCGAAACCGCCATCTGCTCGCGCGAGGGCGACGGAACGCTGAATCCGCCGCCAGCTCCGTCGCCGCCGGCGGTATCGCTCGGCGAGAGACCAGCACCCTGTCCGAACTGCTCTTCGACGACTGCGCTGGGAATATCGTCGGGGGTGGTGGCCGGCTCCTGTTCGACCGGCTCCTCGACGGTCTCCTGCTGAATGTCGGTGTCGCTGGCGTCGCCGGAACCGCCGTCACCACCACCGCCTGTCCCGCCGCCGACTGCGGCCCGTTCGGTCTCCTGTCGCGGGTCAGCCGGGGTCGGGTCGAACTCGACCCAGCCGACATCGGGGAAGTACACTTCGACCCACGTGTGGGAGTTCAGCCCGCGGACCAGATACTCGTTTTCGCCGACCGCCTCACCGGGGGTGTACCCGACGGCCATCCGTGCCGGAACCCCCTGAGAGCGAAGCATCGCGACCATCGTCGTCGCGTAGTAGGTACAGTATCCCTCGTTCATCTCGAACAGGAACGCGTCCGCGATATCGCCCTCCGGTCGGTCGACATCGAGGGAGTAGCCGCGGTTGGCTTCCAGCCACTGTTCGATAGCCACGGCAGTCTCGTACGCTGAGTCTGCGCCCTGTGTAATCTGTGCCGTCCGCTCGCCAACCCGGTCGGGCGTACTACTGGGGAGTTGGGTGTACCGCGTCCGTATCGACTCGGGGTAGTTCTGTCCCGCCTCGAGGAGTGTCTCTCGGTCGGCGTCGGGGACCGCACTGCGGACCTCGACTGTTTCGCCCTCCTCGAACGTCCGGTCGAGGCCGAAGCCGCCGTCGTCGTTCACCAGCGTCTCGGCGGCGACTGAATCCCCGACAGCGACCGGCTGCCACGCCGCCGGAAAGATGTCGAGGTCCTGTCTCGCCTGTACGGTCTGTGTCAGTTCGCGAGACGGCCCCGGCGGACCGTCGACGTCTGTCGACGAAAGCGGCGACGACTCACCAGTTCGTATCCAGCCGTCGCCGGTGTACCGGTCGTAGCTCCCGGTCCGCCAGAGGCGTGGTTCCTCGCTCGTGACGACAAAGCGCGGCTCGGGGGTCTGTGTGACCTCGCCGACGATATCGAGTGACGCGTCGCCGGTGATGACCGCCCCCTCCATCGTCCCGGTATCGTCGCCGAGGAAGGAGACGGGGCTGGCGGTTCCGCCGGGGACGACCGTCACGGCAAGCGGGACGAGTACCATCGCCGCGAGCACGACGACAGCCTGGTCGGCTGCCCCCGACCATCCCGTCGCCTCTATCTCGCCGAAAGCAACCGAGACTGCCCCGGAGACGACACCGAGCAGCGTCACGGTCGTCCCGGCGTCGCCGGTCAACACCAGATAGGTGAGCATCCCACCCCCTGCGACGACAGCGCCGAGGTACTGCTCTCGGAGCGCGAGATACCAGGTCACGAATATCGGCGTCGGCACCACCGTCAGCGCCCACACGTCGGCCTGGCGAATCCGAAGGACGCTCTCCCCGGTGAGCAACTCGATGTTGTTACTCACGAGCGTCAACACGTCGATACTGACTTCGAGGGTCAGGACGTGCCAGCCGGTCCCCGCGACAAACAGCAGGGCTGTGACCGCAAGCGCGCCCTTGAGCCGAAGCACCCGCGAGAGCAGTGTCGCCGACAGCAGCGTCGCCAACACGACTGGATAGAACAACAGCGGGTCACCGACCGTCCCGACGACATCAAACAACACCAGCAAGAACGAGGCGAGCAGTCCGACGGTCCCCCCGAGTGCGAACACCCGAGAGAGCGGGACTGCACTGACCGACGCACCGAGCCAGGTCGCTGTTGTCTGCCGTGCGGTCATGCTGTCACCTCGGCGACAGTCGCCGTTTCGCGGTCATCTGCTGACCCCCCGCCGGTCCCGTCGATGTGGTCGAGGAACGCCGAGACGCTGTATTCCGTGGCTCCGACACGGACGACGAGTTCGCGCTGGACGTAGGTAATCTCTACGTCGGCCGCCTCGGAGCCGACCGGCGCGGTCGTCCCGTGGCCGGTCCGGGCGAGCAATCCCAGGACACTCTCCCGGTGGGTTTCGCCTTTGCCCGGCGGGACGTGTCCCGTCGGCGTCGCTACCTCGACGCTGTGGTCTGCCGCCAAGGCGCTGTCGGCTATCGTCGCCGCGATGCGTGCCATCTCGTCGGTCTCGCCCGGCGGTACCGTGCCGACAATCGTCACGGTCTCGTCGCGTTCGGTCGGCGCGAACTCGGCGACGAGGAACTCGTCGTGTTTCGCGCTCGATTTCCAGTGAATGCGTCGTAGCGGGTCACCCGGCTGGTACTCCCGTAGCCGGTCGAACTCCTGACGTTCGGCCTCCAGTTCGTCGGCGAACAGCCGGTCGAGTACTGCACTGTCGCCGACGGTGTACCGCTGTGGGTAGACAGTCACGTCGGTCGTACCAGCCATATCGACCGTTCGTTCGAGTAATCCGAGCGGTCCCCGGAGCGTTACCTCTGGCGGGCCGATGCCGTGGACGCCACGGGCGGTTAACTCGAGTTCGTAGTCGACGGTCTGGGGCAGCGTCACGCGCCTACCGCTCGTGTTGCCGTCGACACCCGCTGGAAGCGCAAGCGCGACCGTCGCTAACCCGGTCCCCGAGAACGCGGCCGTCAGCGTCCGGTCGTCGCCGGGAAAGCCAGCTTCGACGGCCGACAGCGTCACCGTCGGGTCGTCGTTCCGGGCGAGGACGACCGCCCCCACGAGCAATGCCCCGAGCAGCGGGGCGGCGATAGCGTTGAGCGAGCGTGCACCGAACAGCCAGCCCATCACCACCGCGAGAACGACGAGAGCGACTGCGACTCGGCCACGACGTGTTAGTTGCATGTTATGCTGGGTCGACAGAGTCGAGTGCCTCCCTGACGAGCGCTGTGCTCTCCTCGTTACGTCCGGTCCGGACTCGGTGTCTGAGCACGGGGATAGCCTCTGTCTGTACGTCGTCCGGGATGACGTACTCGCGGCCGGACAGCAGCGCACGGCCCTGTGTTGCCCGGAGCAAGGCGATGGTTCCCCGCGGGCTCGCACCCAGGCTCGCGTGTTCGCGGGTGTAGTTCGCCAGTTCGGTGGCGTACTCCCGAATTTCCTGTGAGACAGTCACTTCGGCCGCTCGGGCTCTGGCCCGGCGGAACTCGGCCAGCGTGACTGCCGGCGTCAGCTCTTCGATTGGGTGGTGACCGACGACGCGGTCGAGCATCTCGACTTCCTCGTAGGGTTCGGGGTAACCGAGTGTCACAGTCTTGGTGAACCGGTCGAGTTCTGCCATCGGCAGTTCGTACGCCTGGTCGCCCTCGACGGTGTTCTGTGTCGCGATGACAGTAAAAGGGTCCTCGAGGTGATGGGTCTCGCCGTCGACAGTGGCCTGTTCTTCCTCCATCGCTTCGAGCAGTGCCGACTGGGTCTTCGGTGGCGCGCGGTTGATTTCGTCGCCGAGGACGACGTTCGCGAAAATCGGACCGGGGCGGAACTCGAACTCCTGGGTCTGTTGGTTGTAGATGTTGACGCCGGTCACGTCGGACGGCAGCAGGTCCGGCGTGAACTGGACGCGCTTGAACGTGCCGTCGAACGACCGGGCGATAGAGCGCGCCAACATCGTCTTCCCCACGCCGGGAACGTCCTCCAGTAGTACGTGCCCGCGCCCAAGCAGCGCGGTCATGACGTGTTCGATCTGCTCGTGGCCGCCGACGACCACCTCCTCGACGTTCTCGATGACCGCCGTCGCCACGTCACTCGCCGTTTCGACATCCACCGTCTCTGTGGGTGTGCCCTGTTCGGCCTCCTGGAAGTCTGTCTCGGGATTCGTCATAGATTCATGCTGATAGCAGCCGACGTAAACTGCGGGTTCGCTAGGTACCCTCTTGCATCCCGAGGATACTAAACGTGCTGTCTTGACACTGACCCACACGAGGGGGCCGTCTGTCGTCTGTCTGACGAGGCATTATGGGGACCGACGGCAACATACTCGATAACTGCGCATGGCCGAAACAACACACATCACTGTCGCCGAAACCAGTGACGGGCCCTGTGGGAGCGCCCAGCCCGGCACGGATGTCTCTCTCCCCGTCGTCGAGTTGCTGACCGGTCGCGGGTTCGTCACCGGCAAGAGCGGCTCCGGCAAATCGAACTCTGCCAGCGTCATCGCCGAGAAGCTGCTCGACAACGAGTTCGGGCTGCTCATCGTCGACATCGACGGCGAGTACTACGGTCTCAAAGAGGAGTACGAGATTCTCCACGTCGGCGGCGACGAGGAGTGTGACATCCAGGTGACGACCGAGCACGCCGAGAAAATCGCCTCGCTCGCGCTCGAACAGAACGTCCCGATTATTCTCGACGTATCGAGCTACCTCGACGAGGGCGAGGCCGAGGAACTGCTAACGGCCGTCGCCCGGAGCCTCTTTGCCAAGGCGAAAAAGCAAAAACAGCCGTTTCTGTTGCTCGTCGAGGAGGTCCACGAGTACATCCCCGAACGCGGGTCGGTCGGCGAGTGTGGGAAGATGCTCATCAAAATCGGCAAACGCGGGCGCAAGCACGGCCTGGGCATCTGTGGTATCAGCCAGCGCCCCGCAGACGTCAAGAAGGATTTCATCACGCAGTGTGACTGGCTGCTCTGGCACCGCCTGACCTGGAACAACGACACGAAGGTAGTCCAGCGCATCATCGACGGCGAACACGCCGACGCCGTCGAGAACTTAGACGACGGCGAAGGCTTCCTGATGACAGACTGGGCAGAGCAGGTCCGTCGCGTCCAGTTCCACCGTAAGAAGACCTTCGACGCGGGCGCGACGCCCGGACTCGATGACTTCGAGCGGCCCGAACTCAAAAGCGTCAGCGATGACCTCGTCTCCGAACTCACCGAGATAAGCGAGGAGGAAGCAGAACGCGAGAACCGCATCGAGGAACTGCGTGAGGAACTCGATAAGAAGAACTCCCGTATCGCCGAACTGGAGCGAGAACTGCAGGACGCCCGCGACCTCCAGCGAATGGCCGACCAGTTCGTCGACGCGCTCGTCGGCCACGTCGAAGGGGCCGCGCCCGGTCGGACCGAGCGCGAGCGGATGCGCTCGGGGCCACGCGCGCCCTCGATGCCGGGCGAGCAGGCCACACTCGAAGAGACGGCCGAGGACGGCGACCAGCAGACAGAGCGCCCCGGTACTGACCTCCAGGAGGCGGCCTCGGCCGTTACCGGTGGTGTTTCGGAGACCGATTCGGGCGGCGGTGAACCCGACGCCGAGCCGGCAGCAAGCGACGATTCGCTGCTCGAACCGACCGAAGCACAGTCGAACGGGGAGGGAGTTGTCTCAGACGGTGACGGCGAGTTCCCGTCGTGGACCGATACCGACGGCCCATCGGGTGGCGTCGATGCCGATACACTGCTGGGCGAGGTGCGTTCCCCGCCCGAGAGCGTCGACGAGGACTGGCCGAGTGACCGCTCGCAGACGCCCCGCGAGCAAATCGAGTCGACGATTCGCAACGACGCCGAAATCATGGACGAAGACGACAGCGAGCCTCTCGTCGTCAGAGAGTGTAAAGCCGATATCGGCGCACTGCCGACGAACACGCGCAAGATGCTCGCCTTCTACCGGGAATTCGGGCCGGCGACGCCTCTGGATGCCTTCTTCGGGGCCGACGGCGAGGAGAATCGCACCGAGGCCTACTCGCACAACCGAGAGCTACGGACCGCCGGGCTCGTCGAACACGTCGGCCGCGGCCACTACGACTACTGTCTGCGCGACCGACTGGTCGAGGAACTCGACGACTACGTCGACGAGGAGACAATCGACGGCTACGTCCGAGATATCGAACAGACGACGGACCTCTGAACAGCGTCATCGCCTCGTCGCATCTGGCGGCACGAAACGATTTTTGTTGTGACTCGAAACCCCGGCCTATGGGCGATGATACCGGGAGTGAGTGGCTGGTTGCACTCGATATCGCCTTCGGCAATGTCACCGGCGTGGTACTCGGCATCCTACTCGGGAACCTCGCGCTCGGTATCGCTATCGGAGTAGGCAGTGGCACTGTCCTCGGTACCGCCCTTGCGAGTCGGTAGTACTGGACCGCCCTGGCCCGTCTATCAGTCGACCAGTGCCTCCAGGGCCGCCTGCGGGTCCGCGGCCTTTGCGACGCCGCTTGCGAGCAAGACGCCGTCCGCGCCGAGTTCTTCGGCGGCGGCGATGTCCTCGCCGGTCGAGATACCGGCACCACAGTAGACCTCTATCTCGGGGTCGACGCGCTTTGTGGCCGCGACGGCGTCCCGGACGATATCGGGGTCGGCCTGACTGACCGGCGTTCCGGTGCCGATGAGCTCCGGTGGTTCGACCGCGACGGCATCGGGGCCGAGCGCGGCGGCGGCGGCAATCTGGTCGGGATTGTTCGCACAGACGACCGTCGACAGCTCTGCCCGCTCGGCGGCGTCGAGGCTGGCGTCGATATCGGCGAGTTTCAGACGGTTCTCGGAGTGATTGAGAAGGGTCCCGACTGCGCCGGCGTCGGCGGCTGCTTCCGCGAGCGTCGAGCCGGTGTGGCTGCCGTGGCCGACCGGACTGACGTGCTGTGCCCAGGTCTCGGCGCCCGATTGTGCGACGGCCTGGATGTGGGCGGCCTGTGGGGCGATTGCCACGTCGGCGCCGTGTTCTGTTGCTACGCGCTCGGCCGCCTCCGCGACGGCAACCGGGTCACAGGGGTACGCTTTCAGATTGACGAGGACGAACATATCCGTGGCAGGGACCGGGCCGGGCAAATAGGTTGTGAGTTACCGCCAGTGAGCTGCCGATACTGTGCCCTCGGGTGTCTCGTCGAGAGCATTCCCACACTAGCCAAATCAGTTTGGTGTGTCATATATATCCACACAGGACATTCTGACAGTATGACGACGACAGAACAGCGGACGCAGACACTCCATCCACGGTCACTGGCTTTGCTCCGCTGGACTGGTGTTATCGCGGCCCTCGCCAGCGCAGGCGTTCACTTCCTGCTTGGTGTCCGGATGTTTCCAGATGGGCTCGGTATCAGCTTTCTCGTTGCGGGACTCGGGTTTCTCGCCGGTATCGCGCTCGCTCTCGCCGACGTTCGCCGCCGGGCAGTCTACGCGCTTGGCATTCCGTTTACCCTCGGGCAAATCGTTCTGTGGTATCTGTTCAACTTCACGGGCGATGGCAAATCGTTCCCCGGCGATATCGGAACACTCGGCGCTATCGACAAAATTGCACAGGTCATCCTCATCATCGTAGTGGCCGTACTTCTGTGGGACAGTTCGTGACGGTGAGTCGTGTGCGTGCCTGTTGTCGCACGTCCGGTGTGTGTCGTCGGTCTGTCGATTCACGCGCCCGACGGAGGGGGTTGTAATGGGGACTCAGATAGAGCGAACGCCGGTCCAATCTGTCGTTCACGTTGGCATCTCGCTTACTGTTGGGATTGCCCTTACCGCCGTTCTGTTCGTCGTCGTTCCCGAGAGGGACATCCCAGACGCTACCGTCCACCCTGCCGTCGTTACTGGTGCCTGTCTGGCCGGACAGCTCCTCTATCTGAGTTACAGTCTGGACGCATCTGTCCTCGTCCAGTCTCCCCGGAGTGCGGTGTTCGGGATAGCAAACGCTGTCACGCTTCTCCGCGGGGCGCTGTACGCTGTCGTCGCGGGGTTTGTGGTTGTCCCGGCCGAGGCAGCGATTGCCTGGGTGCCGGCAGCGTGTTACGGGGTTGGCGTCGTGTTGGACCAACTCGACGGCACTATCGCGCGGACAGTCGGCCAAGAGACGACGTTAGGGACCCGTCTGGACCAGGCCTTTGACACATTTGGCTTCGTCGTCGCGCCACTTGTGGCAGTGTTGTGGGGCGCACTGCCCGTCTACTATCTCGCTCTCTCGGGAGCCAGATACGCGTTCGTCGGTGCGGTGTGGCTCCGCCGCTGGCGCGGCGGGACCGTCTATTCGTTGCCAGACAGCGACCTCGGGCGATATCTCGCTGGCCTCCAGATGGTCTTTATCACTGTCGCGCTCGTGCCGACGGCCCCGACAGCATACGTCCACAGCGTCGCGCCGCTGGCGCTCGCGCCTTCGATTGCGGTCTTCGTGCGAGACTACTACCACGTCACCGGCCGGCTGGGGACGACACACTGATTTGTCCATCGGCCACGAATCTCCGGTATGCTGTTCCCGACACATCTTGCGGCCGCGGGTCTGTTTTCCAGAGCCAGCGACCTCTCGCCGCTGTGGCTCGTCATCGGGGCAGCGATGCCGGACCTCGTGGACAAGCCACTCGGCCTATTCGGGATAACGACGCTGTTTCACTCGGTTGGACACGCTGGTCTGGTTGTTGTCGTTGCCCTGGTTCCGATTGTACTGTCGAGCCGCGGTGGACTGGCCCTAGCAACGGGGTGGGTGTCACATCTTGTCCTCGACGCGGTACACGTCATCGTCAACGGACGGGCTTCCGATGCGCTGTTTCTGTTCTGGCCGGTCGTCAGGCCGCCAGACCCGCCGGCGATTCCACCGGGGTCGTTTTTCTGGTACTATCTTGGAACACCGTCGTTCTATCTCGAACTGCTCATCTGGGGGATACTGGGTACTGTCGCCGTTCGCATAGCTCGCCATCGACTGGAGCGAACTGACTGAGGTAACCAATGAGAATAAAGCTGCACAACCGATACTCTGTGGACATGTACGGCGCTCTCACTGACGTTCTGGATTTCATCACGCGGGTCGACAACCAGGTCGTCGACGTTGTCCTTGCGTTCCGACATCCACTCCTGACGAAGGTGATGACATCGGTGACTGGCCTCGGCTCTGGGACTGCCGCGCTCGTGTTTTTGGGTGTCTGCTATCTCGCCGGGTGGGACGAGGAACTCTACACCAGTGCCATCGCGCTTGCAATCACCGGCATCTGTGTTGCGACGTTGTGGGCAACGATTCAGCGACCGCTGCCACCCGGGCCGGTCTGTATGACGGGCGATACGAGCAGTGTTGCTGCGTCGTTTCCGTCGGGCCACGCCGGTGCAGTTACCATCTACGCGATGGCCGCTCGAAAGTCGTCGGTGCTCCCGTTCGGTGTTGTGGCGCTCCTCGCTGGAACGATAGCCATCTCACGAGTCTATCTCGGCACTCACTACTTCTCGGATACGGTCGCTGGCGTGCTGATTGGGGTTGTCGCGTTCTACGGAGCCACCCGACTGCGCCAGCACGCGCTGGTGACGCAGGTAACGGACCGACTGTAGGCGGTCTGCACGACCGTCTACAGGACAATCAGTACAATATATCCGAGAATAATCGTGACAACCATCCAAAACACATACCGAAGCAGCATCTGTTTCTTGTCTTCGGCCTCGTTCTCACCGCCGGGCTGACTCCACATACCGCAATACCACGGACCGCCTGTACTGAACGTTACGACAGGTCTCTCGCGTAGAAGCAGCGCCCCCTTTCGACGCGAACGGAGAAACGGAGCCTCTCTGTAGACTCGAACTTTCACCCCACTGAACGGTGGGAAGCCGCGACTCTCGCTGGATGTATCACAGCCGGGAACCACTCTGTGGCTCTCGTCGGACCAGAGGACTACAGTAGGCCGATACTCCTCCCTGAACCAACTGTGGATGGCCGCTTCGACTCGACCCGCGGCGTTGATTACCAGTCTGTGGGATAGTTATTTGTTCACAGAGTTCTGGAAATATATTATGTCAAGGATACTTGAGGAAAGCGACACGAAATCGACGCGACGAACGTTCCTGCTGGCAACCGGTGCAATAGGAACAACAACACTTGCTGGATGTACAGGGGGTGACGACGACGACGATAGCCTGGTAACACACACTCGGGTCGGAGACGGGGACGTCGAGTTCGACCACTGGACGAGCGCGTTTTACTCTCCCGACGAGGACGAGAGCCTCCAGGCAGAGACTGCGTCTGCGATGCGAGCCCGGTTCGAGGAGTGGGCCGAGGAGAACCCGGAGTACCAGGCGAATCTGGTCTACCAGTCAGACTTGGACCAGTGGGAGTCACAGCTCGTCACGCGTGCGAGCAGTGGCGAGGCACCGCCGTCCTCGACGCTCGACTCCATCTGGGTTCCGGACAACCGGGAGTATCTCCAGCCGCTCAACGACTACGTCGACGATGTCGATGACTTCTTTCCGTTCGTTCGGGAAACCGCGATGGAAGACGGTGACCTCCTCGCAGCGTGGTTTTACACGGGGCTTCGCTGCTTGTACTACCGGACCGACCTTGTCGAGGAGTACGGAGACGGTGAGCCACCACGCACGTGGGACGACGTGCTAGAAGTTGGCAGTGCGATTGCGGAGGGGGAAGACATAGACGGATTTACCCTCCAGATGAGCGCGCTAGATACGCTGCCGCTCTTCTGGGGGCAGGGCGGCGAACTGGTCGACGACGACGGTGCGCCGGTGCTGGGTAACGAGGACAACTACGACGCGCTCCTTTCGACATTCGAGTTCTTCGACGACCTCGTCGAACAGGGGGTTACGCCACAGCGAGTCGGCACCCTCGATGACCCGGCACAGCTCGGCGAGGAGGCGGCAAACGGCCAGTCGGCAATGTTCATCGGTAGCAACTCTCGATACCAAATTAGTATCGAGCCAAACGACGACAACCCCGACCGCTGGGATGTCGCGGAGATACCGATGCGAGAGGCCGACCAGTTCGCAACCGGTGTCGGCGGCTGGACAGAGGGCGTCTACGCACAGGAGGGAGACGTTGCAGAGGCAGCCAAGTCGTTCGCGGCAAAAGCCGTCGAACCCGAGACGATGGGTCGGTACTGTGAAGCGGGGTCACAGCTCCCGACCCGAGCTTCTGTCTTCGAGGACGACGACCTGTTCAGTAGCGATACGTTCAGATTCCAAGACCAGTTCCGAACGTTCCTGGAAAACGGCGTCGCTCGGCCAAGTGCTGCGATATACTTCGAGGCAATCGAAGGAGAGTGGGTGACAGCAAAAGAACGCGTGTTTACTCGCCAATCCTCGCCGACTGAGGCGGTCGGAACGATGCTCGATAACATCGCCGCAGCGTATGACGGTGATGTTGACTATGACATCTGACGCTGCGATAGACGACCCTTCGTCGGGGAGTGGCATTCGCCGAACCGTCGGCACCTACGTCGACAGTGTTGTCTCGCGGCCGCTGTTTTGGCTGTTGCCCGCGCTGCTGTTTATCACCGTCTTCCAGCTGTATCCGGTGTTCGAGGTCTTCCGGATGAGCCTCACCGACATGAGCCTCATAACCTCCGAGGAATCGTACGTCTGGCTGGAGAACTACCGTCGACTGCTCGGCAGCGAGCGGTTTTATTCGACGCTCAGGGTCACCGGCCTCTACTCGATTGCGAGTATCATACTCCAGATTGGGCTCGGACTCGGACTGGCACTCGCTATCGACTACGGCGTCAGGCGGGGGCTGCGTGGCCCACTGTTCACTCGTGTCGTCGTCCTCAGCGCCTGGATTGTCCCGGGAATCATCATCGGCCTGGTCTGGAAAATCATGCTCTTAGAGACAAACGTCGGCGTCGTCAACAACGCACTGGGACGGCTGGGATTCGGTATCGTCCCGTTCCTTTCGGATGCACAGATTGCTGTGGTTTCGGTCATCACCGCCGGGGCCTGGCGTGGCACCGCGTTCTCGATGATTATGTTCTATGCCGGCCTCAAGCGCGTCCCAGACGAACTGTACCGGGCCGCGAAAATAGACGGGGCAGGGCCATTGGCCCGGTTTCGGTATGTCACACTGCCACAGCTCAAGTCGGTGGTCTTCGTCGTGACCATCCTCGTGACCATTTACTCGCTGAACTCCTTTGACCTCATCTTCGCGCTGACCAACGGCGGTCCCGGTCGCGCGACGGAGGTCATCGCACTCTCGATGTACAAGTCGGCGTTCAACAGCTACGAGATGGGGATGGCCGCCGCGACGGCAGTCGTCTTGCTGATGGTAACTTTGGTCGTCACTGCCGTGTACTTCCGCCTTTTCGACATCAGTGAGGAGATATAGATGGCGGGGCGCACTGACACCACGTTCGGCGGTGCTCGACTGGATGTCTCCTGGTCGCAGATTCGCCGGTACTGCTACGATGGGGTCACCTACCTCGTCTACGGGCTGGCGGTACTCTTTTTCCTGTTCCCGGTACTGTGGGTCATCTCACTCAGCCTGCGGACCGAGGGCGCAGTGTACACGTCGCTCGAGTTGCTTCCGAGCAACCCGTCGTTGGACTCGTACCGAGAGGTCCTCGACAGCGGGCTGCTCCGCTGGATGCGAAACACCCTGTTCGTCGCCGTTCTCTCGGTCACTGGCATCCTCCTCGTGACGACGCCAGCTGCCTACGGGTTCTCCCGGTTCAGATTCCGCGGGCGGCGGTCGCTCCTCCTGGCCGTGTTGGGGTTTCAGATGATTTCGCCGATTGTGATTGTGTTGCCGCTGTACGATATCATGCGAACGCTCGGACTAACTGAGAGTCACACAGGGCTTATCTTGCTGTACATTGGTCTCCAAATTCCGTTTTCGCTGTGGCTGTTAAAGGGGTATTTCGACACGATTCCCACAGAGCTCGACAAGGCTGCGCGTATCGACGGCTGTAACCGCCTCCAGACGCTCCGGTACGTGCTGTTGCGGCCGGTAATGCCGGGAATCGCCGTCGTTGCCATCTTCAATTTTGTGTTGACCTGGTCTGAGTTCGTGATGGCGTATACGATGCTCAGCCCCGGCGGGGAGGACCTGTACACGCTCTCGATGGGCATCTACGTGTTCGACAACCAGTTGGCCACACAGTGGACCAACATCGCTGCCGCTGCTGTCATTGGTATCGTCCCGATAGTCATCTTCTTCGTTGCGTTACAGCGGTACTTCGTTCGCGGACTCACCGACGGAGCTGTCAAGGGATAATTCATGGCACGACTCGAACTCAACGACCTACGGAAGACGTTTGGACGCGGCGAGGACAGTGTCGAAGCGGTCTCAGACCTCTCGCTGTCGGTTTCCGACGGAGAGCTTCTCGTGCTCGTCGGGCCGTCCGGGTGTGGAAAGTCGACGACGCTGAACTGTATCGCCGGCCTGGACTCTGTCACTGATGGGACGATTCGCATCGGTGGCGACCCCGTGAACGAGCGGCGGCCCGAAGAACGTGACATCGCGATGGTGTTCCAGAACTACGCGCTGTACCCGCACATGACCGCCGCAGAGAACCTGGAGTTCGGACTCAAAATGACGACAGGCCTCACGGCTGCCGAGCGCCGCGAGCGGGTCGAATCGACCGCCGAGTTACTCGACATCGATAGGTTACTCGACCAGAAACCGAAGTCGCTCTCGGGGGGCCAGAAACAGCGGGTCGCACTCGGACGGGCTATCATCAGAGACCCCTCGGTGTTCCTGATGGACGAGCCACTCAGCAACCTCGACGCCTCGCTCCGGTCGACGATGCGGACCGAAATCCAGCAACTCCAGGAGGACCTCGATGTCACGACGGTGTACGTCACCCACGACCAGACTGAGGCGATGACGATGGCAGACCGAATTGCAGTGATGCGAGGCGGGACGCTCCAACAGGTCGGCGAACCACTGGAGTGTTACTACCGGCCACAGAATCGGTTCGTTGCGGAGTTCATCGGCGAGCCAGCTATGAACATGGTTCAGGTTACGCGCCGGGGCGATCGCTTCGTCGCCGACGGATTCGAGTATCCGGTTCCCAAGCGGGCCGACCACCTGTCGTCTGGCAACTCCTTCACCCTCGGTATCAGACCGGGTGCAATCGACGTCGTCGAGCCACAGACGGGAGCAGCGACGGGGACTGTCGGGGTCGTTGAGCCGCTGGGTGAGACATCACACGCACACGTCGACATTGCCGACACGACGCTGACTATCACGACCGACGGCCCGGGAACGGTCGAACGTGGGGACGTGGTCGGGGTTGACTTCCCACCACAGCGAGTGCACGTCTTCGACGTCGACACCGGTGTCGCGGTCGCGCGCCGAGACGGCTTGCCAGGCGATCCGGTCGAGAGCAACCTGAACACGCAGGTCGATTGACTGCGAGCCGAACAATCCAGAGCTACCCTCACACAGGGTGGCCGAGTACAGCGTCAGTCCGCCCGCTGTGAATTGCGTCAGGGCGGTAACGACGGTGAGCTACCCGATAACGCTCTGACCCCACGGTGTTTCACCCCTCGGTGGCTGTGCCAGACAGGCGACGTTTCGACAGCGAGGGCTCCGGGTCGGTGTCGATGAACGCGGCAGCACGCATCGTCCGTTCGAGCACCGTGAGAATCCGTCCGAGACAGGAACCGTCGACCCGATGCTGCCAGCTCTCGTACGGTCCGAGCCGGTCGACCCGGGCAACCATGCGACAGAGCAGCAGTATCTTCAGCGCCCGGATGCGCTTGACAGCCAACGATGAAATCCCGTACGCCTCCCTGAACTCCGAGAGAACTGCCTCCGTCGACATCGAGAGCAGTGGCTCGAACAACTGGAACACCCACAGCTCCGCCTTCGAAACGTCGAAACACACGTCAGAGCAACCAGCCGTCTCCCAGTCGACGAGGACACACGTCTCTGTTGCAAATCTGATGTTATCGACGGTCACATCGCCGTGAATCACGCCGCTTTCGGGCACTGTTTCCCGCAGTGCATCCGCGACAGCGGGGAGAATACCGGGCAGACGCCGGTGTGGCGCCTGCTGAAGCTCACTGAGCGTGTCGAACAACATCGACGGTGCCAGACGCTCGGGCGGTGGATACGTTTCGTTGGACTGTCCCCAGCTATCGGCGGCTTCAATCTCTGTATGGACACGGGAGAGCGTCTCGCCGAGCGTCCTCGCTACCTTCCGCTCCCACGCTGGAGTCCCCCATCGCTCTGTGTTTTCGACCCGCTCGAACACGATGTACGGATACGAGTCTGCAACGCCCGACTGATGCAGGCCCGGTACGAACTCGAACCCCTGTATCGAGGTGACGACGGGCGCTTCGTATCCGTTCTCTCCTTGCCCCCGTCCGCCGTCTGCGTAAACCTTCAGAATGTATCTGGTCTCGGTGTCGTCAACGACGACGAACGTCTCGTGGCGGTCTCCCTCCGTCACGCGCTCGATAGGTTCGTACGCCGCGAGTTCCGTTTCCAGAACTGTCGAGACGGGGTTGGGCAGTTTCACGATATATTACTATATAGCTGCACTGTGATAACCAGTCTGTTCGATGGCAGGCTGTGTGTCTGTCACGCTGCCTTGCTCGGGTGGAGCCGACCGGTGCCAGTCGGGAAACGGTCCGATAGTATTTCGTAACCGAACGCCGCCCGGCTCCGGTATCTCGTTATGATTATCGAACAGGACGGCTGTGGATTTAACAGTCCGAGGCACCACCGTCCGGCTATGTACACCGACGGCGAGACCACTGGCACAGTCGTCTCACATCTCACCTGTCGCTCCTGTGGCGCGACCTACGACCTCGACCTCACCGACTTCCCCTGTCGGGAGTGTGGTGGGATTCTCGACCCCAAATACGACTACGACGCCCTCGATATCACGCCAGAGGAGTGGGCTGCTCGTGGCGACTCGATGTGGGACTACCGAGAGCTGTTGCCGGTCCGAGACCCCGACGCTATCGTCTCGATGGGCGAAGGAGCGACGCCGCTCGTCGACGCGCCGGGACTAGCAGACGACCTCGGCATTGACAGCCTCTGGTTCAAAGACGAGGGCCAGAACCCGACGAACACGTTCAAAGACCGGGGGCAGGCCGCTGCAGTCTCGTGTGCCAACGAGCAGGACGTCACTGACGTTGCGCTCAATTCCGCCGGCAACGCCGGCCAGTCGGCAAGTGCCTACGCCGCCCGCGCGGGCATGGACTGTCACGTCTTTCTCAACCATCAGGCGGGGCCGGTGAAGAAGGACCTCGTGCGCGCACACGGCGCGAACCTCCATCTTAGCGACGGAAAAATCGGCGACGCCGGCGCTGCTTTCACCGAGGCCCGCGAGGAACACGGCTGGTACTCGGTCAAGACCTTCCAGACGCCGTACCGCCACGAGGGCAAGAAGACAATGGGCTACGAGGTGTTCGAGGCCTTCGACTGGGAGGCTCCGGACCACATCGTCTACCCGACCGGCGGCGGCGTTGGCCTCATCGGCATCTGGAAGGCCTACCAAGAACTCCGGGAACTCGGCTGGCTGGCTGAGGACCCGCCGAAGCTCCACGTCGCCCAGACCAGCGGCGCGGCGCCAGTCGTCGAGGCAATCGAGGCGGGCAGACAGGAACACGAGCCGTGGGACGACCCCGACAGCATCGCTCGCGGCGTCGAGATTCCCGACCCCGGGGCGTCGCCGTGGATGCTGGAAGCCGTCTTCGAGTCCGGCGGCACGGGCGTCGCCGTTTCTGACGAGGACGCGTTCGACGCGTCGCTGGTCGCCGCCCGACAGGCCGGTGTCGAGATGTGTGTCACCTCCGCTGTCGCTCTTGCCGGCACGATGGAACTCGCCGCAGAGGGTGTTTTCGGACCCGACGAGAGCGTCGTCGTCATCAACACCGGTGCCGGTGCGAAGACGGCCTCGAAAATCGGCAAACACGCCAAGTCGCGATAGCCTGAGGGCACCGATGCGTGTCGTCGGAGCCGAGTGACAACCTCTATTGAGTCCCGTCTGGAAGTTGCGTGCGAATGTCTGGGGGCACGGACGACAATCGGGAGACAACGAGAGTATCGACCAGACGGGCGATTCTGGCGACTGCGGGCGTCGCCGTCTCGACGACACTCACAGGCTGTCAAGGTGACGGTTCTGATGGAAACGACAGCGCCGCCGAAGACACCGAGGACGACGGCGGGGAGCCAGCGCCGCTCGACCCGCCGACCGGAACTAGCGAGGACGGCATCGACGATACGGCAGCGCTCGTCGATGCGACGCGGGAGGCACTGACTGAAAACGGCTACGCGCTCGAACAGGAACTAGTCAACACCGCCGACGGCGAACAGACGCTTGGCGTCACCCAGCGGCGGCGAAGCAACCTGGAAGCCGAGCGACGCCTCCTCGTATTCGACGCCGCCTCCGAGACGAATCGGCTCTATATCGAGAACGGGACACAACACGTTCAAGCCACAGCCAACGGTGAGACGACCACCAGAAGCAACGAGTTTCAGGACGACTTCGCAGAGACGCATCCGCCGGAGATGCTCGACGGCGGCGAGAGCCTCGGCGGCATCCTCCGGACAGGGACCTACGTCCCGAGCGAGACGGTCCGACGGAACGGCCGCCGACTGCTTCGGTTCGACCTCGACACTCCCGACGAGTCCAGTGTGTCAGGGACGGTGACCGACGCGAGCGGGACGGTCTTCGTCGACGGCGAGAGCGTCGTTCACGACGCCAGCAGGCATCTCGAAATCGAGGACGAGGACGGTCGGACGGTCACAGTCGACCAGTCTTTCCTCATCACCCAACTCGGCGACGTTACCGTCGAGCGACCGGAGTGGGTCGAGAGCGACAGTTGAGTGCAGAGCAGTACCCATTACTATCTTCGGCACAACCTCTCGGTCATGGAACTCGACCTGCCAGCGCTCGGTCTCGGCACGTCAGGCAACACAGACCCGGATACCTGCCGGGAGACTGTCGCCGACGCGCTCGATATGGGGTATCGTCACGTCGACACGGCACAGATGTACGACAACGAGCGGGCAGTCGGCGCGGGTATCCGGGAGAGCAGCGTCGACCGCGAGGACGTCGTCGTCGCGACGAAAATCCTCCCCGAGAATCTCGCCTACGAAGACGCTCTCTCGACGGCCGAGGAGAGTCTCGACCGCCTGGGACTCGACTACGTCGACCTGCTCTATGTCCACTGGCCGATGCGGGCCTACGACCCCGAAGAGACGCTACAGGCGATGGATGAACTCCGTGAGGCCGGGCTGACCCGCCACGTCGGCGTCTCGAATTTCACACCCGCGTTGCTCGACGAGGCTCGGGACCTTCTGGACGCTCCCATCGTGGCCCATCAAGTCGAGTGTCACCCCCTGCTCCAACAGGACGAACTCCGGGAGTACGCCCGAGAGTACGACCATAGCCTCGTCGCCTACTGCCCGCTCGGGCAGGCCTCAGTCACACACCCCGTACTTGAGGAAATTGCTGACAAACACGACACGTCGGTGCCGCTGGTCTCGCTCGCCTGGGGACTCGCACAGGAGTCGGTCGTCCCGATACCCAAGGCGACCGGCGACCACGTCCGCGAGAACTGGGGAGCACGCTCGATTCGGCTGGACGAGGACGACCTCGACCGCATCGCCGGCATCGAGGAACGCGAGCGCCTGCTCGACCCCGACGACGCGGCCTGGAACCGATAGCGGATGCTGTGGCTGGTTTGGGGTAGTATCACTGCCTGTCGTCGATTCGAACGCCGTCTTGCTGTGATAGCTCCGGAAGCTCCCGGCCAGCCGGCAGTCATTCCTCGGTCGAGTCGTCTCCGGTGAGCCGCCGGCCGAGCAGATAGCTGGTCACACCCGACACGGCGGCCAGCGGGCCGAACCCGGGACCGTCGCCGTCGGCCCCCGTCGGAGTCGGTGAGGGGGCGGGTGTCGCGGTCGAGGTTTCGGTTTCTGTCGCTGTTGGGGTTGCCGTCGGCGTCGGCGTCGGTTCGGGCTGTTCGGCCAGTTTGCGCGTCACTGTTTCACCAAAGCCGGTCACCGTCTCGCCGTTCAGCGAGCAGTTGAGACGGTAGCCAAGTGCGTTACAGAGCAACGTGTAGCCGAAGGTCGTCAGGCTCTGGTCGAGCAGGCCGAAGGGGTGGAGATTTCCCTGTTCTGCCGGCGGTAACAACGTTCCGAGCAGGTGGACACCAATCCGCTCGCCTTCCACCGGGACTGTCGCGGCCTGCACGTCTCCGTTCTGGCGGCTCGCAATCCGAACGCTGTCGCCGAGTGCCGACTCGGAGACGGTGTAACTGGGCGGCTGTCCGCGCACGTACCCGACCATCGGATAGTCCCACGGGTCTCCTGTGAGCGTCCCCTCCTCGCCGAGTCCCTTGCGGTCGATGCACAGCGGATGGTCCTCCTCCGGTGGCTCTCCGTACCACGGCGCTCTCCGCTCCTCTCGTGTCACGTCCCCGTCTTCGACAGCATCGATACCCGGCACGTCGAGTTCGGCGGCGACTGCGACACCGGCGTCGGTCAACACCAGATTCCCGCCGGCGTCGACGTACTCTGTGAGCGCCGAGCGGTACGCCTCGTCGAGTCCGTCGTTGTGACAGACTACCAGATTGTCGTAGGTCGGCGTCCCGTCGACGACGAGTGCGCCGTCACGGATAGCATCGATACGCACGCCATCGACCGACGCATCGGCGGCGTCGGCCAGGGTATCGAAGACGGCAAGCGGCGTCACCTCGTACCTGCGTTGCTGGTAGCCAAATACCGACTCCGGGTTCGGGGGTGTCTGACTCGCAGTCAGTGACACAGTCCCGGTATCGAGGTCGGCCGACCCGCCGAAGACGTGTGTCCTGTGTCGGTACTCGCCACCGACGGGGCTCGATGTGCCGACACCGCTTGCGACCGTCTCCGAACCCCCGACGTGGGGGAGGTCAGCCGACGACCGTGCGACGCTCTCACTCTGGACGTACGCGGTCGTGCGCTCGTTGGTCGCGACCGTCCCGCTGCTCGTGTTCTCGGCGTATTCGACGGTGGTCGCAATCGCGGTCTGGTAGGCGTCGACGTGGAACTGCGTCACCGACGGCAAGAACGGCACACGCATCTCGCGGGGAAACGAGTTCGAGAACACGATTTCGAGTGTCAACGCTGTCGCGCCGAGGCCCCCGTTCGATTCTGGTGTCATCGCCCAGCGGTCGACCGCGCCCGCGGCAGTGTAGCCGAACATATCTAGCGCGGAGCCGTGGTCGAACAACCGTTCTGGGGGTTCACAGAAGCGCTCGACGCGACAGGCGCCCTGTGTCTCGTAGTTGTCGATGGCCGCTTCGAAGACGGGTTCGAGCTCCGACACCGAGCCAAGAGCCGAGGTGATGTCTGACTCCAGAGCGCGAGTGAGCAACGCCACGTCTGCCCGGTCGGCCGGGGTTCCACCCGGTGGCGTGAGGGCGACGACCGCGCTTGAATCAGCATACATCCCGTGAAAGTCGAGGACGTACTCGACGTTGTCGTGTGACCGAAGGTAGTCGACAACTGCGGCCGTATCGGGAGTCTTCTCGGCAGTCTCGTCGGGGACGTCCTCGTCGAGTCCGTCGCCGTCGTCGGTGAGATTGCGTCCGTTTGGCTCGCCGGGAACGGTGTCTGGTGGGAGCCACCCTGCGCTCGGATACTGGCGGTTCGGGTCCAGTCCAGCGGCGTTGAACCGACGAAAGTCCGGTGGCTGTGCCGGGTCCTCGTACAGCGGCTGTCTGACGACCCACCCGCCGGGGTTCGGGCTGACAAACACGAGGACGACCTCCGAGAGCAGCGCCTCGATGTCGGGGCGCTCGCCCGACACCACCTCCTCGACGAACCGGAGACCGGCCTCGATTCCAGCCCGTTCGTCGCCGTGGACACTCAGCGTGAAGACGAGTGTCGCTTTCTCCGTGACGGCCTCTCTGTCGCCGACGTTCTCGGTGAGTTCGAGCGCCCATACCTCCCGTGGGTCTTCCTGTTCTATGTAGACGTTGTCGTGGCCGGCTCCGGTGCCGATACTGCGAAGATTCAGTCGGTTTTCGTGGCGCTGTTCGAGGTGACTGAGGCCAGTCAGGGCCTCCTCTAAGCCGATGAAATCGACGCTATCGACGGGGTCGAGGAAGACACCGTCGTCGTACGCCTCGCGCTTCCAGAACGGGTTCGACCCGGGAGCGTACTCGATGCGCTCGGTGGCGTCGGCGTCGATGACCGCGGTCGCTTCTGCTGTGGTCAGCTTCGCGTAGGCGACCTGGTCGTCCTCACGCGTTCGGACCGACGTGCCCCGGCCGTCGAGTACGTCGGCAGCCGACCCGTCGGCCACGGTAAGCAGCGTCGGAATCGTGTGGTCTGACTCGATGTTGTTCACCAGAAATTCGTAGCGTGCTGTCGATTCGGCGGCCGAAACCGACCGCCCGGTGGCGGCGTCGGCTCCGAGTGCCGTTCCCACAGCCCCAGCCGAGAGGGCGGCGAACTCTCGGCGGGTGATGGAGGGGCGGGTATCCATGCTCGCTGGTCGGCCAAGAGCGACATAAATATTCAGCCACCGTTTCTGGCCGCCGCATCCAGAGGGGAAGATTTGTACTCGCCGGTGCCGTACCGACTGCCGATGGAGACGCCACTGTGGACGGAGAAACACGCCCCCGCGCTCGATGAGTTGCCACAGCAAGAGGTACGCGAGAACTTCGAGCGTGCGCTCGAAGAGCCGATGAACCTCGTCGTCCACGGCCCGAAAGGCGCGGGCAAGACCGCTGCGGTCCGCGCGCTCACCCGCGAGGTCCACGCAAAGCCCGACGCCGACCGCATCGAAATCAACGTCGCTGACTTTTTCGACTCAACGAAAAAGGAAATAAGCCAGGACCCCCGGTTCTCGCAGTTCATCGACTCGAAACAGCGGCGCAACTCCTCGAAAGCCGACCTCATCAATCACGTCCTCAAGGAGTCTGCGGCCAACGCGCCGATGACTGGCGACTACAAGACGGTGTTGCTCGATAACGCAGAGGGGATGCGCGAGGACTTCCAGCAGGCGCTTCGCCGCGTCATGGAGCAGTACTACGAGGCGACGCAGTTTGTCATCGCCACGCGCCGACCCTCCGCGCTCATCTCGCCGATTCGCTCACGGTGTTACCCAATTCCGGTTCGCTCCCCAACACAGGACGAAAGTATCGACGTGCTCGCGACCATCGCCGACCGTGAAGACGCACCCTACGACGAGGACGGCCTCGAATACGTCGCCGGAGCCTCGGGCGGGGACCTGCGGGAGGCAATCATGGCCGCACAGACGACGGTCGAACAGGAGGGGGAAATCACGATGACCACCGCATACGAGGTACTCTCGTCTGTCGACACCGACGAGCGCATCCAAGAGATGATTGCCGACGCCGAGGCCGGCGACTTCACCGACGCGCGCTCGACGCTCGACGAACTACTCATCGACGAGGGGTACAGCGGTGAGGAAGTCCTCGAATCCGTCCTCGACGTGGCTCGGTCCCGATACACCGGAGCGGAGCTAGCCGCGATACACCGCCGTGCGGGTGAGATAGACATGGACCTCGCCGAGGGAACGAGCGACCGGATTCACCTCTCACATCTGCTTTCGACGCTCGATTCCTCTGTCGAGTTCACCGAGAACTGACCTCCCGCCGGCAGCCACGGACGACCGGTTCTCTCCCGGCGTTCTCGTCAGTAGTACGGCCCGTCATCACCGTCAGAGCCATCCTCGGTGCCACGCTTTGGACGCCCGTCCGGGTCGACAACCCCCGGGAGCCGTTGATACCCTGACTGTTGGTGTTCACCGCTGTGCTGTCATTGGCTCGGTAGCGCCAGAACGGAAAGCATCCCAACGTCGAGAACCGTCGTTGTCGAAATATTGAACTACAAATAAAATAAGGGTATCTGTTGTCGACTCGCGCGCTTTCGCTACCGTCGACGGCGGACGATGAGCGCGGTCATAGTGACCGCGAGCACGCCGGCGAGAACGCCGAAGCCAGCGCCGTCACCGTCGCTGTCCTCCGGCGTCTCGGTTGCCGTCGGCGTGTCTTCCGACATTGGCGTCTCGGTCGGCGTCGGCTCCGCGGTGTCGTCACCGGACTCGGAGCTGTCGGTCGACGTCTCGGTCGGAGTTGCTGTCGACGTCTCGGTCGGAGTTGCTGTCGGCGTCGACTCCTGGGACTCGACGAGGTCGATGTCGTGGACTGCCGTCAGGTCCTCGACGGTCGGCGCGGTGACGACGGTCACCGTACTCCCGTCGGGGACGAGTGTGAGCGCCATGTCCCAGTCGCTGTTCTCGCCGAATCTGTACGTGTGCTCGTAGCCGTCGACAGCCTCGCCGCCGCGAATCCCGGCGAGTTGTCCGTAGCTCTCGATGAACGGCTTGGCGTCCTCGGCGGAGGCCCACTCCACTTTCCAGACTGTGCCTGTCTGGTTGCCGTTCTGGTAGGTGTACAGCTTGTCGTCACGCCAGCCCTCGGTCTGTGGGTGTCCGTAAATCAGCGGCTGGGTGTTCGATACCTCACCGCCGGCCGTGGTGTTGAGGAACGACTGCGGGTCGATAATCGGCTGTTGACTGTCGTACGTCGTGGCCATGAACATCGCGGCGATGTTGCTCGGCCCAAGTGTGTCGTAATCGAGTTCGTCCTCCCAGGTGAGACGTTCCCACCCGTCGCTGCTCTGGTCGGCAACCTCGACATCAGCGAGGTCGACCTCCTCGTAGGTCTCGGGGAAGACGGTGTACAGCGCCGAATCTGGCGGGTTGTCGTACATCGCATCGATTGCGTCCCAGCCCTCTGCTTCGTAGATGGACTGGATAAACGGCGGCCCTTCGCTGTAGGGCTGGAAGCTCTGGAGGTACAGTCCCCAATTCGCGGGACCACTGCCGCTGCCGCCGCCGTTTTCGTTGGATTCACTCACGCAGGGCTCGTTCCACAGTCCCTCATTGCAGGCCTGCTGGTAGCGCTGGTCGACGAGGTTCATATCTCCCTCGACGAGACCCTCGTAGCCGAGGTCCTCGTCGGTCGTCTCACCGACCAGACGCGTCAGGTTGAACTGCTGGTCCTGGATTGCGTGGCCGACTTCCTGTGCGAGGACCTGCTCCTCGATGAGGAAGTTCTCCGGGTCGTCGGTAACGACGACGATGCGGTTCTCGGTCGGACTATAGAAGCCGCCCACCGTCGTGCCGCGGTTCGCTTCGCGCACGGAAATCGAGTCTTCCTCTGAGCTAATCATCAGCGTCGTCTCGAAACGCGCGTTATCGGCGAGCCTGTTTTTCTCGCTGACGTTCGCATAGGTTCCGGTCTGGTTAGCCTGAAACTCCTCGCGTGTTTGAATCTGGACCGGCGGGGTTCCGTCGACCGCCGCCAGACACCGAATCGCTTCCACGCGAGCGGTGGTTCGTGCACTGAGATGTTCCAATTCGGTGTCGTTGAGCCCGTCGGAGGTGTCGATGGCTAGTGGCTCGTTGTACCAGATGCCGTCGACCCAGCCAAGGACCTCGTTACCCCCATCGGGGTCTGCGTAGTCCGCTGGCGGCTCGGCCGCACACTCCTCGATGTGGTTGTCAGCAACGACGCTATCGGTAACGCCGCCTGCTTCTGTCGCTGTGCTATCGTTGAGACTCGCTGCCCCCGGCACGGCCACCGCAGCAAGGGCCATCAGGGCGACTGCAAGCGCAAAAACTGTTGTTCGCCGTCGCATCATTACATGACCGGGCGTCGACCGTAATAAGTCATCGCATCTCAAGCGTGAGTCAACGTCACACAACGGAGTTTTCGTTTGTAATTTGAGCTACTCGACTCGACGAAGCCACGCCGCCGGGTCGTCGAGTTCGTCGTCACTCGGCAGCATCTCGGGCGACTTCCAGACCCGACCGGCAGTCTCGACATCCCGCATCTCGACGACGGTCTCGAAGAACTCCTTGCCTCGCTCGTACTGGCGGCGCTTGACGCTCAATCCCAGGTACCGGCGGATGAGCGCTTCGACCGGTCCCTGTCCCTCTCGGCGCTGTTCGAGCTTGCGGCGCATATCGTCGTACTCCTCGTCGAACGCCCGGTCCATGATGAGTTCCGCGTAGCCTTCGACGGCGGTCATCGTGGTGTCGAGTTCGCCCAGCGCGGTTCGGTCGATATCCCCGCCAGAGAGTTTGTCGATAGCCTCCTGCATGTTAGCTTCGAGGTGGTCTGAGAGCCACGGGGCCGCGCCGAACTCCGCGGCGTGTGTGACCTCGTGGAAGGCAATCCAGCGACGGAACCGGCCGTAGGGAACGCCGAGTACATCGGCGACGTGTCTGATGTTTGGCCGAACGAAATAGAGTGCGTGGGGCTCACCATCGGCAAGCAACAGCGGGTCGTACTGGCCGAGGACGTGTTTCGAGAGAAAACGCAACGCAAAGGCCATCGAACCGGTGTTTGCGACCTGTGCGAGTCCCGGCGCGGTCTGTGCCTGCTGTTCTAGGGGACGCATGACGCGTTCGAACGTCGCCACGTTGGCGTCGAGCCAGTGGTGTCGGTTCTGAATCTCGACACGGTCTGGCAAGTCGAAGTCGATATCGGTTACCTCGCGTACGCGGTCGCGCGCATCCTTGGCGTCGGCGGCGTATGCCTCCCGTTCGGCATCGGAGACATCGAGGTTGCCGGGCTCGACCGACGCTTTGGCGGCGTTCGCGACGGCCTCCCAGTCAATCGGGCCGTCACCACTCGCACCGGTGACTGCCCGTACGCTGTGATAAATTCCCATGCCTGTGGATTGTGACTGACGAATAAAGACCTTCTCCCTAGTCGTCTGCGTGGATGAACCCGTGAACGCTCCGCTCGCCTGCCGTGTCTGGGGCGCCGACGTCGAACTCGACCTCGAACCCATCGGAGCCGAGCGAGACGGCCATATCCGAGACAGCGAGACTGTACTGTTCGCAGTGGTGTCCATCGGGGTCGACGTGCAGCGTCGACTCCACGATGTCTGCCTCCTGCAGGTCGTCGAGCCGACGGTACGCGGTCGCCTTCGATACGTCTGCACGGTCGATAAGCTCGCTTCCAGTCATCGGGTCCTCGCCGAGTGCTGCCAGCACGCGCTGGGTGTACTCGTCGCCGAGCAATTCGAGCAGCGACTCCGCCGCAGACCCGCGAACAGTTACGGTCTCGTCGAGTGCTTCCGTCGGACGGACAGAGCGTCGGGAACTTGCCATACCTATACTCTCTTTCCCTTCCCACGTGGAACGGAGGGCTAGCTATCATTGTTGCCGTCTCTATCTATATCTAGCTATACAGAGACGGGAAAATGTACCCCGGGCGTGTACGGATGCCTCGGCCGAGTGCGTCGTTTCTGACCGAGAAACAGCGATGGTGGATTCAATACACGTGCGAACTGACTACCGATGGCGGCAAACATATGCCGCCTGAATCCGTCCCCCCTGACGGAAAGCCAGCAACAGTTGAACGGTCACGGTGTCGGGAAATCCTGCCCCGGTTTTCCCGCCCCCTCTCCGTTCATTCTTCTCTGCTTTAACAGCCAGTGTCGTCTCGTCTTCCCGTCTTTCGATGCTCTATCTGAGTTTCCTTGCCGAGCCCGACACGACACTGTATCCACCTGTTTGTCTATCCCATCGAGAGTCGTGTCGCGGACTGTCGTCCGTGTCTGATTTGATGTGATGGCTACCTGTTCGTTTATTTCAACTGGGGAGTCTCTGTATAGCTAGTGTCCATCACTAAGGGGTGGGAACACGCAGTTATTGTTAGCAGACATGGGCCCGGCGACAAATCAGCCGTCGGGAACAGCCACGAGTGACAGAATGATAGAGAACGGAAACACCCTCGAGGCACTGTCGGCAGACAATCTCCCAGTACCAGTCTGTCGGTTCGCGTTCGATGACGGCGACGTGGTCGTACGCGAGACAAACGAGTCGTTCGAGGAGCGACTCGGTTCCGTCGAACGGGACGAGTCGCTGACCGATATCTTCGGGCAGTTGGACAGCAACTGCCTCCGGACGGCGCTCGGCGAGGGTCAGCAGTTTACCGTCGACGGCGAGGACGCCGCGTATCAGGTCGACGTAACACCTCCGGCGGAGTCGACCGACGGCTACCTGGTGTTCAGCGACGTTACAGACGAGTCCGCCGAATCGAGCGACGCGTTCCGGGAGGGTATCGCGGTCGACCACGTCGCAAGTGTGGTCAGCCACGACCTCCGGAACCCGCTTGATGTCGCCCGCGCCAGGTTGCAGGCTGCTCGCGAATTCGAGGAGCCTGAGCATTTCGACCACGTCGAGCAGGCACACGAGCGGATGGAACGCATCATTCAGGACGTACTGACGCTTGCTCGTGGCGAAGACGTCGTCGACCCAGACGAGACGGTTGAACTCGGTGCAGTCGCGAAACAGGCCTGGGAAACCGTCGAGACCAACGGCGCGAGCCTGACCGTCGAAGACGAGCTACCGACGGCACTCGCCGACCCCGACCGAATCAGCCGACTTTTCGAGAATCTCTTTCGCAACAGCGTCGAACACGGGACGGCGGGTGAGACAGACGACCACGCTGTTACAGTGACTGTCGGCGAACTTGACACCGAACCCGGCTTCTATGTCGCCGACGACGGGCCGGGGATTCCGGCCGACCGTCGTGAACGAGTACTCGAACCAGGTTACTCGTCTGACGAGCACGGCACTGGATTAGGGCTCGCAATCGTCGCTCGGATTGCCGACCTGCACGGCTGGGAAATCACCGTCACCGAAGCCGACTCTGGTGGTGCACGGTTCGAACTCCACGGAGTCCACCAGCAGTGAACCGCCTCGCTCCCCGGTCGCTACCCGTGAGAGCCAACTATTTATCGCTGCCTGCGGAGGGATGACATATGCACGAGGTAGCGGACCACGCACCCGTTGGTATCCTGACGGTGACGGCCAACGGCACGGTCCAGGACTGTAACGAGGCTGCCTGTGAGGCACTCGGTTGTGGTCCCGACGAGGCCAAGGGTGCAGCTATCGAGACCGTCTTTCCCGATTCTGTCGAGGCCACGGTTCCGCGCGCGTTCGACTCGCCACTGGAGACGACACAATCCGTCGAGGAGTATTACCCGTCGCTCGACCAGTGGCTCGACGTGACGCTCGTCCCTGCCGAGGAGGTCGTGCTGGTGTATATCGACGACGTGACAGAGATATACGACCAGCGACGGCGGACAGCGGGGTTACAGGACGATATCGACCGACTCACCGTGCTCAACGGACTCATATCGGATATTCTCGCCGACCTCGTCGACGCGGCCAGCCGTGAGGAGATTGCCGAGACAATCTGTCGCCGACTCGGCGAGACTGACATCTACGAGTTCGCCTGGGTCGCCGAGCGCGAACTCGGCGGCGACGACCTCGTCATCCGCGCAGCGGCGGGCCAGACTGGCCGCACGCTCGGCGAAATCGAAGCCTGTCTCGACGAGACGACAATCCCCGAAGAGCGGGCAATCGGTTCGGGCGAGTCGGTCGTCGTCCAGCCCATCGGAGACGACGACGACATACCAGAGCCGATTCGTCGGGCCGCCTTCGCCGACGGGCTCCAGTCACTGCTGGCGATTCCGCTCACCCACGGCTCCAGTGTCTACGGCGTCGTCGGGGTCTACACCGCCGAACAGGATGCGTTCTCGGAGCGCGAGCGGGCCAGTTTCGAGACGGTCGGTGAGATGGCCGGCTTCGCGGTTAACGCTACGCGCCACCGGAACCTCCTGTTGTCGGATACGGTCGTCGAACTCGACTTGCGGGTGACCGACCCGGCGGCACCGCTCGTCGCTGCCGCTGCCGAGGCCGACACGCAACTCTCGCTCGACGGACTTGTTCCCCAGGGTGAGGACCTGTTGTGTTATCTCATCGCCGACGATGCGACCGTCTCCGATGTGATCGACTCACTCGCCGACCACGACAGCGTCCGTGGTACCAGACTCATCGGCGAGTACGAGGAAGGGGGCGTGTTCGAGACACGGCTCGGCCCCCGAACGCCACTCGGCCTGCTCGCCGCCAGTGGCGTCACTGTCCGTTCTGCCGAGTTCGGCGACGCCGTCGGCGATATCGACATCGAGTGTTCCCCGGAGGAAGACGTTCGACGACTCGTCGACGCCCTCTCCCGAGAGTTCGACGTCGAGGTCCTCGCAAAGCGCGAGCGCGAGCGAGATGTAACGACCGCCCGTGAGTTCCGGGACGAACTCCGGGACAAACTGACCGAGCGCCAAGAGAACGCGCTCCGGACGGCCTTTTTCGCGGAGTACTTTCAGTCGCCCAGAGGGAGCAACGCACAGGAGGTCGCCGAGGCGCTCGACATTACCGGGCCGACGCTGTTACACCACCTGCGTGCTGGACAGCGCAAGCTGCTCGAAGAGTTCTTCGATGTCGCTGACGACTCCTGAACGGGAGATGACAGCGGTCAGCTCTCGTCGCCCGGCAGACAGTCAGGGTGCTCCCCGAGGAAGCCGTGGAACGGGCAGACGAACTCGTCGCGGATGAGTTGCTCGTCGACTACAGTCAGGCCGAGGTCGGTCAACTCTCGCCCGATGCGGCTGAGTTCGTCGTGGTCCTCGCCGATAGCGTTGACGTAGATGTTCCGCTCGCCGGTCATTATCTCCCGGACAGCGGTCACACCTCTGACCTCCATTGCGCTCTCGGCGAGTTCTTCGCGCTGGTCGATTGGTGCGGTACAGATAATCTTCGTATAGAGCGGGTATCCCGCCCGCTCGTAGTCGATATCGACGTGATACCCCCGGATGATTCCCTGTTCTTCGAGCTTCGAGATGCGGTTGCGGACCGTGCTCGCCGACAGGCCAATCTGCTCGGCGATGTCGTTCGAGGACGTGTCACGGGCGTTTTTCTGTAACTCAAACAGAATCATCTTGTCGACCTCGTCTAATCTCCCGTTCATCTACCCGGTCTTCCGATGCGAGTCGAATCAATCTTTCTCCTCTCTGTCTCCCGCACTGAAGCAGTCTGTAATAATCAATACAACAGTATTAGTTCTGTGAGCTAACGGATAGGCAGCCTATTTAAATACTAAGAAGACAAAACGATATTCAGTGTGTTCGTGTTGCGTAATTCGATAGCCCGTGCTCACGTTGTCGCCCGGCCCGGAGGTACTACACGTCGAGACCGTCCGACGGTCGGCCACACGACAGAGGGGTGGTGAGAGTGGTCGGGACAGATGATACCGAATTGAGCCGGGACCTCGGCGTCTTCGCCGTCTTTACCGTGACTGCCGGAACGATGATTGGGGCCGGCATCTTCATCCTTCCAGGGCCAGCAGCAGCGGGAGCTGGCCCGGCGGCTGCGCTCTCTTTCGGACTCGCGGGGCTGATTGCGCTGGTCGCCACGATGTGTGCCGTCGAGCTGTCGACGGCAATGCCACAGTCGGGTGGCTCGTACTACTTCACGAGTCGGGCGATGGGGCCGCTGGTCGGCGCAGTGGTCGGCTTCGGTGCCTGGATATCGCTCATCTTCAAAGGGTCGTTCGCGCTCGTCGGACTGGGATGGTACGTTACAGAGTTTCTCGAAGTACCGGCACTCGGGGTCGCGCTCGCGGGAGGGCTGGCGCTGACGCTGGTCAACTGGGTCGGTGCCGAGGAGAGCGGCCAGCTACAGAACGCCGTCGTCGTCGGCCTCGTCGCGATTCTCGCCGTCTTCGCTGGCGGCGGATTCTTTGCCGCCGACCCGGGCCGGTGGTCGAATTTCGCCATCTCCGGAACAGAGGGCGTCATCTCGACGACCGGACTCGTCTTCATCTCCTATCTCGGCATCGTGAAAGCGACGGCTGTCGCCGAAGAGGTCGAAGACCCCGGACGGACGCTCCCACGGGCGATGTTCGGAGCGGTCATCTTCGTCACGCTGCTGTACATTCTGGTGATGCTCATCGTCACTGGGGTGATGGAGATAGACGAGATTGCCGAGAGCTCGGCACCCGTCGCCGAAGCGGGTGGCCGGTTTCTCGGGAGCTTTGGCGGCTCTGTGCTCGCACTCGCCGGAGTGCTCGCAACAGTGTCGACGGCCAACGCGGCGGTGTTGACCTCCTCACGATTCCCCTTCGCGATGTCGCGTGACAACCTCCTTCCACCGGCTTTCGAGCGCTCGTCCCCGCGATTTGGCACGCCCTCGCTATCTATCTGGCTGACAGGCGGGGCGATGGTCACGCTCGTGGTGGCTCTCGACGTCGAGAAGCTGGCAAAGCTCGGGGGAACGTTCGGCATTCTGGTCTTCGTCTTGCTCAACGTGACTGTCGTCTTGCTCCGGAGTGCACAGCCAGAGTGGTACGACCCCGACTACCGGACGCCGCTCTCGCCGGCGTTGCCGCTTGCGGGTGCTGTGGCCGCCCTGTCGCTGATTCCGTTCATGGGACTGCTCTCACAGCTGACTGCCGTCGGCTTCGTCGTGCTGGGTGCAGTCTGGTATCTCGTTCAGACCTGGGTCGGCGACCCCGTCGAACCCGACCACGATATCAGAGACCAGTTGCTCGGGGCACAGTACCGGCGCTCTATCGAAGAAAAGACAGGCGAAGTCGGCAACGACGCAACCCTCGGGCCACACGTCCTCGTCGAGACAGTCGAGGGCGAGACGAACCCACACCTGCTTACGGTGATGCGGGCGTTTACCGACCGGCTCGATGCCGACCTCGACGTACTCACGATAACCGAGGTCGCGCCACAACTCCCGCTGTCTGAGGCCGCCCACGACGTCGACGACGACTGGCAGGAGACCATCGAGCACGAACTCGCCTTGCGAGACCACGCGGTCGTCTTCGACCACGTCCGGGCCCACGACCGCACAGACGCGCTCTTGGGGAGTGTCGACGACCGGACAGAGCTGGTCGTCGTCGACTGGGAGGACCCTATTCGTAAACACCACCTTCGAGAAAGCCACGTCGACGAGATTCTACGCTCGGCGTTTCCCGTCAGGCTCGCTGTCCTCAAAGACCGCGGGACGGGCGCAATCGGCGATATCGTCGTCGCGACGGGAACCGGCCCATACGACCGCGCAGAGGTAGAGGTCGCAGATGCCATCGCCGCTGCAACCGGAGCGTCGCTCACGCTCGTCAAGGCGATTCCAGAAGATGCTTCCGAGTCGGCGACCGTGTCCGCCGAGGAGTATCTGTCAGACCTGGCGACGCTCCTCTCTGCGCCGGTCGAGACAGAGCTGATTCGAACGAACGATGTCGAGACGGCCCTGGTCAGTCGGGCCGACCTGGCCGACCTGCTGGTGATGGGTGCCCCGGCACACCCGGGACGGTACCGGGAGTTTTTCGGCCAGACGACCGACTACGTCGCAGCTGAAACCGACACGTCGGTACTCGTCGTCAAAGAACCCGAAGTTCCGTTCCGCAGGCGACTCTGGCGGCGCGTTCGCCGTCTCGTCGGGTAGTTAGTCGTCGAACTCTCCGAGGAGGCTGTCTAACTCGACGTCCAGGTGTTCGTGATTCGCCTCGTATACCTTGTGATGGTGGCCCTGCTCGGTATCGATACGCCGCTGAACCGTCACCAGACCGACCTCTGACAGCCGGTTGAGCCGTCTGAACGCGGTCGGTTTCGACATCGACGTCCGGTCGGCGACTTCGGTCCCGCTCCGTGGCTGGTCGGCGACAACCCTGAGAACCGAGCGCGTGTACTCATCACCCAGCAGCTCCAGCAGCACGCTCGTCGACAGTTCTTCGGTCCCGTCGCTGTCTTCGTCGGTCGCTGCCGGCGCGGTCCGGTCGCGGGGACGGTTCTGCAACATATTTCTATAAAAGTATCGACCAATGGTATTATCCAGTGCTAACTACGAAGAGTACACCGCCAAACCGTATCTAGCTATAAAGAAACGTCCGACTGAGGCGACCGAGAAGTAACAGCAGTGCCGGACGGACTGTCGCATTCGTCTAAATGCCAGCCATTATGTGTACCGACTCCAAACCAGTTTCGTAAGAAACGCCTATGAACGAGACGACTGCGGACCGTCCAATCGCGCTCATCGTCGACGACGAAAAAGAAGTGGCGGACGCATACGCGCTCAGGCTTCGGGGTCTGTGCGAGGTCGAGACAGCATACGACGGCGAGACGGCGCTTTCGGTAATTGAGGACGACCCCGTCGATATTGTTTTGCTGGACCGGCATATGCCGGGAATGTCAGGGGACGACGTACTCGACGAACTCGACGACCGGGGCTTCGACGGCAAAATCATCATGGTGACGGCTATCGACCCCGGCTTCGACGTACTGGATATGCCCTTCGACGATTACCTCTGTAAGCCTATCGACCGCGAAGATGTCCGCGCTGCGGTTCGACAGCAGTGCGAGATTCTGGGGTACGAACTGCTCGGGGAGTACTTCGGCGTCGAATCCAAACGACGGGTGATTGCTGCCGAGATTCCCCGCGAGGACCGCGAGGACCACGACCGGTATCAGGAAATCGCCGCCAGCTGTGCGAACCTAGAACAGCGGGTTCGGCGACTACTCGACGACGTAACAGAGTCCCTCGACGAGTTTGCAGCAATCGGCCGAGAAGGTCGGTAGCTTACGGTTCAGTGTGTTCGACTTCGTCTTCGATTGGGTCGGGCGAGCTCTTCCACCGGCTGAGCGTATACGCGAGGACGACTGCCACTGCGATTCCTGCGGTGAGTGTCTTCTTTGAGACCATACATAACCTTCTCGCGCCTCTATAATAAACCACGACGATTCGTTTCTCTCTCAGAAACTCTCGCCCCAGATTGCAACCTGTTCGGCGTTCTCGACGGCCTCGGTGGCCAGACGCTCTCCGTCCGCTGGCTCGACCTCCCGGACTGTCGACAGCGGCGGCTGTGTCGCCGGGTTGTCGGGCGCGAGGCGATGACAGCCGGCGTCGATGGTCGCTTCGTCGTAGGTGCCGATGGCTCGCGCTCGTTCCGTTATCTCGCTTTTGTCGAGTGACACGAGCGGGCGGTGGACCGGGTAGTCGATGGCCGCACCGGTAACCCGTAATGCGGCACTTGTCTGGCTCGATTTCTGCCCGACGGACTCGCCAGTGACGACGCCGACAGCGTCGGTCCTGTCGGCAACCGCTGCGCCAATCCGGAGCATGAACCGCCGGGCGAGAAGCATCCGGTAGCGCTCGGCGGCCTCGGTGATTCGTTTTAGCCCCTCGCCGCCGGGGACCGCCCACAGCGTCAGCCCGTCAGGCGTGTACTCTGTGAGACACTGCATCGTCCGCTCTGCGCGCGCCCGGTGGTCGACGCCGCCGAATCGTCCGAGGTCGACGTAGACGGGTATCACCGGACAGCCGCGTTTCATCAGTTCCCAGGCCGCGACCGGCGAGTCGATACCGCCGCTGACCAGTGCGACGACGGGCTCCTGTGTTCCCAGAGGAAGCCCGCCAGGGCCAGACTGTCGGTCGAGATAGACGAACGCACGCTCTGGCCGGCACTCGACGCCGAACGTGAGCTCCGGGTCGTCGAGGTCGACAACCGGGTCGACACCCGTTGCTTCGGCGGCCGCCGCGACCGCGCTGCCACCCTCCCGCTCGATGTCCGTACTCGAGAAGGGATGAGCGTCTGGCTGCCCGGCCCGGCGTGCCCGCACTGCGAAGGTCCCGCCGTCGTACCGCTCCCGGGCCGCCTCTCGCAGCAGGTCACAGATGGCTGCCATCGTTGGCTCGCTCTCTCTGACCGGACTCACCGACGAGACGCCGAACACCGACCGAGCCGCGCGGGTGGCCGCCGTTATCTGGTCGGGGTCAGTTCTGACGTACAGCCGGGTGAACTCGGCCTCGACGGTGGCGTCGACCGCGCGCTGGTCGAGCATCCGTCTGAGGTTCGTCCGGAGCTGTCGCTCCATCCGTTGCTGGACCGACTGGCTCTTGACGCCGACCTCGCCGCTGAAGCGGACGAGGACGGTGTCTGCTCCGGGTGGGTGCATGTCCGGGAGAAACGCGTCGAGGTTTAAACGGATATTGACTCCGCTCGCTCAAAACGTCGAGAGTTCGCCGTCGATGACCCGCCGTGTCAGGTCGGTCACGTCGGCCAGTTCCTCGTCGATTGTCGCCTCGATGTCGGAGCGGATGTCTTCGAGGGTCACGTCCTCGCTCGTCACGACCTTGGCGTCGGCGACGTGGGGTTGGTCGATTGGTCGCCCAATCTGTGAGAGCAGGCGAATCTGGACCTGCCGGAGGCCCTCGACGTCTGCGGCGACTGCCTCGGCAATATCGGTACTCAGGAGGTTGTAGATTTTGCCGATGTGGTTGATAGGGTTCTTGCCGCTCGTGGCCTCCATACTCATCGGCCGGTTGGGGGTGATGAGGCCGTTAGCACGGTTGCCACGGCCGACAGAGCCGTCGTCGCCCTGTTCGGCGCTCAGGCCAGTCGTCGTCAGGTATATCGACCCTTGCTCGTAGTCGTCGGCGGTGTTCACGTGGACGGTTACGTCATGGTCGGTGTACTCCGTGGCGAGTCCCTCGATGTACTCTTTGACGCCCGCGACCGCTTCCTGGTACGCTTCGAGGCTGGCGACGTGTTCGTCGACCATCGCCACGGCCACTGTCACGTCGATGTGGTCGTCCTCGCGTTTGCCCATCACCTTGACATCCTGACCGACAACAGGGTTGTCCGCCGCGTACTCTGTGGTCAGTTTGTGTTCGGTATTGTAGACGATTTGCTCGGTTTCGGTCAGCGGGGCGTGGCCGACGCCGTAGCTCGTGTCGTTTGCCATCGGAACGGCCTCGCCGTCCTCGCCGAACACGTCCTGGAGGTCACCGCTTCCCTCGCCGAGTTTCACGTCGATGACGATATCGGAGCCGACGTCGAGATACGGGAACGTCTCGTCGAGGTACTCGCGGGCGGTCCGGAGCGCGATTGTCTCCGCCGGAATCCGCTCGCCGTCGTACTCCTTGGTGGCCCGGCCGACGATGAGCAGGTAGATGGGTTCGAGCATCTCACCGCCGCCGAAAGCCGGCGCGGCCGTCCCGGCGACGAGCTGTGTCTCGTCCGTGTTGAAATGGAGCGGTTTCCCGAAGCGGTCGAGGTACGTCTGCGCGAGCGCCCGCGACACCGCCTCTGCGACCCCGTCACAGATAGAGTCGGGGTGTCCGATTCCCTTTCGCTCGACAATTTCGACGTGCTCGTCCTCGACGGCCATTCCTTCTGTCTCCTCGACGCGGATGTTCCGATTGGTCATTGTTCTCCGGTTCGCTACCGGCGCGTCTATAACTTACGAAAACGTCGAACGTCGCCGTGATGCACGGGAGTTATCACACGGGTCGGGAGCCAGTCACTGCGGGTCGGCGTCGCGGGCAGTCTCTTCTAGCAACAAATCCAGATACGAGGTGCGGATTTGGTCGTCGGGATGGAGACCGAGCGTCTCTAGGACGCCGGCGGTTTGCTCTCTGGCCGCCGCAACGTCGGCCTCGCTCGGCACGTCGCGTTCGACTTCGACGAAGTCGCCCAGTCCCTCGACTGCATCGAGCGTCACGACGCAGTCGTCGAGTTCGTATCGCTCGCGGTCTTTGGCGACCCTGGCGGCTGGCTCGTACCCGAGTCCTTCGAGTACCGCTCGCATCGACTCGCCGTCGTCGACGGTGGTCTCGGCTTCGCTCCGTGTCTTCGAGTGGTCGTCGACAAGTGGCCCCTTGTAGGTCACGACCGTTCGACACTCGCTGTCGACTGTCTCCCGTCGGATTCGGAGCGCCTCGTCGGTCGTCGCGAAGTCTCGGTCTGGCGCGTCGTAGTAGGTGTCTTCCTGCCTAACAGCCCCGAGGTGAGTCGCGCCCGCGTCTGTAAGTGCCTCTGTGACGCGGTCGTGGTTTCCTGGGACCTTCATCTCGACTTCGTACATGGGCGTGGGTGGGGGTGGCGGCGTGAAAAGCGACCTGATATTGGTGTCATATGCTCCCATGAGCGGGGCGAAACGGTGTCCTTAAGAGTACAACGACTGACCAAAACGGTATGAGCAACGAATCCGAGGCCGAGGACGAGCAGACACAGGCCGACGACGAGCCCGAAATCGAGGAGGAAGCCGCCGAAGACGAACAGACATCCGGACTGCAGGACGACGACTTCGTCCGTCTCGAGTACACCGCTCGCACTATCGAAGACGGCCAGCTCGTCGACACGACCTCCCAAGAGGTCGCAGAGGAGGAAGGCATCGACGACGACGAGCGAGAGTTCGGTCCGCGAACGATTGTTCTGGGACAGGGACACATCTTCGCCAGCGTCGAAGACGATATCCGCGGCGAGGAGGTCGGCACGGAAGGCACCGTGACCGTTCCCGCAGGCGAAGCCTTCGGCGAGTTCGAAGAAGACCAGGTCCGCACCATCAGCAAGGACAAGATTCCGGAAGACGACCGCTACCCCGGCGCACAGGTCACCGTCGACGGTGACGACGGCTTCGTCGAGACAATCGTCGGCGGCCGCGCACGCGTCGACTTCAATCACCCCCTCGCCGGCGACGACATCGAGTACGACTACGAGATTGCCGACACCGTCGACGACCGCATGGAGATGGCCGAAGGGCTGGTCGACATGTACCTCGGTCTCGACCTCGAGATGTGGTTCGAGACCGAGACCGTCGAGGAAGAACAGCTCGTCGAGGACGAGGACGAGGAAGCGGAAGACGACGAGGAGAGCGAGCCCGAGTACGAGACCGTCGAGGTCGAGAAAGAGTCGCTGTACATCGAAGCGACCCCGCAGCTGACGATGAACCAGCAGTGGATGATGCAAAAACAGCAGATTGGTCAGGAACTCATCGACCTGCTCGGCATCGACCGCATCATCGTCCAGGAGACTATCGAGGACAGTCCGATGGGCATGCCCGGCATGATGGGCGGCATGGGCGGTGCCGGCGGTGCCGACCTCGAAGAGGCGCTCGAAGACGCCGACATCGACGCCGACGACCTCGCCGAGGAACTGGAATAACGGACTGACCACGAACTCTTTTCCTTGCCAGACCGCTGTGTTCGGTATGCTCCGACTGGCGGTAGCGACCGCGGCAGAAACCTACGACCGGATGCAAGAGCCTCTGCGAACACGTGATATCGAAGCCGTCCACGTCGAGACGACAGAGCGCACTCTCTCGCTCGATACGGGGAGTGATGCCTTCGACGCGGACGGCTTCGACGTGGGCTTTGTCTATCCCTCGCGGCTTGCCGAGGGGGGTGTCGCTGACGCACTGCTCGGTGTGCCGTGGGTGAACGGACGGGAAGAGATTCTGCGCTCTCGTCACAAGGGCGAAGCGCTTGCTCGACTCTCGACTGCAGGCGTCCCGACGCCCGAGACCGTTGTCGTTTCGAACCCCACAGACGAGGCGGCACTGACGGCGGCGTTCGAGCGATTCGACGGGCCGGTGGTCGTCAAGCCGAATTCGACGACCCGAGGGACTGGTGTGGCACGGGCGCATGACCTCGACAGCTTTCTCGGTATCTGTGACTACCTCGATCTCGTCCACGACTACCGCGCCACCGGCGACCAGTCGTTTCTCGTCCAGGAGTATCTCCCCGACGCGCGAGACTTTCGGGTCATGGTCGTCGACGGCGAGGCCGTGGGTGCAGTCGAACGCCGGCTTCCAGACGAGGCACTCGCCGCAGGAGGGTGGAAACACAACGTCCACCGTGGGGCCGAGGCCACCGGGGTCGCCCTCGAGGACGACCACCGAAGCCTGGCCGAGGCGGCCGCCGACGCGATGGGGATTTCCTGGCTCGGTATCGACCTGCTCGTCACCGACGACCGCGCCGTCGTCAACGAGACAAATGCTCGCCCCACTATCGATTCGGCGACGAAATACGAATCCGGCTTCTGGGACGACGTGGCTGCCCTCGTGCGGGCACAGACGTGACGGGCCGTGTTATCTCTTCTCACGACACTTTTTTGTCGATAGATAGAAAACTCGTTGACAGCATGGAGCTCTCCGCTTTCTAACGGGGTTGTCGACGCCCTGGCTGTTCGTGAGGCTGCCGAACAGCTAGCGCGTCGGTGACGCCCGTTTTGCTCGATTTACCCCCAGCGACCGCTTTGTTCGCCGGGGAGGAACAGCGACACAGCATCGCAGCCGTCCACACACATGTTACAGACGGCAATTATCGCACAACGGACGACAGACGAGACGCCAGAGACAGACGAGATACGCGGACTGACCGAGGCTGCCGGCGCGCGGGTCGTAGCCGAGGTGACACAGCAGCGCCCGCCCGACCCGGGGACTGAACTCGGCCCGGGCAAGGTCGCAGAAATCGGGGACGTAGTCGACGAGACCGGCGCGGACACGGTCGTTGTCGACGCCGAGTTGACGCCGGGACAGACGGTCACACTCGAAGACGCCGTCGGCGCACACGTCGTTGACCGACACCGGGTCGTTCTCGAAATCTTCGCCGACCAAGCGAGGACGCGCCGGGCACAGCTCCAGGTCGAACTCGCGCGGCTTCGATACCGTCTGCCCCGCGTCCGGGAACGCTCGGACGAGGGCGCACTCAATCGCTTCACCGAGAGCGGGACGCGGTACTACGACCTGCTGGACCGTATCGACGAACTCGAACGCAAGCTCGACGACCTCCCTTCGGTCGCCGAACAACACCGAGAACAGCGGCGGGACGAAGGGTTCGAGTTGGTCGCGCTGGCCGGCTACACGAACGCCGGCAAGTCGACGCTGTTGCGCCAACTGGCCGACGAGATGACACTCGAGGAGACGGGTCACGACGACCTCGCGAAGACGGCGGCAGTCGAGGACCGGCTGTTCAAGACTCTGGAGACGACCACGCGGCGGGCGTCTCTCTCGGGTCGGTCGACGCTCGTGACCGATACCGTGGGCTTTCTGGACGACCTGCCCCACTGGCTGGTCGAATCGTTCCGGAACACGCTGACCGCCGTCGAGGAGGCAGACGCTGTCGTCGTCGTAGCCGACATCGCACAGCCCACCGACGAACTCCGGCGGAAACTGGCCGCGGTCCACGACGCCCTCGGTGACGACCACCCGCCGGTGGTGACTGCGCTCAACAAGGCAGACCTCGTCTCCGGTGAGACGCGCGAGGAGAGACGTGACGCCGTCGGCGACCTCGTGTCGAATCCGGTGCTCGTCAGTGCCCAAGAGGGTGACAACCTCGATGCTCTGGAGTCGAGCATCTGTGCGACGCTCCCCGCGCTCGAAGAGACGACGCTGACGCTTCCGCTGTCTGACGACGCCATGTCACTGCTCTCGTGGCTGCACGACGAGGCCGCTGACGTAACCGTCTCCTACGACAGCGAGGCCGCACACGTCGAGGTGACCGCACGGCCCGAGACAATCGAGCAGGCGCGGGCCCGACTCGACGGCCTCACTCCCTGAAGCTACGGGAGAAACAGCGTCAGGGTAATCGCCAGTGTAAACGTCAACAGCAGCCAGAGGGCAACCGCCCACGTCACCTGTTCTTGGAGGTCGTCACTGTTGAGTGGAAGAGATTGTGTCGCTCCCATACGCCAGTACAGACACTGGTCGGTTGTAGAGACCAGCCCACAATATCCGGGGCGTATTTACTGAGACGGGAACTCAGATGTCGATACTCGTCGAGTCGTCGTCGTGGTCGAAGACGACTTCGAGGACGCCGTTGTTGTACGTCGCCTGTGCGGAGGTTTCGACGACTGGAACCGGAAGGGAAATCTGCTCGCGGTACGTACGGCCGTCGCCGGTCGCGTCCAGATGGAGGGTTCGGCCGTCGCATTTCAGGTCGATATCCTCTTTCTCGATACCAGGAATATCCGCGACGACGCGAACCTCGTCGTCTCCCTCGTGGATGTCGAGGTGAACGTCGCTGGCGGTGTCCTGACTTCCCGGCGTGTTCCGCTCGAAATGCACGTCGCCGTCGCCGGCCATCATCTCGTTCATCATGCGCTCGATTTCGCTGAAGAACTCGTCAAACGGGTCGTCGCGGTCGTCTCTCATACAATCTGCTAGGGCTATCACACTCAAAAGCCTTCGGCACCGCATTCTGCTTGAATGACCAGTCGCCATCTTTTTCATCGGAACCGCGCTAGCGACGACAACAATGCTGAGCGCGAAGATGGAGGATTACCTGAAAACGGTCTATGAACTCAAAGAGATTGACGGCGCTCCTGTCTCGACCTCCAGCATCGCGGAGTATATGGACGTGACACCGCCGACGGTCACGAGCATGATGGAGAAACTCGAAGACCGCGAACTCGTCGACCGCGAGAAGTACAGCGGCGTCGAACTCACGCCCGAGGGAGAGACCGTCGCACTCGAAGTCCTCCGTCACCACCGCCTCATCGAGACCTATCTCGCCGAGCAACTGGACTACGACTGGGCAGAGGTCCACGACGAGGCCGACCGGCTGGAACACCACATCAGCGAGGAGTTCGAGCGCCGCGTCGCAGACGCGCTCGACGACCCGGCAGTCGACCCCCACGGCGACCCGATTCCGACCGACAGTCTCGACCCCCTCGAAGAGACAGACGGCGGACGACTCGACGAGTACGACGAAGGCGCGGCGGTCGTCGTCAGACGGGTCCGGGACCGCAACGCCGAGGAACTCGACTATCTCAAAGATGCCGGTCTCACGCCGGGGACTGAACTCACCGTCGACGAAGTGGCTCCGATTGGAATGGTGACGGTCCGATTTGCCGACGATACCACTGTCTCGATTCCGAACGATATCGCCGGGTCAATCCACGTCACGCCGGCGACCCCTGACGACGTTGCCGAGACGGTTTAACCGCGATTATCGCGGTAATTTCCGTGACCACCGCATAGGAAGACTACTGTCATTTAGGGCTATTTCTCTGGTGTTGTCGTGGCGAAAACGCTCCCACGAACCACTCTGAGTGCCACGCCGAACGCTTTTTTCACGACGGACGAACAGTACGTGTATGCGCGGACTCGACGACACCGACAGGGACATTCTCCGGCTCTTGCTCGAAGACGGTCGCCGCTCGTACAGCGATATCGCCGAAACCGTTGGCCTTTCGGCACCCGCTGTCTCTGACCGTATCGACCGCCTCAGGGAACTCGGGCTCATCCGGCGGTTCACCGTCGACCTGGACAGAGGGCTGTTACGCGACGGGACGCCGGTACTCGTGACCGTTCGGGCGAGGCCTGGGACTGGCAAACGACTCGAAACACAGCTCCGCGAGCAGCCTGCGGTCGAACACCTCTTTCGCACCGCCGACGAGACGCTCGTCTGTACCGCCACAGTCACCGACGGCGACAGTGCGGAGCTCTTCGAGGGGGTGGGCGATGCCGTCCGCTCGTACGACGTGCAACTGCTCGCGGAAACGTCGTGGACACCACAGCTCGACCACGCCGAACTCGCTCCCGACTGCGTCGAATGCGGGAACACTGTCGACACCGAGGGCGAACGCGAAACATTCGACGGGACGGTGTATCACTTCTGTTGCTCGTCCTGTCTGGAGAGTTTCCGAGCGCAGTACGACCGGCTCAGCGATGCCGCGTAACCCTCAGAGGCGGACCGCGACGCCGGGCGGGAGGGGGTCGGGCACCCGAACTGTCGTCGTCGTTTCTGCCCCTGTGCCTGTCGTAATCGTGAGCGTTACCGTCTCGCCGGGGGTGAGGCGGTCGCCGAAGTACTGTACGCCGTCGAGGTCGTCGGTCCCGCGGTCGAACTGGAGAACGAGTCGCTCGCCCGGCTGGAGTTCCGCCCCGCCCTCGAGGGGGTCGACGCCGAAGGATGCGTCGCCGGCTCCCACCTGTGGCGGCGCGAGCGTGTAGCGGTCGCTCCCGTCCCAGGTCACCGTCACGTCGCTGACGTTGACGCTCTCGGTGGCGGGTGTGACCAGCAACTCGACGGTACCGACACTGGTCCGGTCGTCGTTTATCGCACTGCCGTACGACGAGAGCACGAGCAAGCCACCGTCCGGGCGCTCCGACTCGGCGGTCGTTCTGTCGTCCCTAAGGGACGCGTCGCGGATGTCGACGCCGGCGACGCCAAACGCCGCCGGAAGCACTGCCAGTAGGACGGTGATGCCGATGATAAACGCGAGTAGTTTCTGTACGTCCGACTGTCCCCGTCCCATGCCTGTCCGTCTGTCATCGGCGATGGGCTTAACTCTGCTGACCCAGCCCTCACAGCGGCACGACGTCGAAATCGAAGCGGTCGGTCTCTAAGAGCGCGACGCCGAATCCGGCGGCGATGGCGACGGGCACCCACGCCTGGTAGAAGGCGTTGATAGCGCCCCACAGCAGGACGAAACTGACCATATCATCGAGCATGTACGGGCAGGTCTCGACGCGCTCGCGTAGCCGCTCTCTGTCGAAGGCGGCGTCGATGAGTACCGTCGAAACGACCGCACTCAGGACCCAGCCCGCGTAGTTCATCGGCGGAACGCCGTAGAAGCCACCCTCGGCGAACTCCCAGAAGCCGAGCGCGACCGCCGCGGGGTCGAGCACCAGGTCGACAGCGACGACTGTCGCGGCGACGACCGGCAGACGAACGAGTGGCGAGGCCGCCCGACCACGGAGCAACAACAGACAGAGCAGGTAGCTGTTGACCACCAGCGGGACGAAAAACAGCGGCAACGCCACCGGAATCGTTCCCGCGAGCATCGGTCCAAGTGAAATGTTGTAGCTAAACTCGCCGTAGGGGACGCCCGCCGTCGCGCCGAGAAACTCGATTGCGTAGGTGTACGCGAACAGAAGCGCCAGCGCTACCGCCCCGCGTCGGTCGACCAGCGGGAGCACGCCTGATACCAGCGGGACCCGCATCACGAACACCCCGAACAACACCAGCGCCGGATTGAACGACAGCAGGGGTGGGAGCAGTCCCTGCGCGCTGGCGAGCAGGGTCACGGCCCCGATAAGCGGGAAGACCACCGCGATGGTGAACCGATTGTCGTCGACGAGCGCGTCGAGCGTCGCCTCGAACGTTTCCCTGTCCGAGAGCGCGCGAGAGAGTCCGTCTCTGTCGAGCGTCACCTGTTCGGCGCCGTCGGTCATCGAGACCGCCTCCAGTTATCCATACAGCATCACCCAGAGCCGACCCATCGTCAGTGCCATGCCGGCGAACGTGTTCAAAATCGGGAACCACCAGTACGCGCGAGCGATGTCGACCCCGAAGCGGTCGATGACGCCGACGAACAGGGGGTAGACGAGAAAGACCACGCCAAGCCGCGGGTCGACCACGCCCATCAGCGCGGCGGCCGCCAGCCAGCAGGCCGCACAGTACAGGAGTGTCGCACGCTCCCCGAGTAGCGTTGCCGTCGTCGTGATGCCGGCCCGGCGGTCGGGGTCGATGTCCGGTATCGCGGAGAAGGTGTGCATCCCCATCGCCCAGACCCACCCGCCGGCGACCGCGAGCAGCGGCGGCGCTGTCCCGGCGACGCCTCCGTAGGCGACGATAGCTGGCGTGACATAGAGCCCGTTCGAGACCGAATCGAGTACCGGCGTCGTCTTGAACCGCAACGGTGGCACGCTGTAGGCGGCCCCGAGTGTCAAAAACGCGCCCATCGCGACGGCGCTCTCTGCCGGCAGCACCGGGACAAAGCCCACGCCAAGCGCACCACACACGAGGACGATAGCTGTCACCCGATTGCTGCCGGAGTACTGCACTTCTCGGCCGCCCTCGGATTTCTTCGGATTGTACTCGTCGATATCAACGTCGAAGCGGTCGTTGACGCCGTACAGGAAGACGTTCGCCGGAAGCAGAAAATACAGGAACAGAGCAATAGAGAGCGGCGTAAAGAACTCACTCGTCGTCGGGGCACCGTAGGCCACGCCGACGATGACCGGCCCCGCGAGATACAGCCAGAACCGCGGGCGCGAGAGCCAGAACAGATAGCCCGCGAACGTCCGCTCGGAGGGGGCCAGCCACTTGAGGCGCTCTGTCACGTCGCTCACGTCTGTCGATGTGGTCGCCAAACTACTAAAGACGACGGTACCGCGCTCACGCCGGTCCGACGAGTTCTACCTTCATTCCGGCAGGACTCTCACAGTAGAGCGCGTAGTACCCACCCGCGTAGGGGTGTTGCTCCTCGTAGAGCACGCTCGTGTCGTCGCGCTCGCGAACTGTTTCGGTGAGTTCGTCGACTTGTTGTCGGGACTTGGCATGAAACGCGAGGTGGTTCAACCCGGCAGCCCGACGGTCGAACGGGCGGTCGTCTGTGGCCGCTTTCAGGACAACGTAGGTCGGACCACGGTCCCAGGACCGACCGCCGTCCCAGTCGTCTTTCTGCTCGTACCCCAACTCTGTCAGGAACCATTCCCAGAAATCCAGCGACGACGCGAGATCGGATGTACACAGTTCGACGTGATGGAGCGCCCCCGCGTGTTCGGTATCGGCATGGTCGTACCCCACGCTCACACCTCGACTCTTGCTAGCAAAACAGTAGCGGTTCGGCTACCTCTCGCTGCCGGCGGAGTCCATCGTTTCGGCAAGCGCCATCATCTCCTCGGAACTGAGCCCGGAGAGTAGGTCGACGAACTGCTCTATCTGGTCGTAGTACTCCTGTAGTTGGGACACTCGCGCGAGGTCGTGGGCCGCCTCGGGGCTGTCGCTGGATTCGAGCCGTCGCTGTGCCGTATCCAGCGCCCGATTCATCGTCATCACCTCGCGTCGTCCCTCCGTTTCGAGCCACCGTCTGGTCACTTCCCACCAGTCGCGTTCGGCCTCGAAGAAGGCGCGTTTCCCTTCATCGGGGAGCGACCGCCGCTTCACCAAATAATACCGTTCGAGCGTCGACATCGCCGAACTGACCGTCGACTTGGCGTAGTCGCTGCGCTCGGCTAGGCCATCGAGCGAGAGCGGCCCGTCCGCAAAGTACAGAATGCCATAGAGCCGACCGAGACTCCGTTTCGTCCCGTACATCTCCGCCGTCGTCGCCATCGCTTCGATGACTTCCTCGCGTGCAGTCGCCACCTCATCGGGGTCGTCTCCGTTCTCACCCATCACGTCTGGGTTTGACCGTAACGGATAAATAGGTTTATACAGAATATTCGGCAAATGCCGAATTTGGAGAACAAGTCAGTACCCGACAACGACCAGACGACGACAAGTGAGTGGGTGATTCGCGGGACGGACATCGAGAAGACCTACGACTCCTGGCTGCCGTTCGGGCGGACCGTCGAGGTGTTGACGGAGGCAACGCTGACTATCAACGAGTCAGAGCTGGTCGGTATCGTCGGTGGCAACGGTTCGGGAAAATCGACGTTGATGAAGATTCTCGTCGGCGTTCTCGAACGCGACGGTGGTGAGGTCGAGCGCCGTGGCACTATTGGCTGGTGTCCACAGGAGACGCTCCTCTACGACCGGTTGACAGTGCGCGAGACGATGCAACTGTTTGGCAGTGGGTACGGGTTAGACAGCGCGACGATTCGTGAGCGACAGGCCTGGCTCGCCGACCGCTTCGAGTACGAGGAGTATCTCGACACGCGGGTCGACCACCTGAGCGGAGGCAACCAGCAGAAGGTAAACCTCTCGGTTGCGCTGCTCCACCAGCCCGACGTGCTGTTACTCGACGAGCCCTACACCGGCTTCGACTGGGAGACATACCAGACGTTCTGGGAGTTCACCGACGAGTTAGCCGCCCAGGGGACCGCTATCGTGGTCATCAGCCACTTCGTCGAGGAACACGACCGGTTCGACCGCATCTACGAACTCCAGGACGGCAGCCTCGAACGTCAGAACGTTGCCGACAGCGAGGAGGTGAGCTAAATGGCTGTCGCGCCACGGCAGCGGGCGGCCGTCGGCGCAGGCCTCCGGGCGTTTCTCCGGAAGCCGATGAACGTCGCTCTGCTGGTCGCGCTCCCGCCCGCGGTGATTTTCATGTACGAGCTCGCGGTCGACCCCATCTCGGCGGCACCGGGCATCGACCTCACGCCGGGGGCCGCCGACCTCGGCGGCGCGCTGTTCGCGACGGCGTTTCTTGCCGGGCTACTCGGTCTCTTTCAGGTCGTCGGCACGGCACAGTCCGACCGGCGGCTGGTCGTCTGTGGCTATCACCCGGCGGAGGTCCTTCTCGCCCGCCTGCTGACCGTGCTGATTGCCGGCGGACTCGTCGCTGGCATCACGTTCGTCACCTTCTGGGTCCGAACCGACGTGACGCCGGCACGACCGCTCGTGGCCTTTGGCGCACTCCTGGGGGCCGCACTCGTCTACGCCCTCGTAGGGGTCTGTCTCGGTGCGCTCTTCGGGCGTGAACTGGAAGGGTCGCTCGTCCTGGTGTTTCTGGCCGATATCGACTCCTTCGGGTCAATCGGCGTCGTGCCGACAGAGAGCGCCGTCCTCGATTACTTCCCGCTGGCGACGCCACACGATATGCTCCACGAGGCCGTCTACGGCGGCACCGTCTCGGGCGGAGACGTGGCGACGGTCCTCGGGTACGCAGGTGCACTTGCCGTGCTTGGTGTCGTGCTCGTCGCCCACGGGGGTGATTTGACGTGACTATGGCTCGTGGGGGGCAGTCCCGGGTCCGGACCGCCACGGTCGTCGCGGGCAAGGAGGTATTACGCGACCCAGTGTTACTCGGATTGCTCGTCTTCTTGCCGGTGTATTTCATCGGACTGTGGGGATGGCTGGTCCCGACAGACGAGGTCAGGGTTGCGGTCGCTACCGCGGACGGAACCGCGACCGTCGACACGGACCTCGTGAGCCTGATGCTCGCGCTCATGGGGCCGGTCACCGGCGCGCTCTTGGTCGGTATCGCGGGGATGTTTCTCGTCCAGCGCTCGCGTGGAATCGACGAGCGCCTGCGTGTCGTCGGCTTTCGGGGAGCGGAGTTGCTCGTCGCTCGCCTCTGCCTGCTGGCTGCCGTAACCGCCGTCGTCGTGGCTGTCTCGCTCGCGGTCACGCTGGTCTACAGCGTTCCGGAACACCCTGGGTGGTTCCTGCTCTCACTGGTGGTAGCTGGGGCTACCTACGGCAGCGTCGGCGTCCTCGCGGGACAGTTTATCGACCGGATGGCCGGTGTCTACCTGCTGTTGTTCGTTCCGATGTTCGACATCCTTCTGCTCGGTCTGCCCCTCGGCGAGTCTCCGGGCTGGGCCGACTGGCTTCCCGGCCACCACGCCGCTGAACTCGCTGTCAGCGCTTCCCTCTCGGAAACTGTCGCCGTCTCACACGCCGGCTGGGGTGTCGTCGTCGTTGCCGTCGTCTCGGCTGTTGCGCTGCTCGCCTCGCTCGTCCAGTAGCCACAACTCTGGACAAAAGTGGCCGAAACCGTCCAATTATATGTGTCGAAGGCATATCTGTATTCGACATAATGAGCGAACACGACACCGATTCCGTCCCGGAACACGAGGAAGAATGGCAAGATATTCTGACCGACGAAGAGTACAAGATTCTCCGAGAGGGAGACACCGAGCCGCGGTTCAGCGGCGAGTTACTCGACATCGACGAGGCGGGCGTCTTCTCCTGTAAGGCCTGTGGCGCGGAGCTGTTTCACTCAGAGCAGAAATACGACTCTGGCAGCGGTTGGCCGAGCTTCTTCGACGTGCTAGAAGAGGGTAATATTGCGACAGACGTCGACACCAGCCACGGGATGCGACGGACCGAGGCAATCTGTGCCCGCTGTGAGAGCCATCTCGGCCACATCTTCGACGACGGTCCCGACCCGACGGGCCAGCGGTACTGCATCAACTCTGCCTCGCTTGAGTTCGAACCCGACGAGGAGTAGCGCGGTCCCCGAAGATTTTTATTTACCGTCGTTGGGCACATACATGTGAAGGACAAAATCGAGTTCGGTGGCCTCGACGAACGGTATTACGGTGTCCCGCTGTTTGGTGGACTCCTCGCTGGGCTCGTCTCGTTTATTGTCGGCTACCTGTCGTTTCTCGGCATCGCTGCCGGAACTGGCGACGGCATCGACTTCGAGGCGCGGTCGCTCCGACAGGTCGGACATTTCTTCTATAATTCATTTCTCGTCCCGACTCACCAGCAGACCAAACAGGTCGTGCGCAACACGGCCAACAACGAGTCTGTCCTCCAGGAGAGTCTCTTCAGCGTCCGGTACAATCCCTTCTACCAGGCAGACAGTATCGACGTAGATACACAGACGTACCTCGACGGGGCACTCTACGACGAACAGAGTCGAACGCTTCCCGTCGAGAACGCACGGGACTGGGCGCTGCCCGATTTGACCTTCCCTGATTTCGTGTATCTGGCCATCCCTGTTGTCGTGCTTTTCGGTGTCGGATTCGTCCTGGCGTACCGCTATGTCTCGATGGACGACACGCAGCTGTGGTGGCAGGTCGCGATTCGCGGACTCGTCGGTGGCGGGACGATTACACTCGGATTTGTCCTCCTCGCTCTGGTCGGGATGTACCTGTTCGTCGTCGACGGCGTCGCAATCTTCACTCAACAGGCGGGCGAGGGCGCGTTTACGCGGCCGGACAGGGTCGACACACTCGTTTTCGGCATCGCCTATCCCGCGGTTCTCTCGACGGCTGGCGTTCTCGCCGGGCAACTATCGCGTCGGCCGACGATACAGACGACCAAAGACATCGACGACACCGCCGACAGGGAAACCGACGCCGAAGCGAGCGACGAGGACAGCGAGACGACCGACGCTGACAAACACGAAGACGACACTGCGGACGAACACGAGGACGACACCGAGACCACGGACAACGAGTCTGACTCGTAGCCGAGCCCTCGCCGAGATAGCCACACGGCAGGAATCGTATTACATATAACGGTCCGGTCGTTAGCAGGGGGTGCAGGTCGCCAAACCTGTGACAGTGCGCGAGGGTAGCCAAGCCTGGCCAACGGCGGCGGACTCAAGATCCGCTCCCGTAGGGGTCCATGCGTTCGAATCGCATCCCTCGCACTGTGTGGTCGAGAAATCTTCGACCCAGTGCGGAAGACCAACGGAGCGGTCTTCCCTCGCACCATTACAACCACCCGAGAGCGGCGGTGTTATCCACTGGACCAATCGTTCTCGCTCTCGATAGCATAAGGGACTGAATCTATCGCCTCGCGGGCCTTGTCTCTCCACGCCGCAGTGTCCTCCCCGTGTTCGAGTAGCCGCTCTGTCGTCGCCAGTAGGTCTCGGTGCGTGCCGAGTTCCTCGAATGTCTGTGTCGCCTCACGCCAGTACTCACAGCCGTTCTCGGGGTTTCCTGCCGTTGTTTCGATGTCGCCGCGAACGCGACGTGCCCGCGCCGCCCAGTAGACGACTCCTACCGAACTGAACGTCTCGCGTGCCTCCTCGACACAGGACCGTGCGGCGTCGATATTCCCGCAGGCTCGTTCGAGTCGCGCCTGTTCCAACCGGAGCTTCCCGCGTATGAGCGGGTCACCGTTCGAGGGGTGTTTTTCACGCGCGTTCTCCAGCAGTTCGCGGGCGCTGTCGAGGTTGCCGGCCTCGCGGGTGAGTGCCGCCAGCCCGGACAGACAACTGGCAGCGGTTTCTGCGTTTCCGAGTTCGTTCGCGCCTTCGAGTGCCCGTTGCAGGTCTCTGCGTGCTTGGCTGTTGTCGTTTCGGTAGTACCGGATCAATCCTCGATTTTCGAGGGACCAGACCTCCTGTAGCGAGGCATCGATGTCGGCGGCGATATCCAGCGACCGTTCGACACACTCGAGTGCCCGCTTATACTCGCCTCGCTTCCGAGCAATGAGTCCGAGTATGTTATAGACAAACGCTTCACCCTTCCGGTTCCCGACGGCTTGACGGATATCGAGACTCTCCTCGAGATGCTCGCGAGCCTGTTCGTAGTCACCACGCCGCTCGGCAATCAATCCGAGGCTCGCGAGTGCACTCCCGACGCCCGCCCTGTTTCCGATTTCACGCTTGATTTCCATGCTCTGTCGGTCGTATTTGCGCGCCTGTTCGTAGTCCGCCTCCCGGTACGCAACAGAGCCAAGATTGTTCAGACACGCGGCTTCGAGCTGTTTGTCCGATACGTCTCTGGCAGCTTCGAGACTTCGCTGATAGGTCGCTCTCGCGCGCTCGTAGTTGCCTCGGCGGAGAGCAACTGACCCGAGTTCCTTGTATATCGCCGCGGTTTTGTGCTCGTCTTCGGCAGTTTCGGCGAGCGAGAGTCCTTCTTCGAGGTGCTGTCTGGCGCGCTCGTAGTTGCCTCGAACCCTGGCTATCGCGCCAAGTTGTCGGAGCGCGTCCTGCTCGTAGCCACAGTTGCCGACCGCCCTGGCACTCTCGCGCTGGCACAACGCCGTCTCACGGGCTGATTCGAACCGACTCAGTTTGGTCGCGGTCCGTGCCTTAATTCCCAGCAGGCGACACCCAAGTGCGGTTTCGTCGGAAACGGCTGACAGCCCCTCCTCGACGGCATCGAGAGCGTCCTCGTGGCGACCGATGACTCGGAATACGTCTGCAAGTGCCGCATGGAGTTCGGCGAGTGTTTCCGAGTCCACATCGGCTTCGCGGGCCAGCTCTATCGCCCGCTCGTAGAAGCTCGCTGCGTCCGCGTGAGCGTACGAGCGACTCGCCCGGTCACCCGCCCGCTGGAAACACTCGATAGCTTTTTGATCTGCGCCAGCCCGCTCGTAGTGGACGCCAAGCTGTCCGTCCCGGCTCTCATCAGAGCCAGCATAAACACTCTCGATTGCGGCGGCCGCCCGTTCGTGGAGTGACTTGCGGCGCTGCTCGGTCATCGCTTCGAGCGTCTCCTCGTGAACCAGTCCATGGACGAACCGGAGTGTTCCGTCGGTTCGGTCCAAGAGTCGCTCGCCGACAAGTCTGTCGACGGACTCGACGAGCTTCGTCTCTTGATATGGGCTCGCCTCTCGCAGAGTGTCGAACGAGATACTCCGTCCGAGGACGGCGCCGACTTCGAGAACTGTTCTGGCCGGCTCCGACAGCCCGTCCACTCGGTCACGGACGATGCTTTCGACTGTCTCTGGAACGGCAACTGCATCGGGGTCGGCCACGCCGTCGGCATGTGACGACTCGCGCAGGTGAATACCGAACTCAGCCACGAACAGAGGCGTTCCGCCAGTGTGGTCGTGGACAGCCTCGACGAACTCCGACGGAATATCCTCCACGTCGAGTATCTGCCCAAGCAGTATCTCCACCTCCCCGGTATCGAACGGCTCCAGTTCGAGCACGGTCCCTCGCCCGGCGTCGGTCGTCTCCTCGATGACCTGCCGAGCTGGGTGTGTTGCCGGAACGCAGTCTGTCTGGCAGGTACAGAGAAACAGCACCGACGGTGACCACTGTCCGACCTCGTCGATGAGATACTCGAGCAGGTCGATAGTCCCCTGACTCGCCCACTGTAACTCTTCGAGGACGAGAACGACTGTCTGATTCTGTCCAAGCGTCCGGAACTCCGCCGCGATATCTGCAAACAGTGACTGTCGCCGGAGTGAGACGGTCTCCGGGTTGTCCGCGTCGGCGTCTGTGGCCGACTCGAGTATCGCGCCAATGTCACTCACGGACGAAAACGCAGTCATTGCATCTCTGAAGGCCTGGTATGGTTGTGTCGAGTCTCGTTCACAGCGACCGCGTCCGAGGACAGGGGTCTCCGCTCGCTCTCCGAGGCCGTCGAGAAACTGCTCGACGAGCGTCGACTTACCGAAGCCGGACTCTCCGGTCAGTAACACGGCCTGTCCGCCGGTCCGGTCGAGCTGTTCGTACACTGCTTCGAGTTGTTGTCGCTCTCTAGCTCGGCCGACGACTATCTCCCCGTGCAACCGTTCTGGCCCGGGTTCCTCGCTTGCGTGTACTCGTGTACTCGTCACCGGTCTACTGTTGCCTGTGGCCGACTGGCTGTCTGAGAATCGGATGCCCATGAGTGAGCCGTCGTCGGTCCGGTGGGCGACCATGCCGGCACCGGACGACTCGACAATCCAGCGGACAAGCCAGAGTCCGACACCGCTGCTGTGTTCGAGCCGGCTCTCGCCTCCTTCTCTGAGAACGTCAATCTCGTGATCGTCGAGGCCCCCAGACCTGTCCTCGACGAACAGTGTGAGAAACTCGTCGGTCTCGTCTGTCCAGAGCCGGACCCAGGGCGTGTCGTCGGGAGCGTGCTCGATAGCGTTCGTGACCAGTTCCTCGATTGCAGTCCCAATGTGTGAGTGGGCTTCGACGGTTACCTCTGGCGGCACATCGACCTCGATCGAGGCCGCCGGGTACGCCTCCCGACAGGAGGCAAGTACTCGCTCGACGACTCTGTCCAGCTGAATTTCGTAGCGTCCGTCGCTCTCGATGACTTGTTCGAGTAGACGGGCTTTGTTACTGTGGTCGAGCAATCGCTCGGCCGTCTCGAGAATCGCGGCCGTGTGATCCTCGAGGGTGTCGTCGACGTGGTCGTCGAGGATGGTCGCGTGCCCCTCGACGACGTTGAGTTCGTTGCGGACGTTGTGACGGAACACCCGAATCAGTACCTCCTTTAGCAGTTCGAGGTCTTGTTCGCGGCGCTTTCGCTCCCGGATATCCCGAAGAACGCCAACCATGCCGGTGAGCGTGCCGTCGTCAGTAAGCGTTGTCACGTTGACCTCACACAGCTTCGTCTCTCCGCCCCTGGTGACAAATGTCGTTTCGAAGCTATCTGCGGTTATCTCCTCGATTGTGGGCAGGTCAGACTGTTCGCTCCCGGAACACTCGTCTTTCGAGGTGAGCTCGGCAATTGACCGCCCGACGAGTTCCTCGTGGTCGTAGCCGGTGTACTCGACCATCGCGTCGTTGACCCACTCGACGACGCCTGTCTCGTCGAGGACATACAGCGGGTCGTCTATCGACCGGACGAGAGCTGCGTATCGCGCGCGCCAGTGCTCCGGAAGGTCGTACTCGCTGACGTTCTGGAGCAGACATCGAGCCCCGTCTTCGAACACCAGAACCGAGGCTAGTGCCGTTACGATGCCAGCGTCTGGGACATCGACTCTGACATCGAGGTTGGTCAACTGCTCACCGGCGCCGAGTCGCTCACGGAGTGTTTCTCTCGACTCGAACATGCTTGGCGTGTCTCCGATACCGGCTGATAAGAGATCAGAAAGAGCCGTTCCGACTATCTCGTAGGGCTCGTATCCCAGAAGCTGTTCTGTCGGCCCGGTCGCGCCAATGATAGTACCGTCCGTGTCGAGGTCGAAGACGACATCGGCAAGCAGGTCGACAGCGTCGTGTCCCTCGGCCCGAGTCGCGTTTCGGGCACTCCTTTGGTCCCCTGACGGCGTACCGTCCATTATCTCTTGGCTCGCCCTATTCTGGTAAAAGTATTATTATTCTAACAAACCGGGCGGCGAAGGAGCGACTACTGGAAGCCGATACGTCCGCCGCGGTGACGGTCGGGGTCGGGGCCGCCGCCACGGAACTCCTCTTCCATCTGCTCGTAGTAGTCGCGAATGTCGTCGGTAATCGTCGGCCGGACGTTCTCCATCGCCTGCCGGAAGTGCCGCATCGTCACTTCGTCGGCCTCTTCGTCTTGGCGGAGCGCTTCGATTGCCGCCTCCTGAGTGATGGTTTCAAGATCAGAGCCGACGTATCCACCGCTGACCTCGGCGAGTTCGCGCAGACTCACGTCCGGAGCCAGCGGCATGTCGCCGGTGTGTATTCTGAGTATCTGCTCGCGCCCCTCCACGTCTGGCTCGCCCACCATGACGAGGCGGTCGAACCGACCTGACCGGATGAGTGCGGGGTCGATCATGTCCGGGCGGTTGGTCGCGCCGATGACCATCACCTCTCCCATCTCTTCGAGGCCGTCCAGCTCGGTCAGGAGCTGGTTGACGACGCGCTCGGAGACATTCGAGCCGACGTCGCCGCCACCTCGTCCCGGTGCGAGCGAATCGAGCTCGTCGAAGAAGATGACCGTCGGCGCGACCTGGCGCGCCTTGCGGAAGGTCTGGCGGATTGCCTTCTCGGACTCGCCGACCCACTTCGAGAGCAGCTGTGGGCCCCGGACGCTGATGAAGTTGGCGTCGGTCTCGTTGGCGACGGCCTTTGCCATCAGCGTCTTCCCCGTGCCGGGCGGACCGTAGAGCAAGACCCCCGACGGCGGGGAAATGCCCATCCGCTCGAACTTCTCGGGTTTGTTCATCGGCCACTCGACACTCTCGCTGACCTCCTTTTGAGCATCTTCGAGGCCGCCGACGTGGTCCCAGTTTATCTTCGGTAGCTCGACGAGTACCTCCCGCATCGCGCTCGGGGACACCTCGTTGAGTGCCCCCCTGAAGTCGTCGCGCTTGATTATCATCCGGTCGATGAGACTCGGCGGAATATCCTCCTCGTCGAGGTCGATTTCGGGCAGGTAGCGCCGGAGCGCCTTCATTGCCGCTTCCTTGGTGAGACTCTCGATGTCGGCGCCGACGAAGCCGTGTGTCTCCTCGGCCAACCGACCCAAGTTCACGTCGTCAGACAGCGGCATACCCCGCGTGTGAATCTGGAGAATCTCCTCGCGCCCGGTCTCGTCGGGGACGCCAATCTCGATTTCGCGGTCGAACCGGCCCGGCCGGCGCAACGCCGGGTCGACGCTATCGACGCGGTTGGTCGCGCCGATAACGATGACACGGCCACGGGATTCGAGCCCGTCCATCATGGTCAACAGCTGTGCGACGACACGGCGCTCGACCTCGCCGGTCACGTCCTCGCGCTTGGGGGCGATAGAGTCGAGTTCGTCGATGAAGATAATCGAGGGAGCCTCTTCGCTCGCGTCCTCGAATATCTCGCGTAACTGCTGTTCGGACTCGCCGTAGTACTTCGAGATAATCTCTGGCCCGGCAATAGAGAAGAAACTCGCGGAGGTTTCGTTGGCGACGGCCTTGGCGAGCAGCGTCTTTCCGGTGCCCGGCGGCCCGTGGAGCAACACCCCCTGTGGCGGCTCGATGCCGAGCTTCTTGAATATCTGGGGGTGTTTCATCGGCAACTCGACCATCTCGCGGACCCGCTGAATCTCCTTTTGCAGGCCGCCGATATCCTCGTAGGTGATGCCGCCGCCGGTCTTCTCGTAGCCCGAGATTGGCTCCTCACGCAGTTCGACGTCAGTGTCTTCGGTAATGAGGACGACCCCTTCGGGTTCGGTCTCGACGGCGATGAGCGGAATCGCCTGCCCCGGCGAGCGCATGAACGGATGGTTCGTACTCGACATGACCGGCACGATGTCGTGCTCGACGACGGGCCGTTTGAGAATCTGGCGTTTGACCATGCCAGCGGCGTCGCTCCCGAACTGCACGCTCGCTTCCTCCGGTGGGGCGAGTACGAGCGAATCCGCCTTCTCGGCTTCTGCTTTCCGAATCTCGACCCGCTCGCCGATGCCGACGTCGGCGTTTTGCCGCGTGAATCCGTCGATACGGACGGTGTCGGTGTTCCAGTCCTGGCGGTCCGCGCGCCAGACCTTCGCGGCGGTCGTATCCGAACCCTCTATCTCGATTATGTCTCCGGGCGAGAGCTTGAGATGCAAGAGCGTGTCGGGGTCGAGGCGGGCGATACCACGTCCCGAGTCGTTGGGGTAGGCTTTGGCCACCTCCAGTTGCACTTCATTCATAGTAGGCTGTGATGTATTGACACTCAGGTACCACGGGAGAAATGCTTTTTGCTAGCGGTGGTTGGTCGGGGGTTCCCTCTCGGCCGCTATCCCCACCATCGACGGGTGACAGCTACAGACCCAATTCCTCGAAGACGCGCTGTTCGTCCTCGCGGGGAGGGCCAGGGTCGCGCTCTGGTTCGACAGAGCCCTCGATTGCGTTCTCGAATGCACTGCGAGGGTCGAGTGGCTCCCAGCCAAGCGCCGAGAGCTTCTCCGTCGAGAGGATGTGTGGATTGGGGTTATACAGCGGGAACGCCGTGGGGTCGATGTCCCCCTGTGCCAACTCGCGGGCGCTGGCCGTGACGAGTTCGACGTCCTCGTTCAGTATCTCGGCGATTGTCTCGATGGTCTCTCCCAGCGTGAGCACGCGGCGGTCGCCGACGTTGTATACCTCGCCAGCCTCGCCTTCCTCGGCGACCGTTCGAAGCGCACGGACGACGTTCTCGACGGCCACGATGTGATGGATGTTCGTCCCGTCGCCGGGAACGAGAATCCGGTCGTGCTCTCGGACGCGGTCGACCCAGTACTCGAAGCGACCGGTGTAATCGTGGCTCCCGTAGACGATTGTCGGCCGGACGCTCATCGCGGGGAACCCGTGTTCGGCCGCTGTGAACACCTGCCGGTCGCCCTCTGCCTTGCGCGGGCCGTAGGTCTCGGCGCTGTCGTCGACAGCCTGCTCGTCGCTACATGGCCGTAGCGGCGTCTCCCCCTCTCGCTTTGGAATCTCGTCGACGCCGTAGGCGTCGCCGCTTGAGATGTAGACGTAGCTCTCGATGTCGTGGCCCTCGATGTTACTGAGGGCGCGGGTCGTCTGCTCGACCTCACCGGGGTAGTAGGCAACGGTGTCGAATACGGCCTGAGCCTCGGCCTCTCTGGCTGCTTCGGCGACGGCGACCCAGCTTGTCCGGTCGCCTTTCACGCGGTGAACGCCCTCGTGGTCTGTGAAGGGGTTGGGGTGTTTCCCGCGGTTGAACAGCGTGACTTCGTAGTCGTGTGCAAGCAGTTCCTCAACCAGATGGCGGCCGATAAAGCGGGTGCCGCCGATAACCAGTGCGCGGTCCATACCCGTGGATTGAGGGCGGCAGTTGAAAAGGAGTCGATACCGGCGAACCTTCTCTTCACGGGCAAACAGCTCCGAGGGCGCTGTCCCCAGCGAACAGCCGCGGCCGACCACCTTTGCCGACACGGTCGAGTTTCCGAGACAACGGCCGTCTATCGGCGCTTCACCAGCAAGACCCGCCGCGTGACCCGCTGCCGCAACATCAAAAGTTATCCCGTCTGGGAACGCCCATACTTGTATGACGGATTTCTCACGGCGAGTCGAACAGGTCTCGATAAGCGGCATCCGCGAGGTCTTCGAGGCGGCGGGCGAGGACGCTATCAACCTCGGTATCGGCCAGCCAGACTTTCCGACGCCGGAACACGCGCGCCAGGCGGCTGTCGACGCCATCGAGGCCGGCGACGGCGACGCCTACACCTCGAACAAAGGCATCATCGAACTTCGGGAGGCAATCGCCGAGAAACACGCCCGTGACAACGACCTCGACATCGACCCCGAGAACGTCATCGCCACCGCCGGCGGGAGCGAGGCGCTACACCTCACGATGGAGGCCCACGTCGACGCCGGTGAGGAGGTCATCTTTCCCGACCCCGGATTCGTTGCCTACGAGGCGCTGACCCACGTCGCCGGCGGAACCCCTCGCCCGGTCGAGCTTCGCGACGACCTGACGCTCGACCCGGCCGCTGTCGAGGACGCAATCACCGACGATACAGCGGCATTTGTCATCAATAGCCCCGGGAATCCGACGGGTGCAGTACAGTCCAAAGAGGACATCCAAGAGTTTGCCCGCATCGCCGACGAGCACGACGTACTCTGTATCTCCGACGAGGTATACGAACACATCGTCTTCGAGGGGGAACACCACACCCCGATGGAGTTCGCCGAGTCGGACAACGTCGTCATCGTCAACGCCTGCTCGAAGAGCTACTCGATGACTGGCTGGCGGCTGGGCTGGGTGACCGGCTCCCACGAGCGTATTGAGCGGATGCTCCGCGTCCACCAGTACGTCCAGGCCTGTGCCAGCGCACCCGCTCAGTACGCTGCCGAGGGGGCCCTGTCGGGCCCACAGGACTCCGTCGACGAGATGGTTGCTGCCTTCGAACGGCGCCGCGACGTGGTGCTCGACGGCCTCACCGATATGGGGTTGTCGGTGCCGACACCGGAGGGGGCGTTCTACGCGATGCCCGAGGTGCCCGAGGGCTGGGCCGAGGAGGTGCTCGACCGCGGCGTGGTCGTCGTCCCCGGCGAGGCATTCGGCGATGGTGGACAGGGGTACGCCCGTCTCTCGTATGCGACCGACATGGAGTCGCTCAAGGAGGCACTCGAAATCATGCGCGAAGCGACCGCCGCCGTGCAGTAACGCCTACAGCTCGCTCTGGACATCTAAGGCGTTCATCTCGTCGACCTCGCGGCTTATCTCTCTGATTTTGTTCGTCTGTTGTTCGTTGGCGGCCGCGATTGCTTCAGCCTGTTCGGCGACCCGCTCGAAGTCTTCGGCCGTCTCGTCGACCATGCCGGCTATCGCTTCGGTGCTCGCTGCCTGGTCGTCTGTCGCGTCGGCGACCTCGGTGACGCCGTCGGAGACGTTTTCGACCACCTCGGCGATACTCTGGAACGTCTCGCCCGACTGCTGTACCTTCTCGGCGCCGCTCTGGAGGATGTCGTTTGTCTCGTCGAGGCTGTCGACTGCTTCCTTGGTGTTTCCACGAACATCCGCGACAATATCCTCGATTTCGGAGGCACGCTGCTGTGACTCTTCGGCGAGGCTTTTGACCTCGTCGGCCACGACGGCGAACCCGTCACCGGCCTCGCCGGCCCGGGCGGCCTCGATGGAGGCGTTGAGTGCGAGCAGATTCGTCTGGTCGGCAATGTCGTTGATGACGTCGACTAGCTCGTCGATCTGTTCGATACTTTCGTCGAGTTCTCGAACGTCTTCGGTCACGCTGCCGGCGGCCGCCTCGAGTTCGTCCATTATCTCGATTGTGTCGGCTGCCTGCTGGCCACCTGTTTCGGCTTCCTGACGCGCGTCCTGGCTGATTGACTTGACCTCGTCGGCCGTGGCAGCAATCTCCTCGACGGTCGCACTGAGCGAGGAGACTTCCTGTGCCACCTCCGTCACGGAGTCGAGTTGTGTTGCCGCCTGGGTGCTGATATCCTGTGAGTTCTCCGCGACCTCCTCGGCGGATTCCTGGAGTTCGTCTACCGCGGATTTGATGCTCCGGCTCGCGGTCTTCTGTGACGAAATGTCCCGGAACGTCTCGCTGATTGCGACCACGTCACCGTTCTGGTCGTGAATCGGTCTGACGACGAGTTCTGTCGGAATGACCCGCCCGTCGTAGCTCTCTTTTTCCACCTCGACGCGAATCTCGTCTCTCCCTTCGTCGACAATTTGTTTGAGCGTGCAGTTTCCAGTCCCGCACACTTCTGGGTTGCAAAGCTGGTCGTAGCAGTTGACTGAGTCGCTCCCTTCTGCCTCGACACCACCCATCGACTTCATCTCCTCGTTTTCGATGACAACGTTGAAATCGAGATCGAGAATCCGCATTGCTGCGCCCGTCGACTCCATCACCTGCCGAAGATTGCTTGTGAGGACATCCCACAACTCATCTTCGGGGAGCTCCCTGCCGCCAGTAATCTCCTGTGAGTAGTCGTCTCCTGCGGTTGTCCCGCGCTCTATTTGTGCCATAGTTGATTGTTCGGGCCTGTAGTATTTAGTGTATAATACAATATCCCACAATTTAAGAACGGTCGATGGCACCGACACGCACTTGATTTTCCAGTCCAACCAGAGATATGGACCGACTGTATCCCCAGCACGTCCCGGTGTACGAGACAGACGCGGAACACGAACGGCTCTGGGAGCGCTGTCACGACCGTGGGGACCCTGTCATTGCTGTCCGGGCCGCGCGGCGAGGATTTGTCGTCAAATACGACCTCGGCCACCTCGACAGCAAACTTACCGGGCAGGCGCTCCGTCAACTCCGCCAGCAGACCGCCGCATTTCGGAGCTATCCCACCGGCGACACGGACAGCTTCCCACACGGAGCTGACCCGCTCTCACAGGCAGAACGCCTCGGCGGCGAGGCGGGGCCCGTCTCGGGTGACCTGCACGCACCCACAGAAGCGAAAGCGCGCGACTTGGCATCACGGCTGTCGGCGGTCGTCTTCGACGGCGCGAACCGACTGCCGCGGTGACACTCCGGGGACCGAAACGAGTCACTTAAATGGAAACACCGGCTGGTTACAACCAGTTCTCAGGTGAGACGGGATGTCAGAACACGACCACCAGGCGGAGCCGGATTCGCTTCGGACTCCCATCGTCGCCGTGCTGGGCCACGTCGACCACGGGAAGACGAGCTTGCTCGACAAGATTCGCGGCTCTGCCGTCCACGAGGGTGAAGCAGGAGCAATCACACAGCATATCGGGTCGACGGCCGTTCCGCTCGAAGTTATCTCGGACATCGCGGGTGAGCTTGTCAACCCAGATGACTTCGACCTGCCGGGGTTGCTCTTTATCGACACGCCCGGTCACCACTCCTTTTCGACGCTGCGCTCCCGGGGCGGAGCGCTCGCCGATATCGCGATTCTCGTTGTCGACGTCAACGACGGCTTTCAGCCCCAGACTCACGAGGCGATGGACATTCTCGCCCGGACCTCGACGCCGTTTATCGTCGCCGCCAACAAAATCGATACCGTTCCGGGGTGGAATCCCGAACAGAACCGACCGTCGAAGGTCGCCATCGAGTCTCAGAGCGAACGTGTCCAGTCCGACCTTAACGATAGTCTCTACGAGATTATCGGCCAGCTATCGAGCAAGGACATCTCCGCCGATATGTACTGGCGGGTCCAAGACTTCCAGAAAAACGTCGGTGTCGTCCCCCTCTCTGCCGAAACTGGCGAGGGTGTGCCGGACCTGCTGACGGTGTTGATGGGGCTCTCCCAGCGGTACATGAAAGACGAGATGGAAATCGACACCGCGGGACCGGCCGCCGGCACCGTCCTCGAAGTCAAAGACACCCAGGGCTTTGGAACGACCATCGACACGGTCATCTACGACGGGACTATCCGCGAAGACGACACTATCGTCGTCGGCTCGAAGCCCGAGCCAATCGTAACCGACGTACGTGCCCTGCTCCAGCCGAAGCCACTGGCCGAGATTCGCGCAGACGAAGAGTTCGAACAGGTGCCCGAGGTGGTCGCCGCCGAGGGTGTCAAAGTCGCCGCGCCGGACCTCGACGACGCTATGGCCGGAGCGCCGGTCCGCGTCGTCGGCGACCGTGAACTCGACGACGTGCTCGATATCGTCCGGAAAGAACTCGCCGACATCGAAGTCTCGACCGAGGAAGAGGGTGTCACGGTCAAAGCCGACACACTCGGCAGCCTCGAGGCGCTCGTGAGTACGCTCGAAGAAGACGAGATTCCGGTGATGGACGCGGGGGTCGGCGACGTGGCCCCCCGCGATGTCCGGATGGCAGAAACCGCCGAGACGGCCCACGAACAGAGCATCCTTGCGTTCAACGTCGATGTCCTCGACGACGCACGCCAGTTGGCTGAACAAGAGGACGTGGGCCTGTTCGAACACGACGTTATCTACCGACTCATCGAGTCCTACCAGGAGTACGTCGAGGAGATACAGGAGGCCCAACAGGAGCAGATTCTGGAGAACATCACCCGACCCGCCCGCTTCGAGATTCTCCCCGACCACACGTTTCGCCAGTCTGACCCCGCGGTCGTCGGCGTCGAGATTCGGGGTGGACTGCTACGGCGGAACTCTAATGTCGTCGCGTTCGAGGGGAGCGACACCGACCGTGTGGGGACGCTCAAGACCATTCAGGACGAGGGCGAAGATGTCGACGAAGCCCGGACCGGCGAACGGGTCGCAGTCTCTATCGACGGACCGACTGTCGGCCGCCAGATAAAGGAAGGCGACCAGCTATGGGTCGAAATTCCGGAGAAACACGCCAAAATCCTCGAACAGGAGTTGACCGACGACATCTCGGCGGACGAACGAGAGGTCCTCTCGATGTACCTAGAGCGTCACCGCAACCGTGACCCCTTCTGGGGGAAATAACTCAGGCTTTGATGCGAACGTCTTCTACGCGGTGGATATCGTCGCCGATGCCGTCCCCGTCACAGTCTGGTTCTGGGCATCGGTAGTGCCAGCCGTCTTCCGTGGCCGCTCGCTCTGCGAATCGTGTTCCACAACTGTCACAGAACAGTTCTCCCGACTCGCAGTTGTCTTGGTGGAGTTCGAGTTCGAGTTCCGAGCTGAACGTCCGCTTGCAATCCCGGCAAGTGTGAGTCATATCGTAAATATTTGCCGTACTCTCATAAAACTCCACCGGAACGTTCACGTCCGTCGATTTCATCTGCTGAATCGACCGACTGACCTCCGAATCACCGCACTGGAGTGCGCTCACAGACAGGTGGTATCACCAGTCCTGTCGCGCGCTTAGCTGTCTCGAATAACAGTTTTCAGACAAGTCTCTGGACGCGGGTCACGGAAGCGGTAGGCACGCGGGCGACGCTCGACTGTAAACAGACGGAGTCGAACCACGAGCCGACGGTCGTCGTCAAGAGTCGCCCGGCAGAGCGGCCCTCGGCTCGTCACGACGAAATACGGCGGCGCAGGGACTGGCGTTCCGGCCGCAGTGGCGTCAGTCGCGGCGACGGCTGTCGCCAGCGCGTCGAGTAACGCGGTGTCGAGACCGCGTGCTGTGAGTTGGCTGGCCAGTGGCGTGGTCACTCGCTCCGGGTCCGGGACAGTCTCGGTCGACCAGGAAGCCGATACCGTGCGCCCAACCGAACACACGTCTGCGACGGTGTCGCGGTGTTCGGCGAGTACGTGCCTCCTGACGGTCTCCCGAATTTCTTCGGCCATCACACCGGTGTAGATGTGCCCGCCCCAAAACATTCGGGAACGCCACCAACGGCGACTGGAACCCCATTGCTCACAGGCCAGTCGGGTCGCCTGGCTAGTGACCCAGATTCGGCAGCGTGATGTGGACCGTTGGCTCTTTTTCGGTTCCGAACGTGATTTGCCCCTCGAGTCGGGTGACACACCACTTGGTAATCCAGAGGCCGATGCCGCTGCCGTGGAGCAGTTGTGTCTCTTGGTCCTGACGGAGCGGCTCCAGTTCAGATTCCGGGATGCCCGGTCCGTTGTCTTCGATTTCGAGTTCGACGACGCCCTGTCCCGACGCCGGTCTGGCTGTCACCGTTACCTCCGGCGTCTCCGTGTTAGTGTACAGAATGGCGTTTTGAATTGTCTCTTCGAGAATGTTCTGAAACAGGCTTCTGTCGCTCCTGAGTTCGAGAGACTCGTCGGGGCATACACACCGACAGGAGACGCTGTGGTGGCGCTCGTACTGGTCGAGTACTTCGGTAATCGTGTCGGTGACGTGAAACTGCGTCGGACTGAGCGGAGTATCGATTGCCATCTGCTCGATTTTCTGTGCCTTTTCGACGGTGCTGAGCAGGCCCGCTGTCTTCTCTTTGATAGTCGCAGCGGCCGCGTCCGGGTCGCTTTCGAAGGTTTCGACGCTGGCGAGGATGACGTTGAGTTTGTTTCGTAGATTGTGGCGCAACACGCGGTTGAGTATCTCGTAATACTGGTCTCGGAGCTTCTCTGTCGTCGGGTCTGCAGATAGGAGCCCCAGCGCTTCGAGTGTTGCTGTCGGGTCGTGGGTAATCTCGATTTCGGTAATGAGGTTGTCCTCGACGGTGACAATAGAGGCTGCACACTCGGTGAACCGTTCGTGGCCCGGCTCGACGCCGTAGGCCGTTCCCCTGTGCTCTATCAGTAACTCCTGTGTGAATGCGGCGCGGCGTCCGGCTGTGAGAGACGTTCCTATCGTCACGTCGACCATCTCGAACTGCTCGTCGCTGGTTTCGAGACGGTCGAGATACTCCGCCCGGGAGAAGGTGGTTCCGTTTATTATGACGTGCACGTCACCCGCGAGAAAGCGCTCGGCCGCATCAACTCGAGACGTGTCTACCATGGCCTCCAGAAACGCCGTGGCAACTTCGAGTGCCGAGCCCTCGGCCATGCTAGCCAGTGAAACCTCCAGCAACAAATGTCTGTGGTAGTCAATAACACAGTCTCCCGCCGGTGGCGTATCCGAACCGTACGGGTTTTAACCGCGCGTGTCGAACACCCCTCAAAGGTCGATATCTATGGAGATGCCACGACGAATGAACACCTACTGTCCGCACTGTAACGAACACCACGAACACGAAGTCGAGAAGGTCCGCTCGGGGCGCTCCTCCGGGATGACCAAAGTCGACGGTCGCCAGCGCGACCGCCAGGCCGGCATCGGGAACGACGGTAAGTTCTCGAAGGTGCCGGGTGGTGACAAGCCCACGAAGAAGACACAGCTTACCTACCGCTGTGGCGAGTGTGGTCGCGCCCACCAGCGTGAAGGCTGGCGCGCTGGCCGACTCACCTTCCAGGAGTGATACAGATGGCTGGTAACTTTACACTCGTCGCGTGTCCGGACTGTGAGAACGAACAGGTCGTCTTCGAGAAGGCCGCGACATCGGTCGCCTGCGCGGTCTGTGGGCACACGCTCGCCCACCCGAGCGGCGGCAAGGCCGACCTCGAAGGCGAGGTCGTCGAAACGGTCGAAGCACGATGAAATACAGCGGCTGGCCAGAACCCGGAGAGCTCGTCGTCGGGCGAGTCGACGACATCGAGGATTTCGGTGTCTTCGTCGACCTGCTCGAATACGAGGATAAACGCGGCCTCTCGCACATCAGTGAGGTCGCCTCCGGCTGGATAAAGAACGTCCGCGACCACGTCAGCGAGGACCAGCGTGTCGTCGCCAAGGTGCTCGATGTCGACGAGGGGTCCCAGCAGATCGACCTCTCGCTGAAAGACGTCAACGACCACCAGCGCAAGGACAAGATTCAAGAGTGGAAAAACGAGCAGAAAGCCGACAACTGGATGGAAATCGCCTTCGGCGAGGACCTCGACGGCGACCGCTACGCCGAGATTGCGAACACGTTCCTCGCGGAGTTTGGCACCCTGTACGACGGCTTCGAGCAGGCCGCCATCCACGGCGAAGAGGCACTCGAAGAGACGGCCCTCACTGAGGACGACATCGCGGCAATCGTCGAGACTGCCCGCGATAACGTCTCTGTCCCGTACGTGACGGTCACGGGATACGTCGACCTCGAATGTCCTGCAAGCGACGGCGTCGACATCATCCGCGAGGCGATGCAGGCCGCCGAGGGCAACGGCGACGTTCCCGAGGAAGTCGACCTCGAGGTGACCTACGTCGGGTCGCCGGAGTACCGCATCGAGGTCCAGGCTCCCGACTACAAGACCGCCGAATCCCACCTCGAAGAGAGCGCCGACCGCGCGGCCGCGGTCGTCGCCGAGTACGGCGGCACCGCGCAGTATCATCGCGAACGACACGAAGACGACGACTGACCGTGAAATCCGACATTCGCGTCTGTGTCGACTGGGAAACGACTCACGAGCGACCGGTGTACACGCTCGGAGACACCTGTCCCGACTGTGGCGCAGATGCGGTCAACAGCGCACCTGCTCCCTTCTCGCCGACGGATTCACACGGCAAGTATCGACGCGCACTTAAACGCTCCAGACCCCAGTAAGGGTATGGACGACTTCGAAATCGAGCACGTCGCCGAGGCCGATCTGGAGGACCCTGTGTTTATCGAAGGGCTGCCGGGCGTCGGTCACGTCGGCAAACTCGCCGCCGAACATCTGGTTGAAGAACTCGACAGCGAACTGGTCCGTCGGGTCTACTCGACGCATTTTCCGCCACAGGTCAGTATCGAGGACGGGCTGACACAACTCGCGTGTGCAGAGATACACGCCGTCTCGGCCCCCGAAGCGGACATGCTCGTGTTGACCGGCGACCACCAGGCACAGGACACGGTCGGCCACTACGGGTTGACTGACACGCTTCTCGACATCGTCGAGTCGTTCGACGCCGCGCCGGTGTACGCACTCGGTGGCGTTCCGACCGGTGAACTCATCGAGGAGTACGACGTTATCGGCGCGACGACGACCGAAACCCAGCGTGAGGAACTCGAAGAGTTCGGTGTCGACTTCCGGGGCAACGAGCCAGAGGGCGGTATCGTCGGCATCAGCGGCCTCCTCCTGGGTCTCGGTGAGCGCCGTAACGTGCCAGCGGCCTGTATCATGGGCCAGACCAGCGGCTACCTCGTCGACCCCAAGAGCGCGAAGGCGGTCCTCGAAGTCCTTGAGGCGGCCATCGGATTCGAGGTCGACTTCGAATCCTTGGAGGACCGGGCCGACGAGATGGAAGACGTCGTGCGGAAGATTCAGGAGATGGAGCAGGGGTCGGCCGCCGGCTCCGACGAAGACCTGCGGTATATTGGCTAAGAGCGAACCGCTCACTCGCCGCGAGAGGGGGTATCGCTGGCCCGTGCAACTGTTCTCACGAGAGTTGTTCACTGAACGCGCCCACGAGCTTCTGCTCTGCACGCCGGATATGGTCTTCGACAGTACGTCGATTGAGGTCGAACATCGCTGCGAGTTCCGCGGTCGTCACCTCTCGCGGAATCTCGTAGTACCCCTCTTGCCAGGCAGTCGACAGCACAGCCCGCTGACGGTGGGTGAGTTCCGACGACACACGGCCTAACCCCGCCAGCGGTGACCCCGACACGGGGACGGTAACCGTCTGCGTCGAAGCGACATCCACGGGGAAGTCCTCGTTGATGTCGTTGAAAAAATCGCCAAGACGCCCGCTGTCCAGCGCGAGAACGCGCACGTGTTTCGCGCCGTCCTCGTACCGCAGTGGCGGCAACAGGAGACAGTCGTGACGTTGCACGTACGTCTCAATGTACCCTTCCTCGTGTTGTTTCAGACAGTCCTCCGTGACGATTACGCGCTCGTTGCCCTCTCGAATGTCGTCTCGGACACCGACCTGGTCTCTGACGTGTTCGACGACACCGTCAGCGGCGCCGACGACGTACAGGAGGTCACAGTGTTCGTTACACCAGAGTTCGATGAGTGCGTCGCTGTCTTTTGTCGCGGACACGTACGCACTGTCATCCGCGATTTGAATCGTTACCTGTTCCATGGGTAAACACGGCGCTGGCCTGAAATATAGCCGGACCACGTAAAAATACATCTCCATATGGTACACACACCGTTACACTGAACGGCCGGCAACATGGGTATATGACAGGACAACTGAACGCGAACGAAGACGACAGCGACGCGGACCCCTCGGAGGTGTGGCGTGAGTACCAGGGTGCGCCGACCGGTACGGACATCGAATGCGAGGGGTGGCGACAGGAGGCGGCGTTGCGCATGCTGAACAACAACCTCGACCCCGAGGTGGCCGAAAAGCCCGAGGAACTCGTCGTCTACGGCGGCACCGGGCAGGCCGCACGCACATGGGACGACTACGAGACAATCGTCGAAGAGCTACGAACCCTGGCCGACGACGAGACGCTGTTAGTCCAGAGTGGTCGCCCAGTCGGCCGGTTCCAGACACACGAGCGCGCGCCCCGGGTGTTGATTGCGAACTCGAATCTGGTCGGCAACTGGGACAACTGGGAACACTTCCACGAACTCGAAGCCCAGGGGAAGATTATGTACGGCCAGATGACCGCAGGGTCCTGGGCGTACATCGGGACCCAGGGCATCCTGCAGGGGACTTACGAGACGCTGGCCGAACTGGGCCGCCAGGAGTTTGACGACACACTCGCCGGGAAACTCGTCGTGACGGCAGGTCTCGGTGGGATGGGTGGCGCACAGCCCCTCGCGGTCACGATGAACCAGGGCGTCTGCATCGCCGCGGAAGTCGACGAGGCACGCATCGACCGCCGTATCGAGACCGGATACTGCATGGAGAAAGCCGACGACCTCGACGACGCGCTCGGCCGCGCACGAGATGCCGTCGACGCGGGCGAACCCTACAGCGTCGGCGTGCACATGAACGCCGCCGACTTCCTCGAAGGTCTGCTCGACCGCGGCATCGTCCCGGATATCGTGACCGACCAGACCAGCGCCCACGACGCACTCGAAGGCTACTACCCGAGCGGGTACACCGTCGCCGAGGCAGACGACCTCCGCGAAGACGACCCTGAGACCTACCGCAAGGAGAGTCTCGAAACGATGCAGCGCCACGTCGACGCCATTCTCGCCCTCCAAGACGAGGGCGCGATTGCCTTCGAGTACGGCAACAACATCCGCGGCCAGGTCAAAGCCGCGTTCGACCGTGATGACGCCTTCAATTTCCCCGGCTTCGTGCCGGCGTACATCCGGCCCATGTTCTGTCGCGGGAAAGGCCCGTTCCGGTGGGCTGCCCTCTCTGGCAACCCCGAGGATATCCGCCGGACCGACGAGGCCATCCGCGAGTTATTCCCCGAGAAGGAGGGGCTCCTCCGGTGGATCGACCTCGCACAGGCGCAAGTCGAGTTCCAGGGGCTGCCGAGTCGGGTCTGTTGGCTGGGCTACAAGACCGACGAGGACGGCCTCACCGAGCGCGCCCGCTTTGCACTGCGTATCAACGACCTCGTCGCCGGGGGCGAAATTGAGGCGCCGGTCGTCGTGACCCGCGACCACCTCGACGCTGGGTCGGTCGCGAGTCCAAACCGGGAGACCGAATCGATGAAAGACGGGACCGACGCCGTCGCCGACTGGCCAATCCTGAACGCGCTGGTCAACTGTGCCGCCGGAGCCGATATCGTCAGCGTCCACGACGGGGGCGGGGTCGGCATCGGCAACTCGCTGCACACGAACAACCACGTCGTCCTCGACGGGAGCGACCAGGCCGCCGAGACCGCCCGGCGCGTGTTCACGACCGACCCCGGGATGGGTGTCATCAGACACGCCGACGCTGGCTACGAGGAAGCGCTTGAGGCGGCCGAGGAGTCCGATGTGGCTGTGCCGATGCGCGACCGGGAGTGAGCGACTCGCGATGGTTCAGCACATTTAGGACAGTCGACGACGCATCTCGGGACAGCTGCTATGTCCGCCCGTCTGCGTCCTCCACGTAACGCCAGTGTCGGGTTCGTCCCCATTTTGCTCGCCAACCTAGTGCCACTGGTCGGTGTCGCCCGGCTCGGGTGGGACGCCGACACACTGGTAACGACCTACACGCTCGAACTGTTCCTCGCAGTACCAGTTACCGCTCTCAAGACGCTGTTTGCACAGCGGCCGCCGCGTTCTGACCGTGACAGCAATTTCATCTCTCCTTCACGCGAGTTGACACGAAAGCGGGGCAGTGTCGTCCTGTCCCGTTGGCTGCCCCCAGTGTATCCGCGAACGGTTCCGTTCATCGCCAGTCTCGCCGTCCCTATGGCGTGGCTCGCTGCCTTCCTTGTCCTCGCTCTCAGCGAAGCGAACGCACTGACCGCGGTGTTTTCTCGACCGACTGTTGTTGTCTCTGTCCTCGGGCTACTGGTGAGTCAGGCAATCGACACCTGGCGCGACTACATCCGCGGGGGCAGATATCAAGAGACATCGCCGGATACAGTCGCTGAGCGGGCCGCCAGACAGACCCTATTTGTCGTCTCGCTGTTGCTCGTGCTCGAAGCCGTCACGCGAGAGAGTCGACCGGCAGCGATTACAACCGTCGTTCTCGCCGTGTTCGTCGGCGGCAAATTACTCACCGAGTGGGCGTCGTACCGAGCGAGTCACAGTGACGCTGGGGACACGACGGGCTTTACTGGCTGGCTGGCGGGTCCCAAACGAGGACCCGAGTCAACCGACGACCCGGATGTACCGACCGCCGAGCCAGACGCTCGGATACAGACAGACAGCACCGCCGTGGCGGCGACGGCGGCGTTTCGTACGGTCGACCCGAAACACGGACTGTTTTATTTCAGTGTCGGGGTGCTGTTCTGGCTCCTTTCGGCGGGGGCAACAGCAAACGTCACTGACTCGTCGCTTGCGGTGGTTGGTGTCACGCTTGCGGTAGTCGCTGGCTGGGTCGCGTTCCAGCTTACCAAAGCGCTCGCCTTCTATCTCGAATACGGCACACTCGAGTACCGACGATACGGTGCCCGGCTCGTAGCGTACGACACCCGAGTCGGTGAGCCACAGTGGTCCGCTCCCGTCGACTCGATTCGGAATGTGACGTTTCTCGACACCCGCTTTGCCGACCATCTGTTCGACACTCGGACGGTCCGTGTGACGACAGGCGTCGGTGATGACGAGACTGAGCGCATACTGGGGCCGGTCGTCGACGCTGACAGCCTCGTTGAGACGTTCGACCTCCCAGTTGCGGTGACAGACCCGGCATCGTTCAGTCCTCGGACGGGGGCGATTGCACTCCTGCTCGCGGGCGCTATCTGTGTCACTCTCGTGGTCCTCACCGCAGGGTCGCTCGTTCCTTCCGCCGTGACACTGATACTCTGGTTTCTGCTCCCGGCCCTCCTGCTCGCTCCGTGGTCGGTCTGGCGGCTGGCATACAGTAACTAACCGGCCCGCATCGGTGGTGTTGACTGTATCCATCACACCTTTGATGTGGCTGATACAAGAGTAGCGCATGGACAGAGACCCCGAATTTGAGATGGCGTCTGGGTGGCGAGGGCCGTCTGCTGACCCACACGACGAGCAACTCGGTGACAACATCGAACCAACGACACCAGACAGCGCTGACACGTACGACGCCGTGTTAGTTGGTGAGCCATACGACGGTGCGGTCATCGGTTCCCCTGGTGCACGAGAGGGGCCAGCGGCTATCCGCGACGCGCTCGCGGGCGTCAAAACGCATCACTTCGATGCCGGCCCAATCCGTGCCATCGGTGACCTCGGTACCGTCGATATTCCGACCGGCGCCAGCGTTAGTGATGTACAGGCGGCAGTGCGAGCGGCGACCGAGACCGTTCACGAACAGGAGACGATACCGATATTCCTCGGCGGCGACAACTCGCTGACCTATCCGAACGCCGGGCCACTGCTCGACCGCGAGGAGACAGTCGGGGTCGTCAGCCTCGATGCACATCTCGACTGTCGGGCCGTTCGGGGCGAACCCTCCAGTGGCGCTCCGTACCGACAGCTCTGGGAGGCTGGCCTCGACGAGATGGCCGTCCTCGGGGCGCGACACTTCGAAACCTCGACCGTGTACGCCGAGTACCTCCGCGAACAGGGGGGCGAGGTCGTCACAGCCGAGGAGGTCGGGGACGACCCCGTCGAGGCCACAGACCGGGCACTCGCCGCTGTCGAGACCGACCACCTCTATGTCAGCGTGGATATCGACGTGCTCGACGCGACTGCGGCTCCCGGCGTCTCTGCGCCGACCCCCGGCGGTATCACGACCCGCGAACTATTCCGACTCGTTCGCTTGCTCGCAAGCGTCGACCGGCTCGCCGGCTTCGAGGTGGTCGAGACCGCGCCGCCGCTGTGTCCCGACGGACGGACTGCGGATGCCGCGGCGCGGACCGTCGCACACGTGCTCTCGGTTCTCGGTGGTGAGCCAGCGTGACCGACCTGTTGGTATACGGCGCGGCCGAACTCGTCGTCGGCCCCGGCGAGAACGGCTTAGAACGAATCGAGGACGGCGCACTCGCCGTCGAGGACGGCACTGTCGTCGCCACCGGGGAAAGCGAAGCGCTTCGGAGCGAGTACGGGGACGCGACGCGAGCAATCGACGCTAGCGGCCGGACCGTCCTGCCGGGCTTTGTCGACCCGCACACGCACGCGCTGTTTGCCGGTGACCGCTCTGATGAGTTCGTCGCCCGCATCGAGGGGAACAGCTACACTGACATTATGGACAAGGGCGGTGGTATTCCGGTCACCGTCGAGAGCGTCCGGGAGGCAAGCGACGAGGAGCTACTGGCGAATCTCCTCGACCAACTCGACGTGATGCTCGAACACGGGACGACGATGGCCGAGGTCAAATCCGGCTACGGGCTCGACACCGAGACCGAACTCCGGATGCTCGCTGTCATCGACGAAGCCGACGAGCGCCATCCAGTCGACGTGATACCGACGTTCATGGGCGCACACGCGGTCCCAGCCGAGATGGAAACCGACGCCTACGTCGATGTGGTCGTCGAGGACCAACTGCCTGCCGTCGCCGACCAGGGCATCGCGGCGTTCTGTGACGTGTTCTGTGAGGAGGGCGTCTTTGATGTCTCGCAGTCCCGGCGGATTCTCGAAGCGGGCCAGGACCACGGTCTCACGCCGAAGATACACGCAGAGGAGTTCAACCGCATCGGCGGCGCACAACTGGCCGCCGACCTCGGCGCCGTGAGCGCAGACCACCTGCTGTCCGCGACCGACGACGACGCCGGGGCACTTGCCGAGGCCGGTGTCGTCCCAACCTTGTTGCCCGCGACGGCGTTCTCACTCGACGAGCCATACGCCGACGCCGAGCCGTTCCTCGATGCGGGCGGCCCGGTCGCGCTCGGGACAGACCTCAATCCGAGCTGTTTCGTCCACAGCATGGGGATGGTCGTCTCCCTCGCCTGTCTCCGGATGAAGCTGTCGCCCGCCCAGGCGATTCTCGGGGCGACTACACACGCGGCGAGTGCGCTCGACCGCGGGGGTGTAGGCACCCTCTCCGAGGGCACTCCGGCCGATTTCACCGTCTTCGACCTGCCGTCTGTGACACACATCCCGGCCAACGCGGGAACCAATCGTGTCGAGACCGTGGTAAAAGACGGCGAGCCCGTCGTCACCGCGGGAGGTGACCGACGATGACTGTCCAGGTGGGGACGGAGCTGACCCCCGAAGATGTCGCCGCAGTCGCGCGCGAGGAAGCGACAGTCGAGATTCCCGAGACGGTTCGCGAGCGCGTCCGCGCCTCTCGGGAGCGGGTGTCCTCGGTCGTCGAACAGGACGACGCCGTCTACGGAATCAACACCGGATTCGGCGAGCTCGTCACCGAGCGAATCCCTCGTGACGACCTGGCGGACCTCCAGCACAACCTCGTCAGGAGCCACGCTTCTGGCCAGGGTGAGGAACTCGGCCGCGAGGAGGTCCGTGCGCTGCTGGTGACACGCCTGCACGCCCTCGCGCTTGGTTACTCCGGGGTCCGCGAGTCCGTCGTCGACACGCTCGCAGCTATGGTGAACCGCGGCGTCCATCCGGTCGTCAGGACCCACGGCAGCCTCGGGGCCAGCGGTGACCTCGCCCCGCTGGCCCACCTCGCGCTCGTGCTCATCGGCGAGGGCGAAGCGACCGTCGACGGCGAGCGTCTGGCAGGCGAGGCGGCACTCCGGGCGGCCGAGCGTGAGCCACTCTCGCTTGCACCGAAGGAAGGACTCGCTCTCATCAACGGGACACAACTCACTGCCGGACTGGCTGCGCTGGCCGTGGTCGACGCCGAGGGACTGCTCGACGTGGCGGATGCGGCCGGTGCGCTGACGACTGAGGTGGGGATGGGGACAACTGTGACCAGCAGTGAGGCAATCGCTGGCGTCCGGCCACACGAGGGCCACGGTGTGAGCGCGGCGAACGTTCGCAGACTCACCGCCGACTCTGAAATCGTCGAGTCACACCGCAACTGCGACCGGGTGCAAGACGCCTACTCGCTGCGGTGTCTCCCACAGGTCCACGGCGCGGTCCGTGACGCGGTCGCTCACCTCCGCGAGGCTGTCGAGACCGAACTCAACAGCGCGACGGACAACCCACTCATCTTCGACGCCGACACAGTCGAGTCACGGGCGAGCCAGACGGAGTCGGCCGCGGTCGTCTCCGGGGGCAACTTCCATGGCGCGCCGCTTGCCCATCGCCTCGACTACGCCGCCAACGCCGTGACCGACCTCGCGGCGATGAGTGAGCGCCGCGTCGACAGGCTGTTGAACCCCAACGTCCAGGAGTCACACCTCTCCCCGTTTTTGGCGGGCGAGAGCGGTGTCGAATCCGGGCTGATGATTGCGCAGTACACCGCGGCATCGCTGGTGAGCGACTGTCGCGCACACGGCTCTCCCGGTGTCGATAACGTGCCCGTCAGCGGCGGCCAGGAAGACCACGTCAGCATGAGCGCGACAAGCGCAGTCCACGCTCGGCAGGTCCTCGAACAGGCCCGGCGCGTGGTCGCAATCGAACTGCTCTGTAGCGCGGAAGCTGCCGAGTACGTCGACGACTCGCTGGCCCACGGTGTCGGCACCGCTGCCCTCTACGACGGCGTTCGCGACGTGGTCGACCCTCTCGATGGCGATAGGTCACTCGACGGCGACATCGACGCAATCGCTGCGCGCATCCGTTCAGGCGACCTTCGCGACCGCGTGGCGGCAACCCTCGACGACGGGTTCGCCGACTGACGGACCGCCGCGGTGACACATATTTATAACAGAGCCGAAGGTACCACTGAGGTGCAATGGTCTTCAAGAAAATCGACCTCATCGGCACCAGCGAAGAGTCATTCGAGGACGCAGTCGACGACGCAATCGAGCGAGCAGAGACGACACTCGAAAACGTCCACTGGGTAGAGGTGAACGAGCTGGGCGTCGAAGTCGGCTCCGTCGAGAACAGGGAGTACCAGGCAGAAGTCGAAATCGCGTTCGAACTGGACGAGTAATCAGGTGCGGAAGCTCTCGCCACAGCCGCACTCGCTGACGACGTTGGGGTTTTCGACGTGGAACCCTTCTCCCTGTAGTCCGCCCTCGTAGTCGAGGACCGAACCCTCGATGTAGTTCATACTCGCTGGGTCGACGAACACACGAAGACCGTGGTGTTCGAAAATCGTGTCGTCTTCTTCGGGTTCGTTGTCGAAACGCATCCCGTAGGAGAGGCCGGCACAGCCGCCCTGTTGGACGTAGAGTCGGAGGCCGGCGATGTCGGTATCCATGCTCTCTCCCTCTAACAGAGCGATCGCCTCCTCGGCGGCCTGCTCGGTTACGGAGATAGTGGTACCCTGTGTCGGCTCCTCGGTCGTGCTCATAACCACCGTTAGATGCCCAACGTTGTTAACTCTTACACCCTCAGGCGGGCGTGGTCTCGGCGCCGGTGGTCGTTGTCTCGCCGGCTTTCTCCTGAATGAGACGGATACGCTCGGGAATTGGCGGATGCTGATGGTTAAACGCCGCGTACCAGGGGTGTGGGAACGGGTTGGCGAGATTCTCGCTTGCAAGCTTCGAGAGTGCGCCGACCATCGGCTCGCCGTCGCCCATCACGTCGACTGCGAACGTGTCCGCCTCGCGCTCGTGTGCCAGCGAGAGTTTGTTCACGACTGGCGCGGTGAGTTCGAGCAGCGGCAGCACGAACAACACGGCGACGAACAGGCCGGCATAACTCGCCTCCGCTGGTAGCGCGAAGAGTTCGTACAGCCACTCCGTCGACAGGAGATACCCCACCGCAGCGAGAACGACACCAAGCTGGAGGGCGGTCGCGCCTGTGCGCTTCCAGACGTGGTTGCGCTTCCAGTGGGCGAGTTCGTGAGCGAGGACACCTTCGATTTCTGGCCCGTTCAGCTTCTCGACCAGTGTATCGAAGAGCACGACCCGCTTCGCGCGGCCAAATCCGATAAAGTAGGCGTTGAGTCGGCTGGAGCGCCGACTGGCGTCCATCGTGTATATCTCCTCGGCCTCGAAGCCCGCCCGGTCGAACACCGCTTCGACCCTGTCGCGGAGGCTCCCCTCCTCGATGGGCTCGAAGTCGTTGAACAGCGGGGCAATCACACGCGGATACAGCACCTGCATGAACAGCATGAACCCGACGACGAGGACCCAGCCTCCGGTGACCCACAGCGCCGTCTCGAATGTTTCTATCAACGCCAGCAACGCACCCGCAACTACGGCCATGATGACGCCGCTGACGAGCAGGCCGACGACCAGGTCACGAACCCACAGACGGGGCGACGTTTCGTTGAACTCGAACTGCTCGTCGACCACGAAGGTACTGTAGAGGTCGAACGGAATTCCGACGACCTGCTGGGCGACGAACAGTCCGAGGAAAAAGAGGACGCCCTGAGCAACCGGTGGGAGCCCAGTACCATCGAGGAACTCGACGATGTCGGTCACGACGCCAGTGTAAAGCGCCCCCAGTAAGAGGGCTAGACCGACCCAGGACTGGACGAGTCCCAGGCCGGTCGTCGCGCGCTGGTAATCAATTATCTCGCTCGGGTCGTCGATATCGAGATACTCACCGAGCCAGTCCGCGCTGTGGTGCATCTCGCGGGCACCGTGTCTGACGTTCAACACAGAGAGTACCGTCGAGAGAACCGTGGTCCCGACCAGTAATCCGAGTAAAAGTGCGTGCTGCTCTAGCATGTCAGACCGTTCGCACCGCATCCTCAAAACCTGTTGCGATACAGATGGTGCTGTCGTTACCTCGAACCTGGAACATCGAACCCGAGTCCGAGGTCGGTTTCCTGTGCTGTTTCGAGTAGCCGCTCGATACACGCGGTCTTCGCCTGACTGTAGCCCTCTAACTCGTCAGTGGTCGACGCCTTCTCGCGTTTCAGTTGTTCGTACTCTGTCCGACGGTCTGGATGCTCCCCGAGAACAGCCACCGTAGCAACACTGACCTTCCAGCCGTCGGCAGAGAGGCCGAAGACGTGGTCGTTGAACCGTTGTCCGTTGGCCTCTCGGAAGACCGGATTCCACAGCGGCGTATTCTCGAAGTGCGACCCGCCGAGTACTGTCTCGATGGTCCGAGCGACCTCCACGACGGCGTCGTCGTCGACGACGATATCGATGTCGACGATGTCCTTGGCTGCGAGGTCCGGTACCGCAGTCGAACCGACGTGGTCGATTCGGTGGACGGCATCGGCTAGGCCGGCACTCGAAAGGGCCTCAGCGACTCGGTCCCGTTCGGTCTCGAACTGGCGTCGCCACTCCTTGTGACGGGACGGCACAATCTCGATGGGGTCGTCATACGGGCTGACCATTATTAGGCCAAGCAAACTGAGATACATAAAGATTCGGCTCGGCGCTCTTCCGGGAGGGGGAGAATGGCAGATACTGTAGCATATGTTATCACAACACAACAGCAGAGCGAATAAGAACGTTAAAATGGTCGATTTCGCTAGCTCAGATGATGAGCCTCAAAGAACAGCAGGCAGGTGAACCGAGCGATACTGCTACAGACAGCTCTCGGGACTTTACCTCGGAGTTGACGGTCATCAGCATCCTCTGGGTGCTCGCAGCACTCCTTGCGGGCGGGACACTTATCGCGCTCAACGACGTGCTTACGGGCCTGTTCTGAGCGACACCGTGCGCGAGGTTTTTACTCGGCGGCCACCGTAGTACAGACGAATGTACGTCGGTGTCGACTGGAGCAGTGGGTCGTGGCTCGCCGTCGTCTTCGACGACCACGGCTACGACCGGACAGCTGTCTTCGACGAGATTGGTGACCTCTGGTACAGATACGAAGAGACTGCCGAGCGCATCCTGATTGACGTTCCTATCGGCCTCATCGAGGAGGGAACCGACGGACGCCAGTGTGACTCGCTCGCCAGAGACGTGGTCGGCTCGCGCGCCCCGTCGGTGTTCACGCCCCCGGTCCGGGAGGCGACACGAAAACGCCGGTATCCCGCCGCAAAGCGGGTCCACGAACGCAAGACTGGCTCGGGACTGTCGAAACAGGCCTTTGCACTCAGTGACTCTATTGCCGCCGTCGACGACCTAGTTCAAAACGTTCCAGAGGCCCGCATGGCGATGCGCGAGTCGCACCCCGAGGTCTGCTTTCGGGCGCTGGCTGGTGAACCCCTCTCGCACTCGAAAAAGAGTGCCGCCGGCTACGCAGAACGCATGCGTGCGCTTGCGGGCTTTGACACTGACGCCCCGCCGGTCGTCCAGGCGGTCGCAGAGGAGACTGCGGGCTCAGATGTCGCGGTCGACGACGTTCTCGATGCGGTCGTGTTGGCATACACCGCTCAGCCGGGTCCCGGTTCGCTCCGGTCGCTTCCGGCACAGCCACCGACCGACGCAAAAGGGTTGCCGATGGAGATTGCTTACCGAGCGAAGACGCCGCTCGTACCGTAGTTACGCTTCTTCGGGCTCTTGTCCGACCAGTGGCTCCCAGCGTTCGTGGTCGAACGAGCCGAGTATCGTCCCGTCGATTGTCCTGAAATACGACGAGAGCACGCCATGGGCCTCGCCGTACTCGGGGAGATTGGCTCCTCGGACCGGGTCGTACGAGCCAGCGACGAAAATCGACCGCTCGCGGTCCGGGTCGATGAGCTCCGTGACCAGAAACATGAACGTCTCGACGGGCTGGCCGTAGACGAGGAACTCGGTGAACTCGGACTCGTCGTAGACGTCCTCGAACACGTCGGTGTGGTTGTCCGGAATGACGTGGCTAAGACCACAGTGGCGGTAGTCGCCTCGTTTGGCGCCTACAGCGTCTGTGTGGGCGGCGATAACCGTGTACGTCTCCCAGCCGTCCTCTTCACGACCCGTCGCGAGCGCTCGCATATCCGCTATGGTCCGGTCCCACGCCTCGCTATGTGCATCGTCGAGGCTCTCTATCCGTGCTTTCTGCAGGTCGTCTTGGTCGGCGTCTCCCTCACCGATGTGTGGGTCCTCGATGTCGTCGGGAATGGGAGGTTCGTCGTCGCTGCTCTCTCCCTCGGGCTTGTCCGATGGCATGTGGAATACTCCGGAGACGGAGTCAGATAACTCTTGAGATTACGTGTTACCTACACGACACCGAAAAACCGCTCCATCACGTACGAGAGTCCGAACACGAACAGACTCGCGAGAAACAGCTTGCTGCCGTCGCTGATGCGGTTCTCGGGCCGTGGTCGTCTGACCCACCTGTTCGGTGGGACTGCTCCGACAAACCGCTGAAAGCGACTCGTCTCCTCGTTTGCGAGTGACTCCAGGTCGTCGGACTCTCCATCGGCGTCTTGCATACTCTCACGGAGCTGTCTGGGGTCGTCACGGTCGCTTTCTTCCTCGTCGCTGTCCGAGCCAAGCGAGAATCCGAGCAGATTCCGTGACGGGAGGTCGGGCGAGTGCGGTGAGGACGGCCACAGCTTCATCGTTCCGGCCGACATCAACAGCCAGCCGAAGACGAACAGCAGTATCTTGCCGCGAACGAACCCACCGCCAGTTCCGATTCCGACGAGAACAGCGACGATCCCGGAAATAGCAGTCACTATCAGCGCGTAGCCGAGTGCGTCTACCCAGGCGCGTGCGAGTGCGACCGCTCGATTCCGGAGTGTTGCCATGTCAGTAGCGCTCTTCGAGTACCTGTGATGGCTGGCGATGTTCGCCGTCGTGACGGTGACAGAAGCTCTTGCGGCCGGTCTCGCTGACTGTGTGGTACTCCGGTTTCTCGGATTCGCAGATGCTGCCGAACTCTTCGGTGAGCACGTCGAGGGCTGCCTCCTCGTCGTTGTTCGAGGCGTGCTCGACAATCTGTTCGATGCTCGATTCGGCGTTTGCGGGAATCTGAAGGCCACCGAACAGCTCGTCGTAGGTTTCTTCGACGGTTGCGAACCGTGTCTGTCTCCCCAGCCGCTCGCGGATACGCTCTCGTATCGACCGGTCTGCACGCTTTCGTTCTAACAACACGTCTCGGAGCGTATTGATGCCCTGCCAGACTTCGTCGTCGAGGTGTTCGTACTCCGGGGGGCGGATTCGCGCCGGACAGCGCGTGTTGAACGGACAGCCAGAGGGCGGATACCGCGGGTTCGGCGGTGTCCCGTGGAGCGTGATTCGCTCGGCTGTGTCCGTCGGGTCCGGCGCCGGAATCGCCGACAGCAGTGAGTGCGTGTACGGGTTGGCGGGGTCGGTAAACAGCTCTTCGGTCGGGCCGATTTCCATGATGTTCCCCAGGTACATGACTGCGACGCGGTCACAGATGTGACGCACCACAGAGAGGTCGTGGGCGATAAACAGGTACGTCAGCCCGAACTCCTCTTGGAGGTCTTCGAGGAGGTTGATAATTTCGGCCTGGACAGACACGTCGAGTGCACTGACGGGCTCGTCGAGTACCATGAAATCCGGCTCCAGCGCGAGCGTCCGGGCGATACCGATACGCTGGCGCTGCCCACCAGAGAACTGGTGTGGATACCGGAAGTAGTGTTCCGGACGGAGGCCGACGGTCTCCAGTAACTCTCTGACGCGGTCGCGGCGGTCGGCCGGAGTCTCCCACTCGTAGACGTCTAGCGGCTCGCGGATAATTTCGCCGACCGTCATCCGGTCGTTGAGGCTGGAGTCCGGGTCCTGGAACACCATCTGCGCGTTCCGCCGCCACTCGTAGAGCTGGTCGGAATTCAGCTCCGTGATGTCGGTTCCGTCGTACCGCACCTCGCCCCCGGTCGCGTCCTCGAGCTGGAGCAGCGTGCGCCCGAGCGTCGTCTTGCCACAGCCGGACTCACCGACCAGACCGAGCGTTTCGCCACGGAAGACGTTGAACGAGACGCCGTCGACGGCTTTGACCGGCGGACCACCGAACATCCCTGAGTCGCCGTAGTACGTCTTCAGGTCCCGAACCTCGACCAGCTTCTCTCGTTTCTCCCTCGTCGTGCTGTCGCTGGATGCAAGTTGTTGACTCATGCGCTGTCACCTCGTCTGTCGTCGCTCGTGGCCTCTCTGTGTACGTTGACCCGGCGTGTCTCCGGCATCTCCTCCGGATACAACAGACACGCGGCCGTGTGGTCGTCGCCCTCTTCGCCGACTTCGACGTGAGACGGGTGGACGACCTCGCAGGCGTCGAAGGCCTCGGGACACCGCGGCGCGAACCGACAGTCTGAGGCTGACTCTGTCGGTGTCGGGACGTTCCCCTCGATTGTTTCGAGCCGTTCCCCGGACTGCGTGCCGGGAATCGACCTGAGCAGTCCCCTCGTGTAGGGGTGTTTTGGATTCTCGAACAGCGAGTAAACGTCGGCCTGCTCGATGACCTCGCCGGCGTACATCACGTTCACCTTGTCTGACACTTCGGCGATGACACCCATATCGTGGGTGATAAACATGATTCCGATGTCGCGTTCCTCCTGAATCTGTGCGAGGAGTTCCAGAATCTGGGCTTGAATGGTCACGTCAAGTGCCGTCGTCGGCTCGTCACAGATGAGTAGCTCCGGCTCACAGGCAAGCGCCATCGCGATGACCGCACGCTGGCGCATCCCGCCGGAGAACTGGTGTGGATACTCGTTGACGCGACGACCAGCGTCTGGAATCCCGACGGCTTCGAGCAATTCGACTGCCTCGCGGGTTGCCTCTTCACCACTGAGGTCGCGGTGGAGGTTCAGTGCCTCCTTTATCTGATTGCCGACTGTGAACACGGGGTTCAGGCTGGTCAGTGGGTCCTGGAACACCATGCCGATTCGGCCGCCGCGCATCTGTCGCTGGCGCTCGCCGTCCAGACGCGTGACTTCGATGAACCCTGCGGTGATATCCTGTGGCGAGTCGCCATTACGCTCTGTGACGAACACACAGTCGTCCTCGTCGGTAATGCCCATTTCGTCGCCGAACCCGGCGGCGAGAATGTCCGTCAGGGTAATCTCGTCCCGGCGCTCACGCCCGAACGTCTCCGCTGTCACTTCTGTCTGTATCCGGCCGAGCAACTCCTGTGGGTCGTGTTCGCCTCGAAGCTCGGTCAGGTCGACGGTGTGACCCGAGAACCGGTCTGCGTAGTCTCGGACCGTTTCGAGCTGGTGAAAGCGGATACTGCTCCCTTCGAGTACCTTTCCGGGGGCCTCGACGAGGCCCATAATCGACCGGGCGGTGACACTCTTGCCGGACCCACTCTCGCCGACAACACCGACTGTCTCTCCGGAGTCGATATCCATCGAGACGCCGTCGACGGCCCGAATCGTCTCCTTCTCGGTGAAGAAGGCGGTCTGGAGATTCCGCACGTCTATCAGCGGTGTCTCGTCCGTGTCACTGTCCTGACCGACTGTTTCCATCGACATCAGGCACCACCTCCAGCGTTGCCGGTGGCGTTTGCCTCGGCCTGTGGGTCGATTGCGTCTCGAATCCCGTCTCCGAGAGCGTTGAACCCGGTGACGACGATGGCAATCATCGCGCCGGACACGGTCGAGACGTGCCAGGACTCGGTTGCCACGGCGTTTCGCCCGTCAGAGATGAGACGTCCCCACTCGGGTGTCGGCTCGGTCACGCCGTATCCGAGGAAGGATAGCGCGGACGTGACGATGATGATTCCGCCGATTAGCAGCGAGCCGTAGATGATGAGATAGCTCATCACGTACGGTGCCATGTGCTTGCGCATGATGGCAAGCGGCCGCTGGCCGTAGCTCTTTGCCGCGTCGACCCACTCTTCCTGTGCGACCTGGAGTGAGGGGCCACGAATCGAGCGCCACATCCCGGGCATGTACGCGAACGCGTAGATGAGCGCGAGCAGGAATCCGCCGTCCATCGGCTCTGCAATCCAGACATCGCCCTGGCTGAACACGACTGACATCATTAACACCAAGACGAAAATCGGGATGGAGATAATTGTATCAGTCCCGATGATAGTCATCAGGTCGACGATGCCCCCGTAGAAGGCGCTGGCCAGAGATAACAGCATGGCCAGGAACACCGCAATCGTAATCGAGACGAACGCAATCGTCAGCGACGTCTGGGCACCGTAGGCGATATGTGTCATCATATCCTCACCGGACGGTGTCGTGCCGAGCGGTGCATATCGGCCGTACTCGTCGTACTCGTTGATGCTGACCGTTCCGGAGCCTTCTCCCTGGGACCTGCTGTCGAGGTTCGCGTCACCGTGATGGGCCATCTCTACTTCACCGCTTTCCTCGTTGAAGTATTTGAACTCCGAGTCTTCCGCGTAGGGCTGGTAGACGTTTTCCTGAATCGGATACGTCGCGATAGCCGGCGCGAACAGCGCAAGCACGATGAACCCGAGCACGACGACGATTCCGAACACGCCCCAGCTGTGACTGCGGAGTCGGTCGATAACGTCGTCGCGTGGTGTCCAGTCCATCGCTCTGTAGTGCTCTCTGAAGACGTTGTAGCCTTGCCAGAGCCACCCGATGAAGACCGCCGCGTAGACCCAGACCAGCAGGAAGCGCGTGAGCCATGCGTACCGGGGCGAAAGACCGAGGAATGTGCCTTCCCAGTCCCCGGCCGGGGTCTGATAGCCGTGGTTCGGAATCGTCTCTCTGCTGATGAGTGTCTGCATGTCGCCAATCGAGTCGAGAACTCCGACGTAAAAGCCAACCTCGTTGCGCAACAGCGCTCCCAGCGGCGTGAACACGAGCACTGCCGTCACAGCCGCGAACACGGTCGTCAGGAAGCCGCGTTCGAACCAAACGCGACGGCTTCGACTGAGGTCGAGTCCGAGTCTCGTATCAGGATGGAACGGCAGGTATCCGCGAAGCAGCGCCGCAAGGACGAACAACATCAACAGCGCAGTGATGTCTGTGGCGAATGCGCCGGCGACAAATCCAAGTGAGTCTTCGAAGTTCGACCCAATCCACGCTGGCGCCGCGACAAAGCCGTCGAAGATAAACTTGATACCGCCACCGAGAGCGAGCATCCAGTCGACGAACCGGCCCAGTTCGGGAGCGATAAGCAACACCAGCACGGTCAGCCAGATTGCGCCAGGCTTCGGATTGTCCATCACCCGCTGACGGAACGACTCTCCTGTGTCAGTACCGCCGTCGGTTCGTATCTCCTCGTCGTTCATGGGTTTCTCGTGTTGTGTGTCGCTCATTGGTCGTACCCCACCCGTGGATCGACAATCGTATACAGGATATCCTGCAGGATGTTCAGCGATATTATTATCACCGTGAACAGGAACACGATGGCACCGGCCAGGGGTACGTCAGCAGTCTGTATCGCACGGAAGTACATCCGCCCCAGACCGTTGATGTTGAATATCTGTTCCATAATGACCGAGCCACCGATGAGGATAAACGCCTCATTCGTTACAATCGGAATAATCGGAATCAACGCGTTCCGGAAGACGTGCTTCCAGACAATCGTCCGGCCTTTCAGCCCCTTTGCCTTGGCCGTCTCGACGTAATTCGAGTTGACGTTTTCGAGGACGGCCGTCCGGCCGAGACGCAGTTCCGCGGCCATCGACGACGAGCCGAGGATGATTGCGGCGGGCAGAATTAGCTTGAGGTCGACGAAAAAGGCAGACCAGTCCATTCCTGTGAGCATTGGGATACCGAAGATATCGTCGATAGTGGCGAAGTTGAGTGTCGGTGTCCCGACGGCACTCTGTGTCTGTGGACCGGTCGTGTACCAGTTAAATCCGAACGGGCCATCACCGCCGTTCGTCGAGCGGAGGAATGCAAGCGCCAGCACGGCGAGCCAGAAGTTCGGCATCGACCGCCAGATGATACCGGAGACGTTCGCGATGATATCACTCGGCGTGTTCGGATTCAGGCCGGCATAGAAGCCAAGCGGCAGTCCGATGAACAGCGGGAGGACGATGGCCCAGGCACCCAGCCAGATGGTCGGGCCTGCGACCTCGAACATCATCTCGCGAACTTCCGCCCCGTTTCGAACCACCCACGACTCACCGGAGAAGGTGAGGGTTTCGACGATATAATCCTGAAACTGCACCCAGAGCGGTTCATCGAGGCCGAGGTTCTCGCGTAGTCGCTGTACGTCTGCCCCCTGTGCCTGTTGCCCGAGTCGCGCAGCGACCGGGTCGAGCGGTCCCAGACGAAGGACGAGAAACAGGAACGTGATGACCGAGAACACGACTGGTATCGAAAGCGCCAGCCGCTTCAGGACGTAACGCCACCGACTCATCGCCTATCACCGACGCGTGTGTCGTCTCGATGTTTCCGCCGGTTCCATGACTCACAGAGCATATGTCCAGAGTTGCACGCTTCTGTAATATATATCCTGTTTTCTACGCTCGCCAGTGAGCGGTTCACAAGGCCGTCCTCGCCACGTAGAGACGGTTCTCTCTCGGGACGCCTCTCGATACTGCTGTCGGGCTGTACGTGACACTGTCGGGATTGGTGGTTCATTCTCACAGGGACCAAAACGCATGCGACGGCTGGTCGGTCAGTGAACAGTTCGGTTACGGGACGAGGCGACTGGTGTCGTTACTCGCTTTCCTGGTTCTCGGAGAGGTTGACATGCCAGTCGAGGTAGTAGCCGTTGTTCTCCTCGGGCATGCCAGAGGTGTCGGTGTTTTTCGGCTCGAAGCCGAAGTGACCGTACGCGACACTCTCCCAGCTCCAGCCCCAACCCAGTGAGTACATCTGGAGGTTTCCGTCGTACCCGCGCTGGATGAGGTCCGAGAAGGCGGCCTCCTCGAGCGAGAAGTTGACATCGGTTCCTGCGAGCTTGTCACGGATGAGCGCCGCTGCGTTCTGGTAGGTCGGGCTCTGGTACGTGGTGACGGTAAGCTCGGTGCTCCCGACATCGTTTTCTTCGAGCACGTCCCGTGCAGCCTGCACGTTGCTTGCGCCGGGCTCGTCTTCGGTGCCGTATGGCCACTCGCTGACCCACTGCTCGTAGCCATCCTGTCCGGTCGGCCAGATGCTCGGCGGCGTGAAGCTGAAGGCCGGAACCTTCCGACCCTCGAATACTTGTTCGGCCACCTCGTTCTGGCCGAGTGCGTACGCGACAGCCTGGCGAACCGGGCGGTCGGTGTTTGCGACGTTGAACCCGAAGTACCGAGTGACCAGGGCGGTCAGGCGCTGGTAGCCGAGTTCGGTCCCTTCGAGCGTGTACGTTCCGAGCTGGCGACCACGGTCGTCTGTCTCCTCAACGGTGTAGTTATCGGCGTTGTAGTAGGAGGTCGGAATGGTGAAGATGTCCAGGTTACCCTCCACCTGCAGCGTATACCGCGGCTCGGCGTCTTCGACGATACGGTAGATGATTTCCTCCTGCTCGGGAACCGTGCCGTAGTAGTCGTCGAACCGGCTCAGCAGCATCTCCTCGTTCTGTGCCCAGGATTCGAGCTGCCACGGACCGGTACCGAAGGTTTCCTGCGTACGGAGCCGGTCGACGTTGTCGAGTTCGCCGTCGTAGCCCTCGATGTCGCCGACGAGTCCCTCCGGAAGGATACCGAAGGCCTGGTAGGTCAGCACGTCCAGCACTGCAGGGTTGGGGGCTGCCGTCGTCAGTTCGAGCGTGTAGTCGTCGACGACTTCCAGTGCCAGCGAATCAGGCACAACTTCCTCTGTCTCGTTGCCTTCGTCGTCGGTAACGGTCTCGGTCTCGTGCTCGATGCCGATACCGTTCGGTGCCTCGAAGACGAACTCGGCACGAACGCTTTTGTTTGCTTCGGCCAGGCGACGCATCGAGTAGTACACGTCGTTCGCGGTCAGCTCCTCGCCGTTGTGGAACTGCACGCCCTCTTTGAGGTTGAACGTGTAAGTCAGTCCGTCGTCGGAGAGCTCGAAGGAGTCGAGGACCTGGTTTTCCAGCTCCGGGATACCCTGTGGGTAGTGGACAAGCTTGTCGTAACACTTGTTCAGGACCGCTGCGGACGCTTCGTCGTCGGACTCGATCGGGTCGAGCGAGGAGTTCGTCGCGTTACGCAGCTGTAGCCTGCCCGAGCCTTCGACACTCGTCGTCTTGTGCTGGTGGTACGACCCACCAAGGGTTCCGGACGTTTCCCAGTCGACTCGTGGGTACCACATGGTCTCGGCGATGTCGTGAGCGAAGTTGATCATCACCATGTCGTCGCGGACCGCTTCCTCGATTTCGACGTAGGCCTCGTTCCGGAGGTCCTGGTCTTCGGGAGCGGGGTTGTTGGAGATGGTCTCCCAGGCAGCCTGTGCCTTGTCGGCGTGGGTCATGTCGCTCTCGCCGTCTTCTCCGTCCTCTCCATCACTGCCGTCTTCGCCGTCGCTGCCATCGCTGCCGTCTTCGCCGTCGCTGCCATCACTGCCGTCTTCGCCGTCGCTGCCATCACTGCCGTCCTCACCGTCTTCGCCGTCGTCACCGTCGTCACCGCCGAAGATAGCGGAACAGCCAGCCAGCCCAACACTGGCGCTCCCACCCAGGGCGGCAAGAAGGCGCCGGCGTCGTGTGCTATTCAGTTCGTCACCCTCAGAGTTTCGGGACATACTACACGGACAAACCAATTCAAGGGGTAAAAAATTATCGCCATGGTTTTCTTATTCAGCGACAACTGATGTTTGTTATCTATTCACTCTATCTGGTGGTGATGTCGTGTGTCGTCGTCCTAAGAACGCATGTGCGTACACACGGTGAATAAATAGACGAGCAGAATGTTGACAGCCAGGCTCTGGTGTCTGGCCTGTCTTGGGGACACAGGACTGTCGTATCGGAATCTGTGACTCGGTATGGGTTCGACTCTATCGTGACTGTCGCTCACATCCGGGGAATTCGAAATACGGCGAGCTAGCTGGTCACGATTAAACTGTAAGAAAGCGCCCGGAGCGGGATTTGAACCCGCGTCACGACCGTGACAGGGTCGTATGATGGGCCACTACACCATCCGGGCGCACTTCTTCGTATCCGGGTAATAGTATTAAGACTTTCCAATCGGAGCCGCCTCGCAAGGTATTTTATCCCACGCCACGAATTGGCAACAACACAAGCGGGTCCGATAGCACTGCCAACTCAATTTGGTAAGCGTTATATGCTCCGCAGATATATTGTTCTGTAGTATCTACGAACAGATTCTTCGCCCGTAAGCCACACTCATGGTAGATGTAAGCAACCACAAACTCGTACCGGACCACACCGTCCTCGATGAGGAGGAACTCGAGGACGTGATGCAGGAGTACAACGTACAAAAAACCGACCTCCCGAAAATCACGCGCACGGACCCTGCGTTGCCTGACGAGGCGACCGTCGGGGACGTTGTCAAGATTACACGGGACTCACGAACCACGGACACAGCCGTGGTGTACCGACTGGTGGTGAAATAATGGATATCGAGGACAAACGCGAAATTTCACGAGAGTACTTTTCACGAGAACGGCTCGCCGAACACCACTTCCGGTCGTTCAACAACTTTCTTAGCCGGGGGATGCAGCAGGTGGTCGACGAGAAAGAGACAATCGACACCGATATCGGCGACAAGGAAGGCGAGGAACCGGTGTACGTCGAGTTAGGCGACGTTCGCGTCGTTACGCCACGGGTTAGAGAAGCAGATGGGAGCGAGGAACTCCTCTACCCACAGGAGGCTCGACTCCGGAATATCACCTACTCCGCGCCGGTGTTCATGGAGATGGCCGTCATCAAAGGCGGCGAGGAAGAAGAGGAGATGGTCGTCGACCAGACCGAGACGAAAATCGGCCGGATGCCGATTATGGTCGGCTCGGACAAGTGTAACATCGCTGATTTCACCCGCGAGGAACTCATCGACATCGGCGAAGACCCCGCAGACCCTGGCGGCTATTTCATCGTCAACGGTTCCGAACGCGTCCTGATGACCAGCGAGGACCTGGCACCGAACAAGATTCTGGCCGAAACCGACACGAAATACGGCGACCAGATTGAGGTCGCGAAGACGTTCTCCCAGCGCCGGGGATACCGCGCCCTGGTGTTGTGTGAGCGGACCCGCGACGGACTGCTCGAGGTGTCGTTCCCCTCGGTGTCCGGCAGCGTCAACTTCGTCACGCTCGTGCGGGCACTCGGGCTGGAGTCCGACGAGGAAATCGTCCATCGAGTCAGTGACGACCCCGAAATCGTGAAGTTCATGCTGGAGAACCTGGAGGCCGCCGAGGTCCAGACGACCGAGGGGGCAATCGAGGCACTCGGCAAACGAGTCGCTTCCGGCCAGGGCAAGAACTACCAGCTCAAACGGGCCAACTACGTCATCGACCGCTACCTGCTGCCCCACCTCCACGAGGAGGGTGTCGAGGAAGAGGACGTTCGCATCAACAAAGCGTACTACCTCTGTCGGATGGCAGAGGCCTGCTTCGAGCTGGCGCTGGACCGGCGCGAAGCCGACGACAAGGACCACTACGCGAACAAGCGCCTCAAGGTGTCGGGCGACCTGATGCGTGACCTGTTCCGGACGGCCCTGAACAAGCTAGCACGCGACGTGAAATACCAGCTCGAACGCGCGAACATGCGAAACCGGCAGCTCTCGGTGTCGACAGTGGTTCGGTCAGATGTGCTGACCGAACGCCTCGAACACCCGATTGCGACCGGGAACTGGGTCGGTGGGCGCTCTGGTGTCTCCCAGCTGGTCGACCGGACCGACTACATGGGTGTGCTCTCACACCTGCGCCGGCTACGCTCGCCGCTCAGTCGCTCTCAGCCACACTTCGAGGCACGCGACCTGCACGCCACCCAGTGGGGACGCATCTGTCCCTCCGAGACGCCGGAAGGGCCCAACTGTGGCCTGGTCAAAAACTTCGCGCAGGCGATGGAACTCTCACAGAACGTCGAGGACGAACAGGAGCTGAAACAGGAACTCGCCGGGATGGGCGTCGAGGGCATCCCCGGCATCGAGGGCATCGACGCCCCCGCGGACGACTAAAATCATGAGTCAGGGACGAGAAGCCAAAGTATACGTTAACGGCAGTCTGGTCGGCACACATCCCGACCCAGAACAGCTTGCAGAACAGATTCGACAGGCCCGTCGCCGGGGCGAGGTCAGCGATATGGTCAATGTCTCGGTCAAAGAGCGGACCAGCGAGGTCATCGTCAACGCCGATGCCGGCCGCGCCCGCCGACCACTGTTGGTCGTCGAGAACGGCGAGCCGCTCATCTCCGATACCGAGGTCGAGGCGCTCAAAGACGGCGACCTGGACTTTCAGGAACTTGTCAGCCACGGCTACGTGGAGTTCATCGACGCCGAAGAGGAAGAGGACATCCTCGTGGCAGTTGACGAAGACGAGTTGACCGAGGACCACACCCACCTCGAAATCGACCCCCAGCTCATGTTCGGTATCGGGGCAGGGATGATTCCATACCCGGAACACAACGCCTCGCCGCGTATTACGATGGGGTCGGGGATGATAAAACAGTCACTCGGACTCCCCGCGGCGAACTATCGTATCCGCCCGGACACGCGACAGCACCTCCTGCACTACCCACAGCTGTCGATGGTCAAGACACAGACCACAGAACAGATTGGGTACGACGACCGCCCGGCGGCTCAGAACTTCGTCGTCGCCGTGATGAGCTACGAGGGGTTCAATATCGAGGACGCTCTCGTGATGAACAAAGGGTCCGTCGAACGCGCGCTCGCCCGGTCACATTTCTTCCGGACCTACGAGGGCGAGGAACGGCGCTACCCCGGCGGACAGGAAGACCGCTTCGAGATTCCCGACGACGAGGTCCGTGGCGCACGCGGTGAGGAGGCGTACACACACCTCGACGAGGACGGCCTCGTCAACCCCGAGGAAGAGGTCGGCGAAAACGCTGTCTTGCTCGGGAAAACGTCGCCGCCGCGCTTCCTCGAAGAGCCCGACGACATGGGCGGACTCTCGCCACAGAAACGCCGCGAGACGAGCGTCACGATGCGCTCTGGCGAGTCCGGTGTCGTCGACACGGTGACGCTGATGGAAAACGAAGACGGGTCGAAACTCTCGAAGGTCTCTGTTCGGGACGAGCGGATTCCCGAACTCGGCGACAAGTTCGCGTCCCGGCACGGACAGAAGGGTGTCGTCGGCCACATCGCACCCCAGGAAGACATGCCTTTCACCCAGGACGGGGTCGTTCCCGACCTCATCTTGAACCCACACGCGCTCCCGTCGCGGATGACCGTTGGCCACATTCTCGAAATGATTGGCGGGAAAGTAGGTTCACTCGAAGGACGCCGCGTCGACGGGACGCCGTTCACCGGTGAGAACGAAGATCAGCTCCGGGGCGCGCTCGAAGGCCACGGCTTCAAATCGAGCGGCAAGGAAATCATGTACTCCGGCATCACCGGCGAAAAAATCGAGGCCGAAATCTTCGTCGGCACCATCTTCTATCAGAAGCTGTACCATATGGTCTCGAACAAGATTCACGCCCGCTCGCGTGGCCCAGTTCAGGTGCTCACGCGCCAGCCCACCGAGGGGCGCGCCCGCGAGGGTGGACTCCGTATCGGTGAGATGGAGCGGGACGTATTCATCGGGCACGGCGCAGCCATGACGCTCAAAGAGCGCCTGCTCGATGAGTCTGACCGCGAGGAAATCAACGTCTGTGGTAACTGCGGGATGACCGCAGTCGAGAACGTCGAGCAACGCCGGGTGTACTGCCCGAACTGCGACGAGGAGACGGAAATTCACAACGTCGAGATGTCGTACGCGTTCAAGCTACTGCTCGACGAAATGAAAGCGCTCGGCATCGCGCCGCGAATCGAACTGGAGGACGCAGTCTAACATGAGTCAGCACGCACCAAAAGAAATCAGCCAGATAAACTTCGGCCTGATGGACCCCGAGGAGTACCGCGAGATGAGCGCCACGAAGGTCATCACGGCCGACACGTACGACGACGACGGCTTCCCAATCGACATGGGACTGATGGACCCGCGGCTGGGTGTCATCGACCCCGGTCTCGAATGCAAGACCTGTGGCCAGCACAGCGGTTCCTGTAACGGTCACTTCGGCCACATCGAGCTCGCCGCGCCCGTCATCCACGTTGGCTTCTCGAAGCTCATCCGCCGGCTGCTCCGGGGAACCTGTCGAGAGTGTTCCCGACTGTTGCTCACCCAAGACGAGAAAGATGAGTTCCACGACCGACTGCGCCGGGCCCGCAATCTCGACGAGGACCTGAACGACGTGACCAAGGCTGCCGTCAGGCAGGCACGAAAGAAAGACCGCTGTCCCCACTGTGGCGAACAGCAGTTCGACATCCAACACGAGAAGCCGACGACCTACTACGAGGTCCAGCAGGTACTCGCCGCCGACTACCCGGCTCGTATTGCCGCGGCGATGGAACCCGACGAGGAAGAAGACGACGAGCGCGTCAGTCCGACAGACCTCGCCGAGAACACTGGTATCGATGCCGGTCGTGTCCAGGAGATTCTGTCCGGAGACTTCCGGCCGCGTCAGGACGACCGGAAGGCACTCGAGTCCGCACTCGATGTCGACCTGACCGAGGAGGACATGAACAAGCTGATGCCCTCGGACATTCGGGACTGGTTCGAGGCCATCCCCGACAAGGACCTCGACGTGCTCGGTATCAACCCCGACCGGTCGCGCCCCGAGTGGATGATTCTGACCGTGTTGCCGGTGCCGCCGGTCACGGCCCGACCGTCGATTACGCTCGATAACGGCCAGCGCTCCGAGGACGACCTGACTCACAAGCTGGTCGATATCATCCGTATCAATCAGCGGTTCATGGAGAACCGCGAGGCAGGCGCGCCACAGCTCATTATCGAGGACCTCTGGGAGCTGTTGCAGTATCACGTTACCACGTTCATGGACAACGAGATTTCGGGAACGCCGCCAGCCCGCCACCGTTCCGGTCGGCCCCTGAAGACCCTCTCCCAGCGGCTCAAGGGCAAGGAAGGGCGCTTCCGTGGCTCGCTGTCCGGGAAACGTGTGAACTTCTCGGCCCGGACTGTCATTTCGCCGGACCCGACGCTCAGCCTGAACGAGGTCGGTGTCCCAGACCGCATCGCCAGCGAGATGACCCAGACGATGAACGTCAACGAGCGCAACCTCGACGATGCCCGCCGGTACGTCCGTAACGGCCCCGAGACACACCCGGGAGCCAACTACGTCCGCCGGGCCGACGGCCGCCGGCTGAAGGTGACCGAGAAAAACTGCGAGGAACTCGCCGAGAAAGTCCAGCCCGGCTGGGAGGTCTCTCGGCACCTCATCGACGGCGACATCGTCATCTTCAACCGACAGCCGTCGCTGCACCGGATGTCGATTATGGCCCACGAGGTCGTGGTGATGCCGTACAAGACCTTCCGGCTGAACACGACGGTCTGTCCGCCCTATAACGCCGACTTCGACGGCGACGAGATGAACATGCACGCCCTCCAGAACGAGGAGGCTCGTGCAGAGGCGCGTGTCCTGATGCGCGTCCAAGAGCAGCTGCTCAGCCCCAAATCCGGCGAGAACATCGTCGGTGCGATTCAGGACCACGTCACTGGCACCTACCTGCTGACCAACCAGAACCCCAAGTTCAACGAGACACAGGCACTCGACTTGCTCCGGGCGACACGTATCGACGAACTACCCGAGCCTGACGGCGAGGAGCACGGCGAGGCCTACTGGACGGGTCGGACCATCTTCTCCGAACTGTTGCCAGACGACCTCGACCTGGAGTTCACCTCGAACGCCGGCGACGAGGTCATCATCGAGGACGGACAGCTCCTCGAAGGGACCGTCGACGAGGACGCAGTCGGCGCCTTCGGCGGTGAAATCGTCGACACAATCGCCAAGGCGTACTCGAAGACCCGCGGGCGAATCTTCATCAACGAGGTATCCTCGCTCGCGGTCCGGACCATCATGCACTTCGGGTTCTCGATTGGTATCGACGACGAGTCGATTCCGCCGGAAGCCCAGGCACAGGTCGACGAGGCAATCGAGGAGGCAAACGAGCGCGTCGAGGAACTCATCGAGATATACAACCAGGGCGAACTCGAACCGCTGCCCGGCCGGTCAGTCGACGAGACAGTCGAGATGAAGATTATGCAGGCACTGGGACAGGCGCGTGACAGCGCCGGCGAAATCGCCGAGGAGCACTTCGGCGACGAGAACCCGGCAGTCATCATGGCCGAGTCCGGTGCGCGTGGGTCGATGCTGAACCTGACACAGATGGCCGGCTGTGTCGGCCAGCAGTCGGTGCGTGGCGAACGTATCAACCGCGGTTACGAGAACCGCACCTTGAGCCACTTCAAGGAGAACGACCTCTCGGCGGACGCCCACGGCTTCGTCGAGCACTCCTATCGCGAGGGGCTCGAACCCAAGGAGTTCTTCTTCCACGCGATGGGTGGCCGGGAGGGCCTGGTCGACACCGCAGTCCGCACCTCGAAGTCGGGGTACCTGCAGCGTCGGCTCATCAACGCACTCACCGAGCTGGAAGCGCAGTACGACGGTACCGTCCGAGACACCTCGGATACGGTCGTCCAGTTCGAGTTCGGCGAGGACGGCACCTCGCCGGTCGAGGTATCGAGCGACGAGACCGAACCAGCAGTCGATGTCGAGCGCATCGCAGACAGAGTGCTGGACAGCGAGTTCGACGACGAGACAGCAAAACAGCGCTTCATGGGTGAGCGCGAGGAACCGACCAACCTCTCCGAGCACGCCGACGAGTGGTGGCTCGCCCAGAGCGACGACTGAGGTGATATCATGACAGAACACGACGTATCCGAGGACATCGAAGCGCTCGTCGAGGGGACCGACCTCCCGGTTCGGCTCCGAAACGAGCTGTACAGTACACTCGAAGAACGCGACGTGACGACCGAAGAGGCAGCGGAGGTCATCCAGGCGACGACCGCCGAGTACGAGAAATCCCGCGTCGACCCACTCGACCCTGTTGGCACCGTCAGCGCCCAGAGTATCGGCGAACCCGGAACGCAGATGACGATGAACACGTTCCACTATGCGGGTGTCGCAGAAATCGACGTGACACAGGGGCTGCCACGGCTCATCGAACTGGTCGACGCTCGCAAAGAGCCCGACACCCCGATGATGAACGTCTACCTCGAAGACGAGTACGCCGAGAACCGCGAGCGTGCCCACGAGGTAGTCTGGAAAATAGAGGCGACGAAAATTCTCCAGCTCGGGGACGTTTCGACGAACGTCGCCGACATGGTCGTCCAGGTATCGCTCAACGAGGAGACGCTCCGCGAACGCTGGCCAACCGTCGAGGACCCCGTTCAGGTCGCAGAAGAAATCGCCAGCACTGTCGAGTCCAAGCTGGGCGTCGAAACGACCCAGCAGGGGCTGGGCATCCAGTTTGGACCCGAGGAGCCGTCCTATCGTGACCTCCTCCAGCTCGTCGAGGAACTGCGAGAAATCACCTTCAAGGGCATCGAGGACATCTCTCGCGTGGTCATCCGCAAAGAGGAGACCGACCAGGGCGAGCAGTTCGTCCTCTACACCGAGGGGTCGGCCTTCGGCGATGTACTCGATATCGAGGGCGTCGACGCCAGCCGCACGACCTGTAACAACGTCCACGAGATTTACAAGAATCTCGGTGTCGAGGCCGCCCGCGAGTCTATCATCAACGAGACGATGGACACACTCGAAGAGCAGGGGCTCGGTGAGGTGAACATTCGCCACCTGATGCTCGTCGCCGATATCATGACCAACAACGGCGAAATCGAGTCCATTGGCCGCCACGGCATCTCCGGTTCGAAGGACTCGGTGCTCGCCCGTGCGGCCTTCGAGGTGACGGTCAGTCACCTGCTCGATGCCGCTATCCACGGCGAAATCGACGAACTCGACGGCGTGACCGAGAACGTCATCGTGGGTAAACCCATCAAGCTCGGAACCGGCGATGTCGACCTGCGGATGAGCGCAGACGAGCCCCAGGCTGACTGAGCATGGGGTTTACGCTCTCGGACGACGCACGGCAGTTCGCGGCGCTGTTCGAGGACGTGACCGAGGCGACGGTCCGTGACTGTCTCGTCGACGACGACTACGACCGCATCATCTTGCTCATCAAACCCGGCGAGATGGGCAAAGCAATCGGCACCGACGGCGAACACGTCCGCCGCGCCGAAGAAGAGTTCGGTCGCTCGATAAAGCTCGTCGAGGACGCCGCACATCCCGAAGACTTCGTCGCCAGCGCGCTCGCCCCGGCAGCAGTCTACAACGTCACTATCAGCGAAAACGACGACCGGGTGGCATACGCCGAGGTGGCACAGGAAGACCACGGCGCAGCCATCGGAACCGACGGCAAGAACATCGAAGCCGCACGCAAACTCGCCCGCCGCCACCACGATATCGACGACATTCAGTTGACCTGAGCGTCCTGACGTCCAGACGTGTTTCGGTTGAATCCCGGCAATCTATTACCCTGTCGCGTGGATAGGTGCTAGTACACGATGACAGAGGCACATCTGAACTACATCGACGGAGAGTGGCAGGAATCGACAGGCGGCGAGACGTTCACGGTCCACAACCCCGCAGACGTGACCGACACGGTCGGCGAGTTCCAGTACTCCACACAGGCTGACGTTGACGCGGCCGTCGCGGCAGCGAGCGATGCACAGACCGAGTGGGCCGACCGCCAGGCACCCGAACGCGGCGAGTTCCTTCGACGCGCGGCCGAGGAAATTCGTGCCCGGAGCGACGAACTTGCAGAGACGCTCACACGCGAGGAAGGCAAGACGGTCCCAGAGGCCGCAGGCGAGGTAAACCGCGCCGTCGACATCCTCTATTATTTCGCCGAACGCATCCGCGACTTCGGCCACGAGAAAAAAGCAGCGAGCGCGCCGGACAAAGAGCTCTCGGTGGTCCGCGAGCCGGTCGGCGTCGCGGGGCTCATCACGGCCTGGAACTACCCCTTCGTCATCCCGGTCTGGAAAATCGCACCAGCGATTGCGACCGGGAACGCCGTCGTCTTCAAGCCCGCGAGCAACGCACCGAACTGTACCCGGAAGCTGTTCGAGTGCTTCGACGAGGCGGGGATTCCGGACGGCGTCCTCAACTACGTCACTGGCTCGGGCAGCGCGGTCGGCGATGGTATCATCGGACACGATGATATCGATGCCGTCTCCTTTACCGGGAGCAAGAGCGTCGGCTTCTCGGTTTACGAGGGTGCGACCGAGGACATGAAGCGGGTCCAGACCGAAATGGGCGGCAAAAACCCCCTGATTGTCTCGGACAGCGCCGACATGGACCGGGCGCTCTCGATTGCGCGCTGGGGTGCTTTCGGTGTCACCGGGCAAGCCTGTACCGCGACCTCCAGAGCCATCGTCTACGAGGACGTGTACGACGAGTTTGTCGAGGGCATCGTCGAGCGCGCCGAGAACATCGAGGTCGGACACGGGCTCGACGGCGCAGACATGGGTCCCCAGGCCTCCGAGGGCGAACTCACGGGAACGCTCGATTACATCGATGTCGGACAGACAGAGGGCGCGACACTCGCGTACGGCGGCGACGAGCTGACCGGCGGCGTCTACGAGGACGGATATTTCGTCGAGCCGACGGTGTTCACCGACGTCGACCACGAGATGCGGATTGCCCAGGAGGAGATATTCGGTCCAGTGCTGGCTGTACTGAAGGTGTCGGGCTACGAGGAGGCCATCGAGGTCGCAAACGGCGTCGATTATGGCCTCTCTGCGAGTATCGCTACGGACGACCTCGCCGAGGCAAAGCGCTTTGCCGACGACATCGAGGCCGGCGTCGTCAAAATCAACGAACAGACCTCCGGGACCGAGCTACACGTCCCCTTCGGCGGCTTCAAGGACTCCTCCAGTAATACCTACCGCGAATCCGGCGACGAGGGACTGCGCTTTTTCACCAGCACGAAGACGGTCTACGAGAACTGGTAACTCAATCGAGGTCGGCGAGCCAGCTCTCCTCGGAGGGTTCGACGGCCCGTTCGACCTCAGTAAACTCGAACCGTGCGCCGCCGTCGTCACTGTCGGTCGCCCGGACAGTCCAACCGTGTGCGGCTGCCAGCTTCTGGACAATACTGAGGCCGAACCCGGTTCCGTTCGCTCGTGTCGTCACACTCGACTCGAAGATGCTCGACTGGAGGTCTCTTGGAATGCCCACACCTGTGTCTTCGACGTAGAATCCACCTTCGATTGTCCCGACCCGGACCGTCAGTTTCTCGTCCTGTGGCCTCGGTGTCGTGGCGGATGAGTCGGTCTCTGTCGCGGTACTGTCTTTGTTGCCGTGTTCGACGGCGTTTCGAAACAGATTCTCGAAGACGTGTTCGAGCGCGCTCCGGTCAGCCATAACTGTCGTGCTGTCGAGGACTTGGAGCGTCGCCGGTCCGGTTTCGACGTTCCCCCAGCAGTACTTCGCCACCTCTTCGACCGATGTCGCAGTGAGGTCACCGATTGCGTTGCCCTCACGGGCCATCGTCAACACGTCGTCGACGATTCGCTCCATCCGCGAGAGCGACTCTGATACGTCCGCGAGTGTCTGTGCAGTGTCGTCTGCTGCGGTCGTCTTCGCACGCTCTACTTCGAGCGTGGCGACGTTCAGTGGATTTCGGAGGTCGTGTGAGACGATAGCCGCAAACTCGTCGAGTTCTTCGGTTTGGCGCTTGAACTTGTTCCGTTCTTCGCGTAGTTTCGCCTCGTAACGACGGTTCCGGGCGTCGAGCCAGCCGAGAACGAGCCCGACGAACCCCCCGACGCTCATGCTGTTGACGGTCACGAAGGGGGCGTGTGCCAGCGAGTCACCGCGTATGAACTCGTGGGTGACTGTCCAGGTGACGAGTAGCCCGAACGTTATCATCCCGGCGAAGACGCCGGCGCCGATGCGGAGCATCTCGGGGCCGTCGAAGTCGGCCGTCCAGAGCAACAGTCCGGTAACGACCAGCGCGATGCTAACTACCACCGGTGTGAACACGTAGGCCGCCTCGACGGCACCGAACTGCGTCTGGGCGGCGTGTGACAGTGCGAACCACGAGGTGGCAAGCCCGGTGCCGACGACCAGAGCGAGCCCGAGATATCCCTGCTGTGTCGGTGTCCCGGGTGCTCGGAACTCTCTTTTTGTCACGGCAGTCGTTATCTTCGATTCCGGGTCGACGGGTAAATATCCGCGGTTTCTCCGGGTTCGCTGGCCCAGACCGACGAACTAAAACCACGCAGAGCCGTTCAGGCGAGTATGACAACGCAAGTCGGGGTTATCGGACTCGGCTACGTCGGACTACCACTCTCGCTTGCGATGGCAGATGCGGGATTCGACGTAACTGGTGTCGATGTCGACGCCGAGACAGTCGACCAGTTGCGGCGTGGAAACTCGACAGTCAACGATATCGACGACGAGTCGCTTGCGCGAGCACTCGGCGACGGCTTGCAGTTTACCACCGAGTACGAGGCCCTCTCGTCCGTCGATGCGGTCTCTATCTGCGTCCCAACCCCACTTCGAAAAACTGATTCGCCTGACCTCTCGTTTGTCGTCGATGCGGCCGAACGCCTCGCACCGGTGTTACCGACAGGCTGTACGGTCGTCCTCGAATCGACGGTGTATCCGGGCGCGACGCGTGAAGTCGTTGGGACGACGCTCGCGGACAACGGCGTTACCGTTGGCGAGGACATCTACCTGGCGTTCTCGCCGGAGCGAATCGACCCCGGAAACGAGGAGTACGGGCCGACAGAGATTCCGAAAGTTCTCGGTGGCGTTACCGACGACTGCGGCGACCACGCACAGGCTGTCTACGAGCAGGTGTTCGACGAGGTGGTCCGGGTCAACTCCGCGACCGAAGCAGAGCTCGTCAAACTGCTCGAAAACACGTTCCGCGCGGTCAACATCGGTCTGATAAACGAACTCGCACAGGTCGCCCACGAGCTCGACGTGGACATCTGGTCGGTCATCGACGCGGCGGCCACCAAACCGTTCGGCTTCATGTCCTTCTACCCCGGTCCGGGGCTGGGTGGACACTGCATCCCGATTGACCCGTTCTATCTGTCCTGGAAAGCGGACCAGCAGGGTATCGACACGCGCTTTATCGACCTCGCAGACACAGTCAACCGCGAGATGCCGACCCACGTCGTCCAGCGCGTCGTCGAACAGTTGAACGAGCGCGGCACCGCACTTTCGAACGCGGAGGTACTGGTGTTGGGTGTCGCCTACAAGCCCGACGTCTCGGATACGCGGGAGTCGCCTGCCCTCGATATTATCTCGAAACTCGAGGACTGGCATGCCGACATCACCTACCACGACCCTTACGTCCCCGAGTTCGACGTACTCGGCGAGACCTACGAGTCGGTCCCACTGACAGAAAAGCGGCTGTCCGAGACCGACTGTGTCGTCCTCGTCACCGACCATACGGAACTCGATCTCGATACCGTCGTCGAGCACGCCGACTTCGTCTTCGATACGCGTAACGCGACCCAGGAGTTCGACGAGGACCACGTCATCCAGCTATAACAACCAGCCAAAGCCGATACATTCAACCCTGCGTCGGTGTACATCCTCTCGTATGCCGACTGCGCTCATCACTGGTATGGCCGGTTTCATCGGCTCCTCGCTCGCCGACGCACTGCTCAACCGCGGCTACGAGGTTCGCGGTATCGACAACTTCGCGACGGGCCGCCGGTCGAACATCGATGCACTCGACGATGGCGTCTCCTTTACCGAGGGGGACGTTCGTGACGCGGACCTCCTCGCCGAGTTGCTTGACGGCGTCGACTACGTGTTTCACCAGGCGGCTGTCCCGTCGGTACCTCGCAGTGTCGACGACCCTGTCACCTCGACCGACGCCAACTGCACCGGGACCGCAACGCTGCTCGACGCGGCCCGGGATACCGGCGTCGACACCGTCGTCGTCGCCTCCTCGTCGTCGGTGTACGGCTCGACGACCGACCTCCCGAAGGTCGAGTCGATGGAGGCCAGTCCCGAGTCACCGTATGCGCTCTCGAAGTACTACACGGAGCAACTCGCGATGCAGGCGAGTGACCTCTATGACTTCGATACCGTGGCACTGCGGTATTTCAACGTCTTCGGGCCACGCCAGGACCCTGCCGGCGAGTACGCGGCGGTCATTCCGAAGTTCATCAACCTCATGCTCGACGGCGAGCGACCGGTCATCTACGGTGACGGCGAGCAGTCTCGTGATTTCACGTATATCGACAACGTGATTCAGGCGAACGTCCTCGCAGCCGAGGAAGACGTGACCGGCGACGTATTCAACGCTGCCTGTGGCGGCCGTGCGACCGTCAACGAACTGGTCGAGGCATTGAACGCGCTACTCGAAACCGATATCGACCCGATTTACGACGACCCGCGTCCCGGTGACGTCCGGCACTCACACGCGGACATCTCCAAGGCCGAGGAGTTGCTCGGCTACGAGCCCGAAGTCGGATTCGAAGAAGGGCTAGAGCGGACTGTCGAGTGGTTCCGGTGAGTGGCCATGGCGACGCGGCCGGTCTGACCGCACGCCCGTGTTGTCACCAATCGGAACATTGGTAACCATCGCCCGAAAACTCCGGGTGAGCGAACCATGCGGACAAGTATCTCTCTGGCGATGACGGACACGATATAACATGAGGACAGATGCCGATATTCGGGTTCTCTGGCTCCGGCCGACCGTCGGAACACATATCAGTACCCGTCGAGAGCGCATCCAAGAGGGACTAATCGACCGCGGCGTGTCGGTCGACATTGTAAACGCCAGCGGCACGGACGCAGCCGAGGCGATACGAACGGCCCTGACCGGTGACTACGACCTCGTCGTCGGCACCGTTCGAGTCGGGGTCTATTACGGGCATCTTCTCTCACGACTCGAGGGTGTCCCGTTCGTCGCCGAAGTTACCGAGCCGATAGATCGCGTCGAGGCCGACCTCCCACGGCCCGTCTTCCGCTTTTTCAGGTGGTACGAGTGGAAGGTACTCGCACGCGCAGATGCCTGTTTCTTCGTCGAACAACGCGTGCTCAACCGAGCGCGCCAGCGTGGAATTGACGGCTACCTCGCGCGTAATTCCGTCTGGTACGAGCGGTTCGCCGACCCCGACCCGGCCGTCGTCGACCGGGCCAGCGAACAACTGGCGTCGATTAGCATGGACGTCTCTGCCCCGCTGGCCATCTACATTGGCGGGTTCACGAAACAACAGCACATTCCCGAGATACTCGATGCGGCACGGCAGTGTCCACGTTGGGAGTTCCTCTTCCTCGGCGAGGAGGGAGAGCATGCTGACTTGGTTGAGCAGGCGGCATCCTCGGAGAGTAACATCCACTATGGCGGTGTGGTTCCTCACGAGGACGTCGCCGGCTACCTCTCGTTTGCCGACGTCGGCTTCTCGTTGACGCACGGCGAACGACCCCTCAAACTGCTCGAATACGGCGCTGCAGGGCTTTCCGTACTGGGAATCCCCGGGAAGCGCCAGGAATTTTTCTCCGACGAGGAGATTCACTTCATCGAGCCGACGCCGGAGGCGATTGCCGACGCCCTCGATACGCTTCGGTCCGAACCCGAGTCTATTCCCGCGGACGGGAGTGCGTTACAGCGGACAGCGAAAGAGAACTCCTGGGATAGTATCGCCCAACAGTACTACGACGTCTTTCGTGAACTGCTCGACCGATAGGCTCCAGTACCGCCGTCCTCGATTCTCTCACTCGGGCGTCGGCAACGGAATCCCTCCGTGGGAGGCGTTTACGGGTTTCGCCGGTACGCCGACGACTATCGCTCCGTCCTCGACGTCCTCGGTCACGACCGCTCCCAGCCCGACCAGCGCCCGCTCCCCGACGACCGTATGTTGCTTTATCGACACGCCGGGCGAGATCCAGCAGCACTGTTTCAGGGTGACACTGCCGGAGACGATACTCTGTGGATTGACGACACACTGGCGGCCAATCTCCACGTTGTGACCGACCTGTACCTGTCCGTTGATTCTCGCGTCCTCCCGAATCACCGTCGACTCCAGCGTTGCCCGCATAACGGTCGTGTTCGGCCCGATGACGACACCGTCCTCGATTGTTACCGTTCCCATCTGTGGGAACGGCTCGATATCCCCCTGCTCGTTGATATCGAACGAGAACCCGTCGCCGCCGATGACGGCGCCCGGGTAGATCTTCACGTTCTCCCGGATACGCGTTCCGTGATAGATTCTGGCGTTGGCGCCGACGTGGGTCCCGTCTCCGACGGTCACGTCGTCGTCGATGACCGCGTTCGGCCCGACGTACACGTCCTCCCCGATGTCACACCCCTCCGCTATCTTCGCGCTGTCGTCGACTCCCGTCGGTGCTGGTCGTCCGAACAACGCCTTTACGCACCGACCGAACTCTAGTTTCGGGCGGGCCACGAGTACGAACGATTTGTCGTCGATTTCCTCACACGCCTCTCGGTTCTCAAAGAAGGTGACGACGAGTCCTGATTCGGTTTCGTCCAGGAGTTCGCGCGCTTGGGATCCTGTTTTCGAACAGAACGTCAGGTCACCTTTCGAAGCCGTATAAATCGAGTCGACGTTATCGATAGTGACGTCAGTTTCGGACGAAATAACGTCGAAGTCCGATTCGATGACCCCTGTAACATCCGCTATCGAGTAGGCCCGACCGCTCATGTCACATCTTCTCGACGGGGGTACCGACGTAGACGCCCTCTTCAGTGATATCCTTGGTAACCAGCGAGCACGAACCGACCGTCACTTCGGGAACGATTTCGATTCCGGCACCCAGGACGGTCTGGGTCCCGATGAAGCAGTTCTCGCCGACCGTCGCTCCGCCGACTGGATTCCGGTTGTGGTTCAGGTTGTTCGTCATCACCTGCGGGCAGATGTAACACCCGTCCCTGATGTCACACCCGCGAGCGATTATCGAACCGTACCGCAGGGTGACGTCGTCGCCGATTTCGTTCTCCCCCGAGGACCGGACGTTGCTGTCGATGTAACAGCCGTCACCGATTGTCGTGTCCGGCCGGAGCTCGACGTGACTCCGTATCTGGACGTCGTCGCCGACCTCACACCCCGGGTGGATAACGTTGAAATGTCCGATCTCGAAGTTCTCCCCGTGTTCGAAATCTTCTGCGATAACGTTTGTCCCGACTTGTTTCATTTCCACCATTTATCTCTCGTTTCTTACCTGCTCTCGCATATATATCCAACGGTACCTACAGGAACAACCGGGTTGGCTCCCTCGATACTTCAGTCCCCGATGAACTACCAATAATGGGAATTTTTCGCTCTATTGAAAATCAGTCGATCACATCGGGTTAGAGGAAGTGTCTGCTTTGGGAGGATGTGCAACAACCCGAAGCAGACAGCGAAATAGAGGAAGAGCACCTGCTTAATTTTGTCGTCAACAGCCTCGACGAAGAGCTTGCGATAGACCTCGGTGATGACGTCAAGGTCACGACAGAGACGTTGTACGAGGTCCTCGCCGGCGCCAGCGCCGGCGGGACCTCAATCAACCACGTCTGCGAAACGACCGGCGACTCGCCACACGCCAATACCGTCCGGGGACATCTCACCGAGCAGTTTG
>NZ_FNFC01000022.1 GCF_900100385.1 Halovenus aranensis
AGCAAAGCGACGCCCATAATCGCCTTCTCGACCTCATCTTCTCAAACTCGTTACGGAGTGATCCTGTCGCCGTCTTCCATTTTCAATAGAGCAGATCACACCGCGACCGAATCGCTCGTCAGTGCAGCGAAGACGCTCACGCTCCCGGACCGGCAGCCGGTGTCGGTGGACGGCTGTGGCGCGTCGCCGGGCCCACGACCAACGACCGACGAGACGATTGTCTCGGTGTGTGGACTCACGAAGCGCTATCCGGTCGACGATGCGATCGTGGATCGACTGTTGAACGATAGGTCGTATCTAACCGCCCTCGACGACGTCTCAATCGATGTTCGGAAAGGTGAAACACTGGGCGTTGTCGGGTCTAGTGGCTCCGGGAAGTCGACTGTCGTCGAGTGTATCGCTGGCCTGACCGGACCGACGAGCGGTGATGTGCGAATCGACGGCCGGTCGGTCGGGACAGTGTCCTCTCGAGACGTCGAAACACTGGGCCGAGTCGGTGTCGTCTTCCAGCAGCCGAAATCGAGCTTGAATCCACGGTGGCCACTCCGTCGATCGGTTGCTGAGCCGCTGTCACGGCGTGGGTGGGCGGACGACCGTATCGACGAGCGCGTCTCCGAGCTGTGTTCGCTGGTCGACATCTCTCCGTCCGTCGCGGTGTCGCGGCCCGACGCGGTGTCCGGTGGGCAGGCCCAGCGCGCGGCACTGGCACGTGCAATCGCAGACGATCCGGAGATCCTGCTGTTGGACGAACCAATGTCGGCGCTGGATGCCACGACGCGCGCTGAGGTTGTATCGTTGCTCGGAGAATTGCAGACCAGCAGCGAGGGGCCCGACGCCACCATCGTCGTCTCTCACGACCTCGGGATAGTCGGTCAACTCGCTGACCGCATCGTCGTTCTGGACGGAGGTGCAATTGCCGAGAGAGGTACCGTAGACGAGGTCTTGTCGGCACCAGAACACCCAGGAACACGAGCGTTACTCGATGCAGTCCCAGAACTCCCGACAGCTCCCGACACGGGCGAGCTGTCGGCTGGAATTACCCCGAAGAATCCATCAAAATTGCAATAGATTCAACAATGACAGAGAAGACACCTACGAAATACGACGTCGCGGTCGTCGGTGGCGGTCCAGCGGGCTGTTCGTCCGCTGTGTTCTGTAGCCGAGCCGGACTCGACACCGTTGTTGTATCGAACGGCCGCTCTACGCTCCAGAAATGTGCATTCGTCGAGAACTACCTCGGCTTCCCGGCGGGGATCGAACCCGGGTCGTTGTTGGAGCTCCTCAAGCGACATGCTCGCGAGGCGGGCTGTACAATGGTCGATGAATCGGTATCATCAGCAGCGAAGGGCGAGGACGCCTTCGTCCTTACTCTCGATCAAGGGTCAATCACCACCGATCGACTGCTTGCTGCCTCCTGGTCCGATAGCGACTATCTCGAAGCGCTGGGCGTCGAGACGGAGCCCGAATCCGGATGTGGTTCGGTTTCGGTGGTTCCTACCGACGACTGCGGGGAGACCGACGTCGAGGGCGTGTACGCCGCTGGCCGGGTCACCGACACCCACCATCAGGCAATCGTCAACGCGGGCGATGGTGCCCGCGTGGCACTCGAGATAATCAAACGAGTTGACTCCGACTTCTACAACGATTGGGTCGCACCCGACGGCTACTACGAACGCCACGACCGCGATGTGCCGGTCGGCGTCGAAGAAATCGACCATAGCGAACGACGGCGGCGTGCAGAGCAGGCGAACGACTACATGCGAACGTTCTTCGAATCGAGCTGAACGCCACAGATGACGAAATGGGACACCCGTTTGAGTGGTCATGAAAAAAAGATATCCCAAATTAAAATAATTTATTATTAGCATATATTGCTTCATTACCGCTCAGCGATTGCGATAATAATCAAACATTCAGTTAGGATTGTAGCCCTTGTCCGTGTCAATGTACAGTTATTGGCAATCAGGAACCTGAAGTACTTCTCGTAATACTGCTGGAAGGATATTTAATTCCCCAGAACGATCGTATCATAATGAAAATCCCCCAGCAGAATTCTCAGCTTATAGACAAAACGATGGAACGGGTATCAGACGCCGTCATCACCGCCGACGAGGACATGGAGTACACCTATTTGAATTCGAACGCCAAAGAATTGATACACGCAACCAACGACACTTTGCGTGGCGAGTCTCTGTTTGATACGCTTCCACACCCGTTAGATACCAGTGACGTAGACAAAGTGGAGAAAGTCCAACAAACGGAGGAAACCCAGTCGTTTGTCCGATACAGCGAAGCGTTAGACCGGTGGTACGAGGTATCCGTGTATCCAGACGAGGACGGGATTTCGATATTCATCACGGATATCTCCGATCAGAAAGAGAGCGAACGAGAGCTACAGAGGGTCCAGCAGCGGTTCGAAGAGTTTTCCGGGTCAGTTCGAGAAGCGTTCTTCCAGGTCAGCGCAGATTACGAAGAAACGTTGTACGTCAATCCTGCAGTAGAGGCCGTGTACGGTATCACACCACAAGAGGCCAGCGAAGATCCCCTTGCCTGGCTGCGTCATGTCCATCCGGACGACCGAGACGATCTCGAAGCTAACATTGACGAGCAGATGGTCAAGGAAGCTGATTGGCCAGTAGAACAGGAGTTCCGTGTTCAACACCCCGTCCGAGGAGAGCAGTGGGTCAAAGCACGACTGGACTGCGTTTCTCTTGGCAACAGTGACGAACACACCATCACCGGAACTGCAATCGACATCACAGACAGAAAGCGACAGGAACGCGAACTGGAACGGAGCGAGAAACGGCTGCGAGCGATTTTCGACTACGCACCCGACGAAATATACCTCCACGACGCTGAGGGGAATCTCCGAGACGTGAATCTTGCTGCGGTAGATAATCTTGGCTACAGTCGCGAGGAACTGCTGTCCATGTCGGTCAGTGACTTTGTCTCGGACCGGTCCCAGATGGACCTCAAGGAAGTCTTTCGAGAGATGTCGACTGGAGAGACGTACCGCGCAGAGAGTCAGCACGAACAGGCAGACGGAACAACGTATCCCGTCGAGGTGTGGTTGAACAAGGTCAACTACGATGATACCGAGCGATTCGTCGGAATCTGCCGGGATGTGTCTGTCCAACGACAACAGGCCAAGTCTTTGGCTGAGCTACATAACGCGAGTCAAGATCTCGTAGAGGCACAAGAGCGAGAAGAAGTGTTCGACCGCTTGCTTGATGCCGCGATAACGATCACCGGTGTCGACTCGGCGACGCTGTTTCAGTTTGAAGAGACAGAAAACACACTCCTGCCGACCAACTCGTTTGGTCGCGAGACATCACCAGTTGCCATCGAACCTGGTCAGGGACCGCGGTGGAAGGCATTTGCCGACCAAGCCACGCGTGTACTGGAACCCGGACCGAAGACGCACGTCCGAGACGACGTCTCGACGCTTTTGATCCTCAGCCTCGGTGACCGCTGTGTGCTTCAATGCGTGTCTGAAAAGCCAGAGGCCCTCGACGAACAGCAGAGAGAACTGGTAGAGACGCTAGTAGCAATGGCTGAAGCCGTCCTCAATCGGACCACGCGCGAACAGCAACTGCGACGTCGGGAGGCACAACTTCAGAGTCAGAGTGCAGTGGCAGACAGACTCGAGCGTGTCAACGGGATAATTAGGCGACTCTCGCGCGAGTTCGTCAACATCCGTACGCGAGAGGCACTCGACACGACTGTCTGTGAGTCCCTCTGCGACGTAGACGAGTTCGAGTTCGTGTGGTTCGGGATGGTGGGAAACGGAGTGGTCAAACCGGTCGCAACGAGTGGGGGCCATTCTGACTATCTTGAGGCCCAGGCCCCAGTCGAAACCACGAGGAGAGAAAAGAGTCTCCCAGCAGGACGCGCCGCCGTGACCGAAGACATTGTCATTATAGAGAAGATAGCCGACGAAATCCATGATGGCGAGTGGCAAACAAAGGCACTGGCACAGTCACTGCTCTCGGTCATAAGCATCCCCGTCAAACACAATGGGGTTCGTTACGGTATTCTGACACTGTACGCGAATCAGGCAAATACCTTCGGGGAAAATATGAAAACAGCTCTTCAAGAACTTGCCGACATCGTTGCTTGCGCCTGTTATCGGATTGAACAAGAACGTGCCAGCAGATACGACAGGGAGAGAAGAGTCGATTTTACTGTGAAAGCTGCTCAGACACCGCTCTTATCGGTTGCTGAGAAAATCGGTAGTAACATCTCTGTCTTGTCAGTCAAACGAACACATTTGACCACGACGGCATATATTGAGAGTCCTGACGCGAACCCGTCTGACTGTGTCTCGGCAGGCAAGACTACCGCCGGTATCGATGCAGTGCAGTCGACTGGGCCAGACACGTACCGCTATCGAGTCGAAGCTGACGAGGTCGGACTGGTCGAGATGATTACCGAATGCGGCGGAATCGTCGAGTCGATTGCTACCATTGAGGATAGATTACAGGTACAAACTCGGTTTCCAGACACTGACGCAACAGACTCCATATGCACAGCCATCTCCGACAAGTGCGACGGCGTTACCATCGCTCACGCACGACCAACGGCTGACTCTACGCACTACACCGAAGAGTTGTTCGATGAGCTCTCTGACCGCCAGTACGAGGCATTACAGATGGCGTTCCAGTACGGTTACTTCTCATGGCCGAAGCAGTCTACTGGCGAAGATGTTGCAGAAGAGATGGGAGTCGCACCGTCGACGTTCACCGAGCACGTCCGACGAGCCGAATCGGCTCTTCTGACCAAGCTATTGGCATACGAAGCGAGATCACGATAGTACCTGAACTCTTGTTGGGACCAGTCACTGTGTGTACTGGAAGTACTATCACTTCGTTTTCTACGGACAATCGAACATAAACGAGCTTTGGAACGGTGGCATCGGAGATCCCACCCGGTTCTCTTCTGAAGCCCCATATTTTAGGTTATGCTGAGATTCTTGCGGCTCCAAAGATAGCTGACAAACTATTATAACCGATTGCTTCTGAGTGGGTACCATGTCACATACAGAGGTACCAGACCCCGAGGAATACGAATGGGACTTCGAGATCAACGGCAGTGTCGGCATCTGGTTCATGCAGGGGTGGAGAGGATTTCCAGACGAGGATCTTGAGGCGGCCAGTGATCACTACAGAGAGCGTGGGAGCCGCAACGACATCGAAGCGACGCTTGCTGTCTTCGGTGACAAGACGAATCTCCCGAAGGAGACACAGGAGTACATGGGCGAGGAGTGGTCGAAAAACGGACGATACACTGGCGTGGACAAGGTAGGATTTGTTTCCGACGGTATCACTGCAATGGCGGTAAAGTCACAGATGGAAATACCTGATGCTGAAGTCGAGGATTTCAGTGACCTTGAGACTGCACTGGAATGGGCCCAATCGTGACACAGTACTCCGAGTGACCACATAGTATAATACCCAAAAGAGTGTTTTTATGTCTGATCGAGATATGATAGGCTCCGTCGAAGGCTTCAGTCTTCGAATGAAATTGTACGCTGGTGCCGGCCTGGTCGCTGCCTCTGGCAGTTCGGTGGCCGTTTCAGCGCTTCTCATCACCGGGAGCGAAATCCTGACGGGACTCACGCTGGTGGCGACAGTTGTCACGGCTGGTCTGTTGGCAGTGGCGGCCCGGCGGCTCATGCGTATCATTGAGGAACTTGTGACAGATATGGAGACAATTGCTGACGGCCAGCTAGACCAAGAAGTGACGACGGACCGTACTGATGAAATTGGTGATATGTTCGAGTCCCTGGAGGCAGTGCGATCGAATCTGACCCGCCGGATTGAGTCCGCAGAGCGAGCCCAGGAAGAAGCGAGAGAGGAACAAAGACGGGCTGAACAGGCGGAGTCCGAACTCGAGTCTCAGGTACAGGCCCGTCGAGAGTCTTTCGAGGAGTACGCACAGGAGTACAGTTCGATTATGGCAGATTGCGCGGACGGAGACCTTTCCTGCCGCTTGCCTGAAGACAGTGATAGCGAGGCGATGGCTGAGATAGCTGTCAGTTTCAATGAGATGATGACAGATATCGAGGCCACAGTCGCCGAGATACGTTCCTTCTCCGAACAGTTAGAGGGAGTAACCGACAGCGTCCTCGATGATGTCGCGCAACTAGAAGCGGATAGCGATACTGTGGGCGACTCCGTTGCAGACATTGCTAACGGTGCGGACAAACAGGACGACCTGATTGGAGAGGTATCTAATGAGATGACCTCGCTGTCTGCGAGTTTCGAAGAGGTAGCGTCTCAGTCCGAAGAGGTTGCCACGAAAACACAGGAGGCTGCTGAAACTGCGACGCAGGTCCAGAAGTCAGCCACAGATGCTGCCGACAAAACCGAGAAAATCAAAACTGAATCTGAGGAGGTGATCACTCAGGTGAGAGAACTCACAGCAGAGATGGATAAAGTCGGCGAGATAGTTGAGTTGATCGACGATATAGCCGAGCAGACGAACATCCTGGCACTGAACGCCTCGATCGAAGCGGCTCGTGCAGGGCAGGAAGGAGACGGATTTGCAGTCGTCGCAGACGAAGTGAAGAAACTCGCAGAACGAACTGGCGAAGCAACAGACGAGATAGCAGCAGTCATCGAGTCCGTACAGTTGACAACCGAGGACACAGCGACGAACATGGAATCGATGGCCGAGCAAGTGAGGCAAGGCAACGAGACGATTAAATCTGCCGTTACAGAGCTTGATGACGTAGTAGAGGCGATATCAGATGCCAACGCAGGTGTCCAAAGTATCAGTGACGCTACCGACGACCAAGCGACATCCGCACAGGAGGTTGTCATGGCAGCAGACGACGTAAGTGAGATCAGCAACCAGACAGCAACAGAGTCCGAGCAGTTAGCTGCGGCCGTTCAGCGACAAAATGCGGGCATCTCCACTGTGAGAGAAGAAATGGGCAAAATCAACGAACAAGCGTCCCGCATTCTGAATAAACATCAGGAATTCGATACCAGTATTGACTCGGAACCAGAACTGGCGACGAGAGGTTCTGGTCTGGAAACATCCACTGTTACGGACTGATCAACAGAGTTCGACCGACTGACAATTCCAATTCACGAAACGATGTCCACCGTACTATTCAGGTCGTGCCCACTCGATGGCTTCGTCGACATCGTTGAATATCTCCACAGTTGTTTCGGCTGTATCGATGTTCGCTCCGACTGCACGGGCTTTGATTCCGTCAGACACGAACGCAAGTCGGTCAATTCCGGCCTTGTCCGCCTTTGGCCCCCAGTACTCGGCAAAATGATTCTGTGTTTCTTTACCCAAGTCAATTTTATCTCCAAAGATTGTCACTGCTCCTTTGACGTTAGATTGTCTTGCTTTTGTTGTCCAGTCTTCCTCCATTATCTCGGCATACTCTGTATCGCCGTCCCATTCAGTATCGTCTGCAACCAGTACCCCGTGTTTAATTTTGTGTGTGATCTCAAATGGAAGTTCATCTAGCGACATACAGACATATTATGGATAGATGTGTAATAAAACCACTGTACTAGACTCGTTTCTCTACTTAATAGTTCATTAATTAATTCTTACCTTTTGAATGTATAATTTCATATGTTTGGGTTTACTTACTACTCTGGTGATGAGTAATTGAGCGAGGGGCCTTAGTTAATCCAGAACCAGAATTAACATTCCATAACATAGTTCCTGCCTCTATTTTTAATAACCTTTTTTATACTCCATCTCCTGAGTTATTAACGCAATGGCATACTCATGCACCCACTGCGATGCACAGTTCCAGAGCGCGGCCAGCGTGAGCCAGCACGTCGGCCTCCATCACAACACGTGTGCAGCGTGTGACGAACAGTTCGAAGAAACCGACACGCTGCGCACCCACATCCACGAGAATCACTGATCAACCACTGCACGGCGCAGAAGACCCGTTCACGACACTGATTTTTATACAGGTGGTACAATCTGACTGCCCCGGGTCCGTCTGGAAATTTCTGATTACCGTGCTCACGAGGATTGGAGATTCCCGAACGACTTGACTCCGGGTGAATTCGCTTTGTTGAACGGTCCAGTAGGTACGGGCAGGTAGTATCCCAATTGATTGGGTGTGACTCGATGAGAATCGAACTGAATACCCCGGAATGTGAGGTATGATATTGAGTTACCCAAACTGAATTCGGAACCGGAATTCGGTGGAGTCCAACCACCCGTTGAACTCAGTCTTCGAGTCCGAAGTCAGCGAGCGAATGCGTATGATGCCAGACAGCCACTACTTCATCGACATCGAACGTGAGGACACCATCAGTCAAGTGGATTGTTATGACACCGTCCTCAATTTCTGTATCATGGAGGTGCATCTCCAGTGGTTCGTCGAATTCTGAGACAGCAAGCATTAGTTCTCCCTTCGATTCAAGCTTTGACTGTAGCTCTCCTGTTTCTACTACCATCGCATCAGTAAATAGAGTTTTTAATAACATAACTATTTTCTCTCTTTTCAAAATTCTATTTTAGACAAAAGAAATAACTGTTGTGACACACGTCTGTTATTTGCTTGACAGCACCCAGTACACCCGAAGAATCATACGCTCAAGAGCCTGGACAGATGGCATCCGGTCAACGGATGGCTGACTTCCTAAGAGGATCGCTCTGGTTTCACCAATTGTTCAGGTGACAGCAGAACGATACCGTCGGATGCTCTTGGGGGGCTATATTTTGTTAGAAGACAAACCCTCGAACGTGCTTGATAACACGTTCAGCTATGACCCAATTGGGCTTATTCGGACGCCCTTTGACTCCCCAGACGGGATGCCGATCCAACCGACCGGTGCAGATTCAGTCACAGGAACTGTCAAAGTCGAGGAGTCGTATGCAGACGGATTAACAGACCTTGCCGGATTCTCGCACTGTATCCTGTTGTATCATTTCCATGCATCTGGCGACGACGCTCCACTACAAGTCGAACCGTTTCTCGACGACACACAACGAGGCGTTTTCTCGACACGGGCTCCCCAACGTCCGAATCGTATCGGGCTGTCAGTTGTGGCAATCGAGTCTGTCACAGGGCAGGAACTAACTGTGACCGGTATCGACGTCGTCGACAAGACGCCGTTATTGGATATTAAGCCGTTTGTTCCCGAGTTTGATATACCGTCTGACGTTCATACGGGCTGGCTTGACGCATCGGAATCAAAGATTGACTCAGAGCGGGCTGATGAACGGTTTCTTTGACGGGACCAGCTACGTCCCAGTAGGCGAACTGAACTGGTCCTCTCCGAAAGGAGTCACTCTCTCTCATTTCTGGAGTACACTGGCTCAAAGCTACGAACTCCTTGTACGGATACAGCTATGCCAGCAATGAGGAGAGTGCTGGCTCCAATCCAGAGTGCTCTGGTGAACAACCCGCTATCTTTGTTGCCTTGGTTTTCCTCTGCAACGACGGTAATAGTGAACGAATTGTCAAGATATGAGTTCCCAGTCCAGACGTTTAGTCGGACCTCCCAGGTGCCATCCTTTGGTAACAAAAGAGTCGTCTCGTACTCACTTGCTACATCAGTTTCTTCAAATGTCGGGTTGATTGTTGTTCCAGTTCGTTCGTGGGATGCAATCAGACCCTCTTCGTCGCTGAGTATGACTGGTACACCGTTACGTGAGAGTTGTACATTCATCACCATCGGAGTCTGGTCCCGTATCTTGAACCGGCTGATTGTGGACTTCTCGATAGCAACTGGTAAGATAGTTACTGTTGCGTCAAGTCCATCAGTATCGATATCTAACGTTTCAGCCCGCTGTTCGAACTGTGACTCCGAGACAGCAGTAGATGTAGGGACTGCTGCAGTCAGAGTCCCAGAAAGCAAGAGTACGAGAATTACGATACCAATTTCTATCCGTACCAGTCGGAGAATAGCGTCTACGGTTGTGTCGAAGCGGGAATCGTCGCCTGAGATACTCTTTTCAAGCCAACTCCCGACTGTCCCAAAGAATCCCTCACGTGTCGGTTCCAGTCGTCTGATTAATAGATACCGAGAACAACCACCAACTCCAACAGCAGCCAATCCAAGTACCAGCTTCAACAGTAGGACCGTCCCGTGCACTGTTTCGAAGACAGCAGTCGGAGTTGGAACGAGCCATGCTGTAAGTCCCAATCCCGTTGCGACAATCGTTGTGACTGAAATAAATGCAAGCATAGAGAACCGTTGAAGAACCCCCCATGCGATGTCTCTCTGAGTCGATGGCTCAAGCTCACCGAGGAGTTCTGGAAGGACAACCGCTAGAGAAATTAGCCCTCCAATCCAGATAGCGCCACCAGTGAGATGAATCAGCGTGAAACCAGCACCGACGGCCCAATCAATCTGACCAGCGCTATGGCTCGTTGCACCCAAGCCGAGTGCGATTCCAACCCCTCCCAGACTGCACAGGACTAGCAATGGCTGATTCGCGTGGTTGCGACCCATTGCGACGAGCAAGACAAAGATTAGACAGACTGCAATCACCATCTGGACAAGCAGAATACCACCTGTCTGACTGGTCGCGGCATCAGTGATTGCGCCCAACGAATCACTGTTTGTCACCGAGTCGGCAAACAGACCACCGGAAGCCACTACTGCGAGACCACTTCCGGCAAGTAATAACTGGGTGACAGACGACCGGATTGTCATCGACGACAGCCCAAACTGTGTTACAACTGGCAACACACTCGTCAAGACGACAACTGGGCACCCTATAAGAAGAATGACAGCAAGGTATAAGAACGACTTTGGGAGAATTTGCGATCTTTCGACTGCCTGTTGGTCCCCAGAACCCTCGTTAGATTCGTACGCCGACTGAAGACTACTTGGGTCTGGTGGTTGCTCGCCAGCAGTAAAGAACCACTCGCCGGATGTTGGATGAGAATCAGCACTGATGATAGCCCATTCTACGACGTAGATACCACTACCAGCGTCTTCGATTTCGACAGTGATTTGTTCCGAAATATCACCCGGTTTCAAGATATCGACAGTAACATCGTTACCGTCCGGCCCAGTGACTGAGAGATCCCGGATTTCATCGACGCCGCTCGTGTAGTTCATTGTAATTTTGTGTGGGACCTTCGAAACGTGACTGCTCTGTCCAGGTGTCGTATCACTGATTACAGCATGTGCACTTACCACAGGCAGTGTGGTCATCGCAAACAGAAGTAACACAACGACGACTAGCCAACTGACTCGGGGCTTGCGACGCTGAACTTGAGACGAATCACCCATCCGAATTAGTACCAGGCTCCATTACCGTTACCGATGTAACTGACGGTATTGACACCGTCACCGACGTCAATCTCATGTAGGAGTTCTCTCTGTTCTACGTCAATGACAGGAACGGTTCCTTCCGCGTCTGATGGGGTAAAGTAATAGCCACCGCCGATTGTCCCTGAGCGATGGATATGTTCCCCGTCTTGTGAAATGCTCCCTGCTTGGACGTGTGTCACAACGGACTGTTCGTCTACGTTGATAAGCGAAGCCTCTTCGGACAGCGTATTGGCTGCGAATGCATACAGCGTTCCGTCTGCACGGAAATAATCAAGATCGTCTGGGCCACGATTATCTAGTTCGACTGTTCCGAGATGGTCGCTGGTTTCACTTGTCGCATCTAGGAACTGGATACCATTCTCTTGAAGCACTCCAAGATACTCACCATCAGGACTCATTTTCAATGACCCAGTATGTTCGACTCGGTCAACTACTTCATTAGTCGTGGTATCTACGATCGGCATGTTTCCGCCAAAATATTCGACGTAGAGTCGTTCATTCTGTGGCCCGTAGTAGGCGTAGTGAGTTCCACCACTGTCACCCAGGTTGATCGTCTCTGTCCGCTCGTAGTTCTCTAGGTCGACAACGTGAACCGCCGCATCGTTTGTATTGGTCGCATAGGCAGTTCTTCCAAGATCGTCGTGATGCAGTAGCTTTCCGTGGCCTGCAACCTCTAGTCCAGTCTGAACCCGTTCTATAACTTCATGCGAGTCTGTATCAATGACGTAGAGTCGACCCTCATCATCCGCGTGAACCCAAATTTCGCCGTCTACAGGGTTGTAGGCATGCGTTGGACCACCGCCAACGCTTACCCACTCCCGGAATTCGCGTTGCTCCGTATCGAAGACGCCAACCCGATTGCCTGAGTCTTCGACAGCAAAGAGTTTCTTCTCGTCATCCGTTGCCCGCACATCACCCCAGCTTGCTCCGGTTAGCTGCTCGCTCATACCAGTTTGCAGGTCTGTGTCGATTCTACCGGCAGCAGGGTCAGCCACTACCGCCCGCTCGGGTGCAAACGCATATAATAATCCCTCACTGCCCGAAGCAGACTGTTGATCCACCGTTTCTGTCGACTGTGGTGTCTCATTCTGTGCATCCGTGTTTTGATTAGTGTTACTGTCACCTGAACTATCATCATCCCCGCCGATACACCCTGCGAATGCGATGCTGATTCCGCCGCCGATGCTCTGTAGAATCTTCCGCCGGGTCGTGTTTGTTGTCACACCGACGAATAAATACCGGTATATGTAATTTCTTCTGGTGAAATTATGAAATAAACTCCCAGAATCAGATAAAAGAAAAAGAACCTAATGCTGGCGTACTATACTCAGTTATGCGTAACTAGGAACCACGCACCCTACTGTCATCTACTTTCATATTCGTTCATAGAATAAAAATGCTATTGGTGTGATAGCCGAATTGATGAGCAGAAACTGTTTCAGGTTACGTTGCCAATTGTACTCAAGCAGGCACCAGTCGTGTGGCTAGCCACACAGAGTGACGCCCTTCCGACCAGTCGGAACACCCATCGCTTAGGCGAACGGTTTCCGCGCTGTCTCAAGATGAGTGTCTGCCCCTCATCCAATCTTGCTACGATTTCCTCCACCAGTTGGCCTTCTCTCTCTTGAGCATCGGCGTGCTTGATAGTGGTTAGATGCCCGGGACACGCCGTGTCACAGGAACATCTGTAACGTGGTCATGAACAATTGTAGTTATCGGACAGACTCCTCGTTGTCAGTCTCGAGTCGGTTCGGCGTGCTCTGGAGTACCGCATAGAGAACGAGCGCTGCTATCAGGAAATCGAGGCTGTGTTCAACAAAGTGATGGACTGGCATGGGGACGACACCGGAAGCTGTTCCAATACCGACAATAGAACGAAAGAGCAAACAACCGACAGCGGTGGTAATGAGCAGATATCGCAGCGAGCGCCGCTGTCGATATGTTAATAGACTCACAATGAAAAGCGACCCAGTTCCCAGAACGGCGGCGAAGATGACACAGAGCAGGGGTATCGAACCCTCGACACCGGGCCAGGCAGTCTCAGATTGCAGGACGACTCGTGAAACTGTAACTATCATTAAAACGGTGTAGAACAGCTATCATAAGAAATTCTGTGGTCTGTCCGTTTTGTGGCTGGCAACACGGGACCACGCCGCTTGCTCGCTATTTCAGTCCGCGACAAAATCGCACGCCACTTATATCGGCCAGTAACTATCTTCAATGGTATGTCGGAGACTCGTTCGCGTGTGCTGGATTGTATCTACGACAATCCTGGCATCCACTTCAGCGCAATTGGCCGCACGCTCGATATCGCGACCGGCCAGACCCAGTATCATATACGAAAACTCTGTCGGGAAGGGAGCCTAGAAAAAGAGAAAGTTTGTGGGCGCACACACTATTACCCGCCGACGTTCTCGGTGTGGGAGCGTGGTGTTATCGCGTTGCTCCGTCGCGAGACGACTCGAGAAATCGTGTTGCTATTGCTCAGAAAGGAGCCACTGCCACCAAACGAGATTGCAGACCGACTGGAGTTGGCACGCAGCACCGTTGAGTGGCACCTCTCCCGACTCGTTGAGTACGACATCGCCGAAAAACAGGAGGCTGACGACGGACTTATTATTGAACTTACCAAAGATGAAGAGCTATACCGACTCCTGCGGGAGATACAGCCGCGACTGATCGATCGAGTTGTAGACAGGTTCTCGCGGCTCACGGACTCTCTTCTCGACGATTAGTCGAGACGGTTGCGGACCCCATCTGCGAGCAGTCCTCGACAAGGGTTGTGTAACTGTTACAAATGTGACACAAGACCGTTTACTGGCATTTCAAGACCTTCCTTTGGGGACTGACGATGCACTCTCTGTTTCGGCACTGTTTTGTGATGCAAGGAGTCGTTCTGCGACTCGACGAGCTCCAACGATGTTTCGGGCGAACGGACCGACACTGGGTTCTGCGAGCGCACCTGAAACGTACACGTTTGAATTGGTACCATCCGTCTGCTGCCACGCAAGTGTCTGATCGTCGAGAGTAGGAAATCCTCCAGCCCCGCGTTCGAGTGACAGAGACTCAGCAACAGTTCTGACCAGTGGGTGCTCTGGAACTGGGTCGAGTCCGGTCGCTAGGACGACCTGTACATCCGCTGCAGTTGTGCCATCGTCAAACCAAACCAGTAATCCGTCGTCTGTCGTGACTGCAGAGGTAATTTCGCCACGCCGCATGTCGAGGTCACCACGATTGCAGGCCTCGTCTAGTCGACGCTTGAGGTACGGAGGGATTGTCCCGTCGTTGCGGGCAGCCCGAATACGGTCAAGACGTGCCTTCGACCCCGGTGGGAGCGTATGAATCTCCTGTTCGATGTGTCGCCAGTTGAGCCAGTATGGGTCGGCTTCGGTTAGTTCGATTTCGAGCTTGTGTCGGGAGAGGAGTGTCACGTCCGTTTTTCTCGACAGCCGACAAGCGAGTTGTCCCGCTGTAATGCCGCCTCCAACGACGTACGTCTCCCCGTCGAAAGTTGCAGCAGTTTTGGGATTAAAATCGGTGTCCCACACGTGGGCGAACGGTTCGTCTGCTGGAAGCGCAGTTGTCCACTCTGGGACTGCCGGCTGGGCACCGAGTCCGATAGCAAGAACAACGCGGCGCGCTTCCAGTGGTTCCACATCCGTTCGGACGTGAAGCGTCTCGCGACCTTCCCTCTCGGTGAGCCCTGTCACCCTCGACCGGAGATGACAGTCGTCGATACCACGCCTGTCAATTACGTATCGGGCGTGATCCACGAAGAGGTCGAGCGTTGGTCGGTTCGGATAGCTTTCCGTCGAGACGAGGTCGTGTTCTCGATTGTCCTCCTCTGCAAAGGATTCGAGTGAAAATGGCTCGGTGTCGATGTGCTGGACGAACGTCGACCGGAGCGTTTTCATTCCACATTGCTCGGCTTTCGTCTCGAAGGATGCGAGCAGTTCCTTGCAGGGTTCGACGATTCGGATCTCGTCTCGCGTAAAGTCACCCTCGGTGAGGAGATAGTTCGTTATGCACGTGCCGTGGATCCCGCCGCCGACGATTACGTACTCGTATGGCTGCTGGCCGATCGATGTGTGACCGAGACGTGATTCATCGGAACTCACTTCCGTTCACCCCCGTCGGCTTCCAGTCCGTCTCGGGTCTGGTCGGGCTGTTGGCTTCTGAGCTGCCCCACGTTTGGGAGACGATGTGAGAGTTTCTGAAAGCCAAGTGCGACGACGTACACAGCAATCGCCACAACCACAATAGAGCCGCCGGCTGCAATCCCGTAGGTGTACGATAGTGTTACGCCGGCTATCGCCGCAAACTCGGCAGCAAGAATTGCCAGCAAGATTGACTGCTTGAAGCTCTGAGCAACCTGGGCTGCAGCGGCGACCGGAACGACGAGCATTGCGGCGACAAGGATAACGCCCATGATCTGCATCGCGCTGACGACGACCAGTGCCGTGAGCACGACCATGAGGCGTTTGTACAGACGGACGTTCAACCGTGCCGCGCGGGCGGCCGACGCGTCGAACGTGACGTACAGGAGTGGTCGATACGCATACGTGACGAGGCTGCCGACAAGGATGCTCATCAACATGAGGATGCCGACGTTCTCCGTCGAGACGGTCGCCAGGCTGCCAAAGAGGTAGGCGTCGATGCCGACCGCGATGCCGCCGTCAGTCGCTGTGATGAGGATACTGCCAACGGCAAATCCCCCTGTCAGCACGATTGCCAGCGAGGTATCGTTGTACGCTCCGGCATGTTCAACCAGCAACTCCACGAGCAGTGCCGTGACGACTGCGACCACGAACGCGGTGAACAGCGGGGACAGCGTGAGCGAGAGGGCCGAATTGAGGAACAATCCGACGGCGACGCCGGCAAAGGCAGTGTGTGCGAGGGTGTCGCTGATCATCGCCATCTCTCGATGGACGAGAAACGTTCCGACGACTGGCCCGGTGAGGGCGATACACACCGCAGCGAGGTAGGCCCGCTGCATGTAGGGATACTCAAGCATCGGCGTGCCGAGCAGGTCGGCCACCACGTCCATTGCGGCGCCAAAGACGTGGGCGAGGAACCACTCGACGCCGTCGATGAGTATGCCACCGATCCATAGAACAGCGGTCGCTCCGCCGAACGGCACGCCTGTGTCAATGAAGGTGGGTTGTATCATGGTTAGTGGTCGTGATGGAGAACGTGCTGATCGGTCCCGTACGCTCGCGCGAGGGCGTCCGTTTCGAGGAACGTGCTGGGGTCACCGTCGAAGTACAGTTCACGGTTGAGACACGCGATATCCGTCGCGTGGGTGGTAACGACACCAATGTCGTGTTCGATGAGGATGACGGTCAGCCCAGTTGTATTCAGCTCGTGCAGGAGGCTGTAGAACTCCTCTCTGGATTCGGCATCGACGCCGACCGTCGGTTCGTCGAGTGCGAGCAGGTCGGCCTCCGAGGCGAGCGCACGGGCGATGAAGACCCGTTGTCGCTGGCCACCGGACAGTCGGCTGACCCGGCGAGACGCGAGGTCTGTGATTCCGACCTGTTCCAGCGCCTCCTCGACCGCTCGCCGGTCCGCTGTCGAGAATCGGCCAAAGAACCGGTGCGGGTACCGCCCCATCTCGACAACTTCTCGAACCGTGACTGGCATATCGCGCGCCGCCTTCGTCGCGTCCTGTGCCACGTATCCGATTCGCTCGCCGGCGTCGAACTCGTGGGCGGGTTCGCCGAACAGCGAAACTGTCCCACTGTCGGGCCGTCGGAGACCGAGCAGCAGGTCGAGTAGCGTACTCTTGCCGCTGCCGTTCGGCCCGACCAGTCCGAGGAAGGATCCGGGTTCGACGTCGATCGACACCGACTCCAGAACCGGGATCTCTCCGTAGCAGAATGTGACGTCGTCGACGCTGATGAGAGGCGTCCCCGACCGCTCTTTTCCGGTCGTTGCTGCCGTCATCGGTAGTCCTCCAGATCAATGAACGCGTCCCCGTACGCCGTAATCCAGGTCGTCGTCCGATATGGAACGGCTACGTCCGGCGGATAGATCGTACAGACGGGTCTCTCCGCTGGGCCGACGACCAGTGCCAACAATCCCGAACGAGGGCGCTCGGACGGACCGGGCTCGGCGTTCCCGTCCCACTCCGGTTCCGTGTCGCCAGATGTGGTGTCGCTCATTCTGCGTCGAGGGCCTGTTTCAGCGTCTCGAGATTGATGTTCTCCATGATCTCGACATAGCCCCAGTCCTTGTCGGCCCACTCCTGGGTCTGTCCAGGAATCGGCGTCAGCGGCAGGACTTCGGTGGCGTCGGTTTCTTCGACAAGTTGGTTCGCCGCGGTCTGGGATTCGAGCGGATCCGCACAGACGTACTGGAGGTCGTGCTCGGCAATGATCTCCTGGGCCCGCTCGATGTCCTTTGGCGTCGGCTGGTCGTCCGGTGACAGTCCCGTCAGCGTCTTTACTTCGAAGCCGTACCGTTGGCCGAGATACTGGAAGGCGTTGTGACCAGCGACGAACACGACATCTTTCGAGGCACTCTCCAACGAGGATTGGAATGACTCGTCGAGTTCGTCCAGACGATTACGGTACGACTCGGCGTTCTCGGCGTAGGCACTGGCATTGTCGGTGTCGACGTCGACGAACCCGCTCCGGATGTTGTCGACCGCCTGCTTCGCTCGCTGTGGGTCTAGCCAGAAGTGCGGGTCCGTTCCGCCGGAGTGGTCGTGGTTGTCTCCCTCCTCGCCTTCGTGTTCGCTATCTCCCTCGTGCTCGCCTTCGTGTTTCTCTCCATTCTCATGGCCGTGTTCACCTTCGTGCTCGCCATCGCCCTCGTGTCCGTGTTCGCCGGCAGTCTCGGTCACTTCGGGTTCGATGGCCGACCCACTGCCGTTGGTGAGCGTCGCGTCGAACTCCGCGGGAGCGTGCTGGGCGAAGAGGACGTAGTGGCCCTCCGTTTCGATATCAAGGGAGAACGTCGTCCCGCCGGAATCCGCGAACTGGAGATGGTAGAGTGACTCACTGGACGGCGTGAGGGTCTCTCCGCCTTCTACCGGTGTGTGCGTGTCGTGGTCGCCGTAGAGGGTGGTTGCGGTCTCCTCGACGTGGTGAATGCCGTGGTCGCCGCCCTCTTCGGTTGCGATAACGGCGAGCTGCATCTTCGGATCGGGGCCCTCGTGGAACGTGTACGTGTAGGTGCCAGCTTCGAGGTGATAGAGGCCAGCCCACTCCCACGGGGCCGATTCGCCGTGGTGCTCCTCGTGGTCTCCTTCTTCGTGACCGTGGTTGTGTCCGCCTTCGATGAGGTCGATACCAGCTCCGGCAGCGACGATGTCGACATCGGCGTCGTCATCACGGAGACTCGTCACGAGGTCGTCAGCCCACGGTTGGAAGCCTTCCATCCCGTAGAAAAAGAGGGCAGATTCGAGAACAGTTCCCTGGATCTGTGGCCCTGGTTTCCACCCGTGGCCGTGTTGGCCGATTGGGACAAGCGTTTCTGCGGTCGCGGTGTCGCCCGCAATCTGACTGGCCAAGTCCCCGAATACGAAGAACGAAGACTGGGCTTCCGGCCCGTCACTCTCTGTCGCCGTCGAGTCGTCGCTCTCTGTCGCACCGGAGTCACCATTGTTCGATGTACAGCCCGCGAGCGCGCCGGTAGTTGCAGTACTGATTCCAGTTGCGATGAGTCGTCGTCGGGTATATCGAGGCATCTGTTATTAACACTGTGAAATTAGATAATAAATGCTATGATTTTGTACTATAAAGTTAATAAATTTCCCATAGGTGAGATAGGGAATTACTAATCGTTGCCGAGATAACTAACGTGGTCGCCAGAATTGCTAATCGTTGCTACCTCAGATTCCGTATTACATAAGCTCGAGGAGCATGCTAACAGGCATTTAGTAGCTGTGGCTCCCAGATACGGTTGCAATGTGTCACTGCTTCAGCGATCCGGCCGAGATGAGTGACGACCAGCGAGCGGACGTTCTCGAAGAACACTCAACGGAAGAACTGCGCGCTGAATACTCCACGGAAGAACTAGAAACCCTCGGCGTTACCGTCTGAGAGACGCGCTTATTGTCGTCACCGCGGGCACAGAGTCCGCCAGCCGACGATAGTCCCACTCACCCGTCTTGATCGACTCTCTCGAATCGGTGGAGGACGGCAGTATCGTCGTCGTCCCACGTCACGTCGTGGGTTCGCTCGATCCGTTCTTTGTATGCATCGAGATCTGGCGAGCCTTCGGCTTGGGCGTCCTCGTCTGTCAGGTCCCCGAGTCGCTCCTCTCGTACTGTAGTCACTTCGAAGACGATATCATCGATCTCGAAGCGGTCACCTTCAGACGCGTGTTTGTCGCCACGGTGCAGTTGAGTAACGTCTCCGTCGACGACCGCTCGTCGAATCCGTTCGGCTGGAAGCAGTTCGTTCGCTTCTATCGTGGTCATTCGTCGTGTCTCACCAATTTCATTGGGTGCTGAATTCAGTTTGTCGGAGAGCGTGTCATAGAATACGTCTCACGCTATGATCGGTTTTCTGACTTTTTCAGGCTATGACGGGTGTAAAATTGCG
>NZ_FNFC01000015.1 GCF_900100385.1 Halovenus aranensis
GGCGCAGGGAGTCGTGCCGATTGCACCGTACAATCCACGCAATACGGACGACCCGCTGGACATCGATTACAGGGTCGAAGATCGCATCGACGAACACGCTGAAGACATCAGCCTCAAGCAGTCAGTGCTCGACGAGACGTACGAACACCGGACGCAGGTGGAACGAACAAACGAAGCCTGCAAGGATTGCGGCCTCGGGCACGTCCTCGCCCGAGGCCGCGTCCACGCACGAACACAGGTGTTCGTGGCGCTTTGTCTCCGTGTGATCGTCGCAGTCACCAACTACGAACAGGGAGACAATCCCGGGCGAACGAAGCTCAAAACCCTGTGAACGATTCTATGACACGCTCGTGTTGTCCAACGAAACTACGTAGTCACTTGTCCGTGTTGTCCGGGTTGTCCACGAACCCACTTGTCCATGTTGTCCACCGAAGACTTTGGGTGACGAACTCTCCTATACAACTCCTACCAGATATAGTATAATTTCTCTCATCTCTATCTCTTCTGAAACGAATTTCATCGGATAATACCGGTCAGAAGACTTCGAGATACTCTTCTATCACTTCGCGTTCGTCGTCGCCACTCACCATACTGATAGTCGTACTACCTATCATCCGCTTCCAAATCTTTAACCCTGCTTGCTCAGTTGAATTGAAATATCCTTTCGGTGGACGCCATATGCCCCCTGCTACAACCTCTACCTCACAGACAGAGTTCGTCCAAGAAGCGTTCGAGACGACCGTCGAAAATAAAGACGAAGTACAGTTTCTCGAAGCCATAGACGACGCTGTGTCCCGGCTCCGCGAACAGATAGACGACGACACCCTCGAAAACATCCTGCGGGCCGACTCCGGGTCCTATCGACTCCGGGGCGGCATGACCCGCGACGGGCTTCAGCCCGAACCCTTCACCCAACAGGCGGTTATCGAACCACTGCTTTCTGAGTTGGGCCATTCCTTCGATACCGAGGCTGGCGGCCTGTCCGGTGGTCGGACGATGGTCGCGGACTACACTGTCTCCCTGCGCGACTTCGACACGGATTCGACCCGGCTCCTTATCGAAGCCGAACCCATCAACAAGGCCCTCGACAGCCGTGAACACGGTATCGGACAGGTCCGAGACTGGCTGAGCCAGCGTGAGTTCGAGTCGGACTTTGGGTTCGCCACAGACGGCCTTCGGTGGGCGTTCGTCCGGTATGACCCTGACTCGTACAGCCATAACGTAATCGAAGAGGTTGACCTTCAGCCCGTCTTCCTCGCTCTCTTCGAGAATCAGGTCGGCGCACGGGAGCCTGTCGAGGAAGCCGTCTTCGACGCCGACCGCGAGCGTGTCGCCAGCCTTCTTCGCACCTTCGAGTTCGAGAACTTCGTTTCCATCGCCGTCGAGGCCCGTCAAGTAATCAAGCGGACCCAAGAGGAAATCACCGACGAGTTCTACGACGACTACATTCGCTACGTCTTCGGTATTGTAGACGAGGACGAAGAGACACCACGCTCGTTGATTGGCGACGGCGTGGTCAAACCTGACGGCGCGACCGAAGACGACGCCCGGCTGTTTGCCGTCGAGTTGATGAATCGCCTCGTGTTCATCAAGTTCCTCGAAGACAAGGAACTCGTTCACCCCGACCTTCTGCTGACACTCAAAGACGCCTACGAGGACGGGATGTACACCGGGTCGCTCTACGACGAGTTCGTCAAACCCCTGTTCTACGACGTGATGAACGAGAAGCCCGACCAGCGACCGCCGACGGTCCAAGACATTGAGGTGTTCGAGGACATTCCGTATCTGAACGGTGGGCTATTCCGTCCGTCCCTCGGTGACGATGATTTCAATGAAGAGGACTTCGACGTGCGGAACTCGGTGATGAAATCCATTATCGACCTGCTTGAAGGCTATAGCTTCTCGGCAGGCGGCTCACCTACTGACCTCGACCCGAGTGTCCTCGGGAACGTCTTCGAGAAGACAGTCAACTACATCACCAGCGACAACGCGGATACGAACAAGGAACTCGGTGCCTACTATACCCCAAGTGAAATTACACGTTTCTGCCGGAAGAGACGGTTCGCCCGGCACTGCTGGACCGCTTCGGTCGCGTGCTGGTCGAAGAGCGTGACTGGCCTGAGGCGGAAGTCGAGAACTACGATTCGGTGTACTCGCTTATCGAGGACCTGCCGGGTAATTGGGGCCTGATTAGCGCTCTGCTCGCAGAGGTAGACGAGTTCCGAGTCGTGGACCCTGCCTGTGGGAGTGGACACTTCCTCACGTCGGTTCTCGAAGAAATCGTCAACGTCCGCAAGGCGCTGTACGCGCAGAACGAGAACTACCCGCAGGAATACCGGCTGAAGAAGACGACGGTCCTGAACAACATCTACGGTGTGGACCTGATGGGACCTGCCGTCGAAATCGGAAAACTCCGGCTGTGGTTGTCCATCATATCGGAGTTGGACGAGGATGTAGTGGACGACCTCGACGACGACGAACTCGCCCTACCGAATATCGTCTTCAACCTGCGTGAAGGCAACAGCCTAATCGGGTACACTGGTTTCCCCGAGACGACTGACGACGGCGAATATACGCTCGGAAGTTTCACCGAAGACAGCGTTCGGGACCGCTATCAGGGTATCATAGACGAAATCGAGAAGCACGAGCAAGCGGTGGACACTGACGTTGCCGAAGACCACCGGCAGAAAGCGTTCGAGAAACTACGCGAAGCACGCGAGGACCTGATTAGCGATATTCACGCAGACTTCGTTGAGGCCGGTATCGAAGGGCTGAATCAGGAGACAGTCGCGGAAATGCAACCGTTCAACTGGGTGCTTGAGTTCGCTGAAGTCTACGCAGATGGTGGGTTCGACGTGGTTGTGGGGAATCCGCCGTGGGACCGAATCACCCCCCTGCGTGATGATTTCTTCACTCGATTCGATTCCGAGTTCCGCACCCTGCTACCCGAAGCGAAGCAGGAGCGGCAGGAACAACTGATGGAAGACCCTGAAATCAGGGAAGGGTGGCAAGAGTACAAGCGTCAGGTCGAAATTCAAGCAGACTACTTCAATAACTCCGACGAGTACGAACTTCAGCGCCCAACGGTAGCAGGACGAACAGCGGCCACCGAAAACGACCTGTCTGCCCTCTTCCTTGAACGGGTATTTCAGATTGCCCGTGACGATGGTTACGTGGCTCAAGTTCTTCCGGGTGCGATATTCAATGGTTCGTCCACGAAGGACCTGCGGCTACACCTTCTTGATGAAGCCGAGATTAAATCACTCGTCACCTTCGAGAACAAGGGAATCTTTCCTGAAATCGACAACCGCTACAACTTCGGTACCCTCGTTTTCGAGAACCGTGGAAGCACTGATGAACTGCGTGGTATCTTCCAACAGCATGACGTAGGAGTCTTACAGGAACTCGATGAACACGCTCTCTCAATTCCACGTCGTGTACTTCGGGAGTATTCGCCCGAAGCGGGGATTTTCCCGTACCTCGATTCGCAGGAAGAGGCCGATGTACTCAATGATATACTGTCACACCCACCCATCAGCAGGGACCTTGGTGATACGTGGCGCGTAGAACCCTACGCTGAACTTCACCGAGGAAGCGACGTGGACCGCTTCGTTGAATCGGAAGACGAGGGAGAGTACCCGGTTCTCGGCGGAAGCAACATCTACCAATTCATGTACGACCCGTCGTTCTTGGACGACTTGGAAGGGCCGAAGTTTTGGGGCGTACCAGAGGATGAAGACCCCGAGTTGAGCGCGAAAAAGCGGATTCGGGAGAAGAGCCTACCGAAACTCAAACGCGGGATATACGACGCCTTCGATGGGTCTGGTTCGCAAGTCGGGTTCGTCAATGAATTGCTGGAAGAACGACGGGGTGAGCCGCTATCAGAGGACGACGTACTGCTTGATTGCACGGAATATCGTATCTCCTACCGCGACATTGCCCGTGCCAGCGACGAGCGCACGATGATTGCCTCGGTGCTACCGAAGGGGGTAGTGTGCCACGACAAAGCCCCGACCCTTCGCCCGTACCGAATCGAACCTGAAGAGGACGACCTTGAGGAATCGACTCTACATGGTGCCTACGAACGTATCTACTCGGACGAAGAACTGTTCGTCGCCGTCGGGTTGCTCAATAGCCTCCCGTTCGACTTCCTCATGCGGACGAAAATCGACTCGACTGTCGTCTTCTACAAACTCGAAGAGTCGCAGGCACCCCGCTTGACGACTGGTGACGAGTGGTTCGACTACATCTGGAAGCGTGCCGCTCGGTTGAACTGCTACGGCGACGAGTTCGAGGAAATGCGCGACCGGCTCGGTGGTATCGAACCGGCGACCGACATGGACGAACGTCGGGAAGTTCAGGCTGAACTCGACGCCGCCGCGTTCCATGCCTACGGCCTCAACCGCGACCAGACTGCGTTCGTCCTTGAGGACTTCCATCGGGTTCAGAGTCCCCGTATCATGGACGAGGACTATTTCGAGTCGGTCTTGGACAAGTACGACGCGTTGGCTGAATCGTCGTCCTAATCAGAGCCGACTTCGGCACACTGTCTTGGCACCTGCGAGCCGACCACGCCAGTACACGGCCTCACAATCACCTCGTCGGCACCATCAGTAGGTAGCCCGATAGTACGACTTCCGCAGTCGCACATCACGCGTCGGATGACCCACCCATCGGCGTCGTAGTAGGTCGCGTAGACTACCGCCATGTCGCCCGTCCTGATACCCCTATTACACCGGTCGCATATGTGGCCCACCTGTACGCCGTTCAGCGCCGCCGCAGGTGACGGTCGGGTCATTAGCCCCCACCCGTCGCGTTAGGGTTCGGCGTCTCGAACCCATCCCGGTAGCAGGGCCAGCAGGCGAGGTCTTCGAAGAGCGGGCTACAGTCGCAATCTTCGGGACGGTCGTCGTCGCGGTCGTCACCACCGAACTCTTCGAGGGTCACACCACCGTCAGTGGCGGCGACCTTCGGCGTTTCTTCGATGTGTTCACCGAGTTGGGCGTCTACCTCGTCGGCGTCAACCCACGCGGGGATAGCCCACTGACCGGTGGCGAATCGAACTCTGCGCTCATGCTTACAGAGTTCGCCGTCTTCGAGGTTGTACTGCTTGTCCGGACACGTACAGCGCCCTTCACGGGCGTCCACACGGTACTCTGACCCGCTCTGCGTCGTCACAGAGTACACGTCGCCCCCGAGTGGAAGCGTAGTCATGTACTCGGTGAGCGCTCGCACGTCGCGCTGTTCGAGGTCGTTACTCTCATGCCTCTCGGCAGACGTAGTTTGCATTGGTCTTCGCTCCTGAAGACCCACTGCCTGCCTGTCTTCAGCAGGCGGGCTTTTCCGGAAATCACCCCGAAGAGACAGTGAGCCTACTCTATACTACGTTCCATAATCTTATTATTGTTACGCATTTATAAGAGTATATTGATTACCATAGAGGATTAGAACGGACTCATACAGCCGCACAGCGCCGCAGAGCGCACGTCAGAATTGACGGCCCAACACACTCGCTTCGGTGGCGACCGCGCTCACGCCGCCAGCAGGCGGGTATATGGCTCTGCTGACGGTAGGTCGAACCCCGAAACAGAGGGTAGACGGCCCAACACTATCGTTCATTGCGGAATAGGGAATGAGAATACGAGAGAAAATCGGCGTCGTCAGCGAATGCGAGCGTACAGGATTGCGCTCCCGAACTGAACGCCGACCGTTATCAAGAACGCCGCGATACTCGCGGTCGTATTTCCGACCTGTGACAGTCCGAGTTCGTAGACGCCCAAGAAGACGACAACCGTGACTACCCCGAACAAGAGCGTCCACATGACCGCGTACATCGGCCTGTACTCGACCGGCCAGTAGTCGTCATAGGCAAAGGCCATGTCCATGAGACTCAATGAGAGCAGGAACTCGGCACCAAAATCGGCTGATACAGGAAGTGGACTACTGTCGAGCGACACCAGCATGAACGCCACCAACGCCAGTCCAATCGCTGTTACCGTCACCCACTGGTTGTCTGTCAGGTCAGCACGCAATTGATTGCGAAGGGACGGGGACTCGGGCATGAAGACGTGTAAGAAGCGTTGTGTAAAAAAGCGCGTGGGACAGTTTCAGGGTTCACAACTTGCCCCCGGAATTACATTTTATCGGGATGTTAGACACACGTATGCCCGGCGCAGGTCGTTCAGAGTCAGCGGTAATCAGAACCATCGGTTACAGCGTCGCAGTGGTCGCTGTCGGCGGTTATCTTCTCTTTGGGTGGTCGTTCGACGGTGACAGTGCCATCGTCCCGACAGCCATCGGTGTTATCGTCGCGGCTTCGGCAATCGGGTGGACACTGTATCGCCGCGTATTTTCAGACGGGGGGTTGTTACAGTGACCGGATTATCCAGAGACGAGACTGCGAGTATCGTAATTATCGGCGTCACTGTCGCAGTGTTCGCTTGGTATCGGGCGGGGATGACTGGAATCCAACGATGGACTAACGCTACTATCGCATTTCTCGTGAGTATTGCCTTTGCAACGGCTGTCACCGCCATTCTAAAACGGTGGAATCCTGTCTGGTATCGCTCGTAGGCATATTGAACACCGAGGGTATGGCTGACCCCGGAAATCAGGTAGAGCGGTCGAAAATTCCGCTCATGGCCGGATGAATAGGCGACCGGCGTTACTCGCCGGTATCCGGTTCTCATGCTACCGTTCGCGGGAGAGAAGATACAAACCCGACGCGTCCTACAATCCGGATATGGCCGAAAAGAATGTCGGTGGCCGCGACCGACTCGCTCGCGCACTACTCGCCGTCCTGTTGACCGTCGTCGCCATTAGCACGCTCCGGAAGGGAAAGAGCAAGACTGGATTGCTGGCCCTCGTTGGGGCACTCGGATTCGGGTTCAATGCGACGACGTGTTTCTGTGGGCTGAATCAGGCGCTCGGTATCGACACCACCGACGGGTAGGCCCTACGCTGTGGGCCATTACTGATTCCGACAGACAGGAAAGTGAATAACCGAGCCTGCGATAGAACACCTGACGAGTTCTGGTTCAACAATAGCCGAAATCACCCGGTGAATAAGCGGGTCAAGTGAATACCGTCTTCATAACCGTTTTCTGATTAGGTCATGATTTCAATGTCATGGAATCGAAAGATTATGTGATTTTATTCGTACTGGACGTGATTGCAACTGTTGTTGGAATCTTTGTTTACATTGGTATTGGCGGCTCATTCTAATGAGTGTCTTACCTGTCAAATATTTAGTAATGACCGGCACGGGATTGGAACCGTTTTCATAATACGCGCTATTAACCAACAGGCGGCCCAATGAGCGTTCGTATGTTGGTTAATGCCGATACCTCGAAGACAGCCTGAACGAAGACCGCAATCAACCACCTGAAGCCGACTCGTGGAACGACCGACCGGTTCGGAACTCGGTCAGTTCGTCAATCCGCTCTTCAAGTTCCTCGATTTCCTCACGTAGTTCGTCGGCTTCTTCGCCTTCGGTCGCCGCGAGTTGGTCTTTGAGTCCCTGTAGGCGCGTCTCTTTCTGGTCTTCGTCTACGTCCGCCTTTCTGACGTACTCGCTCTCTTCGACTTCGTACACGTCGGTTTCGGAAATCTCGGTCACATCAAGCGCTTCGTCTACCTTGCTGGAATCGACGGTCGTCAACCGTTCCCGTTCAATCCCGGCGGCCTCAAACGCGTTCAACACCAACTCGTCGTCTTTGAGCGACCGGTTCCGACGACTCGTCCGCTGGACAGACCCGAACTGGCCGGACACCGGCTGGTCGTGGTGAAGCCTGTCGAGAAGGACAGCCCGAATGTCTTTCCGTAAGTCGTTAGCGTTGCGCTGTACGTCCGACAGCAGGGTGTAGAGGTTGACCAGCCCCGGCGTCTCTACATCTTCGAGCGTGGTCACGTCGTGGCGTTCGAGGGCGTCGATAAGCAACAGAGCGTCACTGTAGACGGCTACATCGGGTTCCTCGCGCTCTTCGTCGGCGTCGTCGGTGTCCCCTTGCGCCTCAACCAACGGCGAGCCTGTTGACTGGTCGCTCTCTGTCAGCGTTCCTTCCCGGTCGTCCACCTCGAAGCGCGGGTGTAGGGACAAGACAGTTGCATACGGCTCGGCGTCCGGTGGGAGTCGGTCTAACTCGAACTCGCCACGCGAGTCTTGGATACGACGGTGAAGCGTCTCGAACTGGTCGCGCTGAAGGGGTATCGTCTCGTCGTCGTCGCGGTACTCGATAAGCACCCGATGTTCCTGAACGTCGGTCACGCGAAACGCCTTACGCGAGAGGGGGGTGACGAGGGTCGCGTCCGAAGGGAGTTCTTCGATGTTGTCGAGAAGGTTGTTCCATGTCGTGCCGAAGGCCATGCAAGCGGGTACGGAGAGACGAGGTAAATGCTTCAGGTGCCGTCCACAAAACAGCCGACACTCTCGTCTAATCCGGCGCAATTCCCTTTTCGTATATTCTGGTAGCGCCTACAAACAGACGTATATAGCGCTATACCTCCTGAATCATTCCTAAATAGGGGAAGACTGAAAGGTCTACAGACAATACACTAAAATGAACCAGCAGACAGTGGACACCCGGTTACACGCCGTGTAGGACAACAATAGAGGGGGTCGAGAAACGGGCGAAATACCCGAAAACTCTCACGGCCTCAAAGGTCGTTAGAAATCCTCTCCGCGCCGTCCCACTCCGCGGAGTTATCGCGTGGCTCGTAGCCGAGTACGTCCTTGGCGCGTTCGAGCGAGTAGTACTTCCGGTCGTTGTCGGAGATGCCGTAGACGATTTCGTAGTCGTAGTCCGCCCGAAGCGCACAGTCGTGGATGTGGGCACAGTCACGCGGCGAGAGCCACATCGCCTGGCCGCGCTCGTAGTCGATGGGCGGGTGGTCTTCGTTCAGGTTACCGATGCGGATGTTACAGACGTCGATACCGTGCTCGTCGTGGTAGTACCGGCCCATAGTCTCGCCCGTGGCTTTGCTGATGCCGTACTTGTTGCCGGGACGGGGGAGTTCGGTGCCGTCGAGGCGGAACTCGTCGTCGGCGCGGTACATCTCGGGGGTGCGCTCGTCGGTCTCGAACGCACCGACAGCGTGGTTCGAGGACGCGAAGACGACGCGCTCGACACCGCACTCGACGGCGAGTTCGTAGACCGTGTGGGTGCCGTCGATGTTGTTCGTGAGGACGCTCCGCCAGGGGGCGTCACGCCGGGGGTCGCCCGCAAGGTGGATGACCGTACCCGCATCCGCCATCGCGGGGCGTACGTCCTCGGTCTCTTGTACGTCGCCGGTGAAATACGGCGCCTCTGGCTCCTCGGTCGGCTGGGTGTGATACATGAGCCGCCAGTCGTAGTCGTCGGCGAGGCGCTCGTAGACGGTCCGCCCGACGTGTCCGCCCGCTCCCGTGAGTAAGACCGGGTCGTCCATTCAGTTCGAACAAGCACGACAGTCGATAAGTAGCATACGGTTCGTCTCGCTGTGGCTCGGCCCGCTGGAACGACCCCGGTGGCTGGCAGTTTCGGTTTCTGGGAATCAGACGACTATTTACGTCGGTACAGCAGATAACCCTGCTCCACAGGGGGTGCCAGGCCGGAAGCTATCGGCCAACTATCACATGTTACGACTGAGTTACGTGTTCGTGTTCGCGGCCACCGGCATCGTCTGCCTGCTGGGGTTGTTCGGCGTCCGGTCGCTCGACCATCCCGACACGCGCCGGAGTCTGGCGTGGTTGCTCGTGTTGAGTGGTGCGTGGTCGCTGTTGACGGCGCTCCAGTTGGCGCTCCAGCCGGGCCCGCGAGCGCGGGCGACACACACCGCCGCCCTCGTCGTCGGCATCGCGACGGTGTTCGCGTGGCTCGCGTTCGCGTCGGCGTATGCGGGCCGTCGGTACCACCGTCACCGGGCCATCCAACTCAGCGGCGCGGCCATCTTCCTCACAATCATCGGCGCGAAGCTGACGAACCCGATACACGGCGCGTATTTCGGCATGTCCGTCACGAGCGAGCCGTTCAGACACCTGACGCCAGTCTACTACACGCCACACTGGATTGTAACCGGCTTTGCCTACACTGCGGCAGGCGTCGGCTTTCTCTGGCTATTCGAGTCGTTCACTCGCAAAAGCGGGGACGATAACAGCCACCCGCACCTCTTGTACGCGCTCGTCATCGCCACCGGGCTCCCGGTCGTCCCCTTCGCGCTGGCGATGTTCGTCGACCCGCTCGTGTTTATCAACTACGAACCGCTGGGTGTCGCGGTCTTCGCACTCGGTGTCTTGTTCTACGCCCGGGCGGAGTTCACCCGGCACAGCTCGCCCGACCACTCCGCACTCGCAGACAACCTCTCCGACGGCGGGCTCGTCCTTGACGAGGCCGGCATCGTCATCGACTACAACGAGCAGGCAGCGGACGTGCTGGGGACGGGAGCGATTCCGCGCGCGCCGCTCGCGGACATCGACGCGGAACTCGCCGCACTGGACCCCGGCGAAACCAGGCGCGTGACCAGAGCGGTCAGCGGCCACGCGAGGACCTACGAGGCAAGCCGGGAACCGGCCCCGGACGCGCTCATCGCCGAGGAGATACTCACGCTCAAAGACGTGACCCGGGCCACGCGCCTCGAAGAGCTGACCGGTATCTACCAGGAAATCAGCGAGGCACTGGTCAACGTCACCGACCCCTGGGAGTTCGTCCAGAAGGTACCCGAACGCTTCGAGTCCGTCGACGCCTACGCACTCGTCCGGCTGTCGACCGCCGGCGATATCGAACAGACAAGGAGTGGACTCGGCATCACGGACCGGACGATGCCAGCGGCCGACAGCGAGACGGCAGTCGGCGCGGCGACCGACTACGCGGAGTGGGCAGCGAGCGACGCGGGCGAGTCAGAGCCAGTGCGGGCAGCCACGGTCCAAGAGCAGAGCTACGAGACCCGGACAGCGACGACTGACGCCGCGTGGAGTCGCCGGGCACAGCGCCACGACATCACGGCCTGTCTCGCGGTTCCGGTGAGCTTCGAGGACCGCCAGCGGTTCGTGCTGGGCGTGTACACGGCGGACCCGACCGGGTTCGACGACGCAGAGCGCCAGCTAATCGAGGAAATCTGCCGGCGCATCCCCGAGACAATCGAGAGTATCGACGCCCACCGAGAGGCACTCCAGTACAAGAAGGCAATCGACCACGCGGGGGCTGCGATGTTCATCACCGACGCCGAGGGGACGATACAGTACGTCAACCCGGCGTTCGAGGGGCTCACCGGCTACACCGCCGAGGAGGCTGTCGGCGAGAACCCGCGGATACTCAACTCCGGCGAGATGGGCGAGGGCCACTACGAGCAGCTATGGCAGACGATTCTCTCGGGCAACGTCTTCGAAGAGCGGGTGGTCAACGAGACCAAACACGGCAACCGATATATCACACAGCAGACGATTGCGCCGGTCACCGACGAGGACGGCGAGCCCGTCGCGTTCGTCGCTATCCAACTCGATGTGACAGATAAGCTCCTGCGCGAACAGCGCCTGTCGGTCCTCCATCGAGTGTTGCGACACAACCTGCGGACCGCGATAAACGTCATCGACGGCCACGTCAACCTGCTCGCCGACCGGGTCGCCGATCGAACCGGGGAGGTGCCCGCCGAGATACAGGCGTCGCTCGACACTATCAGCGAACGCACCGCCGAACTGGCCGACCACTCCGAAACGGCCCGGGACATCGAGCAGTCGCTCTCTGCCGAGGCACTTGGAACGGTGTACGTTCCCGGGAAGGAACTCGCCGCAGTGGCCGAGGAGACGGCACGCGAACTCGGCGGTGAGTGTACCGTCGCGCTCGAATCCGGGGTGGCAAACAGGCAGGTCTACTCGGAGCTGAAACGGGTGCTCGCGGAGCTGGTCGAGAACGCCTTCCTCCACAGCGAGGCCCCGCCGTCTGCGGTCGACGTTCGCGTCCGGCTCGCAGCCGACGAGGAGCGGCTGACGATGACCGTCGAAGACGACGGGCCGGGTATCTCCGACCAGGAACTCATCTTCCTGGAGGAGGGACAGGAAGACCAGCTCCACCACGGCAGCGGGCTGGGGCTGTGGATGATAAACTGGCTCACCGTCTCGCTCGGCGGGTCGGTGACTGCCTCGACAGGCGAGGACGGGACGACAATTAGCGTCACCGTCCCGCTCCAGGGACGGGCCAGACAGGAGGCTGCTGTTGACCCGCCGGTCGCCGGGACCGACGGGTAGATACGCGCTCGTCACGAACGTCCGACGAGCTACTCCAGCATGACCGACACGACACCGACCGACGCGGAGGCGGCCTGTTTCGAGGCGGGCATCAAGTTCGGCTCGCTGTACCACCAGTTCGCGGGGACGCCGGTCAGTCCCGAGAGCGCCCCCTCAATCGCACGAGCGATGGAGGAGGCAATCGAGAACCAGCCACACTGTGTCGACGTGACAGTCACGCCCGACACCGACAGACTCGCGGCCGCCATCGCCGAGGGGTCGGCGAGTTACACCGAACTCACCGGCGAGTTCATGCAGGTAGCGTTGACAATCGAGTACGAGGGCGTTCGCGTCGTCGCCGAGATGGAACTGGTCGACGGCTACCCGCTGATGCAGCCCGTATCAGTGACAGAGCGAGAGTGACCATGTACGTGCTGCGTGGCCGGAGGGAGTCCCTCGCTGCGGACCTGGCGGCGACCGACGACCTCGTCGAGCGGACCCGGGACACCGGCGAGCCCGGCGTCCGGGTCTGGCGACCGCCGAAAAACGTCGCCTTCGGCCGACGGGACGGCAACCGGGACGGCTACGAGCGAGCGCGCGAGGCGGCAACAGCCCACGGCTACCCAATCGCCGAGCGCAGCGTCGGCGGTCACGCCGTCGCCTTCACCGGCAGCACCGTCGCGTTCGCTGTCGCCGAACCAGTCGAGGATTCACGGACTGGCATCACCGACCGGTACGACCGCGTGACCGGACGAGTGAACGCCGCGCTCGAGGAGCTCGGCGTCGACGCCCACGAGGGCGAGCCAGAAGGAGCCTTCTGTCCGGGAACACACTCGCTGTCTGGGACAGGAAAGATAGCCGGGCTGGCCCAGCGGGTCCACAGCGACGTGGCCGTCACCTCCGGCATTCTGCTGGTTGAAGACCACGAGGCCGTCGCCGACGTGCTCGCGCCCATCTACGACGCGCTCGCAGTCGATTTCGAGCGCGAGGCAGTCGGGAGCATCGCCAGAGCCGGCGGCGACACCGACCGCGTCGTCGAGTCGCTTATCGACCGCCTGACCGCGGGTAGCGTGACCGTCGACAGCGTGTAGTGGCGTCGTCGGCGTCGTTCGGGAGACTTACCACCCCTCGGCGTAGAGCGTGGATATGCTCATTCGGAACGCGACGCTTGCGGACGGGCGCACCCGAGACGTTCGCGTCGGCGGCGAGCGGATTGCCGCCGTCAGCGACGACCTCGAAGCAGACGACGAGCGTGTCCTCGACGCGACGGGGATGCGGCTGCTGCCGGGGATGATCGACGTACACGTCCACTTCCGTCAGCCTGGCTTTGGCCACAAAGAGACCTGGGAGACGGGAACGAAAAGCGCCGCCGCCGGCGGCGTCACGACGGTCGTCGACCAGCCGAACACGGAGCCGCCGACGGTCGACGGCCCGGCAGTCGAGGAGAAACTCGGGTACGCCGAACAGGCCCACGTCGATTTCGGTATCAACGGCGGCGTCACCGCCGACTGGGAGCCGGCGACGCTGTTCGACCAGCCGCTGTTTGCCCTCGGGGAGGTGTTTCTCGCGGACTCGACGGGCGAGATGGGCATCGACACCTCGCTGTACGCCGAGGCTCTCGAACAGGCCAGCGAGCACGACGTGACCGTCACCGTCCACGCCGAGGACGAGACGCTGTTCAACGAGAGCGCCAGAGAGCGCGACGACGCCGACGCCTGGAGCGCCTACCGCCGTCCACAGGCCGAGCGAGAGGCCGTCCGCCGGGCCTGTGAGTTGGCGACAGAGCGTGACATCCAGATTCACGTCGCCCACACGAGCACGCCGGAGGGTATCGACATCGCCGCCGAACACGGGATGACCTGCGAGGTGACGCCACACCACCTCTTTCTCTCGCGCCAGCAGCTCTCCGACCTGGGCACCCACGGCGTCATGAACCCACCGCTACGGCGGGAAACGCTTCGCTCACGTGTCTACGAACGCGTCGCCGACGGCACCGTCGACATGATTGCGACCGACCACGCGCCACACACGCGCGAGGAGAAAGACGTGGGCGTCTGGGACGCCCCCAGCGGCGTGCCGGGCGTCGAGACTGTGCTCCCGCTGTTGCTCGTCGAAGCCGAACGCGGCCGCCTCGACTACGAACGGGTGCGAGACCTGACCGCGACCAACCCCGCAGACGTGTTCGACCTCCCCGACCGGGGCCGGGTGCACGAAGGCAACTACGCCGACCTCGTGCTGGTCGACCCGGACGAAGTCACCGAGATACGGGGAGAACGGCTACACACGAACTGCCCGTGGACGCCCTTCGAGGGGTGGGACGCGCTGTTCCCCGAGTGGACGATGGTCCGTGGGAGGCGTGTCTTCGAACGTGACGCCCAAGAGCCGTTCGGCGACCCACAGGGGAGAAATATCCGCACTGTCACCGAGTCTAAGTAAAGAGCGTCGGCGACGCTACGCGGTGTAGCTCTCGACGAGCGAGCGCAGTTCGTCTTCGCCCTGGACGCCGACAATCTCTTCGACCTGCTCGCCGTCTGCGAACAACACGAGCGTCGGGACGCCGCGAACCCCGTAAGCGGTGGCGAGTTGCTGGTTCGCGTCGACATCGACCTTGGCGACGGCCGCATCCGTCTCGGCCGCGAGCGTCTCGACGATTGGTTCGAGCATCTTACACGGACCACACCAGTCGGCGTAAAAGTCCGCGAGCACGACATCGTAATCGGCGACGGTCTCGTCGAGGTCGGCTTCGCCGTCGATATGCATCGGTTCCTCGGGCGCGACAGCGTCGGTCGCAGTATCAGTTGCCATCACACACTGTTTGGTGCTGGCCGTAGTTAAGGGTTTTGTAGAAATTACACAATACAACGAGAAGAGGAGCTGGCCCCGACAGGACCTGTGATAGCTCGGCGGTCGTTATGCGTCAGCAGACTGTATCGAAGTCTCGTCTTCGTATTTCGTCTCGAACTCCTGGATGAGCTGTCCCATCTTGGCGTACCAGTCGTTGAGGAGGCGCTGCATGTTGTCGGCGATTTTCGAGGGGTCGGTCGGCCGGTAGACGTGGTAGTAGCCTCCCTGGTCGTAGTTGACCTGTTCTTTCTGGATGAAGCCCGCCTGGATAAGACGCTGGACCGCCCGGTAGGCAGTCGAGCGCTCTCTGTCGACGCGCTCGGCAATCTCGTCGACGGTCTGTGGCTCTTCGACTTCGACGAGAACCCTGAACACGTCCTTGTCGAGCTGTTTGAGGCCGTGGAAACACTCGAGTAGGCCCTCACACTGCATGTCCTGTCGTAGCTGTTCAGACATCGAATCTGGCATCTTTCTTACGATTGGATTGGGACTACGCGGTTAAAAGAATTTGCATGAATTGCACAATCCTGTAGACAGTTCAGTCGGCGGCCTGTGCTGTGACGGTGGTGCGCTCGCGGAGCGCGCTCACCGTGCTGTAGACGACGGCACCGCTGACAAGCAGTGCCGAGCCGAGAATCAACACCAGGCTCACGACGTCGAAGGCATCGATTCCGTAGACGTTACCGAGTTCGCGGACGGCCACGGCGACGGCGCCGCCGAGGAGCATCACGCCGAAGTAGACCTTGATTTCGTCTTCGTCGACGATGCTCGTCGCCGCCGACCCGATGCGCGCGCCGAGCGCGCTGCCGGCGAGCAGTGGCAACACGATACTGAGATTGACACCGCCGTCGAGCGCGTAGGTGAAACTCCCGATACCACCCGAGAAGACGATTTCGAAGAGGTCCGTCCCGACGGCGATAGGGACGGGCACCCCGATGAGATAGAACAGCGCAGGCATGCGGATGAAGCCGCCACCGACGCCCAGAAAGCCCGACAGCAGCCCCGTGGCGAAGGCGACACCGAGAATCATCCACAGCGACACCGTGACCCCGCCCCGGAGGTCTATCATCGGCGGCACCCGGTAGGACTGAATCGTCTTGGCGATGTCGGGAATCTCGTCGGCGTCGGCCGGGTCGTCAGCCGCGTCGTGGTCGATACCGCCGTCACTGCCCGTCACCGCCTCGTAGGTCACGAAGACGCCGATACCGCCGAGCAACACGACGTAGGTGACGCTGATGATGCTCCCGGCCAGCCCCAGGTCTTCGAGGTGTAACACCACCTCCTTGCCGACCTCGATGCCAGCGGTCGTCCCCGCAATCATCAACACCCCGAGCTTGTAGTCGACCTGCCCGAGGTCGCGGTGTTTCAGCGTCGCGATGACCGAGGTACCGAACACGAAGGCGAGTCCGCTCCCGACGGCGACCCGCGAGGGGTAGCCCATCACCAGCAGCGCCGGTGTAACGAGAAACGAGCCGCCCATCCCGAAAAAGCCGAACAGGATACCGATGAGTAGTCCGAAGCCGACGAACAGTACGAGCAACGCCGGACTGAGTCCGAAGATAGCCATCTATGTGCGTTTGATTCGGTCGAGGAGTTGTTGGCCGACCATCCCTTCTAGCGCGCCGTATCCGACATAGAGGACGAGTGCCTCCACGAGTACCGCACCGATGAGCAAGCCCGCCTCTACGGCCGGTGGATAGCTCCCGAACGTTACCATCGCGTCTCACCGCCAATGTTGCATGGTTGTGTTACTATCATACACTGCTTCAACAGCCCCTACTCGGCGGACGTAATTAACAGTTTTGAACGAAACAGACAATACTATTTCTACGAATTACATCGGTAAGAGAGGTGAATAGCGTCATAAGTTATAGAGATATACCGACACGAGCGCCGTATCTTGCGGTACGTCGTCTGCTCGCGGCGCCCAAACCAGTTGCCGCGAGAAGCCAGCGAGTGACACAGACGATACTACGGTGTCTCTTTGCCATCAGTATTGTGTATTTCTGAAATACTGTTTCGTCGACCGCTCTGTGCAGACTCGCTGTGGCCTTACATTGGGAGCGCGAGAACCGCGACGTATCCGGCAGCGAGCGCGAACACGAATGAGCCAGCCCACGCGCCGACGGTGAACAGAATCTTTCGCGGACTTACCGCGTCGCCGCCGCCGACCGCCGCGCCGCTCCCGATGATGGCGCTGACGACAATCTCGTTGAACGAGACGGGGACGCCGAGTAACACGGCGACCTGTGCGATGAGAAACGAGGGAACGAGCGCAGCGATAGATCGCCGCGGGCCCAGCGAGGAGTAATCCTGTGCCAGAGATTTTATCATCCGTGGTGCACCGGTCCAAGAGCCGACGAGGATGCCGATACCGCCGCCGACGAGGACTGCCGTCACAGAGACCATCTCGACGCCGTCGAGCAACGGGAGCAAGGGACCGACTGCGAGCCCGACCTGACTCCCGCCGGCCGAGAAGGCGACAAGCGAACCGAGCGCGAGGAGCACCCGCCGGAGCCCGTCGGTCGTCTGTCGTCCGATGTCCCACCAGACGAGTCCGGCGACCGAGAGCCCGACCAGCGCCGAGACGAGGCCGGACAGCGTCGCCGTCTCGGTACCGAGTGTTCGCCCGACGCCGCCAGCGACCGTCCCCGCAGTCTCGCCCGGGCCGAGATAGGCGAACTCGATGTTCGCCAAGACAGCCCCGACGAGGCCGGCCAGGGCCGCGACGCTGTACCGTTCGGGCACGTCGTTCCGGGGGAGAACACTCGCAATGGCATACGCGAGGCCGCCGCCGACGACGGGAGTCAACAGCCAGACCGCACCGACCTGGAGGTATTTCGACCAGACGGGTGTTCCGCCGAGCGCGAGGCCGACACCGACGACAGAGCCGGTGACGGTAAAGGCAGTCGCTATCGGATAGCCGGTCTTGATACCGACGGCCATCAGCCCCGCGCCGATAAACAGGACGACGATGACGCCCGTCGCGGGGAGACTGCCGCCCCCGACGAGGCCGCGACCGACCGCCTCAGAGACGTTCGCGCCCTGTATCACCGCGCCGGCGAAGCCGAAGACGCCGACGACAAAGGCCGCACGCATCGTCGAGATGGCATTCGCACCGACCGCCGGAGCGAACGGGGTCGCGCCGCTGGAGCCAGCACCGATAACCCACGCCATGAACAAGCTCGCAATGCCGGCGACGAGAAAGACCGCAAGTACTGACAGTTCCATAGCGGGAAACGTTCAGTCCGCGCTCGCGGGCGTGACATCGGTTGAGACGCGGCTCCGGGCGTATCCCTGGGCGTAGGCGCCGACGAACATCCCCGCCAGCGCCCAGAGAATCGTGACGTTTCCGGTGCCGAGGCTCGCGTAGGCCGCCCCCGGACAGATGCCCGAGAGGCCCCAGCCGACACCGAAGATAGCGCCACCGACGAGCACGTTCCGGTCGAACGATTTCAGCCGACGCTCGTAGCGGTTGCCCGACAGCGGCGCCGTGTCACGTACCCGCGGCATGAGGGCGAACGCGATACCCGAGACGACAGCCGCACCGAACATGACGAACAACAGCCCGAAGTCCGCGAACGTGAGGAAATTCAAGACGACCTCGGGGCGAGCCATGTGGCTGAACCCGAGCCCGAACCCGAACACGATGCCGCCGACGAACACCAGCGGCTTGAACAGCGGATGGCGGTCCGCCATCTACGGTGTCACCCCCGCTACGGCGACGACCTGTGCGGTCGCGATAGCGACAAGCAGGAAGGTGACGACGCCCACGATGGACGTCTTCGACGCCGAGCCGACGCCACAGACGCCGTGGCCCGACGTACAGCCTTTCCCGATTCGGGTGCCGATGCCAACGAAGAGACCGCCGACGAACAGCCGCCACGGCTGGACCTCGGTCAGCCACAGCGTCACACCGCCGATATCGTAGCGTTCGCCGGTTGAGCCGGCCTCGTAGAGGCCCGACGAGAGGAGACCGGACTGGACAGTCGCCGCGAACAGCAGGCCGCCGAGAACGATGCCGGCCGTGAACACGAGCCGCCAGTCACGGGACGCGACGTACTGCTGGAATCGCGATTTGCCGGAGACGTACGACAGCGTCGACTCGAGGAACGTGCTCGCGCCGGCCGGGATACCCGTGCCGACGTAGATGAGCACCGTTCCGAGGCCGACGAAAAATCCCCCGACTGCGTAGCGACTTACGCCGTTGGGAAACAGCGCACCGACGAGCGCCAGCGGTACTGGGTCGAACATTTCTCGCCTCAGTCACCCGCGAGCGATTCCTGGCTCGCAGCGCAGTTGTTCGGCCCGAGTTCGAGTGTGAATGCCTCCTCGTCGTCGACGCTGTTCTGACCGAGGTTCGTCGCGATAATTTCCTCGTAGTTTGCCGGCCGGGGCGGCATATCCGCGAGGACGAGGTCGACGAACGCCTCCTCGTCCATCGTCAGCGCGTCCATCTCCGCGACGAGGTCACCGAGCGGGGCCGTGTAGGTGCCGTCCTCGGCGGCGGCCGCGGCGTCGCTCGCGTGTGCTCCGCCGACGATTGTCTCGTCGGGGAGCGCCAGAATACGCTCTTGTAGTGTCTCATAGAGCATGCGCGCGGCGTCGGGCGCGCCCTCGTCGCCCTCTTCGAGGTCCGGGCGGGCGACACTCTCGACGAACAGACCGTCGCCGGTCGCCAGGAAGCTGTCGTCGACGAGATACGAGGTCATTCCGGTGGTGTGACCGGGCGTGTGGACGGTCTCGATTGTCGCGTCGCCAACAGCGATGGTGTCGCCGTCGGCAGCGGTCGTCAACTCCTCCGCGTACGTGACGCCGCGGTCGACTGCGGCCTCGGGAATGACGCCCTCGACCCCCTCGGCGTCGAGGTCGCGCACGCCCGAGATGTGGTCGGCGTGGATGTGGGTATCCAGTGCGTATTTCAGGTCGACACCGAGGTCGTCGGCGTCGGCGAGGTAGCGGTCTGTAAAGGCCCGCAACGGGTCGATGACCGCAGCCTCTCCGCCGTCGACGAGGAGATAGCCGAGACAACCCGAGGAGGGGCGCTGGTACTGCAACAGCGTCCCGGCACCGTCGTAGCCGGTCACCTCGACGGCATCGTAGATGGTCGCCCAGCCGTTCATCCCCTCTTCGAGGTGGTCGACCTCGTAGCCGAGTTCCGCGAGCGTGCCAGCGACGTACTCGCTGGCGCCGCCTTTCGCACAGAGGACGGTCACCTCGCGGTCGTCTGGCACCTCCGCGAGCACGTCGTCGTCGACCTCGTCGTCGAGGAAGTGGAAGTAGGGGATGTTAATCGACTCGACAGACGGACCGTCGATGTGCCACTCGTCGTACTCGGATTCCATCCGCGCATCGAGCAGCGTGACCCGCTCGTTCGCGTCGATACGGCCTCGCAGCGTCTCCGGGGCGACGCTCTCGACGTCGACAGCCGGTGTCGGGAAGTCTTCTGGATTCATCGTGTACACCCCACTCTATCGGATAGACGCACAAAAGAGTTTGCATAGAAATTCAACAAACACACAATATCAATTTACACAATACACCATTGTGGGGCTGTCAGACCAACTTTAATCGATGAAAACGATTTTCAGGAGTTGTTGTAGTTCGTAGTTAATACAATAATCAACATACTTTTAGCCACTGAATTAGTATTGTGTGGTAGCTCCAATACAGACGAACGGAGCAGGTAACTCATGAGTGCTGAATTCGATATTACCGAGACGCTCGACGTGAAAGGTGCATCGTGTCCCATGCCGGTCCTAAAGACGAAGTCAGCTATCGACGACATCGACCCCGGCGGGGTACTCGAAGTCGTCGCGACCGACTCGGGGAGTATGAGCGACATCGACGGCTGGGCCGCCGGGACCAGTGGGGTCGAACTGCTCGACCAGGCCGAAGACGGCGACGTGTACAGACACTACGTCCGCAAGACGGAGTGACAATGAGCACGGACACACCCGACCCGACAGCCGAGGACGCGCCCTCGCGTGCAGAACTGGCCGCACGCGTCGAGGAACTCGAAGCGTCACTCGCCGCGGCAACAGGCGAGGACAGCAAGAAGATGTCGATTATCGCCACGAAGGGAACCCTCGATATGGCGTACCCGCCGCTCATCCTCGCGAGTACGGCGGCGGCGTTTGGCTACGAGGTGACGGTCTTTCACACGTTCTGGGGCCTGGATATCCTCCACGAGGAGCGCTCGAAAAACCTCAAGCTCAGCTCCGTCGGCAACCCCAATATGCCCGTCCCGAACGTCGTCGGCGCGATTCCCGGCATGGACCGTATCACGACCAAGATGATGGAGCGGCGAATCGACGACAACGACACGGCTACTATCGAGGAACTCGTCGATACGTCCTTGGAGATGGGCGTGGAGTTCCAGGCCTGTCAGATGACAATCGACCTGATGGATTACGACGAAGACAACTTCTACGACGGCGTCACGACCGGCGTCGGGGCCGCGACTGCGCTACAGGATATGGCCGACGCCGACATCCAGTTGCTCGTCTGACCGGGCTATTCCCACGGCGGCGACCGCAGCGCCGCGGGCGAGGAGACCACGTACGTCGCAGTCGACTCCTCGGGCTCTGGAGCGACGAGTACCGTGTCGAGGCCAGCAGCGGCTCCGCCGGCGATATCGGTCCCGGGACTGTCACCGACGTGGACGGCTCGCTCCGGTTTCGTTTCCAGGTCTGCCAGTGCCATCTCGAAGGGTGCAACCGCCGGCTTCGGCTCGCAGTCGTCGCCGGCGACGACCACGGTATCAAAGTACTGGCCGAGTCCCGTCGCGTCGAGTTTCGTCAGCTGTGCGTCCCGCGCGCCGTTCGTGACGACACCGAGTGCATACCGTTCGGCGAGAGAGTCGAGCATCGGCCGGACACCAGAAAGGGGCTCGACGTTCGACTGGTCGCGCTCGTGGTCGAACGCCGCCGCAATCTCGCGGCCGAGCGACGGCGACCGGCCCCGTTCGGCGGCGAGCGCGGCGAAACACTCCCGCCGGAGTTCGCGCATCGACGACGCTCGCTCGGCGAACTCGTCGTAGCGGTCGTAGTACGCCTCGACGGGAAACACCGGGTCGACGCCGAGACGGTCGTAACTCCGGTCGAGCACCTCGCCCGGTGAGCGCCGGTACTGCACCAGTGTGCCGTCTAGGTCGAACAACACGGCCCGTGTCATACGGCGACAGTGACAGGTGAGACAGAAACGGCTTTATATCCGCACCAGGCGTCACTCCCACTCCGATTCGAGGGCCGCGGTGAGGCGGTCGATATCCTCCTCGGTGTTGACGGCGTGAATCGACGCTCGAATCGACGCTGGCTCGGGCAGCGGGCGGACGATGAGGCCATCCTCGGCGAGGCGGTCGGCCGTCGCCTCAGGGTCCTCAACGTCGACAGTGACGAGCCCGGAGTCGGGCGCGGCAGGGCTAAGCAGGCGGTCGGCCGGGACAGCGTCGGCGAGCCGACCGGCGAGGCGCTGGCTGCGCTCGTGTATCCGGTCGACGCCGACGGACTCGATAATCTCGATTGCCTCGGCGAGTCCGGCATAGGGTGCCACGCTCGTCGTGCCGACCTCGAACCGCCGCGCTCCCGCCGCGAACGCGAACTCGTCGCCGGTCGGCTCCTCGACGCTCCGGTAGCCGACCGCCCGTGGCGCGAGGTCGCTGGCCGCCTCGCGGTCGACGTAGAGAAAGCCACCGCCCCAGAGGCCGAGCAGCCACTTGTGGCCGGCGGCCGCGACGGCGTCTGCACCCCAGGCCGTGACATCCATCGGCCGCTGGCCGGGGACCTGAACGGCATCGACGAGCGTGAACGCACCGGCGTCGTGTGCGATGTCGACGAGTTCTTCGACGGAGAGCATCGTCCCGTGGGTCCAAGTCAGGGCGCTGAAACAGACAAGCCGTGCGTCGGCGACGGCCTCCCTGAATGTCTCGATATCGAGACGGCCGCCGGCGGTCTCGACGACGCGCACCTCGACGCCCTCGGCTTCGAGTCGTTGCCACGGGAGGACACCTGCCGGGTGTTCGAGGTCCGTCCGAACGACCACGTCACCGGGCTCCCAGTCGATAGCGCCCGCGATGGCGTTGATACCGGCGGTCGTACTCTCGGTGAGCGCCACTTCGTCGGCCTCGACGCCGAGAAACGCCGCGAGTCGCTCGCGAACCTCGTCGTACTGCCCGAAGGCCCACTTGTAGGGGTCGTCCGTGACCGGGACCTCGTACTCGTGGGCCCGCGTGGCCTGCTCGCCCGCCGCGACGACCTGACGAGGGCTGGGGCCGTGTGCGCCGAAGTTGAAGTATCGACCCTCATCGAAGGCCGGCATCGCCTCGCGCAACTCCATCGGCGTCGTCGGCCGCGACCGCTCCGCAGTCATCTGTCTCCCTCGCTTGTAGTCTGTGTCGTTCCCCTACCGTCCAGAGACCGGCTGCTGTCGCTCGCTCGTGTGTCCATACCGTCGTTACGCCCGGTTGCCGTAATAATGTTGTGTAAAATGTACAATACAACAGACCGTATGTTCGAGTTCAGACACAACGAGGCGAATTACGTCCTATCGGACGCCCAACAGAGGGAGAGATATCACAGAATGCGCTTTACCGGGTGCCGGTGTCGACACGCGGGTCGAGTACAGAGTACCCGAGGTCCTGTAGGATGTTGCCGACGACGCCAAAGACGATAACGACGAGAACGCCGCTCATCATGATGGGGATATCGCGCGTCCAGACGGCGTTGTAGAACACCAATCCCAGCCCGTCGAGGGCAAACATCGCCTCGATAACGAACACCGAAATCGCGAGCAAGGCGAGCGTCTCGGTGAAGACGAGCGAGACCAGCGGGATAGCGGCGTTACGGAGGACGTGCCGGGCGACGGCGAACTGGCCACCGCCTTTTGCGCGGACGAGTCGGGTCGTGTCGGCGGCGACGTACTGCATGGAATAGGCCCGGGCGTAGCTGAGAATGGCAGGAACGAGCACCATCGTTACCAGCAACATCGGAACAACCGTCTCGTAGAGAAACGGTCTCTCAATCGCCTGAATCGTTGTCGCGCTCCGACCAATCCACTGCACCTGAAGACTGACACCCCCGGCGACGGTCAGAATCAACGCACCAATCCAGTAATACGGGACGCCGAGGCCGAGGTAGGCTACCGAACGAACGCCGCCTTCGCGCACGGTGTCACTCCGCATCGCCGTGTAGACGCCCACGAGCAGTGCGATAATAACGGCGAGAACAATTGCTGGTAGAACGTACGTCCCGGTCGTCAGGACTGCGTTGCCGACGGTCTCGCGTACCGGGTCACCGGTCTGGAATGACTCGCCCCACTGGAGCGTGAACATGTTGCTCATCCAGTCGACGTACTGTTCGAGGAGTGGGCGGTCGGTTCCACGCTTGGCGAAATACGACTCGCGAATCCGTTCGAGCGCCGTCTCGTCCGCCCCGCCGTACGCAGCAAGCGCAATACGCCCTTCGAGGACGTAGTCCTCGGTGGCTGTAAACGCCAGGAACACGAGCGAAAGCGCCGACCAGGCGGCAAACAGACCGAGGGCGATGCGCTGGGCAATCAGGCGTACGAAGCTCATCGGGAGTCACCCCAACAGGCGGTAGTGGAGGGCATGTGACAGATTCGTATATCCGTATCCAACTATATGAACGTTGCTGAAGTCCAACCTCAGAAACAAAAAATACAGTATATTATTTCCTCTGGCTGCCGGCACTCCGGAGATATTGGTCAACTAGAATACACAATGTTTATTTATCATTCACCGCAGAGTGTATACAGAATACCCCGCTATACGGTACGCATCCGGACTGTCACCGGCCATCTCGGCGTCCGGACAGACGAGACAGTTCCCCTCCAATCAATGACCGAACCCTCATCTGATACCCCTGATGTTGCAGAGTTCGAACGGATAGACTGGGACGACCACGGCGGCTGGCGGCGCTGGATATCCGCCGAGCGTGTGGTGTTACTCGTCGGCCTACTGGCGGTGGCCGACCTGTTCAATTACCACCGCCGCTCTGGTGACCTCATTCTCATCATGGAGTGGACGGTCGGCTGGGTGGACTGGCTCCTGCTTGTCTCGCTCGTCGTTATCTTGTCGTACATGGTCGTGCCACTCACAAAGCGCCCCCAGCGGGTGCGGCGGTTACTCGGCCACCTCCGCGGTCGCTGGGCGACAGTACTCGGCCTTGTCATCCTCGCTGGGTTGGTCGCTCTGGGCGGGTGGGCCACGCTCCGTGACTGGGTGCCGCTGAACACACTCGTCAACGGCGACTCGTTCGACACGCTGCAGCCGCCGGTCGGTGCCACGGTCGATACCCTCAGTTCCGGTGACTGTGTCGGGCCGACCAGCAGCGACGGAACCGTCTGTCACGGCTCCTGGGAGTACCCGCTCGGCACCAACAACCAGGCCTACAGGATGACCGACCTCCTCATGATGGGGACGCGACCGTTGGTTTATATTGTGCTCATCACACTGGGACTGGTCATGCCCCTTGCGACGGTCGTGGGCATCGTCGCCGGCTACCGCGGCGGTCTCGTCGACGACGTTCTGATGGGCTACGTCGACATTCAGCTCACGATGCCCGCACTGGCGGTCTATCTGTTCGTGTATATGTTCCTGCTGAACACGAAAATCATGTTTATCGTTGCGTTCGGCTTTCTGTCCTGGGGCGGCATCGCACGCATCGTCCGCAGCGAGACTCTCCAGCGTCGCGAGGAGGGGTACGTCCTCTCGGCGCGGGCTATCGGTGCCTCTGACGGGTATATCCTGCGCCGCCACATCTTCCCGAACGTCACAAACTCAGTGGTCCCGGCGACGTTTCACCTGATTTCGATAATCATTCTCACCGAAGCAGGGCTCGGCTTCCTCGGATTCAAACCGTTCGACCGGTCCTGGGGACAGACCATCGGCCAGGGCCTGCACAGGACACCACCGCTCGATGCGTGGTGGGTCGCAGCCCTTCCCGCGGCGGCGCTCGCGGTAACTGTCGTTTCGTGTAAGCTTGTCGGCGACGGCTTCCGCGATATTCTCGACCCACGAGGGAAAGCATGAACGAGGCAGTACTCTCAGTCAGTGACCTTCAGACGCATCTTCACACCGACGACGGCATCGTACGCGCAGTTGACGGCCTGAGTTTCGAGGTCGACCGCAACGAGACAGTCTGTCTCGTCGGCGAGAGCGGCTCCGGCAAGACGATGGCTTGTAACACCATCACCGGAATGGTCGGCCCGCCTGCGGAGATTAACGGCGAGGTTCGCTTCGACGGCCAGGACCTACTCGGCCTGTCCGAGTCCGAGCTGACGTCGGTTCGTGGCAACCGCATCGCCTACCTCTTCCAGAACGCACAGAACGCGCTTGACCCGGTGTACACGATTGGCGACCAGATTGCCGAGGCGATTACGTTCCACCAGGACACGAGCAGCGAGCAGGCCCGCGAACGGGCCGTCGAGTTACTCGCCACAGTCGGTCTCTCGCGGCCGGCCGAGCGCGTCGACGAGTATCCGCACGAACTCTCCGACGGGATGTGCCAGCGGGTCGCGATTGCGATTGCGCTGGCCGCCGAGCCAGACCTGCTAATCGCCGACGAGCCTGTCAGCGCGCTCGATGTGATGATTCAGGGGCGCATCATCGACCTGCTCGACGACCTCCGCGAGAAACGGGAGTTCTCGCTCGTCCTCGTCACCCACGACCTCCGAGTCGTCGCCTCGCTCGCGGACAGAATCGTCGTTCTCTACGGCGGGACCGATGTCGAGCGCGGCGCGGCGACCGACGTGTTGCAGACGCCTGCACATCCGTACTCTCAGGACCTCTTCGAGAGCTTTACCGGCGACGGCGAGAGCGAGGACAGTCTCGCCTCCCGGGACCCGATTCCGCCACAGGGCTGTCGGTTCCACCGCGAGTGTCGACACGCGGTCGACGACTGCCGGGCGTCGAAGCCGCCGTTTGCGGCCGTCGACGGCAACGAGTCCCACCGCGCGGCGTGTGTCTACTACGGCACAGAGCGCGACCCCGGCGAGCTACTGTTCAACGCCCGGCACGTCGGTGCGGCCTTCGACAGCGCAGACGAGCCACCGGGACAGACCGCCGAAACCGACGGAGGTGATAGAGATGAGTGAGGAGCCGCTGTTGTCGGTCCGGAACCTCGAAAAGCACTTTCCGGTGACCGAGGGGCTGCTCCGCCGGCAGGTCGATACGGTCAGGGCTGTCGACGGTATCAGTTTCGACGTTCATCGGGGCGAAGCCTTCGGGCTGGTCGGCGAGTCCGGCTGTGGGAAGTCGACGACTGCGCTCTCGATTCTCCAGCTTGAGGAGCCGAGCGGCGGCGAAGTCCTGTTCGAAGGTGAAAACGTCGCGGAGCTGGGAAAGCGCGACCTGCGCCGATACCGACGGCAGGTCCAGCTCGTGTTACAGGACCCCGAGTCCGCGTTCAACGACAGGATGTCTATCGCCGAGACCGTCGCAGAGCCGCTTCGCGTCCACGGGATGACTGACAGCGAGCGCCGGCGCGAGGTGGTCGAAGACGCGCTTGGACGCGTCGGCCTAGGCGAGGAGGACCCCGACAGCTTCCCACACGAGTTCTCCGGCGGCGAGAAACAGCGCATCGCCATCGCCCGGGCGCTCGTCCTCAACCCCGACCTCATCATCGCCGACGAACCGGTCAGCGCGCTCGACGGCCGGACCAAGTCTGACGTACTCAGTCTGTTGAAAGAGCTCCAGACGGAGTTCGACCTGTCGGTGTTGCTCATCAGCCACGACATCGATGTCGTCCGGCAGTTCTGTGACCGCGTCGCCGTGATGTATCTCGGCTCGCTCGTCGAGTCCGGGCCGACGGCCGAGGTCGTCGAGAACCCACACCACCCCTACACGCAGATGTTGCTGGGCTCGGTCCCAAGCCTCGACCCGACGGAGTCACACGCCAGCACCGACCTCCTGACCGACGAGTTGCCCGACGCCGCCGACCTGCCCTCGGGCTGTCAGTTTCACCCGCGATGTCCGGCTATCATTCCGCCCGCCGAGGTCGATTTGCCCCGCGAGGCGTGGCTGGGCGTCGTGGCGTTTCGCCTCTCACTGACCGACGGCTACGGGGATATCGACGCGTTCAGGCGGTCACTGTCGGGGACGGGCGACCTCGACGCGCGGGTGCGAGAGACCTTCGACATCCCGTCGCCCCTCCCAGATGCTGACATCGAGGCGGCGGTCACGGCGACGGTCGGCGCCCTCGACGAGGGCGACCTCGCGGGTGCCGGCGACCGGCTGACCGCGGCCACAGAGAGTGTCTGTGAGCGTCACACTCCCGAGCTACAGGAGACCGAAACGTCTCATCCAGTCGCGTGTCACCGCTACGACGACGACGAGCCCGGCAAACCCGAAACCGAGATTCAGGCGAATACGTTCGCCCGGTAGGACCTGCCACGCCGTCTCATGTCAACTGTTTTCGGGCGAGCAATTTTTCAGTCTGAATCTCATTGGTCTACGTGTATGGGGTTCGGGAGTTACGACGAATCCGAACAAGAAAATCAAGAACTCGACGCTGAACTCGACGACGACGAGGCTGTTACTGCCGGCGAGAACGACCACGACGGTCAGGTTGACTTCGAGTTCACGGCGTCGAACGACGAATTGCTCGAGAAACTCGAGGACATCAAAGAGTGAAATCCGGGGCTCGCGCCCTCGGCGTCGCCGAATCGTACCGCGCTGACACGAGTACGCTCGCTGGTGTCGTCACCCGTGTCGACTGCACCGTCGACGGGGTCGCGTTCGACACCTGCTCGGTTGGCGGCACCGACGCGACGACTGCTATCGCCTCGATTTTCGCTGCGCTCGGCCGTGACGACATCCAGTACCTGCTGGCGGCGGGTATCGCCCCCGCCTGGTACAACGTAATCGAGCTGTCTCGCCTGCACGACCTGACTGAGACGCCGGTGCTGTCGGTCAGTTTCGAGGCCAGTGACGGACTCGATGACGCGATACGAGACGCCTTCGACGGCGAGGCCGCCCGCCGGCGACTCGACAGCTACCGCGCACTGCCAGAGCGCCAGTCCGTCGCGCTCGGCGACGACACGGTCTACGTCCGCAGCGTCGGTATCGACGACGACGAAGCCGCGGCAGTCGTGCGTGCGTTCACGCCGGAGGGTGGACGGCCCGAGCCCCTCCGGGTGGCCCGGCTCGTGGCGCGTGGCGGGGATGCGTTTCGCCGACAGGTCGAGGACGGCTGACGACAGCATTTTCGTCCCGGCCGCCGTTCTCCTGGTATGGACGAGTCAGAGTGCTGGGACGGGACGGCGGTTGGGGTCACCGGCTGTGAGCGCTGTCGGGCGCTGGTCGACTCCCGGAGCCGAATCGTCGACGGCGTGGGACCGACAGACGCGGCGGTACTGTTCGTCGGGGAGGCTCCCGGCGCGAACGAGGACGAGGAGGGTGAGCCGTTTGTCGGCCGTAGCGGCGACGTACTCGATGATGGCCTGCGCCAAGTCGGTCTCGCCCGGGCCGACGTGCGCATCACCAACTGCGTCAGGTGTCGCCCGCCGGAGAACCGCGACCCGACCGGCGACGAACTGGCCAACTGCCGGGGCTACCTCGACCGCGAAATCGCGGCGGTCGACCCCGACCTGGTCGTCACGCTGGGCAAGGTGCCCGCCGAACACCTCCTCGACCGGTCGGTCGGCGTCACGGGCGAGGCCGGCGACCTCGACGCGGTGACTGTCGACGGCGACGAGTATCCGGTACTCGTCTGCGTCCACCCGGCCGCGACGCTGTACGACCCGAGCCAGCGCGATACCTTCGAGTCGACGCTCGCGGTGGCCGCCGAGTACGCCGGAGATGGCGGCCAGTCTACCCTCGGCGAGTTCTGAGGTGAGCCAACGTTCAAGCCGGTGGCGGGCCTGGGTTTCGGTATGGAAGTCATCACCGTCACCGCAGACGCTGCGGTGTTCACCTGTAACGCCTATCTCGCAGTCGGCGAGCAGACGACGCTGGTCGACGCCGGCGCGATGGACGGCGTCGAAGGCGTCGTTCGCGAACACACCGACAGCCTCGACGCGGTGGTTCTCACCCACCAGCACGGCGACCACGTCAGCGAACTCGACGCGGTACTCTCGGCGTTCGACGCCGACTGTTATGCCTACGGCGACCACCCCCAGAAGACACACGACCTCGCAGACGGCGACCGCGTCCAGGTCGGTGACGAGCGCTGTGAGGTGGTGTACACGCCGGGCCACGCCGAGGACCACGTCTCGCTGGTCGGCGAGCGGGCGCTGTTTTCGGGCGATGTCGTCGTCTACAACGACGGCGCGTTCGACGACGGCAGTTTCGGCCGGACAGACTACCCCGGTCAGTCCCGCGAACGACTCATCGAGTCACTCGAAGAGCTGCTCGACCGGCTTCCCGAAGGTCTCGACCGGCTGTACGCCGGCCACGGCGACACCTACGAGGGAGACGTTCGAGCGGTGATAGAGCGGGCGCTAGGGCGGGCACAGCGTCGCGAGCCAAAATATCCGGACGAATAGAGCCGTCAGCCGGGACAGGGATGTCCAGAGAGGTGGTGTGGGAGACGTGTTACGGCTGACAACAGGGCGAGTCGGTCGCCGTCGATGGGGAGCACGGCGTCCCGTCTCGTGAGCCGCCCGGCATGCACAGTCGCCGACCCAACGCGAGACAGCGGGTAGTCATCCGTGCGAGCGCGAGACTGCAGGCGACCACAGGGAGCAGCGTGGGCGCAGTCGTCGGCTCGACACGGGGTCTGACGGTCACTGTGTCGCCACAGGCCGGACACTCGAAGCGGTCGCCCGCCGCCGTCGACGTTACCTGCCAGTCGCCACAGACCGGACTTTCGTGCCAGCACGTCGGACAGAACAGTACTGCCTTCTCCCGGGCGAGGCACGCGTCCGCGCTGGCGGTGGCAGGGGTCGGCGACATGCATCTCTGTGTTGGCGACGAACCCACATAAGTGTGGTGTCGGATGGTCTCTGATGGTATTGAATGTCTGCAAAAGACAATAAGGGCGTATTAGGGAGACGACAGACTGCTGTGGCTCGACGGTGCAGGCGTCCGCAAAAGCCAGACGGGCGTTATGCGCTGCGCGTTTCGCGTGCCTTCGGCCGGAGATTCTTGTATCCACATTTCCGGCAGCTGTTGGCACGCTGGGAGTTGCGAGCGTTACACCGCATGCAAATCTGGGCTGTGAAGAGCCGTTCCTCTGCTTCTTCGAACTTGGCCATGTCAGTGGGTTATCAGCGGCGTGGTTAAGAGTTTCCGATTCGAGTCGTCGCGTCGTCGAGATGTGCGGTCAGTGCAGACAGCACCTCGTCGTGTTGCTCGATGTGCGGGGAGTGGCCCGCCCCCTCGACGACGAGTTCGTCATACTCGCCGCCGGCGTCGGCGTATTCCTCGAACACCGCCCGAGTCTGGCTGACCATCGGCTGTGGCGGGTACTCGTCTTCGCCGGGCCACTCCGGGAGTTCGCCGATTTTGCCGAGGTAGCCGGCGTCGAAAAACGAGGTGTCGGAGATGATGCGGTCCTCTGCGCCGCGAATCCAGAGAATCGGCACCGCGGGGTCGATGTCGACGATACCTGTCAAATCGAGGTACTTCGGCGAGAGTGCGTTGTTGGTCCCGCCCTCGCCCGGCGCGACGCCGGGCCAGTTCTCCGAGGCCGTCGCGTCGCCGGGGTAGTAGTCGTCGCCTGTCTCGGTGTTCAACAGCGCGTCGACGTAGGCGTCTTCGAGTTCGGGGTCGAGTTCGGTCTCGGGCGCGAGATAAAACGAGCGCATGACGTTGCGCGGCGAGGCGTCGGAGTCGGCCCTCCGGTCGCCCGCCTCCAGACGCTCGATGAAGTCGTCATTTGCCATCCCTGCGCCAGTCCCCGCGTAGTCGGGCTGGCAGGGCGTTCCGTCGCGTCGGGTGCCGCCGTATCCGTGCGGCGAGACGGGATTCAACAGCGCAAGCGACGCCACCGATTCGGGCTGTTCGATGGCATAGCGCATCACGACACCGCCGCCAGTCGACCAGCCGACCAGCGCGGGCTGTTCGATTTCGATTTCGGCCACGAGCGCCCGGATATCCTCGGCGAAATCTCGCAGGCCGCGAGTCGCGTCGATAGGACGGCGTTCCGAGTGACCGTATCCGCGCAGGTCCGGCGCAATCGCCCGATACCGGTCGGGGAGGTCGGCGAGGAGTTCGGCGTAGAACCGTGACGAGGAGGCGTTGCCGTGGACGAACACCACCGGGTCGCCGTCCGCGCGGCCGGTCTCCAGCAGGTGTGTTTCGAGGCGGTCCGTCGACACTGTCCGGGAGCGAACCCCGTCTGGCAGGGACGACATATGTCACCGTACGCGCAACCGCCGAATAAATGTGGGGCTGTGGCAGACCACAACGGCTACCTGCCGGGAGAGCAACCCACAGGTATGAACGAGTCGACGCTGTGTCACCCCATCATCGACGGGGAGTTGCTGTTGATTCGGAAACAGCGCGGGCTCGGTGAGGGGAACCTCGTCGGCCCAGGCGGAAAAGTCGAGGACGGCGAGACCGCCATGGAGGCGGCCAGGCGGGAAGTGCGTGAGGAGCTACGGGTCGAGGCGACCGGCGTCGAGAAACGGGGCGAGTTCGGCTTTCACTTCCGAGATGACACGCCGGACGACGACTCGATGTACGTCCACGTCTTCACCGCCGACGGCATCGAGGGGACGCCACAGGCGACCGAGGAGGCGGTGCCGGAGTGGCACACCGCCGAGGACCTCCCCTACGACGAGATGTGGGTCGACGACCGGATATGGATGCCCCACATGCTCGACGGGCAGACGTTTACCGGGACGTTTGTCCTCACCGACGAGGGCGACGCCATGCACCGCTACGAGATGGACCTCGGGGTCGACTTCTAGGGGTCGCGCTGGACGACGACCACGGGACCGAGGAACTGTTCTGCCACATCGTCGGCGGCCATCCCGAAGACAAAGGTCGCAAGCGAGGGTTCAGACTCGCCCATGACCACCACGTCGTAGCTCGTCGCGGCGTCGGCAATTGCCGCCCGCGGACCGTCCTCGCGCCCGATTTCGAGGGCGATTGCGTCCTCGTCCATCCCGCGGTCGACCAGCCGGTCGCGGACGGCCCCGAGCATCGTCTCGGCGTCTGTGTCTGACTCGTCGTCGGCCGCCAGGTGATACAGCGTCACCGCCGCGTCGGTGTCGGCGAACAGCCCGGCAACGACGCGGGCGATGCGCGAGGAGCCGATAGTCCCCCGGACGGCGACGAGGACGCGTTCCGGGGGACGCGTCGCGTTTGCCACCAGCACCGCGTGACAAGCGTGGTCCCGGATCTGTCGGTCGATTGTCTGCTGTTTTTCGTGTGTGAATACCAGTTCCGTCTCGACGGTCGCGCCCGCGGCTTCGAACATCGTCGCGAACTCCGCGAGACGGTCGGTGGCGCGGTCCTCGAACTGCAGGCGGGCCTGGCCCGGTGCAGTCTGGTCCGGGACGACGTGATAGCCGAGCACGACCACGTGAGCGTTCCCGAGGAGTTCGGGGACGCCGTCGGGAATGCCGTCGCCGTCGAGGACGCGAACCGGAACGAGCACGGTCGGTCGCTCTGTCGAGTTGGTGTCTGTCATCAGAAATCACCCTTGAGTTGAACGTCGTCTGCGTAGTACCGGGCCCAGCCGTACGAGACAGCCATCACGAGTACGCCGACGACGATGGACGCGGGCTGCATGAACACGATGAGCGCGGCGCTCGCGAGCGCGCCCGTCGCCGGCAGAACGGGGACGCCCGGCATCTCGAAGCTGGGGTCGTACCAGTCGGGGTCGCGTCGCCGCAGCGCCAGCAACGCAACGCAAATGAGGGCGTACATCACGAGGTGGAGAAACGACGCCACCTCGGCCAGCAGTTCGACTTGGCCGGTCGCGACGAGGACGGCAATCGGCCCGCCAGCGGCGAGTAAGGCGATGTGTGGCGTCCCGTACCGGAGGTTGATGTCGCTGGCCCGGCGGGGAATCAGCGCGTCCCGGCTCAGCGCGTAGACGGTTCGGGACGCACTCAGGATAGAGGCGTTCGCGCTCGAAAACGTCGCCAACAGCCCCGCGACGAGGATGGCGACCGCGCCCGGCAGGCCGAGAAAGTCTCGGGCTACCTCGACCATCGCCGTCTCGCCGAAGCTCTCCAGTCGGTCGGCACCGAACGCGCTCGTTGCCACGAAGATGGTCACGACATAGAAGACCGTCACGATGAGGACCGAGCCGACCATCGCGAGCGGGAGATTCCGGCTGGGCTCTTTGATGTCGCCCGCGACCGTGGCCACCTGTGCAAAGCCCAGATAGGACGTAAAGACGAGCGCGGCGGTCTGGAGTACCGGAAAGTACCCCTGTGAGAACAGCGTCCCCGGGGCCGACTCGCGCCCGAAGACGCCGAGTGCGTCGAGCGAGCCATAGGAGAGAAACGCCGTCAGGATGACGAGCAAGACGATGACGACGACGTTCTGTATCTTCGTGGTGTTCTCGGTGCCGGCGATAGACAGCGCCGTCAGCGCCACCGCGAACAGCAACGCCAGCGGAATCACCGGGTCGAGCGACAGTGTGACACCGACCTCGGCAAGCACCGCAGTCGCGTAGTGGCCCAGTCCCACGAGGTAAAACGCCGAGGCGAAGACCAGCCCCATCCAGAGCCCGAGACCGACGACAGCGCCGTAGCCAGTCCCCATGCTCCGGGAGATGAAGTAGTAGCCGCCGCCGCTCCGTGGCATCGCCGTCGCGAGTTCCGAGGCCGGTAGCGCGACCAGCAACGCGATAGCGCCGCCGATACCAAAGGACAGCGTCGCCGCGGGACCGGCATTGCCGGCCGCGAGCCCCGGAAAGACGAAGATACCCGCACCTATCATCGTCCCGATGCCAATGGCCAGGCCGCCAACGAGGCCGATTGTCCGTTCGAGTTGGGCCTCCTCGTGGACCGTCGTCTCCTCGGTGACATGCGATGGCTCGTCGGCGGGCTCGTCGCCCACTGCATTCGTCCCTTCCGTGGAAACGTCGACGTCTGTATCGGCCATTGGTCATATCAGCTCACAGAGACTTATAAGCGTACTGCCGGGAGTGTTACTGGTATGCCTGCCCCTTTCGACCAGTCATCTCCTCGGGGACGAGTGCGAGGTGGCGCACGCCGGTCATCGGGTCCGACGGCGGGAAGATAGTGGGGAACCAGGCGTTCTCGTCGAGTACGTCGTCCATGTACTCGATATCGTCCTCGTTCACCTGCCGGACGGTTCCCCGGACGACGACGCTTTTCCAGTCGAAGCGGGTGCTGACCTGGTAGGTCGTCAGACAGGCCGTGTCGGTCTCGTCGAGATACGCGAGCTTTTGACTCTCGTCGCCGAACTCGAGGAGTGACGTGTACAGCCACTCGCCGTCGTACCCGAACGAGATGGGGACGCCGTAGGCGTCGGCGTCGTCGGCCAGCGCCAGGATGCCGTGGCCCTGTTCGGTCAGAAACTGCTCGATTTCTGTCTCTGTCATCTCGATACCCCCCAGCGTCTCTGTAGTCTCGTCGGTCGTCATCCTAGCAGATGTGTGAACGACCAGCATAATGTGTATTGTCACCGTTCCAACATCGTGGGAACGAGTGTCAACAGTCAGGTCCAGTCAGCGGCCAGGCTGTCCTGTGGCTCCTGGTCGGTCGTCGGCAACTCGACGACGAACGCCGCGCCGCTGGGCTCGTTGTCCTCGGCCCAGATGCTGCCGTTGTACTGGTCGACGAGCGTCGACACGAGAAAGAGCCCGAGACCTGTGCCGGGGCTATCGGGGTCCATCGCGCCTTTACCGAAGATGTCTCGCTTGTGCTCGTCGGGGATACCGGGACCGTTGTCTGCGATGCGAACGCGGACCTCGGTGTCGATTTCCTCGGCGCTGACAGTGACCGTGGGGTTGTCCGACTCGTTGTGACGGACAGCGTTGCTCAGGAGGTTGCCAAACACAGAGGAGAGAAGCTCGTTGGCCCGGACAGACACCTGCGGCAGAGTGTCGACGCTGATGCTCGCCTCGCCGTAGCTCGCCCGTTTTTTCTCGATTTCCGTCTCGAGTACGCTCCGGAGCGCGACGGGTTCGAGGTCGGGGTCGTCGTCGCCGTCGAGCGACTCGACGAAATCACGCGCGGTCGCGGTGAGTTCGGCGATGTGGTCGCTCGTGTCCTGGATGCGGTCGAGGAAGGTCCGGCCGGTGTCGTCGACGTGGTCTTCGAGGCGTTCCGACCACGACACCAGTAGCTGGAGGTCGTTGTTGATGTCGTGTCGGACGATACGGTTTATCATGGCGAGACTCTCGTTTTTCCGCTCGAGCTTGCGCTCGTTGTGTTTCTGGTGGGTAATCTCGCGGCTCACGAGCTGGATCGACTCTTCGCCGACCGTCGAGAGCGGGACCGCGATGTTGTGGAAGTGGCGGACGCCGACGCTGTCTTGGAACGTGACTGCGTTGTCTGTCGCGAGCGCGCGCTCGCACTCTTCGAGGCGGCCGGCGGCAACGTCTTCGGGGAGAAACGCTGACAGCTGACGGCCGACCAGGTCGGACTGGGCGACGCCGAACTCGGTTGCGGCGGCCTCGTTTGCGGCGAGTATCTCGCCGTCGGGGCTGAGCTGTGCGATGCCGTCGGGAGTGTTGTCGATGAGCTGTTCGTACTTGCGCTGGGTGCGTCGCTGTTCGACGACGTTCTGGATGCGGTTGACCAGCAGGTCGAGTGACTTCTCCATGACGGCTTCCTTGAGGAGATAGTCGTCGACGCCCATGCTGATGGCCCGGCTCGCGGTCGACTCATCGCCCTGGGCAGTGAGCAAGACGAACGGCACGTTCGCGTCGACCATCTCGAACAGCTCCAGCCCGGAGGTCTCGGGCATCTCGTAATCGCTCACGATGCAGTCGATATCGCTATCACGCAGCTCGGCTAGCGCGTCGTCGGCGTTTGTTGCCATCTTCGTCGTGATGCCGTACTCGGTAGTGAGCTTGTCAGCGAGCATCGAGACGAAGAAATCGCTGTCGTCGACGACGAGTACGCAGAGAGAGTCTGTGCGAACCATAGCCGTGGTCTATATTAGTTAGATATGCTGATAGTGATATACAGTTGTTGGTATCGACACCGGGTGTGCCGGTGTCGCGACTGCGTGGCACCCCTGGTAGCTGTACGGCGGAGCTTATTTGACACTCGTCAGCGAACGGGCGACTATGACAGGCGTAGACGACGAGGTACGTGAGCGAATCGACGCCGACCCGTTCTGTGAGACGCTCGGAATCGAGCTAGTCAGCCTCGACGCCGGGTCTGCCAGAACAGCGCTGACGGTCACCGAAGACCTGCTCAACTTCCATGGAACGCCACACGGCGGCGCAATCTACTCGCTCGCCGACGCGGCCTTCGCCGCCGCCTCGAACTCACACGGGGAGACCGCACTCGCTCTGGAGACGAATATCTCCTATCTCGACGCCGTCGAGGTCGGCGAAACCCTGACCGCGACCGCCGAGGAGACACACCTCGCTGGCGCGACCGCCGAGTACGAAATCGTCGTCACAGACGAGGCAGACGACCGCGTCGCCACGTTCCGTGGCCGCGTCTACCGGCCCTGACAGATGGACCGACAGACTGCGGGTATCCTGGCCAGTAGCATGCTCTCGTTGTGTGGAGTGGCGCTTATCGGCCGCGGGACCCTCGAAGGCGACACCAACAGCGTCGTCATCGGCGCGAGCGTCATGGCTATGGCCGGCGGAGCGATGGCCGCGTTCTCGACAGCAGGCGACTGAGTCGGCGGGAAAGTGTCTTGTCCGGCGAGTCCCTACATCGGGTATGTCGCGTGAGCCGTGTGACGGCTGTGGAACGGCAGTCACCATCGGGTCGGCGTCGGCCAACCTCTGGTCGTTCAATCAGGAGTCGACCGGCGGACTGGTGCTCGAACTCGCAGACGGCACCGAACACTTCCTCTGTCACGACTGCATCGACGCCCTCCCCGACGACCGCGAGGTGACCGCCGCAGATGTCGATGCGCTCTCTGCGGACTGAGAGCGCCCGATATGATTACTCACAGACAAGAGCCGAATGACTAATAAGCGCCCGCTTTATCACTCAGAGTATGCGAGACCGACTTACGAGACGGCAGTTCGTCGCAGGAACAACGATGGCGTCGCTGGGAGCCACCGTCGGGCTCGCCGGCTGTCTCGGGGGCGGTGGCGGCGACGGCGTTCCAGACGCCTCGTTTACCTTCACGGTCGAGGGCAACACGCTCACTGTCACCCACGACGGCGGTGAGGCTCTCAACGAGGACAACGCTGGTGCTGTCCAGATACTCCGGAGCCAGGAGGACACCGAAGCGCTACTTCAGGGGTGGGAACTCCCAATCGAAGAGGGCGACAGCGTCGACGTTGGCGGACAGTTCCAGTCCGGCCAGACGATTATCGTCAGGTGGTTCACGACCGACGAAGAGGAGTTCGCAGACCTCGCCTCGTACGACATCGAGTGACTGCGTCGGGCGACGATGGGCCACCACTACGTCTACGTCCTGGAGTGCAGCGACGAGACCCTCTATACCGGCTACACCACCGATGTCGGCAGACGTGTCGCCGAACACGACGCGGGCGACGGCGCGAAATACACCGCCGGGCGAACCCCCGTCTCGCTGTGCTACGTCGAGTATCACGACAACAGAAGTACAGCGCAGTCTCGCGAGTACGCCATCAAATCACGCTCGCGCGACGAGAAGGCCGCGCTCGTCGCGACGACCGACGACCGCGTCGCTGTCTGTCTCGACCCGCCCTCGTGACCTGCTGTGCGGTCACACTTCGAAGCCGCTATCCTGTGTCGCCCTACGTCTCGCGTGATACCACACCACACAGCACTCCCGTCTGCCAGTTTCACTTTCACTCCGGGTGGGTTGCCTATTTATTCCCGAACGTTCATGGGTTATGTAGAGGGCGTCACCCTCGCTCTCGACAAGAGTGTCACACGCTCTTTCCCCCCTTATGACGCACCCACCCATGACAGCCCATTGTCCGTCCCTACGTGGCACGTGTCCGTCCTGTGGCGCAGAGATTGGCGACCGTCACGTCCTGATACAGTACGACACCGCTGCCGGCCCCGGTGTATACGCAGAGTGTCCGAGCTGTCGAGACGTTATCAGTCCGGAGTGACCGCCCCCGGCCCGAGCAGCGGTCCGGTGGCGCTTTGTACAGGTAGCCGGTAGCTAGCAGTAGATGGTCGTCTTCGAGAACCTCGTTCTGGTGTTCGTCGCTGGCCTCGTCACCGCGTTGGCGACTGGACTCGGTGCGTTGCCGTTTTTCTTCTTCGACTCGATACGCGACCGCCACAGCGTCGTCCTCTGGGGGTTCTCCTCGGGCATCATGGTGTCTGCCTCGACGTTTGGTCTCGTCCAAGAAGGACTGGCCGAGGGGACGCCTCTCGAAATCGCCGCCGGCATGGCTGTCGGGGTCGTCTTGGTGGTCGTCGCCCACGACGTGCTCGTCGACGCCGACATCGACCCGCGCGAGTACGAGGAGGCTGATTTCACGAAGCTCGTCCTCATCCTCGGTATCCTCACGGTCCACAGCTTTCCGGAAGGGATTGCCGTCGGCGTCTCGTTTGCCGACCTCGGGCTAGAGGGCGGGCTCTCGGTACTCGGGTTCACGGTGCCGTTGCTCGCGGTGTTTATGACCGTCGCTATCTCGATTCACAACATCCCGGAGGGGACCGCGATTTCGATTCCGCTCCGGTCGATGGGCGTCTCGGAGTCGAAGATGGTCTGGTGGGCGGTGTTCTCCAGTCTCCCCCAGCCTCTCGGTGCGGTCATCGCGTTTGCCTTCGTCAGCGTCGCCCGAGCGTTCCTGCCGTTTGGGTTCGGCTTCGCGGCCGGGGCGATGATATATCTCGTCCTCACGGAGTTCATCCCCGAGGCGCTCGACCTCGGCGAGGGGCTTCCCCGCGGCGGCAAGCCACAGCTCGCCGGTGGTATCGTCCTCGGCGTCGCGTTGATGGTGCCACTCGCGTTCATCTGAGCCAGGCTAGCGTCGGACGCCAGACAGCGAAACGGCAGCCTGAGCCGACAGACCTGGACAGGCCGACACGCTCGATGTCCACGGTAGGCGAAGGTTTATGTTTCTCATCTCCAATCATGGTATATGGTATCAATTCACTCGTTAAATCACGTGGAGTACGAGAGCCGCGGGGAGGTCGGCGTCTGGACGATTACCGACTTCGCCGCGTACGTCCAGTCGGGGGAGATTGACGCCGGAGAGGAGCATTACCGCGAGGAAGCGTCAACGGAGGAGATGAGCGCCACGGTCGTCGCTATCGAGAACGCTGAAGCCCTCGGGAGGGAGATGAGTGACACGCTTGAGCGGATTAACGAGGAGTGGTCACAGCTGGCAGACGATGTCGGAATCGACCGGCACGCGTACGTCGCCGATGGGATGATAGCCAGTGCGGCCAAGGTAAAGATGGAAGCCGACGTCGAGACTGAGTCGTTCGGGTCGGTCGAGGAGTCGGTCGAGTGGTGTAAGCAGGCCTGAGTTCGTTACAAGGGATTGGGACCTCTGTGTTTCCGGCGATTACCGCGAGAGACTGCCAGATGTGAGACCTCCGCCGTGTAACCAGCAGTGTCGGTGTCACACGCGTGGTGTCCGGTACAGACCGGGTAGAGCCTGAAGTAGACACCGTTTTCAGGAACGAGCGGCTACAGCCCTCTCATGCAGGACCCGGCAGAGATTTCCGTCACGCTCGTCGACGGCTACGTCGACGAGCCCGCACATTTCGGCGTGCCGCCCTATATCTCGACGTACCCCCGGTACGTTGCGGGCGCACTCGTCGACGCCGGCGTCCCCCAGTCGGCGATTACATATCACACTATCGACGCGCTTCGAGACGAGCGCGACCGCTGGCAGGACGTGGCGACGGCCGACCTCGTCGTCTACGTCGGCGGAATGACTGTCCCCGGCAAGTACGTCGGCGGCACCCCCGCCGAACCCGAGGAGGTCCGGCGCATCGCCTGGACCGCCGAGGGGACGACGCTGATGGGCGGGCCGGTCCGGTTTGGCGTCGGCGAGGAAAACGCCGGTGCCACCGAGACCGAGCGCGAAGACCTCGACTACGACTTCGTCGCCAAAGGCGACGTGGAGGCCGCGGCCTACGACCTCGTCCACGGCGGCCTCGAAGGCTTCGGCGACCGGATGCGCGACAACGACGAAATCACCCGCTGGGCCAAACAGGGCGCCTTCGTCGTCGAGCAACACCCAAATCATCCCGAATATCTCATCGCCGAGATGGAGACCTCGCGGGGCTGTCCCTACCGCTGTTCGTTCTGTACGGAGCCGCTGTACGGCGCAGACCCCTCCTTCCGGACGCCCGACTCCGTCGTCGGCGAGACCGAGGCGCTCGCGGAGTACGGCCTCCGGCATTTCCGACTCGGCCGACAGGCCGACATCCTCGCCTACGGCGGCGACGGCGAAGCGCCAAACCCCGACGCCCTCCGCGAGCTCTACGGCGGCATCCGCGAGGCGGTCCCCGACCTGGGGACGCTACACCTCGACAACATGAACCCCATCACCATCGTCAGGTGGCCCGAGAAATCCAGAGAAGGAATCCGAATTATCGCCGAGCACAACACGCCGGGTGACACCGCCGCCTTCGGCCTGGAGTCGGCCGACCCGGTCGTCCAAGAACAGAACAATCTCAACGTCACCGCCGAGGAGTGTTTCCGCGCGGTGAAAATCGTCAACGAGGCCGGCGGCTGGCGCCCGGGAGGCCCGGCGGCCTCCGAACGCGCGAACGGCGACAGGGAGACCGCCCCCAATTTCGGGTCGAACGCCGCCCGTCGCCTCCCGAAGCTGTTGCCGGGTATCAACCTCTTGCACGGCCTCCAGGGCGAGCGCCGGGAAACCTTCGAGCACAACCGGGAGTTCCTCCAGCGCGTCTACGACGAGGGGCTGATGGTCCGGCGGGTGAACATCCGCCAGGTGATGTCTTTCGAGGGCACCGAGATGTCAGACACCGGCGCGGACATCGCCCACGACCACAAGAAGCTGTTCAAGCAGTACAAGACAGAGATTCGCGAGGAAATCGACAATCCGATGCTCCAGCGCGTCGCGCCGCCGGGGACGGTGTTAGAGGACGTCCATCTGGAGTACCACCAGGACGGCAAGACCTTCGGCCGCCAGCTTGGCACCTACCCGCTGCTCGTCGCGGTCCCCGGCGAGCGTTCCCTCGGCAGGGTCGTCGACGTGGCGGTCACCGACCACGGCTACCGCTCGGTGACAGGCGTTCCTTACCCTCTGGATGTCAACGACGCCTCGATGGACGAGCTGACCGCAATCCCCGGCATTGGCCGCCAGCGCGCCGGCGACGTGGTCGTCGACCGGCCCTACGAGTCGATACCGGACCTAGAGAACATCGACCAGTTCGTCACCGTCGGCTCTCCCGAGGGTGCTGACTGAATCGTTAATTTACGAATCCGGTTTGTGTTCCCGAAGTAACTCAATTAGCTCTTCGATCTCTTCTCGTTTCTCTGTATCAAGGTTTGCATCCACCAGCCAAGAGTCAAGATGTTCGAAATCCCAATCCGTGGTGAATTCTTTCTCACAGAGATTCTGATATTCTTCCCTTTCAGAGGTAGCATCCTCGTCATGGAGAATTTTAGCGATAAGCTCCAAAAACACACTCATTGTTTGCCTGTAAGTTGAGTCACTATGTGCTTTCGCTTCTGAAGCGTCGTCGAGAGCCAAATTATATTTTCCAGTGATAATCCTCATTTCGGCTCGATTCTGTAGCGCGATGACAGACTCGGAAGTAATCTCGATGGCCTGTGTATGGTCTTCGATGGCATCTTCGTACCGGCCAAGCTCAGCCTTTACATTGCCCCGGTTGCTGTAAGCAGGCGCGAAGTCTGGATCAAGTTCGATAGCCTGAGTGTGGTCGTCAATAGCCTCCTCATACCGGCCAAGCTTATCCTTTACATTGCCCCGGTTGCTGTAAGCAGGCGCGAAGTCTGGATCAAGTTCGATAGCCTGAGTGTGGTCGTCAATAGCCTCCTCATACCGGCCAAGCTTATATTTTGCATTGCCCCGGTTAGTGTAAGCGTCTGCCTTGTCGAGATTGCGTTCAATGGCCCGGGTATAGTCGTCGATAGCCTCCTCGTACCAGCCAAGCTCTTTTTTTGCATTGCCACGATTGTAGTAGGCAACGGCGTGGTCTGGGTTGAGTTCAATAGCTTGAGTATAGTCGTTGATTGCCCCCTCATTTTGACCCAATTCTTGCTTCGTCATTCCGCGGATACTGTATGCCACTGCATCGTCTGGCTTGTCGTCGATTACGTCATTAATGAGCGCCAGCGCTCGTGCATAGTTTCCATCATCATATTCCTCAGTGGCTGCCCACCTCTTTGACGTTCTCTCACGGAGTTCCTCTTCTTCTTCACTGGTGGCTTTATTGTCCCCGTCTGCCACCGTTCCACGGAGCTTTTCTGCTCTCTCCTCGGCTCTGTCGACAATGTCGCTCGGTGCCGGTAACTCCACATCTGGGATTTCCTCTTCAAACTTTGCCATCAGACTCCCAAATGACTCAATTTCGACGAGGTCTACGTTTGGTTGTTGTAGCAGTTCCTCCACTTCCGGTCGAAGATTATCAGCAGAGCGCACACACCAGTAGATACCATACTGTGATAATTCCGCATTGCGAAGCGGCTCCATGATTGACTCGTCACCACCGCTGTACCCCACGACGACCAGCCCGTATTCCTCTACGGTTTGTTTGACCACTTTACGCATCGTGGGCGCTAAGTTGTCTGTCTCCGAGTCCGTGTTTTTCAGGTTGTTATACAGATAATCACCGTGGAGCTTCACGATGGTCGAATCGTCGTTGGTGAGTCTAAACTCTGGAGCAAGGGCCTGGTGGGCAAGCACATTCGGCTTATCTTCGAGGTATAGATAGAACGCATCGAACAGCAGGTCATCGAAATTCGGCGTAAGTACGTGTGGAATATAACTCTCAGACATCATCTTAGCAAGAACTAGGTGATGCAACGTCGGGTCAACATCGTCAACTAGTTCCTGAATGTATTTGCGTCGATGGACTTCCTTTGGGTGGCACTGCTCAAACCAAAACCCATATTCACTCTGCTCGGCCCCAATCTCTTCTTCAGCCGTTTCAATCCATGCATCGCGTTCTTTGTCTGTCTCTGCTTGTTCGTAACGCTCTGTTTGCCACTCTTCGATAAGCTCTCCAGAAGTCGGGATTCCAGCCTGCTTGGAAGTCCCTGCTCCTGTGAGAAAAGCATGCTTTTGATATTCTGTCACATCCGCAATGAGTTGAGATACATCGACCTTGGAAACCTCTGCGTCTGCCATTATTCTGGATGACTAATCGAATACATCTAAATCTTGCCCAGTTTGATTAAAGACACACAATTCGGGATGAAACGAACAATCAACTAATCTTGAATGTTCCATTACACAGTTCATAACTTCTTGTCTTGACAAGCAGTGGTGTGAATTAGTAGAGATTGGATGCTTTCACGCTTGACCGGACAGTCCCTGTCTTTGCCCGGCGCAGTTTTTCTCCTGGGGGGACTGAAAGGGGCGGCTGAGTACGCGAACCCCGCCGACACAAGCACGCGAGGACTGCGAGCGCGCGCAGCGAGGCGCGGGAGCGTACTCAGCCGGGGCTTTCCTGCTGCTCTCACCTTCGTTCTTCGCCTAACTGTCGACAGAATCGAACCCCTCGACCCGCGTCGTGTAGTGTGCTGCCGTCTCGAAGAGCGTCGCGTCTCTGTCGAGGTCGTCTCGGAGGACCTCGGCGGGTGTACCGCCGACGAGGGTCTCTGACTCGACGCGTTGGCCTTCGGTGACGAGGCCGTTCGCGCCGACGACGCTGTAGGGTTCGAGCATCGCGTCGTCGAGCACCGTCGCGTTCATCCCGACGAGGCTGTGTTCGCCGACAGTCGCGTTGTGGACGATTGCGTTGTGCCCGACTGCGGCGTTCTCCTCCAGGTGGACCTGCTGGTCGGGAGCGTCTGCGTGGATGGTGACGTTATCTTGAACGTTCGCACGCGCGTCGAGGACGACTTCACCGCCGCCGTCGCCGCGGATAACCGCGCCGGGCAGAATTGTCGCCTCCTCGCCGACAGTTACGTTGCCGACGAGCACCGCCGTCGGGTCGACGGAGGCAGAGTCGGCGACGGTCGGTTCCTGGTCGTGAAAGGAGCGTTGCATGGTCCTGTCTTGGACGGTCACGCTCAATAAAGTGCCCGCCGTCGAAGCGCCGTCGGGCCAGTGAACCCTGCACCGTTATTATAGCAGGCCCGGAATGAATCACCGATGGCGAACTACGCGTCGCTCGTCTACCTCGTCGCCGTGGTGGCCGGCATCGCCCTCGTCGGTATCGGCGGCGACAGCTACCGGCGGTGGGACCGGCCGGGGTCGACGGTTTTCAGCCTCTATCTCGTCTCCTGTGGGCTGATTCCCGTGGTCTCGCTCTCGTTTGCCGTAGTGAGTTCGACGGTGGTGCCGACGTTGCTTTTCCTTGGCTTTTGGTGTGTGGCGACCGTCGTCTGGTTCCTGTTTGCGCTCCAGTACACGGGTACCTACACGCGCCAGGGGCCGCTGTTGGTCGGTCTACTGCTCGTGCCGTCGCTCGTGTTGGTGCCGTGGCTCCTCGAACCGGGAGTCGGGTCACTCGGCGCAACTGCCGCGGCGCTGTCGGCGGTCGTGCTGAGTACGTACTCGGCGCTCGCGCTCATCGGCACCCTGCTGGTGTTCCGAAGTACGGTTCTCGACGATTACGTCCCGTTGTCCCAGGGGAGTGCGCTCATCGTCGCGGGCATCGTGCCGAGTCTGGCGGTCACGCTGTTCGGACAACTCATCGACCAGGACGTGACAGTCCCATCAGCGAGTATCTTCGCAGGCGGGTTCGTTATCACCGCCGTCGCCGCCGCGCTCGTTGTGTACCGTTACGACGCCTTCGACCCGGTGCCGACGGCGGGGCTAATCGGGGAGCGAGCGATGCTCCGCGAGACCGACGACCTCGTCGCAATTGTCGACGTGGACGACCGGATTCTCTCGCTCAACGAGCGCACCCGCGACGTCGTCGAGGAGTCCGTCTCCCTCGGGACGGGCCTGTCGGACGCACTCGGCTACACGCGGACGGCGTTCGACGAGCGCGACACCGTCGACCTCGACACCGCCCGTGGCGTCCGCCAGTTCGACAGCCAGGTATCGCGACTGACTGACGGCCACGGCCGTGAACTCGGCGCTATCGTGAGCCTCCGTGACGTGACCGAGCGAGAGTTGCGCAAACAGCGTCTTGAGGTGTTCAACCGCATCCTGGGCCACAACATCCGCAACGAGGTGAGCGTCATCACCGCAAACGCCGAGGTCGTCGCCGACGAGGTCGAGGAAACTCTCACCGCCCGGCTCGATACCGCAATCGACTCCGCCGACTCGCTGCAGTCACTCGGGACGAAAGCCCGGCGAATCGAGGAGATTCTCGCGGCCGAGAGCCAGCGACAGTTCGCACTCGGCGAGTTCCTCGGAACCGTCGCAGACGAGTACGAAAACCGATGGCCGGGCGCGAGCGTGACAGTCGACGGGCGGTCGTCAGCCGGTGAAATACGGTGTGACCGGCCAGCACTGCGGTTCGTGCTCGACAACCTCGTCGAGAACGCGGTCGAACACGCCGACAGCGACACACCGCAAGTCGAACTCGCCGCGACGGTCGACGGAAACGAGCGCTACCCGGTCGTCGTCGAGGTCCGTGACGACGGCCCAGGGATTCCCGACAGGGAGCGCGCGGTTCTCGACGAGGGCGAGGAGACACCGCTGGAACACGGCTCTGGCGTTGGCCTCTGGGTTACGAACTGGGCGACGACCGACCTGGGAGGTGACCTCTCGCTCGCACAGCGGGAATCTGGAGGCACCGTCGCCCGGGTCCGGCTCCCCTCGTCGGTGCTGCCAGACGCCACGAGCGAGTGAGGACCGCGCCACTCTTGTGCTCGGCTCCGGACGTTCGAGCGTGGACACGGCACGCATCGAGCGGGCGCTCGGAACGACGGTTCGTGAGCTGTCCGAACTCGACGGCGGAATGATTGGCACCGTCTATCGGGTCGCCCTCACAGACGGGCGGACAGTCGTCGCAAAGACCGGCGAGACGCCGCTCACCGCCGAGGCGCGGATGCTCCAGCACCTCGACGCGAACGGCCTGCCGGTGCCGACGGTACTGCAGGCCTCGGACGACCTGCTGGTACTGACACACGCCGAGGGGACGCCAGCCCACACGCCCGCCGTCGCGCGCGACGCTGCCGACCGCCTCGCGGCCCTCCACGAGACCACGGCAGCGGCGTTTGGTTTTCCGTTCGAGACGCTCACCGGAACGGTCACGCAGCCGAACCCCTGGACTACAGAGTGGTCGCGGTTCTACGTCGACCACCGACTCCGGCACGTTCGCGAGCTGTGTCTCGACGCCGACGCGCTCGACGCGGCGCTCGACCGGCGACTGACGGCCACGCTCGACCGGCTGGCGGATATACTGGTCGAGCCTGCCGCCCCGGCGCTGATTCACGGCGACGCCTGGGAGACCAACATCTTGTCTGACGGCGAGGAGGTGTGTGCCTTTCTCGACCCGGCGTGTTACTACGCCCACCCCGAAATCGAGCTGGCGTACGTCGACTGGACCGACACGTTCGGCGACGCCTTCTTCGAGCGCTACGACGCGATACGCGGCATCGACGACGGTTTCTTCGAGACGCGTCGGTACGCCTACCGGCTGTATCCGTTGCTGGTCCATCTGCTGTTGTTCGGCTCGCCGTACGACACGGAACTGAGACAGACACTCGGCCAGATGGGGTAACCACACCACCGCCGGTTCCACCGCGTTTATGCCCAGTCCGTGAGAAGAGGCTGGTGATGTACAAGCATATCGCATTGCTCGTCCGCCAGGAGGGGATGAGCCACGAGGAGTTCGTCGATTACTGGCAGAACAATCACACCCCGATAGCCAAGGATATCGAGGGTGTCGTCCGCTACCAGCAGGTGCTGCCGACCGAGCCCGAACACGCAGAGTTCGACGGCATCGCCGAACTCTACTTCGAGACCCTCGACGAGTTGCACGAGGCGCTGGGAAGCCCCGGCTCCCGGGATTACGACCCCACGAAGGAAGTCGCCACAGAGGCCCGCGAAGACGTGAACAACTTCCTCGCTATCGAACAGCGCCCGCGCTTTATCGGCGAGGAGAAAGTCTGGAAAGAGGAGGCCGACAGCACCGACGGCCTCTACAAGCATTCGGCGTTTCTCGTCCGCCAGGAGGGGATGAGCCACGAGGAGTTCCGGGATTACTGGGAGAGCAACCACTCGCCACTCGCCAAGGACATCGAGGGCGTCGTCCGATATCACACGGTGTATCCGACTGACCCCGAACACGCCGAGTTCGACGGCGTCGCCGAACTCTACTTCGAGACGCTGGAGGACCTCCACGAGGCACTCGGTAGCGAGGGCTCGCGAGACTACGACCCCACGAAGGAAGTCGCCGCAAAGGCCCGCGAGGACGTGAACAACTTCCTCGCTGTCGAGGAACGCCCCCGCCTCATCGGCCAGGAACAGGTCGTCAAAAGCGAGGAGTGACCATGCCAGCCTACGAGCAACAGGTCCGCGAGGCCTTCCCCGAACTCGAAGACATCGAGAACGCGCAGTTGCGCGAGCAGGTGGTCGAGGCGTGGGTGCTGGGGCTCGAACGCGGCGGCTGGCAGGATATCGAGGACATCCCCTACGCCTGGAATATCCACGAGGTGTCGAACGTCGAACACGTCCGCGGGGTCACGCGCATCGCCCGCGAGGGGGCACGCGAGCAACGCGACTTCCACGGCGCAGACCCCGATATGGATACGATTCTCGCGGCCGCCCTGCTCCACGACGTCGGCAAGTGTTACGAGTACACCGACCACGTCGACGACGGCCTCGTCGACCCCGACCCCGCCTACGCCAGCGAGGAGATTCCACACTCGATTTCGGGGTATGCCCTCGCCCACGAGGTCGGCTGTCCGCTCTCGGTCCAGCGTGCGATTCCGCATTTCCTCGGTGAAGTGCCCAAACGGACGCTGGAGGCCGAACTCGTCAAAAGCGCGAACTCGATGTCCTCGAACGCCATCACGCAGGCGACGATGGATATCACGCTACAGGAGTGGGTCGAGGAGTACTCCCAGACCTCCTGATTGTGCCGCCCTGACATCTGCCCGCAACGGCGCGGATTTGCTGTCTCACGTTACACCAGACACGACGAGAAGAGGTGTTTAAACCCGTTATTACGCGGGGGTGGTATTTAAACCAACTATATAGAGGGGGTAATGCATATATGCCAGTACCGGGAAAGCGACGGTATGAGAACTGATAACCAGATACAAAAGAAGCGACGAGACTTTCTCAAGACGACGGCGGCAGGGAGCGCTGTCGCGCTCACGGGGCTGTCGGGCTGTATCGGAAGCACCGACGACGACGGGGGCGACGGCGAGGACGGCGGGACGACCGACGACGGGACAGACTTCGACGAGGTCACGCTGGGCGTGCTCGAACCGTTCACCGGGGACTTCGCCGAGCTGGCGACGGAGCGAAACCAGGGCGAGACGCTGGCTATCGACCAGGTGAACGCGAGCGACGAGTACGACTTCGAGTTCAACGTCGCGGAGTACGACACGCAGCTCAGCTCGGAGGACGGCGTCCAGGCGGCCAAAGACGCTATCGAATCCGACGGCGCGCAGTTCCTGACGGGCGCGATTTCGAGTTCGGTCGCGCTCGCAATCAACGAGGTCGCCGCAAACCAACAGGTCGTCTACACGCCGGGAGCAGCGGACGTGTCGATTACCGGCTCGAACTGTAACGAGTACGTCTTCCGGTTCGAGACGAACACGGCACAGATTGCGGAGGTGACGACCCAGTGGTTGGCCGACAAGGGTTGGACGAACCTCCACTATCAGATTGCCGACTACGCCTACGGCGATTCCGTACTCGAAGAGGTTGACTCCCGGATGAGCGAGCGCAGCGGCGACTACGAGCGACTCGGTACCACCCGGTCGGCCCCCGCCGCACAGAACTTCGACTCGGCTATTACCGAGATCGAAGAGAACGTCGACGCGGCCGACGCGCTCGTCGTCGGCGCGACCGGTGGCCACCTGATTCGGTTTCTGGTTCAGGCAGCCGGGCGCGGCCTGAAAGAGGACATCCCCATCGTGACGACCACCGGCTCGTTCCGCGTCGTTCGTGGTGGTGCCGGCTCGGCCGCCTACGACGTTTACAGCGGCACCCGCTACGTCCCGAGCATCGACACCGGGACGAACCCCCAATTCGTCGAGGATTATCAGGCCGAGTACGACGCGCCGCCGGACAACTTCTCGCGGGTGGGTTACGGCTCGGTGTTGATGCTGGCAAACGGTATCCAGGAGGCCGGCTCCAAAGACCCCGACGACGTACGCGATGTGCTGCCCGGCATGACCCACGAGACCATCTTCGGGGACGTGGCGTTCCGCGAGTGCGACCAGCAGGCCTCGAACCCCGTCTGGATGGGACAGAACGTCGCACCCGAGGAAGGCGAAACCGCCGCGGTCGAACTGCTTCGAAACCTCGACGGCGAGGCGGCCCAGCCGGCGTGTGATACGACTGGCTGCGAACTGTAACTCCGGGCTCTCGGTTCAGATGTACGCAGGCACGATACAGTCGATGTTGGATGTACTGTCCGCTGGCACGGCGAGTTTCATCTCGGTGCAGGAATTACTCAACGGGTTGACCGTCGGCATGGTGTACGTGTTGCTCGCGTCGGGGCTGTCGGTCATCTTCGGCGTGATGCACGTCATCAACTTCGCCCACGGCGAGTTGTACGCCTTCGGGGCGTATTTCGCGGCAGCAATCGTCACGCCGCTGGGCGGTGGAACCGGCTTCTATGTCGCGCTCGTCGTTGCCCCGCTGCTGGTTGGGGTGATGGGCGTGGCTATCGAGCGGTTCACCGTCCGCCCGCTGTACGGGCGGGACCCACTGTATCACATCTTGTTGACCTTCGGGCTGGTACTCGTTCTCAACGATCTTATCAAGCTCATCTGGGGTACCAGCCCGCGGCGCATCGCTCGGCCCGAGTACCTCACCGGCCCTATCGAGATGGTGGGGATGACGTTCAGCCGCTACTCGTTTTTCATCATCGGGTTCGGCGGCGCACTCGCACTCGGCGTCTGGGCGTTGCTGAAATACACCCGGTACGGACTCATCATCCGGGCAGGCGCACAGGACCGGCGGATGGTCCGCAACCTCGGCATCTCCATCGACCGCTACTACTCGCTGGTCTTCGGGATGGGTGCCGCTCTCGCCGCAGTCGCGGGACTCATCTTTACCGCTGGCCGCGGACAGGTCGTTCCCGGCATCGGCTTCGATATCATCATTTCGGCGTTCGTCATCGTCGTTCTCGGCGGCCTGGGAAGCTTCCGTGGCGCTGTCGTCGGCGGCCTCGGCGTTGGACTGTTACAGGAATCGATTATCCGGCCGGGCGTTCCGGACCTTCAGCTCCCACTCGTTCCAGAGAACGTGCTTGCGCCGGTCAATATGGTGCTCGGTTTGCTCCCGCAACTCGAAGGGATGGTCATCTTCGTGTTGATGATTGGCGTCTTAATCTTCCGGCCTCGCGGTCTCTTCGGGACCGAGTTCGAGGAGGACAGTGGCGAGTTGCTCACCGGGTCGAGCGGTGGCTTTCTGACAGACAGCGGCCGTTTCAAACTCGGTATTGCGATGATTGGGCTGCTCGCGCTCGTTCCCCTCGGCTCCGGGATGCTCCCGTCACCGCTGAGTGTCCGCCTGATTATGACGATGCTCACGTGGGGGCTGTTCGCGCTCGCGCTGGATTTCATTATGGGGTACACCGGGCTCGTCTCGCTCGGACACGCCCTGTTTTGGGGTATCGGCGCGTACGTCTCCGGGACAGTCCTGTTCAACTTCACCGAGTCGGCGTTTGTCGCCGCGGGCGTCGCGTTGCTCGTGGGCGGACTCGTCGCCTGGATTGTGGGCTACTTCTCGATTCGCGTCCACGGCGTCTACTTCGCGATGATTACGCTCGCGTTCGCCGAGTTGTTCCACACCAGTCTGACCAAAATCGACGGCTGGGCGGTCGGCTTCTGTGAGACGACTCCCGTCTGTAGCGCCGAGGCCGCCCGCGACATCCAGCTAACTGGTGGCTCCGAGGGACTATTCGGCTTCTCCTCGTACTGGGGGCTGGGCGGGGTCGGTGTCGAACTCGAAGAAATCGGCATCTTCCTCGGCCCGGTGACGCTGACCGGGGACCTCCTGTTGTACTACATCATCCTGGGCGTCGTAGTTGCGTCGTTTTTCATCACCCGCCGGATGCTCCAGTCGCCGTTCGGTGCCGTGCTCAAGGGTATCCGCGAGAACGAACAGCGAGTTCGGTTCCTCGGCTACGACCCGACGGTCTACAAGCGCCGCGCCTTTGTCGTCAGCGGTATCTTCGCGACGCTTGCCGGCGTCATCTTCGCGCTCAACGAGAGTTTCGTGTCGCCGGAAGCCGCCGAGTGGCTCAAATCCGGCGAGGTGGTCGTGATGGTCATTCTCGGCGGAATGGGAACGCTGTTCGGACCGATTCTGGGGGCGTTTACCTTCTTCGGACTCGAAGCGCTCCTGCAAGAGGAGACGCTGTTTGGGCCATTCATCTGGGCCGGGTCTCTCGTCGGCCTCGGCGGGCCGATAGAGGGCGTCTCCGCGACCGTCGCCGAGCGGTGGCGGCTGTTCCTCGGTTCTACGTTCGTGCTGTTCGTTGTCTTCCTGCCCCGGGGACTGGTTTCGGTCCCCGAGTTGGTACAACAGCGCGTGCCAACCCGGTTCGACCCGACAAACGTGCCGGCAGACCCGGAAGGAGGTGACGACTGATGGCAACAGACGACCCGATGTTGCGGACCGACGGCCTGGTCAAAGAGTTCGGCAACTTCGCCGCGATAGACGGCGTCGACATCGCGGTCCAGCCAGGCGAGTTCCGAAGCATCATCGGCCCGAACGGGGCCGGCAAGACGACGATGTTCAACCTCATCTCCGGTGGACTCGACGCGACGGAGGGCGCGGTGTACTTCGACGGCGAGGACGTCACCGACCTGCCGCCAGAAGAGCGCATCCAGCGCGGGATGGGTCGCTCGTTCCAGATTTCGAATATCTTCGGCGGCCTGACCGTCCGGGAAAACGTCAGACTCGCCGTCCAGTCCCGGATGCGTGACAGCTACAGCTTCCGGGAGGCGCTGTTCAAGCCGACCGGCCGGTACGACGATATCAACGACGAGACCGACGAGATTCTCGGGCGTATCGACCTGGCCGACATCGCCGAGGAAGAGGCCGCAGCGTTACCTTACGGCGACAAGCGCCGGCTCGAAATCGGGGTCGTCCTCGCGACCGAGCCCGAGCTGGTGTTGTTCGACGAGCCGACCGCCGGCATGGGACCCGAGGAGACACAGAGTACAATCGACCTCATCGAGGAGGTGCTGGTCGAGCAGACGCTGATTCTCGTCGAACACGACATCGAACTCGTGATGGAGATATCCGACATGATTACCGTACTGAACCACGGACAGGTGCTCGCGGAGGGAACGCCCGAGGAAATCGCCGACAACCAGGACGTACAGGACGCCTACCTCGGGGGGATGACCGAATGAGTCCGACAGTCGCCCCCGACGGTGGCCGCGAGGTGGTCCTGTCGGTCGATGGGGTCGACGCCGGTTACGGCGAGACACAGGTCCTCCGAGACCTCTCGCTGTCGGTCGAAGAGGGCGAAATCGTCTCGCTAGTCGGGCGCAACGGTGCCGGCAAGACGACGACACTGCGGACGATAAACGGCATCCTCACTCCAACAGCAGGGACAGTCAGCTACCGCGGCGAGGATATCTCCGGGCTGGACCAGACCGCGACCGCCAAACGCGGCATCTCGCTGGTTCCCGAAGAGCGCCAGATATTCCCGGAGCTATCGGTGATGGAGAATCTCCGGCTGGCCGAGTTCGGGGGCGCGACCGACGACGCCGCACACTCGGTGTCGGTCGATGAAGCACTCGGTATGTTCGAGAACCTCGCCGAGCGAACCGACAACCCCGGCTCGTCGCTGTCGGGAGGCGAACAGCAGATGCTCGCCATCGCCCGGGCGCTGGTGGCGGGCGCGGACCTCATCCTGCTCGACGAGCCGACCGAGGGGCTGGCCCCCTACATCGTTCAGGACGTGATGGATATCGTCGAGGATATCAACGAGCGCGGTATCTCGGTGTTACTCGTCGAGCAGAACGTCCACGTCGGCTTGGAGCTCGCAGACCGGAACTACGTCATCGACCAAGGACGTATCGTCTGGGAGGGGACCTCCGAGGAACTCGAATCGAACCGCGCGATACTGGACCGCCACCTGGGAGTCAGCGTCTGAGCCATGGAGACGCCGATTCGTGTCGACCACACAGGCATCGCAGTCGAGGCGATTAGCGACGCCGAGCCCGTGTTGTTCGCGCTCGGCTGTCGGAAACTCACCGAAGACTCCGTCGAGGGGCGGTTTCGCTGGGCCCAGTACGACTTCGGCCGTGACGCCTCGCGGCTCGAACTCATCGCGCCCGAGGCCGAGGAGACGTTTCTCACCGACTTTCTCGACGAGTACGGGCCGGGCCTACACCACGTCACGCTCGAAGTCGCAGACATCGACGCCGCCATCGAGGCCCTCGAAGCCGCAGATATCGATGTCGTCGACTACGCCGAGTTCTCGGGCTGGACGGAGGCGTTTCTCTCACCCGCCAACCCAACCGGAACGCTGTTTCAACTGATGGAGTACCACGACGACTACGCCGACGGGCGGCCGCCCGCAGACGACCTGTATGTCGACGGGACGCGACTGACCCCCTCCGAAGAGCCCTGACGCCTTCGCCGTCGGGGTGTGTTACCGTCAATCTATCACAATTGTTTTTTAGGTTTGTGCGAGAATATGACGTACAACATGCCCTACAACGAGATAGAGGCGACAGACAGGTCGGAAATTCGAGAGGTTCAGAACGAACGCCTCCAAGAGACCGTGCAAAACGCCTACGAGAACGTGCCCCTCTATCGTGAGAAGATGGACGAGGCCGGCGTCCATCCCGACGACATCGAAACCGTCGAAGACATCACGAAGCTGCCGACGACCACGAAAGAGGACTTTCGCGACGAGTATCCGGACGGCCTCTTTGCGGTCGACCACTCGGAGGTGCGTCGGCTTCACGCCTCCTCGGGCACCACTGGCAAGCCCAAAATCGTCGCCTACACCGAGGACGACCTCGACGTCTGGAAAGAGGCGATGGCACGCTCGCTCTCGGCGGCAGGCGTCACCGAGGACGACCTCGTGCAAAACGCCTACGGCTACGGGCTGTTCACGGGTGGTGCCGGTCTCCAGCAGGGTGCCGAGACCCTCGGTGCGGCGCTGCTCCCTATCGGCGGCGGCGACACCGAGAAACAGCTCGAAATGATGACCGACCTCGGAAGCGACGCGCTGGCGTGTACGCCCTCGTACTCGCTGTATATCGCCGAACACGCCGAAGAGCAGGGCATCGACCCGCGAGACCTCCCCATCTCGACAGTCATCTTCGGAGCCGAGCCCTGTACGGACCCGATGCGCGAAGAAATCGAGCGCCGGCTCGACGTGAACGGTATCGACCTCTACGGGCTGTCCGAGATTGTCGGACCGGGCGTCTCCATCGAGTGCCACGAGGCACAGGACGGTCTCCACGTCTGGGAGGACCAGTTCTACCCCGAGGTCGTCGACCCGGCGACCGGCGAGCCAGTCGAAGCGGGCGAGGAGGGCGAGCTCGTGCTCACGACGCTCAACAAGGAGGCCCTGCCGGTGTTGCGCTACCGGACCGGCGACATGACCTCGCTGAACTACGAGGAGTGTGAGTGTGGCCGGACGATGGTCCGGATGGACAACGTCACCGGGCGCTCAGACGACCTGCTCATCGTCCGCGGCATCAACCTCTACCCGAGCCAAATCGAGGACACCATCCTCGAAATCGACGACGTGGCTCCCCACTACCGCATCGACCTCTACCAGCCCGAGAACCTCGACGTTATCGAGCTGACCGTCGAGCAGGCAGAGGACGCCCAGCGCGGCAAAGACCAGCTCAAAGAGGTCGTCGCCGAACGCCTCGACGCGGTGCTCGCGTTCACACCAGACTCACTCGAAATCGTCGACCCTGGCGCAATCGCCCGGACCGAAGTCGGCAAGGTCCAGCGCGTCTACGACCACCGCTAGCTGCTGGCGGTTTTTCTCACCGTGTGAGCGGCTGGACGCTGACGCTAGACCTCGATATCTTCCTGGAGCCGGTCGATAGACTCGAAAATCTCCTCGACCAACTCGGCCTGTCGGTCGCTGTGGTCGCTGACGTTCGACAGCTCATCGGCGATTTCGGCCATCTCCTCGGCGGTCTCGTCGAGGGAAGCCGCGACGCTCTCGACGCTCTCGGCCTGGTCTTGGGTTGCCCGCGAGGTCTCGTCCATCGCCTCTGAGACCTGGGTCACCATCTCCGTGATTTCGACCTGGTTGTCGGCGACGGTCTCGACGGCGTCTATCGCCTCGCCCACCTCGTCTTGGGTGTCGGTGACGCTGTCGAGCGTCTCGTCGATGTCCGCGCGGATGTCGGCCGCAATCGTCTCGATTTCGGCGACCTCCTCGCGGGACTGCTCGGCGAGACCTTTCACCTCGTCGGCGACGACGGCGAACCCTTCGCCTTTCTCGCCGGCCCGGGCGGCCTCGATGTTCGCGTTCAGGGCAAGCATGTTCGTCTGGTCGGCGATGTCCTGGACGACCTCGACGATTTCGTCCAACTCGTCGGCCCGCCCGCGCAGTTCGCGGCTGTTCTCTTGGACCAGCGAGATGGCAGAAGCGACGCTCTCCATGGCGCGCTCGGCGGCCTCGGCGGACTCCTGGGTCGACTCGACCAACTCGGTCGTCGTGTCGGTCTGGTCGCTGACCTCGTCGGTACTGGAAGCGATTTCCTCGACGGTCGCGCTGAACGAAGAAACCTCCGAGCGCAGTTCTTCGAGGCGCTCGTGTTGGGCGTCTGCCCGCTCGACGGCCTCGCGGGCGTCTCTGCGGGTCTCGTCTGCGTGGTCCCGGAGTTCGGTCACGTTGGTCTCGACGTTCTGTGAGACCTCCTCCTGGATGTGTTGCATCTGATGTTGTGTCTCGATGAGCTCGGTCACCGAGGCGATGACCTCGACGACGGCGGCGACGTTGCCCTCGGGGTCGGGAATCGGAATCGCCATCGCGCGGGAGTGAAAGTCGTGCCCATCGGCGTCTGTTGCGGTCCGAATCTGTGTCTCGCGAATCGGCTCGCCTTTCCGGAGTACCTCCTCGGCGAGCGTCTCGTCTTCGCCCTCGGTGCCGAATACGTCGTATGCCTGTTCGCCCCGTACCTCCTCGGCGCTGTACCCGATTAACTCCGCTATCGCGTCGTTCCAGCCGGTAATGCGCCCGTCGCTGTCGATGACAAAGACCGGCTCCGGATACGACGCAATCAGCATCTCGAAGGCGTGTTTCCAGAACTCTGTGCCCGCGGCCTGCTCGTCGGTATGAATGCTGAGACTCATCAACTCCACCAGAGCGTTCTATCCGATGATGTGTTCACTCCATCTTAGTAGTGTCGCCGCGGAGACCGTTTCACCGGTCGACGCCAGGGTGAATAGTTCGATACATTTTATTTTCGGTCTAGCATAACCGTCGATATGGTCGCCCGTCACTGGCTGTATTTCGCTGGCTTCGTGCTGAGTGGTATCGGCGTCGTCGGCGCTGGCCTGCTGGGGGTGCTCGACGCGCTGTCGGTGCTTGCCGGTGGCGTTGCCACAGGCGAGGAACTGGTCGTGTTGAGGATGCTCGGAGCGGCCGCCGAGTGGCTCGTCGTCGCCGTCGTCTTCGGGTTACTCGCTGTCGTCTTGCTGGCTGGGACGGTCGTCTCCGTCCTCCGGAACACGTCGCTGTACCGGAGCGACCGGCTGGTGACCGTCGTCGAGCGTCTCGAACGGGAGTACCCTATCTTGCGTGAGTTCGACGCCGCCGAGCGCGTCGAGCCGACGACCGAAGACCGCAAACAGGAGCTCCGAGAACGCTATCTCGACGGCGAAATCAGCGACGAGGAGTTCGAACGCGAACTCGACCGACTCCTCAACGAGGAGGACGACAGCACGCGAAACAGGAGCTACGAGTTCGAGACCTAACTCAGCGGCGACCGGGAGCGCTCGGGCCGGGCGACGAGTTCGGTCTCGACGGTCCGCTCGTTCCCGTCTCGGAGGACCGTCAGCGCAAGCGTCTCCCCCGGTTTCGTCTGGAGCGCGAGATGACTCGCGAGGTCTTCGACCGAGCGGACGGTCCGTTCGTCGGCCGCCAGGAGGATGTCGCCACCGACGGGGACTCGCGCGCCGTCGATGTACTCGATGGTGCCGGGCCGGAGCGTGTCGTCGGCCGGACTCGCACGCACTGTCTGGACGACGGCCAGCCCTCGTGGCTCGTCGAGACCGTTCGCCTCGGCAACCGTCGGTGTCACATTCGCCAGCGAGACACCCAAGTACGCGTGGTCGTACGCGCCGTCCTCGACGAGTCCCGGGACGACGCGCCGGGCGAGCGCCGCCGAGATGCCGAAGGCGATGTTGTCGCCGCGCTTCGCGTTGACCACGCCGAGAACAGCGCCGTCGAGTGACATCAGCGGGCCGCCGCTGTTGCCGGGGTTGACCGCGGCGTCGGTCTGAATGGCGTCGGGAATCCGGTAGCCTGCTGGCGACGGAATCAGCCGGTCGACGCCGCTGACCAGCCCCGAGGAGACCGACCCGTCGAGGTTGTAGGGGTTGCCGATAGTGACGACCTCTTGGCCGACCGCGGGCGGCGTTTCAGCGAGAGGCAGCGGTGTCGCTTGCTCTGGAACGTCTGTGGCGGCGATGACAGCGAGGTCGCTGTGTCTGTCGGTGCCGCGCACTTCTCCCTCGCTCCAGGTGCCGTCGTGATAGCGCAGTTGTACTGTCGACGCGTTGCCGACGACGTGGGCGTTCGTGACGATGTGCCGGTTGTCGTACTGAAACCCCGTTCCCTGCCCCTGGCCGGCGTCTACCAGAACGACAGAGGAGATGGCGTTCCGATACACGCGGGCGTAGCCGCTGTCGGTGCGTGACAACCGCCGCGTGGGTTCGGGCGACTGCGAGGGGGTGGGTGACTCGTCGGAGTCAGACGACGACAGCGGCGCGTTACACCCTGCCAGGCCGACTGTGAGTGCGATACCGCCGAGCTTGAGGACGCGCCGGCGTGAAGATGTCTCTCGAGACATCTCTGTCTGGCTGTTAGAACGGCGGCGTTGTGTATTTTCTGGCCCAGCCCTATCGCCCAGGCCCCGCGAGAAACCACTTCACGAGTCGGGCCTCGCCTCGACGAAGCACCGTGCTCGCGCTCGATTTGTCGACGCCGACGCTGTCTGCCAGTTCCGCGAGCGTACAGCCGCGTGGCACCTCGAAATAGCCCTCGCGGACGGCGGCTTCGAGCAGTTCGCGCTGGCGGTCAGTCAGCAGCGATTCGGTCTCGGCGGTGGTGACGAGCGCATCGAGTTCGTACGGTCGCGGGAGCGCCTCAAGCGCCGCCTCCAGCCTGTCGAGTTCCTCTCTGGTCCCGGTCAGGTCGAACGCGTACCACCCGACCTCGACGTCGACGGGGAACTCGATGGTGAACCCGGAGCGCTCGACGAACTCGTAGAGGCCGGTGTCGGAGGTCTCGTACTTGCCAAGAGCACGCTCTCGGCCCGATTCGAGCAGTTCGTAGCTGTGTATCGCCCGGTGGTCGCGCATCGACGCGATGACCGCCTCGGGGTCGCCGCCACGTATCTCGCCGAGTTCGAGCGCCCGGCCGTCTATCTTGTATCCCGACAGCAGCCGGAACGTCGTCTCCGGGTACGCCGTCGACAGCTCCGCGACCCAGAGGTCCTCGGGGAGCTTGATGCGAAAGCGAGCGCTAATCATGGGCGTCGTCGCGGGGAGTGACTGACTGAACATCCGTACTGTCGTTCGAGGCGGCAAGCCACGGTGAGTCTGTCACCAACATGTTGGTACAAATTGCAAGTTATAGCTCATAATACATGAGCGTACGGAATGACAGAACGTACGACAGGAATCGACGCCAGACAGGATAGCACAGCAGAGAGCGACATCCGGGAGGGGCGGTGACAATGTCGTCGCCCTTCGAGTGGCTTGCCGACCGCGTCGCCGCAGTGACGGCGAACCACGACCTGCTGGTCATCGTCGTCGCGCTGTTGTTGACCGGCGTCGCCGGGGCAGGACTCGTGAATCTCGACATGGCCGACCAAACCGCAATCGACGACGGCGTGTTCAACGCGACCGAGGTCGGCGACGGCCTCCAGTATCTCGACAGACACTACATGGACGGACAAGATACGGCGGTCTCCAGCGTCTACGTCCGGCCCGAGGGGAACGCCCTCTCGCGGTCGTCGCTGGCCGCGACACTCGCCTACCAGGAGGCGGTCCTCGACAACGCGACCGTCGCGAGCGAGTTGCGAGGCGAGCGAATTCAGGGACCACCGACGCTTATCGGGACACACCTCGCCGGCGCGAACGCGTCCGTCGCCAAACAGCGGGCCGCAATCGAGGAGGCAACCGACGCACAGTTGCGCGAGGCGATTCGGGCGACACTGGGTGACCCCGTCGTCGCCGGCCGGTATCTCCCGGCGGGCTACGAACCCGGCAGCGCGACCGCCGAGAGCATGCGCACCCAGTTCACGTTCGCGGTCGCCAGCGTGACCCAGCAACAGGAGCCGTTACCCGACGAGCGGGCACAGACGGCCCTGTACGAGGCGGCCACGGACCGGCCCGCGGTCTTCACGATGGGGACCGTCGCACAAGCCGACTGGAGCGAACAACAGATTGCCGACGTATTCTTGCTCGTGGTGCCGCCGGCGCTGGTGCTCGTAGTTGCCGTGCTGGCGTTTGCCTACCGCGACCTCGTCGACGTGTTACTCGGGTTCACGGGCGTCTGTGTCTCGCTGGTCTGGTTTTTCGGTATCCTGGGCTGGCTCGGGATTCCGGCCGGCTTCGCCAGTATCGTCGGCCCCGTTCTCATCGTCGCGCTGAGTATCGACTTCGGGTTACACGTGTTCATGCGCCACCGCGAACGACGTGCCGCGAGCGCGGACGGCGCAGATACCGGCGTCCGGCCGGCGATGCGCCGCTCAACCGCCTCGGTGATGGTCGCGTTCCTGCTCGTGGCCGTGACCGCGGCCGTCGGCTTCCTCGCCAACATCACCAACCCCGTCGGCTTCATCCGAGCGTTCGGTATCGTTATCACGCTCGGCGTGCTCGCCGCGGTGTTCGTCTTCGTGACGCTGGTCCCGGCACTGAAAGTCCGGGTCGACACGATGCTCGAATCCAGAGGCGTCGACCGCCGCAAGACCGCGCTGGGAACGAGCGGGTCGCTCAAGCCGCTGCTCGGGTCGGGGGTTACGCTCGCTCGCCGGGGTGCGCTCGTCGTGGTCGTCGTCGCGCTCGTCGTTGGCGGGGCCGGCCTGCTCACCTACGACGAGTTGGACAGACAGGGGTTCCAGCAGAGTTTCGTCACCGAAGACGACTGGCAGACAGACCTGCCCGGCCCGGTCGGCTGGAGCGCCCACGAGACCGAGTTCCGACAGAACCAGCAGTACGTGCAGTCGAACTTCCGGTCCGACGACGACCGCGAGCGCCGGACGACGTTCCTGATACGCGGTGACGTGACCGACCCGCGCGCACTCGAAGCCGTCCACCGGGGCACGCAGGCCGCAAAAGAGAGCCCGATGACCTTCGAACAGGGCGGCGAAGTGTCGGTCATCTCGCCGCTCTCGCTCGCGGTCGACACCGCAGTCGACGACGAGGCGTTCGCAGCACTGCTCGCCGGCGTGGCCGCAGACGACGACCGCCTCGATGGGCTGCTCTCGTCGGTCGCAGCGGAGAACCCGGCGTTCGCCGAGCGAATGGCGGCGACGACGCCCGCGGATGTCGAGGGTGACCTCGGTCTGGTCTACGACGCGCTGTACGACGCGAACGACCAGACGGGTGTCGTCCTCGAACGGCGGGCGGGCGGGTACGAGTCGATGCGGCTGGTCATCCCCGTCGAGCAGGGACTCGATGTCGACGAGCGCGGCCAAGAGATGCACGCTATCGCCGACGAGATGGAAACCGACGCATACGACGTGGTGCCGGTCGACTTCGCCACCGTCGCCAACGCCGGCCTAGGCGAGATTGCCGACAGCATCATCTGGACGATGGGACTCGCCTTCGCGGGCATCGCGCTCGTCCTCGCGGCGACCTACCGAATTGAGCGCGGAAGCGCTACTCTCGGTATCGTCACTGTCGTCCCAATCGTGCTGGTCGTCGGCGCTGTCTTCGCCAGCATGGCCCTGCTTGGACTCTCGTTGACGTTCATCACGGCCTTCCTCGTCAGCATCACCATCGGCTTAGGCATCGACTACAACATCCACGTCAGCGACCGGTTCGCCCACGAACTCGCCGACGGTGCCGAGCCAGTCGAAGCGCTCTCGACGACAGTCACCGGCACCGGCGGGGCGTTGCTCGGCAGCGCGCTCACCTCGAGTGCGGCGTTTGCGACACTGCTGGTCCATCCGTCGGTCGTCTTCCAGTCGTTCGGGTTTATCGTCGTGGTCGCGTTGGTCCTCTCGTTTGTCGTCAGCGTTCTCGTCTTCCCGAGCATGCTGTTGGTGTGGGCGCGAGCGAGTCGTCCGACGCGATAAAAACCACTATCTGTCCAGCAGTACAACTGCGCGTATGACCAAACGCCACGTCTCTCTGCCGACGGAGATGGCAGAGAGCCTGCAGGAGTTCGTCGACGAGGTCGACCGTCGGCTCGCAAGCGAGGAGGACACCTGCGCCGTGGTCGAGGACGTGCTCGTGGACCTCCACGGGGACCGCGAAGCCTACGAACGATGGCAGTCAGGCGGCGACGTGTCGCCGGCAGAGCGCGTTCGCCTCCAGAGTTACGACCCCTGTAACGCGACACTGGAAAGCGAGTACTACGCCGAAGTCGAAGCCGAAGACGAGCAGTTCCAGCGTTCGAAACACCTCCAGTGGCTCTGGCGGCAGTTCGACGCCACGCCGATGGCTGACAACGTCGATTTCGCGCTCGAATTCCGGTCGATGCTCGCCGATCATCTCTTTGCCGAGTGTGGCGAGAACTGCCGGTTTTTCAAGGGTATCTCGATGACCTACGGCCACAACATCTCGGTCGGCGACAACGTCGTCATCCACGACGAGGTGCACCTCGACGACCGCGGGACTCTGACAATCGGCGACCGTGTCTCAGTTTCCGACAGCGCACACATCTACAGCCACGACCACGATGTGGTCGACCAGACAGAGGTCCGCAACTACCACACAGTTCTCGAAGACGACGCCCGCATCACCTTCGATTCGATGGTCCGGGCGGGCGTGCGTGTCGGTGAGAACGCGATTCTGGCGGCGAAATCCGCCGCACAGCGGGATATTCCGGCCCACCACATCGCGGCCGGCTCGCCCGCGGAGTCCATCGCCGTCAAGCCGGGCTGGGAGTCTGTCGCGACCCCGCTGGAGGAGGCAAACGTCGACCGTCGCGAACAGCGCCGCATCGAGTACGACCTCCCCGACGACCTCGACGTGTTCGACGAGTTCGAGCGCGACCGCTCGCCGCCGGAGTAGTGTCGCGTCCTGTTTCTCACGCCTGTGCGTCGAGACAGAACGACCGAACGGCCTCGGCGAGCGCCTCGGGTGCCGACTCGATTGCCATGTGTCCGACCTCCTCGAATTCGACGAGTGTACTCTGTGGGATGCGGTCGTCGAGTGTCTGGACGGCCGCCCGCAGATGCTCCGGCCCGCGTTCGCCCGTCAACAGCAGCGTCGGGCAGTCGATATCGGGCGCTGTGGGGAGTTCGTAGGACTCGACTGCCTCGTTCTCTCGGACCACAGTGTCGGCGATGTCGAAGGGGACCTCCTCGGGCCAGAACGGTAGCTGTTCGGGAGCAGGGACGCCGCCGCCCTCCTTGTAAAACAGCTTCATCGCCGCCTCGCGCTCGCCCGCGTCGAGGTGGTCTTGCATCCGCGCGGCCAGGTCGTCATCGCGGTATTCCCCGACCAACACGGCCGGCTCGTAGAGCACGAGTCGCTCGATGTCGATTTCCTCGGTCGCCGCCAGTGTAACGAGACCGCCAAAGGAGTGCCCGAAGACAGTGGCCTCACCGTCGACAGCGCCGAGCAGGGCACGGAGGTCTGTGACCTCTCGCCCGAGTTCGTACTCGTCTGTGTCGCCGCTTGCGCCGCGTCCTCGTCTATCGGGCACGATCACCTGAAACGACTCGGCGAGATGGGGAACGACAGCCTCCCAGGAGTGGCGCGTCCCAGACGAGCCATGGAGCAACACCAGCGGTGGCCCCTCGCCGTGTTGTTCGTACGCAATACTGGTTCCGTCGGCTGACGTAATCGTCTGCATCGTGGTCACTACTCGGCACCCGACAGTCAAGGGCCTCACTCTCAGCTGTGCGGCCGTTTAAGTACGCTATCCGAAAACCGGTCTACGTCACGGGTAGCAGAGGTGTCTCGTCGCTGGGCCGTCGGTACTGACGGAACATCGACGCTCGTCCAGTAATTACTACATCAGTAGTACAGTAGACAGCTGTGCCCACCGGTGTATACTCCCGGTCACACGTTCGATGGGTAACGTGGAGGACAGAAATTCCTTATAAAGGGCTGTAAATAACATATTTACCTATTAACGATAGAAGAACAGTAATGGCGAAATCGAACAAAAGCGAAATCAAGGTGAGCGAGACAGAGCGACGCGGGGTCGACGGCAGGCAACTGACGGACCGACTCGGTATCGATGGCGAGGAAATCAATTGGCGCAAGGAGTTCACACAGTTTACAGACGAGGATGCGGCTCGGCTCGCGGAGATGGACGAGCTATTCGAGGAGATTGCGCCGGAACTGGTCGACGAGTTCTACGACCACCTGCAGGCCCACAACGAGACCGTGGCTATCATGGACAGTTCCTCGAAGCCAATCGAGGCGCTCAAGCGCACCCAGCGGCAGTACCTGCTGGAGTTGGGGGCAGGCGATTACGACCAGGACTATTTCGATGGACGCGCACGCATCGGCAAACTCCACGATATGCTCGACCTGGGGCCGAAAATCTACCTTGGAGCCTACAGTATCTACTACGTAGGTATCGCCGAGGCACTCACAGCGGACCTCAAATCCGACCTCGACAACGAGGCCAGCGAGGCACTCGACACGCTCGTCGACCGCATGCTGAGCGTCCAGAAGCTCCTCAATCTCGACCAGCAGGTGGCGATGGAGACCTATCTCGACTCTTACAGCCAAGATATCGAGAAGACCGTCGAGCGCCAAGAGGAGCTGATGAGACAGGTCGAAGACGAACTCGCGACCCCGATAGACGAACTCTCTGACGCCGCCGAAGACGTCACAGAGAGCGCGACTGTCGTGAGTGACTCGATAAACCAACAGACCGACCAGATAGACCAGGTCGCGGGAGAGGTGGCAACGATGAGCGCGACGATAGAGGAGATTGCTTCGACAGCGACGCAGGTCTCAGAGACCAGCGAGCGCGCCGAGGACCTCGCACAGGAAGGGAGTGAGTCCGCGCGCGACGCCCTGGGTGCCATGGAGGATATCGAGGCGGCGGTCGAAGAGGTCGCAACCGATGTCGATAGTCTGCAAGGCCGAATGGACCAGGTGAGCGAGGTGACGACCGTCATCAACGAGATTGCTGACCAGACGAACATGCTGGCGCTGAACGCCTCAATCGAAGCCGCACGGGCGGGCGAAGCTGGCGAGGGATTCGCAGTCGTCGCCGACGAAATCAAGTCACTCGCCAGCGAGACCAAAGAGAACGCGGGCGAAATCGAGGAGACGGTGACACAGGTCCAGGCAGACACAGACGAAACCGTCGAGAGCCTGGCCGAGACAACAGAGCAGGTCGCAGAAGGCATGGAAGAAGTTGGTAAAACGATGGAAAATCTCGACGAAATTCTGGCCGCCGTCCGGGACGCCACAGACGGTATCCAGGAGGTCGCGAACGCGACCGACGACCAGGCCGCGACGACCGAAGAGGTGGCGAGCATGGTGGATTCGCTGGTAGACGACCTCGACGAGATGGCCGGCGAAATCGAGACGATTGCGGCCGCGAACGAACAGCAGACCAGCCAGATTCAAGAGATTGCCACGACCGCCGCACGGCTCACCGAAGACGACAGCCAGTAGTTTTCGCCGATGGCGGTAGACACGCGTCCTGGCTTACTCGCCCGAGGAAGGGTCGTTCTGTGTCTCCAGCCGAGACTCGTATTTCGCTAGCGCCGTGTCGAGGGCCGCGCCGGCGTCGGCGTCGAGCTCCTCGGCAAGTGCAAGCAGCGCGAACAGCGCGTCCCCGAGTTCGTCCTCGCTGACAGCCGCCTCGGTAGGAGTGTCGCCGTAGCCCGTCGACTCGTTCACGTCTTTTGCGATTTCGCCGAGTTCCGAGACCACATCGAGCAGTCGGAACGCGGGTGGTGCGTCGATGTCGTGGCGGTCGATAAACGCCGCGACCTGCCGTTGTTCGTCCATAGCGGGCGCTGTGCCGGGGGCTACTGGTCAGTTTCGGTTCGCACTCCGCAATTGTTTGATATAGCGACATTTGATTTACTACTGCCGCTGACGCAACCATTAGGGGCAGGGGGCGTGACAGTCGAGGTATGGCACTGCGACAACCGCCCGTCGACCATTCGACGAAGACGACGGATTTCGGAGGCTGGGAGATGCCCGTCGAGTTCGATTCGATACGCCAAGAGCACAGCGCCGTCCGCGAGGCGGTCGGCAAGTTCGACGTTTCACACATGGGCGAGGTGACGGTCACGGGACCGGACGCGACCGAACTCATGCAGCGACTGGTCACAAACGACGTGACCGCCGTCGACCCCGGCGAGGCTCAGTACGCCGCAATCACCGACGACGGAGGAGTCATACTCGACGATACGGTACTGTACAACCGGCCCGACGAGGACGGCTACCTCTTTATTCCGAACGCGGGCCACGACGAGCAGATGAGCGACCGCTGGGAGCGCCACCGCGAGGAGTGGGACCTCGAAGCGACGGTAACAAACCGGACCGACGAGTACGCCATGTTCGCCATCCAGGGACCGGAGTCGCCGGCGCTGCTCGGCGACGAGACCAGCGTCGACCTGTCGGCGCTCTCGCCGTTCGACGTGGCGAGTGGCACCGTTGCCGGACGAGAGGCTTACGTCGCCCGCACCGGCTACACCGGCGAGACAGGCTTCGAGGTGGTCTGTGCGTGGGAGGACGCCCAGGCCGTCTGGGACAGTATCGACTGTCAGCCCTGCGGGCTCGGCGCTCGGGACACGCTCCGTCTGGAACAGGGCTTTCTGCTCTCGGGTGAGGACTTCCACCCCGAGGAGAATCCGCGTACCCCATACGAGGCGGGCATCGGCTTCACCGTCGCGCTCGATACCGATTTCGTCGGCCGAGACACACTGGACAGCGCGACGATCGATGAGCAACTCACCGGCGTCGTCCTCGACGAGCGCGGTGTCCCGCGGGCTGGCTACGAGGTGACGACGCCCGACGGCGACCAGATAGGGACCGTGACCAGCGGGACGATGAGCCCGTCACTCGGCGAGGCGATTGCGCTCGCGTATCTGCCGGCAGACTACGACGACGAGTCGGTCCGCGTCGTCATCCGGGGCGAACCGAAGAAAGCACATACGAGGACACCCCCATTCCTCTCATGAGCTTCGAGATTCCCGAGGACTGTCGGTACCTCGAATCACACGAGTGGGTCCGCGTCGAGGACGGAACCGCTCGAATCGGCATCTCCGATTTCGCACAGGACGAACTCGGTGACGTGGTGTTCGTCGAGCTGCCGGGCGAGGGCGACACGCTCGACCACGGTAATGATTTTGGCGTCATCGAGTCCATCAAGGCCGTCTCGGACATCTACGCCCCCGTCTCCGGGACGGTGACCGCGGTCAACGAGGAACTACTCGACGTGCCCGAGCTCGTCAACGAAGACCCCTACGGCGACGGGTGGATGGTCGAACTCGACCTCGACGATGAGAGCGAACTCGAAGAGCTGCTCTCGCCCGACGCGTACCGCGAGCAAATCGAGTAACTGCGGGCCTTTTCGGTGGTTTTGGTATGTTCGAGCTGTTGGTGTTCGCTGTCCTCAGTAAATCACATGACGCTATATGAAATGTAGCTGCTGAGGGACGAGAGAACCGTCGGACCAGATTAGCAGGTCGTCGAAGTCGATAAGAGACGGTGAATGCCTACGCTATAGGCTCTCACATCCCGAAGTCGGACCACGTATATACCCGAACTGGCACGCCACTCGTGTTCTCATCGTGCCGACGTCGTTCGGAACCCCGGTAGTAGTCGCTACGGTGGACCGGTAGACCCAGTGGTTCTCGCCTACCTGAGGGCACCAGGCTTGTAGCGACTTGGACAAGCACATCCCGTAACGCCGAAGAACAATACTTGCGAATTTTTAGGGCGGCCAAAAACCGGAACGGTTTTAGTTGTTTAGGATAGCCTAAAAAATATGCCAGGCGAGAACAGACGGGACGATACATCTACTCCGCCAGAGCTGCGGTCTGAGAGCAACTCGTCGACAGATTTCAGATTGAGATGGCCGCGAATGAGCACCACGCAGAAGTGGGCGAGTGGCACGGCTCCGGCAGCCAACCCAAAGCCGGACAGCTGTTCTCCCGCCAGCGAATCACAGCTATCAGCGAGAGGGAGGGCTGACAATGCCAGATACAGAAACTGAACTCGCAGAGACAGACGACCACGACGTTGTGATCGTTGGCGGCGGCCCGGCGGGCTGCTCGGCGGGCGTTTTCTGCGCCCGCGAAGGGTTCGACACCGTCATCTTCGACCGCGGGCGTTCGTCTCTCCAGCGGTGTGCTCACCTTGAGAACTACCTCGGATTCCCCGGCGGGGTCGACATCGAGACGATGTACGGGCTGATGCACGACCACGCCGAGACCGCTGGCTGTGAGATAGTTTCGGACCTCGTCGAGTCGGTCGAGCAGACCGACGACGAAGAGAGTTTCCGCGTGACACCACAGGAAGGAGAGTCAATTACCGCGAGGCAGGTCGTGGCAGCTACGCGCTATGACGGCGAGTACATGCGCGGCCTCGACGACGACGCCGAGATGTTCGAGACCCACGAACACGGCGGCAAAGAGCACGAGCACTTCGACGGCGAGTACGCCGACCACGACGGCACCACGCCGGTCGACCGGCTGTACGTCGTCACTCCCGCCGAAGAGGACGACCAGGCGATTGTCGCTGCCGGACGGGGCGCACGCGTCGCACGACGTGTCATCGCCGACGCTCGAATCGACGACGGCTGGTGGGAGGAAGTCGCCGACGGCGTAGACTGGATGCGCCGCAGGGCCGAGCTCGACGACGAGTTGTCCGACCGGACTCAGTTGGTCGAGTGGTTCGACGCCCACTATGGCGCGGACGCACCCGTAGCGCCGGACTCCGACCGATACCAGCGGGTCCGTGAGGCGAGGATTGGCAAGTCGGTTTCGTCGCACATATCCCCTGATGAAATCGACGCACGGGCTGGGGCCGGACAGGAAGCGCTCGCATCTCACCTCGACCCGGCGCATATCGTCGAAGCCGTGGATACGGCGGCGCTTCTCGACCAGATAGACGACGACAAGATACTCGCCGCCGCCGAAGACAGACGGCCCGAACGAGAGTCGGGGGTCGAACGATGACCGGCCACGTGTCCGCCTACGTCAGCGCCCACTCGTGGCGATGCCCGGACGTGTGCGCTAAAAGCGACACAGTGAGTGTGAGAGACCGATGAGTAACGAAACAGTCGGAGACGGCCAGGCAGCAGGCACTCGGGACACCCGTCGGTTCGTCTGGCTGTTCGACCCGCGGCTCGTGATGACTGCGCTCGGGAGTATCGCTGTCGTCGTACTCGCGGGGCTCGTGCAGGTGAGCTTTGGTTCGTATTCGATGAGCGTCGGCCAGGCGTGGTCGGCTGTAGTCAACCCGGACGTTCTCCTGAACCAGCAGGCGTGGAATTCGTTCCTGCTCGGGGGGGAACTGCCCGAGATGGGGCGAAAAAGCCTCATCGTCTGGAGCATCCGCCTGCCGAGAGTGTTCGTCGCGATTATCGTCGGCATGAACCTCGCTATCTCGGGGGCAATTTTCCAGGCAATCACCCGCAACGAACTGGCGAGCCCATTCATCCTCGGCGTTTCCTCGGGGGCGGGACTGATGATTCTCGTTGTCCTTGTGGCGATTCCCTCGTTTGTCCTCGCGGTTCCGTTTCTCGCCCTGACCGGAACACAGGGGGGTCTACTTGGCGGAGGGGCTACCCTCGTGTGGCTGTTCGGGGTCGCGGGCGCTTGGTGGTACGGGGTCGAGCGGCGTCAGTTACGTGCCATCGGTCTGGTTGGGGCCGTGCTGCTCGGGGGTGCGTTCGTCGCTGTCCCCGGTATCAGCCTGCCGGTCGGTGTTGGGGAGTTGTCCTTTGCGGTTTCGACGCTGCTCCCAGTCATAGCGGCACTCGGTGGAATCGCGGCGTTTCTTGTGGTCTATGCCATCGCCTGGAAGAACGGCACGTCGCCGGTCCGACTCGTCCTGGCAGGCGTAATCGTCGGTACGGTCTTCAAGAGTCTGCAGACAGCGCTGTTCTTTTTTGCAGACGATCTCGGCGTTGTCCAAGAGGCCCTCGCGTGGACGACCGGCTCACTCACCGGAACAGACTGGGAGCAAGTACGGATGGCTCTCCCGTGGTCGGTCATCGCAGTCGTGCTCGCAATCGCTGGTGCACGGCAGTGTAACGTGATGTTACTGGGGGAACAGACTGCGAAGTCCCTCGGCATGTCGATCGAGAAGGTTCGGTTTGCGCTCTCGGGTGTGGCGGTGCTGGCTGCTGCTGCGAGCATCGCGGTGGCCGGCATTGTCGGCTTCGTCGGCCTCATTGTCCCGCACATGGTGCGCAACCTCGTTGGGAGCGATTACAAGAAAGTAATCGTCGGCTGTCTGTTCGTCGGCCCGGCACTGATGGTCGCTGCCGATGTCGGCGCACGATTGGGAATGGGAGTCATTACAGGTTCGGACCTCCAGATTCCCGTTGGAGTTGTCACTGGGTTGGTCGGCGGCCCGTATTTCCTCTATCTGATGCGGAAAAAACAGGAGATGGGTGAAATCTGAGATGACGCACAAGATACTCGATAGACTGCTGTCAAGCGGTACCGACGCGGCAGGCACAGAGGAGTCCACTGGTGAAGCGGTGTCCGCCGAGGAGGACGAACAGATGCCGACGAGTGAACTGTCCGGGGACGGCCTCGTCCTCAAATATCCGCCGATGGATGAACCAGTCATCGACGGCGAGACGCTCGTCGCCGAGCCGGGTGCGGTGACCGCGCTCGTCGGGCCGAATGGCTCTGGGAAGAGCACGCTGTTGAAGGGACTCGCCAAACAGCTTGCCCCCGAAGACGGCTCTGTGCTTCTGGACGGTCGGGATGTGCACACGATGGACACCAAAGAGCTTGCACGGAAACTGGGCCTGCTCTCTCAGGAGAGTACCTCACCGAACTCAATCACCGTCGAAAATCTGGTGTATCACGGTCGGTACCCCCACCGTGGTTTCTTCGAGCACGTGACCGAAGCGGACCACGCCGCGGTCAACCGGGCAATCACGCTGGCTGGTTGTGAAGATATCCGTGACCGCGAGGTGGGGAGCCTCAGTGGCGGACAGAAACAGCTAGCCTGGATTGCGATGGTCCTCGCCCAGGACACCGACGTGTTGCTGCTCGACGAGCCGACGACGTTTCTCGACCTCCACCACCAGCTAGAGGTAATGGAAATCGTAGAGACACTCCGGGATGAGAGCGATATCACGGTGGTCGTCGTCCTGCATGACATCGAGCAGGCTGCGCGACTCGCTGATAAGATGGTCGCGCTCAAGGACGGCTCTATCCAGGCCCGTGGCACGCCGGAAGAAGTCGTCACGGAGAGGCTACTCGCAGAGGTGTTCGAGATCGACGCCCGGGTTGAGGTGACGCAGCGCGGTCCCCGAATCGAGCCACTACAGCCCCGCCACGACGAGGGCGAGCCGGAACAACCGCCAGAGCGTATCGCCCGTGCCGACGGCGGAGACAGCTGATGGCCACGCCAGCGAGGGTCGCCACAGACGAGAAACGACAGCGCCCGCTTCGCCGGGACTGGGGCCGACGAAAGGCAATTTTCCGCTCGAACCACCAGGAGACGCTGTCGAGTGGCGAACGTCGGAATTGAGTGTTCCGGTAGGTTTTTATATTTTTAGGCTAGCCTAAAACACATGGCAGACGATGGCAGCGGACACGAGATGTCGACCCGTCGGAAGTGCATGAAGTACTGTGGAGTCGTCGCCAGCGGGGGCTTTCTCGCTGGATGCACGGGCAATTCGGACTCGGATTCAGAGCCAGAAGAGAGTCCGACCCCAACAGAGTCCGGCGAGGGCAACACAGAACCGACACCGACCGGGGAATCTACAGCTACCTCGACAGAGACAACTGAGAAAGCGTTCTCGGCATCGATGCCCCCGATTGGTGAACTGACGCTCGAGGAGCCGCCAGCCTCCTGGGTCGGCGGATTCGGCTTCACCGCCGACCTGTTAACCGCACTGGGTCAGGGGGACGGCGCCGTCGGTATGGTCGACCCTCGGTTCTGGTATCAAGGGTTTTATGACTTCCTGGACGGCGTGAGCGTTCCAGAGGCCGCTGACCTTCCCCAGATTACGACAACCGACCGTGACACCGATATGGAGGTTGTCTACGACCTCGAACCTGATCTGATGGCCATCGACCCGAACATCCTCCTTGCTGCATACGGGCTCGAAAAGGCGGAGGCAAAGCGGATTCGAGAGAGCGTCGCACCCTGGTTCGGAAACGGAAGCCGACGAAAGCGCTTTGACGGGTGGACAACCTGGCCGGGCGGCGAGTCGTACTCATACGTATCTCTGCCCGAATATATCCCGAAATACGCCGCTCTGTTTGGCGAAGAGGAGCGCGGCGAGGCGTTGCTTGACCTGTATGAACCGTTCATCGAAGACATTCGGTCGCGTGTGCCACAGGAGAGCGAGCGTCGGTCTATGGCGCTGGTGAATGGACGGTACAACCCTGAGAACCGTGACGGATGGGTCGTCTACAACCCGAAATCGGCGGTCGAAAAGACGTGGGGGAAGAAACAGTACCGCGATTTGAACGTCGTCGACGCCTTCGAAGGCGCATACGGCGGCCAGTCCTCTACCAAGGTGGGTTTCGAGGGCCTGTTGGAGTACGACCCGGACGTTATTATCTTCAACTTTGGCATCACGTATCGCGACTTCCAGGGAGTGAACCTGATTCAAAAGCAACGAGAGTTGCTGCAGAACCATCCAGTCGGGAGCGAAGTGACCGCCATCAAAAACGACGATGTCTACGTCGGGGGGACTCCGTACCAGGGTCCGATTATCAACATGTTCCAGACGGAGATGGCCGCCAAACAACTCTACCCCGACGAGTTCGGGTCGTATCCCGGATATGGGCAACTCTCGGAGAGTGAACAGTTGTTCGACCGACAGCGGCTTGCTGATATTGTCAATGGAGACATCTGACCAATGAGTGGGTTGGACGTTGTCGTTATCGGTGGCGGCGTCGCCGGCCACTCGGCGGCCCTCTTCACCGCGCGCCACGGGCTGGACACGCTCGTCATCGACGCGGGCGGGTCGATTCTCCGACGAAACGCCCACCTCGAAAACTTCCCGGGCTTCCCGGCTGGCGTCAACGGCTGCCAGCTGCTTGACCTCGTCGAAGAGCAAGCAACAAACGCAGGCTGTGAGCAGGTGACCGCGACCGCTACGAGTGTCGAGCAGAGCGTGGACGGGTTCGCAGTCGAGACAGATGCCGGCGAGTACCACACGAGGTATGTCGTCGCGGCCACGAAGAACGTGGTCGGGTATCTCGACGGGATAGACGGCATCGGCATCATCGACCGCGGAAAGGCGTTCGTCGACACCGACGAACGCGGGCGGACCGGCGTCGACGGGTTGTACGCTGCCGGCCGCCTCGCAGAGAAACCCCACCAGGCTATCGTCTGTGCCGGCCACGGCGCAGAAGTGGGTGTCACTATCCTCGAAGACGACGACCGACCGTTCTATCACGACTGGGTTGTGCCCGAAGGTTACTTCACCGACCGTGGGCGCGAGCTCCCACCGGGCTGTGCGGAGATCGGCGAGGCCGAACGAACAGACCGCGAAGCAGAGTCACTCGACGTGATGGGCGAGCGCTTCGCCGAACCGCATCCGGACGAACAGCGCACCCACCCGAGTCTCGAAGAGGACTAGCCTGCACACCCAGTATGGTTGGCCCAACACTCGTCGACATCAGAGAGCATATCGAAACGCTCGCCGCTGCGGACGGACAGTACTACGTCATCTGTGGGCGGACAGGCGACCGGCCAGTCCCCGCGGCCGGGTGTCGGTTTCGGGACCGTGCCACCGCGCGGGGCGCCGCCCGCGCCACCGAGCAGTATCGGTCTGCGCTGCGACGCTACGACCCGCAGGTCCCTTACTACGACCTGATCGTCTGCGAGGAGACGACCGACGACCCAGCAGGGACAGACCGACGGGAGTACTCGTCGGGGGCACCACGGCAACACCTCTCCGAGCCCGTACTACCCGAGACCACCACGCCCGAACAGCGCACGCTCGTCGAGTTCTGTCACCGCGTGGCCGGCGTTGTCTTCGAGACCGTCTCCGAAGCGGGCTACGATGGGCTCGAAAGCGCCGTCATGGACGCGTACTTTGAGCTCGCCGAGACGGTCGAGAATCCCGACGAACTCTGTCTGTATCTCCTCGAAAGCATGGCCAGCGAACTCGACGAGCACCTCTCTCTCTCGAATCAGAGTGACCTCTTCCTCGATGCTGCGGCCCGATTAGAGCAACCAGACGGCGCGAACAACCCCTTCGACGCGACACTGTCCGTACTCGAAAAGCGGGGCCTCATCGAGAGCTACACACGCACACCGCAGCCGACCGGTCTCGACGACAGCACAGAGACGACCGTTGCCCAGATTTCCGGCTATGCACTTTCATCGCGCAGCGACCGCCTCCCAGTACTGCCGGTGACTCTCGAACTCTGCCGACACCGCAGGGAGCGGTCCCCACAGTCCGTTCGAGTGACTGCCGTAGACGGAGGCTGGCAACTCACGTTTGCCCCCGCGGAAACGGTCGAACAGGACAGTCTCGTGAGTGCCCCGATTCGGAGAGATGCGATATGACAGTCGACCGAGCATGCACGAACCCGCGTTCGAACCGAACGAGAGGTCGGCGTCGAGAGGGTATGACCGATGGCTGACGGACCTCGCCGGCAACGACCGAACGCGTGGGCGTGGCTGTATCTCGCGCTTTTTACGAGCGACGAGGAGTCTCCGGACGCCGAGACTAGAGCTGAAAACGGAGACGAGACGCGCTGACCGCCGGTGATACCGACAGAGAGAAAAACCACAATAGACGTCGAATGATAAAAACAATCACAAAAATGATACTACAACACACGCAATTTCACCCGCTTTTGCTCCCGGGTGTCGGGTCGCCGGTTCTCGTCCTCCCGTTCGTGATCGAACTCGCGGTGCTTACTCGCGGTCTGTACACGCGCAAATCCACCGACATCGTCCTCGCTGCTGTCGCAGTCCCTTGTCTCGTCGTCTCGACGTGGGCTACCGTCGAGGGGTTGAATCCATCGGGTGGCGTCTACTGGGGAGAGGTGTTCTCAATTATCGCCGGCGGGATACTGACTCTCTTCGTCGTGATAGACTGCATCATCGGATCGGCTGTGAAGGCACGCGCGAGCGGATAATATCTACTGCACTCCCACGGAGAAGTGTCCCCGCCCCGAATCAGAGAAGCTAGCCTTCCGGAGGAGGGACACCGTCTTACTCGTCAGTTCTGAAATTCGACAACGAATTCCAGGAGAGAAGCCGGCATGCCGCTGTGCTCGGTCAGTCAACGGCGACGAGAATCTGTGTGGCGATTCGTTTCGGCAGGCTCGTCTGCTCGCTGCTCTCTCCGATTGTGAGGACCACCGTGCCGATGGAGGTGGTTTCGACGATACGGATGCGTTTCGTCGGTTCGAGCCCGACTGTCGCGAGATACTCGAGCACGTCGTCATCCTGTGTCATAATCCGCGTGACCGTCACAGTCGTCGTGGCTTCAACCTCGGCTAGTGACGTGGTGTCGGCCGACTGTGGCAAATCGAGGTTGCTGTCGGGAATCGGGTCACCGTGTGGGTCGGTCTCTGGCATGTCGAGTTCCTGTTCGATCTCTCGGCAGAGCCGCGCGCTGAGGTGATGTTCGAGGATGTCCGCCTCGCCGTCGACCTCGCTGATGGCGTATCTGAACAGCTCCGAGAGCAGTGTCTCGGCGAGCCGGTGTCTGCGGATGACGCGTAGCGCGAGCGTCTCGCCTTCGGCCGTGAGACAGATCGGGCGATACCGTTGTCGGTCGATCAACCCCAGCTCTGCGAGCGTACTGAGCATACTGGTCACCGATGCTCGGGTAACGCCGAGCTCATCCGCGATTTGTGCGTTTGGCACCCTGCCGTTGGCATCCTGCTCAAGCCGGTAGATGCGGCGGAGGTAGTCTTCCATCTTTGGCGTCACCGCCGGCAGCGACTCGGGCGTGTCCGTAGCGTCTGGAGCTGTCATCTGTGTCTCGACGATAGCACGGGAGTCTCGGACGGCAGTTGAGTCAGTCCCCACTCGACTCGGTTTTGTTGATATCGATGCGTCCCATCTCGGGGGAGCCCTCCTCGCCGAAGGCCGTCTGGAGCTTTCCGAGCACGACCGCGATGACGTAGATTGTGACTGCGACGAGGACGATGACGCCCCCGGCGGTCGCCTTGCCGTAGTACGACACGCCAATCCCGAGAATGACGGCAAGCTCGGCAAGCACGACCGACACGAGGAGAGATTCGGTGAAGCTCCGGGCGACTTGACTCGCACCCGCGACGGGGACAACGAGCATGGCGGCGACGAGGATGACGCCCATAATCTGCATCGCGCCGACGACCACCATGGCCGTCAGCATCACCATTGTTCGGTTGTACCAGCTCACCGACAGGCCCGAGACCGCCGCGGCGGTCTCGTCGAAGGTGACATACAGTAGCTGGTTGCGCGTGAGTCCGACCACGCCGATGACAATCACGAACAGCGCCAGCAGTATCGCTGCGCTGTCCTCCGACACCGTCGAAAGGTTGCCAAAGAGGAACTGGTTCACGCCGACGGCGAGTCCACCGGCGTTGATGCTAATTAGTGTCGTCCCGAGCGCAAAGCCCGTCGAGAGTACGATAGCCATCGAGACATCGTTGTAGGCGTCAGTCGCCTCCGAGATAAGTTCGATGAGCAGGGCTGCAATCATGGCGACGACGACAGCCGTCAGATAGGGAGAGACCCCCAAGTCGAGGACCGCGTTGAGGAACAGCCCGACGGCGACACCAGCAAAGCCGGTGTGGGCGAGTGCGTCGCCGATGAGCGCCAGCTGGCGATAGACGAGGAAGGTTCCAATAAGCGGGGCCATCACGCCGATACAGAGGCCGACCAAAATCGCTCGGTGCATGAACCCATACCGGAGCAACTCCAGGCCGGTCGTCTTCGCCACCCAGGACATGAGCCCCGACCAGAGTTCGAGAAACCAGTACAGCGGCCCGAACACGGCGTCTAGTGGTCCCATCTGAAGCGGGGTGTTTGGGAGGTGAGTCATCGAGAACCACCCAGCAGATTCGCCGTGGTTCCGAAGGCACGGGCCAGGGCATCGCTTTCGACGAACGCATCGGCCGGTCCGTCGAAATAGATTTCACGGTTGAGACAGATGACGCGGTCGGCGTGTTCGGTGACCGCGCCCAGGTCGTGTTCGATGAGCAAGACCGTGATGCCGTTGCTGTTCAGCGCGTCCAGGAGGTCGTAGAACGCCTCGACCGATTCCATGTCGACCCCGACGGTGGGCTCGTCGAGCACGAGCAGGTCGGCCTCGCTGGCGAGCGCGCGGGCGATAAACGCTCGCTGGCGCTGACCGCCAGACAGCTGTGTCACACGGCGACTCGCGAACGCGCCCATGCCGACCGTTTCGAGCGCCCGGTCGACGATCTCCCAATCGTCACGGGAAAGACGACCGAAGCCGACATGTGGAAATCGACCCATCTTCACAACTTCACGGACGGTAATCGGCATCTCTTTCGAGGCGCTTGCGTGCTGGGCGACGTAGCCAATCCGGGACCCGTCGTCGAACTGATGTGAAGGGTCGCCGAACAGTCTGGCGACCCCATCGTCGGGCCGGAGCAGCCCCAGCATCAGCTTCATGAGCGTCGATTTGCCCGAGCCGTTCGGGCCGACCACCGCAGCGTACTCGCCGGCGTCGATCTGGAGCGATATGTCTTCGACGACCGGCGTGGACGTGTACCCGAAGTCGACGCCGGCTAGCTCGATGAGAGGCGTGCTGTGTTCTGTGCTTGCGGTCGCTGAGTGTGTTGTCGGTTGTGTACTCATTGGTCGTTCATTCGAAGTTCAGCCACTCATCGGACCAGCCGTCGGGTCCGACCTCGTCGGGTTGTTTGTTGCCGAGCACAACCTCGAACGTGGGCATGTTGATGTTGTAGGCGATTTCCTCGTACCCCCAGTTGTTCTCGACCCAGTCCTCTCGCACCCCCGCGTACGGGGTGACGGGCAGGTATCCTTCGACCCGTGTTTCGTTGAGCAACTGCTTCGCTGGCCGCCGCGATTCGAAGACACCGTTGGCGATGTACTCGATGTCATTCTCGTCGATTACCTCCTTCGCCTCGGCGATATCCGAGGGTTTGACGTCGCCGCTGGCTGCGAGATTTGTGACGAGCGGGACCATTTCTGTATCGTACCTGACGCCGATGTACTGGAAGGCGTTGTGTGCCGCCAGTTGGACGACGTTTCGCTCGGCGGCGTCGAAGATGGCCTGATAGTCCCGGTCGATTTGTTCGAGCGTCTCGGATTTGTACGTCTCAGCGTTGGTCCGGACGGCACTCTCCTGTTCGGGAGCGAGTTCGACGAGTCCGTCGGCGATGTTATCTACCGACTGCTTCGCCCGGTCGGGGTCGAGCCAGAAGTGTGGGTCTTTGCCCTGCTGTTTGCCGACACCCTCCTCGTCGGGGTCGAGCGTCGCCGCGAGGTCGACAAGTTCGACACCCTCACGGACGTTAATCAGCTGTGTATCGACGTTGTCGTCCTGGAGGGTCTGAATCGCGCGGTCGGCCCACGGTTGGAATCCCGGACCAACGTGGAGAAACGCATCCGCTTCGATGATCTCTTTGGTCACGCTCGCGTTCGGCTCCCAGCCGTGGCCGTGCAGTCCAGTCGGAATGAGGTTTTTAACCTGGATTGGCGTCCCGTCCGCGAGTTTCCGTGCGAAATCATAGAAGCTAAAAAAGGACGCAACCGCGACGGCGGGACCGTCCCCGTTCGCGCCGTCGTTGTTCGTGGAACTGGTGTCGTTACCACTGCTCACGCATCCGGCGAGACCAGTAACGAGAACTCCGCCGGCGGTGAGGGCTCTTCTGCGTGTGAACGTCTCAGCGTTCGACTGCTTCGTGTTGTCCATCGTCAGCTAGTCGTGGCTGGTCAAAATATATAGTAGTTTTCATCAAAACTATAGATTAGACGCATCTAATTTTTTGGGCGGCGGATTGTGCGTACGTCGAGCGACGGAGTTCGACTGCCGTCGTCCACACCAGAGACCGACCGAGCAGGCCAGCAGAGAACGCGAAAAGACAGAACAGTCTCACCAAAGGAGAGATTCGCAATCGAGAACGCAGCAAGGAAGCGCAGTTACTCGGCGAGCAGTTCGTCGGCGAGTCGCGAGAACCGGTCGATGAGCCGGTCCGAAAAGCGCGGCTCGACCTCCCGGAGCAGCCGGTAGGTCGTCGAAGAGTCGGTCAACTCGACGACGAGCCCGTCGTCGGTTTCGGTCTTCCGGACGACGTCGTGCTCGACGAGATTCGAGAGGTGCCACTCGACGGTGCTTCGGGCGGTTCCCAACCGGTCGGCGATGTCGGCCGGGGCGACACGCTCGCGTTCGAGCAACAGCAAGACGACCTCACGGGTGCTCTCCCGGCGCAACAGCGCAATCGCACCTCGCTCCCACTCGGAGTACGTCGGCGGATAGTAGTGGGTTTTTCCGCAGATAGACTCGCGCTGGATGTCCTCTCGCCTGAACAGTTTCCGGAGGTGGTACTGGGTCTGTCCGGTCGCGATATCGAGTTTCCGGCTGATAGCGTTGAAGTGGATGCCGGGGTTTCGATGGATGCAGTCCCGAATACGTGACCGCGTCTCTGACACTGAACGTTCACCTAGCTCAATGTACGGGAGCGTGTACATAAACGGCCGGCGGTTTCCCAGGTGCGGAGAACGCCCGGCCTTTGATTACGGGGACGACCCTACACACACGCACGATGGAGTACACCACGGCGGTACTCAGTTCGGCTGGCGAGTGGCCGGGCGTCGAGGGGTCGCTCGTCTTGCTTGGCATTATCCTGCTTGCCGGCATCGGCACTGGACTCCTGTTCGTCGCCAGCCTCGTCACCTGCCTGCGCCGACGGTCTCGCCGGTACGTCTTGATTACTGTCGCGGTCGGCGCGCTCTTTGTCCGGTCGTTTCTCGGCATCGGCACGGCGTCGGGAGTCGTTCCGATGATGTATCACCACGTCATCGGACACAGCCTCGATTTTACAATCGCCGCGATGGTCCTCTATGCGGCGTATCTGAGCGGACCACGGGACATCACCCCCGACGGCGACGAAGACAGCGTGACCTGAGACAGCTTCGAAGGCCTTTTGTTCGCAACTCTGGAACGACTCTATACCTACCAGGACGACGGGCACCGGTGGGCACCTGTTGTACACAGGTCGGGATGTGAACCGCACGAGACGCCTCGTCGACGGTTTGAACCACGCAACGCCCGTGGTGAACACCAATGGCACGAAGCTTCTATTCGCACATCCGGGACGCATGGAAAGACCCGGACGACGGCAAAGTCGCACAGCTTCAGTGGGAACGACAGCAGGAATGGCGCGACCAGGGCGCTATCGAGCGCATCGAGCGCCCGACTCGGCTCGACCGGGCGCGCTCGCTTGGCTACAAGGCCAAACAGGGCGTCGTCCTCGCACGCGTAAGCGTCCGAAAGGGCGGGTCGCGCAAACAGCGGTTCACGGCCGGTCGACGCTCGGCGCGCCAGGGTGTCAACCGCCTCAACCGCCGCAAGAACATCCAGCGCATCGCCGAGGAGCGATGTACCCGGAAGTTCACGAACCTGCGCGTCCTCAACTCGTACTGGGTCGGCGAAGACGGCAGCCAGAAGTGGTTCGAAGTAATCATGCTCGACCCAGAGCATCCGGCAATCGAGAACGACGACGACCTGAACTGGATCTGTGACGACACGCACAAGAACCGCGCGATGCGTGGCCTCACGAGCGCCGGCACGCAGAACCGCGGGCTGGAGTCGAAAGGCAAGGGCACCGAGCGGACTCGCCCGAGTCTCTCCAGTAACAAATCGCGGAAGTAACGCGGGCCGCCGGCGGTCTATCCACTCCTCGCAACAGTTACACCCCTCCAGCGACAGTCGAGTCACACCTGCTGTGAGTTTCGCCGAACGTATACCCCGAGTGAGAGACACATCGCTATGGGACGATGAACAGAGAGAGACACCGCCGGCAGGGGCTGTCGACTTCGTCGCCCGAATGGCGGCGGCGAGAGGGAAGAACCGCGGTTACTCCTGAATGTGACCTTCGTCGCGGAGCTGGTCGGCCTCCTGTTTCTCATAGCGCCACGTGATATCGGCTTTCTCGTCTTGCCAGTCCCACGGTTCGACGAGGACGACATCGTCTTCGCGAATCCAGATGCGTTTTTGCATCTTACCGGGGATGCGCGCCGTTCGCTCGACGCCGTCCATACAGCGGACGTTGACACGGTTTGCACCCAGCATGTCAGTCACGACCGCGAACACTTCGTCGTCGTCCGGCATCCGCAGGTTCTTCCGTCCCTCGTTGTCACTCATATCGGGTCGTTCGGAATCGATATAGTTTAAATCTTCCACTTGCGTCGGGGTAGTGTTCAGATAAGCTGATTCCATGCGAAGGCAAACGATCTAAGCCAGTCGTCAGCTGTGTCTGCTTGTGCGTTGCTGAAACAGTTTGAAAAGCTAGTGGTTCGACGTTTTACTTCTCGAAAGACACGTTCGACGCTGTTGCGATTTCCATTGCGTTCGTATCTGAAATCGAGGCCATGTCGTGAACAGGCGTCTTTCAGTGAATGCGAGCCATCGATGAGAAACACCGCATCGTCAACGTTGTGTTTCTCGCGAAGTTCAGCAAAGAATGCATGAGCGATTACCTTGTTTGTTGTCGGTTCAAGCTCTGTATGGAGTAATTCGTTTGTTTCGGGATCGACAGCAGCGTACAGCCAGTATTGCTCGTCATTGAGTTGGATCACAGTCTCGTCAACCGCAACGTGATCCGGGTTTTGCCCATCTTCGGGCTGTAGATCTGCCTTATGAACCCAGTTATGAACAGTCGAACGCGCACGATCGACACCGAATATTTCAAGAACAGAAACAGTATTCGAAAGCGATAGTCCTGCAAGATGCAACTGAATACTGAGCTTCATCAGAAATCGCGGTGTCGCTTCTCGTTCAATAAACTCTAAGTTGATCTGGTCGATACTACCGCTGAGGCTAGCGTTTTCGGGCATGATCACTCAGAAAACGCTACGCCTCACTCTTCAATCCTTATCTGAACACCACC
>NZ_FNFC01000006.1 GCF_900100385.1 Halovenus aranensis
GCTGACAACCCGTACTGTGGCCGGCCTTTCCCTGTGGGTGAATGTTCGTGCTGTCGCTCGTCGACGTAGGGCTCGGTCCCGAGAACACTCAGTGCGCGCATGATGTCTGACTCCCCCGGCGTGCTCACCTGCTCGGTCTCTGCCTCCTCGACTAGTTCGAGACAATGCGACCGGATATCGACAGAAGCGACCGGCGTTTCGTCACGCCTCTCGGCCGCGACGATGGCCAGTAATACGATTCGCTCGGTAAGTGAAGTCTCCTGTAGTGACAGCTCGTCGTCCATAGTTGGCCTGTCAACGGCCTGTTGCATGTTCCTTACGGATAGTTGATACCGGTGCCCTCGGCCACACCGAGGACCCTCTTTTTAATATCCCTCTATATCCGGGGCCGATACATTCCCGTCTCTGGTGGTAGATGCCAACAACGAGAGATATGTCTGAAGGGTGCCCGGGTCGAGACGAGTCAGAAGGGTCGATAGACGAGTGTGTATTCACCTGTCCGGCCTGTGCTCAGGAGATATCGGTCAATCCGGAGATGAAGCGGGCGATTCTCTCGAACGGCTGTCCGGTCTGTGCCAGCTCGGTCACCGAGCAAAGCTTCGTAGATTAGAACGCGTCGCGGTCGATTTCTGTCCGACGCCCTGCTATCTCGGCCGGTTGCAGTTCGTAGAGTTTGATATCGAGTTCGTCCCGACCGTGTCCCCAGATTTCGAACAGCGGCCGTTTCGCCTCGCCGTACTGCTCTATCTGTTCGACCGAGAGGTCTGCGGGGTCGAGTTCCTGAAGCGTCCCTTTGGCGACGATACTTCTGTAGGTCTCGCGGTCGTCTTCCTCATCGTAGATGACGAGTCGAATCGACGGCGCGGAGTCGAGGAACTCTCGCTTTTCGCTCTCGGCTGTGGAGACCAGGCGCATGTAGAATGTACCGGTGTCGGCGTCGTAGCCGTACGAAATCGGAATCGAATAGGGTTCGTTCTCGCGGGCGAGGGTGAGAACGCCAGTTTCGCGGCTGGCGACGAACTCGTCGATTTCGTCTCTCCCCATTTCTGTTTCCTTCGCAAGTGACATTGTCTCGTACTCGTGGATAGAAGGCCAGTCCCTTAATTTCCGTTGGTCCGTCCCCTGCCTCAATCGAGGATATCGGTCAACAGTTTTCGCTGGGCGGCGACCAGATGTTCGGTGAACGTCGACTGTGCGATGCCCAGCGCGTCGGCGATTTCAGTCGCATTTGCGCCCTTCGGCCGCCTGAAATATCCCATCTCGAAGGCGACCCTGAGAACCTCCCGTTGTCGGTTCGTCAGTCTCCCGCGGTTGACGAACACCCGGTCTTCGGGCGACCCTTCGAGTGGCGGCTGGAGCAATCGCTGGACGTCGACGGGGGGATACTCCTCGCGGAAGGTGTCCATGATGCCCTGCAGGGTCTCGAACTCCGGCGCGTGGAACACGAGCGTCAGCGTGCCGTCCTCGGCGACGTATCGGTGAACGGGACAATCGAACTCTCCCAGCGTCTCGCACGGACAGTCGGCCGACCCGTCGTGGCTAACACGGTACAGCGTTGCCTCCCCGTACGAGAATACCGGTTCGACGCGGGGAACGTCGTCGAGGTCGCTATCGGCCATAAACTCAGAGACGCTTCCATCACTGTCAGGAAGGGCCACGCTCGTCGAGACCTGCTCGATAGGGCCCTCTGTCGAGCGAGAGGCGTTCGCTATCGGGCAGGTGCCGGGGTCGGCAAAGGAGACAGTCGCTCGAATCCCGTCAGACATCACTTGCGGCCGATTCGTCCCCGGGGGTTTTGAAGCTGGTGGCCCCTACCGACGACTCGGATCGAGCAGGTGTACCCGGCCCGCGACGAGGCCGACGAGGAGGCCGGTAAAGTGTGCAATCAGTGCCACACCCGGTGCTGCTGTTGCGAGGGTCACCATCCCCGCGAGCGCGAAAAACACGGAGTATGTCAGCCAATCGGGTAGATTGACGGCCGAACCGAGTGTCGCCGCGACCCGGTTACCCGCAAGCAGATAGCCGAGCAACGCGAAGACACCCCCACTTGCACCCACGACACCTGGCGAGGCAGTCACGCCGATGCCCGGTATCACGGTGACAACATCACTCAATACAATTTGTGAGACGCCGGCGACAGCCCCAGCGACGACGAAAAACGCGTGAAATCGAGCCCGGGTAGTGAACACTGCCACCGGAAGCCCGATAACCGCCAGTGCGACCGCGTTCGAAACCAGATGTCCGAGGTCGGCGTGTGCGAAGACGCTCGTGACCACCGTCCAGGGGTTCTCCTGAATCGGAGGCTGCAACACGAACAACTCGCCGACGAGGTCCGCAAGCGCCGACACCATCTGGAGAGCGTACACGACGACAAACAGCATTACCAGTTCGAACACCGGTGTCGCCGAACGGGAACCCATACCACGCGATTTGGTCCGCTGGCTGTTGAGTGTATCGCTAGCGAAACACCTAACTTGCGGGACAGACTCCATTCGTGTATGGACTCAGAACAGTGGATTGCTATCTTCTTCGTCGTTCTGATGGTCGGCTCGACAATCGCCATCGGCGTCGGCTCCCTGCTGTAGGCAGGTCGGCTCGAATCGACTGATTATTGCCGCTCTCACCCACAGCCACAGCCATGGTCGAAACCCTGAGGACGGTCGTGGAAGCGACCGGCCACGACAACGTGTCGGCGGCGCATGAAAGTACGTTCGAACTGACGAGCGACGACTACCTCACCCCGGCGGGAGACTGTATCGTCGGTATCGAGGCTGACACGGTTCCCGCCTCGTTTGACGAGGCGTATATTCACGCCTGCCAGGACGGCGAGGCCTCGATTAGGATAACGCTGGAGGCGAACCAGCACACAGACAGCATCGAGGCCAGTGGCCACCCGGAGCTAACGTTCGAGAGCGACCGGAGCATGGTCGTCCGGACGAGCGAGTACGTCGACGAGCGGACCGTCGCAATCGACGCGGACAAGGCGGCTGCGGATATCGACCGTGACCTCGTGGAGGCCCTTGCCGAGGGCGCGACCCTCACCGCGACGCTACGGGTCGACTAGAGAGATTCGACATCGACACGTCCCACGTACCACCGGACACAGGCATACAGCCCAATCCCCAGTACAGTGAATCCGGCGACGTGTGCCAGCGTCGTGCCTGTCGCGCTGTCGACGGCAAGCAAGGCGACCGTACTCGCGGGATGTTCCGGCAAGGCGATTGTCCCGCCAAAGAGGAGGACCGCAAGCAGCGAGTACAACAACTGTGCCTGCCGGCGCTGACCGGTCAGTAGCCCAAGCATCGTCCCGACGACGACCGTAATCAGTGTCATGGCGGCCACGAACACTAGCAACACACCGACGTTCTCGATACCGGTCCCGTTGAGACGCAACAGCACCATCCAGAGGCCGGCCTGAATCGGAGCGATTGCAACCATCCCGGCGGCCTTGCCGTCGACGATATCGACCAGCGATAGCGGCGACACCCGGAGCAGTTCGAGTGTCCCCTGTTCTATCTCCTCGGTAATCGAGTCGACGACGATAGAGCCGCTGATAAACGCCGGCAGGAACAACAACAGCGGCAACAGGATCGTGTAGGTGAACCCGAAGTACGAACTTGACCCCACGTCCTCTGGAATTTGAACCGGCGCCTCGTCGAGGTAGTCGACACGCTCGACGCGCTCCAGACGCTCCAGTTCCGACAGTAGCTCGCGAACACTGACGACGATTACTGTCGTCCGCAGGTCTTCGGCCGGAACGACTGCCTCGACCTGTACCTGTGTCCCGCCGCCGACGGGTGAACTGGCCGTCGAAACGACGGCATCGAGCTGTCCCCGTTCGAATAATTCGAGCGCGTCGTCGTTCGAGGCGACCCGGCGGATAGTGACACCATCGACCTCCTGGCCTGCCCGAATCAGATTCTCTTCGACATCGCCGGGGACGCCGACCTCGATGTCGGCCCCGCCGTCGACCGAACCGGGGTCGTACAGCGAGGTGAGCCCGACGACCAGAAACGACGAGAAGGCGGCGATAAACAGTTGGATACAGATCGCGAGGACGATGGTCTTCTCGCGGCTGAGCGACCCCAGTTCGCGTTTCGTAATCGTCCACCGAGGGTGGTCAAACAACGCTGACCACCACCGTTAGGTTATACGCCAGATGAACCAGCATGGCGGTCCCGACCGCCACGACGTACGCCCGCTTGCTCCGGCTGGCTCCGACCGCCGAGATGCCGGCAGTCACCACGTGTAACGCAAGCGGTGCAAGCAGGAACAACAGAACCGTCAGAACCGGCGGGCCGGGAATGATACCGCCCTGGAGACCCGCCTCACCGACAGCGAGGTCGGGCAAGCCGACAAGCTGGGCGAGTAGTGCAATCTTCTCGCCGAGGAAGAACCCGACCCCGCTTGCGACGCCGAGTAACACGGCTCGGCGACGGCCCGACGCGAACCGCCGGTGCGTGTAACCGGCGTAGATGTGTAGGCTCTTTGCCAGTTCTTCGACGACGGCCACGACCACGAGGATGAGGACGACTGAAATCTCGCCGAGCGCAAAGAGCAGGGCGATAGCCAGTAACTGGACGACGAACACGAACGGGATGAGCGCGGCTGTGAGGCCACCGACTGCCAGGTACTGCCGGAGCGGTGTCACGTCGACAGGCAGCAGTCCGTTCAGGCGGGCCGTGAATCCGCCGGGTTTCCCCCGCACCGGAATCGGCCCGACGAGTGCGTCGAGGACGCGCCCTCGGAGCGAGCGCTGGTCGAACATGTCCTCCTCGCGGTAGAGGCCGGCACCGAGTCCGAAGAAGACGCCAGCACACAGCAGCGGCGGCGTCGTCGAGAAGACGAATTCCGCGAGGCTAATTGCCTCTCCCTGTAGTTCGCGGACGAGCAGCGTGAGTGGCGAGATGAGTGCAACCGCGCCCACGTCAGTGAAAATGGCAGGCACGAACGCGTAGCTGGTCAGCGTGACGGTGATTGTGACGGTCACGAAGGTCAGTTCTTTGAACGACCGGGCGAACATCGCACCCAGGAATGTCGCCCCGAGAAAGAGCAAGACGAGTGGCATCACCGCGAGTACGGAGACAGGGCCGCCCAGTTGCCCGTTGACGAGCACAAACAGCCCGGCGATGATGGCTACTTCGACGGCCATTCCACCCACGAAGTAGGGTAGTGTCTTCCCACCGATGATGTCGAACCGGCTGACCGGTGACACCAGAAGCAACTCGCCGCGGCGGTTCGTCCGTTCGGAGAGAATTGTGCTGCCGTAGGCCTGAATGAGGAAGTTCATCGGAATGATGACCAGAAACGCGAGCACGAGCGACTGGAACGGAAACGGCGGATTGATGTCCGACGGTGACCCCGAGATAGAGTCCTCTGTGAACGAGGCACCGAACCCACCAATCGGGCCGCCCGACCCCCCTGTATCGGTCGTCGTCTCGCGGTCGGTGGCAGGTCCGTCCGGTTCGCCGTCGTCCGGTTGGTCGGTAGATGTGTCACCCGCCTCACTCCCGTCACTCTCCCCACTCTCGCCGCCATCGGAACCGTCTGTCTGACCGGTCGAGCCGTCCTCGTCGTCCGAGTCGTCTGTTCCGCCGGAGTCGCCACCGAGGCGAAGCCCGTCGCCAAGTGCACTCTGCTGGCGGTACTCCAGCACGACCGAGACGGGAAACGCTGCGGTCTGGTTCAGCTCCTGTCGTAGCTGTCTGTTGTTGTAGCGGCTGACTGCGCTCTGTAGCTGTCCGTAGGCGGCGATTCCCTTCCGTGACTCGGCGTACACTATCTCGCCGTCGCCGATGTACAACTCTACCTCACTTCGACTGACTGCCCTCTCTCCACCCTCGCGGATGACGAACGCACCCTCTGAATCGACCACATCGTAGTAGGGACTTTCCTCGTCGACCGATACACGGTAGAGACCGTCGTCGAGACCGGTATCGCCACTTATGATGAACGGAACGACGAGCCCGAACAGCGCCAGCGCGACCAGCGCGATGCCGACGGTCCGGCGGTCGATGCCGCCGGCGTTTTTTGTCACTTCCCACCGGGCGATGCGGAGGAGCTTTCGTGGCCGCACGTTCAGCCCTCCGAGCGCGAGCCGGGGTCGGCGACGTTCAGGAACACCTCTTCGAGACTCGACTCTTCGGTCCGGATGTCGACGACCTCGCCGTCTGCCTCCTGGGCGAGCGTGCGCGTCTCCTCGACTTCAGACATCGATTCGACGGTCCGCCGGTATCTGCCGTTTTCTCGCACGCTGTCGGCCACCTCGACGGTGGTATAGACGTGATAGGTGGTCTCGCCGTGTGCCTGCTGGAGTTCGTCGAGGTCGCCTCGGGCGACGATTTCGCCGTCGTTCATAATCGCCACACGGTCACAGATAGACTCGACGTGAAAGAGGTTGTGTGCGCTGAAGACGATTGTCTTCCCCTCCGCTGCGAGTTCTTCTGTGAACTGGATGATGTAGTTCGTCGTCAGCGGGTCGAGGCCGCTCGCCGGCTCGTCGTATATCAGCACGTCCGGGTCGTTGACCAGCGAGCGCGTGATTGCGACCTTTCGCTTCATCCCTTTGGACATGTCGCCGAGCTGGCGCTCGCGGTGTTCGAGGTCGAGCTTGTCGAGTGTCTCCGTAATCCGTGTCTCGGCCACGCCGTCGGGCACGTCGTAGAGGTCGGCGAAAAACCGCAGATACGAGGTCGCGGTCATCTCCTCGTACAGGGGTGACTCCTCGGGCAGAAAGCCGAGGTGTTTGCGCATCTCGGTCTCGCTCGTGTCGTAGCCAGCGACCTGCGCGGTGCCGGCCGTCGGGTCGAGCAGTCCAGCGAGCATCTTCAACGTCGTGGTCTTCCCGGCACCGTTTGGCCCGACGATGCCGAAGACTTCACCCTCCTCGACGGAGAACGTACTTCCTTCGACGGCGACGAACTCGCCGTACTCTTTGCGCAGGTCCTGTGCCGCTATCATCGGTCCGAAGTAACGAACGGGGGACCGTATACCTTCCCCCTCTCGGTTTCGCGAACGTCGTACCAGATTCAGTGCGCTGTCTCGGTTCTAGAGGCGTGGCACGCATCCTTGCCAGTCTGCCACTGAAGAGACGGGTACTGTGAGGACTCATCAACCGTCCAGACCCCCTCGAAGTCTAACTCCTCCATCTCCTCCGCTGTATTCTCTATGTCCGTGTCCAGTTCTTGTACTGTTGCCGTTCCATCGTTAACGCCAACCCCGGTATCGATATCCGCCTCTGCACTCTGCCAATAAATGTGCTGAATCCGTCCGCCACTCACGTTATGTCCGGCAACAACTCCACTTTTTCGTGTTCCACTGACTCGAGAGTAGACGAATCCGTTTTCGATATCTCCGAAGCCGCGATTCTTGCCTACCAATCCTCCGACTGATGACTCACCGCTCACTTCGCCACACGCATGTACGTCACTAACCTTCCCGTCCACGCCGTTGTGTCCGACCAGCCCACCAGTTCTCACCTGTCCAGACACCGCTGTTCCTGCGTACGACTGCGAAACGAGACTCTCATCGGTATTTATGCCGACGATACCGCCGACATTAGACTCTCCTGTGACGGTCCCGGTTGTCCATGCGCGCTCAATCTGGGCGGAGTAATTTCGCCCAACGAATCCACCAACATCTGTTTCGCCTTGAATTAGAACATCCCGGGCGTGTCCGGTCATTGTTCCGTCTTCGTTTACCCCAGTCCCTGTCCCGACACCAGATTCGCCAGTAACCTCGGGTTCAGACAGTGAAACCGTCAATTCGCCTCTATTCCGGCCAGCGACGACACCCACGCTTGATGCGCCAGTTATCTTCGCATTCTGAAACGTAAGTTGTTCTATCGAGCCCGCATTGTTAGCGAACAGTCCGACGTTGTCTTGCTCTGGTCGGTCAATGACAAGGTCAGTGATTGTCCGTCCCTGCCCGTCGACTGTGCCAGTGAACAACTCGTTCCGGGTGCCGATTGGGTCCCATCCACCAGCGGCTGAACCGACATGTGAATCGTATCCGTCGGTCGTCGCATCGAGATTTGCCGTCAGGACGTATGTTCTGTCTCGATTATCACGGACTCTGTGCAGGTCGTGCCAATCAGCTATTTCTTGGTGACTGTCACCAAACCCAGATAGGCAACCGCTCACGGCGCTAGCCAGACTTGCACCGGCCAAACTGAGGAATCGCCGTCGGCTCATGTAATATATGCTGTTTGTATTCGATAAAAGTATTTATACTCTTACATAGCTAAGAAATAATCTCACAGAGCGACAACAGTCTCGGTGGTAGACGAATTCTGACCGCATCGGTCGAGAACCATCGACACCGCTACGGGATATCAGATAACTATTACTTCGCCGTCGGCTCGTCGTCGTCGCTCATCGCGTCTTTGACCTGAAGCGCCGCACTGGCGGCGAGCCCGGTCGCGATGTCGTCGCGTTCCTCGGGGGAGATATCGACGTCACCCTCGGGAGAGTAATCCGCACTCACGACGCGGCCGACGGGCGGCTGGACGGCGACAGTCGCCCGCGGCCCGCTCGTGCTCGGGACGATTTCGGAACCGACGACGAACTCGCCGGGCAGCAGTTCACGCGTTCGCGAGGCGACACGTGAGAGTCCCTCACGTAGATTCTGGCGCTGCTGTGGGGTCAGCTCCTCCGCCGTCGACTCGTCTCCAATCGGGGAGTTTCCATACATAGAAGTCTTCCCTATATAGCTGTTACAGCCGTAAAAAACCGCCGACTACAACACACACCCTTCGTCACGTACTTGAGGACGTATGCCCAACGAGGCGGTAATGGAGAACTTGACCCGCCATCAGGACCGCATCGACGCGCGGCTGGAATCGGTCCTCTCGGCGGTGGAGCCACCCGAACTCCGCGACCAGGTCGAACACGTCGTCTTCTCGGGTGGGAAGCGCGTCAGGCCAAACGTGACGCTGCTGGTCTGTGAAGTGCTCGGCGGTGATGTCGAGGTGGCGATGGACTTCGCCGCCGGCATCGAGCTCGTTCACGGCGCTTCCCTCGTCATCGACGACATCATCGACGAGTCGGAACTCCGCCGGGGAACTGACTCGGCGTGGGCGGCCTACGGTCACCCGGGTGCTATCATCGCATCGAACGGACTCATCGGCGAAGCGCTCGCACTGTTTACCAGCGAACCCGAGGCCATGCAGGCTGTCACCGAGGCCATGGCCGAACTGGGAGAAGGCGAAGCGACAGAGCTTGCAAACAAGCCCGATGCCGAATCGGCCTACATGCAGTTGGCCCGTCGGAAGACGGGTGCGCTGTTTCGGGCCTCCGCAGAACTCGGCGCTATCGCGGCCGACGCAGACCCCTACACGGTCGAGGCATTCGGCCAGTACGCCGAACGTGTCGGCGTCGCCTTCCAGATTCGCGACGACGTACTCGACGCGACTGCCGACGCCGAGACGCTCGGCAAGCCGACCCAGCACGACTCTGTCAAGGAACGACCTTCTATCGTCGAAGTGACCGGCCTCTCCCCAGAGGAGGCAAACGAGCGAGCGCGCACAGAGGCCGAACAGGCACTCGACGCCCTCGAAGCAGCACAGGTCGACGACCAGGAGACAGTCGAGTACCTACAGAGTCTCGCCTTTTTCGTCGTCGAACGCCAGCGGTAGGGTTCTTCAGGCCCCGGCACCTGCCGTCGGTATGGACGCCACGCCGGTCGCGCTCGTCTATCTCCGCCACGAGGGCGAACTCTTCGTCCGGGAGCGAGGCGACTGTCCCACCGTGCCCGTCGGCACACGGGGAGAGACGCCCGCTGAGATGGCGACCCACACACTTCGCGAGCACGGGCTGGAGCCGGCGACTGTCGAGCAGGTCAGAGACGGCGACCCCATCGAGACGACAGCGCCAGTACCGGGGGTGGCTGAGAACGAGCCACAGGGTCCTGTCCAAGCGTATCCGTTCCTGTACGAGTGTGACAAGAGACCGACCGAGGGGACGCCAGTCCCACCGACTGCGTTACTCGATAACTCCGTCCTGTGGCGCGGGTACGACCGTATCAGACCGACTGTCGAGACGATCGCCACCGACGCGACACACGGCTCGACAGCGCTGTCCGTGCGCGCGCTCGGGGTACTCAGAGACGAGGCCGCAATCCTCGCCGACGCGGGACGCGGGTTTGCCGCTATCGAATCCGTCACAGCTGACCTCGTGACCGCACGGCCGACGATGACTGCACTGGCGAACCGGGTCTGTCGCGCACTCGATGCCCCGCAACACCGGACGCTCGATGCAGTCGCCGACGCCGCACACGCCGCTATCGGCCGTGCGCTGTCTGCAGACGACGAGGCAGCGGCGGCCGCGGCCACCGAGGTCACAGACAAACGCGTCGCGACGCTCTCTCGCTCTGGGACGGTCCGCGCTGCGCTCTCTGTGGGCGAACCCAGCGCGGTGCTCGTCGCCGAATCCAGGCCCGGCGGTGAGGGGACCGCCGTCGCAGATGCGCTCGCAGACAGCGTGTCGACGACGCTGACGAGTGACGCGGCATTTCCGAACCAACTCGGCGAGTGGGGTGCCGACCTGTTACTCGTTGGTGCAGATGCAGTGCTCGCCGACGGCCGGGTCGTCAACAAGGTCGGCACGTTCGGGGCAGCAGCCGGGGCGGCTCACCACGGCGTGCGAGTGGTCGTCGCCACGGCGAGAGATAAAATCAGCGCCAGCGATTCCTTCGACCCGGAACCGAGAACCGGAGCACTGGCCGAAGCCACGATAGCAGAGTGTCACAACCCGACGTTCGAGGCGGTGGCCCCCGACTGTTACGACGCCCTCGTCACCGAGCGCGGTGTGTTAGACCGCGAGCACGTCCGTGAACTCAGCGGGGAGGTCGCGCGACTACGCTCTCGGCTGGAGTTAGACCCTTAACTACTACATGCTCGCTGTCGTAGTTCAATTGATGTTACTCGCTGGAACACTCGTTGCAGACTCTACTACGGTTATCGAGGACGGTGCTGTCGTTACTATCGAGGATGAAATTGTCTTCGTTGGCCCACATCACGAGGCCACAGAGCGGTATCCCGACCACGAGCGCCGGGCGTTCGATATCGTGGCCCCCGGTCTCGTGGGAGCACACATTCACAGCGTCCAGAGCCTCGGCCGCGGTATCGCCGACGACGAGGAACTGCTTGACTGGCTGTTCGACCACGTGCTTCCGATGGAGGCCGAGATGGACGCCGAGGCGATGAGCGTCGCGGCGACGCTCGGATATCTGGAGTGTATCGAGAGCGGCACCACCACCGTCATCGACCACCTCACCGTCACCCACGCAGAACAGGCCTTCGAGGCGGCGGGTTCGGTGGGAATTCGCGGCGTACTCGGGAAAGTGCTGATGGACACAGACTCTCCCGACGGACTGCTCGAAGAGACGGAGGCAGGACTGCGTGAGTCCGAACGGCTCATCGAGAAGTATCACGGCGCGTTCGACGACCGCATCAGGTACGCCGTCACGCCCAGATTCGCCGTCACCTGCACCGAGGACTGCCTCCGCGGGGCGCGAGACCTAGCGGACCAGTACGAGGGCGTGCGCTTGCACACGCATGCGAGCGAGAACGAGAGTGAGTGCGAGCGGGTTCGCGAGAAGACAGGCAAAGAGAACATCGAATGGCTCCACGAGGTCGGTCTGACTGGGCCGGACGTGGTACTGGCACACTGCATCTGGACCAACGAACACGAGCGGGACCTGCTTGCCGAGACCGATACGAACGTCGTCCACTGCCCGTCGGCGAACATGAAACTCGCAAGCGGTGTCGCGCCTATCGACGAGTACCGAGAGCGAGGGATTACCGTCGCGCTCGGTAACGATGGACCGCCCTGTAACAACACGCTCGATGCGTTCACCGAGATGCGACAGGCGAGTCTGTTGGCGAAAGTCGACGCGTTAGAGCCGACCGCGCTGCCCGCACGCAACGTCTTCGAGATGGCCACGACAAACGGCGCACAGGCAGCAGGGTTCGACCGAGTCGGGAAGCTCGAACCCGGCTGGAAAGCCGACGTAATCGGCCTCTCAACCGAGTCCTCGCGGGCGACACCTGTCCACGACCCGCTGTCACATCTCGTCTTCGCGGCCCACGGCGACGACGTCGAGTTCACGATGGTCGACGGACGCGTGGTCTACGACCAGGGACACACGACCGTCGACGCACCGGCAATCAGAGCGCGCGCTCGGGAACTCGCAACACAGTACTGAAAAACCCAGAAGACTGGGTGGGGTTGGGTGGGGTGGTAGGGGGGTTGGCACCAGAACGGTGCCTAAATGTCAGTGAGTGCGACACTATATTAAATCCTTGGCTCGATTATTGATTTTGATAGCAGAATCGACGAACCACACCGGCCGCGATGTGTCTCGTCGTCACGTCCAGTGATAGAAGATGCGTGGGACCGGATTCGAACCGGCGGACCTCTACAGGACAGCGCCCTCAACGCTGCGCCGTTGGCCTGGCTTGGCTACCCACGCTCTGCATCACATCTTCTCCGTGGGTGAATAAAAGCACTTTCGTTTACGACCCGCGATGTGACTCGGTTACACGCGACGCGGCGACGGAACCGGTGTCGCTTCAACCGATTATGTCACACAGGACTGCTCTTTTTCGGTCGGAAACTACGTTTGGTGTCTGCTGGCCGCGAAAACTGTGCATAGAAGGCTTAAATAGGGACAGTCATCTAGCGTCCGCATGGCCAAATATTCGACCGGTAGCAGCGGAGGGAACTCTTCCGGAAGCTGTGAGCTCTGTGGTGCGTCGGACGTAGAGTTGCAGACAGCCAACGTCGCTGGTGCTCAACTGGAAGTCTGTGGCAGTTGCGCCCAACACGACGACAACACCACCAACACCGAGGACGACAGCCGCGAGAGCCGCGACAAACGCGCCGCCAAGAACATGGCGAAGATGCACGACGCCGCCAAGCAGGATTCGTCACACTGGGAAGGCGGCGCCGACTACGATGACGACCAGCTTCCCTATCTCGTCTCGGGGTACGACGAAGTCGTCACCTCCGCCCGGCAGGAGGCCGGCTATCAGCTCGAAGAGCTCGCGGCCGAGATAGGTATCGACGACGGCGACCTCCTCGCGCTCGAACAAGGCCGTGCCACGCAGGCCGGTGTCGGCGGTAGCACGGTCGGCGCGCTCGAAGAGTTCCTCGACATCACGCTCGTCGAAGAGTAGTGTGTCTGTATGCTGACCGACGAGTACGAAACGATTGTCTACGACCTCGATGGCACATTGGTCCGTCTGCGGGTCGACTGGGACCAGGCCAGAGCTGACACGGCGCTGGCGCTTCGCGAGCGGGGTATCGATGCCGACGGCCAGACGCTCTGGAAGCTACTCGAACGCGGCACCGACGAAGGATTCGCGGCGGTCGTCGAGCGGGAACTGGCCGCCCACGAGCGGGACGGTGCTCGAACGTCGACGCTGCTCGATGCTGCGAGCGCGCTCCCACACGATGTTCCGACGGGCGTCTGTTCGCTCAACTGTGAGGACGCCTGCAGACTCGCGCTCGAAACACACGACCTGGCTGCTCACGTCGGCGCCGTCGTCGGCCGCGACACGGTTTCGTCGAAAAAGCCGGACCCGGAGCCGCTCCTCCGAACTGTCGACCTGCTGTCTGGGTCACCTTCTGAGGCACTCTTTATCGGGGACAGCGAGCGAGACGAAATTACGGCTGACCGCGCCGGTGTCGCGTTCCAGTACGTCGAGGACTACCTCGACGCCCGCGCGGATTAGTCCTCGGTCTGCTTGTGGCGAGCGTAGAAATAGACGCTGACTGCGACGATAAACCAGATGACAGCGCCGATGCCCGCCGCGAACTGGGCGCGCTCTGGCCACGTCTCGAGCGTCGCGAACGTCGAGAGCAGCATCACGGCGGGCACCCCGACTACGATGCTCGTAATAAACGTCACCTGCATAACCCAGCCGTAATCGATACCCTCTGACTCTGTCCGCGTAACTTCGGGCGTCACTACTCCTGCCTACCGCCAGTACGGATAAGCCACTGACGGTTCCAGCCACCCGGCGACGATTTGGTCGTGTCTGTACTGCTAGAGGTAAGCCGGCAGCCGAGTCTTCATAGCTAGCAATCGTTGCAAGGTGAATGCGGGTAATTCCTCCAAGTAACGCATGCAACGAGAACGGAACAGTACACAGATTCAGCAACGCTTCGCTCTCCTTGCGAGGGGCGACACGACCCTCTCCCCAGTGAGTCCGCAGCGCGCTGGTAGAGAATCGACAGTCGAGACCGCCAGTCAGATAACGATGTCCGAGATTGGAGTGTACTACGAATGACCAGTACACAGTCTCAACGACAGAACGGGGCCTCACCGGAGGAGGCGGTGGTTTCGCTGGAGTCGGTGCGACGGACGTATTACCTGGGTGAGCCAGTGGATGCGTTAGATGGCGTGTCGCTTTCACTGCCAGAGGGGTCGTTCACTGCAGTGATGGGGCCCAGCGGCTCCGGGAAGTCGACGTTGATGAACATGATTGGCTGTCTGGATACGCCCGACGAGGGGACGGTGACGGTCAACGGCCAAGACGTAGGTGCCCTGCCGGATGGGAAACGGGCTCGCTTGCGCGGCGCGGAGTTGGGATTCATCTTCCAGCAGTTCAATCTCCTGCCGCGGCTGACTGCCGCAGAGAACGTGACGCTGCCGATGGTGTTCCAGACCGTCGTCGACGAGGGCCGCCGCGAGCGGGCCGAAACGCTGTTGACCCGCGTCGGGCTGGGCGACCGCTTGGACCACACGCCGCCAGAACTGTCCGGCGGCCAGCGCCAGCGCGTCGCTATCGCCCGCGCACTCGTCAACGAACCCTCCGTCTTGCTCGCCGACGAGCCAACCGGGAACCTCGACACGGAGACGGGCAGTACAATCATGGACCTCTTCGAAGAACTCCACGAGGAAGGCCGCACTATCCTGATGGTCACTCACGAGCGCCACATCGCCGAACACGCCGACCGTATCGTCCACCTAGTCGACGGCCAGATAGAAGAAATCGAAGACCTGGGAGGTGACTCGGCATGAAACTGACCGAGAGCCTGCGCATCTCCTGGCGGGCTATCACCGGCCACAAACTCCGCTCTACGCTGACCGCCGTCGGTGTCATCATCGGTATCGCGGCAGTCATCGTGTTCATGGTGCTGGGCGGTGCCTTCGAGCAGAACATCGTCCAGGACTTCGAGGAAGATGACGGCGAACCGGGGATGTGGGTCAACACACAACAGGTCGGTACTGGTAGCTTCCAGTTCGTCACTGCTCCGATTTACACCGAAACTGACGTGGAGAACCTCGAAGCCATAGACGGGGTCGACTTCGTCGGACCGGAAGCGAACCTTCGTGCTAGCCAGTTCTCTATTGGGGACACACGCCAGACCGGCGGATTCGGCGTACAGGCAGTCTCTCCCGACCAGTACAATTCCGAGGACCTGATCGAAGGCAAGATGTTCGAGAGTGCCGACGAGGCACTCCTTACGCAGTCGCTGGTCAACATGACCGACGGCCAGGCGTCTGTGGGTGACCAGATACGCGTCAACTTCGACGACGGAGCGGCCGAGGAGTTCACGGTGACTGGTATTGTCGAGGGGGGCTTCGGAACTGGGCCGAACGCGGCGGTCTACCTCTCGCTTGAACACCACTACAACACGACAATCGAGACGCCCAGAGGGACCGAAGAGAAGGCATACAGCTCGCTAATTATCGGTGCCGAGGACGCCTCGGTCGTCGACGACGTAAAAAAGCGTGCCACGGAGTATTTTGATACCGAATCCGACGCGGCACAGCTGAAACAAGACGACCAGGATATTCAGGTCCAGACCATCGACGACGCTGTCGACCAGATTACGAGCGTCATCGACCAGCTAACCGTCTTCATCGGCGGTATCGCGGGAATCTCACTGGTCGTTGGCTCCATCGGCATCGCGAACATCATGATTGTGAGTGTCACCGAGCGAACGCGTGAAATCGGTATCATGAAAGCTGTCGGTGCGCGCAAGCGTGACATCATCCAGCTGTTCCTCATCGAGTCCAGCATCCTCGGGGCGGTCGGCGCGTTCCTCGGGGTGGTCGTCGGCATCGGCGTGGGGTATCTGGGAGTGACACTCATCGGCTGGCCGATGGCGTACCCGACAGACTGGGTCGTCATCGCTGTCGTCGTCGGCCTCGGTGTCGGTATCCTCTCGGGCATCTACCCCGCCTGGCGGGCCGCCAAAGTCGACCCGATAGAAGCACTCCGACACGAGTAGTGCGCGGCCGTTACTTTCGCCGTCTCCCTCTCCCAAACAGCCGTTCGCGGAGGCCACGATTCGAGGGTCGTTCGGCCAACAGCACGGAACTGTCGACGTCGTCGACGATGTCGAGGTGAAGCGAGTCTGTCACCAACCGCGAGAGCAGTCCACGCTCGGTCGCACCGATGAGGACCATCGTCGCGTCGTCAGCTTCGCTGACGATTGCCTCCTCGATGTCGCCGCCGTCGTCGACGACGAGTGTCGCGTCGTCGAGTTCGTGGTCGCTGGCCCACTCGCGGAGGAACTGTTCGCCAGCCTCGCGTTTGCCGTGACCGTCGACGACGTGGAGCAACGTCACCTCGGCGCCGTCGGTCTGCTGGAGTATCGCAGCGGTCTGTGCGCTCAGGTCCGAGTCTGGCCCGCCTGCTGTCGGGATGAGAATCCGGGAGGCATCGAGTCCCCGGTCTCGCGTCACGAGGAAATCACAGGGCAGTCGGTTGGTCAACTCGTCGAGATACCCCTCCGCACGGGCCGAATTCCAGACTTTCTCCCTGTCCCAGTCCATCACGACGAGGTCCGGATTGGTGCGCCGGGCGCGGTCGAAAATCTCGACGAACGAGCGCGGCGAGACAATTGTCGACGTGTCGACGCGCACGTCGTGGCGCTCCCCAAGGCGGTCGAAGTCTTCGAGTAACCGCTCTGATTCCCGGACAATACGGTCGTGCTGTCGACTGTCGGCGCTGACAGAGATGTCCTTGGGTGCCTGGACGACGTGGACGACGTGGACACAGCCTTTCTCGCGGGTTCCGGCCATCTTGGCGGCGAACTCGACGAGGCGTTGCTCTGTTCGTGGGTTCGCAATCGGGACCAGGATGCGATAGGAGTCGGGGTCTCTGGCAATCTCTTCGAGCGTGTCGACCAGCGGGACGTAAGACCGCCCGGCCAGGTTGCCAAGCAGTAACTCTCGGGTCGTGAGCCGGCGGACGTTCTCGAAGCGGGCGATTTCCAGCCGCTGCTCGCTGGTCTGATAGTAGTTGACGACTGTGACTAGCAACACGCCGCCGAGTGTGTTGCCGACGAGGACAGGGAGGACGAACTGGGTCATCCCGGCGCCGACCGCGAGGTCAGTGACCAACACCAGATAGACGACTTCGGTAAACGAGACGACGACGTGAAACAGGTTGCCGAGTGGAATCGCCAGAAAGGCGAGATAGACGATAGCCAACCGCGAGATGGTATCACTCGCCGCGAATATCATCCAGACGACGCCGGCGACGATGAGCCCAGCAAATGCCGCCTTGAAAAAGAGGTCCCAGACCGGTGTTTTCATGCCTTTTTCGGCGATTTCGATTGCGACGGCCTTGGTCGACTCGTCGAAGACGCCGCCGTGGGCAAGCGCGAGCGCACCGAGTGCGCCACCCGCGAAGTTCCCTGCGAGAACGACCAGCCAGTGACGGAACAACGCTGGGACCGAACTCAGCCGTTCGAGTGTCAGCGCCACTGGCGGCAGCGTGTTCTCCGTGTATAGCTGGTAGCCACCGATGATAATGTAGATGAAACCAAGCGGGTACAGCAGTGCTGCTATGATACTGCTATCGGCTTTCGCCGACATCGAGGCATAGAGCAGATAGGTAATCGTGATTGCGAACCCCGCAGCGAGCGCGCTGAAAAACAGTTCTCGGGTGTTCGAAGTCACCTCGTGTTCGGCATCTGCGACGATGCGCTGAAACACCTCGTCAGAGGAGAACTTGTCTGGCAGGACCTTGCCCGTCGCTGGCGCCCCGTACTCGGACTCCTCGGCCGAGACGGACGCTTCCTGCTCGGAATCACTCATTGCCTCCACAGTCAGATGCGATACGTATAGTCGTTATCTTCCCCCGGTCGCTGCGTTGACGTTCGTATCCGTTGTCATCACTGTTGTTCAGGGAGGCCAACCACGTCCGTTCGGACGGAAGACCTGGCCCCGAGTCGGTCAGTCGTCCAGTGCTGAGGACGTGGTCGTCTCGGTCGAGTCGGCCTGAAACACCGACGCTGTGTTACCGTCGATGGTGAACGTCTCGAGTTCTGTCTGGAGGTGTGTCGCGGTTTCACTGAGTGTCTCGGCTCGCTTGACCGCATCGGCTAGCGTTGCGGTCTGTTCCTGGGCGGCCCCGGAGACGGTATCTGACTCAGCACTCACCTTCTCGGCCGCCGTCGCAACGTCGCCGATGGTTTCGGCGACTGCGTTCGCCGACGTAGCCTGTCTGTCCATCGAGGCGTCGATGTCCTGCATGTGTTCGTTGACTTGCTGGGCATTCTCAGCTATCTCTTCGAGAGCAGCGAGCGCCTCCTCGACTGTCGTGGCCCCCGTGACGACCTGTTCGTTCATCGCCTGCATTCTGCGACCGCTCGGTTGGTCGTGTCCTGTACGTCGTTGACGAGCAGTTGAATTTCGTCGGTCGCCGCCGCGGTTTCGTCGGCAAGCGTCTTGATTTCCTCGGCCACGACGGCGAATCCGTCCCCGTCTTCCCCTGCTCGTGCCGCCTCAATCGAAGCGTTCAGCGCGAGCGTGTTGGTCTGCGCTGCGATGTCCGAAATCAGCCCGCTTATCGCCTGTATCTCGTCTACCTTAGCGTCGAGGCGCTCCATCTCGCCGACTGTCTCGTTCGATTTCGCCTCTATCGATTCCATCTCAGTAATCGCCGCCGACGCGGCCGTCTTGCCGTGACGACCTCTCTGTGCCGTCTCCTCAGAAATATCGGTTGCATCAGCGGCCAGGTCAGATGCCTGTTCGATATCTGCCGACAGTTCCTGAACCTCGTCTGCTGCCGTGACGAGACGCTGTGACTGCGAGTCCGCGCCGGCAGAAATTGCCTGCACCGACTCTGCGACTCGTGTGCCCGCGTTCTGACTCTCTTGTGAACTGCGGTGCATCTCTTCGCTTGCCGTAACCACCTCGTCGGCGAACGACTGAATCTGGCCGAATGTGGTCTCTAACTCGGCCATCATCTCGTTGAACGACGCTGCAATCTCGGCCATCGCTTCGTTCTCGCTTTCGGTCTCCATCCGCTCGGTCAGGTCACCGTCCGCGGCACGTGCCATCGTCGCGCTGAACGAGGTCGCTTTCTCCTCGAGATGCTCGTTGAGGGCCTCGGCCTCACTGTGTGCCTGTTCAGCCTCAGTCCGTGCTGCCTCTGCGCTCTGGCGTGCGGCTTCGGCGCGTTCGAACTCGGCCTCGACTTCCTCGATTTTCTCTCCCAGCGAATCGCGTAGCTGTTCAAGCGCTCGGAAGATATCGCCGAATTCGTCGTCGCGGTCGGTTTCGATTGGGGTGTCTAGCGTCCCTGACCGGAGTGTTTCGGCCTCTGAGACGAGCGCCCGAACCGTCCGCACGGTATCCCGGCCGACAGTCAGGCCGAAGGCGCCAAGCCCGACGAGTAACACCGCCAGCAGCAGGAGGATTCGGTTCGCGACACTGCTCCTGAGCGCGTATGCCTCGTCGGTCTCGACCTGGTCTGTTACCACCCAGGGCTGTCTGTCGAGGCTGGCGTATCCGACTGCCAGTTCGCTTCCGGCGTCGTAGGTCCCGTAGCCGCTGCCGTTGTAGGTCGCCTCGTCCCAGGTCGGGTCTTCTGTCAGAATGGCTGACTCGTTGCTCGACAGCAGCGTCGTCCCGTCTCGTCCGAGTACGTTAATCGTCTGGTTCTCACTTCGCTCGTATCCTGCCGAAATCAGTCGTTCCGAAAGCTGTCGCAGGTCGACGACTGCCACGAGCGCCCGACCGTCGCGGCTCTCGGTCTGTTTGGTCGCCAACAACAGCGGCGCTCCATCGGCGGCCGTGAACGGCCTGGAAAACTGCACCCCGGTGGTGCTGTTTCCTGTTGTCTGTTGGACGCGAGCGAGCGCGTCGCCGACGAGTGTCTGGTCTGTGGTAATCGTCTGCTCGCCGCCTGTGCCGACGAGAACGTCTCCAGTCTCACTGTCGACCAAGTGGGTTTCGGTAATCGAGTTTCGCTCCGAGATACGAGTGAGCAGGTCTGCAATCTGGAACGTCTCACCTGACCGCACCGCGGTGGTCCGTGCCGACGAGACTAGCTGTTGGTCGGTCAACTCGAGCCAGTTACCCACTTCGACAGATTCTCCCTCTGCTGTTGATACGAGCTGGTGCTGTGTCTCGTTGGTTATCTGTTCGTCGACAGTGAGATAGATGTAACCCCCCGCCACTCCCGTCAGCAGAAAAATAGTCAGTAAAGCCAGAGAGAATTTCAGTTTGTAGTTGCTCCTCACGGCGATTTTCTCTCTCACCGACTCCATAATCTTGGATGTCTGTTCACTGTGATGAGGATTTATAATACTCCTATATATTAGTATATTATTCGGGATATTGCCACTAACGCTTCGAATTTAGCAGCACTCTCTAATGGGATATGAACACATTATCTGCTACTGAGGCGTGACTCGCTCAGCCTGTGACCGCGGTCTGGCGGCTCGGGCTGTCTGTCGCCCACGTGTCGACCGACCCGTCGGAGTCTGCCTGAAGCGTAATGTCGAGGGTCGCGTTTTCACCGTCGATTGCGATTGCGTTCCTAAACGTCCGTGGTCCAGTGAGAACCACAACCGAGCGGTTGCCCGCACGGGCGACGCTGATGTTTGTGGCAGACTCGTCAGTGCGACTGGTGAGCGTTCGGTTGAATGCCACAGCGAACTCGTCGGCATCGTCGGCCGTGTCCCAGTGTGTCGCCCAGGCAAAAGCCGAGTTGCTGCCGTTCTCGAACCCGAATACCTTGTCGTTCGCCCAGCCCTTCGAGGCCTTCTCAGCCACGGCTCTGTCAGCATGTGCGGTCATGACGACGTGGACGAAGAGTGAGCCGAGCCTGTCGTCAGTGGACCGCTGGCGTTCCCACCCGGTACGGTTGGACGTCGCCGAGAACGAGACCCGACTCGGCTCGGTGTCGTTGTACTCAGGGTGTAACACCGCCTCCGTACTCGCCGGAGTATCGTCCGTATAGACAGCGCCGAGCCCGGTGGCAGCGTCGAGCACCGTATCGAAGTATTGGCCGCCGTGATGGTACGGCGCATACGCATAGACCTGCTCGTCGGGAGCGGCCCCGTACTGCCGGTCAAAGCGCGCTATCTGGCTCAGCTCCAGGTCTTCCTCGTCGGCGTACTGGTCAGCCGTAAACACGGCGCCGCCCTCGACGAGCGACCGATACAGCATCAGCGACTCGCTCGTCGAAAGGTCGAGCTTACGGGCAAGTTCGGCTCTCGACCAACCCTCCTCCATCTGAATCGTGTGTGCGAACTCGTGTGCCAACAACAACCCGAAGCGGTCGACAGAGTTATTTTCGTACTGCCCGAGTACGTCTTCGTTGACGACGACAGAATTCGGTCCTTCTGCCACTGCCGCGGAAGCCGCCCCGGTGGACCCTCCCTCGGTGTCGTTTGTCAGTCCCATATACTCGAAAAACGGCCGGTCTGTCTCGCCCGACCTGTAGTTGAGTTCCTCGACGCTGACTGTCGGCGCGTCAGCGTCCGAGCCGAGCAGGTCGCGGGTCAGGTTGTACACTCGATTCTCGTCTACCGGCAGGCCTGTGTCGCTAATCGGCCCCGTCGTTTCCTCCTCGCCAGTTGCCTCAGCGGTGTCGCCGTTCTCTGTCGTCGATTCGCCGTCGTCAGGACCGGAGTCGCTGTCAGCGCCGCCGGGAGTCTCTGTCTGTGAGCCTGAGTCGCGGTCGCCCGCTGACGGGGACGGACTCTCGGCTTCAGGAGACGGGGTTTCGGTCCCGTCCGGCGTCGCTGGGCCACTGTCGTCGGTGTCGTCACCGAATGGGACTGTCATCGAACAGCCAGCCATCGCAACGAGCACTGCGAGGCCGACTGCGACGAGCACGACAGTCCGTATACGCCTGCGGTTCATGCCGTGAATGTTCATCTGGAGACAAATAAACCGCCGCTCTCGTTTCGGATGCGGAGACACGTCCCGCAAACGCCGCCGTCGGGATATCCCGTACCTACCTGCGTCGACTGTCTCTGACACGACAATCCCGACGCGTTTCTCGCTTTGCTCTCGTCGGGTAAATTCCGCAGTAGTGTGTTTCAATAATTATAATTTGTTATAGATTAAAGTTATTAGTTATGACCCCTATTTGATAAACGGTCATGATACAATGGCACATGCAGACGCTGCTAACAGACTCTGGAGTAACGTACCCGCTACAGGTAGCGGAGGTGATCGAGGGTGACTCGCTTCTCGCGTCGTCGCTGTGGGTCAACGTCGCGTTGGCGGGGGTAGCGGCACTGCTGTTCGCGTACATGGGGCAGTCCGTTCACGGTGAACGGTCTCGGATGATCTGGGTCGTGGCGCTGTTCATACCGCTCGTCTCCATTTCGAGCTATCTCGGCCTGCTGTCTGGTCTCACAATCGGGACACTCCAGATGCCGGCCGGGCATCCACTGGACGAGGTTGTCAGCCAGTGGGGTCGGTACCTGACGTGGGCGTTCTCGACGCCGCTCATCCTCGCTGCCCTCGGTTGGCTCGCCAGAGTCGACAAGGCGGACATGCTGGCGGTCATCGGCGCTGACATTGGCATGTGTCTCACCGGGCTGGCCGCCGCTCAGACGACGGCATCGATAGAGCTTCGGTGGGCGTTTTATGCCGTTAGCTGTGCCTTCTTTGCCGTTGTACTGTACGCGCTGCTCGTGACCTGGCCACAGAAGGCCAAGGCCGCCGGTACGGACGACATCTTCGGCACGCTGCGGCTGCTTACTGTTGTCCTGTGGCTCGGATACCCAATTGTCTGGGCCATCGGCGTCGAAGGGCTAGCGCTCATCGAGTCTGTTGGCACGACCTCGTGGCTCTACTCCGGCCTCGACGTGCTCGCGAAGTACGTCTTCGCATTCCTGCTGTTGCGGTGGGTCGCGAACAACGAGAGCATCGTCGAGTCCGGCGGGTCTGCTGCGCCGGCTGACGATTAATTGCGCTGCACTACTCGACGACAGGGGTGATTCGTTCCACCGCGTCCCCAGTCCAAGACCAAGACACGGGCTGAGTTCGTCTTTGGAGTTAGCTCTGTTATTCTAACGTAATTTATCCATTAGCGCGCTTAGTCGGTGTGTGAGACCAGAGTTAACCGCCAAAACTCCGCTCGTCTTTGAGGTGGGAAATCGGTACTGCCTTTCGGTCACTTCGTTCGCTCATGCGCGGGACCGGATTTGAACCGGATGAAACCTCGCTTCGCTCGGTTTATAGGGTTCAAATCGGTTCTGCTCCCTCACTGCAAACTGCTCGCTACGCTCGCAGTTTTTGTTCAGTGCGCGGGACCGGATTTGAACCGGCGGACCCCTACGGGACAGCGTCCTAAGCGCTGCACCTTTGGCCTGGCTCGGTTACCCGCGCGCACTCCCCACTTTGCTCACCATCATGAAGAACGCTTCGCTCTGGGGCGATATTTATTACCGATGGTGGCTAACACGCTCGTGTGTACCGCGCCAGTGACGAACGGGACAACGCCGACTGGCTCGCCCAACTCGAAGTGGCGGCCGACCGCCTCGAATTAGAGACCGAAGCGCGCTCACGTGCCCGAGATGTCTTCCTGTCGACAGTCCCCGACGAGAGTCGGTCGAAACAGACCACACTCGCGGCCTCGCTGTATGTCGGCGCACTCGTGGCCGGCGACGAGCGGTCCCAGCAGTCCGTCGCCGACGCTGTCGGCGTCTCACGGCTGTCGGTTCAACAACACTGGAAAGACCAGCTCGAAGCCGCCGGCCTAGAACCGCCCGGCTGGTAGTCAGTTTGTTCCGGCGCTCATCTGGCCGTCCCGGTCCGGCGTCACGCGCCCGTGTTCGTCGATTTCGCCGCGGAGGATGCGTGTCGAGGTGATGATTTCGCCGTCATCGGCGTAGACGAAATCCACCACCTCCAGCCGGAGCGGGTCCAGTCCGTGCTGGCGGCGTATCTCGTTGACTCGCTTGCCACCCGTTTTCGTCTCCGGCGAGACAACGAGTACGTCGAACGCTTCGTCGGTAGCAATTCCCGTCGGCTGAGTTAACTTTCGGATATCGAACGCGCGGTCGTGTTCGTCGGCGCGGGCTTCGAGTTCGGCCCGAAGAGACGCTTTGCGACGGTCGAACGCCCGAATCGGCCGGTCCTCACTACGAGTTTTAGGCGCAAGTTCGTCGCTCGTGAGACCAACCGTAACAGTCCCGAGTTCGAACGCACGGTCGAACAGCGCCCGGTGACCGTCGTGAATCGGGTCGAATGTCCCGCCCAGCGCGACCTTCATACCACTGCACAGCATCCCGTAACGTTTAGCTTCTACGAAGCGGCCTGCACCGCTACTCGTCGTCTGTGTCCTCGGAGTTCTCGTCTGTCGTGCCAGAACCGTCCGCTGTAGCCGAGTCGTCTGTCGTCTCGTCTTCACGCTCTTCGGTAACGGTAATCGTCACTGGGTCGGAGTCGTTCTCAGCGGATTCCGTCCGGTCCATGTAGTTGTCGAGATTGAACACCGCATTCAGGTGGTCTTGGATGTCGTCGACGACCTCGCCGACGAGGTCACTCGGCGGAATCGCACTGTACTCGTATGGATTGTTGCCGGCACCAGCATTCTGGCGTTTGTCTCGCGTGACGATACCGTCCTCGTGCAGCGATGCCAGTGCCTCTCGGACCGTACTCGGATACAGTCCCGTCCGCTCGGCGATTTCGTCGCTGGTCTGCTCTTGGGCAGAGCGCAGGCTGATGTAGATTCGTGCCCGCGTTTCTGTTTCCAGCATCCAGGCGAGCAGGTCGATGAGCCCCTCGTCGAACTGGTCGATTGCCTTGTCGGCGCTTTCACCGAGGCGCTCGCGGACGTCTGACCCGACTAACTCGTCCCCGTGTTCAGAGTCGTCGCCTCCGTGCCCGTCGCCGGTCGTGGCATCCGAGTTGACAGACCCCTCGCTTGGCTCACCGTCAGATGTATCATCAGTAGACATGCGTTGCTTCTAGAAGGACGAAAGCGACTGTCACATTTAAACCCTTGGCTCAGTTTCACTCGAAGTCAGTGAGCGTGCGTTGACCCGAACGGCGGTGTTCCGGGCGCGTGCTAACGTTCGAGTCGCCGTCGCTTTCGTCCGCCCACTCGCCGAGCTTCGATTGGCTCTCTCCCGTAAACGAGAGGTTCGCGACCCTGACGCCCAACTTCCGGACATCTGAGCCCCGGAAATCCTCGAACAGTTCCAGAGCGACTTCCTCGACGAGGCGCTCGTCCGCGACGGGCCCCGGGAGACTTTGGGCACGCGTCTGGATGTCGTAGGGTGGCGTAACCACCTTGATGCTGATGGTCTGGTAGAGCACGTCGCGGCTGCGTGCCCGTCTCGCAACGGCACCTGCAAGCGACTGGAGCCGGTCGTGCTGGCGCTCGGGGTCGGCGGTCGCTTCGGCGAATGCTGACTCTCGCGAGAGGCTCTTTGGCTGGCCGCGTGGCTCGACTGACCGGTCGTCTTCCCCTCGGGAGAAGCGATAGATACGCCGGCCTCGCTCGCCAAACCAGTCTTCCAGTGCCGACGGGTCTGCATCCGCGAGGTCCCCGGCAGTTTCGATACCTTCGGCCCGGAGTCTGTCGGCCGTCACCGGCCCGACCCCGTGCACTGATTCGATGTCGAGCGGCGCGAAAAAGTCAGCAACCTCACCGGGCCGAACCACCACGAGTCCGTCCGGCTTGTCGTGGTCGCTGGCTACTTTAGCCGCGCTCATCGTCGGCGCGACACCGACACTCGCTGTCACGCCGACCGCGGTTGCAATCTCGTCTTTGAGCTCTGTCGCGAACGTCTCGACCGTCGACCAGTCGGCCGCGTCGGTCACGTCGAGGTACGCCTCGTCGATGCTCACCTCGCGGACAATCGTCGCCCGCTCGTGGAGAATCTCCTTGATATCCGCAGCCACTGACTCGTAGTACTCCATATCGACGGGGCGATAAAAGGCCGCCTCCGAGACGTCGAGGTCGTCCCGTCTGGCTGCCTCCCGCTTTCTGGGCAACCGGTCGAGTGCCGTCGAGATGGCCTGTGCACTCTCGACGCCGTACTCTCGTGCCTCGTAGCTGGCGGTCGCGACAGCGCCGATGTCCTCTCCGGGTTCGTAGCCCATCCCGACGATTACCGGCTGCCCCCGGAGCGCTGGCTCGCGCAACCGTTCACAGGCCGCGTAAAAACAGTCGATATCGACGTGACAGACGAGCTGGTCGTCCACGTCGGTCCCGGGGAGGCGTGAGGGACGGCCCATAGGCACACTGCGTGCCCGTGCCTCCTAAATCTCTCCCGAAAAATGCCACGAGGGTGCTGGCCAGCGATATCGTGGCGCGTTACCTGGACTGCGGTGCCAATTCACAGTTCCCTGCGACGGTGGTTCCCGCCGGAAGCCCCACGTATCGGGACCTCAGTGATTTGTTACCACTTAACACACTTAACGCTTTGGGCGCAACCACCGGTAGGTATTTGACCGTTGGCCAACTGAATTACGATGATGAAAGTCATTCGGTGCTGAGTCACCTCGTTTTCGGGGTTGTACTGAACGGAAAGTGACAACCACACAGCTTGCGCCATAGCACGATGATAGACGACTCAGCATCCGAGACCAGCGGTACAGCAACCGAACTCACCGACGCCGAGGCAACGGCGCTCACAGACTACACGACACAACTCCAGCGTATCGACCCACTTGCAGCGTTCGAGGATTCTCGCCCGTGGTCAACTACCGCCGCCGACGGCAGCATCATCGCTCTGGGTGAAGCGACACACGGCACACGGGAGTTCTTCCGGCTGAAACACCGGGTCCTCCGGCGTCTCGTCGAGACACAGGGCGTTCGCGTCTTCGCTATGGAGGCCACGTTCGCCGAGACGCTGGCGATAAACGACTACGTCGTCTACGGGGAAGGAGACCCACGCGAGGCCATCGAGAACATCTACTTCTGGACCTGGAACGTCGAGGCAGTTCTCTCGATGGTGGAGTGGCTCAGGTCGTTCAACGAGGGGCGACCACTCGAGGACCGCGTCCGGTTTTTCGGCTTCGACGCACAGTACACCTCCGGGGCGGTGTCGCGACTCGATGCCTTCCTCGACCGGGCCGAAATTCCGGTTCCGGAGACGCTCAGAGCTGACCTTGCTGCCGTCGACGACGATGGCGAGCGGCCAGACGGGAATATCCAGCCACGTCTCGATACCGCGCCACGTCTCGTTGAGGCTCTGAACAACCACTTCGACGACCACCGGAAGGCGTATATTACAGCAACCGACGAGCGGGCGTACGCGCTCTCACGCCGGTCGCTCACGACTATCGAACAGGCGACTGCATACCAGCGGGCCTTACACCGGTACGACGGCGAGTTCGAGGGTGACCTATCAGACGACGAACTCGACGCGGTCGAAGAGATTCTCCAAGTGCGCGACAGGGCGATGGCAGACAACGTCGAGTGGCTGTTAGAGTTTACCGACACAGACACGATCGTTCTGTGGGCCCACGACGCACACATCAACCGTCAGAAACACACTATCCGCGGAACCGACGCGGTCGCAGACCCGATGGGCAAGCTTCTCGCCGACCGCCACGGCGATGCGTACGTCGCTGTCGGATTCTCGTTTGGCTCGGGCTCGTTTCAGGCTATCACGCCCGGAGAGGGTCTCCAGCGACAGACGCTCCAGTCGCCGGTCCCCGGAACGATAGACGCCACGCTGGCGTCCCGTGATGTTGGTAGCTTTCTCCTTGATGTTCGCGAGGCAAAGCGCGACGACCGGCTTGATGCGCTCCTGAACGAACCACAGCAGCATTTCTCGACGGGGGCGACTTACGACGAGACAGCGCCGCGGGAGTACCTGACCGAGTACGTATACGGTGAGGCGTTCGACGCGCTCTGTTTCGTCGATGAAACGACGCGTGCGCTGCCTGTCGAGACCGACGACTGAGAATTAGGCGAACGCAATCGGGGTGCCGCTGGTATCGTCTTCTTCTCGAACTTTTTCGAGGGCGTTGTTGAAATCAGCCATCGTGACCTCTGCTCGCGAGTCGCGGATGGCGAACATCCCCGCCTCGGTCGCAAGCGAGGCGAGTTCTGCGCCGGTGAATCCTTCAGTCTCCGCCGCGATGCCTTCGAGGTCGACGGCGTCGGCGAGGTTCATGTCGTCGGTGTGGATTTCGAGGATGCGGGTCCGGCCCTCGAGGTCCGGCTCGGGCACTTCGATGAGGCGGTCAAAGCGGCCGGGTCGGAGAATGGCGCGATCGAGCATGTCGAAGCGGTTGGTCGCGGCGATGATGCGGATGTTACCGCGGTCTTCGAAGCCGTCCATCTCCGAGAGCAGTTGCATCATCGTCCGCTGGACTTCCGCATCGCCCGACGTTTTCGACTCGGTACGCTTCGAGGCAATCGCGTCGATTTCGTCGATGAAGATGACCGCTGGCTCGTGTTCGCTGGCGAGTTCGAACAGGTCTCGGACCAGCTTCGCGCCTTCGCCGATGAACTTCTGGACCAGCTCCGAGCCTGCCATCCGGATGAAGGTGGCGTCGGTCTCGTTGGCGACGGCCCTGGCGAGCATCGTCTTCCCCGTGCCCGGCGGCCCGTGCAAGAGCACGCCGGAAGGGGGTTCGATGCCGACTGCGTCGAACTGTTTGGGGTCGCTGAGGGGGTCTTCGACCGTCTCGACGACCTCCTGAGTTTGCTCTTCGAGACCGCCGATGTCGTCGTACGTGACTGCCGGGCTCTGGTCGATTTGCATCGCCTGCGCCCGGGCGTCGGTCTCGGGGTCGAGCACAGCCTGGATGCCAAACGAGTCGTCGATAGCAACGCGGTCGCCAGCCTCTAGGTCCTCTGTTACTGCGGCGGTGTTTTCGGTCAGGACCTCCTGGTTGTTGCCGTGCTGTTTGATGATGATGCCGTCGTCGGTTACCTCTTCGGCCGTCGCCACGTACAGCGAGGACGACTTCAGGGTGCGGTTCTCGCGTTCTAGCGAGTCCACCTCGTCGGTCAGTTCTTCTCGGCGGTCGTGGGCGACCTCGAGCTGTTCTTCCAGTTTCTGGTTGACCTCGACGACCTCTTCGAAGTGGTCCCGGAGGGCTTCCAGTCGCTCTTCGGGCGACATGTCCGGGTCTAAATCGAGGTGCGGACGCTCAGGAAGCGATGGACTTCGAGACATTTGGGTGTGTTATCGTTGGGTAGGACGAAATAAAGGCTTTCGGGAGTGGGGCGTGTACGCGTGTCAATCGTATCAACGGCAGTGAACGATACCCTACGCTTACAGCAGGGACTCCATCTCGTCGAGCGTCTCGTCGTATACGTCGATGGCCTGCTGGATTGGCGCCGGCTCTGTGAGGTCGACTCCCGCCTCGTTCAGGATGTCGAGCGGGTAGCCATGCGAGCCGTCGCGGAGGAGCTGTCGGTACCGCTTTGCGGCAGGCTCGCCTTCCTCACGAATCGATTCGACCAGCGACACCGCCGCAGAGATGCCCGTCGAGTACTGGAAGACGTAGAACGCCCGATAAAAGTGGGGAATGCGCATCCACTCGCGGGCGATGCTGTCGTCGAGTGTCGCTGGCTCGTAGTAGTCGCCTTTGATCTCTGCGAACAGGTCGTCGAGGGCGTCGGAGGTGAGCGGCTCGCCGGCCTGTGAGCGCTGGTGTGCGCGGTGTTCGAACTCCGCGAACATGGTCTGTCGGAACAGCGTCGACCGGAACCGTTCGAGATACTCGTTGAGTACGTGTTTGCGGAGGTGGTCGTCCTCGAGCGTTTCGAGCAGGTGGTGGGTCAACAGCGTCTCGTTGACCGTCGAGGCGATTTCAGCGATAAACAGCGAGTAGCTCGCGTAGACGTACGGCTGGGACTCACTGGCCAGCTCGGAGTGCATCGAGTGGCCGAGTTCGTGTGCCAGGGTAAACATCGACGAGATGTCGTCCTGATAGTTCATCAGGATGTACGGCTGTGAGTCGTAGGTACCGCTGCTGTATGCGCCCGAGCGCTTGCCGTCGGTCTCGTAGACATCGACCCACCGGGAGTCGAGCCCCTCGGCGAGCCGGCTCTGGTACTCCTCGCCAAGTGGTTCGACGGCATCGATAACGTACTCACAGGCGTCCTCGTACGGAATCTCTGGTCCCTCGTCTTCGACCAGTGGCACGTAGAGGTCCCACATCTGGAGGTCGTCTGCGCCGACGACATCTTGTTTCAGGTTCGCGTGTCTGTGGAGCGCATCGAGGTTGTCTCGGACGGTGTCGACCAGAGTGTCGTACACCGCCGTCGGGATGTTGGTGTCGTCGAGCGCGGCCTCGCGGGCAGTGTCGTAGTTCCGCGCTGAGGCGAGTTTCTCGTTTTTCTTGACGCTGTTGCGGTAGGCCGTGCCGACGGCGTTACGGACGTTCCCCCACTCGTCGAAATACGCCTCGTAGACGCGTTGGCGGAACTCTCTGTCGGGGTCTTTGAGGTGTGTCGTGAAGTTACTGAGCGTAATCTGTACGTCGTCGCCGTCGGGTCCTTCGACCGTCGGGAAGGTCATATCCGCGTTGGCGAGCATATTGTATATCTCGCCGGGCGCACCAGTGACCTCGCCCAGGTCAGACAGCAGCGCTTCGACTTCCTCCGAGCGGGTGTGTGGTTTCTGGCGCAGCACATCGTCGATGTAGTGTTCGTACTGTTCGAGCTGTGGCTCCTCGGCGAGAAGCGCCTCGGCTTCCTCGTCGGTCAGCTCCTGTAGCTCCGGCTCGATGAAACTCGTCACCGTCTGAGCCTCGGTGTACAGCGACTTCGCGCGCGTCTCCATCGCCTGTGCGTCGCTGTCTTGGGTGTTCTCGTCGCTGCGCAGGCGCGCGTATGTGTAGACGTTTTTCACCTGCCGCATGATGGCCTGATGTTCGTCGAAGAAATTCGCAAGCGTCGTCGGGTCCTCTGTCAGCCGCCCTTCGAACGCCGCCAACTCGTCTATCTCCTCGGCAACGCGCTCGTAGGCGTCTTCCCACTCTTGGTCGCTTTCGTACAGCGAGCCAAGTTCCCATCGGTACTGCTCGTCGATGTCGCCTCGGTCGGGGACAGAACTCATCTTCGTGCGATTTGGTCCTGTCGTTTGTAAACGTTCTGTGTTCTCATGGTTCAGGGCAAAATGTGACGATTGTCTGACGAAGGCTCAAGTGTATAGAGACCATCAAGATACAGTGGACAGATTTATGAGTTCAACGCAATCGACGCTGGCTACACTCCGAAACCGGGCACAACTGTTCGAGGCAAACACGACCGAACGCCGCAGGAGCCTCCTGTTCACGATGGCAATCGCGACCGGATTCCTGGGCATCACCGCCACGAGCGCGGTCCTCACATCGGTCCAACACCTTCCCACTGTGGTCGTTCTCAGCCTGCTCAGCGCGGTTGCGTTCGTCTTCGCCGGGTTCCTGTTTGCCGGCCGATTCGACGCGCTGACTGCCGACGACGAGTTTCTCTGGCAGGTCTTCAACGCCTGACTGGCTGCCCACTACTGAGTTCTCTTTTCTCTGTCTCGGTAACTGAGCCAGTGCATACAGTGGCGTCTGTTCCCTTCCTACCAGTGTGAACCGCAATCAGTGTTCTTCTCGATACATGGGGGACGTACCCCGCAGTTTAGAGAAAGGTTTATATACAATTGCAGCTTACTTGTAGTTAGGATGAGACTGAAACAAACGCTGAGAGAGCAGGGTCTCGAGACTCGTCGGGTCGATTACGAGGACCGGACCGAGTACGTGTCTGACTTCGGTTCCCGCGACGGTGTGAGCGTCGATGTCGTCGGTGATACGGCTATCGTCGTGGCGGGCGAGGAGCAGCACGATGTCGAGCTACCCGCTGACGCACGAGTGTTTTTGAACAATGACGTTCTCACTATCGAGGTGAACAAATGAGACTCACAGTCAAGCCACTGAAACAGAAAGACGCCGGTCGCGGCCTAGCGGCGGTAGATAGACAGGCGATGGAGGAGATGGACCTCGAAAACGGGGACTACATCCTCATCGAGGGTGAGGGTGGCCGCGCGGTTGCGCGCGTCTGGCCCGGCTATCCCGAAGATAGCGGCCGCGGTGTCGTCCGCATCGACGGCCAGCTCCGCCAGGAGACTGGCACGGGCATCGACGACGGCGTCACTGTCGAGAAAGCCGACGTTCAGCCCGCAAAGAGCCTGACAGTCGCGCTCCCCCAGAACCTCCGGGTTCGCGGCAACGTCGCCCCGATGATTCAGCAGAACCTAAGTGGGCAAGCGGTCACCAAGGGGCAGACAGTTCAGATTTCGTTCGGTCTCGGGCCACTGTCGTCGATGTCGGGCCAGAAGATTCCGCTCCGCATCGCCGACAGCGACCCAGAGGGAACTGTCGTCGTGACGGACTCGACAGACATCTCACTCAGCGAGCAGCCCGCCGAACAGATCGCTGGCGAGGAGACAGAGGAGGCCCAGACGGCCCCGAACGTCACCTACGAGGATATCGGCGGCCTCGACGACGAACTCGAACAGGTCCGCGAGATGGTCGAGTTGCCGATGCGCCACCCCGAACTGTTCCAGCAACTCGGCATCGAACCGCCGAAGGGTGTCCTCTTACACGGCCCGCCGGGCACGGGGAAGACGCTGATGGCACAGGCCGTCGCCAACGAGATTGACGCCTACTTCACCGACATCTCCGGTCCGGAGATTATGTCGAAATACTACGGTGAAAGCGAGGAGAAGCTCCGCGAGGTCTTCGAGGAAGCCGCCGAGAACGACCCCGCGGTCATCTTCATCGACGAACTCGACTCTATTGCTCCCAAGCGCGGCGAGACCTCCGGCGACGTGGAGCGGCGTGTCGTCGCCCAGCTCCTCTCGCTGATGGACGGACTCGAAGACCGCGGCCAGGTTATCGTCATCGGCGCGACAAACCGCGTCGACGCACTCGACCCTGCACTGCGTCGTGGCGGCCGCTTCGACCGTGAAATCGAGGTCGGCGTCCCGGACAAAGACGGCCGCAAGGAAATTCTCCAGGTCCACACCCGGGGGATGCCCCTGACCGACGACATCGACCTCGACATGTACGCCGACAACACCCACGGTTTCGTCGGCGCTGACATCGAACAACTCGCAAAGGAAGCGGCGATGAACGCGCTCCGTCGGGTGCGTCCGGAACTCGACCTCGAAGAGGACGAAATCGACGCCGAGACGCTCGAACAGCTTCGGGTCACGGAGACAGACTTCAAACAGGCGATGAAAGGAATCGAACCCTCCGCGCTGCGCGAGGTGTTTGTCGAAGTTCCGGACGTGACCTGGGATCAGGTCGGCGGCCTCGCCGACACGAAAGAGCGCCTCCGGGAGACCATCCAGTGGCCCCTGGAGTACCCCGAAGTCTTCGAGCAGATGGATATGGAGGCCGCAAAGGGCGTCCTGCTCTATGGCCCGCCCGGTACCGGGAAGACGCTACTCGCCAAAGCTATCGCCAACGAAGCACAGAGTAACTTCATCTCAATCAAAGGTCCCGAACTGCTGAACAAGTACGTCGGAGAAAGCGAGAAAGGCGTCCGCGAAGTCTTCGAGAAGGCTCGCTCGAATGCGCCGACTGTCGTCTTCTTCGACGAAATCGACTCGATTGCGACCGAACGGGGCCAGAACGTGGGCGACTCCGGCGTCGGCGAGCGCGTCGTCTCCCAGTTGCTGACCGAACTCGACGGGCTGGAAGACCTCGAAGACGTCGTCGTCATCGCTACGACCAACCGCCCGGACCTCATCGATACGGCGCTGCTCCGGCCCGGTCGGCTTGACCGGCACGTCCACGTCCCGGTGCCTGACCAGGAGGCCCGCCGCAAGATATTCGAGGTCCACACCCGCGAGAAACCGCTCGCAGAAGATGTCGATCTGGACGACATCGCCGCGCGGACCGAGGGCTACGTCGGTGCCGATATCGAGGCAGTCTGTCGTGAGGCCTCGATGGCTGCATCGCGCGAGTTCATCAACAGCGTCTCACCCGAGGATGTCGGTGACAGCGTCGGCAACGTTCTCGTGACGAGCGAGCACTTCAACACGGCACTCGACGAGGTCGGCCCGAGTGTCACCGAGGAGACTCGCGAGCGCTACAGCGAAATCGAAGACGAATTCGACACCACCGAACCCGCCACCAGCGAGACCGAAGTCGGCCGGACCTTCCACTGATACGGCCGCCTACTTCCGGGCCACGAACACGGTCCGGTGGTCGTCCGGTCCGTAGCCATCTATCGGCTCGACTGCAAGACCGTGTTGTGAGAGTGCCGCCGCGATGGTCACGTCCTCGAACGGCGTCATCTCGCAGCTGTCGATGAAGAAATCCCCACCGGGCGTAAACACGACCGAGTTCCAACTCAGTCGCCCGTCCCCCGTCGGGTCCATCTGGACAATCCGCGCGTACTGCCCGCGCTCACTGGCGCCCACATCGAGTGCAACCTCGTTTCCCTCAGGCGGGAGCGGCGAGTTGTCGAACACGAGCACGCCACCCGAGGTGAGATGTGCCACAAGCGTCTCGACTGCACCCTCCAGTTCGGACGGCGCCAGGTGATTGATAACGCCCCGGATTGCGACGATAACGTCGTATCTGCCGTCGATATCGAAGTCGGGCAGGCCGTCGCTGTGAAACGCGGCGTCGGTCTTCGTGCGGGCACGCGAGCGCATCCCCTCGTTCGGTTCGACGGCCGTCACGTCGAACCCCGCATCGACGAATCTGCGGGTGTGCTCTCCGGTACCACAGCCGACCTCCAGTAGCTTAGTCCCGGCACGGTCGCCGGCCGCCAGCCTATCGGTGACAAACGACACGTCGCGGTCGTAGTCCCAGTCGGACTGAATCGCGTCGTACAGGTCGGGAAACTCCGAGTAGAGCTGTTCGACCATCGTCACGTCGATACAGCCGTCGCCTGGTAAGTGTTTTCTGGGTGTTCGTATTGTCCGAGAAACACGTCGGTGCCGGCGTCTTAATTCATAAGTGTGGGCCGGTCGATGATAGAGCCATGGAACCCGACTTCACGGCCCTGGATGCGTACCTGTCAGAGACGGACACGGACGGCTACCTCGTTCACGCTGACTCCGAGGAGTCCGACCAGTACTATCTCTCGGGATTCGACGCGCCGGACCCGTATATCACGCTGTACAACGGTGAGGTCCACCTCTTTTTGTTCCGAAGCCTCGAATACGGCCGCGCGAAAAAACAAGCCCGCGCGGCGACCGTCGAGCGCGGTTCGGATTATGACTTCGAGTCACTACTCGCCGAACACGACCCCGACGAGGCCCGCGCCCGCGTTCTCGAGGCGTTCCTCTCCGAACACGGGGTCGAGTCGGTCGCGACGCCGCCGAAGTTCCCGCTCCAGACGGCCGACCAGCTCCGCGAGCAGGGTGTCGACGTAACTGCCGACAACAGCAGCGTCATCACGGAGATACGGGCGAAAAAGGCCGACGAGGAAGTCGAACACATCCGCGAGGCACAGCGGGCTAACGAAGCGGCGATGGCCCGTGCCGAGGAACTCATCGGGACCGCAAACGTCGACGACGAAGGCCGGCTCCGCCAGGACGGCGAGCTACTGACCAGCGAGCGCGTCACGGAAGAAATCGAGATGACGCTCCTGGAACACGGGTGTGGGCTCGACGAGACAATCGTGGCCTGCGGGAGTGACGCCGCCGACCCTCACGACCGCGGGAGCGGTCCGTTGCGTGCCGGCGAGAGCATCATCGTCGACATCTTCCCACAGAACAAACAGTCGAAGTATCACGCCGATATGACGCGGACGTTCTGTCACGGGGAGCCGGGTGACACAATCCGCGAGTGGTACGACCTGACACAGGAGGCAAAAGCGGCCGCCCTGGCAGCCGTCGAACCCGGAGCGACGGGACAAGAGGTACACGCGGCAGTCTGTGAGGTTTACGAAGAGGCTGGCGAACCGACGCTACGGAGCAATCCGACAACCGAGACCGGGTTCATCCACAGCACGGGTCACGGCCTCGGACTGGACGTTCACGAACAGCCAAGTGTCGCCCCGAGCGGCGACACGCTCGAACCCGGCCACGTCATCACCATCGAGCCGGGTCTGTACGACCCCGAGGTCGGGGGCGTCCGTATCGAAGACTTCGTCGTTGTCACCGAGGATGGCTACGAGAATCTCGTCGAGTACGACGAACAGCTCGTCGTCGGCAAGTAGCGTTACTGTTCGGCGAACTGCGTCTCCTCTGGCGGCTCGATATCGAGTATCTCAAGCTCTCTGACGTTCCCGGAGCGGTCGAAGGCCTTGAACGAATCCGTCGACCAGGGGGGGACGGCGAGGAAGATGACTTCCCGCATATCGTCCTCTTTCGTGACTTTCAGTTCACCGAGGGGATGTGAGACGAAGATTCCGGGCGTCTGTGCCGCTGGCGTCTTCATATCGACGCCGAAGATGGCGTTTATCGCGTCGCCCTTGCTGGACAGATAGAAGTGCGTGAAGACAGGGGTATCTGGTGATAACCCGGCAGCAGGGAGGTTCTTGGCTCGGGTCACCGCAAGGGGAACCGTCCGCGAGTCGGGCTCGGCTTCCTCGGCCTGCCGGAGTAGCGTCTCGACGAGCCCGCGCGTTATGTGTATCACGTCACTGAATTCGGCCGGGAGTAACTTATACGACACGCCACAGCGAGCCTGACTCAGCCAAGGAGCGTGTCTTTGACGGTCTGTACCACCAGCTGTGGGGTCCGCCGCCGCGACCCTGCGAGGGCGTCAGCGAGTGTCTCCGCCGTGTCGTCGTGGACACCCGGGCCGTGGCCGATGAGGAGTCGCTCGGGGTCGAAGCGGTCGAGCTCTCGGGGTGGCGTCAGTCGGAGCATCGGGTGGACGCCCAGCGACTCGTCGGCGGCCCGGAAATAAGAGGTTGTACCGACTGCTTCCGGTACCACCAGAACACCGTTTTCCTCGTTGTACAGAACGGCTTCTTGCCACATGCGGTTGTCGACGAGGGCGTGTAACACGTAGCCCGTGTCTGCCAGTTCGTGACGGAACCGCTCGGTCGGTGCGTCGAGTTCGTCGACCACGCCGTCCATGAACGCAGGAACCCACACCGAAACGTCGTGGCGGGTGGCGAACGCGGCCGCGTCGCGTTTGTGCCGGTCGAGAAGGGTCACGACGCCCGCGACCTCACCGTACTCCTCGATGCAGTCGTCGATGCCCTCGGCGTCAACAGGGTCGACCAGCCACACCTCGCCGTCGACCGCTAGGGCGTGGCTGGCCCGTTGCATCGTCTCGTCGGGGTACGCTATCCAGCCGACGCCGCCGTCGAATCTGTCTATCTCCTGCCAATCTGTCGCCGGTCCAGATGATTTCATGGCTTCCCTTTCGTCTCCCCGGTTAAAAAAGCTCGAACCTAACTTTGGCGGGCAGGGTCGTGTTCACCGAAGGCTATTCATATCCCTCGTGTGTAACGTTCGGTGAATGAGTGACGACAAGCGTCGGGCCGGAGACATCGAGCGATACGATGGCGACCGGCCGCGTTCCGATTCCGCACGGACGAACCACCGGCGAGAGCTGGCGTCACGCGATTCGAACGCGGTCCAGTCAGCCGAAGCGGGGTCGATTGCCGACGCCGTTTCCGGCTCGCTCTCCAGTCGGGAGACGGTGACTGTCGCTTCCGATTCCGCCCGGGCGACGCTCGTCGGTGTCCCCAGAGTCGATATCGAGGAGTTCGTCTACGACCATCAGGTCGACAGCGGCGGACAGCAGCCCGTCGCGCTGTTCGACGTCGAAAACACGAGCGACAGCCCGCTGCGCTGGCAGTCGAGCCGGACGCAGTTCATCGGTGACGACGAGTACACCTACGGGCCGACACGCGCATCCCTGGACCCATCCTCTCTCGGTCCCGGCTGTCACACGAGACAGGTCGAGGTACAGCCGGGGCGGAAGGCCCGCATCGTCACGCTGGTCGAGTCACTCCCGGCCAACGTCGAGGTCGTCGAGGTCGTCCATTCACTCGGAAGCAACGAACGCCTCGTTTTCACCCTGTAGTATCACGGACCGTTTATATCGCGGGACGACCAACCGCCGATATGGTCGACACACTCCGATGGCTCGCACTCGAAACGAAGTATCTCGACCGCGCAGAAGCCTTCTACGAGGCGTTTCTCGACCTCGACGTTCGCTCTCGGTCCGAGAGTGAGGTCACGTTCGGAGCCGGCGAGACCGACCTGATTCTCCGGTCGCCTGGACCGGTGCCTCGCGGTGGCGTTCACACACATTACGCCTTCTCGATTCCCGCCGACGAGTACGACTCTTGGTACGACGACCTCGACGAGCGATTCGACCTCGTCGAACACAGCTTCGGCGACTCGAAGTCGCTGTATTTCTACGACCCGGACGGGAACTGTCTCGAACTCGGGCAGTCTGCCGCCGACGGAACGGGTATCGCCGGTCTCTTCGAGGTCGTTCTCGAGGTCGAGCACCTAGAACGAGCCGTCTCCCTCTACGAGCGTCTGGGGTTCGAGGTGGTCGACCGCGGCGAGGACCGCCGGCGTGTCCGCCTGAACGCCGACTCCTTCGCGCTCGAACTCTGGGAGCCACAGCTAGGTATCGCCGACGCACGAGGCGGTCTCCACGTCGACATGGGCGTCACTGTCGAGAGTCCGGCCGCCGTCGTCGACGAGGTTCGTGACGACGTGTTGACCATCGATGAGCGAGACGGGGGACTCCGGCTTCGTGACCTCGACGGGCACTACCTCACGCTGTTCCCGGCCTCCGAGTAACAGGGTCACCGGCGATGCAAGTCACTGGCTGAGACGGTCCGTGTCGATATCGACGCCTGCTGGCGTCACGACTAGGAAGCCACGGAAATGCGTGAGGCTGCCGCCGCCGTCTTTGACATCTCGGGCGAACCCCGAGGCGAGTTGGTTCAGGTCGCCCTCGACGTTGAGGACAAGAATATTCCCTTCGGCGACGACTGACACCCACTCCTCTGGCGCGGTCGACCCATCGAGGACGCCCAGAACGACACAGTTTGCCCCGTCGCTGTCGTCGTCAGTCTCGTCGTCGAGTTGGTCTTCGACTGCCTGCAGGTCGAGTCCGTCGAAATCCCCCATACACAGGCTCTGGACGCCCCCTCTCAAAAAGCTGCTGGCGGCCGACTCACTCTGTCTCGACCGGGTCGGCGTAGACGACGCCCCGCTCGGCGTCTAGGCTGATTTCCTCGCCGTCTTCGATTCGCGTCGGCACTGTGGCGTAGCTAATCATCGGGAGACCGACTTCACGGGCGACGATAGCGGCGTAGCTCGTCGACCCCTGATGGGCGTCGATGATACCGCCGAGCTTCGAGATGTCGCCCTCGAACTCGTCGTCGAATCCCGCGGGCAGTGCCACGATTGTGCCGTCGGGAACTTCGGTCAGGTCGCCGTCTGCCAGCCGATAGAGCGGCCCGGTGACCGAGCCCGAGACAACCGACCGGCCGGAGACGACTGCCTCGGCGGCGACGTGTACCTTGAGCATGTTCGCGGTATCGAGGTCGTCGTACTCGGTCATCATTCCCGACAACACGACGACGGTGTCGCCACCGTCGACCGCGCCCGTGTCGATTGCGGCCTGAACCGCGCTCTGGATGACCGAATCGGCGCTTTCGCCGTCGTACGACACCTGTCTCGGAATGATACCCCACCGAAGTGCCAGCCGGCCTCGGACCTCGTCATCGGGGGTCGCTGCGATAATAGGGATGTTCGGCCGGTACTTCGCGGCCTTCTCCGCGGTATAGCCGGATTCACTCGCCGCGACGACGGCGCTGGCCCCGATGTCACGGGCGAGGAACCGCGCCGACCGCGCCAGTGCGTCCGTCCGCGTCTCGTCGGCCGGCGGCACCCGGCTCTCGCGGAGTTCCGCGTACTCCTCGCTCGTCTCGACATCCTCGATGATGCGACCCATCGTCTCGACGACCCGTGCCGGGTGGTCGCCGATTGCCGTCTCGCCGGACAGCATCACGGCGTCGGTCCCGTCCAGCACCGCGTTCGCTACGTCCGAGGTTTCGGCGCGTGTCGGCCGGCGCTCGGATATCATCGAGTCGAGCATCTCGGTCGCGGTGATGACGGGCGTCCCAGCCCTGTTACACGACCGGATGATGCGCTTTTGAATCATCGGGACGTCCTCTAGCGGGCATTCGACGCCGAGGTCTCCCCTAGCGACCATCACCCCGTCGGCGGCCTCGATGATTCCCTCGATGTTCTCGACGGCGTCGGCTCGCTCTACTTTCGCGATAATCGGCAAATCCGCCCCGCGTTCTTCGAGGGCTCTGCCGATTTCGTAGATGTCGCCCGCGTGCTTGACGAAACTCGCTGCGACGAAGTCGACCTCTTTCTCGGCCGCAACGTCGAGTTCCCGGCTGTCACGCTCGGTGATAGTCGGCAATCCGAGGTCAACGCCAGGGACGTTAACGCCAGACCGACTCGTCAACTCGCCGCCGGAGGCGACGGTTGCCGTCACGACACCGTCGTCGACGCCGGTCGCTTCGAGTTCGATACGACCGTCGTCGACGAGTATCGAGTCGCCGGGCGCGACCGCGTCGAGATTCGCGGAGAGTCCGACGCGCTCGGGGCTCGCTGTCTCACCCTCGAACAGTTCGATAGTCGACCCGTCGGCCAGGAAAACCGACTCCTCGATTGGCGCAGTCCGCACCTCTGGTCCCGGCAAATCGAGGATGACCGAAATCGGGTACTCCCCCTCTTTTTCGACACGCCGGATGCGGTCTATCAGCTCCCGCCGACTCTCGGGTGTCCCGTGACTCGCGTTGAGGCGTGCCACGGACATACCCGCACCCGCAAGCGCTTTGATACTCTCTGCACTTTCGGACGCTGGACCGAGCGTGCAGACGATTTTTGCTGCACTGTTCACGGAGCCATCCCTCCTCGTCGCCGCTTGAACCTAGACGCCAGTGTGCTCAGTTCGCTCATGCGTGACGATAGTTCGGTGACGAAGTAAACAGTACCCCTTCCGGCCTGTCCCCGCATATCGCGGGTGGGGTATATAAACTACCCACGATATCTGTGGTGTACACTGGTTTGGAACGGGAATAGACCTTTAGATATGAGTCACTCGCCGCGTTCCCGGCCGAACCCCGCCGGTGGTGTCGAGTCAACGACAGTCAGCGAGACGAGCAAAGTAGAGGCGATGCTCGGCGCGCTCGAAGACGAAGATTGTCGGGCCATCTTGGAAGCAACGGCCGACGAATCGCTCACGGCCAACGAGCTGTCCGAAGCCTGCGACCTGCCGCTGTCGACGGCCTACCGCAAGCTCGAACTGCTGACCGAGACGGGACTGCTCGACGAGCAGCTCCGCATCTCTCGCAACGGGAAACACACCAGCGAGTACGCCCGGTCTGTTGAGGATGTCCACGTCTCCATCGAGAACGACATCGAACTCTCGATTACTCGCTCCGGTGTCGAGGAACACGGGCAGTCAGCAGTCGCCGGCGCAGACTGATTCTCCGCCGTCACTCCGTCCATCGGGCGTCGGCGAGTGTTCGTTGGACAGCCTGTTCGCCGACCGCTTGTGCCAACGTCTCGTAGCCGGCACGCTCGGCGGGTTCGCCGGCGTTGGCGACCAGTCGTGAGACGATGAACTCCGGAGTCGACCGACCGACTGACTCGAACCGTGGCTGGTAATCCACTTCCAGCTCCAGCGACGGCGTCAGTCCCTCGGCAAATATGCCGTCGGTCCGTGCCTCGTTGGGAAGGGGCTCTAAATCGTCAGCCAGATGTGTCACAAACACACCCATCGCGTCGTGGTCGACAGTCAACCGGACCAGTCCGTGTAACAGGTCCGCCGCGCTGCCCGGTTCGGTAATCGCCTCGAACTCGTCGACAAGCATGAGCGTCCGCCCGGATTCGGTCAGCGGCGGTACCACCGAGCGCAGTGTCGACTCCAGCACGCCGGCGTTGAAACTCGCGTGTCGCCGGTGGAAGACGATACGCTCGACGAGAGTCACCTCTGCCTGGTCGGCCGGCACCGGCAATCCCATCTGGGCCAGCAGTTGCACCTGACAGAGCGTCTCTAAAAGCGTCGTCTTTCCGCCGCTGTTTGCGCCGGTCAACACGGCGACCCGGTGGGCCGTCGGCGGGTTCCTGCTCGCGGCCACGTCGAGGCCGTGTTCGCCGACGGCGTAGGTAATCGGCTGGACGCTTTCGCCGGCGGCGTCGAGAAACAGATTCCGGGCGTTTACCACCGCTGACACCCTGTCGCTCGCGAACGCCGGGCGCGTCAGGTCGAATGCGACCGTGAACCGCGCCAGCGAGACGGCGAAAGCGATGTCTTCGACGGCGGAGACAGCCGCCTCGATACCGTCGTCTGCTTCGGCCAGCGTCTCCTCGAACGCCGCAGCGACTGCCTGCTCGCGCTCGTCGACGGCCTCGCGTAGCTCGTCGGCGAGTGCCCGCAGTGTTTCGCCGACGAACCCTCGGGCATCTGTCGCTTCCCCAGGGACTGCGTCCCGGACTCTCGCGAGGTCGAGACCAGTCTCGCCTGCCAGATAGCGGGTGAGTTCCTCGCGAAGCTGTGCCGCCTCGCGTGCCCCTGACTGGACCGATTCAAGGACTGAATCGGGCGTCGCGGCGAGGTCCTCGACGGCACCGAGCTGTCTCCGGAGGTCGTCGAGCCGGTCGTCGGCACCCTCGCCGACACCAGTCCCGTTCGATTCTAGCCCTGCCAGTGCGCGGGACGCCTCTTCGAGGGTGTCGGTGTCGAGGGCCGCGACAGGCTCGAAGATGCCGTTTTCGACGCCGAGTGCACGAAGCTCCAGTGCCGTCTCTACTGTCGCGCGCCTGCCGCCGCGTTCGTCGTAGCTGTCGAACACCTCGATGACGGCCTCGCGCTCGTGCTCAGGGAGTGATTGCCAGCTTTCGACTGCCTCGAACACTGTGTCGAGGCGCTCCTCTATCTCGGCGGTGGATTCGAGTGGCGTCATGATGCGGATGGTGTCTGCCGCTCGGTCGGTCACCGCGTAGCTGCTTATCGTATCGAGTAGTTCCTTGTAGACGTTGCGCCCGTCCCGTGTGGCGAGTACGTCGAGTGCGGCCCCACCGCCGGCGTGGCGGAGTATCCGGGTCGCTCGGCCCCCGGACAGTCCCGCATCGGTCAGCGTCCGCACGTCGCCGTTCTCGATGGCTTCGATTGCAGCCGCTTCGCCGATGCTCTCAGCCAAGCGGTCCCGCGTCTTGGGACCGATTCCCCAGTAATCCTCCAGTCGCATCGACTGTGCGGTGTCGGGCCACGGCCTTAGCTGTTTCTCAGTCCCAGAACGACCGCGTCCTGGCGTACTCACGCTCGCGCGAGAGGATATCGCGATAGAAGTCGTCCTCGTCCTCTCTGAGCTTGTTGATGATTCTGGCGGCGTTGTGCGGGCCGACTCCGCGCGCCGCGAGCGCGATGACTGCCTGCTTGCCGTGGCTCTGGACGAGACTCGCCGCCTGATAGGCGCGCTCGGTTTCTTTCTGTTGGTCGTCGGTCTTGTCCGTCGCTTTGACCGCGCTGACGGTCTCTTCGGCCCAGGGGTTCAGGGCCGCGATGCGCGTCGACCCACACTCCGGACAGGTCGGTTGGTCGGAGACTCGTTTCACCTGTCTCTTGCGCTTCCAATCGGTGCAATGTAGACAGAACAGGATGACGCGGTCGTTCTGGAGGCGCTCTTTGACCGTCTCGATGACGCTCGCGTCGGCGTTTTCGGGCGTGAGTAGCTCAGTCCCCGACCCGCGGCCACCGGTGCCCAGCGGCGTGTGACCGCTCACCGTCTCGACGCTGATGTCGCCCGACTGTATCCGCTCCAACACCGTTGTGGCGTCGTCGACGGCCAGTTCCTCGTGGAATATCTCGCGGATTGCCTCCTCGTAGACGGGTGTCCCTTCGAGCGCATCGAGGAGTCTGCCCTTGCCGAATCTGGCACTGCCGTTACCACGCCATCGCTTGAGCGCGCCGAAACTCGTCGCCACCTGTGCGAGCTTGAACTTCAGCGTATCGGCGTTTTTCAGGCTCAGCTCGATGATACTCCGAACGTGGTCGGGGTCGGTCTCAGACAGAACGTCGACCACTGCGCTCGCACGAACACCGGAGGGGACTGTCAACTCGATGCGGTACGGGTCTGTTTCGAGACCGACGCTCGACCCGGTCTGCTGGCCGAGCAGTGCCGAGACGAGTCTGCCAAGCGCCTCGTTGGTCTGGTGACCGAAGCAGGCGTTTACCACGACCGTCCCGTCTCCGGACTCGACGAGTATCTGGTTGTCGGTCACGAGTGGCTGGCCGTCGCCGACGTGTTCTGCGAGCCGCTCTAGCCCGCTGGCGATAGTCTCGCTGTCGACCTCGTACCGCCGAGTAAGGTCGCTGGCTACCGACCCTGTGTCACCACCGGCCGCAAGTTGGCTCCCGGCCACACTGCGGAGTTCGCCGACGTCTTGCGCGACGACCTGTGGAACCGGAATCTCTTGGCCAGTCCAGGAGGGGACCTCGCCTGCGGGGTCTTCTATCGGTGAGACCGTCACGACCTCGTCTTCCTCGTCGACCTCGGTGATGCGCCACATCTCGCCGCGCTGGATGAACACTTCCCCGGGCGAGGCGAAGTTGACGACGAAGCGCTCGTCGAGAGTGCCGACCTGAGAGCCACTCGCCACGTCTTCCACGTCGTATGTCGCCTCGTCGGGAATCATCGAGAGGTTCCGATAGAAGTACTGCCAGGTGCCGCGACGCTTCTCGATGCGGTCTTCTTCCTCTTCGAGCCACACGACATTGTTACTCGCCAGTTCGCGCACGACGGATTTGAACTGACTCTCGTCTAACTCGTCGAAGGGGTAAGCCCGGGTGACCACGTCGTAGGCCCGTGGTGCCGCTATCTCGCCGAAGTCCATCACCAGCCCCGCAATCTGGTTCGCCACGGTGTCGAGGCTGCCGTGGTGAATCGGTGCCGGCTCGACCGCGCCGGCTCTGGCCCGCCTGGCCACGACAAGTGACTCCAGCACGTCATCTGGGTGGCTCGTGAGAATCGTGCCCGACGAAACGTCACCCTCGCGGTGTCCCGCCCGCCCGATTCGCTGGAGGAGGCGGGCCACCTGCCGGGGGCTGTTGTACTGGATGACGTGGTCGACCTGCCCGACGTCGATGCCCAGTTCCATCGACGAGGTACAGAGGAGCCCGTCGAGTTCGCCCCGCTTGAACTGCTTTTCTACCTCGATTCTGGTCTCTTTGGCGAGCGAGCCGTGATGAATACCGATGCTCGTTCCCAGTTCCTTGAGTCGAGACCCGAGTGCCTCGGCCGTCTGTCTGGTGTTAACGAATGCAAGTGTCGCCTCGTTCTCGGCCACGAGTTCGTCGATGCGGCGTACGTGACTCGCCGCCTCAGGCTCCGTGACCAGCTCCTGTGCGAGTTTCTCGTCGTCCTCCGTCACAGTCGGTGCTTCGACGTTCACCTCGAGTGCGCTTCCGACATCGACTTCGATGACTCGCCAGTCTCTGTCGCCGGTCAGAAGCCGTCCGATTTCGTCCGGGTCGTGGACAGTCGCCGAGAGGCCGACCCGCTGGAACGGGCCGGCGAGCTCTCGGAGCCGTTCGAGCCCAATCGCGAGCTGTGCCCCGCGCTTTGAGACCGCAAGCTCGTGAATCTCGTCGATGACGACGTGGTCTACGTCTTCCAGTGCTCGACGGAGTTTCGAGCCGGTCAGCATCGCCTGGAGCGTCTCGGGAGTCGTTACGAGCAAATCTGGCGGGTTGTTTGCCTGTTTCTGTCGCTGGTAGTCGGTCGTATCGCCGTGGCGCACGTCGACATCGATACCGAGAGTGTCGCCCCACCAGTCCAGACGCTCGCGCATGTCGCGGTTGAGCGCCCGGAGCGGCGTCACGTACAGCGCACTGATGCCGAAGATTTCCTCACCTGCAAGCGCGTCGAAAACGGGGAGCGTCGCGGTTTCTGTCTTGCCGCTGCCGGTCGGTGCGACGACGACAACGTCCTCACCGGCAGCGATAGGGCCGATAGCTTGGCGCTGTGGCTTGGTCGGTGACTCGAAGCCACGCATCGAGAGAGCGTCTCGGAGTCGTGAGCCAAGCGCAGTAAACGCGGCTGGACCCGTGACTGCGTCCCCGTCAGTCATGACTACCAGATAGGCAGTTCAGGCGATTAAGCCCATCGGACCAGGTTAACTGTGTGTCTCGATGTTCTCCCAGACCTCGGTCATCCGCTCGCCGGTAAACTCGATGAGTTCCTGAACATCTTCGGTTCGTTCCTTCGGGCAACAGCCCAAGTCACGGATTGCTTTCGTGGCCGAAAAGTGATGGACGTGCACCAGGTCGTCACCCGCTTTCTCATAGACGACAGTCGTACAGGGCAACATACCGGCAAGCTCCTGGTCGATTTGGAGGGCGTCACGCGCGATAGTCGGGTGACAGACGACCAACAGCGCGGTCCGTGACACGTCCTCGCCGAGCATCCCCGCAATCATCTGGTCGAGGCGCGTGACTTTGACCGTCTCGAAATCAGCCAGTTCGTGTTCGAGTTGAACGAACGGCACGGCGTCCTCGAACGACATCTCGAGCGTGGTGTGGAGGGCCTCCTCTGCAGTCGGCGTCGTGGACTGGCTCATGCACAGCACCTGGGTTGGGACTGAAATAAGTCTACTGTCGCCCCGAACGGAAGCAAAAAAAGACACGCACCCTGAGCCGACGTATGGACTTCGAGGAGAGTCTCCAGCTCGCCAGGTCGCTGCCCGAGTCGCTTCCGCCGCTGACTGTCGACATCGATGGAACGCTGACCGACGACACCCGCGCTGTCGACCCGCGTGTCTTTCCGGTCCTCCAGTCGTGGCCGTCGACTATCGTCATCGCGACCGGGAAGGCGATGCCGTATCCGGTTGCACTCTGTGAGTTTCTCGGACTCGAAACGCGTGTTATCGCTGAAAACGGCGGTGTCGTCGTCCCAGGACGCGAGCGGGATGCCATTTTCCTCGCCGACACCGAGGCTATCGAGTCGCTTGCGGCGGCCTACAGAGAGCGTGGACACAGCCTCGGCTGGGGGAGTGCCGACCTGGTGAACCGCTGGCGGGCGACCGAACTCGCGGTGAGTCGTGAGTCACCGCTCGACCCGCTCGCGGATCTCGCGGACGAGTACGGGTTAACCGTCGTCGACACCGGCTACGCATATCACGTCCACTCGGCGTCGGTCGACAAAGGGGTCGGTCTCAGCCGGATGGCGGCCGAACTCGGCCGCGAGACCCGTGACTTCGCGTTCGTCGGTGACTCTCCGAACGACGTGCCCGGATTCGAGGTTGCCGGCATCGCAGTCACTGTTGACAACGCCCCGGACGCGGTCAAATCACAGGCCGACTACAGCGCCCCAGGGGCGTACGGCGACGGCTTCCTCGACGCTGTCGAGTGGCTCTCCGAGCGATACCGGTAACGACTGTTTATATACGATGCCGGGACCACGCGCTGTATGACCTGACAGCCGCCACGGGGTGGCCAGCGGGAGTACGGCACACCACCCTGTGGACCCTTCGTGCCGTCTGCTCGCCATCACACGCTGACCCGGGGAAAGTTTTTGTTGGGTGGCCCGTAACCCTCGCGCATGAGCCCCGAAAAGGCCGCTCTCAGGCGCGCTATCGACAAAGGCGAGCGCGAGGGTGGCAGTGTCGAGTTCAAAGAGCGGCTCAGCAAAGACCTCCACCTCCAGGATGGGAGACGCGAGAGTCTGGTGGCACAGCTCCGCCACCGTGTGCTGTCGGGCGACGGCGAGGCTACGTACGTCATCGGTGTCACCGATAACGGCGGGATAACTGGCATTCCGATAGCGGAGTTCTCCGAGTCGATGGATGTACTCTCTCTCCTGGCTGATGAGGCCGGTACACACATCGAAAACGTCGAGACGTGGGGCGAAGACGAGACAGGAGAGCCCGACCGACTCGTGGGCGTCGCGACGGTTCGGGAGGGGCCAGTGATGAACAACGACGAGCACATCGTGGTCGGCACTGCAGGGCACGTCGACCACGGGAAATCGACCCTCGTTGGCTCTCTCGTGACAGGAGAACCAGACGACGGTGAAGGCGGCACCCGAAGCTTCCTCGACGTCCAGCCTCACGAGGTCGAACGAGGGCTGTCTGCTGACCTCTCCTATGGTGTCTACGGGTTCGACGCCGACGGGCCGATACGGATGGATAACCCTCATCGAAAAGGCGACCGGGCTCGCATCGTCGAGGAGGCCGACCGTCTGGTCTCGTTCGTCGACACTGTCGGCCACGAGCCGTGGCTTCGAACGACGATTCGCGGGCTGGTCGGCCAGAAACTCGACTACGGTCTCCTGACGGTTGCGGCTGACGACGGACCAACCGAGACGGCCCGAGAGCACCTCGGCATCCTTCTCGCGACAGAGCTGCCGACTATCGTCGCGATTACGAAGGCCGACCTCGTAGACGACGAGCGGCTGGCGACCGTCGAGCGCGATGTCGAGAGACTCCTCCGGGACGCTGACAAGACACCACTGCGTGTCGACCGTTACGGGACCCAGACTGCTATCGAGGAAATCGACGAGACTGTCGTGCCGATTGTGACCACCAGTGCGGTCACACAAGAGGGACTGGGAACGCTTGACCAACTCTTCGAACAGTTGCCGAAAACAGGGACTGCACACGAGGACGAACAGTTTCGGATGTACGTCGACCGAACGTACAACGTTACCGGCGTCGGACCAGTCGCCTCGGGAACAATCAAATCCGGCGCGGTCGAAGCGGGTGACGAGCTGTTACTCGGGCCGTTACCGAACGGCGAGTTCCGCGAGGTCGAGGTCAGGAGCATCGAGATGCACTACCACCGTGTCGACAGGGCCACCGCCGGGCGTATTGTCGGTATTGCCCTCAAGAACATCAGCGAACGCGATATCGAACGCGGCATGGTGCTAGTGCCACGGGACAGCAACCCCGAGCCAGTCCGTGAGTTCGAAGCCGAAGTGATGGTGTTGAACCATCCGACACGCATCGACCAGGGGTACGAGCCGGTCGTCCACCTAGAGACTGTCAGCGAAGCGGCAGTCATCAATCCGTCTGGCGGCCAACTCCTGCCCGGCGACTCGGGGACGGCCCGAATCAGATTCAAATTCCGGCCATATCTCGTTGAGGAGGGCCAGCGGTTCGTTTTCCGTGAGGGTCACAGCAAAGGCGTCGGGACAGTCCGTTCTACCGAGTGAGCTGTACCGGCATATCGGGACAACTCGGACAGCCTTTAGGACACGTTCGGATGAACAGAACGCAGATTCGCTCCTTGCCAGCGTGGCTGTCGCCTCGGCGCTGTCCCTCTCTTGCAGTGGGGCGTATTACTGGTCAGGAACCGCGACAACGTCGGGGACAGTGGTTCGTTCGAGTACACGACGCTGCTCTGGCGGCAGGTCACGCGACTGAAACACCGCCAGTCCGTCGTTGTATCGACTGGACTTTCTCGCCCCGGTGGGGTCGTATTCCATCACGAGTTCTGCAATTCCGGTTTCACGGCCACAGTATCTGAATCCCGCACTGTAACAGGCACGGTAGGCGAGTGGATTGTTCACTGCAATCGTGACGGTATCGTACGTATCGCCTTCGAGCGCATCAGCGGTAAACCGCAACAGCCGTGACCCGATTCCCTCTCCCTTGCGGTCCTCGCGAACAGTCACGTATCTGAGGTGGCCGGTGCCCGGGGAGTCACGGTCCGCGTTGAACGCGACAGCACCCACGACATCTCCCTCGGTAGCGACGCTTTTCCCGGTCGACGACATCACGAACTTCCCGGCGTATGCGAACTCCCTGTAGTCGAGTTCGAGCGTGGGGCCGTCTGACGGGTAGCCGACTATCGTGTACTCCATCTCGGTCAGTATCTATCCTTTCCGGTCGCCGCTGAAAAAAGACGCGGCTGGTACGTTCGCAGTCGCAAAATCGAACCGCCAAGAAATATGCCCGCGGTTATTGACGGTCGTCGAGAGCGAATGCTACTGTCGACTGAATCCAGGCTTGGTGATTCTCTCGGTCGTAGATGACGTACTCCTCGTCGCCGATGTTGAGCTCGGCGTACCGGGATTCTTCGTTCTCGACAACCGGTGCATCCGTATCGTCCGCGGTGTTCGTGCTCATGGTTGATGCGGCCAAAGGCCGTCTTTGCCTCCACTTTGTCATTATCTCCCACAGTATAAAAACCTCTTGCCGGGTTATCACCTGTGAGAACACACGCAGAGTACCTCAAATCGAGTCTTACTGGCATGTTAATCGGTTTTACATTGTGATAACTGCAGTAACAGTCTGACCGGACCGAGCCGATTCGAGGAGGTCCACGGTATAGAACGAAAAATGACACGGTGTGATTCTGTTCCTCGGATACATAGATTTCGAGCAAATCGGCGAAAATGGCTCCAAAAATAGAGATATTGTTGGTATGTACACTTTACAAAATATATGATCTCTTAGTTGTCTGGCGATTGAGACTGGCTGGCCCGGTAATTTTAACAGGGATACCATTGAATCCACGGATGCGAAAAATGTCAGGGAGAGGGTCGAACGGAGGTTCTGAAACGCAATCGTATCGGGGCGAAATATCGGACACGCTTGAGTCTATAACGCTGCACGAGGAGCTCGACTTTGACCTCAATATCACAGAGGCGCAGTACAAGAGCAATCACGATATTCAGGGAGAACTCCAGCTCGACCTCGTGCCGACGAAAGAGGCACTCAGAAACAGACAGTCCAAACCAACGAACATCTTTTCAGAGCTTGGGAAGCTTGCTGGAAAGGGGCTCCCATTCCAGGGGTACCCAGGCACGCGGGTGCACGTAGGTATCTCAGAGCGCTCCGAGGAAGACCAGAACGACGCGAGCATGAATCCTGCCGAAGATGGTCTTCCGGCAAACGACACACTGTCTTTCGACTGTGATTGGGAAGCTCGTGAACTCAAAGACGCACTCGCAGAGGACGAAGGCAAACGTCTCCAGCGAGCGTACGACATCGAGGGATATCCGAGTGAACAGCTCCCTCTCATCGTCCGGGCGAAGCTGTACCGCGACGCTGTCGAACTCTTTCGCAAACAACAGGGCGGCGGGCCAGACCCACGCCAGACCAGGGAGCGAGAGCAACGCGACCGGCAGCGGAAAAACGAGCGGGCCAAATACGAGGGGCTGGCAGCGCTGTCGATCGCGCTCGAACACCGCGAGAACGTCGGGGGAAGCGACCAGAAGCTTCGACTCGACAGGTTCCGGGTCGATATGTCACGGACCTTCCCTGACATCGAGTTCGTGCCCGAGCAGGGCTCGACGTACAACCCCGAACAAAAACGCGTGGAGTGGAACAGTCGAATCAGCAGTCCCGGCGACGTAACCCGGTACGTTATTATCGGCCCTATCGGTCAGCTGCTGGACCTGAACCACATCTCAGCCGAGGTAACTGGACAGATTGTCGGCTCGTCGCTCAGCGGCAAGGTGATTTCCGGCGCCTTCGACGAGAGTGGGAAATCTATCTGGCGCTCGGTCAATGCCAGCCACGAGGTCGACGTGGACTGCTCCATCGAAATCGACCCGGACGCACTGAGCGGCGAGGTTCAGAAAAAGACCGAAGCCACGTTCAATGTCGTTGGACTCCCGGAAAACATCTACTCCGAACTCGAAAACATCTGCCGCCGCGAGGGGATACACGTCCGCGACCAGCGTGCACCGGCAGAAGCCGAACCTGCGGCCGACAGAGAAGGCGTCTGGGAGGTCAAAGGGAAAGAGGACCGCGGCGAACTAGATATCAAACGTGAGTTCGGGAATCGTGGCGTGGTTTACGCCTCGATTCTCGTCACCGGCGAGTACACTCCCTCGTCGAAAGAACAACACGTCTCTGCGTCAGAGGATAGCTCGGACAAACTCGTCCGTGCCGACGAGGGCGCACTGGACCGACGCGGCCGGACGCAGGTCGAAATCAACGCGCGGTCGGCCTCCTCGGATCTGAACACCGAACTCATCAATACGTTCGAGGAGGCGTTCCCGGGGGGTGAGGCGAAATGAAACCAAAAGCGAACACCTGTACGAACGACCGGTCGAACGCGGTCGGCGTCTGTGGCGAATGTGGCTCGTTCCTATGTGAGGACTGTACGAACCGGTTTGTCGACCCAGCGTTCCGGTCGTTCCATCCTGGCGGGATACAGCGCCTCGTCGCTGGCGTCGTGTTACTCGCCGCGGTGCCGTTTGCGCTGTACAACTTCGACATCGTGGGCGCGCTGTACGACGCAATCTGGGGCCACTCGGTCTTTCTGCGGAAGGGACTCGTTCAGTCGTCGGTCATCCTCGGGGTCGCTCTCCTGCTCGGGACCTGGGTCCGAACCGGCGATTCGCCGGGATTGATTACGGGCAACTCCCACGAACGCCTCCTCTGTCAGTCGTGTTACCAGAACCGCCGAACCGCGAAGCTCATTTCGCGTCTCGTCACGGTACTCGCGATTGTGGTAATCGTCTGGGGCGTGTATACCGTCGCGACTGACGGCTCGCGCAACCCCAACGGGAACCTCTTTTTCTGGGAGCTCAGGCGTATCGCGGCAGGCGTTGGGATATACCTGCTCCGAGACCAAATCACACTCGTTATCGAGCAGCTGCGGCGGTAACGCCGGAGTTCGTTCTTGCCGCGGAGAACTTGGTCGGCCGACCGAGTTCGTCAGCCGTAATTAGGTGGCGGTCGAATCCCACCGCCATGGAGAGCAATCGGTCGCTGTTACTTGCCCACACCGTCTCGCCTGAATGGTCCTGTGCGCTGTGTAACAAACTCGAAACGCGACTCCCCTCCGGAGCCGTCGAGAACGCCGTAACGCCTGCCGAGACGCGCGCCTCTATCGAAGCCACCGAGATGCTCGTCGTCGGGCAACTTGAACCCGAGTGGCTCGACCACGCTCGCCGGCTGAAACTGGTCCAGTCGCTCTGGGCCGGCGTCGATATGTATCCACGCGACGATATCGAGGAGGCAGGGGTGTCGATGGCGAATGCGGCCGGCGTCCACGCACAGCCGATTGCCGAGCAGGTTCTCGGCTACATGCTTCAGTTCGAACGTGGCCTGCGGGAAGCCATGGTAAACCACAGACGTGGCGTCTGGGAGTCGATTCGCGGCGGCGAGCTGGGGACGAAAACCGTCGGTATCATCGGCGTCGGCGCTATCGGGTCGCGGGTTGCAGAGTTAGCGAGTGCGTTCGGGATGGAGACCATCGGAACGAAGCGGGATACGTCGACGACACCCGACGCCCTCGACGAGGTGTTTCCTGCCGAGGAGTATCACAAACTGCTCACACGAGCGGAGTACGTGGTCGTTGCCTGTCCGTTGACCGACCAGACCGAACACCTCCTGGGCATCGACGAGTTCCGTCTGATGAATCGCGATAGCGTACTCATCAACGTGGCTCGCGGCGAGATTGTCGACCAGGACGACCTCGTCAGGGCACTCCAGTACGGACTCATCGACGGCGCTGCCCTCGACGTCTTCGAGGAGGAGCCACTTCCCGCCGACTCACTTCTGTGGGACCTCTCGAACGTTGTCGTCACCCCGCACATGGCCTGGACGACGTCGGAGACGACCGAGCGGTGGGCCGACCTGATTGCAGACAATTATCGCGCCCTCGCCGACAACACACCGGCAGACATCACGAACAGAGTGCTGTAATCTCGGACACCTTATCTCGCCTGCTCGATACTGGCTGCCAATGCTTCGATTCCCGCGGTAATCTCGGGCTTTTTCACGTAAGTAAACGAGAGCCTAAGCTCGTTATCGCCGGCAGGGCCGGGATAGAACAGCGAGCCCGGCAGATACGTGACACCGGCTTCGGCGGCGGATTGTAACATCGCGTCGGCATCGACGCTGTCGGGGAGCGTGACCCAGATAAAGAAGCCACCAGCCGGCGTGGTCCAGTCTACGTCAGCAGGCATGTTCGCATCGAGTTCAGCGAGCATGTGGTCCCGCTTCTCTCCGTAGACACGGCGAAGTTCTGGCAGGCTGTCCTGGAGGCGACCAGACCCGCAGTAGTGGCCGACGAAGGCCTCCGTGAGCGTGTTCGTTCCCCCGGCAGCGACTGTATCCGCAGCCTCTTGAATCCGTGTAGGCGCTGTCAGCCACCCCATCCGGACGCCGGGCGCGAGCGTCTTTGCGAACGAGCCGACCCGGATGACGTGGTCGGTATCAGTCATCGTGGCAAGTGGCGGTGGGGCCTCCTCGTCTATCCAGAGGTCGCTGTAGGCCCCGTCTTCGAGGATGGCGAAATCGAACTCTTCGGCGAGTTCGAGCAGGTGTCCGCGTCGCTCTCGCGAGAGAGTCGTCCCGGTCGGGTTGTGAAAGTCTGGTATCGTATAGACCAGCGTTGGCATCTCGTCGCCTCGCTCACGCCTGTCTCGCAGCGTCGTTGCCAACTGCTCGACGACCATTCCGTCGTCGTCGACTGGCACGGAGATAATGTCGACGCCGAAGTTTCTGAAGACGCCCAGCGCACCCATGAACGTCGGCCCTTCGACGATAATCGTGTCGCCCGGGTCGAGAAACGCGCGACAGACGGTATCGATTGCGTGTGTCGCGCCGTTTGTCACCAGCAGGTCGTGCGTCTCGAAATCGATGCCGCGCTCGCGCTCCTGTTCGATAAGAAACGAGCGCAGCGACTCCCTGTACTCTCCGCCACCGTACTGGAGGGCGTCGTCGCCTTCTTCGGCGAGAACGTCACCGAACGACTCCTCGAGAGCAGTCTGTGGAAATAGGTCCGGGTCCGGAAAGCCGTAGCTCAGTGACACCGCATCCTCGGTCGCAATATTTCGCCAACTCCCGTACGCAGACCTGTCGATAGCGTCCCGGACGGGGGCTGTGAGCATCTCCTCCAGTGGGGTGGGTGGCTTGTCCTCTGACATCTGACGAGTGACCGTCAGTCCTACGCGGGCTAAAGTGTGTAGGAAGTGACTCCGCACCCGCTTCCGTCGCCGGGTCAAAGGCTGACACGCGTCACGCAGGACTTTACCGTTTCCGGCTCGTACCGAGACTGTGACTGAGGAAAACGGGCGCCGGAACCTCCGGATGCCCAACGACGACGAGCTGTTCGCGGTCGTTACCCGCCACGACGGCGGTAATCACGTCCGCGTGCAGTGTGAAGATGGCAAAGACCGACTCGGCCGTATTCCAGGCCGAATGAAGTACCGCACGTGGATAGAAGAGGGAGACGTGGTGCTCGTCGAACCGTGGGACTGGCAAGACGAGAAAGCCAACATCGAGTGGCGATACACCAACCAGAACGCCGAGCAGCTCCGTAGCGAAGGCCACATCGACTGACGAACGCTTCTCTGAGTCTCGACTGATAGAGACACATTCGAGTTTCGACTGCCGATTCCTCTACAGTCAGCCCTGCTGGTAGACGGTCCGTAGTGACGACCGCACAGCGCTGTTGCTCTGCGGTGTGTGAGTAAAGATGGTCGGTCGCGTGCCGTCGAGAGACCGCAGACGACCGCAGTGAGATTCGAACCCTCGTTAGAGGCGAACGACGTTTTTCGCGCGCGGGCCTTTCGGGGCCTGCTCGATGTCGAATTCGATTTCGGTACCTTCAGTCAGGTCTTCACCGCCAACGTCCTCCATGTGGAAGAAAACGTCTTCGTCCGCGTCTTCTGTGTCGATGAAACCGTAGCCGCCAGTGTCGTTGAAGAAATCAACCTTACCGTTTGCCATTGCAACTATCCCCAGCAGGGGTACACGGATAAGGGTGTCGAAGCTGTAATCTAACTGGGTAAATGATGTACAATCGTTTTCCAGCTCGGTCGGTCGATGGACAGTTGATTGCCGTTCGGCCGGGAGAGCGTTCACTGTGGGCTCGAAGGCCACCTGCGAGAGGTTCCAGAGCGGCGGTATCGATTCATAAACGGTTTTGTATCACAGTTGAACACTCGAAGTATGTATCCACCACAGGGCGATGGGGCTGGCCGGTCAGAGGCCGCTGGTGAGGCGGCTATCGCGGCCAGTGGACTGAGTAAACGGTACGGAGAGACACTCGCTGTTTCTGACCTCGACCTGACGATTCCGCAGGGAAGCGTCTACGGCTTCCTCGGGCCGAACGGAGCCGGCAAGACGACGACTATCGAAATGTTAACTTCGCTGCTCCCGCCCACCAGCGGTGACGCGTCGGTGATGGGCGTCCCCGTCTCGGAGCGCGACCGGGTCAAACAGCACCTCGGCTACCTGCCACACGAGCCGCCGGTCTACGAATCATACACCGCACGCGAACAGCTCGCCTACGCGGCGGATATCCGGAATCTGGATATCTCGACGTCCGACGACCGCATCGATACCTTGCTCGACCGCATCGACCTGCTGGACGTGGCCGACGAGCGAATCGGCACCTACTCACAGGGGATGCGTCGGAAAGTTGGCCTCGTCCAGGCGCTTTTGCACGACCCCGACGTTGCCTTTCTCGACGAACCGACGAGCGGTCTCGACCCACGGGCCTCCCGGACGGTCATCGACCTGATTACCGAACAGGTCACTACGGGGACGACCGTGTTCCTCTCATCACACATCCTGCCCGTCGTCGAGGAACTCGCCGATACGGTTGGAGTTCTCTACGAGGGAGAGCTGGTCGCAGAGGATACGCCGACAGCCCTCATCGAGCGCACAGAGTCTGAAACCGGCCAGGGGACGCTCGAAGCAGCATTCCTCGACATCACGACGGACGAACGAGCGTTATGACAGTCGACCTGTCCGCCCTCTGGCGCGACCTCCGCATCGGCTGGACCATCGCGTACGGTGAGGCTCTCGACCTCTGGCGACGCAACGATTCCCGGCGACAGCGTGCCATCTACGGCTTTCTCGCGTTGCTGGTGTTGCCCGCGATGTTGCTGCTGGTCAAGCAGGGGTACGCTCTCGGGGCCACAACCGCCGACGGGGCGGATGTCCCGATTGTGGCGACGGCGCGAAACCTCTTGTTGCCGGGACTTGTTGCCTTCGCCGTCCTGGGTGGGCTTGGGGCCGTCCAGTCGCTCGCACGTGACCCCGTACAGCCGCTGTTGCTGACGAGCGCTCCCACACGGGCAATCGTCGTCGGGAATCTGTTGTACTTGCTGGGGACGTGGCTCGTGCCGATGTGTCTGGTGGCTGTGCCGCTGGTCGCGTACGCTGTCGGCGCGGCGGCACCGCTGTTCCCAGTCGCGGCAATCGTCTTCGGGATACCACTGCTGTTCGTGACGTTGCTTATTGGCCTCACGCTCGCGTATCTCGTCTGGGTCGGCATCGAGCGACTTGGCCTCCCCGAGTACGCCCGCCGTATCGTGACTGCGTCTGTCACACTCATCGTCTTCGTACTCGCGTTTACGGGCGGCTTTCTCTCTGGCCAAGCAAGCGCAACAGTCGACCAGCTCCCGACGGGTGACCCCGCGACGCCGCTTGGCTGGTACGCTGACCTGTTGTTCGTCGGGTCACCAGTCGCGGACCCGCTCGGCTGGCAGACGCTGTTTGCAGCCGCGCTCGTCTTTGCCGCAATTCCGGCCATCTTTGCCGTCCAGGTACGCATCGCGCCCGCCTTCTGGTACGCGACGCCCAAAACTGCCGACGAGGACGACACCGAGCCATCCGGCGGACGGCCCGTCTTCGAGCAGACGCCGAGTGCGACAATCGGCCGACAGGACGGACTCCTGTCTCGCTCGGCGACGCTCCGAGCAGGGCTGGGATACGTCCGTGGTGCGGTTCGCCGACCCGACCAGTACGTCTATCTCCTCTATTATCTCTTTCCGGTACTCGCAGTGCTCCTTCCCATAGGGCTGGAGACGCCGGCACTGCTTGGCCCGACACTCGGCGGGAGTCTCGTGGTGTTAGGTGTCTGGCTGGCTGGCGGAGTGGTCTGCCTAAACCCGCTGGGAACCGAGGGCGCGATGCTCTCACAGCTCGTCCTCGCGCGGACGCCGGCACGCACGTTCGTTCATGCGCGCCTGCTCGTGGGAGTTTGCCTCGGTCTCGCCGTCGGTCTCGCTGGAGCCGTCCTCTATCTCGCGACGGGGCCGTTTATTACTCTCGGCCGTACACTCGCCGTCGTGCCGTTGCTCGTCGGTGTCGTCGTCACGAGCGCGGCCTTTGCACTCGGAATCGGCTCGGCGCTCCCGAAGTTCGAGACGACCGAAGTCTTCGACAGCGTCGAGACGGTCGCTCCGTCTATCATTGCGGCCCTGATTCACGGTGGTGTAACGCTTCTCGCTACCTGCCTGGCCGTCGCACTCGGTGCACTGCTGACAACGCCCGAGACACCTCTCTCTGGCTGGGAGGGTATCGCCGCTTTCGGGCTGTTCTGTGTCGTGATGCTCGTCGTCACTGACGGGTCGCGGCGGTACGCGGTCGCACGCCTACGTAATTACGGTCGCATGCGGGTCGAACCCGGCGGCCTGTTTCACGTGTACGCCAGTCTCGTACTCGCGGTCGGTGCCGTCGTCGTCGGGCAGGCCGTCGGTAGCTCTGTCGCGTTGCTCGTCGGACTGGACCGGCCCGTCGCGTTGCTTCTCCCGCTGTTGTTCGTCGCCGAGTACGCCGGATACGTCCTCGTCGTCGCCGGGTTCCTCTATGTTACCCGCCGCGGCCGCGCCTATCTCGACGTATGTCGCCCGTCACGGCGTGACCTCCTGCTTGGCCTCGGTGGCGTCACTGTGTCTGTCGGGGTGTGGGCGGTCGCGAGTCTCCTCATCTCTGGGCTTGGACTCCCGGTCGCGGACCATCCACTGTTCAGTGCCGAGGAGGGTGACCCCTGGCTGTTGCTCGCACTCGTTCCGCTGGTCTTGTTTGTCAACGCGCCCGTCGAAGAACTCCTGTACCGTAACGTCGTCCAGAAATACCTCGGGGAACGGTTCTCCCCGACGACTGCGGTGATGCTGGCGAGTGCTCTCTTCGCACTGGCACACGTCCCGGCCTACCTCGGTAACAACATCCTCGCTACAGGGGTGACGCTGAGCCTGCTGTTTGCAGTCTCGTGTGTCTGGGGGACGGTTTATCTCCGGACGGAGAACGTGCTCGTCGTTGCGGGAGTCCACGGCTGTTACAATGTGCTCCTCGTCGCTGGCGCGTATCTCGCGACGGTCTAGTCGGTGTCGACAGGCGCGCCGTCTTGGGTCCGCGGCGCGAGATAATCGATAAACTCCTCGACTGATGGCTCGTCGACCGTTACCTGAACCGCAATAGCGCCGAGTTCGCCCGGTTCGTCGACGACGAAGTTGACGACGCCCTCGACGGCGGCCTGTTTGTTCAGCCGGAACGAAAACGAGTCGCCACGACGGTTGTCGAAGAAGACGCCGCGTGCGGTGTCGAGTATCTCCTGTCTGTGAAGCAGTTCGGAGAGGTGTTCGAGGTCGTGTACCCCTGCGGTCAACTCGCCGTGCTGGAAGGTTGGTTCGGCAGGCGGGAAGATGTTCGACATCCCGTCTGCGACGCGGTCTGTCACCTCTGTGTCGTACACCGGTGCGGTGATTTCGACGTCGATGCTGTGTATCATTGTTTGTCGAGTATGTCAGCCATCGTTTCGTGAAAGGCCTCTAGACTGCCGTCGTTTTCGAGCACCAGGTCGGCCCGGTCCATGGCCTCGTCCATACCGAAACTCAGCTCGCGCTCGTCGCGGTCTGCCAGTGACTCGCCGCCATCGTCCTCGCTGGCGTCGCGCCCGCGCAGTTCCAGCCGTTCGGCTCGCATCTCGAAGGGGGCCTCGATACGGACCAGCGTGAACGACGAGCCAAACGCCTCTTCGAAGGCGTCGACCTCGACATCCGAGCGGATGCCGTCGACGAGGACCGTCTCGCTGTTTTCAAGCTCGGCCTCGATGAGCGGGAGCGAGCGCTCGGCCACCGCGGCTGGGCCGTTCTCCTCGCGCAGCGCCTGTGCAATCGCCCCGTGGTTCGTCGCGGGGTCGAGCCCCCGGTCGCGGCACTCTTGCCGGATGACGTCGCCCATCGTCACCACCGGAACACCCATCTCCCGGGCAACCGTTGCCGCCTCGCTCTTGCCGCTGCCCGGTAACCCGACCGTACCGATGACTGTCATTGGCGGGAGTTGGCTCACCCGCCGGATAAACACTGCGAACGGCCGCGGTCGAGTATCTTGCTGAAACCAATAGGTTCAGGTCTGGGGCCCCGCTTGTGCCGGTATGGCACGGCTCGATACCCGGGTTATCGGTGACGCGCATCGCAACGGCATCGCATGGGAGACACTCGTCTCGCTGGTCGATATCGAGAACAGGATGGCTGCCCACGACGGCGAACACGAGGGCGCACAGGCGATTGCCGACACCTTCGAGGAGGTCGGGCTTCGAGAAGTCACCATCGAGGAGTTCGAAGTCCCCGGCTGGTGGCGTAGCTCGTCGACGCTCGACCTCGCGGGACGCGGGAGTTACAGACACCAGCATCAGGTACTCGCGCTCCCGGGGACGCCAGCGGGCGAAGAGACTGCCGAACTGGTCGATGTCGGGCACGGTACGCCCGCCGAGTTCGACGAGGCAGACATCGAGGGCAAGCTTGCGATGGCATCGAGCAAGACGCCCGAGGACCACGACCGCTGGATTCACCGCAAGGAAAAGTACGAAGCTGCCATCGAGGGCGGTGCGGTCGGGTTCGTCTTCCGCAACCACGTCGAGGGCTGTCTCCCACCGACCGGGGGTATCCACCAGGGCGACGACCCCGGCGCGATACCGGCTGTCGGCGTCTCGCGCGAACTCGGCCACCGGCTGGTGCGTCACTGCGAGGACGCTGTCGAGGCGACGCTGTCCGTCGATTGCCACAACGAGACGGCGACCTCACAGAACGTCTCGGGCGTCATCGGTCCGGACACCGACGAGCGGATTCTGGTCACCGCACACCACGACGCTCACGATATCGCAGAGGGTGCCGAGGACAACGGCGCTGGCTCGGCACTCGTCTGTGAGGTGGCCCGCCTGTTCTCACAGCTTGCCGACGAGTTGGCTGTCGGCGTCGAGTTTACCACGTTCGGGGCCGAGGAAACCGGACTTCGTGGCTCCGGACACATGGCAGAAACACGCGACCTCGACGAGATTCGGGCGGTCGTCAACCTCGATGCCATCGGTGGCTCGCGGTCGCTCGGCGTCGGCACCCACGGCTTCGACGAACTCACCGCGACGTTCGAGGCCGTCGCAGATGCGCTCGATACGCCTGTCGAAGTCGACGAGGATATCAAGCCACACAGCGACCACTGGCCGTTCGTCCAGGAGGGCGTGCCCGGCATCATGGCCTACTCCGTCTCCGAGTCGGACGGTCGAGGCTGGGGGCACACACACGCGGATACTCTCGACAAGCTCGACAAGCGAGACTTCCGTGACCTCGCCGTTGTTCTCTCGGCCGGCGTCCTGAAGCTCGCAACAGAGGAGTTCGTCCCCGAACGCGTCGACCCCGACACGATTGAGGACCGTGCGACAGAACAGGGTCTCGACATCAGCTGAGGATTCGAGTCGACCTGGGTGTGCGACAGACTTTCACACACCGCGCCCGAAACGTAGGTAATGACGGGACGAGAGATTCCGTCGGTTCGGGACGTGTACGTCGGAAACGTGATGACAGAAGGGGTGGAAACGATAGCAAGCGACCGCACGGCGGCCGATGCAGCCAGCCGTCTCTACGAATCCGGTATCGGCTCACTGCTGGTCGATGGCGAGGACGGACGGCCTGACGGGATTATCACCGAGACCGACTTCGTCGAACTCGCAGCCGTCGGACAGGACCCGACGACGCCGACCGTCGCAGACTGCATGAGCTCGCCGGTCCTGACTGCTTCGACAGACGAAACGCTGGACGACGTTGCCGAACTGATGGCAGACCGGAATGTAAAGAAGGTCCCGATAACCGAGACACGGGCGGGAACCGTCGTCGGGATGGTCACCACGACCGACATCGCGAAATATCTCCCGGTCCGTGAGTTCCATCCCGAACGGTGAGCGAGAGTGTTGTGGCTGATACTGGTCTGTTGTCACTGACTGTAACTACTTCGAGAGCGCGACACAGTAGTGATACGCCGAATCGCCCTCGCCGTACCGCACCGCTGTCACCTCCCAGGCGGTCCCAACAGTCGCCTCTCTGAACCGCTCGGGACTGAACAGTCGAAAGAGCAGTATATCGCTGACCGCTCCCTCGTATTCGAAGCTCATCACCCGGGATGCAAGCCCTGGCGTCGGGTCCGGCCGGTAGCCGAGTAACTCACTCGCTTCGTCTCGCTCGGGGTCGTAGCTGTCGATTACCGCCGTTCCATCCGGCTCGGTAACCACAGCGAGGTCGTGCAGAAACGCCCGAAGCCCGTCTATCGAGCCGGTGAGTCCGGCCTGTGTTCCGAACGCGAGCGCCGACTGGAACCGGTCACGGCCGAACGCGGCCGTGAGGTCGAACATGTCCACGTTGCGCGGATCTGTGACCCCGCGGTCGTCCATCAGCGAGACGAGGTGGTCACTCTCCTCGATTGCGACTGTCTCAAACTGCTCTTGGAAGTACAGCGCGTGTTTCCCTGCCCCGGCACCCATATCCAACAACGGTCCATCCAGCAACGAGTCGAACCAGTCGGCCCATGCGGCCTCACTGGTGTACTCCTCGAAATAGAACTTCTCGATAGGGTGGGCAAGCCGCTGCTCGCCGTCGCGCTGTACCAGTGGTTCTCCTCGCCGGCCGTGGTAGTGGTCTGCCAGTGCACGGCCAAAGGGGTCTGCTGTCATTCAGGCCCCTGTTTTCGCCCGGATATAATAAATTCACAATGACATGTGTTTTCTGGTACCGAGAAACGATATTGTCGCTGCCCCCAGCGTCCGGCACGACGGGAGTTGGCACAGAGATACAATCGCTTTAGTGGCTACCACGCGACAGCACAGATAACGAATGTGGCACGCAGGAAACCGCGCTGCCGTCCGCCGTGAGCGACCGATGGGCCGACAACCAGCAGGCGACCGCCGAGGGCACTACCGATGAGTTCCGAGAACGGCCCGACTCCCCCCTCAGAGCGAATCGTCGCGCTCGATGCCTTGCGTGGATTCGCGCTACTGGGCATCCTCGTCATCAACATCCGGCTGTTCTCGATGCCGGAAATTGTCCTCTCGAATCCGACCGCGTACGGCGACTTCACGGGTCCCAACTACTGGGCGTGGTTCGTGGGTCACGTCTTAGCCGAACAGAAGTTCATCACGCTGTTCACGATTCTGTTCGGTGGTGGCCTCTTGCTCTTTACCAGAAACGCCGAGAAAAAGGGGAAAGAGCCGCTTACACTGTTTTTCAAACGCTCGGGCTGGCTCGTTGCCTTCGGACTCGTTCACGCCTACGCGCTGTGGTACGGTGACATTCTCGTCGCCTACGGCGTGACTGCCTTTTTCGTCGTCTTTCTCCGCGACCACGACGTGCGGAGTCTCCTCGGTATCGCGGTCGTTCTCCTCGCGATACCCTCCTTGACCGAGGTGTCCGTCGCTCTGACGAGCGAAGCGAGCCAGCTCGCGAGTTCGCTCGACCCTGCCGCGTCTGTGCTCCAGAGCGAAATCGAGACCTACCAGAGCGGCTGGGTCGAACAACTCGACCACCGGGTGTCGACCTCCTTCCGACGACAGACCCAGGGATATCTGGGCTACACGTTCTGGCGGGTCGCCGGGGCCATGGTGTTGGGGATGGCGCTGTTCAAACAGGGGATTCTCACTAACGAGCGCTCGTCCACGTTCTATCGGCGACTCATGCTCGCTGGCGGTGTCGCTGGCCTGTCGCTGACGCTGGCTGGGGTCGCCTTTATCGAAGCCAACGAGTGGGCTATCGATTCGATTCTCTACTGGCAGCAGTTCAATTACTGGGGGAGCTTCCTGCTCGCTGGCGGATACATCGGCGCAATTATGCTGTTCTCGCGACGTTTCGCTGACGGTGTCGTGACCAAAGGGCTGGCGGCCGTCGGCAGGACCGCCTTCAGCAACTATATACTCCAGACCGTCGTCGCGACCACTATTTTCTATGGTCACGGGCTCGGACAGTTCGGCCAGGTGACCCGCGTCGAGGCGCTCTCTCTCGTCGTCATCATCTGGCTGGTGCAGATACCGCTCTCGGTCCTGTGGCTCCGATATTTCCGGTTCGGCCCGATGGAGTGGCTCTGGCGGCTGGTCACTTACGAGTCCGTGCCGCCGCTTCGGCGTTAACGTCGCTTCTCGATGCTCTCTGCGTGAGCGTCGAGGCCCTCAGTTCTTGCCAGCGTCGTGACGGCGTCGGCTATCTCGTCTAGCCCCCCTTCGGAGAGACGCTGGACAGTCGAGGAGCGAAGGAACGTCTCGACTGAGAGCCCGCCAACTCGCTTGGCTTCTCCACCGGTTGGCAACACGTGGTTGGGGCCGCTGGCGTAGTCGCCCGCGGCGACGGGGCTGTACGGCCCGAGGAAGACCGACCCGGCGTTGTCGATGCGTGCAAGCAACTCCTCGTCGTCGTCGGCGACGATAGACAGGTGTTCGACCGCGTACTCGTCGGTAAAGAGCGCCGCCTCGCTCATCGACCGGGCGAGGAAGACCCCGCTTGCCTCGTTTTCGAATGCGTCCTCAATGACATCGGAACGGGCGGCCTCCTCGGCCTGACTGCTGGCCTCGGCGGCGATTGCTTCGGCAAGGTCTTCGTCTACGGTCACAGCGGCCACCGCAGCGTCGGTATCGTGTTCTGCCTGGGCGACGAGGTCGCTTGCGACAAGCTCGGGGTCCGCTGTCTCGTCGGCGAGGACCAGCACCTCGCTCGGACCGGCTAGGAAGTCGATGTTTACGTCACCACGCACCTCGGCCTTGGCGGCGGTCACCCACTTGTTGCCCGGGCCGACGACAACGTCACAGGCGTTGACTGTTTCGGTTCCGTAGGCGAGCGCGGCGATTGCCTGCGCACCCCCGACCTGATAGACGGCGTCTGCGCCGGCGACTTCGATCGCCGCCAGCGTGGCCGGCGAGATTTCATCGGCAGGCGGTGTCGCCACGGCCACGTGGTCGACACCAGCTACTTTTGCTGGAATGACACCCATCAGCGCGCTCGACGGATACGAAGCAGTCCCACCGGGCGCATAGACGCCGGCCGAAGAGAGTGGCCTGAACCGCCGTCCGAGTTCGCGGCCGTCGAACTCCTCGCGCCAGTCCTCGGGCCTCTGGCGCTCGTGGAAGGTGCGGATGTTCTCGGCGGCGGTCTCGATTGCCGAAAGCACGTCGTCGTCGACCGCGTCGACTGCCCGCTCTGCCTTGTCAGTAATGTCGATTGTCCCGACGGTGACGCCGTCGAACTCCTCGGCGTAGTCCCGAAGCGCAACGTCACCCGCCTCGCGGACGCGGTCGAGTATCTCCGCAACGTCGTCTCGGACAGCGGCGACTCCACTCGAACGCTCGAAGATAGCGCGCCGCGTCGCTGGCGTCAGCTCTGCGGTCCTGCGTACGTCCATACCTGCTAGTTCGGTGCCGTCACTAACTGTCTGTCGCTCTCTCACTCGCCGTTGTCGAGCGAGATATATCGCGTTTCGATAATCCGGTCGTCTTCTCCCAGGCGCGCCAGCACAGGGTCAGAGACCGAGTCGTCGAGGTTGTAGACCGACAGCGCCTCGCCGCCAATCGTCTCGCGACCGTTGAACATGCCCGCGATGTTCACGTCCTCTTCGCCGAGTACCGAGCCGATGAAGCCGATAACGCCCGGCTCGTCGGTGTTCCGTGCGACGAGCATGTGCCCGTGTGGGACGGCGTCGACGCGGTAGCCGTCGATGCGGACGATGCGGGGGTCTTCGCCGGCAAAGAGCGTCCCGCAGACGCTCACGCTCTCGTCGCTGTTGCCCGCTGTGACGGTAACAAGCGACTGGAAGTCCTCGGCGTGTCGCGTCTTCGTCTCGATTACCTCGATACCGCGCTGGTCGGCGACGCGGGGGGCGTTGACCGCGTTGACCTGCCACTCCAGGGGCTCGAAGACGCCTTTCAGCGCGCTCGCGGTCACGAAGTCGACATCTTCGTCCGCGATATCCCCCGCGTAGGAGACTTCCACCTGCTCGACGCGACCGTCCAGCAACTGGACGGCAATCTCTCCTGCGGTGTCTGCAAGACCGACGTATGGCTCGATTGCCGGGTACGAACTCTCGTCGATGGAGGGGGCGTTGAGTGCGTTCGTGACGGGTTCGTTCTCGAAGGCCGCGAGCACCTGCTCGGCCGTCGAGACTGCGACGTTCTCCTGTGCCGCCTCGGTCGACGCTCCCAGGTGAGGGGTCACGATGACCTCCTCGACGTCGAGCAGTGGGTTGTCCGGCGAGACCGGCTCCTCGGCGAATACGTCAACTGCCGCCCCTTTGAGAATCCCGTCCTCGACGGCCTCGGCCAGTGCGGCCTCGTCGACGATACCGCCTCGGGCGCAGTTGATGACGTAGCCACCCTCGAGTTGGGCGAGTTCTGCTTCGCCGATCATGTTCTCGGTCTCGTCGGTCAGCGGCGTGTGAATCGTCAGGAAATCAGCCGCCTGCAGACAGTCGTCGAGGCTCTCGACCAGCTCCGCGCCGAACTGCGAGGCCCTGTCCTCGCTGATGTAGGGGTCAAAAACCACCACGTCCATCCCGAGGCTGGTGAGCCGTTTGGCGACCTCCTGGCCGACCCGGCCGAAGCCGACGACGCCGAGGGTCTTGTCGTTCACTTCGGTCCCGAGGAACTCGCCTTTCGCCCAGGTTCCCCCCGAGAGCCGGGCGTGTGCCTGAGGAATCGAACGTGCGGAGGCAAAGGTCATCGCGACCGTGTGCTCGGCCGCGGCGCGGACGTTCCCTTCGGGCGCGTTCGCGACGACGACGCCGTTGTCCGTCGCCGCGTCCAGGTCGATGTTGTCGACGCCGATGCCGGCACGACCGACGATGAGGAGGTCCTCGGCCGCTTCGAAGACCTCTCGGGTGACCTCCGTGCCCGAGCGAACGATGAGCGCGTGGACGCCCGAGACGGCTTCGAGCAGTTCCTCGTCGCTCAGCGCGTACGACTTCTCGACCTCGTGGCCGTTGTCTTCGAGCAGCTCGATGCCCGCCGAGGCTATCGGGTCCGTCACCAGTACCTTCATGCCCCGAGCATGTGCGGGTGGGGAGATAACGTTTGTTTTCTCCCGGCCTCAGCCGTCGATGTCGTCGACCATACTCGCGCCAACGCCGGTGTATTCCGCCGGCGTCAGCGCCTGCAACTCCTCGCGAACCTCCGCGGGAACGTCGAGCGTTCCGAACAGCTCCTGGAAATCGGCAAGCGTCACGTCCTCCCCGCGGGTCAGCGTTTTGACCCGCTCGTAGGCGTCGGTGTGGCCCTCGCGGCGGAGTATCGTCTGAACGGCCTCGCCGAGTATCTCCGGCGTCGATTCGAGGTCCTCGGCCATCACCTGCTCGTTGGGGACGACCTTCGAGAGGCCGGTCTGGAGCTTTTCGTAGCCGATGAGGCAGTGACCGAATGCCGCGCCAATATTGCGTTTCACGGTCGAATCAGAGAGGTCGCGCTGGAGCCGCGAGCGCGTGAGATACTCCCCGAGGAAGCCGAGGTCTGCGTTCGCTTTCGAGAGGTTCCCCTCGCTGTTCTCGAAGTCGATTGGGTTCACCTTGTGTGGCATCGTCGAAGAGCCCGTCTCGCCCTCGACGGCCTCTTGGCCGAGATAGCGGTCAGAGACATAGAGCCACATATCCACGTCGAGGTCGAGCAAGACGTTGTTCGCGCCACGGAGCGCGTCGAACAGTTCGGCGAGGTCGTCACAGGGGTTGACCTGCGTCGTCAGCGGCTCGTGGTCGAGCCCCAGGCCGTCGACGAACGCGCGGCTGAACGACCGCCAGTCGACGTTCGGGTACGCCACATCGTGGGCCGCGTACGTTCCGCTCGCGCCCGCCAGCTTGCCAGACAGCGATCCGGCCGCCGCCTCGATGCGACCGAGCTGTTGGCCGAGCCGCGAGGCGTAGACGGCCATCTCCTTGCCGAAGGTGGTCGGCGTCGCGGGCTGGCCGTGGGTGCGTGCGAGCATCGGCAGGTCGCGGTACTCCTGAGCCATCGCCGCGAGCGCGTCTCGGGCCTCTCGGAGCGACGGGACGAGCACCTCCGTGACTGCGGGGCCGACGAGCAGCCGGTAGGCGAGGTTGTTCACGTCCTCGCTGGTGAGCCCGAAATGAATCCACTCGGCACAGTCGAGCCCCGCAGGCAGCCCGTCGCGGATGAAGTACTCGACGGCTTTCACGTCGTGGTTGGTCGCTTCGTATTCGCCGTACCCGGTCGTTTCGAGCTGTTTGACAACCTCGGCGTCCTCGGCGTCGAACGATTCATAGAGGGCACGGAGGTGAGCGCGCTGTTGCTCGTCGATAGCGAGCGGCGTCACGTCGAGGTCTGCCAGCGCGATGAGATACTCTACTTCGACCTCGACTCGCGTACGCATGAGCGCACGCTCGCCGACGTAGGCTGTGAGCGGTTCGGTGTAGCGAGCGTACCGCCCGTCGAGGGGCGATACCGCCTCGTAGCTGGTCCGGTCGGTCATATCTGTCCATGCTCGACAGGCTCGAAAAAGCCTACCGGTCGATATCTCACGTTTAACTACGGTGGGGCTGTTACGGGGGGATACGACAGTGATAGACCAGGTGCGCGCTCTGCTGGCTCAGGCCCGCGAGGACGACCAGCGCCGGCTGCTCGTTCTCTCTGGAAGGCCTGCTAACACGCGGGAGCTGGCCGCCGAGATACTCGACGGCGTCGACCTCCCGCTTGGCGAGACCAGCTACGTTGGTCCGGCAGACTCCTTACAGTGTGAGACACTCGGCTACAACAGGGCCGCCGACCTCCTCGGAACGACGAGGTCGGCGGTCGTCCTCGACTGTCACGAGCGGTGTGAGCCGAACCACATCGGCCAACTCGTCGGTACCGTCGACGGCGGGGGGCTGTTCGTGTTACTTACGCCGCCACTCGATACCTGGAGCGAGCGCCGCGACGACTTCGACGAGACCCTCGCCGTCCCGCCGTTCGAGACGGCAGACGTGACGGGATGGTTCCGGAAGCGGCTGGCTGGCACGCTCGACACACACAGAGGGGTCGCAGTAGTCGACGCGGACACGCGAACCGTCGAGCGCAACGGCCTCGTCGAGTACGGCCCGCCGGCGCGCCGCCAGGGAAGCGACAGCTCGGCCGACCACTCGTTTCCCGGTGAGGCCTACGACCGCTGTATAACCGCCGACCAGCGGGCGGCGCTCGACTCGCTCGAAGCCCTGTGCGATACCGGCGAGGCGGTCGTCGTCGAGGCCAACCGCGGGCGGGGGAAATCAGCTATCGCCGGCTTCGCCGCCGCCAGTCTCGCCCACGCCGGTCACGATATCGTCGTCACCGGGCCGCAGTACCGCAACGTCGCCACGCTCATCGAGCACGCTCAGGGGCTGCTCGCTGAGCTGGAGAGTCTCGACGGGGCGAGGCCAGACGACAACCCCCGCGTCCTCGACAGCCACGGGACCGTCCGGTATGTCCCCGTCGAGGACCTGGACTCGTTAGATTCTCCCGACTGCTTGATTGTCGACGAGGCGGCTGCGCTCCCAGTTCGCCGGCTCGAATCGACACTCGCCGTCCCGTCGGTCGCGTACATCACGACCACACACGGCTACGAGGGGACCGGCCGCGGGTTCGCCGTCCGGTTCCGAGAGCGACTGCGTGACGGCCAACACGACGTAACCGAGGTGGGACTGTCGACACCGGTCCGGCACGCGCCCGGTGACCCGGTCGAGGTCTGGTCGTTCCGGGCGCTGGCACTCGACGCCCACCCGCCGGTCAGCGGCGTACTCGCCGGTGCGTCTCCCGAATCTGTGACCTTCCGGCGGCTGTCGAGCGAACAGTTGTGTGCCGACGAGACGCTTCTCCGGGAAGTGTTCGGGTTGCTCGTGTTTGCACACTACCGGACCGAACCCAACGACCTGATGCGCCTGCTCGACGCGCCGAATGTCTCCGTCCACGGGCTCTTTCAGGACGGTCACCCGGTTTCGGTCGCACTGCTCTCACAGGAGGGCGGGCTCTCTCCTGACACCTGCAAGCGGGTGTACGAGGGCGAGCGTATCAGGGGGAACATGATTCCCGACGTGCTCACGAGCCAACTCCGGGACCGCTCGGCGGGCGAGACACTGGGGTACCGGGTGATGCGCATCGCGACACACGGGGACGTGCGCTCCGTGGGCTTTGGCTCGCGGCTGCTCGATGAACTCGCCCGGGAGTACAGTGATGCCGACTGGCTCGGTGTCGGATACGGCGCGACCGCCGACCTCGTCGCGTTTTGGCGACAGAACGACTTTGCACCGGTCCATCTATCGACGACGCGAAACCGCCGGAGCGGCGAACACTCGGTCATCATGCTCCGCCCGCTTTCGCCGGCAGGCGAGGAGTTGCTCTCGACACACACAGAGTGGTTTCTCGAACGCCTCCCCGAGACGCTCCCGGACGCGCTGGCTGACGCCGACACCGATGTCGTCCGTGCCGTCTGTCGCGCCGTCGAGACGACGCCGACAGTCGAGGTGAGTGAGTTTGGCCGGCGACACCTCGTGTCGGTCGCGTCCGGTCCCGGTATCTTCGAGACAGCGCCCGGCCCGGTTCGGTCGCTCGCGCTGGCCGCACTCGTCGACGGCCCTGAGTCGTCCCTTTTAGCACGTGAGGAGCGCCTGCTCGTCGGGCGGTGTCTTCAATTACGTCCCGCCGAGACCGTTGCAGCGAACCTCGACTACGACGCCGCCTCGACCTGTAACCGTGCACTGGGTGGCGTCGTCGAGACGTTGCTCGGGGAGTACGACCTCGACGACGCGGAAAGCAATTGAGTTTGCGACCGTGACACTAACCATCGAGGAGCCCGAACCTACTGCTGATGTCGACACTCACCCTCCTCGCGCTGGCCCTGCTGGTCGCCGGTGCCGTCACCTCGATACTCCCACAGACACCCGGCGAGATGCCGCTCTCGCTGGCGGGTGTCTACCTCTACTGGTGGGAGACGGGCTTTACCGCTCCCTCGACAAGCGTGGTGGTCGTGTTGACGCTGCTCGGGTTGTTCGTCATCGCGTCGCAGTTCATCGGCCCGGTCATCGCCGCGAAGGTAAGCGGCGCGTCGACGACAGTCGCCACCGTCGCTGGCGTCGTGAGTACGGTTCTGTTCGTTCTCTGGGGGCCAACTGTCTCGCTCGCCGGGCTGTTTGTCACCGTCTTCGCCTTCGAGTACCGACGACGCGGCGACCTGCTCGGTAGCCTGGTCTCGTCGGTCGTCGTCGTCCTCCAGTCGTTCGGCCAGAAGGTCGTGAAGGTGCTCGTCAGCCTCGTCATCCTTGGTGTGATGGTCGTGGTCATCCTCCTGTAGCTCCTGGTTTAAGTCGCTCGGGAGTATACACTGTCTTATGGAGTGTACACAGGAGGGGTGTAACAGCGAGGCGACCTTCGAGTTACACATTCCGTGGACCGAAAACGAGTACGTCTGTGCGGGACACGCCCGCGTTCGCTCGCGACAGGAGGGAGTCGTCGCCGATGCGCTGACAGCAGCCGCGGAGGAACTACCCGAAGGGGCAGCGAACAGAGAGAACTAGAGCTGTTTCATCATCATGACTTCGTCCACGTAGTTCCCGTTGAGCTTGTAGTGGTTCTCCCGGACGGCATCGACTTCGAAGCCGCGTGATTTGAGGAACTCGATAGCCCGCTCGTTGGTCGCTGGCAGCGCGTTCTCGATTTTCTCGAACTCCTGTTTGGCTGCCCACGAGAGCCCGCGTTCGAGCAGGTGGCTCCCGATACTGTTACCGCGGTACTCTTCGAGAACGCCGACGGTCAGCTGTGCGGTATGGCGCAGTTTGTCGAGGTCGACGTGTTTGAGGTGGACCCAGCCGACGACCTCGCCGCCGACACAGGCGACAAAGAAGATGCGTGACTCGATTTCGTTGTGTCGCAGCAGTACCCCTTCGTTGTCGACCACATCTGCGACAGTTTCTGCGCGCACGTACTGTCCCCCGCCGATGGCCTGGCGAATTGCGCCGACCAGCCCAGTCAGGTCCTCTTCTCTGGCCTGCCGGATGGTGAACGAGATATCGCCGCCCGTGTACTCCTCCTCGGCCCCACCTTCGAAGGCGACCCGTAACTTTCCTTGTCGCTGTTCGAGTACGCTGTCGCGCTTGAGAATTGCCATGTGGTGACCGAACGCCCGCCGTTCCATTCCCAGCGCCTCGCGTACCGCATCGGGCTCCATCGCGCCGTGTCTCTCGACGTAGTCGTAGATGTCGCGTCTGCTGTCGTGGGCGAACTCTGGTTTGGTAACTCCTGTCATGGTCCTAGATACCACGCCACGGGTTATAATAATTGGGTACAGTTTGGTGAGTTGACACCCTCGGCAGGCTGTTCAGGCGCGTTCCGGGACGCCAGTCAGTATCTGTGCCACATCGCTGATATTGTGTGTATCGACGAGCAGTTCTGCGGCCACCCGGAGGGTCACGTCGGGTTCCATATCGACCCCGTAGCAGGCGGCATACAGCCCAAGCCAATCGTTGACCGACGCTTCGAGGGCCCGGTACTCCTCGGGCGGAAAGTAGACGTTCAACCCCCCCGTTTTCGCTTCGACGTACAGCGAGACGGCTGGGCCGACTCCCTCTCGGAGAATCTCGGTCGCACGTTCCTCGTCCGGCGGCGATACGGGGGGCTCGAAGGCCACACAGTCCTCGGCCGCTCGATTTGCAGTCTCGTGAATCCGCTGGTGGAACCGCTCGGTCCGTGACATGGCGAATTACCCCTGCTCGAACTGGACGCCTTTGCCACCACTCGGGTGTTCCCAGTGGGTGTCTGCGACGACCGCACAGGTGCCACACTCCACGCAGGGCTGGGTGTCGAGACTCACCTTTCGCTCGGCCTCGCCGTTGGTCTGGACAGTCTCTTCCCGGTAACAGCCGCCGCCAAAACCCTCCGCGCTGACAGGGCAGGCAGTGACGGCGGTCCCGCTAGCCTCGAAACTATCGTCGAGAACTTCGATGTGTGGGTCGTCGACGTCGTATGTCAGGTCGCCGATGCGGTCGTCGAGCTCGGGCGGCTCGACCCGACTCTCGCCGTCGACGGGGTCGCCGAGCACTTCCCCGACGCGCTCGGGTATCGTCACGTAGGTCATCTTCGTATCCGGAATCATCCCGAGGACGAACGGCGAGTTGAACGACCGCTCCAGCAGGCCATCGAACAGCTTCAGCCCTGCCGCGCCGAGTCGGGAGTTGACGAGTGTCCTGCCCAGCCTGTTGACCGGCCTGCTCTCTGAAACAAACCGCGTCGCACGGTACCGGCGCGGTCTGAGACGCTTCATCACGCCCTCGTCTTCGAGCTTTTGCTCGTAGAGCGCGCCTGCTGCTCGCACGTTACCGCGCGTCTGTGCCTCCGCGACAGCCTCGGCCGCGAGGCCACCCGCAGTCACGGCGTGGTTCATGCCCTTGATGATTGGCCCCTGGGCCTGCATCTGTCCGGCTGCGTCTCCCACGAGCAGCAGACGACCACGGTGTGGCGACGGGTGGGCGACCCTCTTCGAGTCAGGCACCAGTTTCGCAGCGTACTCTCGTTCCTCGTACTCACCCTGTAGCCACTGGTCGAGCAACGGATGGGTGAGCAGACTGTCCAGTAACTCGTGGGGCTCGGCTCGCTCGTCTGCAAGCGAGTCCAGGTGGAAGACAGTCCCGATAGAGAGCGAGTCTTCGTTGGTGTAGAGGAACCCGCCACCCCGGACGCCGTCGAAGAGGTCACCCGAGAACAGGTGTGCCGACCCGGTCTCGGGCCTCACGTCGAAGCGCTCGTCGATGACCTCGGGCTCCATGTCGACAACCGCCTTGACGCCCTGGAACCAGTCGTCGGGGTCGTCCCAGTCCATCAGGCCCGCGTCGCGAGCGAGCTCTGAGTTCACGCCGTCTGCGGCGATAACGACGTCTGCCTCGATTGGGTCCAACTCGTCACAGGTGACGCCGACGATGGTCCCGCCTTCTCGGAGCAGGCCGTTGACGCGAACGTCTGTCAGCAGGCCGCCGCCCGTCTCGCGTGTCATCTCGTGGACGCGCTCGGCCAGCCAGGAGTCCATCCGTCGCCGTAACACCGCGTCACACCACTCTGTCCCCCTGTGGTGAATTCTGTCGAGGTCGAACGTCTTGACGTTCTCGCCTGCGATGTTGTGGATGTAGTACTCCTCGACCGGGCGCTCGGCGGCCGCCTCGCGGAACCCGGGGAACAGGTCGTCGATGGTGTAGGGAGCCCACTCTTCGGCGTAGATGAGTCCCCCGGAGACGTTCTTTGCGCCCGCGTCTGCGCCGCGTTCGAGGACAAGCGTCTCGATACCCTGTTTTGCCAGTGCTGCTGCGGCGGCGGCACCGCCGGGACCGGCCCCGACGACGACTGCCTCGTAGTGTTCGTATTCAGTCATTGTCTCCCTCCTGTGGCTGTCTGGTCGGTACGTGGACTGTCGAGGACTGTGGCGGTCATCAGTCGCTACTCACCTCTGCAATCGCCCGCTCGAATGTCCCCTCTTCGAGTGCCTCGATGAACCGGGGGAGCACCTCGAAGAGGTCACCCTCGATGAAGTAATCCGAGAAGCCCCTGATGTCGGCCTCGGGGTCGGTGTTGATTGCGACGATAGTGTCGGATTCGTCCATCCCGACCTTGTGCTGGACTGCGCCCGAGATACCAGCCGCGATGTAGAGGTCGGGCTCGACCACCTGACCTGATTCGCCGATCTGGCGCTCCTCCGTGATGTATCCCTCGACGTGACTCCCGAACTCGTAGGACGCCGTGATAACGCCCCGAGAGAGGCCGAAGCCGGCGTCCTCGAACTGGTCTGTCAACTCCAGGCCGAGTTCGATGCCCTCCGTTGGGTCGACGCGGTCGATACCGCGACCCATCGCGACGACGACCTCGTGGCCCGTGAGGTCGACGCCGTCTTCGAGTTGGTCGTGGTCGACGACCTCGACCTGGAACCAGTCCTCGGGCAGGTCGATATCGTGTTCGACGACCTCGCCCTCGCGGTCGCCGGGTTCGGGCACTTCGAAGGTCCCGGGGATGACGCTCGCACCCTGGGGGTGAAAATCCCGGAACGGCTTGTCGATACAGAGGATGGTCGAGTATTCGAACCCGGAGAAGTCCGGTCGGGGCATGTGGAGGACGCGCTCGAACTCGACGCTGTCGCCCGGTTTTCCAGTCTTTGCGGGGTTCGAAATCATCGCCGCCCCGATGTAGAGGTCTGAACAGTCCGAGGCCAGTCCCGAGTCGAGTTCGCCTTGGACGAGCGCCGAGAGGTCCCTGCCGTTGTTGGTCGCCGGGAAGATGTTGTAACGAGGTTCGTGGTAGTCGCGCCACTCCTGGCTCCAGTCGCGACACATATGACAGAACAGCTCAGTGTACGGTTTGTGCCGGAACCGAGCGAGTCGGTCGTCGTCGTGGTAGACCACGCGGTCGGCGCCGTAAGCAATCGCCTCCTCGGCCAGGCCGGCAACGTCGTCGCCGATGAGCACCGCAACCACCTCCTCTGTGTTACCACCTTCGTCGCCGCCGTAGGATGCCGTGTCGTCAGCCACCGCGTTGTCGGCGTTGTATGCGTCCATCAGTTCTCTCGCACGCCCGAGCATCTCCTTAGAAACGTCGATGAGTCTGCCCTGCTGGGTCTCACAGTAGACCCACATGTCGCGATAGGACTCGCCCGAGACGCCTTCGACGTACTGCTTGTCGGCGGTCGGATGGTCGAGGTCGGGGTACTTCTTTTCGGGCGGCTCGTACTCAAGTTCCGTGCCGTCATCGTCGCTTCCCTCGACAGACTCGATGCGGCTCTCGATTTGTGAGATGGCCCCCTTCCGCTCTTTCCCCTCTCGTTCGCGTTCGAGGATGTCACGGAGCAAGTCTCCGTCGTCGATGTCCCGAACCATGTTCGCGATGTCCGCGATGGTCAGTTCTGTCAGGTCGACCGATTCGGGGTCGTCTTCTCCCCCGGCTTCCAGTGTCTCGATACGACTCTCGATAAGCGTCTTGACTGGTGCTCTGTCCTCGCCGCTGGCTTCGAGTGATAGCATCTCCCGCAGCTCCGCGGCGTCGTCGATGCCGTTGACCTCGGGTCCCAGCTCGGAAATCTCGTGTTCGGTGGGGTCGATAGCGACCATCGTCAATCACCCGCCGCGAACGCGTTCAGTTCCTCGAACACCGCTTCCATCCCATCCTCGTCGTCAGGTGTCACCACCCTCGCCTCGCGCTCGGAGGGTCCCTTCGGAATCGGGTCCACGCCGGAGACGATAGTCGGTGACCCGTCGAGGCCGATGAAATCTGGGTCGAGATTGAGCGCTTCGTGGTCCCAGACGGTCACGTCCTCGTCGAGGTCGAGCGCCGCCGCCCGCTCCTGTGTCTGCTCGCGGAGGTCCTTGTATCGGAGTCGGTGTTCCGCCCGGCGGTAGTTTGCCTCGAACTCCGGGTCGGTGACGATAAACGCCGGCAAGTCAGTCTCGATGGTCTCGATTTCGGAGACGTCGCCCTCGACGAGTCGTTTCGCCCGCACGGTGTTTGTGTCCTCGTCGATATCCAGCGAGATGACGTGCGTAATCAGTGGCCGGTCCGTGAGTTCGTCGTTGATGTCGATGCACCAGTTCGTCTGTGGGCCGGTATGGCCCGTCTCGCCGTCGGCGGTTTTGAACCCGGCGAAGATGATGTCTGGCTCCTCGTCGAGCATCTCGATGCCGGTAGCAATCGTCATCGCCGTCGCCCAGGTGTCCGCCGCACCCATCTCGCGGTCCGAGAGCAGGCAGAGGTCGTCGGCGTACACATCTGCCATCCCCTCCTGTAGAACCTCTTTGTACCCCGGCGGCCCCATGCTCAAAAGCGAGACGTGCCCGCCGTGTTTGACCTTTGTCTGAAGCGCTGCCTGGAGGGCGACCTTGTCGTTTGGATTCATCACTGTGGGTGTCTTCCCGCGTTCGAGGTGGCCGTCCTCGTCGAACGATACCTTCCCCTCCCTGAAGTCGGGTACTCCTTTGGTAAGAGTAACCATGTGCATATGTAACACTGCCCTATCGTGACACCATAACACGGAGGAACTAAATCTTTTGTCATCAGATTCGCAAGAAATGTGGTCGCGAGAGACCTTCGCATCAGTCGCGATACAGGATGCTTTATATACGGACCACGGGAAAGATAGGGTATGACGCGGGTAATCGAGGAAACCGAGTCCTACAAAATCGAGGTGGACGAAGAAATCGACGCGGTGATTCACACGTGGACAGCAACCGTCTCGGGTGAGGAGTTCCGCCAGGGCGCGAACGCCCTGCTGGAGTTCGCAGCGGACAATGATTTTTCAAAGATGATTGTCGATTCGAGCCGCATCGAAGCCCACACCAAAGAGGATAGAACGTGGCTACAAGAGGAGTGGGCACCGGACATCATCGACGCCGGCATGATGTACAGCGGCGTCGTCCATCCCGAAAGTCTCATCGCAGAGATGGATATCGAGCGGCTGATGGAAGGGATGGGTGAGTCCGAACACCGGTCGTACATCACCGAAAGCCTGTCAGAAGCCCGCGAGTGGATTGCCGAAAAATAGGTTCGTAAGTCCCCCGGAGGTTTTCTCCCGCTATATTCGTCCCGCTCTGCTGGGGTCGACGTCGATTGCGTCGACCGGACAGACGTCGACACACAGCATGCAGTCGATACACTGGTCTTCGTGGGCGGGGTCGGCTTTGATTTCGCTCTCGGGGTGGCCCGGCGTGTCGACCCACTCGAACACGTCGACTGGACAGTCTTCGAGACAGGCCCCGTCCGCGAGACAGATGTCGAAATCTACCGCGACGTGGGTGCCGTGGATGCCCTGTTTCTCCTGTGTTGTCTCCTCGCCATCGGGTGTCCAGACGCGGTGGCCGTCGTGTCGGTCTACTTCCGTGTACGTGTCCTCGAACTCCGGGTCGATTGCCATAACTAGATAACTACAGACCGGGCTGATACTTAAATGTTCAACCGCTGGGCTAGTTGTGTGCGAAGTAGACGGTCGTCCGCCCGTCGTCGTGGCCGTCGACACGGACGAACCCGACGCGCTCGAACTGGAGCAACTCGTCGGCTTCGTACGCTTCGAGTGTCGACTCTGCGTACCCAGTCACGTCTCCGTCCGGGGTTCGCATCAGGACCTCTCGGTTGTCTTCGGCCGGGACCCAGTGGACGATAGCCACGTCGTCCTCTCGGGTCACGTCGATGTCGGCGTCGACGTATTCGAGTCCCTCGCCGGTGTATCTGACACAGCCGTAGCCTTTGAGCCAGACCCGCTCTCCCTCTTGAGGGAGGTCAGTGGCTTCGAGCATGACACCCGCGCCGACCGGGATATCGCGTCGCCCGCGGTCGTCGTGTTCGGGATGTATCGGTGGGTGGCCGGCGTCTGGCCCACCCGAGAGAGGGAGTTCGACGGCCCCACCGTCGTCGCGGTCGCGAATCATAAACGCACGGTCGGTCTCGTCGTCGATACGCTCGCGGTTCTCCGAGTAGATGGCCGACATTGCGAGGTCGACGTTCGAGGTGGATGTGCCGAGTTCGACCATCGCGTCGACGATTGCCTCGCCGCGGATGCCGCGCCGCCGGAGGCTGGCGAGTGTCGGCGCGCGCGGGTCGTCCCAGCCGTCGAGTTCGCCGGAATCGACCAGTTCTTTGATAGTCGATGTCGACATCGCGACGTCGTAGCCGTCGACGTTGACGTGACCCCAGTGGACCACCTCGGGATACTCCCAGCCGAAGTAATCGTAGACAAAGCGCTGTTTCTTCGCCGAGTCCTGCAGGTCGATGCCACGGATGATGTGCGTGACGCCGGTGAGGTGGTCGTCGATACCGCTCTGGAAGTCAAGCATCGGCCAACACCGGTATTCGGCTGCCTCCTCTCGTGGGTGTGGTGTCTCGATAATCCGGAAAGCGACGAAGTCTCTGAGCGCGGGGTTTTTATGCTTGATGTCTGTTTTCACCCTGAGGACCATCTCGCCTTCGCTGTACTCGCCGGCCACCATCGCCTCGAACTCCTCGTGGACCGTCTCGGTGTCCTTGTCGCGGTGGGGACAGGCCTCACCGGCGTTTTTCATCTCGGAGAACTCGGCTTGAGGGCACGAACAGGTGTAGGCACCACCCTCGTCGATGAGGTCGCGGGCGTGACTGTAGTAGATATCTAGGCGGTCACTCGCGCGAAGCACCTCGTCGGGCTCGAAGCCGAGATAGCCGACGGCGTCGAGAATCTGGTCGTAGGCGTCGAGGTCAGGTCGCTTTGTCTCGGGGTCTGTGTCGTCGAACCGACAGAGCATCCAGCCGTCGTAGATGTCCTTGTAGGTCCCGATGACCGCGGGCATCCGAGCGCTGCCCAAGTGCCACGGTCCGTTGGGGTTCGGAGCCATCCGCATCCGGACCTGGTCGTACTCCTCGACGTTCGGTAGCTCGGGGAGTCTCTGGTCGTCTTCCTCGTCCTCAGATTCGAGTTCGTCGAGCTGGTCTGGGGCGAGCTCTGCCAGCCGCTCGCGGCGTTCCTCCTGACCCATCCCGTTGACTCGCTCGACGACAGGCGCGATGGCGCCCCGAATCTGGTCGCCGAACTCCCGAAATTCGGGGTTTTCGCCCATCAACGGCCCCATGATTGCATCGACCTGTGCGTCGCTGTCGTGTTTCAGCGCGTTGTAGAGGGCGTTTATCTCTGCTGCCTCTCTGGCTCGTCTCTCGATATCCTCGTCCATTACCGGGAGAATCTCGCCGGACGACTAAAACTGGGTCGGATTCGGCCTGTCACCGGAGTGCGTCGAGCACCCCTCGGTCGGCCACGTCTTCGCGCACCGCGTCGGTGACGTGTTCGCCGCTCAGGAGACACATCGGCACCCCGATGCCGGGGTTGACATCGCCGCCGACGTAGTAACAGCGGTCGGCGCCGGGAACGCGGTGGCCGGTACGCAGGGGGCCGGTCTGTCTGAGCGTGTGTGCCACGCCGAGTGCCGTCCCCTGCTGTTTGTTAAACAGCCGCTCGAAATCGGAGACAGTCGCCCGATGCTCGACGCGGATACGGTCGCGCAGGTCGACGCCTGCGGTGGCCGCGATATCGTCGAGAATCTGCGCCCGGAACTCGGCGACGGTGTCCTCGTCGTCTGGCAGCCCCGGCGCGACCGGGACGAGGACGACGACGGTCTCACAGCCCTCCGGGGCGACAGTCGGGTCCGTCTTCGACGGGACGTTGACGTAGTACGCGGGCGTCTCGGGCCAGTCTGGGACCTCGAAGATACGCTCGAAGTGGTCGTCCCAGTCAGTTGGCAACACGAGCGTGTGGTGTTCCAGTGGGTCGACATTCCCTTCGACGCCGAGATACAGCATGAACGCAGAGGGTGCAAGCGTCGCATCCTCCCACTGTGAGCGCGGCCGGTCGACTACATCCTCGGGGAACAGTTCGCGCTCGGCGTGGGCCGGCGGCGCGTTGCAGACCACTCGGTCGTGGGTAGCAGTCCCGTCACTGTGGCTGAGCGTGACTTCTCGCTCCCCGGGGTCGAGCCGTGAGACTGGTGTCTCTGTCCGAATCTCGGCCCCCTGCTCGGTTGCGACAGCTTCAAACGCGTCTACGACGGCGGCCATCCCGCCATCGGGATAGTACACGCCCAGCCCGTAGTCGACGTGGCTCATCAGTGTATACAGTGCCGGCGTGTTGTACGGCGACCCGCCGAGAAAGACCAGCGTGTACTCGACGAGTTGGCGTAGCTTCGGATGCTCGAAGTAGTCCGTGACGTGGTCGTCCATCGTCCCGAGCAGTCGAAGGCCGTGTGCCGACCGGAGCACGTCAAGCGAGAGGTAGTCGCGAAACCGTGACCGTCCGGGCACGACGAAGCGATTTAGCCCGATATCGTAGGCCCGCTCTGCCTCCGAGAGATACGCAAGCAACGCCTCGCCGGCCCCGCCCTCGTAGGACTCGAACAACTCCGCGGCCGCCGTCGGGTCGGCCGGGACATCGGCCCTGTCGCCGTCGGTCCAGAACACCCGGTAGTTGGGGTCGAGACGGGTCAGATCGTAGAAGTCTTCTGGCTCGTGACCGAACGCCCGGAAAAAGCGCTCGAAGATATCGGGCATCAGATACCAGGACGGCCCGGTGTCGAACTGGAAGCCACTGTCTTCGATTCGGCCTGCCACGCCGCCGACCTGAGACAGTTTCTCGTAGACCGTCACGTCCGCGCCGTCACGGGCGAGATAGGCCGCCGCCGCGAGGCCACCGACTCCAGCGCCGACGACGCCGACGGACTGGCCGCACAGGTCCCCGGTCATGGGACGTACCAGATGCCGCGGTCACTGTCGAGCCACTCGCCGACGACGACGTGTGGGAGGGCAACGATACAGACAAATATCGTGTAGAAGGCGACCAGCCCGGGAAGCAGGTCGGCGTTCCCGAGCGGATTCGGGACAGCGAGCCAGAACGCAGCCGCGATAGCGGCCGTAACGAGGCCGCCCGCGGCAAGCACCCCCAGCACGAAGCCCGTCGAGTGAGTCTCTGTCGCGGCCTGGCGACGTGCGACGGCCGACCGCCCGCCCTGTCGGAGCGAGTACCACAGCGGGAAGTACAGCCCGACAGCGACGACGACCGGGACGACCGCGAAATACGCGACCAACAGCACTGTTTCACCTGCCTCGACGAGCCACGTCGTCGACGCTCCGCCCCGGAGATAGCCCAGAAGCAGGTGTGCCACGAGCGCGACCCCGTAACAGCCACCGAACAGTCTCCGGGCGAGTTCCATCCGCTCCCAGAGGACGCCGGTGAGACCGGGGTCGAACATCGAGAGCATGTACGACGAAAAGCCATAGAACACCTCGGGCTGTGCGACCAGTGGCACAATCATGATAGCGCCGCCACGGACGAACGCCGCGAGCCCGCGCTGTACTCGCGACTCCAGGTGACCGCTTCCGACGACGGCATCGAGGACGTGCAGGTCACCGTGGCCACCTTTAGCGATTGCAGTCACGAAGGCGAGGCCGAGCGCGAGGATAGGCGCAACGAAAAAGGTAGCCACGAAGGCCACAAGGACCGCCAGATAGACCGCGACGTACCTGATGCCGAACGGGACGCCACGGTGGCGGACGTTCTCGAAGTGCTCGAAGCCACCGTGGGGCAGGTTCAAAACGACCATGCCAACCAGATAGACGAGCATCTGAGTCTCGACATCGAGGGACACCCCAGCAACGGCTGCCAGCACAGCCGCGGCCGTCACCGCGAGCAGTGACCCCCTTGAGAGAAAGACGAACCAGTCTTCGATGCGACGCGGTTGGAGCCAATCGACGCGCTGTCGCTCTGTCGCCATACGCGGGGTTAGGAGTGTACCGGGATGACTTCACAACCACGATACTGTGGGGTTTCAAGTATGGCGCTGGTAAGACGCGCCGAAGACAGCACCTATTTACAGTCTCGGAGCCTCAGCCAGCGATATGGGACTGTTCGACCGCCTGCGCGGCGATGACGGCCCGCGGGTCGTCTTTCTCGGTATCGATGGTGTGCCGTACGACCTCGTCGAAGACCACCCCGACGTGTTCGAGAACCTCCACGCGATTGCAACAGAGGGTGCCGGTGGGCAGATATCCAGCATCGTGCCCCCGGAGTCGAGCGCCTGCTGGCCGGCGCTGACGACGGGGCGAAACCCCGGCGAGACGGGCGTCTACGGCTTCCAGGACCGGAAGTCTGACTCCTACGAGACGTACGTTCCGGTCGGGGCACACGTCGAGGCGCCCCGGCTGTGGGATGTGGTTACCGACGCCGACAGGAACGCCTCTGTGTTCAACGTTCCCGTCACCTTCCCACCGTCCGAGGACATCCAGCGACAGGTTTCGGGCTTTCTCTCGCCCTCGCTCGAACAGGCGGCGAGCGACTCCGAACTCGAAGCGACGCTGTCGGACCTCGCGTACAACATCGACGTCGACGCCAGCCTCGGCCACGACGACGACAAGACCGCATTCATCGAGAGCGCGAACGAGACACTCAAGGCGCGCTACAAAGCCTTCCGTCACTACGTCGAGCAAGACGACTGGGACCTCTTTTTCGGGGTCTTCATGGCGACCGACCGCGTGAACCACTTCCTGTTCCGGGACTACGCCCAGGACGGGGAGTACGCCGCGGCGTTCCTCGAATTCTACAGTACGCTCGACGACTACATCGGCGAGATTCGCGCCATGCTCGACGACGAGACCGAACTCATCATCGCCTCGGACCACGGCTTCACCGAACTCCACCACGAGGTGAAATGTAACCGGTGGCTCGCCCAGCAGGGCTGGCTCACCTACGACACCGACGAGCCCGAGGAACTGGCCGATATCGGCGACGACGCACGGGCGTACTCGCTCATTCCGGGACGCTTCTATCTCAACCTCGAAGGCCGCGAGCCCGGCGGTGTCGTTCCCGAAAGCGAGTACGAGACGGTCCGCGAGGAACTCATCGACGACCTCGAAACGCTGACCGGGCCGGACGGCCGCGCGGTCTGTGACCGCATCGTCAAAGGCGAGGAGGTCTTCGACGGACCACACACCGAGATTGCGCCAGACGTTGTCGTCGTGCCCGCAGACGGGTTCGACCTCAAGGCCGGCTTCGACGACGGCGATGAGATATTCGCCAAAGAAGCACGCAACGGGATGCACAAGTTCGGGAACGCCTGTCTCTACTCGACGGCAGACCTCTCGCTCGCGGATGTTGACCTCTACGATATCGCGCCGACGATTCTCGACCTCATGGAAGTCGACGCCGACACCCGAGAGATGGAAGGGCGCAGTCTCGTGGGCTAGAGCCCTCGAATTGAATGGAAAGCTTGATGAAACACAGGAGTCGCAGTTGAGTTATGACGGCAGAATTTCCGGACTACGTCGATGTCGACTACGCCGACGGCGAAAGCGAGGAACCGACAGCATATCCGTCGCTTGAAGCGAAAATCGAGAAAGCCATCGAGGTAACCCGGCAGGGTCTCGAGGAGTACGAAAACCCGGCCGTGATGTGGACTGGCGGCAAAGACTCTACGCTCACGCTGTATTTCATCAACGAAGTCGCCGACGAGTTCGGCTACGAGAAACCGACCGCGGTGTTCATCGACCACTTCCAGCACTTCGACGAGATTACCGACTTCGTCGAACACTGGGCCGATGTGTGGGACATCGACCTCGTCTACGCGCGCAACGAGAGCGTTGGTGAGTACGTCTCCGAACAGGGCCTCGAACCCGGCGACGACATCCCTGTCGGCGCACTCGACGCCCACAATCAGCACCACGTTCGCGAGATTCTCGAATACGAAGACGAGACGTTCCCGTTCCTGCTCGACACCTACGTCGGCAACCACCTCCTCAAGACGGTCGCGCTCAACGACGCCCTCGAAGACCAGGAGATTGATGGTGTAATCTCTGGCGTTCGCTGGGACGAACAGGAGGCACGCGCCGACGAGACGTTCTTCTCGCCGCGTCACGACCCCGACACGTACCCCCCACACGACCGCGTGCACCCAATCCTGCAGTTCAAGGAAGCCGATGTCTGGGACGCCTTCTGGCACTACGTCGTCCCCGAAGAAGCAGCAGAATTCCCCGACGAGGGCTACGTCCCCCAGTCTGGCGAGGACCTGCCCGAGGGCGTCGAGTGGGAAGACGTTCCTATCTCGCCGAAATACGTCGCCGGTTTCCGGTCGCTGGGTTCTGAGGTGTCGACCGAGAAGACGACCGACGAACCCGCCTGGCTCCAGAATCTCGAAGACACGACCGAGCGCGCCGGCCGCGCACAGGACAAAGAAGACCTGATGGAGCGTCTGCGCGACCTCGGCTACATGTAGGCCGGTCGTTTCAGCTCACGTACCAAAACTCGGTTCAGAAAACACTGATACTCTCACCGCTCGTTTTCCGTGTATGCGACCGAATCACCAGTCTGTTCGGACGAGAACTGTACCAGCCACGCGACAGCGATGACGCCAGAACAGTACCTACGTCGCATCGGCCTCGACCCGTCAACTGTCGACGAACCGGGGCCAGCGCCACTTCGGCGACTCTCACACGCGCACGTCAGAGCGGTGCCGTTCGAGAATCTCGCAATCGTCGGCGACCCACACGGTGACACTGAGGGAGCCGGCGTCACGCTCTCGACGCCACAGCTGTACCAGAAAATCGTCGAGCGTGAACGCGGCGGCTACTGCTTCGAGCTCAATGGACTTTTTCACTGGCTGCTCGATGCCCTTGGCTACGAGGTCGACCGCGTGGCTGCGCGAATTACCGGCGACGGTGGTATCGAACTCCCGGCAAACCACCACGCCAACGTGGTCCATCTCGACGACCGCTACGTAGTCGATGTAGGGATGGGACTGCCGAAGATTCGACAGCCGATTCCGGTAGATGGCTCGGCAGTGACCGACGATGTCGGGGTCGAGTGGCGCGTTGTCGACTCCGAGCGTCCCGACGTGACCCACCGCGTGGCGTTTCGTTACGACGGTGACGAGGAGTGGACCGACCGCTACGTGTTCGACGAGACGCCCCGCTCGCTCTCGTATTTCGAGGCGACGAACGACTACCTCCAGCGCGCTCCCGAGTCGACGTTCACCGGGTCGCCCTCGGTCTCGGTGGGGACTGACAACGGGTTGGTCCACCTCGATTCCGAGACGCTCGTCGAGTACGTCGGTGCAGAGAAACACGAAGAGTCAGTTCCGCCCGAGGCGTGGCACGACGTGCTCACAGAGCGATTCGATATATCTTTGCCGGCGGACTGACAGCCAGCGACCCTTCGATGGGACAGCCAACGTGTTGGGACAACAACCAAGCAGACAGCAACACAGCTACAATTATGTCAGACCCAGAGAGCGATAACGCGACACTGACGCCCGAGGAGCGTGCCTTCGCACACCTCCCCGAGCAGACGATGTACAAGATTCAGACAGCACGGGCAAAGGGTGCCGACGCCGACGACGTTGCTCATCCGCCACAGACCATCCGGACAAACGAGTTCCGGTGTCTGTACTTCGAGTTGCACCCCGACGAGCAACTCGACTGGCACACCCACACGCCCGGTCTCGACGAGGTGAACCTCTGTCTCGCCGGCCGGGCAAAATACACCATGGAACGCGAGGACGGGTGCCACCAGACGCTGGTCATCGAGCCGATGGAGTTCGTCTACGTTCCCGGCGGGGCGCGGAACAAAATCGAGGTCGTCGGCGACCAAACCCACCGGTCGCTGTCGGTCGCAAGGGCTGTTTCTGTGGCGCGGCTCGAAGCACTCGAAGGGAGCGATGCAGAAGACGACGTATCCGGTGACTCCGAATCGACCGACTCGCTGTTTGTCGACCGAAAACGCGACGAAGTTGTCGCGAAAAACGACGATCTCGTCTCAGAGTAGCAGACGCTGAGAAGCTCTGTGACAGTGCGGAGCTTCGCTCACCACTCGACATGCCAGGCAAACCCCTCGTCTGGCCTAGGTGTTGTCTCCTCGAACTCCGGTGTGGCCCCTGTGCCGTATTTTCGAATCAGTCCTCTGTAGATACCTTCGACGAACGGTTTCGTGTACGGGTAGTCTTCTGTCGCACCAAGGTGTGCTGACCGACCGTTAACCTCGTACGTGTATTGGCCTGCCGGCTGGCGGCTCGCGGTATTTCTGTATACCTCGCTGCTCGTGTGCTCCTCACAAAGCAAGTCCAGTGCCTCCGCAACGGAGTTGTCCTCTTCGAAGGGCAAGGCTTTCGCCGTTTCTATCCCGCCGTTTTTCATCGTTTTCGGTCCCACGTCCGCCAAAATCGACTCGTACGTACGTTTCACGTCCTCTGCTGTGTACCATTCGTCAGGTCTGATTTCACCGGTATTCTCTTCGAACTTGCTCCGAACCTTACTCTCGAAGACTGGTGACACTTCGCCAGCTGACTCGATGAATGCCAGTATGTACTTCCCAATAACCTCTGCGTCGGGGTCGTATCCAGACATACACTGTTTGGTGCCGTCGAAGTACAATCAACCTGCTGCCTGGGCTATCCTGCTGGTTTTATAAACGGGGGGTAATATGTAACGAGCAGAAGATATTAAACAGGGATTTCCGACCTGGCAATTGACATTCTCCTCTGCCTGAAGGCGGACGAATCTCGACCGCAGTTGGGGTATTACCGTTTGGAGTCTCCCACCTCGGCCTGGGGCTGGAATGTGCTGGGAGGGCCATACAGGTAGATTCTGGGCTGTGCCAACCTGCCGGTACTCCTATCTCTACCCAAACTGGGTGCAGACTCGGGGTTACTTTCTTCGTTAGTCGAGACGGAAATTGTAGACGACTGTCCGTGCTCGTTTCAGAACGGTTGTACAGGAAGTGTAGTGGGTTCGGGCGGAGTCTTTCGCTCTGCTGTCTTGCGGTTTTCAGTTATCATTTTCAGTGTCCTCCAGAGTGAGTTTCGTCAGCTGTGGTCGACGCCGCTCCTCGAGCTCCTGGCGGCGACTCGGTTGGTCGTAATGTCGTTGAATCGTTCGAAGTGATGCGTTGACTCGTCGGGCGGTGTCCTCTGGGTCGAAGCCCTGGTCGCGGTGGAAGGTTATCGAGCCGGTGCGAATCGCGTGGGGAGACCGCGAGGATGGGCACTTTGACGACTTACTGCTCTGTGTCCAGTCGCAAGTGTCGCGCTTCCGGTCGTGGGGGCAGGGGTCGTCGGTGTGCCAGCAGGGTTGAGTAGCCTGATAAACCCAGCACCGGAGACCGTTGTGTGACGGTCGAGCCATCTTCATCCGCGTAGTGAACAGAGGTGCCCGCGAGTGTTCGTCGTGCTTGTTGTTTCGGTGTTCGGCGATGTACTCGTCTAAGGCGTCGGCGACTGCCGGGAGAATCCCCACGTCGCGTTCGCCGTTTCGCTTGTTTTTCAGGGGCGTCCCGGTCTTGGGTCGGTGTCGGAACGACAGCACGAGGTCGTCGCTGTCGTAGTCCTGGAGGTCGAGCGCACGGAGGCCACCGATTCGAGCGCCAGTGTGCCAGAGAACTTCGAGGGCCGCGTGCCACTTGGTTCCGTAGAGGCCGTTCGAGCGCTCCCGGAAGAACTGGAGCTGGGCGCGGGCGTCTTCGGTTTCGAGTTTTTCCTTACTCACGCGGTCGTCGGGGTCCGCCTGGGGAACATGGACCGCATCGGCGAGGCCGGGTTCGACCAGTTCTATATCTTCGCAGAAGTTGATGAATCGCTTGAGGAGCATCATCTGTTTTTCGAGGCTGATGGGTGAGAGGTCAGCAGCGCGGTCGTCCTGGTAGAGTTCGAAGTCGTACCCGGTCAGCATCGAGATCTGTTCGATGTCTTCCCCGTCACACCACTGCTTGAACTGGCGGAGGTCGAGCCGGTAGGTGCGGACGGTCGACTCGTTTTTGTCCCGGCGAAGTCGGCGTAGGTACTGCTGTATCGCTTCGTCGACGGTGAGGTCATCGGGAGGAGTTCGGCGTTCTGTCATTCGATGATGACTCCCTCTTTAGAGACGACAGTGACACCCGGCTGGGTGAGTTTCGAAAGGGCAACTCTACAACGCGCACACGGCGCGGTGTGTAGCCCGTCAGTGGAGCAAAACGTACAGCTCGGACGGACTGGCAGGTTACTCATGCGTACCCTCCTGGGTGGCGCGAGAGTGGCAGTCACCACAGAGGCAGGCGAGTTCGACCAGGCCGGGTTCTACTTCGGCGAGAACCCGATAGCCACAGTCGGCGTAGGGCTGTCCTCTGTAGTCAGCGTTGCACTGCGCGCAGGAGCCGCCTTCTCGCGTTCTGCCGAGGGTGCGTTCAATCACGAGCTGGGCGACGGCCGTCATTGCGGACCACTCCGCTTCGAAAGGCCGAGCATTCGGTCGCAGTTCGGGCACGGCGTGTTTCGCTGCCGGGACGCGAGGATTGCGTAGCTACTGTTGAACTCGGTATAGCCGCAGTCAGGACAGCGAAGTCGGTAGTCTGTCGCATCCGCAGTTTTTTCAGGTGCCGACGCTACTGGGGTCGTGTGGGGTTGATTCCCCACAGTGGTTCCGTCTTGCATGATTGCACTGGGGAGCCACCTTCTGGGCCGTGTTCCAGCACGGCCTGTTTCTGATGACGGAGAGCCATCAGTCAGTGGCCCGCGATTTCTATGTCACACGTGCTGTGCATAAATGTAACGGTCGGATTGATAGCTACAAAAGACACAATTACGCACGTTTGAGGCTTATTAGGTAGTAGCGCGTTTTTCTGTTAATAGAATGCGTAGATCTGGTTCGTGGCAAAGTGTCTGGGATGACCGTATTCTAGAGTGGATACGGGAAAATGACGGTCATGGGACACCAAAGAAATTGAAAGATAGTGGCCTCATCAGAGTCTCACGAGCGCACATCTCACGGCGCTGTCAAAAGCTGGCAGAGAATGGACTACTAAAACCGGTCGGTAACGGGGCTTACATCATCACTGAGGAGGGGAAGGCCTACCTCGACGAGGAGTACGACGCCGAGCGGAAGGTGTACATAGAGGAGAGCACCGGAAGCGGAGAGAATCACGCTACTGAAAGCACTAACAACGCCTGAAACATGACAATACGAAGAACCGCCCAGTGGCAGTGGTCCCTCGATGATCGTATTCTTGAACACCTCCGAGACGAGTCGTTTTCGACAGCTGCACGGATGGCAGACCTGCCAAACATTCACGCGACTGAAGCACAGGTACAGGAGCGGTGTGAGGTCCTGGCAGATGCGGACTTGGTAACGTTCGCTACGATTGATATGGACTTTGTAGAGTTGACAACGTGGGGTAAGCAGTACTTGGAAGGCGAATTGGATGTAGAAGACCATCCGAAGCCGAGACATCCAATATTTAACTAAAATATGGCCTCTACTGAAGTAGCAACTGCACTGATAACAGGCATTTCAATCGGATTTGCTGGAATTTCAATATTAGCATCGAATATTGACTTAGACAGAACCCACGTGAAAGAGGTTAGATTTGATATACCGATATGGACACTGGAAGGGACCCTATTTACCGGAATATATCTCATTTTAAACATTGCGTTTGCTTCGAGTATATACTACTTAGGCTCTGTTGAAATCCTCAGCAGGTGATATGTTCTTGGAGTCGTGCTGAATACAGGGCGCGAGTCGGTCAGCGCCATCGGCACCGTTCGCTCGGCACAGGTATGGAGATTCCAGCAACAGGTGGGCGAACGCGCAACATATTTATTCCACGCGGATAATCACACGCTCGATGCCCTCCATCATCGACCAAACGCTGTTTAGCGAGCCCTCTGGTCGTCCCCTTGGACTGGTGTTCCTCTGTGGTGCACTCCTGCTGGCCGGGCAGCAGGGGTACTACGTTATTGTGGAAGGAGCAACACCGTTCTACTCTACACTGTTTATGAGCGTCGGGATGGCCCTTTCCGGTATTGCCGAGTCTCTGCCGAAATCCCGCCGACGGGAAGCTGGTGTCCTGAGACTCACGGCGATTACCGTACTGATGAGTCTCCTCGTGATTCTCTTCTTGACACCCGACCTCATCACTGCGTGATAGACGGAAGGTCTTCGAGCCCACCGACGTTCTGAGAGCGCTGTTCTCACAGGTACCCTGCTGCATACACCCTCTGTATCTCGCACGACGCTCCTGACGGGGAATGAGTAGGTTTCTGCGGTCGTGCTGAATACACAGCGCGTCTCGGTCACCGGGCTCTCGGGCATTGGTGAGAGGATGAAGGCTCCCTATCGAGAAACTGCGGCGGCGTGCGCCGCTGCGTATCCCGGACTACAGCAGACGTTGAGCGCGTATCGGACGTAACGCGGGTCGGTTGGCGTCGCCTACGCCAGCGCGATTCCCGCCGCGACGGCGAGACTCGTCAGTGCGAGGCTGACGAGCGCGACTGTTGTCCGGCTGTGGTGTCCGTCGCGGTCGTCGGAGTCGAACCCACGACCGGTCAGAACGCCGAGGCCGACAGCAACCGCGGAGAGGCCACCGGCGAGCGCCAGCGTCGTCCAGAGTTCCAGTCCGTGCTGTGCGACTTCTCGTGTAGCCGTCCCGGCGAGAAGGACGCCGGTTGCTATCGGGGCGGCGGCTGTCGCTTTGTTGGAGGGCATCAGTCAAATATCCAACGCGCGTCTAAAAACAGTGGCGATGCCGTTCCGCGGACAGTGGTCGGTACAGGCGACCCAAGAATCGTTCAGTACAGACTAGGTATTGACTGCTCAGAGTGATCGGTCAATGTTGTGACTGAGACAAGCAATAGTGAGTTCACGGAACTGCTTCCACCATCGTCGGGAGCGAACAAACGCACCGTACTTCCGCTTGAGCGTTGAGTTGACCGCCTCGGATTGACTCCGCTGGCCGTAGAGATCAGCGTCTAAGCGCGCGTTCCATGCCTTGTGGAGCGATGTAAACTCACGATGCTTTATCAGTGGCCGAACCTCGTGTTGCCGGGCAAGTTGCCTGATCTTCTGGTCGTCGTAGCCCTTGTCACCGAGTAGAATGCCAATATCCTCGGGGTTGCGCTTGATCAACGACGGCGCAATCTGGCTATCGTGTTTTCGTGTTGTCGTCACGTGGAGATCGAGGATTGCGTTCACTTTCGTATCGACCAGCAACGTCACTTTGAGCTGCTGAATCGTGAGTTCGGCTCGTTTCGTGTAGTGTTTTGAGGCGTGACTGCGGTCGAATCCTGACGCATCAACTCCAACGACACCGCTCGTCGGAAGTAGCGTCGCTGAGAGAGTCAATATGGCACGCCAGACAGCCATATCAAGCCGGTTGAACGCCTTACAAAGCGTTGATGGCGTAGGAAGTTCAGCTAATCCGAGGGCGTGACGAATGCGCGGCATCTCGATCAGTTCGTCAAGCAGGCCACGATAGGTCGTGTCCTTCCGAACTTTGAGACACAGCAAAACAACGTGCTGGGGAAGTGTATAGCGATGTTTGGAGAACTTCGAGGAGTATCGAGAAACCGCTCGGCGTGCCAAATGGATCGCCTTCTCAGTAAATCGGAGAATCTGCGACTTCGGGAGGGCCTTCATCTCATCGAATTACACGGCGAACATGTAACTCTCTGAGGATTTCAACAGAGCCACTACTTATACCGAGCCGAATTCAATGAAGCATTGCTTCCAGTCGGCGATAGATTGATATTTGGAATAGCAGGAACTTCCACATTTCTCGGAGTCTACTTACCAATGCTTGGCATAGCTGTACTGATGCAGCGTAATGAAGGAGACAGGGAATAAAACCGGGACACAGGCTAAGTCTGTTTAGATGATGTTGTAATAGTTATCTCTCGATATACATTTTTGTTTCTGTATCCACATATAATCCCTAAACTTATTAGCCCAATCTGATACCTGTTCTGTATGGTATATTGTCCACAGTGCGGGACAGAGAACAGTGATCAAGCTAGCTATTGTGACCAATGTGGAACGGAATTGACATCTAAGGGTGGCCAACAGACTGGCGGCGCAGTCGCTGGTGGTCAACGGGCAGCGAGTAGGGGACAGCAGCGGGATAGTAGTCCGAGGAAGCGGGCTGGTACTCCTAGTGTAGGAAATTCACAGGGTCGAAGCCGCCGGAACATCTTGTTGGCTGGTGGTGGCATGGTCGCGGCTGCTGCTGGTGGTGGCTGGTACTTTTTTCTCCGAGATAGTGGTACCAGTAGCGGTGGTGACAAGGGCAAAATCGAGACAGTCATCCGGACGCAGGCTGAGGCGTTCGACAACGGCAACATTGAGCGATACATGGGAACAGTGCATCCAGAATCCCCAGTCTATGACGCATCGCGGAGACAACTCGAAACAATGTTTGAGCGATTTTCGCCTGATGTATTGACGGTTGACATCACTATTGAGTCAATTGAGATGCTTAGTGAAGAGCAGGCAGAGGCCAAAGTTGTGCAAACTACCCGAATAGACAGCGAGGGCTTTAGGGACAACCGTCTCACGCAGACATTTGATATGCGACCACATCAAGGAGAATGGCTACTCTACGACAGCACGGTCAGTGAGACTGAGTACTTGGAATAGGTTGGTTCAGTTATATAATAAGAAGCCCAGATTTAATTTTGAGCCAGCCACCGGGCTACCGCAGTGACGAGTGGCCCCGTCGCTCCGCTCGGGGCGTGCGGCCGGGCTTCCGGGTCAACCCCCCATGGCAGGGGGGTCGCTTCCGGGTCCGGGCCTTGTGGTGAATGTCGGGGCTGGCTCTGTTCTCGAGCTCTTGTAGAAATAGCAGGTACCTCTCTCCAGCGGGAGGAGGGGTAGAGAGAGTGAGATTAGAACAACAAGTGAGCCAATATAGACACAGGTTTAAAACCAAAGAGTATCCCAGTAATACGTAATGAACGAGGATTTCGATATGCGCGAGTATGTTCCGGAGAGTTGCCGTGATCTCCTCGAGAAGTCTGACCGTGACCTCAAATCTGATTTACCTGCACTTGCGCGGGATAAGGGACGAATGGGGAAAGTAGAAAAGTCGGTTCAATCGCTCCCTTCGGATCATAAACTCTATCTCGGGGATGCTCGAGACCTCTCGATGATTGAGGAGGAGAGTGTTGAACTGGTTGTCACGTCACCACCGTATTTCGATATCAAGGACTACGAGAACGGTACCGGTGGTGAAGACCAGCTGGGCGATCTCGAAGGTTACGAACAGTTCAACAGGGAGATCGATAAAGTCTGGAAGCAGTGTTACGAGAAGCTCGTTCCTGGAGGTCGAATGTGTGTGGTAGTCGGCGATGTTCTCCGTTCACGTAGTGAGTACGGGCGTCACAGAGTGTTGCCTCTCCACGCCACGATTCAGGAACACTGCACTGACCTGGGATTCGACAATCTCGCACCGATCATCTGGTATAAAATCGGGAATGCAAGTCTTGAGGCAGGCGGAAACGCTCGGTTCTTGGGGAAGCCGTACGAGCCTGGGGCAGTCATTAAAAACGATATTGAGTACATTCTGCTATTCCGCAAGCCTGGCGGGTACCGGTCACCGTCTACTGCGGAACGGATTTTGAGCCTAATCGAAGCTGACGAACACCAGAAGATGTTCCGGCAATTGTGGGACGATATCAAAGGAGAACCACAGACCGACCATCCAGCGCCGTTCCCGGCCGAGCTCGCGGAGCGATTGATACGGATGTTCTCGTTTACTGGTGATACTGTCGTTGACCCGTTCGCGGGGTCCGGATCGACAGCTGTCGGAGCCTCACGATGTGGCCGAAATTCAATCTCGGTAGAGCTCGAGGAGCAGTATTTCGAGGTCGCAAAAGAGCGAATCGAGAAAGAGCGAGGAACGCTTTCTAACTACGAAAACCTCACAATGGAAGTGTTCCAGTAGACTGGTTACTCCGCAGAATCGGACTCGTAGTCCTGAATGTCTGGTTGCTCGTAGTCCATATGACTCTGTATATGTGCAACGAGAGAAGAAAGATACCGGCTAAATGTCAGTTCAGGGTTAACCTCATTATACTTGCCCTCGATTCCTCCATCTTTCGGGGAGGTGAGGAACGCGGCCTGATCGACAAGACGTTGGCGAACCATTCGAAGACACAGCTGTTCAGTCCGGTCAATATAGGAGGCGTCTTTGAATTCATCATCAACCTCAAAGTTTGGCTCTCGTATTCGAACCGAACCTCTCGACTTTTCTGTGTCTGCCATCAGAATTAGATATCCGACCCAGGGCGTTGGTGACGGCTCAAATAGTCCCTCTTGATAGGCCTGATATAGGTCTGTATTGTTTCCTACGGCTTCCTCGATTCTGTTGTTTAGATTGTTGCCGAATGAGCTGGCGATGGACTTTAACTCCATTACGGCGAGCAATTCATCATCGACAACAACTGCGATATCCCAGCGTTTTGTTGCTCGGTAGTAGCCGGGGAGGACGGCATCGTGATCGTGGAGTACCGCATCCCGGGGGAGACCTGCATCGACAAGTGCATCTTCGATAAGGCCAGCAAGTCCGTCCATCTGTTCGCCACCAACAACCTCAGCTCGTCGGCCACGAGCCGTATTCTCTGACTTCTTTTGTGCCTCTTCTTGATCGGACAGCTTCGCCCAATAATGTGTTACTGCATCAGAAATCTCCTGCTCGAGGTCATCTATCGACATACAACGGGAATGCAATCCCTCATTGGTAGATTTACCGATTATATTTTATCACCTTACTGTGGTTTTAATAATTACGTGTCGGGCTATTCACAGAGATTATTCCCAGGACCAGGAAGCGAAGTCGTCGGGGTCTATCCAGTGTGAGGGTTTGGGCACCTCGGTCAGCTCGTATTTCTTCTCTGCGCCCTGGTCTTCGTCCATCGAGGCGTACACTTCGACGGTCTTCTTACTGGTCTTGAACAGGAACTCGGTCATCAGCGTGTCGCGCCGCAGCTCGGCGTGAATGTCGTAGCCGGAGTGACCGATGTGGACCGCATCGCAGTTGATTTTGGCGAACCGTTTCAACAGTGGCGTGTACTGGTTCGCCACTTCGTAGCTGTTCGTCCGGGCGTCCAGGTGCGTGCTGGCCTCGTCGAAAATCCAGAACACGGGCGTCTCTGGGTCGACCGCTGGGGGAGTTCCGTCCTCGCCGTCACTTTCGAACCAGTCCTCGGAGCCGAACAGGAGCTCACGGAACTCGGTCACGTCCTGGACGTGGTGGTCGAGGCACCCGATAGAGGCCGCGTTCGAGATGATGACCGGCTCGGGCGTGTCCGGGTACTTGATTTCCGCGAGTTGTTCCCACAGCTCTGCGTACAGCGTGGCGAGCGAGGATTTGCCCGTGTTCGGTGAGCCAAAGATGGCTGCCAGGTAGGGCGCGTGGTTGTTGATGAGCGAGTTCTGTATCTCAGCGAACGCTTGGGCGTCTGAAATCTCTGCGTCTTTCTCCGTGAGGCCGACCGCGAAGGCGGGAATGTCCTTGACGGAGGAGCCGACGTGTTCGCTCGCCGCTGCTCGACGGAGGTCTTCGGCGGCACGGGTGGCCTGGAGGTCCGGCGGGAGATCGCCGCCGGGCTGGTAGATGCTTTCCATGTAGGACAGCATCTCGCTGGCTGGGGAACGCGGCTCGACGATGCCAGTGTGGGGGTAGAGGTCGGTGTTGTGTGCCACTTCTCCCTGGATGTAGTCGCGGAGCTTTGCAGCTGAGTAGGCGGTATCGTTAGTGTCCATTGGTGCGGGGGTCGGGTTGGTCGGGGGTTTCGAGGTGATCTGCTTGCTGGTCGACGTTGGGTTCGGTCTGGCTTTGGTCGTCCTGGCGGTCGTCGGTTTCCGGTTGTTCAGGGGCCTCGTCGAGTTCCCAGTTCTCGATAGCGTCGTCTATCTTCTGCTGGAGGTCTTCGCCGGAGTAGACGGTTTCACTCTCGTAATCGCGGAGGAACTCCATGATGATGTCCGAGGTCGCCTGTCGGACGATGGACGACTGTTTGACTCGAATCGTGAGGCCTTCCTGGGCCATCTGTTCGAGGTCGTTTCGAATGTCGTTGATTGCAGCTCGGGACTCGACGAGTTCGAGGTCGGTAGCCGAGCCGCGCCAGGTGCCGACTGCTTCGTTTTCCTCGGGATCGTACTCGCGGGCTTGGTAGGTTGGTTCGGCAGCCTGGACGGGGTAAATCTCGTGGTCGGTCACGTCGAGGTCACGCCAGGAGGAGGCCGGGAGTTTCCAGATTGCGAGGAGGTCCTTTTCGGCGTTGAAGACGTGTAGGTGCGTGTGAGCAGGGCGGTACAGCCAGTCAACGAGGCGACGGACCCAGGGGTAGCCAATCAGTGCGGCTGTCCCGAACGCCATCACGAACAGCTTGACGTGTCGGCCAGAGGGAAGCGGCAGGTTCGGTTCAAAGAACCAGATGGCGATGAGCAACACAGCTCCGAGCGTAGCGAGTTTCCAGCGGTCACGAATCGCCACCTGCTTGAGCGAGGTCGCTTTTTCGGGTACGACGTCTTTCATAGTATCCGCTCCGGTTCGTCGTTGTCAGATGCGACTTTTCGATAGGCGAGCACTGACGTACTGAGCAAGCCAGCGAGCAAGCCAGCAGCGCCGGTTATCTGTGCCTCGGTTGCTGACCAGGGGCCAGTTATCAGATAATCGTCGTCATCTGTGAGTTTCTTCGCGCGGCCTTGCTCGAGGGACTGTTCAGTATAGAGTGCTGCCGCGGAATCATCCACGAGGTCAACGGTGAATTTGGTGCGTTCGTCGGGGAGGAGACGTGTGTTGTGGATAGCAACGTCGCCACCATCGGGGAATTGGGTGACGGTAACACGCTGGGGAGTCGGGCCATTCCAGGTGGCTTCGATGATAGCAACGTGGCCGTCCTGGTCGGTCGTGTCGAACTCGACGCTATGAATGTCGAGGTCGTAGAGTTGGGCGTACAGTTCGGTGGTGTCCTGGTCGGGGGTAGCCGTCGCGTTGGTCTCGTCGGGAGCCTGTTGTGCTGCTGCTGGTGCAGCGAAGAAAACGGAGGCGGTGACGAGGAAGACCGCAACGACCAACCACCCGACTGTGTGGGTGGATGCAGTCATGGTTACTTACGGAGGAAGTCGAGAGTGAACACTGCGGCACCGCCGACAATGACCGACTCGACAACACCCATTCCTGGTAAGGTCGGGATATTAGGTCCGAGACTGGGGAAACTGAAGTCGGGGAGGCCGATATTGATAGCACCGTTATTGGTGCTTATCGCCTCTTGGGTTTTCTTCAAGTCCTCGCGCCGCTGCTTCCATTCTTCTTCGGTCATGTAGTTGTCCGTGGTCTGTACGCTCCGGTCGTGCTCGAAGTTAAGTTCAGACACGTCGCCGCCGATTTCCTCGACCGTGAACGAACTTTTCATGAATTTCGTTTGGGCCGCGTTTTCCTCCATCGCGCTGAACAGCTTGATAGACTGGATTTCTGCTATTTGCTGGTCAAGTTGTTCGGAGAGGTCCACGTCGAAGCTCTGACCAGAGTTTTTCGGATTGCCAACCTCAGCAGGGTCGAGCGCAACCGTCTCATCATACGAGGTAGTAATCTGCATCGTCATCTGGTTGCTGAGCCAAGCCGCTACTTCGACAGAGGGAGTCCGGTTGATTGTGGCGACGCCGCCATCAATCTGTGACTGGTAGTGAGGCCAAGAGATTTCAACATTTGACGGTTTGTAGTTGATGAGCCAGTCGTAATCGACATTCGACGGGTCCACCGTATCGCCCTGTGCGACAGAAGCAGAGGTGCCGGACGACGCAAGCAACACGTCGTAGACCGTGACCGTCGCATCATGGCCAGCATCGAGAGCCGTGCTGATAGTTGCCTTGTGGTCCGTTTTGACGGGGATCCCCGACATGCGGAGGTCCGCAATCGCTCGGTTCGCTGGTTCTTCGTCGCTGATTTGCTGGGCGAGGTCGATAGAGGTGACGAGGTCGCCGGTTTCGATGTTGCCAGATGCAACCTCGTCGTAGGCGTTCGCCACCCACGTCTGGATATCTGGTTTGAGGCTGTCTGTCCACCGGTCCTCAATTGTAGACAGTTGGCCAGAGACCGACCCCGGCAGGATTTCGATAGTTTTCCCATCGGGATGTTTGAAATACCATGGAGAATGACCATTTCCCAAGATAGAGACGTTACTCAGTTGATGGGTCTTGTTGAGGGGCTTTTCCGAGACTTTCAGCTCCACCTCCTGCACATCCATGTCAGACCCATCGAGGAGTTGATAGCTCGTGCTCGCGTTGGGCCGAAAATACTCGCGGGCGTAATCACCATTTTTGTAGTATTCTGAGTCCATAACCGCAGCTTTGTCTATATCACGCTCCTCAGCGGTTTCCCAATAGTTGCGGATAGTTTCAACAGCGCCATTATTTGCTAGAATGACGTTTTGCTGAAGTTTGATAACTTCCGCGAGGGCGCGAGAGAGAGCGGCCTGTTCGACTTCATCCTTCGTTTTTTGCTTATTGATTTCTTGAATCGCCCGAGCTTTCGCATCAGCGAAAAGCCCATCAAAGACATAGTCGAGCGTACTCTCCTGGTACTTGAGATTCCGCTCCATGGACTTGCGATACCGTTTTGCATCATGGTAGGCAGACCGCTGTAGTGCCTCCTTCTCAGCCTTGTCAGAGTCGCCACTGAGCCAAGATGCAACGGCGTGCGCCGGATTGAATACCATCGGGGAGGTTGACGCCTTGCCGATTGCACCGAAAAACCCATCACCGAATCCGTCGCTGCCGCCGTCGCCGTCTGTTGGGGTCGGGGTCGAGTCCGCCGCCGCGCCCGAGCCGGTCGCGGTCGCGCCGACCGCGCAGGCTGTGAGTGTCCAGCCGGTTCCTTTCATCATAGTCCGCCGAGTCACTTTGGTGTCAGTTCCTGGCATGGAAATCACCCGAGCCAGGAGAACGTGAGGAAGCCGCCACACTGGACGGCCAGGGCGACGAGTGCGCCTGGCGTTTCAGCGAGCGTTTCTGTGAAGACCGGGAAGAACGGCGGGGCAATCACCATGCCAACAGTGGCGACGATAAGCCACGCCTGGATACCAGTCATCTCAGTACTGTGCCAGTCGTTCGTGTAGGCAACGACACCGAGTGATGCGATTGCCAACCCGTTGGCAATCGAAAGGGCGTGGTTCTCACCGAGGTCGAGCAGCGTGGTGGAGAGGTCGAAGCCCATGAGCGTGCTGTCGAGAATGCCGAGTGCGACAGCAGCCGCCGCGACGAAGACGGGGAACACCAGGAAATCGTGAGTGTTGACTTCCATGGCGGTGTTGTCGTAACTCATCGAGATAGCACCCCCCAGGCGAGAATACCGAGACCGAACGCGGTGAATCCGGTGAGGGGTTGGTTGTTTGCGATTGCCGTTTCGACTGTCGGGGAGTAGTGGTGCAGTATCATGATAAGGAGGGTAATCCCGATAAGGGACTGTTCGTAGTTGTCGTAATGCTCCCAGTTGCGCGTCTCCGAGCTGGCGAAGGCGACAACGAGAGCAGCAAGCGAGACGACCATTGCCAGGCCGGGGTTGAATGTCCAGTCGAGCACACCGAGCGCGATTTGAGCGTCAAGGAACTGGACGGCAGCCGCAGCTGCGTAGACGAGTCCAGCAATCGCGGGGACGGTGTCGACGAACATGCCAGCCCTGTGCTGTTCGTGGTTTGACATGGGGAGGGACGGAAGCGTCGCGGGGACAGTGAGCGATCTACTCAGTCACGCGGCAGATCGTCGGGTGATACTCGTTGCCGTTGTGCTCTTGCGTTTCGGTTTTCATACCGACCCACACATCGTCGCCGACAGCGAGGTCGTCCGCGAAGTACATCTGTTTCGCTTCGCCTTTGGCGAAGTAATCGATGAGGCCGCGGTCGTCGTCGTTTATACGCAGGCGAACGTAGGGACCGAATTCACCGTCGCCCTCATCTTTGCCGGTGACAGTCCCACAGAGAGTTTCACCAGCAGTGAGTTCAATTGTTTCAACGTCCTGTTCGAAGTCGTTGGACGGCCCTTTGTCGAATCCATCTGGCGGAGAGAGTTCTTCGGATGCCATGACATCTAGATATTACTAGCCGTCTAGTATTAAGCGGAAGATGACATTTGGAAAATTATGTATTCAAATTGCTAGATTAATGCCATACAGAGGCCATAGGCGGATCATTCTCTCGGTCAACCTCGGGAAGGTCTGGAGATGTATCTACGCAGTCTTCGACTGTCTCAACATCTCGGTGTGTATCGTCGACGGCACCACTGGGGAGGTCCCAGTACGCATACGCACCCACATAGTCGATGATACAGCGGTAGGAGCTTTCTTCTGGCAGTGTAGACCGGACAGCGGGTTGCTCTGTCTCAGAGAGGGCGCGTTCTATCGCGGCTTCGAAGTTGTCAAGATCGTCCCACTGTCGTCGAGCGAGTTCATCGCGTATCGTATCTTCGCAAGCTGCTTTCAGGGAGTCCAGGGAACAGTACCGAACAGTGTCCCGTACGTCCGGGTCCTGCGTGTGGTCGTTCGGGTCGATACCGCGCGTGATGTTCTTCGAGCAGGACCAGAACCGGCGGTTCGTGGCCCAGTACAGCGCCAGCTTCCACGTGGCCGCCTTGTCGCCGAAACTCCCGCGTTCGTCTTCGGGTTGTTCGAATGACTCGGTGGTGTCGAGCAGCGCGCCGAAGGTCGCACTCAGATACTTGCCGAGGTACGCGCCTGCTGTCGACTCTTTCGAGTCGGTTTCGTCGTTGAACTCGATGAGTTCGTGCTGTCGCGATCGGTCGCGTATCCAGTCTTCGCCGTGGTCGTGGTCACCGAACCGGTACCAGTCGACAAAGCCTTCGTCGCTCTGAAAGTCAGGGTCGAGGTCGTCCAGGTCGTCGCGGTAGACGAGCGGGTACGTGTCGACGATTCGGCCCTGGCCGTAGTCTGACCACTTCGTCGCCAGCTCCGGTTTGTCGCAGAGCCACGGCATACCGTCTTTCTCGCGTGTGGGAACTTGAAGAACAGCACGTGCAGGTGTGGATACCCCTTCTCCGTGAACTCCAGCGCCTTGATGTACTCTGGTCGCTCTCGCGGTCGGCCCGTCACGTCCGAGGCTCGCCCTGGTGTCCACGTCAGCGTACTTTCGTTTCTGGTGTCTGCTTTCGTCGACGGGTCAGAGTCGAAGTACGACAGCAGTCGGTTGAAGTTCTCGTTTATCGCTTCGATTGCTTCGAGCAACGAGTCGAACTGCTTCGGGTCGGTCGTCAGTGTTGCCAGCACCGCGTTCTCCGCGTAGTCGTATCCGTATTCGAGCGCGTCGTTGAAGCGGGCGAACTGCTTCGAGATGCGGCCCTGGTCGTTGAATCGGGTTTTGTAGTCTTTCGTCATCTGCTTGGTGGACTCGCCACCACGCCGGTCGACAAAGTGAACGTCAAACAGCAGTTGATAATCCTCGATGCGATTGAGGTAGGATGTAAAACCGTCTTCGAGCAGCTCGCGCAGGCCATCGTCTACAGAATCGACGCGAGCGAGGTAGTTACGCAGAAACTCACGGTCGTACGTCAGCCCTTCCGTATGGGTTGTTTGAGTAATGCCTTCTGTAATCAAGTCAAGAAGGCGGACTGTCGGGGTCACGAAAAGAACGCCTGACGACTCTGATTTCCGGACGTACGGGTCGTCTGACGCTACGAGGTCGTTGATGAAGCGGTATGCAAACTGATAGTCTGGGTCCGAGCCGTCGACGCGCTCGCAGTGGTTCGGGTTGACGCCTTTGACCGCGTATGAAACGACGTGGGTGAGTGGCGTACCTTCTGGTTTCGACGCGATAAACTTCGCTATCCGCACTCTGTCAGTATCGCGTTGTGTGAGCGTCCCGTCGATAAGTGGCCCGTGGCCGAGCAGGTCACGCTCGTCGAGGAGGTCTGCTAAGACGGGAGTGTTACATCTATCCGCGAGGTCGAGCCCGCCGAGGTGTCCTGGGGGCTCGGCGAGACTCATTCAGTTGTGAGAACAGGAGTAGCTGGTTGGGAGTCCTCAGCTGGCAGGTGGTGGGAGACGAGAGGAGCATCTTGGTTCTCTCGATAGCACTCCCAACACTGCTTCGTCTGTGCAGCTGCGGAGTCGATGTGATTGATACAGTCGTCGCTACAGGATGAGTGCCGACAGATGTACGCGACGAACTGAGTCCAGTCCGTCACGGTCGAACCACCACCTGAAATACATGATTGTAGTGGTAGTTTGTTTTGGAAAACAGCGAAATCAGAGGAAGATACTTACGTCTACTTACTTCAGGTACCGAAACGTTTAGAAATCGTATGGGTTCGGGCGGAATTGAACCGCCGACCTCCTCCATGTCAAGGAGGTGTCATAACCGGTCTAGACCACGAACCCTCGCAACTCAACATACTGCAGGGGGATAATTGAAGGTTTCGAATCGGAATGCGCTCCTGTCGGTCGATTTTGCCGCCACCGGGACGATGTGGCGGTAACTACACGTGGTCTGTTGAACGGAGTGAGTCGAATGGTTTGTCTACTAGCCAGTCGACGAGGGCATTGAGTTCCTCGCTGGCGGCCTGGAATAGCTCCTCGCCTGCCACTCTGGAGCCCTCTGTCGGGTCGCCGACGACACCTGTCGGTGTGAAATCGATTGTGTCGAAGCCGACTGACGCTCCGTGGACTGACTTCCCCCAACTCTCCGGGACTCCGTCGCCAGCCTCTTCGAGTGCGTCCTCGCGCACGAGCGACGCCGCCAGTTCCAGAAGAAGACTCGTCTCGGCCGGGCCTGCGTGACCGCCATCAGAGTCAAACAGGTCGTCACTCAGCTCTGGAACGCTCTCCCACCAGTTCCAAGTCGGCGCGAAGGCCGTCCCATCACCTCGCAGACGACGGGCTGCTCGTTCGAGCGCGTTGACGTTGCCACCGTGGCCGTTGACGAATACTGCCTTTCGGACGCCGTGAGAGGCGACGGCTTCGATCGTCTCGGTCACGTACTCCTCGAAGGTCTCGGGGCTGACCCACAGCGTCCCGTGGAACTGCCGGTGATGCTCGCTGACTCCGACCGGAATAGTGGGGAGAACAGCCACATCGTCGCGGTCTGTCACCGCCTCGGCAAACGCATCGGCCGTGATAAAATCCGTTCCAAGTGGCAGGGCGGGACCGTGCTGTTCGGTGCTACCGACCGGAACAACCGCTACATCCACCGATTCGAGTGCCTCGGCCGCCGTCGTTGTCGTGTGATCGGCAAGTCGCATACCACCGCTATCGCTCGGACTAGACTTGATTCTTTGCCGGTCACTCGATACGCCGGCAGTACTTGTCGGCGACTGCCCGTGCCTCCGCGGTCTCGCCAGCGCCTAAGAGTCCGCGAGCAGCCCGTTTGCCCCACTCGACAGCCGGCTGTGTGAACGTATCGACGCCGTAGAGCTCACCAGCGAGAATACAGGCGGCCTGCATGTCGTACAACAACCGACCGAGGCCGTGGGCGTCGAGGCGTTCGATTTCGATTCGGACATTCGGACAGCCGGCGTCGGCGAGGCTGGCCTCGGTGGCATCGAACTCTGCGTCGAGCACTCTCCCGAGGTCAGTGTTCCCGAGGTAGTCCAGGTCCGGAATCTCTGTTTCGGGAACCGTGAGTGACTCTCGATTCTCCGGCCGGACGAGAGTAACCATCTTGTCGCGAGGGCCGGCCCGGTAGAGCTGGAGTTGAGAGTGCTGGTCAGTTGCACCGAGCGCGCGCACGGGCGTCTGCCCCTCTCCCTCTTTACCGAGACTCTCTGCCCAGAGTTGTGCAAACCACTCGGCAAATGACTCCAGCCCTTCGGCGTAGGGCATCATGACGTTCACGCCAGCACCCTGCTGGTCGAGTGCGTGCGCCACTGCGCCGTAGGCGTAGGCCGGGCAGTCGAACAGTGACGGCGCGAGACTCTCGGCACCTGCTTCCCCACCCGCTAGCAACGCCTCGATATCACACCCCATGATAGCAGCGGGAACGAGGCCGACAGTCGAGAGCGCGGCACACCGTCCGGGGACACCGTCAGGCACGTCCAGAGCCGGCAGTTCGTGTTTCTTCGCGAGCGACCGGAGCGGCCCGTCGTCTCCGGTGGTGACGATAGTACGGTCTGTCCAATCGACGCCGTCGTCGGTCATCGCCTCCCGGACCACCAAGAAGTTCGCCAGCGTCTCTGCGGTCGTCCCGGAACGCGACACGACGTGAACGGCCGTCTCTGCGAGGTCTATCTCGGCCAGTACCGAGTTGGTCCGCGCCGGGTCGACGTTGTCCAGAACGTAGTGGCCGGTTTCGTCGTCGCCGATGGCCGCAGTGATAGTCGCTGCGCCGAGCGCGCTCCCCCCGATACCGACGGTCAGAATTGTCTCGCTGTCTTCGACCTCTGTACACGCCTGCCGAATTGCGTCGGGGTCTGTCGTCTCCGGGAGGTTCAGCGCGGCGTACCCAAACTCCTCTCGCGCGCGACCGTCAGCGATGCGCTGGTGTGCCTCCCTCACGCGTTCGTCGAGCGTTTCGAGACTGTCCGCGTCGAGGCCGGGTTCTGCCTCGTCGATGAGTACGTTGCCGATATCGATGTTCATGTGTGCCCGCTCAGGCGGAGACCGGTTAGAACCCACGACTTCGCCCGAGGAGAGTCGAAACCACGAAAAGTATACGACACGTACAGGTCAGTATGACAGACGAGGATTCCGAGGACATCGAAGAAGTCGTCTCTATGTACGAGCGAGACGACGCCGTCGCACCCGGGGAAGCGTCGTCTGATGACCAGGCAGGCGACGACCAGACCGACACCGACGAGTCGTCACCAGGGTCGAATCTCGAAGCGCCGACGGTCGAACCGGGCGGTGGCGACCTCGAGGAGGTCACCGGGACGTTCTATGTCAAATACGCCCAGGACGAATCAGTGACACTCCACGAAGTCGACACGGCCCAAATCTGTACGCTTATCGAGAACCCGGGACTCAAGCGCCACGAGATAATCGAGGGGACTGTCAAGCAACAGCCCCCGATGGGGGTTTCCTACCTGATAGAGGAACTTGACGACCAGTACTCCATTCCCGTCGAACACAGCTCCGAGGCGCCGACGACCCACGTCTACGAAATCGCGACCGAGGAGCTAGACGAGGGCGACGCCATCGCTATCGAACGCGAAGGGAAAGGCGAGATACACATCCTCAACGTCGACGCCGAGCAGACCGAAGATACCGTCGCGGAACTGCGCGACGACGAGACGACCTACAAGAATGCGGCCCGATACAGTGACGTATCGCGGGTAGAGATTCGGACCGACGACGACGATGGCGTCGTCAGTATCCGGTATATGCCCTGACTTTTCGGGTGCTGTTGTCTGTACGTTAGCTACGGACGAACCAGCGACAGCGCCGACGCTCGCCAATGGCCTGTTGACGTTTCCCGCCTGCAGGACAGCACAAACTCACAACTGAGACAATTTTGTGAGTTCAATGTGAGTTCAGTGGGTTAATTTTATATACTATTGTATACTGAACTCACATATGGCCAGAGAGATACGAATAACGATCGACGACGACGAGGTTTTCGCGCGGATGAAGCGGACCAAACAGGAGCTTGACCTCTCTTGGCGGGAAGTACTTCACCGAGGACTTCAGGTAGACAGCCAACCTCAGAACAGGCAGCGAACTCGCCAAGAGCCCGATGTCGACGACCACGATACCATCGAGGACGATATCGGCGACCGGATCGAGCGTCAGGTCAAAGAGCGCATCGAGTCGTCACTGGAGAATGCCCTGGGAATCGAGACCTACCGTCGAGACAGGGACAACCGAGCGCCGACGAGATACGAAGACGACGTTCAGTCCCTGGAAAACGCAGAGGACGCGGTGATTACATTTCCGTTTCTCGACGAGGCGCCAGCCTACAAGATTCCGCTACGGGTCGAACTCGAGATGCGGGCCGGTGGTGTCGACGTAACAGTCGTCACAGTCAGGCAGGGTAAGTCCGTCGACGGGATGAACGCCTTCGACCGCAGTACCCGACACAGGATTGCAGAGGGGCTGGCGACCGGGTCGTCAGTCCATCTCGAACTCGGCGGCGGCGAGGAGACGTACCGTGTCACGCCAGTCCTCTCCTGGGGCCGAGACGACGACGGCAACCCGACGGTCGATACTGTCGAAATCGAAGACGTGGTGTTCGAGGAGTGACCCGAACGATGAACGCAACACCGTCTGACGACTCGTTTACCGGGCCGGAGTTGCAGGCATCTATCGGCGCGCTTCTCGCTGACGAGACCCGCATCCGGATTCTCGAAGCACTGTACGATGTGCGTGCAGACGCCACCGACGCCAATGGGCTGCCGTTCTCGACGCTTCGCCGACGCGTAGACGTGGCGGACTCGGGCCGGTTCAACTATCATCTCAGCCAGCTGCAAGACCAACTCGTCGAAAAGGAAAACGAGCAGTACGTTCTGACACCAATCGGCACGCGACTCGTCCGCGCGTTCGACCAGCGAGACGACCAGTCCTGACAGCTCCGTCCTACTCGGGCGTTGGAACGTCGGTGGGCTCTCTGGCAAGCAGTGTTGCGTACTCTGTCACCTTCCGACCAAGCTTCTCGATTCGCTGACGGGTGTCCTCGTCAGTCAGCCGACCGTCTTCGATAACGTTGCTGACGTTCGGTATGCCGACTTGATGGGAGAGCGGCACCGCACGCAACCAGACACAGATTGTCCGGAGATGCAGCAGGGACGGCGTCGGGAAACGGCCGCCAGCGACGGTCAACAGGCCGACGGGCTTGTCCTCGAACTCCTCGAACCCACAGTAATCGAGGGCCGTCTTCAGCGGCGAGGCGATAGAGCCGTGATAGATCGGTGTCCCGAGGACGATGCCGTCGGCCGCACGCATCTCGCGTCGTAGCGCCCGCGCGTCGCCGGCGTCTTTCGCGTCTCCGTCGTACATCGGCAGGTCGTACTCTCGCAGGTCGACCATTGTCGTCTGTGCCTGTGCTTCCTCGGCCGCTGCAAGCGTGTGTGCTAGCGCGACCCGCGTCGCACTGTCGCCGCGTAAGCTCCCACAGATAGCGACTAACTGCGTCTCTCTCATCCTCTCTCGATTCTTTTGGGAGGATAAAAGGTGTTTTCTGAATCCAATTACTGTAATTTAATGGTAACGTTAGGTTACTGCGTTGTGAGTTGCTGTACGTCCTCGACGCCGACGGTATCCGACAGCATCCGGCGCAACTCGGCAACCGAACTGGGCGTTTCGATGGCTGCACGCACTGTGACGACAGTCGCCGAGAGACCGGGGTCGATTCCCTCGATGCGCTCGACGGTCGCGGTCTGGACGGTGTCGACAGCAGCCAGGCGTTGCTGGGCGTCGGTCGCGAGGGTGGCGTCGGCGTTCTCGGGGACCCGCACCGAGACAGTGGCGGTGACCCGTGTCGATTCACCTCGATGTGTCGAAACTGACATTGGATGTTCCTCTGTTGTCTAGTGTGGTTGGTAAGACGTTGCGTTACGACGAGTGAAAGCCAAATAGCGTCCGGCCGGAAGCGGCGCCGGTGACAGCCCCGTGTTCCCCGTCCCCGGGCGGGTAGTCCGCGTGAGGGGACGAGTTATGGGGTCAACGGTCCCGAAGAAGACTCGGAACGTGTAGCTTCGGGGCGTCGATATTCAGGGCACAAATACCCCGCATCACACGCCCGACAGACTCGCCACCGAACGGAGTCGTGGCTCCATAACGGGCGGCAAACGCGTGGTGGCGAGAGACTGTCATCGTGTGAATCACCGCATTCGGACTGTGTTCGATAACGTGTCAGTCGGCAATTGTGTTAAATCTACCTGGGGAATGAGAAACACACCCACGGCCTTCGTCGGCGACTGTCACCGGACAAGAGACCGCTGACAGTCACAGCTGTGTATCGGCCGGTGACTGTGGCCAGCACTCCCAAGCCGACACTTCTTCGAAAGCGCTTTAGGGGCTGCTAGGACAGTAATGTATACAGCCTGTGTGGAGTTGATGACGCTCCCAGCCGGAATAGGATTACACCGCTATCGGGCGGACGTGGCACTTGCCGCGGACGGCGGGGGAGTGTGAGCTCACACACAGGAGGTGAACACAACCATGCCAGTATACGTTGACTTCGACGTCCCGGCAGACCTCGAGGAGGACGCGCTCGAAGCCCTCGAAGTCGCCAGGGATACGGGAGCTGTAAAGAAAGGTACAAACGAGACGACAAAGGCCGTCGAGCGAGGGAACGCAGACCTCGTTTTCGTCGCCGAAGACGTTCAGCCCGAGGAGGTCGTCATGCACCTCCCCGAGCTGGCCGACGAAAAGAACGTCCCGTTCCTCTTCGTCGAGGCACAGGACGACATCGGCCACGCCGCAGGGCTGGAAGTCGGCAGTGCCGCTGCTGCCATCACCGACGCCGGCGACGCCTCGACGGATGTCGAGGATATCGCCGAGAAAGTCGAGGAACTCCGCTGAGGTGACCACGGATGAGTGCAGAGGACGCAGACGACGGCGGTTCCACGCCAGCTGAGGTTATCGAAATCGTGGGCAAGACCGGAATGCACGGCGAGGCCATGCAGGTCAAATGCCGCATCCGGGAAGGCTCGAACAAGGGCCGTATCATCACCCGGAACGTGCTCGGTCCTGTCCGCGAAGGCGATGTCCTCCAGCTGCGAGAGACAGCTCGCGAAGCCGACACTATCGGAGGACAATAATGGTTCAAGAACGGACGTGTGATTACACCGGCGAGGAAATCGAGCCCGGCACGGGCAAGATGTACGTCAAGACAGACGGTACTATCCTCTGGTTTAAAGACGCCAAAGCAGAGAAAAACTACTTCCTCGGCCGCGAATCGCGGGACCTCGAATGGATTGGCTACGAGGACGACGACGAAACCGCGACCGAGGACGAGGCTGCTGTCGAGACGACCGAAGACACTGAGCCCGAAGCCGAAGACACCGATGCTGATGGCGCGGAAGCCGACTCCGACGAGGAGTCCGACGGTGATGCCGAGGAAACAGAGGCAGACGACGAAGAGACGGAGGCCGAAGCATGAGCGAGCAGGAACAGACGTTCGTCATGGTCAAACCCGACGGTGTCCAGCGCGGCCTCATCGGCGAGATTATCTCGCGGTTCGAGGAGCGTGGTCTGAAGCTCGTTGGCGCGAAGTTCATGCAGATTGACCGGGAGCTTGCCGAGGAGCACTACGGCGAACACGAAGACAAGCCATTCTTCGACGACCTCGTCGACTTTATCACCGCAGGTCCGGTGATGGCGATGGTCTGGGAGGGCCAGGACGCGGTCCGACAGGTTCGGAGCATGATGGGCGAGACCGACCCGGCAGAGTCCGCGCCCGGTACCATCCGTGGCGACCTCGGACTCGACCTCGGGCGGAACGTCATCCACGGCTCCGACCACGAAGACCCGGGTGCAAACGAGCGGGAAATCGACCTGTTCTTCGACGACGACGAGCTGACCGAGTGGGAACGCGTCGACGAGACCTGGCTCTACGAGTAGCTACCTGAGGTCGAACTCTCGGCCGCCTCGCTCTGTGATGTCGAGCTGATACGGCGTGAGTTCGGTTCTTTCCGGCGAATCTGCCCAGGAAATCGGATTCGGGACAGACTGTGAGTTGTTCGCCAGTGCCGCGAACCCTCGCTCGGCGTCCTGATAGGAACACTCCGACAGGACGCCACGAACGACGACACTCCGCCAGCGCTGGCCAGGCTCTGTTTCCTCGTAGACGGTGACGCTCACGCGCTGGTTCTCCTGGAGGTGGCGTTTCTTGTCGCTTGTCTCCCCACCAGTCATCTGGAGGACAAACAGGTCCTCGTCGGGGACGTATCCGAAACACATCGGCACCTGATAGGGCGCATTGTCGCCGTTGATGGCTAAGACGCCGACGCCGTTTCGTTCCAGTACGGTCGCGATTACGTCGTCACTCAGAGGTTTCATATCTCTCTGAGATACTGTCCAGGGCGTGGTAGTTTGCGCGCTGGCCGTTGGGAGGGGGTGTCGGTCGCATGAGTGTTGTTTTGACGGGAGCCGGTTAGAGGGTGGCGGGCTGTTTTCACGGGTTTGGAATCACCGGGCGTTTTAGAAGGGAGTTGACAGTACTCTCAGCCATGGCCACTGGTAGTGAGGGGAACTTTATCGAATGGGACGACGAGCGCTATAGCACAGACATCGAGCGCTTCGACAAGCAACACCAGCAGCTGTTCAAACTGCTGAACGAGCTTCACGTTGCGATGAACAAAGGCGAGTCAGACGACGAGATACGTCGTATCCTCGTCGAACTGGAGCGATACACCGAGTATCACTTCGGCGACGAAGAGGAGTTCATGCAGGATTGTGGGTTCTCGATGGACTGTGCCGACTGTTTTTATAACCACAAGGAGAAACACGCCGAGTTCGCAGAGAAGGTGACCGACCTCCGGCAGAAACACGAGGCGGGCGAGTACATCACGATGGAGGTGCTGATGTTCGTCCGAGACTGGCTCGACTCTCACATCGCCGGAATGAACCAGGACCAGAACTACAGCGAGTATTACCACGACGAGATTCCCGACGACTACGAGTACTCGCCAGGGAAGCTCAAAAAGGACAGAGACGTCGAGGCCGCTCATCCAGAGGCACTACAGGACGCGTCGATGGACGACCACGAGGTATCGCTCGCGAGTGACATCCACGACGGTGGCTCACTCTCGATACCCGACGAGCCGGTGGCGGCGTGGTTCGACCGAACTGCCCAGACCTACGACGACGAGCCGGCTGTTCGGCCCCGGAACCCGGCAGACACGGAAACACAGACGTTCGCCCAGTTCAGAGAGCGTGCCCGAAAAGTCGCGGCGGGCCTGCTCGAACAGGGGCTCGGTCCCGGCGACCGCGTCGGCATCTACGCCGAGCCGTGTTACAAGTGGTCAGTCGTCGATATGGCTTGTCACCTGGCCGGACTGGTTTCGGTCCCCGTCTCGACGCTGTACTCCGAGGGGCGGGCACTGCACGTCATCGACGACGCCGGAGTCGACGTACTCGTCGCTGAACCCACGCTGCCAGTCGTCCTCGAACGCCAGGTCGACGGCGTCATTCCAATCGAAGACCTCCCGGCCGCTGAACCCGACGGTTTGCCCGGCTTCGACCGGAAAGAGAGTAACGTCGCGACGATTGTCTACAAGCTTGGTACAGACAAACACCCGCGAGGATGTGCGCTGACGAACCGGAACCTGCTCGGTGCCGTCCAGATGTTTGCCGAGGAACTCCCGCTCGGGGCCGGGAGCGTCGGGACGTGTTTCCTGCCGATGGCACATATCTACCAGCGCGTGGCCGCCTACTATCTGTGGCACACCGGCGGCTCTGTGGCCTACATGGACGCAGATGCACTCGACGAGCAGCTTCCCGCGGCTCGGCCAGACGTGATGGTCGGCGTCCCGCAGGGGTACGAACGGCTCTGTGAGACGATTCAGGACCGAATGACTGAACTCTCGGGGGCGAGGAAACTCGTCGCCGGCGACGGCGATGTGGCGCGGGCCTACGGCGAGCGCATGCGCGAGGGTGAGAGTGCGTCGATGGGACTTTCGCTCAAACAGCGGATGGCCGAGCGGACGGTCTTCCCATCACTCCGCGAGGAGTTCGGGCTCGACGACCTCGAGTACGCGCTGACCGGAACCAACAGCATCGACGACGACGTGTTACACTTCTTCTGGGGGCTCGGTGTCCCAGTTAGAGAGATATACGAGTCGACGGAGCTGACGGGGCTGGCGACGATTACCGAGCCCGAAGACTATCGGGCCGACGTCGTCGGCTCGCCGTTCCCTGGGACCGAAATCGCGCTGGCCGAGGACGGCGAAATCCTCCTGCGGGGACAGAACGTCATGGACGGCTACTGGGATGACGAGGACGCCACAGCCTACGCGATTCGAGACGGCTGGTATCACACCGGCGACCTCGGCGAGTTCGCCGACGACGGTGCGCTCCGGGTGACCGGCCGGAAGTGACGTAAACGAATTTATGCGGGCGCTGCGTTAGATGAGGGGTATGGGAATCACCTACGAAGACTTTCTCGACCTGGAGTACGACCCGCTGGACGACGACCTCGTCTGTGAGTTCTACATCGAGCCGGCCGACAGGATGGACTGGGAGGCGGCCGCCAGTCGGGTCGCCTCCGAGAGTTCGAATGGCACCTGGGCCGAGCTTCAAGTCGAGGGCTCTGTTCGGGACCTCTCGGCGACGGCCTTCAGTATCGACGAGGAGGCGGGCCACATCGAGGTAGCGTACCCCGACGCACTGTTCGAGCCGGGGAGTATGCCACAGGTGCTGTCCTGTATCGCCGGCAACATCATGGGGATGAAAGCGGTCGACCGAATCCGCCTGCTCGACTGCGAGTGGCCCGTGACTCTCGTCGAGAGTTTCCCCGGCCCACAGTACGGGAGCGCGGTCAAAAGCGAGATTCTCGACGCGGGCGACAGACCAGCGACGGCGACGGTACCGAAACCCAAAGTCGGCCTCACGACCGACCAGCACGCCACCGTTGGCTACGAGGCCTGGACGGGCGGCGTCGACCTGCTGAAAGACGACGAGAACCTTACCGACCAGTCGTTCAACCCCTTCGAGGACCGTCTGACCGAGAGTCTCGCACAGCGCGACCGCGCCGAAGACGAGACCGGCGAGACAAAAAGCTATCTCCTGAACGTGACTGCACCGGGGTCGGAGATGCTCGAACGCGTCGACATGGCGGCCGAACACGGCTGTGAGTTCGTGATGGTCGACGTAGTGACGACCGGCTGGGCCGCCGTCCAGCAGGTCCGAGAGCGATGTGAGCGCCACGGCCTCGCCATCCACGCCCACCGAGCGATGCACGCCGCCTTCGACCGCGTTCCCGACCACGGCGTTTCGATGCGCGTCATCGCACAGATTGCACGCCTCTGTGGCGTCGACCACATCCACACTGGCACAGCAGGGCTGGGCAAACTCGAAAACGAGGACACCGAGGGTATCAACGACTGGCTTCAGGGAGAATGTCACGGGCTCACCGACGTACTGCCGGTGGCGTCGGGTGGCCTCCATCCGGGACTGCTCGACCAGCTACTCGATGAACTCGGCGCGAACATTGCCGTCCAGGCCGGCGGTGGTATCCACGGCCATCCAGACGGGACTCACGCGGGCGCAATCGCGTTTCGACACGCTGTCGACGCGGCCGCACAGGGACACTCGGTCGAAGACGCCGCCACAGACTGCCCGGAACTCGAACGCGCCCTCGAGAAGTGGGGGACCGAGACGCCCCGCTGAGACGCGACCGCCGACCCGAATTGGGGACACTTATTGTATGGTCGGTCCTACAGACAGATGTGGCCACACCGGAACGCGATATTACGGCTGTTCTGGACGAGTCCGGCCCTGATTACGATGATTTCTCGTTCGAACGCCCGACTGCGGGCCATCAGGGCGACGTGTTCATGGTGACTTTGTCGTACGCCGGCGAGGAGTACGAGGTCGTCGTCAAGTTCCAATCGGACGACCCGGGATTCGCGCTCGAACCGTTCCTCCACGAGTTCGTCGCCGACCGGACGGGGGTCCCGGTGCCGCGGATTCTGGTCTTCCAAGACGAGCCCCAACTCGATGTCGAGCCGTATTTCGTCACCGAGCGGGTCCACGGCGAGAGTCTCGTCGAGATTCTCGGTGAACTCCCCGAGACCACGTTCGAGGCAGTGGTCGAACACGCGGGGGATATTCTCGGGGATATGCACGCCGAAATCGGCTTCGAGGGGTTCGGCACGCTCGCGCTCGAAAACGAACGGCTCGTCGTCGATAACTTCTCGTGGGACTGGCAGGAGTTTTTCGGTGACATCGTTGCCGATTACATCGAACGGTTGGGCGGGACGCCGTTTGCAGACCTCCAGACTACCGCACAGCAACATATCGACGACAACCTACCGGTCATCGATACCGACGCGGTCCCGCGTCTCGTCCACGACGACTTCCGGCCGGCAAACGTCATGTTCGACAGCGCCGGGGCGAAGCCGATTTCGGCCGTGCTGGACTGGCAGCTCGCGCTTGCGGCCGACCCCGAATACCACATTGCGAGGACCGACTTCCTGTTTGTCGACCCGGCGTTTCGCGACACCGGCACTCGGAAACAGCTCCGGGAACGACTGTACGAGGGATACAGGAAACACCGGTCGTTCGACCCCGACGACGGATACAGACGACGGCGAACAGTCTATCACTTCTCGACGCTTCTGTGGCGGATGGCCGGCTTTGAGGCGGCGTTTGCGGATTTCTCCGAACTCGCACGGGGCCGGGCCGAGGCGCGCTTTCGCCAGCAGTTCGACGAGCTCGCTGCCGCCTTGCCCGAGTGACCTACTCGGGGACCGTCCTGTCGAGCAGGTCCTCGATGTCGTCCCACGTGATAGCCACACGAGCGCCAGCCGTCTGTGTCGCAAGTGCGCCACACGCGTTTCCGACGGCGACTGCTGTTTCGAGTGACGTGCCGTCGAGTTGCCCCGCGATGAAGCCAGCGGCGAACGCATCGCCCGCGCCGGTCGTGTCGACTGGCTCTGTGCCGAACCCGTCGTGAGCGACCGCCCTGCCGTCGACTGTCGCTGTCGCGCCGTCGGAGCCCCGTTTGATGACGGTGATACCGTCTCGCGATTCGAGCGCGGCTGACTGCTTCGTGGCAGCGGCCTCGCTCTCGTTCAGTAACACCACGTCAGCCAGTCGAAAGACCGGTTCGTACTCCCGGCAGTCGAGGCGCCGGCCAGGGTCGAAGCTTACAGGGACACCTGCCTCGACTGCCCGCTCTGCGAGTGCCTGGGCCGTTTCGGGCCGCTGACTCGTCAGATGGAGGTGGTCGGCGCGCTCGATAGCGTCGTCGGGCACAGACGCCGTGTCGAACGCCTCGTTTGCACCGTCGTTTGCCAGCACCATCACCTGGCCGGACTCGTCGACGACGAGGTACTTGACCGTTGTCACCGCTCCCGGTACCGACGTGAGATGCGTCGTATCGACGCCGGCCTCTGCGAGTTCCTCGCGAACGAGCGAGCCGTATTTGTCCTCGCCCGTACTCCCGACGAGCACTGAGGACAGTCCGAGCGTCGAGAGTACGAAAGCGGTGTTCGACGCGCTACCACCGCCGGACTGGTGCTGGTCGACGATGGCCGCCTCGCCGTCGGCTGAGGGGAGGCGGTCGACGTACAGCGTCACGTCCCAGTTGACGTGACCGGCACAGACGACTCTCGGGGCACCCATCGTCACTCCTCCCAGGGTTGCCTCGCCTGTTCGCCGAACAACTCACGCATCAGAAAGACGATGCTCTCGGGGGGGAACTGGCCGCGCTCGGTGACGATTGCGTCGATGTACCGCGGCGGTGTCACGTCGAATGCCGGGTTCTCGACGGTGATAGTGCCGATTTCCTCGCGCTCGGCTCTCTCGATTACCTCGTGTTCGTCGCGCATCTCGATTTCGACAGTTTGTCCGGTGAGCGTCGTCGGGTCGAGCTTTACGGTCTGTGCCGCGACGACCATAGGCGTGTCGCGCTCGCGGGCAGTGACTGCGAGCTGGCGGGTCCCGATTTTGTTGACCACCGAGCCGTCGGCGGTCACCGAGTCGGCACCGACGAAGACGTGGTCAGCGTCGTCGAGGTAACGCCCCGCCGCACCGTCGACGATGAGCGTGACCGGCACGTCGAGGTCACGGAGCTGTTTCGCGGTGATGTGGCCCTGTCTGCGCGGCCGCGTCTCTTTGACAATCGCGCCTATCGACTTGCCTTGCTCGCGCGCAGCCCGGATACAGGCCATTACGTCCGTCGAGTTGCAGTGAAAGAGGACCGTATCGCCGTCGCGGAGCCGGTTTGCTCCGATTGCACCCAGGTCTGCCTGTGCCGAATCGAGGCAGTCGCGAAACTCCTGTGCGCCCGCGATTGCTGATTCGCGCAGGGCGTCGACAGTCTCACCCTCCGTTCGTCGGAGGACGTACCGGAGGCTGTTTGGCAGACTGACCGCAGTCGGCCGCGTATCGAGCAATCGACGGGCCGCGCGTCGAATCTCGGACTCGAACGCCTCGGGCGTCTGTGCCTCGCTCGCGGCGGCCTGGGCTTCGAGTGCGCGTGTGGCGGCGTCGGCGATAGTCGCGGCCCCTCGTATCTCCATCTCGGCGATGTCCTCGGCAGTTTCCGCGACCGAGGGGTGTACCTCGCGTTCGTCCATAGCTGCACTTCTACCTGTACTGAGAAAAACGCAGCGACGACACGCACCAAACAGTTACATTCACAATCGTCCCCGACTTACGGGTATCAGTACATGGCCCGGAGTGAAGCCTACGAGGTAATCGTTGTCGGCGGCGGTATCGGGGGCTGTTTCGCGGCGGCGACGGCGGCAGCCAACGGTGCCGAGGTCGTCCAGCTCGAACGGAAACCGGCCGACCAGGGCGGCTTCATCGCTTGCGGTGACGCGATAAAGAGCCCGACCGACCCGAAGGGATACCCTGGCCCAATCGATATGGCGGCTATCACCAGCGACGAGGCTGTCTTGGCCGACGGCAACATCGATAAAATCGAGTGGTGGGACGAGGAGTTAGGCGTCCGGAAGGTCCTCCCCTACGAGACACACAGCAACGTCATCGACCGGTACGAGTTCGGTCAGCACTTGCTCGAACAGACTGGCGAATTGGGTGTCACTCAACATTTCAACACCGTCGTCAACGGTATCGTCCAGAACGGACAGGTCCAGGGCGTCGAGGCGATTCGCGACGGCGAGTCCGTCGAATACGAGGCCGAGATGGTCATCGACGCGGCAGGTGCTCAGTCGGTGATTCAGGATATGGTCGACTTCGAAGACCTCGCCGTCGAGCCTGAACCGACCTTCGAGAAGCCACACTACACCCACTTTGGCTCTGCGTACCGGGAGATAATCGAGACCGACGAACCCGTCGAGTACCAGAACGCCATCGTCGGCAAACCACTCGAAGAGATGGGGTACGTCTGGTATTTCCCGCGGTCGCCGACCGCAATTAACGTCGGCCTCGGCTTCCAGATGAACAAGGAACCGATTGCACTCGCCGACCGGCTCCGAGAAGATGTTGAGGACCGTCCGGAGTTCGACGGCGCGTCGGTTGCCGACCGCTTCGACAAGAAGAACAAACTCGGTGCGGCGCTCGCGCTCCGTCGCCCGCTCGACTCCATGATTGCCCCCGGATACATCACTGTCGGCTGTGCCGCCGGGACCACACACCCAATTACCGGCAAGGGGATTCGCGGCGCGGCTTTCTCGGGATACTCTGCCGGCAAGACAGCCGCCGGAGCCGTCGCCGACGGGGACGTGAGCGAACAGCGCCTCTGGGAACACAACCACTACCTCTATGTCGAACACGGCGAGGCCGCGAAACTCGCGGCCCGTGACGCGTACAACGTCGCCGCCAGCTCGATAGACATCCCCGTCTTGCGCGCAGTGGCCGCGATTCTCCCCGAAGACGAGATTCGCGAGATTGTCAGCACCAAGACTTCCTTCGACGACCTCGCCTCGAAGCTGAGTATCGCCGCCGGGGCGACGAAAAACCTCGTCTCGCATTACCGCAAGGGAACGTTCGAGCATCTGGGCGTCTCGAAGGAGATGCTCTACGAAGCCCTCATGGGCTTTCGGACGACACGAGAGTACGTCGACCGCTACGAGGAACACTACGAAAACTACCCCGCCTCTCGTGACGGCTACTTCGAGTGGCTCGCCGAGCGCGACCGTATCGACGACGAGTTCTACGACGCAATCGACCTCGAACCCGACGCCAGAAAGTATCAGTAACTCATAGTGATTATTCCGAGTCGTTACCGCCGTGGCAACAGCAGACGGAGCTTACAGGATGTGACACGACGATTCCTGTAACGTGGTCACGAAAATTACCGCAATAATCACTATCAGCCGTCGACCGGCACCCAATCCGCTGGCTGGTCGCCCAGGCCGTCGACGCGGAGGACAGGTTCGCCGTCGACGACAGCAGTTCGAACTCGCCCGTCACAGACGTGTTCGAACGTGTGCGTGACGGACTGCTGGTGCATCGAGGGGTCGAGGGCAAAGACTACGAGTCCGTCGGTCGCACCGGCACGCCCTCTGACAGTGTGGACGAACCGGGTCGTCACCTTCGGGTTCGTGTACAACAGGAGGACTGACAGGGAGACGTAGCCCGTTCTGACGCGAGTCAGGCTGTCGTCGGCGAGTGCGGCCGAGAGGACGGAAGTAGCGATGCTGATACCGGTCAGGTCACCGGGACTGGAGACATCCCGGAGGCGCATTGCTGTGTCGACATCGACGTCTCGTCTGCCACTCGCGTCGACAAACCCGACCGATTCGGGAGGGAGGTTCGGGTAATTCCCCAGACAGCGCCGAAGAAAGTTTCGTCCGCTCATATTGGTCGACACGAATATTGCACCCTCTTCGTCGCTCTTTTCGAGGACGAGACGCTCGGCGACTTCCGTTCCGAGCCGTCGCGGGCCGGTGACAAGCAACGTCGTGCCCGGTGCGACCGGTTCCAGCGGGAGCGTTGGGACCTTGTACGGTTGTTCGGTCATTTATCCTCACCTCGCTGTCCAGGTGTCTGTTGTCCGCTCCCTATGACAAGTACATCGGCGACGAGGTCCGCGAGCGTTGCCAGATAGCGTCTGTCCGCTGATGAGAACTCGCGTGGTTGACTCCAGTACAGATTCAGGGCACCGATTGGATGGCCCGCCGGCGTCTCGATGGCGGCACCGAGGTAGGCCACGATATCCGTCTCACCAGCCACACCCTCCTCGGAGAAGCGCTGGTCGGCGCGCAGGTCGCTGACCGCCATCGAGCCATTTTCACTGACGAGGGTGTGGGTACTCAGTGACGCTGCGCGTTCTTTCGGCGGCGAGAACGGGCCAGTACGCGCGACGACCCGCTGTGTCTGCTCGTCGACAACCGTGACAGCGGTACTCGACACGTCGAAATACTGGTCTGCGAGCGAGAGGACATCTGCGAGTGCCTGTTCAGCCTGCTCCGAGAGGGTGCCGTACCTGTCGAGAGCGGCGAGCCGCCCGCCTTCGTCGTCCGGGAGAGGGTAGCCTAACTGCCCTTTCTCGGGGTCCTGTCCGACGAGCGCGACCAGCCTGTCGCGCGCGCCGGGCATGTCTTTCGGCACGAACTCCAGGACGGCCGCCTCGAAGGACGCGGTGTCGATAGCTGTCGTCTCGGCGTAGAGAAAGCAGTCCGTTTCGGGATACCCCTCGCGCACGTGTGCGACGAGTTCCAACCCTGTGTTGTCGCCAAGATTGTACCGAGTCACGACCGCATCGACCGCAACTTCCGCGAGCAGCTCTATCGCCTGCGCGTTCGACGCTGCTGTGACGACGTTCGTATCGGTGGCTGCTGACTGAAACGACTCGACTGTCTCGTGTCTGTCGTCCTCGTCCGGGTCGACGACGAGGACTGTCTGTGCCGCCATACCGCGACAAGGCGAACCAGCCACTACAGTGTTTTGTCGGCTAGGTCACAGCAGCTCACACTGTCCGGGCGACTGCAGCCGTTCTCTCTCGGCGAGAATCCGCACCTATTAGTACACGCTTCCCAACCAGTCGTGTATGTCGCTTCGTGTGGTCGACCGGCTCGGGGTTGCTGACGTGATAACGTTGGCAAACGCAGTCATCGGTGTCGGTGCGATGGCCGGGGCTATCCTGGGGAAACCGATGTTCGTCGCACAGCTGCTGTTGCTCGGCGCAGTCGCGGACGCCCTCGACGGTATCTTTGCGCGGTCGTTTGGGGGGACCGCCGTCGGGCCGTACCTCGATTCGATGGCGGATATCGTCTCGTTTGGAACCGCGACGGGCCTGTTCGTCTTCGCGGTTGCACAAGACGAATGGGGGACCCTGACCGACGACCCCGAACTGTTGGCGGCCGCCGTCGGCGCGGCTTCGATATTTGTCGTCTTCTCGCTCGTCCGGACTGCACTATATACCGTCCACGTCGACGAGGACGAGAACCGCCCAGGCATTCAGAACACGCTCGGCGCGTCGATTCTCGCCGCCGCGTATCTGAGTGGCTTGGTCAACGTGCCGGTGTTTCTCGCCGCAACCGTCGCGCTCTCGATGGCGATGGTCGCGCCGGTTCCGTACCCGAAACTCCGAGCGCGCGACGCTATCGTAATGGGTACCGTCCAGATGGGCGCTATCTTGCTTCCAACCGCCCTCGGTCGCGTGTTTCCTCGGGTATTACTGGTGGCTGCACTGGCGTACATGTTCCTCGGCCCGCGGTTTTACTGGTCTGACTGAGTATAATTACGGTATTTCAGCCAGTGACCAACTCCCGAACTGTTAAATGAGAGCCCACCGCAGTACCGACAAATGGGGCGAGGCGTCCGGTTGCTGCTCGTCGATGCAGACCCAGAGAGGCGGAGTCAAACGCAGGCTACGCTCGAAGCAACAGGCCCTGTCTCGGCGGTCACGACCGCACCGGCGAGCGACCGCGCGATAGAGCGACTCGGCTCGGAGGCAGTCGACTGTATGGTCTCGGCGCTCGATGTCGGGACGGAGGATGTCGTATCCTTTCTCCAGCGGGTCCGGATGTCCGACGAATCGGTCCCATTCGTGTTGTTTGCCGCCGAAGCCTCGGCGGAGTGTGTCGGTGACGTATACGAGTTCGACCGAACGGACTACGTGATGAACGTCCCCGGGGCGACGGAAGCTTTGGCCACCCGGGCTGCCGAGATGGCGGGAGCCACAGGTGCCGCCGGAGAGACGCCGACACAGAGCCAGGAACTGGCACGCGAACGCGAGCGGTTCTCTGACCTGTTCTCGAATTTCCCGGAGCCGACGGTCGCATACGGCATCGACGACGGCGTTACGGTCTTCAAGGCAGTCAACGACGCGTTCGAAATCGAGTTCGGCCGAGAAGAACAGGCAGTTCGCAACAAGTCTGTCAACGAGCTGATTGTCCCCGACGACGCCCGCACGGAGTCACAGGAGATAGACACGCAGGTCGATTCCGGTGATATGGTCGACCGGGTTGTCCGCCGGAATGCGGCCGACGGGACGCGAATCTTTAACCTCCGCTCGATTCCCGTGAGCGCAAGCGGCGAAATCGACGGCTTTGCCGTCTACTCGGATATTACCGAGCGAAAGCGTCGGGAGAGCGAACTCGAACGGTACGAGACTATCGTCGAAACAATTCCGATGGGCGTATTGACCGTCGACGACGACTGGACGATACAGAACATCAACGCACCTGGCGCGGAGATTCTTGGGTACAGCGTCGACGAACTCCTCGGACAGCCGCTGACGACGCTCGGTCGGGACGGCGTCATCACAGAGGAGATGACCGATATCGCCGACGACATAACCGCGGGACTCCAGCCCGGTTCCGAATCCCAGAAGGAAATTGTCGAACTCCAGATTCATCCCGGACCGGACCAGACCCGCGAAATCGAAGTCCATGCCTCCCTGCTCCCCGCCGACGAGGTGTTCTCTGGGGTCGTACTCGTCTTTCACGACATCACCGAGCGCAAGCAAAACGAGCGCGAACTCAGACGCCAGAACGAGCGCCTCGAAGAGTTCGCCAGCATCGTCTCTCACGACCTGCGTAACCCGCTCAACGTGGCGATGGGGCATCTCGAAATCATCCAAGACAACCACGACAGTCCGTCGGTCCAACACGTCGCCGGCGCACTCGACCGGATGGAGACGCTGATACGCGAGACGCTCCAGTTGGCAAAGCAAGGCGAGATGGTCACAGAGACCGAGCCCATACAGCTCTCGTCGATTCTCAACGGCTGCTGGGGGATGATAGCAGGTGAGGAAGCGACGCTCGAACAGACTGGCGACGTGCAGTTCGAGGGTGACCCGCCACGGGTCAAACAACTGTTCGAGAACCTCTTTCGCAACGCTATCGACCACGCTGGCGAGGACGTGACGGTTCGGGTCGGCTACGAAGGCGGGACGCTTACCGTCGCCGACGACGGGCCGGGAGTACCACCGGACCAGCGAGACGAGGTGTTCGACACCGGTCACACGACCTCTGATGACGGGACCGGGTTCGGGCTGGCTATCGTCCAAGAGATTGTCGACGCCCACGACTGGGAGATTACCGTCTCGGAAAGTTGGGCCGGCGGTGCGCGTTTCGAGATTACTGGGTTCGACGTCGTCGAGTCCTGACCTGTCGTCGTTAGCTATTTTGCCCGTCCCCGCCAGGTTCCTGTATGAGACGCCGACAGGTCCTCCGTGCAGGTGGCGCTGCTCTGACTCTCCCCCTCCTCGGGACGCAAGCGACGGCGCGGTCGTCCGGCCAGAGCGACGAGAGCGGGTACGAACCACTCGGCAGCGTCGAAATAGACAGCGCATTCGAGGCCGCCGTCCACCACGACGGTGAAATCGCGTACGTCGCCGCCGACGACGGCCTCGTCTCGGTAGACATTTCCGAGCCAGAGAACCCGTCGACACTCGCACAGCGTCGCGACATCGACACCGGAGGGGAAGACATGGACCTCGCCTGGGACCTCTGGCCCGACGGTGACCGGCTTGTTCTTGCCGGTCCGGCGAATCCGGTCCCCAACACAGCACAAGGGTTTGCCCTGTTCGATATCAGTGACCCCGAAGCGCCCGAACAGGTCGCCTGGCACTCGACTGACTTCTACATCCACAACGGCTTTTTCGCCGGCGACACGGTCTATCTCACCGCGAGTGGCACGCGCGAGTATCCCATCGTCATGGTCGACGTGAGCGACGACGAGCCCGAAGAGGTCGGTCGCTGGTCGTTCGTCGATGCAAAGCCGGAGTGGCTCGATGTTTCGCTCGGTTCGCGTGTCCTCCACGATGTCTACGTCCAAGACGACATCGCGTACCTGCCTTACTGGGATGCAGGAACGGTAATCGCCGACGTGAGTGACCCCACAGACCCCACGTTTCTGTCTCGGGTCGGGGACTTCGAACGCGAGGAACTCGCTGACCTCTCACGGCGAGAGTCGCGCCGTGAGTACTTCACACCGGCAGGAAACGACCACTACACCGTCGTCAACGAGGACGCTACCAGACTCCTCGTCGGCAAAGAGGCGTGGGCGATTCCCGACTCGGAATCCGAGGGTGGCACGACGGGCGGTCCCGGAGGTATCACCATCTGGGACATCGAGGACCACGAGTCGCCCGAACGCCTCGGACGAATCTCGCCACCGGAGTCGGACGATAACACGCAGAGTGGCTACTTCACGACCGCACACAACTGTGACATCGCTGGTGACCGCGTCTACGCCTCGTGGTATTTCGGGGGCGTTACGGTGCACGATATCAGTGACCCCGCTGAGCCGGACCAGCTTGCCTGGTGGCGAAATCCACGCGAGGCGAGTTTCTGGACCGCACAGAGTGCCGTCCCCGGCGAGACGTTCGTCGCCGCCAGCGCGGACCTCTCGGAGACGTCTTTCGGCGGCAAAGAGGCGACGCCTGCGCTGTATGTCTTCCCCGACGAGGAAGGCACCCAGGAAGACGCGCCCGGTCTGATACAGAACGGCTCCGAGACGCCGACGCCGACACCGACACCGACGCCGACACAGACGCCGACCGAGACACCGACGCCATCCCCGACACAGACCGCGACGGAGACGCCCGAGCCGACGGCAACCGGGACACAGACTGGGACTGACACTCCCGAGAGCTCCGACGGCGACGGAGCCGGATTCGGTATTTTCAGTGCACTGACAGGACTCGGCGGTGCGATGTACGCTCTGCGGAGACGAACCGAGCGAGACGAATAACGCCGCCGTAGCTTTTTATCTGGTCGACTGGTGCCTGCTGTATGGACAGACAACGCATCAGTTCAGGAACCGAGTGGGAACGCGAGGTCGGCTATTCGCGGGCGGTTCGGACCGGTAATACGGTCCACGTCTCAGGAACGACGGCGACCGAAGACGACTCTGTCGTCGGCGAGGGCGACCCGTACCGACAGACGACACGGGCAATCGAGAACATCGCCGATGCACTCGATGAGGCGGGTGCCGACCTCGACGACGTGGTTCGGACCCGTCTCTATGTCGTGGATATCGACGACTGGGACGAAATCGGGCGCGCCCACCGAGAGGCGTTTTCGACTGCCAGGCCCGCGGCAACGATGGTCCAAGTCGAGCGCCTCATCGACCCGGCGATGCTCGTCGAAATCGAGGCCGAGGCGCGCGTCGAAGACTGACCGCGACAGAACAGGACGCTTTTTTCATTCCTCGGTCCGGAGTCCGAGCCATGTCAAACGCCAAGGGCGACCGCCGGGAGCGGGAGCTCGTGAACTTGCTCGACGACGCCGGCTTCGCGGTGATGCGCGCGCCGGCAAGCGGCAGCGCGACGACCCGAGAGTTACCGGATGTCCTCGCCGGTGACGGGTCGAAGTTCTATGCCATCGAGGCCAAGTCGTCGGCCGGCGACCCCATTTATCTCGACGGTGAGGAGGTGTACGCGCTGGTCTATTTCTCGCGTAACTTCGGTGCTAAACCCCGCATCGGCGTCCGATTCGACCGCGAGGACTGGTATTTCTTTCACCCGGACGACCTCTACCAGACCGATGGCGGCAACTACCGCGTCAAAAAGGAGAAAGCACTGGCCGAGGGGACCGACTTCGACGAGCTGGCTGGCCACTCGGAGAAACGCACCCTGGACGACATCGGCGACGAGGACGAACAAGAGACAGACGAAACGAAAGACGTCCGCCGCGTCCTCGAAGCGGTCGACCGCGGTGACTTGGGTGTCGAAGACGGTGTCGAGATGCTTCGCTGACCCGCCGGATTTCGCCGGACGTTTTTAGCTCTGGCTCGAACGGCAGAACGATGAGCGAGCAGTCAGAGTCCGGCCTCGACAAGTTGCCTGTCGTCGATAGCTCTGTCCATGGCGTCACAGCCTACGCAGGCGGGTATCTGGCGACGCTGCTGTTGTTCCTCGTCTTCGAGGGCGAGCGATTCATCGGCGATGTCGTCGAAGGCGCGGGCTGGCTATTCTACAACGCACAGTTTGTCCCGGTCGAACAGCGCGCGTCGCTGGCCGGTCCGGTCGTCGAAGACCTCGCCTCGATAAACTATCTCACCGGGCAGGGGCTCGATGCGGCGGCTACCTCCTCGGTCGTCGTCCCGGCCGTCGTTTATCACGCGATTCCGGTCGTCGCGTACGTCGTTGCCGGGGCCGCGCTGGTGCAGTCTGCCGGTGTACAGACGCCGAGAACAGGCGCCAAACTCGGCGCGTCGATGGTGCTCGGGACAATCATTCTTGCCGTCGGCGGGACGTTCATCTTCGAGGCGGCGGGCCAGATTGGCCCGAACAGACTCTACGGCGTCCTGCTGGTCGGAGTTGCCTACCCGGGAATCTGTGGCGCTATCGGTGGCGTCCTGGGCGTCACGGTCGATGCGTAAGGCGAGCGCTTCGAAGCCCTTTTGACCGTTCCTGTGAAATCCGCGAGCATGGACCTCGACCGGAAGACGGTCGTGCAGATTGTCGTTTCAGTCGTCGCTGTGGCGCTGTTCATCACCGGACTGGTGGTGGTGACAGGCGCCTACGGCGAGACTGAGACAGTCGGCCCCGACGACGAAGAGGGACAGCTCGATGGGCAGCTCTCCGGTGACTTCGACGGCCAGTTCGAGGTAGCTGACGACGGCACCGCGAGCGGCGGCTTCAGCGGAACATACGACAACAGTATCGAGGCCCCGATTGACGGCCAGGTGAACGGCACCGTCGAGGACGGCGTCTTTACCGGCACCCTCGACGGCTCGATGAGCGGTGCAATCGACGGCAACGTCACCGGCGAGATGAACGGTACGGTTGACGACGGTTCTTTCGATGGCACGCTCGTCGGAACTGCCGAGGGCGAAACCCGGACGACACTATCCGGTAACGGTGGCCTTGCCCTCATTACGCTCATCGTTGGGTACATTATCTTTCTCCCGGTGATGGGATACGCTATCGAGCGCCACGACTTCGAGGAGTAACTGCTCTAGGACTCTCCTGCCTGTGCTTCGCGCCAGTCGACGAGTTCGTCTTCGTCGGCATCGTCGAGTTTTGCCTCGTAGTAGGCCATCGGATGGGCAATCGTCTCACAGAGGTCGTCCATGTTGACACAGTCGCCGTACGACTGCATGGTCGCACACGACGGCGTCGAGTACTCTGTCGGACTCGTGTCGCCACGGATGTGGTCGACCTGATACCGCGTTGCCTCCTCGCCAAAGCCTGGGTTGACCTGGAATAGGTCGACGATTTCGTCGGTCGTCATCCCGATACTGGTGAGAAACGAGGCGATAGCGAACCGCGAGTGGTGTTCGAGATGTTCGCCCTTCTGGACATCGTCGAGGAGTGCACGCATACACGGTGGAAACAGCTCTGGCACCACCGTATCGATGTCCCGCATCAGGTCGAGGTCTGCGAGCGCCTCGTTGACTCGTCTGACCGCACCGTCGAGTTCGGCGGCAATTTCGTCGGGAACTGCCAGTGGCAGCCCGGCGTCGATTCGCTGTTTCACTGCCTGTCGAATCAACACGAGCAACTCGGTGGATTCGAGTGTTACCTCGCCGTCTGACAGCTTCCTGTTGACGAGACGCCACTCGTCACCGCGCTTGTCTGCGGCGAGGTCGAGATAGGTCCCCACGTCGACGGCGTACCCCGCCGGCGTCTCCCGGACGGCCCCTTCGATATCGAACTCGCTGAGAAGCGTCTCGACTGTGAGTTGCTCGCGCTGCGTGCTCTTTAGCTCGACAGACTGTGTGCGGTCGTACTCCAGTCGCTCCTGTGCGGTCCTGGCTTCCGCGTTCGCGTATTTTCGTGTCAACGCGTGTTCGTCGACGAGCGAGACGATGACCCTTGCGACCGGATACGAGAGTAACTCGACGCGGTCTCGACGGTGGGGTTCGCCCACGACACCCTCATCCAGGGCCGTCTCGATGCGTTCGATTGCCCGCTCGACGACTGTCTCGTCTGTCTGGACAATCTCGACGATAGCCACGTCCATCGCCTCGACTGCTTCCCGCGCTGATTGCAAAAACGGATAGCGCGCGTGAAGCTGTTTCATCGTCTCCCACTTGCGACCGCCGGTGGAAAAAGTCGACGGTCACCGGTCTTCGATTTCCTCGATGAGCTGGTCGGCGGTCCCGCCATCGTTGACGAGACTGTCGTACTGCTCGTCGGTCACTCTGACAGTCTTGGTCTCTCCTTGTCGGACCACTTCGAGTTTGACCGTCCCCTGCGGATTGTTCCGGAGCCGGAATGTCGCGATGGCTCTGAACACGAACCATAGCGCGACCGCACACCCGACGCCGTAAAGCATTGCTGTCTCGAACGCGAGTGGCTCCGCGGTCCGTGTCCAGCGCTCGGGATACGCGTATCTAAAAAGGAATACGCCGAGACTCGCCGTCACGGTCCCGAGGACGACACCGAGACGCGTCCGGCGACTGGCCGGAAGAACGACGACAACGCCGAGCAAGAGGGCAGGGATACCGAGGCCTGCGACGGTGCCGGCAAACCGTTTGGCGTCGATGCCGTCGCCGTTGAACCAGACCACCCCCATCGCGACGAGAAGCGCGAGGATACCGGTTCCGACGAGCGCGACTCCAACCGCTGTCCGTCGTGGGTCGCGCGCGCCGGACTGCGTGCGGCTGTAGGCCTCGTCGAGGCTCGTCATAGCGACAGCTACGATATCCTGCCACAAAACGATACGTCAGACAGGCGCAAGACAGCAGTCAGGGGAACAGACCGCGGTGCTCGTGGGCCGTCGCCTGGCTGTCGAGCGCGATAGTGTAGGCCGCGGTCCGCAGGTCGGGCGTCTCGTACTCGTCGTAGGCTTCCATCATGTTCTCGAAGGCCTCGGTCATACGGCGTTCCAGGTCGGCGTTGACCTCCTCGAGCGTCCAGCGGTACTCCTGGGTGTTCTGGACCCATTCGAGATACGAGACGATGACACCGCCGGAGTTCGCGAGGATGTCCGGCACCGTCGGGATGTCACGCTCGGCGAGTACGTCGTCGGCCTCTGGAGTCGTTGGCCCGTTGGCGGCCTCGACGATGATGTCGGCCCGGACTTCCTCGGCAACATCGGACGTGATGACGTGACTGACCGCTGCGGGAATCAGCACATCGACATCGAGACGGAGCAGTTCGTCGTTCGTAATCGGGTCCACGTCGCCGTCGTAATCGGCTATCTGGCCGCCGGACTCGATGAGTTCCGCGACCTCGCGCGTGTCGATACCCTTGGGATTGTAGATGCCGCCGGTCACGTCGCTGGTGGCGACGACGTTCGCGCCGCGCTCGGCCAGCAGTCGACCCGCCCAGGAGCCGACGTTGCCGAATCCCTGGATGGCGACCGTCGCGTCCTCGGCGGAGCGACCGTAGTATTCGAGAATCTGCTCGGTCGTATTCGCGACGCCCCGACCGGTTGCCTCGACACGTCCGGGGGTGCCACCGAGGTCGATTGGTTTACCAGTGACCGATTCTGGGATAGTGTGGCCCTCGTAAACAGAGTAGGTGTCCATCATCCACGCCATCTCGCGCGGGCCGGTGTTCATATCCGGTGCAGGGATATCGACTTTCGGGCCAATCATCCGACGGATTCCCTCTGTGTATCGCCGTGTGACGCGTTTCATCTCGTCCCGGCTGAGGTCCTTGGGGTTACAGACGACGCCACCCTTGGCACCACCATACGGCAACTGGACGAGCGCGGTCTTCGAGGACATCAACCCCGCGAGCGCGATAACTTCGTCCATCGAGACACTCGGGTGGTACCGGACACCGCCTTTGTAGGGGCCGCGCGCGCCGCTAAACTGGCATCGGTATCCCTTGAAAATCTCTTCTTCGCCGTTGTCCCGCAGAACCGGCAGCGACACTTCGAGCGTTCGTTCTGGGTGTTTCAGTCGTTTAAAGACGTTCTCGGTGACATTGGCGTACTCCTGTGCACGCTTCATCTGCGTGCGCATATTTTCGAGAGTACTCGGACCTTCGTCTGACATGTGCCTCCAAGGTCTGTTCTCGGGGGTCTTATATGCGTGCCCTTTGACTCTGTAATGTGATATAGTCACATACTACCTGTTATCGACAGCGCTGGAAAAAACACGGAGACAGCAGCAGTCTGCGGACGTTCGTTGGGAGAGAGGCGACGCGGCCGCTAGTTGCTTTGGATACGGGGCGCGAGCATGTAGGTCACCGCGCCTTCACCCTCTGCGATATCGAAGTGGAGTTTGACGGGGAACTCTTCGCCGAGTTCCATCGTGACCTCTGTATCCTTCGGGATGGCCTTGTTCATGTTTTTGAGATATTCGAGCGAGAACAGCGAGGAGGCGGGACCACTCACGAGGTCGATGAGGTCGTCGTTGTCGAGTTCGAGGTGTACGTCGTCGGTGTCGCCCTCTGCGGCGACATAGAAGACATCTTCGGCGTCGTCGAGACCCAGCTCGATGTGGTCGCTGACCATGTCGGCCGCCTTGACGGCTCGGTCGATATCTCTGCCTTCGATGACGATGTTCGCCGGTAGGTCGAGGTCCTCGGGTAGGTCGGGTTCTTCACGGATTGATTCCGGGTCGAGCAGTCCGAGCGTATACTCTAGGCCGTCGATAGAGATATGGAGTTTGCGGGTCTCCTCGTCGAGCTCCAGGTGGACGAGCTGGTCACCGCTTGCCATCCCAGCGATATCCTGAAGGCGAACTAGATCGACGCCGATGAGTCCCTCGTCGACGTCGAAGGACTCGAAGGCCTCGGCATCCAGCGAGAGGTCGACCATCCCCACGTTCGCGGGGTCGACCGCACGGATTTCGAGTCCCGCGTCGTCGAAGTGAATCTTGCACTCGTCGACGAGTACTCCCACGGAGTCGAGCGTCGCCTGTAACGTATCTGCACGCACGATGGCGTTGAACATCTTGGGCTGGACTACGTCGGCATCCATTAAAAAGACACTCCATTGCAGTTGCCGACGCCCTCGGGGATACGACAAAGTACCTCGCCTCAATACCCTTTGCCATGGAACGAGTCACACACGACGGGAGAGAGACTGCATATCGACTGACGCGACCCGACGGGTCCGGGCCGACCGCGCTCTACGTTCACGGCAGTGGCGCTACTCATCGCCTCTGGGCACGCCAGTACGCCCCCGATGGCCCGACTCATCCCGCCGTTGCACTCGACCTGAGCGGCCACGGCGAGTCCGAGGATATCGACACAGAGCCCGGCCCGGAGACGCTGGCCGCATATGCGGCCGATGTCGTCGCAGTCGCGCGCGCGACTGAGGCGGACATTCTCGTCGGGAACTCTCTCGGCGGGGCGGTGGTTTTTCGGGTGCTTTTGGAGAGTTCGTTCGACCCCGAGGCGGTCGTCTTCGCCGGCTCGGGGGCCAAACTCGCTGTCGCAGAGGAGCTACGGACGGCCCTGGCCGAGAATTTCGAGGGTGCCGTCGACACGCTCCATCGTCCGTCGATGCTGTTTGCCGGCTCGGATTCGGCTCCCCTCGCCAAATCGAGAGACACGATGCAGGATGTCGGTAAACACGTTACGCGGCGGGACTTTCTGACGTGTCACTCCTTCGATGTGCGCGACCGACTCACCGAAATCCACGTTCCGGCACTCGCCGTCGTCGGCGACGGGGACGGACTCACACCGCCGGCGTACCACGAGTACTTGGCGAAGAATATGCCCGACTGCGACCAGCGCACTATCGAGGGTGCGGGACACCTCGCGATGCTCGAACGACCCAGCGGGTTCAACGACGTGCTCGGGGCATTCTTCACGGGAGATGACAAAGAGCCACAAGAATCGGATAGTTATAATTAGCTGTATCATCAAAGACGTACTGTGACGGAGAGGACGGACCGCCCTCGGATACTGATAGCCGACGACGAGGAACGGGTGGCCAAGACCTATGAGCTCAGGCTCAGCCGCGAGTACGACACCGCCGTCGTACTCAGCGGCGAGGAGGCACTACAGGAGATTGACGACTCGTTCAACGTCGTTTTGCTCGACCGTCGGATGCCTGACCTGTCGGGGGACAGAGTGCTCGAAGAGATACGGCGGCGCGGTATCGACTGTCGCGTCGTCATGGTAACGGCCGTCGACCCGGACTTCGATATTACCGAGATGGACGTCGACGACTACGTCGTCAAGCCCGTCAACAAAGACGAACTCCACGAGGTCGTCGAGCGCGCGATGACGATTTCGGAGTACAACGCCCAGGTACAGGAACTCAGCGCCCTCAAACTCAAACGGAACGTCCTAGAAGTCGAGATGGCCCGTACCGAACTCGAAGACTCGCCGGAGTACCAGACACTCACAGAGCAAATTGACGAATTAGAGTCGAACATCGACGAGTTCGAAGAAACCCTCGACCTCGACCAGGTCGACCTCCACCTTTGACCCACTCCCGTCTGTCGATACTCTCTGATTACCGGTCGTTTTCAAGCACTGGAATCGGAGCGAATACTTAATACGTCCCGGTATTGTATAGAACCTATAAGCGCAACGAGATGGGTCTGCTGTCTGTAATAGACACACCGCTTTCTGTCAGGGAACAGGCAGTGCCCGACCGTTGTGCACAGAACTAAACCATGCAACTGAAGCAACTCTTCAACGAAGACGACGCAGTAAGTCCGGTCATCGGCGTGATTCTGATGGTCGCCATTACGGTCATTCTGGCGGCTGTCATCGCGACGTTCGTGCTGGGCTTGGGAGAACAGGTCAGCGACACAGCACCGCAGGCGAGCTTTAATTTCGATTATAACGAGACGCAGCCTGAGGCAGGTGCACAAGACTCATTCAACGTATTTGTTAAAGATACTGGGGGCACTCCCAGCAACCCAGCTGGTAATGTAAGTAAATCCTCAGTAGAGGGCACACTGAACATACAACACTCGAATGGCCCCAACATTGATTTAGAACTACTGGGGGCTACTGGTAGCAGTGCACAACTCCTAGACGGCAGTGGTAATGAAGTCGGTAATTTACCAGATTACAGCGGCTTCGACAACTCCACGCTCAGCGGTGATACGATAAGCGCCGGCCAGAGTGTCGACATCTTCATCGCGGACGATGACACTATCACGCTCGTCTGGACGAGCGACGACGGCAGTACCTCTGCAACACTCCAGACGTTCGAAGGCCCGGACGCGTAGATAGCTGACCTAATTCTTCTCTCTCACTCATTCTGCCAGTGACGACGCTCGCGTGAGCGCATCACGCACGTGCGCGGAACATCTATACTTTCGGCTGTCGAACGTACGTCTATGACAGAGACAGCTACTCACGTCGTACTCTCGTATCCCGCCGACCTCTCGGACTGGGGCCGAGACATCGTCGAGGATACGCCGTTCAAGACCTACCTCCCGAAAGCACACGACACTGCAGAGGCAGGCGAGACGTGGGAGGAGTTCGTCGGCGTCGGCTGTTGTGGCAGTGCGCTCGACGTACCAATCCGCGTCGAGTCGGTGGCGGGCGGGTCCCGGCTTACCGAGGAGACGCGCATCGAGTTCACCGTGCGAGAGGCGTGTGACCTCGACGGCGGCTGGGCCGTCCAGAGCGCCGGGACTCCGTAGTCACTCCCGGTGCTGGGATTCGAGTTCCTCCGCTCGCTCCTCCAGGTCTGTCAGTTCCTGCTCGGCTCTGGCCGTGTCCATCCCGTGTGCCTGCATGACCGAAGCGTCCATCTCTGAGGGAACAAATTGGCTTTCCTCGTCTGCCGTCTCTGACCCGCCGTCTTGTTCGGCGTCGCCGAGGAGACGCGATAGCCAGCGGAGCAGCCTCATCGTCCGCATGCTGTGTCCTCCTCGCTCATTAAATTGTGTGCGTACCGATTGGGTGCGCTTGAATTCCTTCATTTGGCCACGGCAGCACATAGAGAGTATGTGCCACACAGGCACGGAAGATTGGTTCTATGGGGTTTTTAACTGATGCACGTGATAGAGATAGATATGTCCGAGCCACACAAACACTACATCGACGGTGAATGGGTAGAGGGAGACGGTGACGAGACGTTCAAAAGCTACAGCCCGGCAAACGGCGAGGAACTCGGCGAGTTCCAGCGCGCCACAGAGTCGGATGTCGACCGCGCGATGGCGGCTGCCGACGAGGCGTTCGAAGAGTGGCGCGAACTGTCGCGCATCGACCGCGCGGAGTACCTCTGGGACGTCTATCACGAACTCAAAGACCGCCACGAAGAGCTCGGCGAAGTCGTCACGAAAGAGTGCGGGAAAGAAATTTCTGAGGGGAAAGCCGACGTGACCGAGGCCTGGCACATGGTCGAGTGGGCCGCCGGCGACGCGCGCCATCCCAAGGGCGACATCGTTCCGAGCGAGGTTCCAGAGAAAGACGCGTACATGCGCCGGAAGCCACGCGGTGTCACCGGCTGTATCACGCCGTGGAACTTCCCGGTCGCTATCCCGTTTTGGCACATGGCTGTTGCGCTGGTCGAAGGGAACACCGTCGTCTGGAAGCCCGCCGAACAGACGCCGCTGTGTGGCCAGATTATCGCCGAGATGATGGTCGACGCCGGCATCCCCGACGGCGTCTTCAACATGGTCCAAGGGTTCGGTGACGCTGGCGGGGCCATCGTCGACGACGACCGCGTCGACACCGTCCTCTTCACCGGCTCGGCCGAGGTTGGCCACGAAGTCGCACAGAAGTGCGCCGAAGACCCCGGCAAGCGGGCCGCCTGTGAGATGGGAGGTAAGAACGGCATCGTCATCACCGAAGAAGCAGACCTCGATATCGCCGTTCACGCCGCCGTCATGAGTTCCTTCAAGACGACCGGCCAGCGCTGTGTCTCCAGCGAGCGCCTCATCGTTCACTCTGACGTGTACGACGAATTCAAGGAGCGCTACGTCGAGGTAGCCGAGAATATCGCTGTCGGTGACCCGCTCGACGAGGACACCTTCATGGGCCCCCTCATCGAGGAAGAGCACTTCGAGAAGGTCAAAAACTACAACGAACTCGCCGAAACCGAGGGCGTCAACGTGCTCGTCGACCGGACGCACCTCGACGACGAGGAGATTCCGGACGGGCACGAGGACGGCCACTGGGTCGGACCGTTCGTCTACGAAGCTGACCCCGACGAGGACCTGCGCTGTACTCACGAGGAGGTCTTCGGTCCTCACGTCGCGCTGCTCGAATACGACGGCGACATCGACCGCGCGCTCGAAATCCATAACGACACGGACTACGGGCTCGCCGGTGCGGTCATCTCTGAGGACTACCGTCAGGTGAACCGCTACCGCGACCAGGCTGAAGTCGGCCTCGCGTACGGGAACCTCCCCTGTATCGGTGCCGAGGTCCAGCTGCCCTTCGGCGGTGTCAAAAAATCCGGCAACGGCTACCCCTCGGCCCGCGAGGTCATCGAGGCCGTCACTGACCGGAGTGCCTGGACGCTCAACAACTCCAAGGACATCGAGATGGCACAGGGGCTGTCGGCCGACATCAAGACCAAAGACGACTAACCAGACGCCGGCCTGCGGCATACTTTTTTACAGATGCCAACACAAGCGAAACCGTGAGTCACGACTCGCCTCCTGACGTGACGGCGGTGCTCGGGCAGTTGCTCTCTGCGGGCCAACAGGCGGCCGAAGACGGTGATACTGAGACGGCGCTGAGTACTGTCGAATCCGCCGAGCGAGTCATCTCGAACAAGGTGCCCAACGAACACGAGCGCAAACGCCTCCTGCACGGCTGTCAGCGAGTCAGAGCACATCTCGGACCGGACGGAACTGGGGACGGTGCAGTCGCTGCGGAGTATCTCGCCGCGATGGAGCGACAGGTCGGCGAGGAGTAACTGCTTTCAGGCTCGCAAAGCAACGCCCCGATGGCCGATGACGAAGCACACTGTTCCGAGAGTATCTCGATGACGAACCCTATGAGTGCCGAGGCCTTCGACTGTGGGACCGTCATTCGTCCCACAACTTCCAGAAATCAACTTAGAGTGGTTCTATATTCCATTCTGTCGATGAATGTTTAGACGACCTCGCAAAACTGGTACCACTCTTACGGAACGGCCGCGCTGTTCTTTTGATCTCCCTTACATCTATGAACGTTGCGCTGATACTGCCCGGTAATCAATGAGACGACGTGATTTTCTGCGGACTGGAACCGGCGTTGGCCTCACCATTACGATCGCTGGCTGTAACACATCTTCGGACGACTCACAAGAGAATGACCCGGACACCTCGACACCTGGTTCAGACGGCACAACTGAAGCAGATACTGATACGACTGGTGAAGACAGCCAAGAAGACGAGCAGCAAACTGAAGCCGACCCAGAAAACGCAGTAAGATACTTCTTCGAAGACGAAACCGGCGCACTCGGCCACCTGGGAGACGACGAAACACCGGAAAACTACGACCACATCATAACCAATTCTACGACAGAATCCGAGTACCAGGAAATGCAGAGAAACGACCGTGCCTACGCCGAAGATGCAGCCTCAAGCCAGACAGCACCAAACGGACAAGGTCTGAATATGTCTGTCGACGAAATGATCGCACGGGCAGAAGAAATCTACAACAACCCAGAACAACATATCGATACATTAGGATACGAAGACCTGAACTTTGCCGAAGAAGACGATGAAATAGTATTCACACGAGCACTAATCAAAGCATCACAAGAAGCAGGTGTGTCTAGTTCAGCAGCCGCAGACTGGATAGTGTCAAATATTGCTGAAGAGGCTGTAAACCAAATAAACCCGGATTTTTCAGACTTTAAACTATCCAGTATATTTGCATCCGAGCCTGTAAGCCCCAATAGTACAGGAGGTATAGGAGGAGCAGAAAGAGAAAACGAATGGGGACAGACCTACATAAACTCTGGTTTTCGGCACATACCTGCACTCCTTCAATATGAGAGAAACGGAGAAGCAAATGTAAAATATGTAGAACAGACAAACTCCGTAAATGTTGACATCTTCAGAAGAGTAATCAGAGATCCAGAATCCTCACTCTACCGTTCAAGTTTGGATCAAGATACAGTAAATGTTTCAAGAGATTCGGAATCAGGTGAGTCGGGGAATATGTTCCCGGAACACTATGTCACCGCTCTAGACTATACTAAAGCACGAGAACTCGAGTCCGAAGATATCTTGGGGCTAACTGAAAATGATGCAGGTGTAGTTAATGCTGTCGGAGATTGGGTAGGGGTAGCATTATTCCAAATGGTGGATGATATGGGTATCACAGGCTATGACAATAACCCTGATCGAGACAACACCAATATTGGCGCAGCACTTGACGGCACTCTAGTTTCAGACAGCTTTGGCCAGGCACTTGAAGAGTTTGTAACAGATCCAACTCCAGAAAAAAGAGAATATATCAAAAATATCTCTAGAGGACTATATCAAATCCAACAAGAACAAGGATGGGAAGCAACAGTAGCTTTAGAGGGAACACTAGAAGACCCAGAAATTCTACCTACAAATCAGGCTACTATCAATGCTGTCAGAGGGGATCAAGCCTACGACCAAGTAAGAGAAAGAGTTGCGGGCTAATTTTGATCGCATCCTCCTAGCTGCCTCTCTTCTCTACAATCACGTGGAAGAAACTGGGAGAAAGACCGCAATCAATCCAGATCAGAGTCCAAGCGGTTTGATACAGTCCAGATACTCGTCCCGTGCTTCGTTTCTATCGACCCGAGTGTAGATGTCCATCGTCTCGCTCTCCGCATCCCCACGAATGTACTGGAGGACGTGCTGTTTCATCCCCTGATTCCGCATCAGCGTCGTGAACACGGTTCGAAACGTATGCGGCGTGAACTTCTTGTGGAACCGATCCTCGCCATTCTCCATGATGCCCTCTTCGACTGCCGCATCACGTACTGCTCGTTGAATCACCGTTTTCGTCAACCGGTCGTCACGGATGCTCACGAACAAGTAGTCCAAGTCCGTGTCCCGTCGAATCAGCTTGAACCGCTTGATCGTCCGAATCGTCTCTCGATCAATCGGCACCACCGTCTGCTTCCCTCCCTTCCGCTCACGCAGTCGGACGAAACCGCCGTCGAGCATCAGGTCGTCCATCTTGATCTCTAATGCTTCTTCCAACCGGCACCCGGTCTTCGCCAGTAGGACAGCGACGGCCTTGTTCCGCGGATTCGGAATCGCCTTCACGATCTTCTTCGCGTTCTCCCACGTCGCACAGTCCGGTCGCTCTCGGATCTGCTTCGGTATCTCCTCCAAGACGACACCAGCCGGATTGCCTGTAATCTCTTCGAACCGTGGGCGTTTCATCGCGTAGCTGAAAAACGCCGACAGTGATTCGAGGTACCGCCGTTTTGTGTTCTGACTCACATCGCGGTCGTCCAAGATACGCAGGTACTCCTCGATATGCCGCACCTCCGTCTCCGCAGGCGAAAGGTCGGGGAAGTGCTCGTGGTAGTACCGCTTCAACACACGGCTGTAGGAGTTCAAGGTTCGTGGACTGCGGCCAGTCGTCTGCTTCTGCTTGATGAAGTCGTTGATCGCGTCGTGCTTGTTCTCGTAGACCGTCTCGTACCAGTCATCGGCCATCACTCCTCACCTCCAGCAAGTCGCCAGCCGTGACCGTGCTCGAACTCGACCTCCTCACGAGCAGCCAAGAAATACAGTTCGTCCTCGATTGGCTCTCGCAGTAGTTCGTCGACCGTGTCACTCTCGACGACCTTCTGTAAGACCTCGTCGAACGTCTGGTACTCCTCAGTGAGGAACTGTTTCAGGAACGCCGAATCGTCAATCGTCACCGAGTCACGATTCTGTTGCTTTGCCTGCGCCAAACGGTCCTCCAACTCCTCGATTTTCTTCTTGAGTCGCTGGACTTCTTGATCGCTGCCTTGGGGCGCGAGGAACCCTTCGTCCCTGATCGCCCGGGCTTCCTGGATAAGTTCGTGCAGGTACTTACTAGTACTCTTATAATTTTTCTCGTCCGCTTCTTCCTGCCACCTTTCCTTGTGGCTCATCGGTGCATAGATTTTCACCAGTCCGGTGTCTTGCGACATACCCATATTCTCTTTCCAGCCAGTCATCTAACGATACCTCCGTTGCTCTGTGCATCATAGCCATAACACTCAAATTTTATATAATTAGTACTAACCGGAGCTTCCGTGAGTGCCGAGGCCACCGGTTTACCGGTAAACCGCTATTGTGAACAATTACACACGTCACTGCTGCCGTTTCGACGTATCCAAGCACCGGGTCTAGCAGCCACCCTATATTTATATCCTACAACTATATGGTAAAATATATACATGGGATTTCTCCAGAGACTCGTAGACAATCAGACCATCATCCACGAGACGATGGCGGTTTCACTCCGGCGAAGCCGGGCAGCCGGACCCAGGTCGAATCTCGCTGGAATCGCAGGGCTCGGAGCCGCGTGGTACGTACTCCCGGGCGTATTGATGCTCCCGTTCATGCTCGTCTGGGGAATGGAGAGGTGGCAGTACGACACGGTGGTGACGTGGGCCCATCTCGTCTCGACGGTCATTCTCATCGCCTGGTATCTTCGCATTACTGATGCAGCGCTTCGAGAGTTTCTCCCGAAGCAAATACAGTGGGCAGAGGTAGCGAGCGGTGTCGTCACGGGAACGGCGCTTGCTGCTCTTTCCGGGTTGCTGTGGGGGGTGCGTCTCGGCGACGGCGTGACAATCATCGCGTTACGATTCGACCCCGCCGTGGATATCGCTGTGATTGCACTCTTCGTCGGAGCAGTGGTACTGACACCACTTGTTCAGGAGGCGTTTTTTCGTGGTGTCTTGCAGGACCACGCCGAAAACGCGCTGTCACCGGAGAGGGCGATTCTCGTTTCCGGGACAGCGTTTGCTTTGCTGTATAGCCTCTTGTTTTATATTGGGAACGCTGCGTCGATGGCCGTGACGGTGGTATTTCTGCTCCCACAGGGGTGTCTGCTCGGTTATCTCTACCAGCACCACGGCACGATAGTAGCACCGGCAATCGCACAGACGATGGTCAATCTGTACGCCTTTCGCTATCCGCTGGTGTGAGTGAATCGACGGAGACAGCCACTTCGCCTTGTCTTGTGCGGAATTTTCAACCACTGGGAGTGCACAGCGGGTATAATAACACCGGGGTCGGTACCTGTGGCTACGACGTTTAGAATCATGAAGAAACCACTGCTCGTCACGGATTTTCTGGACCGGGCCAGGGACCACTACGCTGACAACGAAGCGGTTGTTGCAACGACAGGAGAACGGTTTACCTACGAACAACTGGGGGAACGGGCCGACCGGTTCTCGGCTGCGCTGGCGGCTCGCGGAATCGAGAAAGGCGACCGCGTCGCGGTCCTCGACCCGAACACGCATTATCACCTCGAAGCCGCATACGGGACGATGCAACTCGGGGCGATTCACACGCCGCTGAACTATCGGCTCACGCCCGATGACTTCTCGTACATCCTCGACGACGCCGGCGTCGATGCGGTGTATGCCGACTACGAGTACGCGGAGAAAATCGAGGCGATTCGCGACGACGTGCCGGCGGAGACGTTCATGACGAACGACCCCGACGTGGTCGCGGGCGACTGGGAGGGATTCGAGGCGGTACTCGAGGCCGCCCCGGATACCTACGAGCGCCCGGAGATGAGCGAAGACGAGGTCATCACCATCAACTACACCTCTGGGACGACGGGCGACCCGAAGGGCGTCTGTCGGACCCACCGGACAGAGACGATTCACGCGTACCTGATATCGGTTCACCAGCGCCTCTCCGACGACGACATCTACCTCTGGACGCTCCCGATGTTCCACGTCAACGGCTGGGGACACATCTTCGCGGTCACGGGCATCGGCGCAAAGCACGTCTGTACCCGCGGCGTCGATGCCGGCGACATCTTCGAGGCCGTGCAATCTGAAAACGTCTCGTATCTCTGTGGCGCACCGACGGTGTTGAACATGCTGGTCGATTACTACGACGAGCACGACCCAGAACCGACCGGCGAGAACGACGTGCGGATAGCAACGGCGGGCAGCGCGCCGCCGGAGGCGACGATTCGCACCGTCGAAGACGAGTTCGGCTGGTATCTCAAACACGTCTACGGCGCGACCGAGACGGGACCGCTGATTACGACCTCCGACGCACGCCGGCACTTCGACGACGACAGCAGCGACCGGTTTGTAATCAAGAAGCGACAGGGCCTCGAGTTCCTTGGAACAGAGGTCCGCGTCGTCGACGAGGACGGCAACGACGTTCCGCGTGACGACCAGACACTCGGCGAAGTCGTCGTCAGCGGGAATCAGGTGATGGACCGATACTGGAACAAACCCGAGGCCACCGAGGAGGCGTTCAACGACAGAATCGAGGGATACTACCACATGGGCGACCTGGCGACGGTCGACGAGAACGGCATGATATCGATTCAGGACAGAAAGAAAGACATCATCATCTCGGGCGGAGAGAACATCTCCAGTATCGAACTGGAGGACACGCTCTTCGAACACGAGGCCGTCGGCGATGTCGCAGTCATCCCGGCCCCGAGCGACCGGTGGGGAGAAACGCCCAAAGCCTTCGTCGTCCCGGCAAACGGCGACCCAGAGGACCCGCCGGTCAGTGCCGACGAGCTGACCGCGTTCACGCGGGATAACCTCGCCGACTACAAGATCGTCCGCGAAGTCGAATACGTCGAGGCACTGCCTACGACCGCGACGGGGAAGGTACAGAAATACGAACTCCGCAAACGGGAGTGGGAAGACGAAGACCAGATGATCGGCCAGGGGTAATTCCCCCGGGACTCGTTACGGCCAGCGGGTGAACGCATTTGTCCGAAGATGGCAACCCTGTGAATAAATCGTGATATATTCTTGGTCTTTGAGAACGACCGATTGGATATTTACGCTTTATCGAAAATTCTTCTGACATGAAAGCTCCTGAGGAAGCGTTCGGGAAGGGACAACTCAACGAGAGAGTCGACGCCGGCGAGCTGATTGCCGACATCGGTCTCGATGCCGAGGAAATCGCATGGCGAAAGGAGTTCATCGGGTTCACACAGGAAGACGCCGAGCGGCTCGAAGCGTACCAGGATGCGTTCGCAGGCCAGGCTGAGCAGGTCGCGGCAGATTTCTACGAGAACATCACCGAGCACGACGAGACCATCGAGGTGATGAGCCGGTCCGAGAAGGGGGTCGACCAGCTCAAACGGACGCAGGCAGCCTATCTACAGACGCTGGTCCAGGGTGAGTACGGCGTGGCGTACTTCCGTGAGCGGGCGCGAATCGGGAAGCTCCACGATATGCTCGACATGCCGATGAAACAGTACCTCGGGCAGTACGGCGTTTATTATGACCTGATTCTCCCGATTGTCTGTGACCGTCTCAAGGAGTCACTCATCGAGGAGCTTCACCACAGGGCCGATGACAGCCGCCTCGGCGGTGAGGGTGTCGACACAACCGACGACGAGCCAGAGGCGACCGTCGAAACGGTCGTCCAGAGGGAGGTAGACGAGGCGACGGAGGATTTGCTGGCTATCTTACGTCTCATCAACCTCGACATGCAGGTGGCGACTGATACCTACATTCACTCCTACAGCCAGAATCTCACCCGCGAGCTACAGCGACAACAAGAGGTCAGCAACACCGTCCAAGACGCCTGCGAACAACTGCAGACTGCCGCCGACGATATCGCGGTCAGTAGCGAGGAGATCAGCGACCTCGCGCGAACACAGGCCAGCGCAATGGAGGAGGCCTCTGGCGAGGTCGGCGAGATGTCGGCAACAGTCCAGGAGATTGCATCGACTGCCCAGCAGGTCGCGGCGACGAGCCAGCGCGCGGAAACCCTCGCAGACGAGGGGAGAGAGGCAGCGACCGAGGCAATCGACGTGATGCATCGAATCGACGGCTCGGTCCAGGGAGTCGCCGCCGACGTCGACAGCCTACAGGAGCGCATCGACGAAATCGACGCTATCGTCGATATCATCAACGACATCGCCGACCAGACGAACATGCTCGCGTTGAACGCCTCTATCGAGGCGGCACGGGCCGGAGACGCAGGTGAGGGGTTTGCAGTCGTCGCCGACGAGGTAAAATCGTTAGCCGAGCAGTCACAGCAACACGCGGGTGAGGTCGAGCGGTTGGTCGACGGCATCAAAGAGGACGCTGCAGAGACCGTTGCGAGCCTCGAAGAGACCACACGACAGGTCGAGGAGGGACTTGAACAGGTGACAACGGCCATGGATACCCTCCAGGAAATTGCGGAAAACATCCAGGAGGTCTCGGAGGGCGTTCAGGAGGTTTCCGACGCGACGGACGACCAGGCCGCCGGTGCCGAAGAGCTCGCCTCGATGGTCGACGAACTCGTCGATCAGTCCGCACAGGTCGCTGACGAAATCGAGGACATCGCGGCTGCCAACCAGGAGCAGGCGACACAGGTTCACGAGATCACCAAGACCGTCGACCGACTGGCCGACGACTCGGCCCAATCCGACAGACGGTAGTCCTCGTCGACCCCGGCTCCGGTGTGGGTTCCCCGCTTTGTGGTTTCTCTCGTGTTCTCTGCTAGTGTGAGTCTGTACCGCCATGTCACTGTCATAGCTCCGTTACAATCCGTGACACGACAGTATCGGTCACTGGCTCACCAAAATAACCGCAATAATCACTGTGGCCCTCTGGAGATGCGACGTGGCGTGGCAACTGACTAGCCCGCTCGCCCGGTCACCAGGAGCACTTGTTAAAATACCCTGTATATATTGGCCTTTCATCATTGTTTATCCAGCCGTCATCAACCAGTACAGTAACTGTACCGCCACCCACCGATATCGAGAACCCGACCGTCGCTGGGTTCGGTGGGACAACTGCTCGCTTCCACGGAGAGAAACCAATATGACCACTGCTGACACTGAGACGAAGACAGGAACCGAGGCGACAACGACACGACGAAACTTCCTCAAGCTCGTCGGCGGAGTCAGCGCCGGGACGGTAATCACCCAGTACAGTTCGGAGGTTGCCACCGCGCTGGAACAGGCAAGCAACGGCAGCAAAGAGGTCGTCTGGCTCCAGGGTCAGACCTGCTCTGCCTGCACCATGTCGACGCTGCAGGGAACGTCGCCGAGCCTCGAGGAGGCCATCTCGCAGTTCAAACTCGACGTGACCTTCCACCCCGAAATCATGGCCGAGACCGGGGAGGCGGCGACCGAGGCGATGAGTTCCTCGCCTGATATCCTGATGGTCGAGGGAGCGATTCCGACGAAGATTCCCTCGGCCGCGACGTTCGGCCGGACCGAAGACGGCCACCACAAGCCGGTCGTCGACTGGCTGCTCGAACTGGCTCCCGAGGCCGAGTACGTCATGGGCATCGGCACTTGTGCCTGCTATGGCGGCTGGCAGTCGGCCAACAACGGCGCGCCCGCTGTCGAGGACTTCGACGAAGAAGGACCGTGGATGGACGCGAACGTCACCGGCGCGAAGGGGCTCCAGTACACCCACCGAGAGGACGACGCTGGCGTCCTCGGGCCGGATTTCACCGCCAACTCCGGCCTTCCCGTTATCAACGTCCCGGGCTGTATGACACACCCCGATTACGTCCTGTTGACGGTCGCGACCCTGTTGAACGGCCACGAGCCCGACCTCGACGAGTTCAACCGACCGAAGGCGTTCTACGGCCCGCTGGTCCACGACCAGTGCTCTCGCCGCGGCTACTTCGACCGCGGCGAGTTCGTCGAGCACGTCGGCGACGGCTCCGGCAAGTGCCTGTACAACGTCGGCTGCAAGGGGCCGTACTGCCACTGTGACGACTCGGTCCGGCTCTGGAACGACGGCACGAGCGTCTGTCGCAACGTCGGCGCGCCGTGTATCGGCTGTATGGAGCCGGGATTCTGGGACCGCATGACGCCGTTTTACGACCCAATCGAGGAGCAAGGCGTCGCGCTGACCGACGTCGAGACCGCCGGGAAGGTCGCCGTCGGCGCGACTGCGGCCGGCCTCGGCGCACACGCGGCCCGGAAGGCGATGGGCTACGGCGACGCCGAGCCAGACGAACAAGACGAGACCGAATCCACGGAGTGACCACCGATGCCAGAAATCGAAATCGACCCGACGACACGAATCGAAGGCCATCATAGCACGACACTACAGGTAGAGGACGGCCACGTCACCGAGGCCAAAAGCCACATAGACATGTTTCGGGGGATGGAGATGGTCGTCCTGGACCGCCCGCCGTCGGACGCCCCGGTGTTCACCCAGCGGGTCTGTGGTGTCTGTTTCACCGTCCACCGGATGAGTTCGCTGCTCGCTATCGAGAATGCCGCAAAACGTGCGGGCGTCTTCGGCGGCGTTCCCGAAACCGCCCGCCAGATGCGCAACCTCCTCGAACGAATCGCGACACTGTGGAACCACGCGGTCCACATGTTCGCGCTGGTCGGCCCGGACTACAGCGACGCCGTGGCCGGGACCGGACTGGACCGCCTCGACCCCATGGAAGGCGAGGGATACAAGCGCGCGCTGGAAGCACAGCGCGAACTGCTCCAGGGGTTTGCCGAGTTCGGCGGGAAAGCACCCCACCCGCTCACCTACGCGCCCGGCGGGATGTCCGCGACGCCGACCGCGGGCAAACTCCAGAACATCCGCGACCAGGTCGAGTTCGTCAGCGACTGGCTCGGCCCGACTGACGCCATCCCGGAGATTATCGAGAACGTCCGCAACGGCGAGTTCGACGCCGACCTCGGCGAAGGACTCCACGACATCGTCTCGCTTCTGTTCGCCGCCAAGGAGGCCGGTGCTGACGACTTCGGCGTCGGCCCCGGTCGGTACTACTGTAACGGTATCTACCCCGACGGCGACGGTGGACGCGAGATTCCGGCCGGCATCTACGTCGACGGCGAACTCACACACCCCGAGAAAGACGACATCACGTCGGCGATACACGAGAGCACTGCCCGGTCGTGGTACACCGACGACTCCGGCGGCCACCCGATGGAGGAGTCGCCGCCGAAACCCGACCCCGAGAAGGAAGACGCGTACTCCTGGGGGAAGGCCCCGCGATACGACGGGATGAACATGGAGACGGGGTCGCTGGCCCGCCTCATCGTCACCGAGCGAGACCCCTTCGATTTGCGGGCCACTCTCGGCGGGGACCCGACCAAAAGCAGTACGCTAAACCGCCTGATTGCTCGCGCCCAGGAGTCGGTGCTCTTGCGGGACCAGATTCTCGACGTGCTCGACGACATCGAGCCGGATTCGACGGTCAACCGCGGCTGGACCGACGACTTCAGCGGCGAGGGGGTCGGCCTCTGGGAGGCCTCCCGGGGCGCACTCTCACACTGGGTGAAAATCGAGGACGGGACCATCACCAACTACCAGATTATCACACCGACGCTGTGGAACCTCGGCCCCCGCGACGAGAACGGCACGCCGAGCATCTTCGAGCAGTCCGTCGAGGGGATGGCCGTCGAGGACTACGAGAACCCCATCAACGTGATGCGAACCGTCCGCTCGTTCGACCCGTGTCTGGCCTGTTCGGTCCACGTCGAGAGTCCCGCAGGCACCTACTCCGAGGAAGTCACGCCCGCGTCGCCGGCAGGCGTCGCGACCGGGGGTGACAGACCGTACGCCGGTCAGGAGGTGGACGAACAGTGAGCACCGACTCGGACACCGGCCTCCGAGAGCGTCTTCGCGAGTTCGCCGTCGCACTCCGGCACCCCTCCGAAGGGCTCGACGACCGCTTCGAGCGCCTCCGAGAGGTCGAGGAGCGCGAGACCGTCGAGCGCCACAGCCTCGGCGCACGCATCACCCACTGGACGCAGGCGTTTCTGATGTTCGTGTTGCTGGGGACGGGATACGCCATCTGGACGAAGAACTACGGTCCCCTGAACGTCGCGCCGTGGGACGGCTACTTCATCTCCTTTGGGCTGCACATGTGGGCCGGGACGCTGTTGATGGCCGTCTTGTTCGTGCTCTTTCCCCTCTATCACGTCTTCGTCGACGGCCACCGTCAGCTCGCCGAGCCCGACGACGTGCGGGTGACCGTCCGGGTCGCCCAGGCCTTCGTCGGCCTGAAATCGTACATTCCCGGCTATCACCGCGCCCGCGAGACCTACGACGAAAAGGAGGGCGATTGGGTGGCCTACCACCCGATGCAGAAGACGTTCTTCTGGTGGGTGTCGATTTTCTTCGGCGTGCTCGCGGTGACCGGCTTCAGCATGTACGCCGAGATGCTCGGGGACCCTGTCTGGTGGGTCGAGGTTCTCGGCTTCCTCTCGCCGTGGCTGGCCTTCGAACACCTCCTGCAGCTTCACCTGCTCGTGGCGTTTATCGTCCTCGCGATGGTGCTCGGACACGTCTACTTCGCGGTCTTGCCGAGCAACCACGCGGCGTTGAAGTCGATGGTGTTCGGGGACATCGACGCCTACGTCGTCAGGGAGGACGATGACGACGAGTAGCGACGCGGCCGGCCGGCCCGCCGGCGAGGAGCGGACCCAGGCGGTCGTCGGCGTCGGCAGCATGGTGATGGGCGACGACGGCGTCGGCTACCACGCTATCGAGGCCCTGGAGGACCGGTCGCTGCCCGACGGGACGAGTCTGACCCACGCCGGGACGACGGCGTTTCTCGCTCTGGAGGCGATGAGCGGTGCCGACCGGGCACTGGTGGTCGACGCACTCGCACTCGACGAGCCGCCGGGGACGATACGGGAGTTCCGACTCGACCGCCCCGAGGTCGACGCTCCGGAGGTGACGATGCACGACTACAGTTTTACCGACGCCCTCGCCGTCGGCGACGTTGCCTACGACGTGCCCGAGCGGGTCCGGCTGCTCGGTGTCGTCCCCGCCGAACTCGACCCCGCACTGGAGCTGTCTGACCCCGTGTCGGCGGCACTACCGGAGCTTGTATCGCGCATCGAACAGCGACTTACCGAGGAGGCTCAGGACTGATGAACGGACACTGGTACTGCACTGACTGTGGCGAACGCATCGAGCAGGAAGCAATCGACGAACACGAGAGCGAGGGCCACCACGTCAAAGGCCGGTTCCGGCCGGACCGACTCCTGGCGGGCGACCCCGAGATGATTGGCTCACAAATTGACGACGGCGACGGGGGTGGTGTCTGATGTGTCTCGGTGTCCCCGGCGAGATTCAGGAAATCGACGGCCACGAGGCGGTCGCCGACTTCTGGGGCGTCGAGCGCCGTGTCCGACTCGATATCGTCGGCGACGCCGTCGAGGAAGGCGACTACATCCTCAACCACGTCGGCTACGCAATCAGAAAGATTCCCGAATCCGAAGTCGAGCAGACCATGGAGCTGTTCGAGACGATGCTCGATGCCGACCCCGAGGACATGCTGACCGACGACGTGATGGAGGAACTCGAAGCGAACAGCGGCGCTCCCGCGGCCGGAGCACAGGAGGAAGGAGACGACGACGACCTGCTAGAGGAGTTGGGTATCGATGTCTGAGGGCGACCCGACACGCGCCGGTCCGACCGGCTCGATTCCCGGCGGTGACGGTGACGACGAACTCCAGTTCCGGGACCCAGAGAAGGCGGAGGCGCTGGCGGACAAGATTGCCGAAATCGGGGACGACCTGCCGGACCCGCCGGCGACGGTGATGCACGTCTGTGGCAGCCACGAGCAGTCGATTGCGAAATTCGGCCTGCGGAGCCTGCTCCCCGACAGCGTGCGCCTCGTGATGGGGCCGGGCTGTCCGGTCTGTGTGACGAACATGCCCGAGGTAGACGAGGCGGTCGCGCTGGCCGAAGACGGCGTGACAGTGGCGACCTACGGCGACATGCTGAAGGTGTCGGGCACGGCAAAATCACTCGACGACGCCCGCTCGGAGGGGGCCGACGTTCGGGTCGTCTACGGCGCACAGGACGCCGTCGAACTCGCCGAGGACCTCGACCGCGAGGTCGTCTTCTTTGCGACGGGATTCGAGACGACCGCCGCGCCGACGGCCGCCGCAATCAAGGCCGACCCGCCCGAGAACTTCTCGATTCTGTCGGCACACAAGTACATTCCGCCGGCGATGGACATCGTCGCCGAGATGCCAGACACCGAAATCGACGGCTACCTCGCGGCCGGTAACGCCGCAATCATCACGGGTCACGGTATCTTCGACGACATCGTCGACCGCCACGGCCTGCCCGTGGTCGTCGGCGGCTTCGAACCGCTGGACATTCTCGCCGGACTGGTCAAGCTCCTCGAACACATCCGCGACGGCGAGGAAACCGTCGAGAACGCATATCCCCGATGTGTCACCGAGGCGGGCAACCGCGTCGCCAAGGAACAGCTCTGGGACGTGTTCGAGGCCGTCGACGGCGAGTGGCGCGGCATCGCACACATTCCCGATGCGAACCTCGAACTCCGCGAGGAGTACGCCGCCCACGACGCCCGCGAGCGGTTCGACATCGACCCCTCGGCGCTCCGGGAGGCCTCGGCCTCCCAACACCTACAAGAGTGTATCTGTGGGGACATCATGGCCGGGACCGCCGACCCGACGGACTGCCCGCTGTTCGGCGAGGAGTGTACGCCTGCCGAGCCGGTGGGCGCGTGTATGGTCAGTAGCGAGGGCACCTGCAAGATATGGCAGGAGTACGGGGGGCGACCCGAGCTATGAACGACACAGCATCCGACGAGGAAGAGCGCATTACCCTCACTCACGGGACCGGCGGACAGGCGACGCGCGATTTGGTCTCGGAGACGCTCACGGCCGGCTTCGAGGACGCCGGCGACGCGCTGGTCGGACTGGCCGACTTCGACGACGGGGCGGTCCTCCCGGTCGGCGACAAGAAGCTCGTGGTGACGACGGATACCCACGTCGTCCAACCCCCGTTTTTCCCGGGCGGTGACATCGGCCGGCTCGCGGTCTCCGGGACCGTCAACGACCTGGCGGTCATGGGCGCGACCGAGGTTCGCGGCCTCACGAGCGGCGTGGTCGTCGAGGCGAACTACCCTCGCGAGAAGCTCGAACGCATTGCCGACTCGATGGCCGAGGCCTGTCGCGAGGCAGACGCCCCGGTCGTCTCCGGGGATACGAAGGTGATGGGCAACGGCGAGCTCGACGGCATCACCATCAACACCGCCGGCGTCGGCGTCGCCGAACACGTCACCCCGGACTCGGATCTCTCACCGCAGGATGTCATCATCGTCACCGACACAATCGGCGAACACGGCATCGCACTGCTCGCCGAACGGGAGGGTATCGACTTCGAGGCCGACCTCGAATCGGACGTACAGCCGGTGAACGACCTGCTCGCGGCCGTCCTGGAGGTCGGCGGCGAGGCCGTGACGGCGATGAAAGACCCGACCCGGACGGGGCTGGCCGGCGCGCTCAACGAGATGGCCAGAAAGAGCGAGGTGGGCATCGAGGTCACCGACGAGCGGGTGCCGGTGACCGGCGACGTGACCGGTGCCGGCGAGTTGCTCGGCCTCGACCCCTATCAAATAGCGAACGAGGGCGTGGCGATTCTCGGCGTCGAACCGACCGCGGCCGAGCCGGTGCTCGCGGCGCTCCGTGACCATCCGAAAGGCGAGAACGCCGCCGCAATCGGCAAAGCCATCGACGACCATCACGGTCGGGTCGTACTCGACACCGGCATCGGTAACCGCTACATGCGCGAACCGAGCAAGGAAGCCGTTCCGCGAATCTGCTGAGAATGCTCATTCACACTGTCCCGCCAGACCGGACGGAGGTGCTCTGACCGTGCACGAACTCTCGATTGCCCGGTCGCTCGTTGAACAGGCCGTCGATGCCGCCGCCGACCACGGTGCCGAGCGAATCGACCGACTCGAACTGGAAATCGGCGAGGCGACACACCTCAACCCCGACCAGTTGACCTTCTGTGTCGAGACCGTCGCCGCCGAGACGCCTGCGGCCGAGGCCGATATCGCCGTGACCAGCGTCTCGCCGGAGGGGGTCTGTGACTGTGGCTGGTCGGGCCGGCCGGCAGAGATTCAGGACCTCCCGATGGCGGTTCCAGACCTCCGGTGTCCGGAGTGTGACTCGCGGCTCGAACTCACCGCCGGTACCGAGTGTCGACTCGCCCGCATCTCCGTTCCAGAGACAGACGACACAACCTAACTATGCATATGCACACACACCGACTCGAACGCTCGATGGACCGACTCGTGACCGACCTGCTGGGACCGCTCTCGCTGCACCGCTTTGGCCACAGCCACGACGACGGGGCAGCCGACGAGGACGACGTTCTCGAACAGTTCCGAAAGCAGGCCAGGAACGTCCACGAGGAGGTCGTCCACGACCACGACGTCTCCTGTGTGGAGTTTCTCGGCAGCACCGGCAGCGGGAAGACCACACTCGTCGAGCGCCTCGTCGAGCGCGCGCCACCGGAGGAGACAATCGGCGCAATCGTCGGCGACGTGGCCGGTGACGACGACGCCAGCCGCCTCGAAGCCCACGGCGTCGAGGTCGTCAACGTCAACACGGGCAAGGAGTGTCACCTCGACGGCTCGCTTGTCGCCGACGCGGTGGCTGAGTTCGACCTCGATTCCCTCGACCGGCTCTACGTCGAAAACGTCGGAAACATGGTCTGTCCGGCCGATTTCCCGCTGGGTGCACAGGCACGCGTGCTGGTGGTGAGTACGACCGAAGGCGACGACGTGGTCCGCAAACACCCGCTGCTCTTTCAGGCCTGTGACGCCGCCGTCGTGAACAAAGCGGACATCGCCGACGCCGTCGGGGCTGATACCGACAGCATGCGCGACGATATCGACGAAATCGCTCCGGAGATGCCGGTCTTCGAGACTAACGCACGCGATGGTGTCGGTATCGACGCGCTGTCGTCGTCCCTCCCAGATACTCCCCACGCTCACACTCACTGACGATGAGCGAACGCGTCCGTGCCTCGGTGCGGGTCGACGGCGTCGTCCAGGGTGTCGGATTCCGCCCGTTTGTCTACCGGACGGCGACCGCAGCCGGGGTCGGTGGATACGTCCGCAACGCGGGCGGTTACATCGATGCTGCATTCGAGGGCGACCGGGACGCCGTCGAGGACGTCATCGAGACGATTCGCTCCGAGGCTCCGCCGCTGTCCCGTGTCAGAGCGGTCGACGTGTCCTGGGAGCGACCGGCCGGCGTCGAGGCCTTCGAGATTCGGGACTCAGGGGCGGACGAAGCCGGAGACGGCGGCGTCTCTGTCCCGCCGGACACCGGCATCTGTGAGCGCTGTCTGGCTGACGTTCGGGACCCGACGTCGCGCTATCACGGCTACTGGGCGACGAGCTGTGTCGACTGCGGGCCGCGGTACACTGTCGTCCGGGACGTTCCCTACGACCGCGCCAGCACATCGATGGACGAGTTCCAGATGTGTCCGGACTGTCGAGACAGCTACGAGACCCCGAGTGACCGCCGCTATCACGCACAGACTGTCGCCTGTCCGGCCTGTGGGCCAGAACTGCGCTACGAGACCGACGGCGGAGTGGATACCGACACGCCGCTCGACAGCGCCACACAGGCGCTCGCCGACGGAGAGATACTCGCTGTCAAAGGCACCGGCGGCACACATCTGGTCTGTGATGCCACTGCGGTCGCGACGGTCCAGCGACTTCGTCAGCGGACGGGCCGCCCAACCAAACCCTTCGCGCTGATGGTCCCGGACGTGTCGGCGGTCGAATCGTTTGCGGCCGTCGGAGAGGGCGAGCGAGAGACGCTGACTGACCTGCGTCGGCCGATTACGCTCCTCGAAGCCGAGGGAGACATGCCCTGGTTAGCGGCCGTCGCACCGGGATTACACACCGTGGGGGTGATGTTGCCATACGCTGGCCTGCATCACCTGCTGTTCGACCGAGTGGAGGGACCACTCGTGATGACAAGCGCGAATCGGCCGGGCGAGCCGATGGTCACGGCCGCGACAGCCCTCTGGGAGACGCTCGGGGAGGTCATCGACGGCGCGCTCTTACACGACAGAGAAATCGTCGCGCGGTGTGACGACAGCGTCGTCCGGGTCGTCGATGGAGCGCCTCACTTCCTGCGTCGCTCCCGAGGCTGGACACCCGCGAGGCTCCCGAATCCACCCGGTGACGACACGTCGCCGGCGGTCCTCGCGGTTGGCGGCTCGCGGGACGTGACTATCGCGCTCGCCGACGGCGGCGGCGTCGTCCTCTCCCAGCATATCGGCGGGGTTGACGGCCCGGCCGGGACTGCGTTCCACCGGGAGACCATCGACCGGCTGACCGACCTCGCGGGCATCAGCCCCGCACTGGTCGCCTGTGACCGGCATCCGGAGTACATCACGACCGCCGAAGCGCGCCGCCACGCCCGGGACGGGCTCGTTGGGCCCGTACAGGTCGACCATCACCACGCCCACGCGGCGGCGCTCTGTGGCGAACACGAGATTGAGCGTGCCGTCATCGTGACCGCCGACGGAACGGGCTACGGCCGGGACGGCACAATCTGGGGCGGCGAAGTCCTCGATACGCGATACGAGACTGCCGACCGCGTCGGCGGCCTGGCCCCGTTCTCGCTGCCAGGTGGGGAAAAAGCGGTCCGACATCCCGCCCGGATTCTTGCCGGACTCCTCGACGATGACGACGCCGTCGATGACCGCCTGGTCGAGACCGGGGCAGTCGAGACAGCTGCGGAGGCGGCGGTCGTCCGACGGCAGGCCGAAACCGGAACGAACGCGCCGGCGACGACCAGCGCCGGCCGGTATCTCGATGCCATCAGCGCACTGCTGGGCGTCTGTAGCAGGCGAGACTACCAGGGAGAGCCTGCCCTCCGTCTCGAAGCACACGCGAGCGAGGGCGCTGTCCGCGACATCGAACTGCCATTTACGACTGACGACGGTCGCCGCGTACTCGATACTGCGACGTTGGTCTCGCGTCTCGCCGCCCTCAGAAAGCGTGAGTCGACCGCCGACGTGGCCGCGACCGCACAGGACGCACTCGCCCGGGGACTCGGGACGATTGCGGCCGACTACGCCCGCGACAACGGGATTACGGCCGTCGGATTCACGGGCGGTGTGGCCTACAACGAAGCAATTTACGCGGTGCTCCGACAGACCGTCTCCGACGCGGGTATCGCTTTCGTCGGCCCGGAACGGGTCCCGCCCGGCGACGGCGGAATCGCATACGGTCAGGCACTCGTCGCAACGGCCCGGGACGCGTCGTGACCTGCGGCGTCGCGACAGCTTTTTTCGGCTGCTGTGTCATCTCGCGGATATGGAACATCGCTGTCCCGACTGTGGTGTCACGATGGAGACCGTCGAGTTCAGTATGGGCGACGCCTGGAATCCACACATTCGGACCGGCGAAAAACGGACCGGGCTGCTCGGCAAGCTCGGCGTGAGTGAGACGAAAGACCTTGAGACGGTGATGTGTCCGGAGTGTGGGTTGGTTCGACACTACGCTGAGTTTGCGGAGTGACCCTCTCCCGTCGCGTCGTTACATCTGCTGGCCGCCGTCGGTTGTCGCCGCCGAGGCGGTTGTCTCGGTTCCGAGGCTCGTGGCCGTATGCGAGTCTGTTTCGAACGTGTCGAGCAGCGACTGGAGCTGTTCGGCCTGTTCGGCCAGTGACTCGACGTTTGCGGTGATTTGGGTCATCGACGAGGCCTGCTCTTCTGCCGCTGCCGAGACGTTTGCCGACTCGTCGGCTGTCGTCTGACTGATATCTGCCACGTCGTCTGCCATCGACACCGCTTCTTCGGCGCTCGTCGCCTGGGCGTCCATCGCTCGACTGATTTCCTGTACGCCCGCGTTCGTCTCGTTGACGTTTTCGGTGACCGTTGCAAAGGCCTCGACCGCGTCGTCTGCGGCCGCAGTCGCCTCGTCGACCTGCTGTTGTGTTTCCCGTATCTCTCGGACGGTCGTCTCGGTTTGGGCCTGTACCTCGTCGATGAGCTGTGCGATGTCTCCGGCCGAGTGCTGTGTCTCCTCGGCCAGTTGCTTGACCTCGTCTGCGACGACGGCGAAGCCGTCCGAACCGCCTGCTTCCCCGGCGCGCGCGGCCTCGATATTGGCGTTCAGTGCGAGCATGTTCGTCTGCTCGGCGATGTCGCCGATGACGTCGACAATTTCGCCGATTTCGGCCATTCGCGTGTCCAGTTCCTCGACGTTCGTGACGGCCGACTCCATTTTGGTCTGGATTGTTTCGATTTCGTCGATTGCCTGTTCGGCCGTCTCCTCGCCGTGTTTGGCGACCGTCGCAGTCTCGTCAGATAACTCGGCGACCGTCTGTGCCGACGAGGCGGCCTCCTCGATGGCCGCAGAGAGGTTGTTCATCTCACCGGACACCTGGTCGAGTTTCTCGCGTTGCTGCTGTGCGCCGGTGGCTATCTGCTGTATCGATTCGCTGACGCTCTCGCTCGTTTGTTTGACCTCGTCTGCGCTGGCACTGGCCTGTTCTGTTTCGGTGGCGACCTCCGTCGCGAACGACTGAATCTCGCTCATCGTCGTCTCGATGTCCGCTATCATCTCGTTGAACGCATCGGCAATCTCTGCCATCGCCTCGGCGTCGCCCTCGCGCGCCAGACGCTGGGTGAGGTCACCGTCTGCGGCACGCTCCATCGCATCACTGAACTCGATGGCCTTCTGTTCGAGAGCAGTCGCGAGTGCTTCTGCCTCCTCCTGTGACTGCTCGGCGTCGGCTTTCGCCTGCTCGATGTCTGTTACCAGAGTTTCGATGTCTCGGCGCATCGTCGAGAGAGCCTGTCCGAACTCGCCGGGAACGTCCTCGTCGAGCACTGGGTCGTCGAACTCTTGATCCGCGAGTGCCTGTGCCTGCTGGGCGACGGTCGTCAGATAGGCCTCCATCTCTCTCGTGGCGTGGGCGAGCCGGACGACTTCGTCTCGCGCGTCGGTTCCGTCGCCGTCGATATCCTGCATTCTGCCGGTGAACTCGATATCCAGCGAGCCAGATGCAATCGTGTCGGCGACGTCGGTGAGTTCGGCTATCGGCTTGCCGATGAGTCGGCGAGCGACGACCAACCCGCCGACGAAAATCACGGTGTTGAGCGCGAACAGTCCGATAAGCAGATTCTGCATGAACGCCGTCTGGTTCTCAGAAGCCGTCCCGAAGGCCTCTACTGTCGCAGCACTGGCGGCGAACAGCTTCTCTGACTCTCCGCGAATTTGGTCGATGCCGTCGACGAACTTCTGGTTGAACTTGACCGACGACGAGACGGTCACCGCCTCAGAGCTGAACGGGTCCCACACCTCTCGGACCTCCGCAATCTCGGTCTGCACCGACTCGGGCGCCGCCTGGAGTTCGACACCCCTGTGCGTTCCGCCGTCTGCCATCGCGTCCAGCGCGCTGCCGAACTCATCGACCAGCGCCGCGAGGTCCTCTTTTGCCGCAGCTACCGCTGGCGTCGTCTCGCCCGGCTGTTCGTTGTTCGCGACGAACAGCGTCTTCTGTGTGATGCGCTGGCTCAGCATCCGCTGGCGACCAGCCACGTTTATCTCGTCACTGAATTGGTCGCTGTTGGGGTGTTCCACGTACGCGGTGACGACATCGTCAGACAGTGTGAGTAACTCGTCGTTGTTCGACGCGATATAAGAGACTGCCTCCTGATACTGTGGATTCTGTGGCTGTGTCCTCAGCAGCGTCTCGACGTACTGACTGTACTGGTCCCACGTCTCCCGCTGTGTCGCCAGTTCGTCGGTCGCCTCTGTGGGTGCCGGGTCGAGTTGCTCGCCGTCTACTGTTCCTCCGTTTCGGAGCCTCTGTAAGTTCGCTTCGTACCCTTCGAGTGACTGCTCTAGTCGGTCGTACGTCTGTTCGTCTGCGTCGCCAGCAGCAATCTCGTTAGAGAGGGCGAGCATCCGCTCGGTCAACATGCGCTGTTCTCCTGCCGTGTCAATCGAGTTATCGAGCGTTGCCGTCTGTGATTCGAAGTAGTAGACAGCTCCGACGCTTATTCCGGCAACGAGTAACATCGCAAAGAGAAGTGCCCCGATTTTTTGTCCGACGCTGAAGCGTTCAACTACGGCATTAGCCATAAAACAAGACAGGGCGTTGTGTTGACTATTATTGCTGCCTAATTACGTTGGGTCTGTTTCTGTGTCCACTACCTAACGAACGTCCCTGCTGTCCTCGGGTAGTTCCCTGTCCCGACTGGGCGGCTATTAGTGCCCGAGAAAACCAACGAAAGTATCAGTGCGAGTAACAGAAAAACACGTCACAGCCCGCATCAGCTCTCAGTTCGGTCGACGACTGTCAAAAAATAGTTGCTAATACGTCGTCAAATTGGACGATAAATAGCCTTATATTGTTGATATTGTGCCATATATTGTCTGTTTGTTGTATTATATAATGCATATCTTGAAATTGTGATGCATAATTTTATGTGAGGCACTTCCGGAATATCGGCCGTGACTAGGTTGATAATCACACACAATCGAACCGCATCGAGGGTCAATCACGCTGTTTCGACGCCACCGGGGGGTCGCTGACAGATGTACGAGGCATCTGTCTTGCAGGTGAGCGGGGCCGTCTTCGAGACGGCGATAAACGACATGTGGATTCTCCTCGTGTCGTTTCTCATCTTCTTCATGCACGCTGGGTTCGCGATGTTGGAAGCGGGGCAGGTTCGGTCGAAAAACGTCGCTAACCAGCTGACGAAGAACCTGTTGACCTGGAGCGTTGGGGTCACAGTATTCTTCCTGCTCGGTGTCGGCATCGAGGGGGTCGTTGCCGGTGATGGGTTCGCCGTACCCTACGATGCAAACGGCTTCGTCGACACGATAGACGCCGGCGAGGGGTATATCGACTGGCTCTACGGCGCGGTGTTCGCGATGACTGCCGCGACTATCGTCTCTGGGGCGGTCGCGGGCCGGGCGAAGCTTCGAGCGTACGTCGCTTACACGTTCCTGCTGGCCGCAGTCATCTACCCCGTCGTGACTGGAGTCACGTGGGCCGGAGAGTACTTCGGCGAGGTCGCTGGTACCGGGTTCCAGGACTTCGCCGGCGGGATGATTGTCCATGGTGTCGGCGGTATCGCCGGACTGACTGCGGCCTGGATGCTGGGACCACGTATGGACAAATACGACGAGAACGGGCGTGTCAACGTCCTTCCCGGCCATTCGATGACGTTTGCGGTCCTCGGAACGCTCATCCTCGCCTTCGGCTGGTATGGCTTCAACGTCGGGACCGCGGCTGTGATGGACAACGGCACCTACCTTGGCAACGAACTCGGGCGCGTCGCTATGACGACGACGCTGTCGATGGCAATGGGCGCGGTCGGTGCCGGCGGAGTTGCACTGCTGCGAAACGGCAAGGTAGACACGCTGTATGTCGCCAACGGCCTGCTCGCCGGACTCGTCGGTATCACCGCGATTCCGAACAAGGCCGCCTGGTGGGGCGCACTCGTCGTGGGTCTGCTCGCTGGCGCACAGCTTCCGCTCGTCTTCGAGTTCGTCGAGAACCGTCTCAAAATCGACGATGTCTGTGCGGTATTCCCAGTCCACGGTAGTGCAGGAGTGCTCGGGACGCTGTTGTTCCCGTTCGTCGCTGCGCCGGGTGTCGTCGACTCGATTCCAGAGGCGTTTCTGGTTCAGGTGGCTGGTGTCACACTCATCACGGTCTGGACTGTCGGGGCGACCGGAGCGGTGTGGGGGGCATTCAGAGCCGTCGGCCAGGCACGGGTCAACCCGGAACACGAGCGCGACGGACTGGACATCTCCGAACACGGTGTCGAGACGTATCCGGAGTTCGGGCAGACCAATATCTCGACCGACAGTGGCGTCGCCACCGACGGCGGCGTGACGGCCTACGACCTCCGAACCGACGGCGGGTCCGGCATCGAGATGGTGACCGCCGTTATCCGGCCGGACAGACTCGGTGACGTGAAACACGCCCTCGCCGAGGCCGATGCGCCATCGCTCACGGTGACGAACGTCTCGGGCCGTGGCTCACAGGAGGCGATGACGGGCCAGTGGCGCGGCGAAGAGTACGTCATCGACCTCCACCAGAAGGTGAAAATCGAGTGTGTCGTCGCCGATACCCCGACTGAAGATGTTGTCGACGCGATTCAGACGGCCGCCTCGACCGGTGAACCCGGCGACGGGAAGATATTCATCACGCAGATAGACGACGCTGTGGCGATTCAGTCGGGCACTCGTGGACCTGCTGCCATCTGAGGGTTGGCCTGCGAGTTCCCCGTACCCGCTTTCTTAGGTCCTGGCCCGCCGCTGACGGCCAGGTGCGTCGAGACAATCGCCTTATATTTCTTAATGTGTATTGGGTACCGCCACAGAGTATCAGGGTTAAGCGTATAACGGGTAAGTTGTCATGCTTTACCATGACTACCCCACAGGACAGGCCGGGTAAACACGGGGCTGGCGACAGACAACAGGCGGGGCTTGCCTCGCCGGATGACGAACGCTCGAACTGCGGTGTCGGCTGTATCGTCGACCTCGATTGCGACCCGTCTCACGAGACTGTTACTGACGCGATAACCCTTCTCGAAAATCTCGAACACCGCGGTACTACCGGTGCAGAGCCAGACACCGGGAACGGGGCCGGGCTTATGGTCGGCCGACCAGACGAGTTCTTCCGGGCAGTGCTCGACGTGAACCTACCCGAGGAGTTCGCCGTCGGGACTATCTTCATGCCGACCGACGACCAGCGGCAGGCAGAACTCGAAGGCATCGTGACCGACGCCCTCGACGAGTACGGTCTCGATGTCCTGTGTTGGCGCTCAGTGCCGACCAACAACGACGGACTCGGGAAGACCGCACTGGAGTCGGAACCGGCTGTCGTACAGGTGTTCGTTGCACCGTCCGAGCATGCTGACCTCGCCGAACGGTTCGCCGACAGCAGCGAAACTGACCGGGCGTGTCGTGGGTTCGACCGGGCGCTGTATGTCGCCCGCCGTGCAATCGAGAACCGCACGGGACGGCCGGACTGCGACGACCCGTTCTATATCCTCTCGCTGGACCGGCGTCGGGTGGTCTACAAGGGACTGCTGAAGGGGTCCCAGCTTGCGGATTACTTTCCGGACCTCCGCGACCCACGGTTCCAGAGCCACGTCGCGCTCGTCCACGCCCGGTTCTCGACGAACACACTGGGGCGGTGGCACCTCGCACACCCGTTTCGGAACATCGTCCACAACGGGGAATTCAACACGATACAGGGCAACATCAACTGGATGCGTGCAAGGGAGAACGACCTGGCTCACGCCGGATTCGGCGCGGACATCGAGACAGTCACGCCGATTATCGACGACCCGGGGCAATCTGACACCGCGAGCGTCGACAACGCACTCGAACTCCTCGTCCAGGGCGGGCGAGAGCTACCCCACGCTCTCCGGATGCTCGTTCCAGAGGCCTTCCGCGAGGACGAGCGCATGGACGAGGCCAGACGGGCGTTCTACGACTACCACGCGTCACTCCTCGAACCGTGGGACGGTCCGGCGCTCGTCATCGGGTTCGACGGCGACCAGGTGGCGGCAGTCTTGGACCGGAACGGTCTCCGTCCGTGCCGGTACGAGGTCACGGCTGACAACCGACTGCTCTTGGGAAGCGAGGCAGGCGCACTCCCGACCAAGCCCGCACAGGTCGAGAGCCGCAACCGTCTCCAACCGGGAGAGTTGTTCGTTGCGGACATCGAGAGCGGTCAAATCGTCTCTGACGATGCCGTCTTTGACGAGCTAACCGACGAGCAGTACGGCCAGTGGGTCGAGACAGAACAACAGTCCCTGAAGACGCTCGTAAACGAGTGTGACGCTGTCGATGGGGACAGCACTGACCCCTCGCCAAACTCACACCGGGACACCGACGCGCCAATCCGTGCCTTCCAGGCGGCCTTTGGCTATACCACGGACTCGCTGAATCACCTCCTACAGCCGATGGCCGAAGACGGTACAGACCCGGTCGGGTCGATGGGTGACGATACGCCGCTGTCGGTCCTCGCCGAGGTGGAGCGGCCGCTGTTTTCGTACTTCAAACAGCTGTTTGCGCAGGTATCGAATCCGCCGATTGATTACATCCGCGAGGAACTGGTCACGTCACTGGAGAGTCGGCTCGGGCCACAGCGCAACCTCCTCGCCGAGACGCCCGCACACGCCAGGCAAATCGTCGCCGACTCGCCGGTCATCACGGACGAGCAGGCACGCACACTGAGAGGGCTCGACGCCACAACGGCCCACTCCTCTGTTGTCCTCGACGCGACGTTCGGCGCTGACACGTCGCTGGAATCGGCACTCGAACGGCTCCGGGACGAGGCCGCGGCCGCTATCGACCAGGGGGCCGATGTCGTCGTCCTCTCGAATCGCCAGGTCGGCCGAGAGTGGCGTCCGATTCCGAGTCTGCTGGCGACGGGTGCGGTCCACCACCATCTCGTCAGGCAGGGACTCAGGAGCCGCGCCGGCCTCGTTGTCGAGGCGGGCGACGTTCACGAGGTCCACCATCTCGCGGCGGTCGTCGGGTACGGCGCCGGTGCCGTCTACCCGTATCTCGCATACGATTCTATCGTCGATACGGTGGCTGGCCCCGACGGTGCCGACGAAGAGGACGCTCTCGCCGCGTACAGACACGCACTCGAAGACGGGCTCTTGAAGACGATGGCGAAGATGGGTATCTCGACCGTCGAGTCCTACCAGGGGGCACAGATTTTCGAGGCTGTCGGACTCGACTCCACACTCGTCGAGGAGTACTTCACTGGCACCGAGATACGAACCGAGGGAATCGGGCTGGATATACTTGAGGACCGAATCCATGCGCGCCACACGATGGCGTTCGGTGGTGACCCGGAATTAGAGACTATCGGCGAGTACGAGAACCGGTCGTCCGGGCTGCGCCACGGCTGGAATCCGAAGACAGTCGGGACCCTCCAGCAAGCAGTACGTCACGATGACTACGAGACGTACGGTGAGTTTACAGCCAGAGCCAACGCCACTGGTGAAGACGCAGAGACGCTTCGCGGACTGCTCGCCTTTGACTCGCCGCGTGAGCCGATTCCGGTCGAGGAAGTCGAGTCGGTCGAATCTATCGTCGAACGGTTCTCGACGGCCGCGATGAGCCTGGGGAGTCTCTCGCCAGAGGCTCACGAGAACAACTCGGTCGCTATGAGCCGGTTGGGTGGGAAATCCAACACCGGTGAAGGTGGCGAACCACCCGAACGGTTCGGGACGGAACGCGAGTGCTCGGTCAAACAGGTCGCGTCCGGCCGGTTCGGGGTCACGGCGGCGTATCTGGCGTCGGCAGACGAACTCCAGATAAAGATGGCCCAGGGGTCAAAGCCCGGTGAAGGCGGTCATCTCCCCGGAGAGAAGGTAAACGAAATGATTGCTGACGTGCGGTGTTCCACCCCCGGCGTGGGACTCATCTCGCCGCCGCCACAGCACGACATCTACTCGATTGAAGACCTGAAACAGCTCATCTTCGACCTGAAGGCGGCAAATCCAGACGCCGATGTCAACGTCAAACTGGTCTCAGAGGCAGGCATCGGAACGATTGCTGCCGGTGTCGCCAAGGCGAACGCTGATGTAGTCCACATCTCCGGTCACTCCGGCGGGACCGGTGCCTCCCCGAAGACTTCGATAAAGAACGCGGGTCTCCCCTGGGAGCTCGGACTTGCTGAGGCAAACCAGCTGCTGTCCGCGACTGGACTCCGGGACAGAATCAGGATAAGCGTCGATGGTGGACTCAAAACGGGCCGGGACGTTGCGGTGGCAGCCGCTCTCGGTGCCGAGGAGTACGTCTTCGGGACGGCTTCGCTGGTCACCTCCGGCTGTGTGATGGCCCGCCAATGCCACGAAAACACCTGTCCTGTCGGTGTTGCGACCCAGCGGGAGGACCTCCGCGAGCGGTTCCCCGGCGAGCCCGAGCACGTCATCAACTACATGACGTTCATCGCGCGGGAACTTCGAGAGATTCTGGCAGCCCTCGGCGTCCGGACCGTCGACGACCTCGTCGGCCGGCCAGAGTTTCTCACTCAGCGAGACGTGGACCACGAGACTGCACAGCACCTCGACCTCTCGGGACTGCTTGCCGAACCTGACGGTGACAGTCGCCGGAAGGTCCGCGAACAGGCCCACGAGGAAATCGACGACCTGCTCGACTGGGACCTGCTCAACGCTGCCCAGCGGGCAATCGAGACCGGCCGACCGACCACCATCGAGGCGGCGATTTCGAACCGCGACCGGGCAGTCGGTGCCATGCTCTCGAACCGCGTCGTCTCCGAGCACGGCGGTGACGGTCTCCCCGAGGGGACGATTACCTGCCAGTTCGAGGGCGTTGCTGGCCAGAGTTTCGGTGCCTTCCTCGCTTCCGGCGTGGCGCTCGAACTCGACGGCGTCGCGAATGACTACGTCGGGAAAGGGCTCTCCGGCGGCCGGATTGTCATCGACACGCCGGATGCGGCCGGATACGACCCCGCCGAAAACGTCGTCGCCGGCAACGTCTGTCTCTACGGCGCGACCGACGGCGAACTCTACGTCAACGGCGTCGCCGGCGAACGCTTTGCGGTCCGCAACTCCGGCGTGACGGCCGTCGTTGAGGGCGTCGGCGACCACGGCTGTGAGTACATGACTGGCGGCGTCGTGGCCGTTCTCGGCGAGACGGGACGCAACTTCGCCGCCGGCATGTCTGGCGGTATCGCGTACGTCTACGACCCCAACGACGAGTTCGAAGAGCGAGTCAACGGCGAGATGGTCAGCGTCGACAAGACCCTCGATTACGGCGACCGGGCGCTGCTCCGGCGTCTCGTCGAGAATCACCACGAGTACACCGACAGCGAGCGCGCGGCGGCGGTTCTCGACGACTGGACGGCAGCGCTCGATGACTTCGTTCGTGTCCTTCCTGACGCCTACGCCGAGGTCATTGACAGCGGTCGGGGAACCGATGTCCGCGACGACCCGCCCTCGCCGGCAAAGCGCGTCTATTCCGAAGGGTCTGGCCGAGCAGTGTCGAGCGACGACTGAGCACCGATAGGGGGCGGTCTCACTGCACCGACCAGCGGCTTCTGGAGAGGCCGGCTAGATGTCCCGTTGTCTGAACAGGACGAGACACACGGCGAGCAAACACAGAAACGCACCTAACAGCACGCCGCTTCCCGTGATTCCGTAGCTCCCGTCGACGAGAATCTCGGTCGGCTGGTAGTAGTTCGTCGGACTCAGATACCGGAGCACCCCGAAGTCGGTACTGGTTCCGACGACCGACTCGACGAGAAAGAGGACGAACACGACGCCGACAGCCGCCCGCTCGGCGACTGCGGCCCGGTCGACAGCGACCGACAACGCGACGCCGATTGCCGCACAGACGAGCAGATACGGCACCGAGAACAGATGGACGAAAAAGAGGTCAGTCGCGTCGACGGATTCGCCGATAGCTGTGACGAGCGCGTAGAGTACGCCCGCGGTGACGACATTGACCACGACAATCGGCAGCAAAAGCGAGGCGAACTTCTCGACCAGCAGCCGCGACCGAGAGAGGGGAAACGAGAGCAACAACTCCATCCGCTCGCTCTCGATATCGCCGGCAATCAGGCCGCCGCCCGTGTACGCGAAATACAGCCCCAGTCCGAGCAGCCACACGAAGTTGAAAATCTGTGCGCTCAGGAACCCTTCGACTGTCGAGAGTGCCTCGATTCCGAACGCGTCTCTGAGCGCGGCCGGTGCTTCGCTGACGAGTTCCTCGTATTCGACGCCGTCGAGTGCCGAAAAATACCAGACGACAAACGCACTGTAGAGCGAGATAGCGACCGTCAACACTGCTGTTTCCCTCCGCCGTCGTGCCGTCTCGTACCGGGCGGTCTCAAGCATGCATCTCGCCCTCCCCGGTCGCGCCTGACCCGTAGTAATGGAGGAAGATGTCCTCTAGCGGCGGCTCGCTGATGTCTATATCGCGAATGTCTGCGGACGCGAGTTCGTCGAGCAGTCTATCGTACTCGCCAGTATAGACGAACTGAATACCGTCTGGCAGGTGTGTAACGTCGACGACTCCGTCGAGGTCTGCCAGGGCAGTGGTCTGGTCCGAGTCCATCTGTACCCGGACGCGCTTGCCGCCGCGACGCAGGAGCGTCTCTACGTCTTCGAGCGCGACGAGTTCGCCATCCCGGAGAATCCCGACTCGGTCACAAACACGTCTGACTTCGCTCAGGACGTGTGAAGAGAAGAAAACCGTCGTTCCCCGCTCGCGCTCTTGGCGGACGAACTCGTTGAACTCCTCCTGTTTGAGCGGGTCGAGCCCCGAGGTTGGCTCGTCCAGTATCACGAGGTCAGGGTCGTGCATGAACGCCTGGATGATGCCCAGCATGCGCTCGTTTCCGCTCGAATACTCGCGTACCGGGCGTTCGAGGGGCGGCGTAAATATCTCACAGAGCCTGTCACGCCGTTCGCCGCCTTTTATTGACTCGTGGTAGTCGAGCACCGTTTCGCCGGTCACACCCGGGTCGAACCCGAGCGTCGCCGGCAGATAGCCGATACGCGCTTTGGCATCCACGAGTGCCTGCTCGTCTTCGACATCTGCGCCGAGAACTGCCGCGGTCCCCGCTGTCGGCGTCAGCAATCCGAGTAACGTCCTGATGGTGGTGGTCTTTCCGGCACCGTTCGGCCCCAGAAAGCCGAAGACTTCACCCGGCCCGACCTCGAAGCTGACAGCGTCGAGAGCACGGACCGCTCCGAATTCTTTTGTGACCTCCTCTACCTCGATAACTGACATGCCTTCTACGTCTCTCGGCGGACTAATAGTCTCTCCGGCCACCCTCGGACCGACACACCACTCGGCTCGAAATTTATCCCCCTGTGCCTCTCCTCTGGACGACCGTACCCACACACTGCAGCGCGACAGTTCGTGATATCCCTCCGCGCAGGCCAGCTATCTCAACCCTCTCTGGACGGTAAGACGGCTGTTCGGTCGGCAGTCGGGGAAAATAGTGGGCTTTTACGTGTTGAGCAAGTAACACACTCAAGCGATGCCAAGGCGACGCCATTTTGCGAGGCGGAGGGTAGCGCATGAGTAACATTCCGACGCGGCTTGCAGACGCGTTGACGACGTACAGCAAGACAGTCATCCTCGTCGTCTTCGTGCTAACTGTCGCGATTGGCGCGGGGATGGGACAGGTAGAACAGCAGTCAGACACAGAGCAGTTCGAGAGTGACTCTCCTGCGGCAGACGCACAGGCCTACATCGAGGGGAACTTCACGTCTGACGACGGTAACGACGAAGCGCTCGTCCAAGTCATCCAGCGTGGGGACAACGTTCTCACGAAGGAGTCGATACTGGAGTCGCTGTCGTTCCAACAAGAGATACAGGAAAGGGAGACGATTCGTCGGACGTTCACCGCGGAGCGGCCGGTCTTTGGCTACGCGAACGTCGTCGCGACTGCGGCGTTGCGCGCAGACCAGTCCGACGGTGACGGGGGCGACGGACGGCCGACGCTTGCCGAGCAGCGCGCGGCGATAGAGGCACTCGAGGAGGAAGAACTCGAAGCTATCGTCACTGACGTGTTCGGCCCGGACGGAAACCCGCGGTATCTGAGCTTCATGCCGGCGTCTTACGAGCCTGGGTCGACGACTTCCCAGGCCGGGAGTACTCTCGTCAGGCAGGCTATCAACGTCGAGGTCCAGAACCCGAACTCGTTCCCCGAGCCCCTCACGGAGGCACAACTCGAAATCAGAGAGATTGCCCAAGACCGGAGTACGCAGTACTCTATCTTTGGCTTCGGCATCCTGAACGAGGAAATTAGCCAGTCTCTCGGTGACAGCGGGGCGCTCGTCGGTCCGCTGGCGCTGTTGTTCGTCGTCGTCGCACTGACAGTTGCCTACCGCGACCTGCTAGATATCATTCTCGGCGTCGTCGGGATTATCGGTGTGCTGGTGTGGACGTTTGGCTTCATGGGGTGGGCGAACATCTCGTTCAACCAGCTTCTGTTATCCGTCCCGGTTCTCCTTATCGGACTCTCGATTGACTACGCGATTCACGTGTTCATGCGCTACCGGGAGCAGCGTGCAGCGGGCGAGGACGATATCGGGATTCGACGCTCGATGTCGCTCGCGCTCGCCGGTGTCGGCGCGGCCCTAGTGTGGGTGACGGTGACCGCCGCAATCGGCTTCCTCGCGAACCTGACCAGCCCAATCGGACCGCTACAGGACTTCGGTATCGTGAGTTCTGTCGGCGTCGTCGCCGCGCTCGTCATCTTCGGCGCGCTGATGCCGGCAGTCAAAATCGAACTCGACGGGTTCCTCGAAGCCCGTGGAATCGACCGACAGAAACGTGCCTTCGGCACGGGTGGGTCCGCGTTTGGCCGCGTGCTGAGTGGCGGCGTTGCGGCGGCTCGCCGGTTCCCGGTCGCAGTCGTCGTGTTCGCACTGTTGCTCTCGCTTGCCGGCGCTTACGGCGCGACACAGGTCGATACGAGCTTCGACGAGACCGATTTCCTCGCTGACAGCCCGCCGGAGTGGACCCAGAATCTGCCCGGTCCGATGGCCCCTGGCACCTACCAGATTAACGAGGACCTCGAGTTCATCGGCGAGAACTACCAGCAAGAAGACAACGAGGCGGAGGTACTGATACGTGGCGACGTGACGAACGAGCAGACCCTCCGATGGCTCGCACAGGCCAGTGAGCAGGCCGGCGGCCTCGATACGGTCTTTGTGGGGCCGAACGGGGCTGACATCACATCGCCGCTCTCGTTGATGCAACGAACGGCCGCGCGCGGCACAGAGGCCGCAGCTATTCCCGCCGCCGAGCGGACCGACCAGCAGACTGCCCTGGCCGAGTTCGCACAGGCCTACGACCAGGCGGCCGGTGAAGACGGCGTCCCCGAGGGCAACGTCGAACGGCTGTACGACCTCTTGCTCACGGCGAACCCGCAGGCGTCACAGTTCGTCTACAACGCTGACGGTGAGTATCAGGCGATTCGGCTTCAGTTCGGCGTCACCGGTAACGCCAGAATCGGCGAGATAGCTGACGACAACAAAGACGTTGCGACGACCGTCGAATCGGCGAGTGGCGGTACCCTCACGGCGACGCCCGCAGGTGACCAGGTTGTCTTCGATAAGGTCCAGCAAGACCTGCTCGATACGGTTATCCAAGGGTTGTTGATTACGCTCGTCGCCGTCTTCATCTTCCTCTCGCTTGCTTACCGGCTGACGGGCAATCCGGCATCGCTCGGATTCGTGACGCTCGTTCCCGTGGCGCTTGCGGTAACGTGGATTCTCGGCTCGATGTGGCTTCTGGAGATTCCGTTTAACACGCTCACCGGGACGATTACCTCACTGACCGTCGGTCTCGGTATCGCCTACAGCATCCACATCAGCTCGCGGTACGAACTCGAACTCCGCAGGCGCGGTGACGTGTGGGACGCGATGGAGACAACTGTGACCGGCACCGGCGGTGCGTTGCTCGGCAGCGCCGCGACGACCGTCGGCGGATTCGGGACGCTCGCCGTCGCAATTCTGCCGATTCTCCAGCAGTTCGGCATCATCACCGGCCTCACGATTATCTACGCGTTCCTCGCGAGCGTCTTCGTGTTGCCGTCGATGCTCGTCCTCTGGACGCGGTATTTCGGTCCCTCGGGCTATTTCCCCGGTGACGACAACCCTCCGGGCGAGAGTCACGCCGAGAGTGACGAACAGCCGGCCGTCGACGCAGAAGGCGACGCGTCGTAAACGCACGGTCCGGCGGTAGGTTTCTGTTGCTGTGGCTACTAGAAGAAAACGATGACCGGTAGTGAAACGAATCGAGCGACAGGCACTCTGACAGTGCGGGATAACAACTGATGGCAGTCCAACTCGACGACGACGGCGCAGTATGGGCGCTCGACCTCGGGATGGTGAACGCCTATCTGGTCGACGACGGCACAGTGACTCTCGTCGATGCCGGCACTCCCGGAGCCGAGACACTCGAACGAGAACTCGGGGAGGCAGGCTACAACACAGACGAACTCGACCGAATACTCGTCACGCACTATGATTTCGACCACGTCGGTGGCCTCGCCGCCCTCGGCTCGACCGCACCAATCTACGCGATGGAGCCCGACGCGAGCTTGCTGGACGGTACAGACCGACCTACCGTCCTCAGCAAAAAAGGCGCGTTCCAGCGTGTCGCCGCCGTCTTCCAGCGTCCGCCCGGAACCGGCGTCAGTCGAATCGAGGACGGCGAGACGGTCGGCGGATTCACAGCCTACCACACCCCGGGACATACGCCAGGACACACTGCCTTTCACCATGGACACCTCGGGGTGGCGATGCTCGGTGACCTGGTGACCGGTGACGGCAACACGCTGGGGACGCCACCGTGGCCGCTTGCCGCGAGTAACAGGCAAAACGACGGGAGCATTCAGGCGCTGGCGAGTCGAGACCTGTCGTTCGATATCGCGTGTATGGGCCACGGTGACCCAGTTACAGACCGCGGCGACGACGAACTCGACGCGCTCGCCGCCAGTCTATAGACGGGACTCGTCGGGCAGACGCTCTACTCTATCTGTGAGCGGAGCCGCTCGATTCGGTCCGCTGTCCGGGGGTGCGTGCCGAGTATGCGACGGTAGAGAAACCGCGTCGAACGGTCGAAAAACTTCCGTTCCTCCCAGGGCGGCGCGACGACGCCGAACGCCGCAGTCGACCACGTGACTCGGAGGTCAGTCGAGGAGCGAACCGCGTACTCCCGGTCGAGTGTCGAGAGTGCGCTCGCCATCGCCGCCGGATTCCCGGTCACTTCGGCGGCGGCCCGGTCTGCCACGTACTCTCGGTACCGGGCGACTGTCGGCACCGCGAGACGGTTCACGACATAGAGCGGTGTGGCGACGACGAACAGCGGTATGAGAAGGATGTCTGCATCCGAGGAGTCCCAGCGGTACATCAGGTCGACTAACCCCTGTACCTTCGAGCGGGGAAACGAGAGTGCGGTCAACACCGCCGCGTCGCGATTGAGCAGATGGGCGAGTTCGTGAGCGAGTACCGCGTCCAGCTCTTCGTCGTCGAGTGACTCGATGAGGCCCTGTGACACCAGGATAATCGAGTTCTCCGGGCGGTAGCCGACAGTCGCCGCCTGCGGGAGCCGTGAGGCACCGATTTCGACCTCCGGAACTGGGCAGCCTGCCTGGGCCGCCAGCCGCTGGACGCGGCGACTGAGTGTCTGCTCTTGCTCTGAGTCTGCAACGAGGTCGTACTCGTCTTCGAGCTGTGTTCGGACGCTCCCGGCCGCACGTAACTCGTCGTAGACGAGCCAACCGGTGTAACAGACGACGATGATTGCCCCAAAGGCTATCCCGAAACGTATCGGGTCGAGACCGAGGACAACGAATCCGAGCTGATAACAGAGGATGAGGCCGACTCCGGGACCGGCGAGGAGACCGATACCACGACCTATCGTTCGGAGCGACGGTGGCTCCCAGACGACCTGTCCGGCTCGCTGTACTGCCTTCCTCACGGGGTCGCTGTCGATACGCCGCGCGAGGATGCCAGGAGCTGTCATTCGTCTGAGTCCGGCGACGATAGCCACCCACGAGAGCAAGCAGACGGCGACAACGCCAGCGAGACCGAGCAACGCGACGCCAAAGGTCTGCATCAGGAATGCTCCAAAAATCGAGACGACAACCGCGAGCGCGAACTCGGCGGCGAGCAGTATTCCAACAGAGACGACTGTCAAAACGAGGGCAACGGCCATCCGAACCCACAAGCCGAGTTTCAGCCGGAGGCTCATAGCTGGTCGTACTGAATGTGACACACCTAAACCCCGTGTCTTGTTTCTCGGTGTGGTCAGGTCGCGTCGACGAGCTTGTAGGCACCGCCGTCGGTATCGCCGTCTTCAGGGTCGGGGGCGCGTTCGGCGTAGTAGATAGCGCCGTCCCGGACGAGTGGCGTGCTCGTCACGACGCCGTTGTTTTCGACTTCCCAGACTTTCTCGCCGGTCTCGGTTTCGACCGCGTACAGCGAGTTGTCCTTCGAGCCGAAGACGACCCGATGCTCACAGACGGTCGGACAACCGGTCAACGGCCCCTGTGTCTCGAACTGCCACTCTATGTCGCCAGTCTGTGCGTCGAGTGCATAGAGGTTGTCGTCGTGACTCCCGCCGAACACCAGGTCACGCGTCGGGTCGACGCCTGGCCCCATCATCGAGAGCCAGCCTGTCTCGACCGACCAGTCCTCTGTGCCGGTTTCGAGGTCGACGCGGTAGATGTTCCGGTCCCAGGAGCCAAAGAAAGCCGCGCCGTCGTAGGTCGTGACTGGGCCCTTGATTTCGCCGTCGGTGTCGTTTGTCGGGTTCGTCTCGAAGGTCCAGTCGAACTCCAGTGACGGGTACTTCCAGCCATAGAGCATGCCGTCATTAGAGCCAACCACCATGTAGCCCGCATCGGGGTCGATTGCCGGCGTCGAATGTGGGTGGTCGGTCGGCCGGCTTTTCGGGTCCTCCCAGAGTACGTCGCCAGTCTCCGGGTCGACCGCGAACATACTCCCTTCTGGGTCGGAGTACTCGACGGCCATGTAGAGGACCTTCCCGTCGTATTTTGGACTCGACCCGATTGAGCCGCCGAGTTTCGTCGACCACTCCTCGCGTCCCGTCTCTGCGTCGAAGGCGTACAGCACGCCGTCGTATGCCCCGATGAAGACACGACCGTCTGCGACGACGGGAGTCCCGTGGATACCCCGGCCGGCGAGGTCGGTCTCTCCCTGCCACTGAATCTCCCCGTCGGCGGAGATAACAGAGAGGAGCCCCGTATCGCCCGGAAACGCGATTTCGTCGTCTGACAGTCCGACGGCGCTGGCTTTCGCTGCACTGTGCTCGCCGGTGTTGTGTTCGGGGATGCGCCACTCCTGTTCGACGGCGTCAGGGACCGTCTCGTCGGGGCGATACCCCCAGTTCTCCAGCGAGTGTCGGAACTGACCGACGCCGTCGAGAACTGTGTGGTCGAACGACGCTTCGACGCTGTCGAACGCCTCGGCCCCGCCGGTGAAGGTGACGCCCTCAGCACGGAATCCGGATTCGGGAGCCTGACACCCGGCGGTGGCTGCTGTGATGCCCGCTACACCGGCTTTCAGAATGCCACGACGCGAGAATCTCTCTGACATGGCTACTGTCCCTCCAGTTGTTGTCTGACGGTATCGTGGCAGAGACCGGTGCCAGTTGCCGTCCTCTGGCCAGGCGAGTGTGGATGGTTTGACCCTGAATGATAACCGCAGCGAAACTGTCGGCGTGTCCCTGTCTTGTCCATAGCCACACCGACTTTCGGGAACAAAATGTAGGTTCTGGTCTCTGTCGACCTGTTCACACACTGTTTGGTTTCCGATGTTGTCCTGTGACTGTGGCGTGGGGACGGCACGAGGGTCTCGGCGGTCCGTATCGACGCCGCTGAGGAGACGCGCTCTGACAGCGAGTAGTATCCGCCCCGGCGGTCGTCGAGTCGTCCACTCATCCACCGATGTCAGTGTGTCAGTTCACACACGGATTTAAGACGGTGTAGCCCTACAATGCAGTATGGCAATTGGCCCACCAACGGCGCTTGCTGACTTTGGCACTCGCTCGGTACTGACCCACGCGATAATGGCGTTTGGCTTCCTCGGGGCGGCCACCTCTGCGCTGCTCGTCGAGGGACAAATCGGGCTGGTGTCGTTTGTTGCCTTTGTCAACTTCACCGCAGGAATGTGGATTTGCCAGTCGATTCACTCGCTCGGGAGCACGGCCGCGGGCGTCGAATACGACGGTGTCCTCGACGAGGTATTAAATTATGTCCGTTAGCGGCGTCGATGTCGGGCGACTCGCCCGAACGGCGTTGCTCATTACCTTCGTTACCGCAGTGTTTGTCCTGCTCGCCGCCGAACAGCTCTCCGGAAACGTGTTGCGCGTCGGCATCGGCGCTATCGGAGCCGTCGCGTTCGTGACCGCGATAACGTCGTTTCTCATCGCCGCTGGACAGTACTACGACGAGAGTGCGACCTCGTAAGCTGACAGCGTAGCCTTTCCGCCGTCACAGACGAGACCTCGACGAAAGTGTCGTTAATTGAACGGATTGCCGCCGCCACCGCCACCCATGCCACCCATACCGCCAGGTCCGCCGCCTTGCTGTTGCATCTGTTGCATCATGCGCTCCATGTCGGCGTCGCCCATCCCCTGGAACTGCTGAAGGGTCTGGTCCATCATCTTGTGTTGCTGGAGGAGTTCGCGGATTCGTTCTTCGGGTTTGCCGGAGCCGCGAGCGATGCGTTTCGTCCGGCTCGCGCCGATGATGCGGGGGTTCTCCAGTTCCTCCTCTGTCATCGAGTCCATGACGACCTCGAAATCCCGCATCCGTTCTTCGGTCATGTCCATCGCGTCGTCGGGTAGCTGGTCCATCATGCCCCCGCCCATGCCCGGAATCATGTCCATCACCTGGTCGAGTGGGCCCATCCGGTTCATCGCGTCCATCTGCTTTTTCATATCTCGGAGGGTGAACTTCCCTTCGAGCATATCTTCGGGGTCCCAGTCCTCGTCTTCTTCTTGGGCTTCCTCCATCGCGCGCTCGACGCGCTCGGCCAACTGGTCGATATCACCCATGCCGAGCAGCCGAGAGACGAAACTGGAGGACTCGAAGCGCTCGATGTCTTTGACGGTCTCTCCGGTACCCAGGAAGGCAATCGTCGAATCGGTCTCGTTGACTGCAGCGAGTGCGCCACCGCCTTTCGCCGTACCGTCGAGTTTCGTGATGGCGACGCCGTCGATACCGATTGCGCGCTCGAACTCCTGGGCCTGGTCTTTCGCGCTCTGGCCCATCGCCGCGTCGAGTACCAGCAGGTTCCGGTCCGGGTCGACGGCTGTCTCGATGCGCTCTATCTGGTCGATGAGGTCCTCGTTCAGACCGTCTCGGCCGGCCGTGTCGACGATACGAACGTCGGCGTCGGCCGTCTCTTCGAGGCCCTCCATCGCGATTTTGACCGGGTCGTTCTCGTCGGGGTCACCGTAGAAGTCCACCTCTGCGTTGTCGGCCATCTGCTTGGCCTGGTCGTATGCGCCGGGACGGTCGGTGTCAGTCTGGATAACCGCGGGACGGAGCCCCTTCTTCGAGAACCACCAGGCCATCTTCGCGGCGGTGGTCGTCTTCCCCGACCCGTACAGGCCAGCCAGGAGAATCGTCTGATTTTCAAGCGGAAGGTCCGTCGACTCACCGAGCAGCTCTACCAGTTCTTCGTAGACGATACGTAGTACCCAGTCACGTGCCGAGGTGCCAGCGGGCGGTTCTTCGTCGAGTGCTCGGCCCTCGATGCTGTCAGAAAGGTCCTGGACCAGCGCGATATCCACGTCGGCTTGGATAAGCGAACGCTGTATCTCCTTGACGACACCCTCCACGTCCTCCTCGGAGATACGGGATTTTCCCCGGAGGTCGTTGAGTGTGCCCCGGAGCGAACTGCCGAGATTATCGAGTACCATTTGCCTGCGGGTACGAGGCCGGGTCGGTAAAGCCTTTTTCTCGCCGCCCGCGGTCGGCGGGCGAACCGGGCCGTTATAAGACTCCGAACCGAGGATGCACGCACGATGGAGGAAACGCCGGAGGTTGCGGTACTCAGACTCGGCCACCGGCCGGGCCGAGACGAACGGACGACAACACACGTCGGACTCACGGCGCGCGCACTCGGGGCCGACAGTGTCATCCTCGCCGGGTCCGCTGGCGGCCGCCGCGAGACAATTGAGGATATCACCGACCGGTTCGGCGGCCCATTCGCCGTCGAGACGACCGACGAACCGATAGCGACTGTCGAAAACTGGGAGGGAACGGTCGTTCACCTGACGATGTACGGCCTCCCGATTCAGGAGGTCGAGTCGGAGATTCGAAACGTCGCGGGCATCGACACGGACGCCGACGACGACTTCGGGCGCTTGCTCGTGGTGGTCGGCGCAGAAAAGGTCCCCTTTGATATCTACGAGGCGGCCGCGTTCAACGTCGCCGTCACCAATCAACCCCACTCCGAGATTGCCTCGCTCGCGGTGTTTCTCGACCGACTCTTCGACGGCTGCGAACTCGACCGAGAATGGGTCGACGCCGACCAGACGGTCGTCCCACAGGCCGAAGGGAAACAGGTGACCGAGCCTGAGTGAGGTACGTGGACAACTGCGATACCCTCGTGACTCGCGGGAGACGAGATTTTATATACGCAGATACCAACATAGTTAGTATCAGAGATGAGTCTGGACAGCGGGATACCCCAGCGGGTCGCGCCTGAACTGTTCGAACACGTCTCGGAAGGTGTGGTGATTGTCGACGATGAGCATCACGTGGTGTTCGTCGACGAAACCGCCGGCGACTTCCTCGCCGCTGACCCGGACGAGGTGAGTGGCAGTTCCGTCGACGGGCTTTTCGGCGATACGGCGGTGTCCGATGCGGTCCGGTCTGGTGAGTCTGCAACCGCTCTGTCGGTCGATACCACGGGGCCGGTCGAGCTACGTGCGACAGTCCAACCGTTCGAGTCCGGCGTCGCTGTGGTACTCGACCGTGAGCGAAACCGACAGGAGGCTATTCTCGGCCAACTTCACGATGTAGCGTCGGGCCTTGAGTTGAGCCGCGAGGAGAAGATTCGCCGGCTACTGGAAATCGTCGCTGACCACCTCGGCGTGCAGTACGGGTTCGTGACGCGCATCGCGGACGACACGCAGCGGATACTCCACAGCGTCGGAGACCATCCGGAGCTGGCAGTAGGCGAGTCGGCTCCGCTCACGGAGACGTACTGCAGGTATACCATCGAAGACGGAGAGACAAAGGCTGTCGATGCCGCGAGTGAGGAGGGTTGGGAAGACGACCCGGCCTACGAACGGTTCGAACTCGAGTGCTATCTGGGGGTTGTTCTCTCGGTCGAGGGCGAACAGTACGGAACCGTCTGTTTCGCCGACAAGAGTGCCCACGAGAGCGGGTTCGACCAGTACGACCAGTCCGTTGTCGAGGCACTCGCCGACTGGCTGACGCTGATGCTCGAACGCCAGGCGTTCGAGCAGGAGCTCGAACACCAGCAGGCGTTCGTCGAGAGCTTGCTCGATAGCCTCCCGGACCCGGTGTATGCCTTCGACCGGGAGGGAACACTCGTTCAGTGGAACAAACGCCTGGAAGACGTGACCGGCTACGGAGCCGCCGACATCGCCGACATCGAGCCGATGGATATTATTGCGGCCGAGGACAGCGAGGAGGTGACGGCGATGTTCGACTCGGTACTGTCGGGTGACCAACTCTCGACAGAGGCGATGCTCGAAACGAAAGACGGCACACACGTTCCCTACGAGTTCTCGGTAGCGCCGCTGTACGACGAATCCGGCGAGATTACGGGCGTCACCGGTGTCGGCCGCGACGTGACCGAGCGAAACATGCATCGCGAACAGCTCTCGGGGATACTGGAGACGACCCGTTCGCTGATGCAGGCCCGAGACAGACAGCACGTCGGCGAACTCGCCGCAAACGCCGCCGCGGAACTCGTCGACGAGAACGTCGCTCTCTTTCGCCTGTACGACGGCGATGCTCGGACACTCGAGCCGATTGCGTCCACACCGGCGGCCAAAGAGACGCTTGGTGACCGGCCCACCTACGGCATCGACGAAGGATACCCTGGCACCGTCTTTGCGACGGGTGAGCCGACGATTGTCGACGACTTTGCAGTCATCGACAACGAGTTCGAATACGGCGACGTGCGCTCGGCGATGTACTACCCGGTCGGCGTCCACGGGACGATAACGGTTGCCTCGACGGAGCCAAACGCTTTCGACGAAACCGACCAGAGCATCCTGGGGCTCCTTGCAACGAGTGCGGCCGCCGCCTGCATGCGTGCGAAACGGACCCAGGAGATTCGAGAGGCCCGCGAGCAGTCTGACAGGCTACTCGACCGAGTCAACGGACTCGTCCAGAACACGGTCGAGGTTCTCGTTCAGGCCCGGACGCGTGACGAACTGGAGCGCAACGTCGTCGCGGAGCTGGCGGCGACCGACCCGTACTCCTTCGCCTGGGTCGGGCAACCCGACGTGACGACCGAGGAGCTGTCGCCGACTGCCTGGGAGGGTGAGACAAAGCTGCCGGTTGAGGGACAGTCGTTCGACCTCACACGCGAGAACGAGCCCGTCGCACGCGCCTATCACGAGGGAACGACACAGGTACTCACCGATATGACAGAGGTGTACGGACCGCTGTCGGATATCGTCGCCGACAGCGACGTTGGTGCCGTCGTCATCATCCCGCTGGTGTACAAAGACGCGACTTACGGGACCCTTACCGTGTGTGCCCAAGACAGTGACGTGTTCGACGAGCGAGAGCGGGTCATCCTCGACGCACTCGGTCGTGCGGTGGCAAACGCAATCAACGCCGTCGAGCGCGGCCGAATCCTCGATGCCACCGAAATCATCGAACTGGAGTTCGCTGTGGGCAGTTCCGAGCTGTTGTTCAACCGCCTCTCGGGCGCCGCCGAGGGGACGCTCGAAGCCGTCGGCATCGACTACCGGTCTGACGGTGCCGTCCGCCTCTATCTCTCGGCCGAGGGGGTCGATACCGGGGCGTTCATCGAGCGTGCTCGCTCTGACGACGTGGTGATGGAGCTGACCACTATCGTCGACCACGAAGACGAGTGTCTCGTCGAGTTGGTCGTCGAGGAGTCGCTGTTGGCGGTTCTCGCCGAATACGGCGCGGTCACCAAGGAAGTCGTCGCCGAGGGCGGGTCGGCCAGATTCACTGTCGAACTCCCCGCCGAAGCCGAGGCCAGGGAGCTATTCGAACTTGTCGAGTCTCGCTACCCGGGGACGGACCTGCTGGGGTATCACGAGCGCGAGCGTGCCGTCGAGACCAGACAGGACTTCAAGGCCGCGCTCAGCGACCGCCTGACCGACAGACAGGAGACTGCCCTCAAGACCGCCTATCTCGGGGGCTTTTTCGATTGGCCGCGTGACATCGACGGGAACGAACTCGCCGAAGCGATGGACATCGCCCGACCGACATACCACCAGCATCTCCGGGCCGCACAGGCGAAAGTCTTCGAGGAGCTGTTCGAGTAAGGCCACCCCCGACGCTTTTGATGCCGGTGGCCGAACAATCGGGTATGTCCTACGACACAGCCACCTACGACGAGGTCGAACCGCGCGCGCCAGGGATGTACTTCCTCCGGAACGAACTCGACTGTGAGAACCTCGGGTTTACCGTTCTCGACGCCACCGAAGGGTGGGACGGTATGGAACACGACCACGCGGAGGACGGGCAAGAAGAGGTGTACCTCCTCGTCGATGGTTCGGGCGTCCTGACAGTCGATGGCGACGAACTCCAGCTCGACCCCGGGGAGGCGGTCCGTGTCGACGCCGACGCGTCGCGACACCTGTCGTTCGACGAGGAGAGTACGATGGTCATCGCGGGCGCTCCCTGAGCGCTCACGTAGCCGTTTTCACAGCGTTGTAGCCCTGCACGCAGCGTCGGGTTTCGGGGTTGATATGTTCCGGTTGATATATACCCGGCGCGTGAGAACGCCTCCACGTATGAGTTCGCACGTGGACGCCGAAATCGAGGAGTTGTCGGCGGATATCGAGGTTGACGACGACGAACCCGTTCCAGTCGGGGTGAAGCTGGGCAGTACACGAACAGTCATCGTTCTCCCCACCGAGGACGGCGACCTCAAGACGATTCGGACACTGACCTGTCTCGCACGTTATGAAGACGCACTGACAGGTGAGGAACAGTTCCTGTACGGCAACGAAGCCGCCCGCGAGTACCCAGACCGCGTCGAGTTCATGCTCCGGTCTGGGCTACCCGAGGACGAGGACCGTGCCGAACTGACCGAGCAGTTCTTCGAGGCGATTATCGATTCCTACGACATCCCCGAGGAGAGCGCGGTCGTCTACGCAATCCCGACCATCGACAACCCCGCAGGACTCGACAACCTCAGCGAGGTTATCGAGAACAGTTCTATCGGTGAGGCGCTCATCGAGAGCTATCCTGAATCGCTGTGTGGTTCGATTCCGGCCTTCGGCGACGACCTCCAGGCTATCGAAGAGATATTTATCGCCATCAACATGGGGTCGACGAACCTCGAAGCGTCTGCGTACCGCCGCGGCGAGCAGATTTCGCCGTTTACCACCGGCGCTGTGACCGGCAACGAAGTCGACCGCATCATCGCAAACTACGTCGAAGAGGAGACTCAGGGCCGTGTCAACGTCGATGTCACGCAAGCCCGCGAATACAAGGAGAACCACGCAGATTTCGATAGCTTCGAGCCCTTTACGGACATTATCCAACAGCCTGGCGGCGGGAGCCACGAGTTCACCATCGAACGCTCTGTGATGGACGCCGCAAACGAGTATCTCGACGAAGCCGTCGAGAAGTTCTCGAACACGTTCCTCTCACAGCTCGCCAACGACCACATGAAAATCTACCAGCTCGCACTCGACCAGCCAATCGTTCTTACAGGCGGGATGGCCTGTGTTCCGGGCATCGTCGATGCCTTCGAAGAACGCGTCGGGGAGGAACTCGGCCGCGATGTCGATGCAATTACCGCAGACAGGCCAGACCTCGCCGCGACGGTCGGTGCCCAGCGAATCGCCGCACGCCTCGCCGAAATCGAGTGATACCGGCTTATGTTCGGAACGAGCGGTATCCGTGGCCTGGTCGGTACGGAGGTGACGGCCTCGCTCGCGCTTGCCGTTGGCCGTGCGCTTGGCGTCGACACCGAGCGAGTCGTCGTGGGACGAGACCCCAGAGAGAGCGGCAAAGCCCTCGTCGATGCGCTCGCCGCAGGCCTGTGCGAGTCGGGTGTCGACGTGGTCGATTTGGGCGTCGCGGCGACGCCGACAATCGGGCGAGCGGTCGCCTGGGAGGGAGCCGACGCCGGTGTCGCGGTGACGGCCTCTCACAACCCGCCACAGGACAACGGCATCAAGCTGTGGCAGCCGTCGGGCCAGGCCTTCGGCGCAGACCTCCGGCAGACGATTACGGAGCGCATCGAGGGCGACAAGGCGGCACTCACACGCTGGGACGAGTTCGGCACGCGGACCAGACGAGACCACACAGAAACCCACCGCGACCGACTTGTCGAGGCCGTTCGTATTGAGGACCCCCTCTCAGTTGTTGTCGACGTAGGCAACGGCGCTGGTGGCGTCACGGTCGACGCGCTGGACGCGCTCGGCTGTGAGGTGACGACATTGAACGCACAGCCTGACGGTGCGTTCCCGGGTCGACCGAGCGAACCGACCGAAGAGAACTGCGAGTCGCTGGTAACTCTCGTGACACACAGCGACGCGGACCTGGGAATCGCACACGACGGCGATGCTGACCGGATGCGTGCCGTCACAGAAACCGGCGAGTTCGTTGGCGGTGACGTGTTGCTCGCGATTCTGGCCCGTGACGCGGCCACACCCGGCGATTCGGTCGCTGTCCCTGTCGATACGAGTCTCGCCGTCGCGGACCACCTCCGTGACGCCGATATAGAAACCACGCGAACACCGGTCGGGGACGTCTACGTCGCGGAGAAAGCCAGCGAGGAGTCAGTCGGATTCGGGGGTGAGCCCAGCGGGGCGTGGATATGGCCGGAGGCGACGCTGTGTCCCGACGGCCCACTCGCCGCGTGTAAACTCGCGGCGCTTTCAGCCGAGCGAGCGCTCTCGGCGCGTGTAGACGGGGTCGAGGCGTATCCGATTCGTCGGGACTCGACAGAGGTGACTGACAAAGAACGTGTGATGGCAGACGTCAGAGAGCACGTTATCGCGTCCTTCGAGAACGTCTCGACGATGGACGGCGTTCGGGTCGACCTCGACGGCGGTTGGTTCCTGTTACGAGCAAGTGGCACACAGCCGCTCGTTCGCCTCACGGCACAGGCGCGCGAGCGCGACCGCGCCGACGATATTTTCGAGCAGGCTCAGCGCATTCTCTCGTCGACGCTCGATTAGTCGGTATTTGCCCGGGCCAAGAAAACAGAACGAAACTTATCCTCGTCGTGTCGAGCGTGCCTGTCTCACATCTGCGCCGTCACGTATCTTGTCTTCACACTGGGGGCAGACTCTGGGCTCGTCGACGCCGTTTGGTGTGAATACGCGTGCATAGTCCGCCGTTACGAAGGCACCGCAGTTCTGGCATTCCGGCATACGTATACCCTTACGAAACTCAGCCATCTTAACTATTGGTGGTATGGTACTGGTACACGCCCGAAAACACGTGGCGCTGGGAGGTGTTACGGCGGGAAGTCTGCGACGGCATCGCCCTGTTCGTCCAATTCGATGACACGCTCGAACATCGTCCGATACTCGTCGAGAATGGGCTCATCGTGGACGCCGCGTGCGAGATGGAAGAGTCCGACAGCGTCGTGACTCTCCAGTAACCCCAACAGAGCGTGGACGGCTTCGAGTGTCTGCTCTTCGCCCGCATAATAAATCATCTCGGTTATCGAGTCGACGCTCACGCGTCGTTTTCCTTCGGTGGTTTCGAGGAAGCGCTCGGTCTCTTCGACGATGCTGTCGAGGTCTTCCGGGGTCGAGATATACCGGATGTGTTCGTTCTGTCGTCGCGTGTAGCCTCGGTCTGCCGACAGGGTGTCGAGAATCGTCGCCTTCGACTCGTCAATCTCGTAGTGTTCGAGTTTCTGCTCGACCTCTCGGGCGGTCGTCCGCGTGGAGACGACGAGTAACCCGTCCGTGTCCGTCTTCAGAAAGTCCGTATCGATACGGTCTGTCTCGCCCGTACTCGGGTGGACGAGCAAGATACTACTTCCTGCTGGAATCGACTCAGGCGTGTCCGCTATCTCCAGTGCATACTCCATGTCGTGAACAACTGGATGGAACGGTCTTAAGTATTTGTGAGTGACAGCGCTACGCCAGCGAGCGGACCTCGTCTGCGAGCGCCTCGAACCGGAGCAACTGGCACAACTCTGTCGTTTCGACGACGGTAATCGGCTCGTCTGTGAGCGCAGATTCCGCTTCGGGGGTCACCGTCGCCGTGGTTACTATCGTCGCGGCATCGGCCCCGTTGCTCGCCTCGAGCGCGTCTTTACAGGTGGCTAGTTCTTCTGTGTCGACGTGTCCGTCGGGGTCGTGTAGCGTCCAGATGCCCAGTCGCTCCTCTTCGGGCTGGTCACGCATTGCCAGAACGTCGAACGCTGACCGAGACTGTACTGACAGCGACATCGTCGTCCACCCCTGTGACTCCCAGAGGTCGTCGACGACTGCGTCGAACTGGTCGTCTGTCAGCGAGACTAACTGGTCTGTAAGCGTCCCCGACTGGTCGTCTGTGTGGCTGTTGGGTCGCTCTGTCGACTCACTGTCGTCTGCCGCTTCGGTCGCCTCCGGAGATGGGCTGTCACCGTCTTCGGCAGGCGCCGATTGCATCTGCTCTAGCATCGACGGCTCTTTGCCAGTCTGCTGGTCGGTCGGTGCATCGGTCCGCTCGGAATGCGTTTGGCCCGAGTCTGCCGGTGGATGCTCCCGAGCGGTCTCCTCCTGGCGGTCCGGGGTGGTGACTCCGTCTGTCTGGTTCTCGGCAACACCCTCAGACTGCTGTGGCTGTCTGGAGGCTACGGTGTCCTCTGTCGCTGGCTGTGTCTCGTTGGTATCTGTCACCAGTCCGTCGTCTGGGTCGACGTGAAAGCCCGTTATTTCGACGGTCTGTGACGCCGACGACCGGACTGGTTCGTCCGGTGTCCCCTCCGACAAGCGGGTCTCGACCAGTTCCTGTTTCGATTGAATCTCGTCGAGCTTGACAGGGCGGACCTCACTTGCAATCTCTTCTGCCTCCTCGAACTGCTCGCGTGCGCGCTCGTAGACGCGGTCGGCCTGCTCTTCGTGTCCGGTGCGGGCCAGACGGTCGGCCGCGTGAATCCACTGTTGGCCAGCGCGAATGTGGGTTCCAATCGCCTCGTCGGCAATCTCGACGGTCTCCTCCCGGATATCCTCTCTATCGTGGACGAACGCCCTGGTCTCTTTCGCCCAGTCGAGACTGAGCAGTTCGCGGTACCCATCCAGTGCACGCACCCACCAGACGGCGGCTTCCTCTGGGTCCTCTCGCGCGATTGCGCGGCGTCTGTCCGTGTCAGCGTCGACGAGCGGGCCGACACGAAGCAGTTCTCGCTCCTTGACAGCACCCCGAAGCCGCCGTTCGAGCGCGTCCTGTGTCGGTTCCAGGCCGTCAGTCGAGAGCGCCCGTTCGTAGCTGTCGATTGCTCGCTCGTAGCCCGTTGCCGCAGCTTCGTATTCTCGCTGCTCCCAGGCAGTCTGTGCGCGGTTGTGGGCGCGTGCGCCTTCTGCTGCAGTCAGTTTCCGTTCGAGCGTCACCAGCCGCCGCGAGAGCGACGCGGCTCGGCGGTACACCTTGTCGGCCGCCGCTGGTCCGACTTCGGCTATCCTGTCGCGCGCCCGTCCGATTTTGCCCTCAGCGTCACCTAACTCGTCGCGTGCCCTGTCGATGGCTGACTCCGACAGCGCGTCCTCCGCGCTCGACACCTGCATCTCTGCCTCGTCGAGGAGGCGCTGGGCGTGTGTCCATAGCTGTGCGAGTTCGTCTGCTGCTTCTGCGAACGGTTCGGTGTCGTCCGTACACTGGAACAGCCAGCACTCGTCGGCGATAGTGTGGATCTTGAGCTCACTCGTCCGGAAATCCTCGAACTCGGACTTCACTTCGACGATTCGGTCGAGCGGAATTTCGACTCTGTGGTCGCCAGCAGCCTGTCCGACGACGAAAAGTACCCGCAGGTCAGTGAGCAACGCGAGCGCCTGGTGGTCGTCGCCCGGTTCGATGCAGTCCGTCCCTGCCGGGCGTTCGATTTCCAGACCAGCCTTGGTGTTTCTGGCGGCGTAGACAGGCGACTCCTGGTCCTCGAGATAGGTCTCCAGTGGCGCCGTCGATAGCATCGTCCCACCGCCGAGCAGGCCGCCAGTCAGCGCTGTACTTGTCAGTATCTCGGGCCGTTCCTCGAACTCGGTAAGGTCGATAACTTTCCCCATTCCCCTTCTTCCCAATTACGTTGCCAGGCCCAGACACTAAAAGTTCGGCACGAGAGAGCCAGACGGTAACCTATTTTGCCGCCCTGGCACAACTACCGTGTATGACTGATACTGTGACGCCACAGCGAGAGTTGAAGGGTAAAGGCGGAATGGGAGTATTCGGCTGGCTGATTTTCGCAGGCATGGCTATCGTCCTCGCTCCGCTGCTTCCGATATACGCTCTCCTCAAACTATACGAATTTCTCGCTGAGGACGACTCTGACGACGGCAACCCAGAGACGCCCGAGCAGTCGCCAAGATAGCTGACACCGTCCCCTCGTTTTTGTACTAGCACGAACGCAGACACGCCGTGTCCATCCGTTGTGAGACCACGCCAGATGCGTGTCTGAAAAACGAGACGTTCGGCCACCGAGGGGTGTCGATGCATGGGTGAACGCGCAGTCGCCCGTATCACAGGCCCCGACGTGTCGTACTGGTATCGCTCCCGGTGGGGGGCCCGTGATGCGGTTCTCGATGCCGTCTTCGCTGCGGACAGTCCGGCCAAGCGACTGGCTACCGTCGACTGGCGTCCAGTGACCGCCACCAGAGGACGACAACCCGACGCACAGACAACCGAAATCGTCTATCACATCGGCCGTGACGGTGTCGCTATCTTCGTCCCTCTCTGGTTCGGCACGGGCCTGTTCGAGCCTCCGAGTGGGTCGACAGATGGTGTGTTGGTTCCAGCTACGTCGTTGAGCGAGGTACGGCGTATCCGCCGGCACCATCGACAGCTGAAAGAACAGGTGGTCGATGCAGTAGCTGCGGGATTTACTCCCGAGAGCGCACGCCGACTCTCACGGCGTATCGCTGTACTCGTCGAGACAGTCGCCGTCCAGTTCCGCCGTGCGGCAAGCTTTTATATAGGATGACGGAACCACAGCCGGCATGCGCTGAGAGTTGCCGCGGCGTGTCAGCCTGCGTGTGACACACCACGTCGCGGTGCCGTCGTGTCACCTGTTCGCCACTGTTCGGACAACAGCGTACTTTAGTAGGGTCGTAGGATAGAATGCCGTGTGAGCGCGAGGGAGACACTCACCGCGACGCTGCCGAGCCACGGGCGCGCCCAAGAAGTCGTCGAGGCGGGACTCGACGAGGGGTTGCTGGTCACCGTTTTCGGGCGGTGCCGAGTCGAGTACGAGGGACGGGCATCCAGTACCCTCGAAGCCGGTGACAGGTTGGTCGTTCTCAAGCCCGACGGAACGGTCCTTGTCCACACCGAAGAGGGCCAGCAGCCGGTCAACTGGCAGCCGCCCGGCTGTACGCAGGACGCAGTAGTCGACGACGGGCTTGTGATACACAGCCACCGCGAGAGCCCCGACGAAGAACTCACCGTCGAGTTCGATTCCGTCAGGCACGTCGTCGCCTACAACGTGACCGACGAGCAGGACCTCTCACTCCAAGGCACAGAGTCCGACATGCGCGAGCGTATTCTCTCGGACCCATCGCTGGTCGAAGACGGATTCGAGCCGCGCGCGACCGAGCGCGAGACGTCCGCAGGAGCCGTCGACATATACGGTGTCGATGACACCGGCGACGCGGTCGTTGTCGAACTCAAGCGTCGCCGTGTTGGCCCCGATGCAGTGAGTCAACTCAACCGGTACGTCGACGCGTTGAAACGCGACCTGCACGCCGAGATGCACGTTCGGGGTATTCTCGTCGCGCCGTCGCTCACGGATAGCGCACACCATCTCCTCGACAGACACGGTCTGGACTTCGTCTCACTGTCGCCTGCTCCCCAGTAGCTACGCCGTTTGTCCCACTTCCTCGACACGTGTTGCGACGACGACGATTGCTTCAGCTATCGTCTCCAGTTCCTCAGCTGCCAGTGCGGTGAACGGGACCTCGTACGTCACAGCGTCGCCGGTCACAGTACAGGTCCCGGGCGTCTCGATAGAGAGCAGCGCAGACTCTACTTCGGTTGTGAGAATCTGGTCGACGTTCCCGCTGGTGCCCCGGACGACGAAGTTGTCGTCGAGTGTCTCGTTGCTGGTGGGAACCCCCCGGCTGGTCTGCTCGCCTGCGGAACGCTCGAACTCGACGGTAAACGACGCATCGACGCCGTTGACGCTCGTCTCGAACTCGGTGTGTGTCTGAGAGAGTACTCCCTGGACGGCCGTCGAGACGGTCACGGAACGTCCCTCGACGATATTCTCCAAGTCGGCGGTGTGGGGACCAATCTGGCGCGTGAACGAGGACGCTTCGACCATGTTGTTCCACTGAGAGCGCTCCCGGAGCCCCAACGCCCCGAGTCCGACAAACCAGACGACAGAGAGGACTAGGGCCACCACGAGCGGGGAAAGCGGAAGGCCGACTCCGGCACCGAGTGCCACCGTCAGGCCGATTGCCACGAAGATACCAAGCGACCAGGCTATCTGGAGTCGTTGCGTGCCGGTGTACTGTCGTCGCTCGGCCATCGTGGTGTACATTTCGCTGTAACATCAAAAACCCAGGGACACCCGCCGCGAGATTACTCGGTCTGCTCAGACGGCTGTCTTCCGGCGTCTCCGACCTGCCGTTTGAGATTCGCAAGAACGTTCATTGCGTCGAGGGGTGTCATCGTCGCGATGTCGGCTTCGGCGAGTGTCTGTTGCACCTCTCTGAGCAACTCTGTATCCGCGGGGCCGCTATCGTGGCTGAGCGGCTGCTCGCTCTCGACACCTCGACGGGAGCCGTTGGTCTTCTGTTCAGACAACACGGCCGCTTCAGTGTCGGACGCTGTCGTGTCCCAACTGGGTATGTTTCGGCCGTCGGTTCCCCTCAGAATCTCGCGCGCGCGGTCGACGACACGCGCGTCGACACCCGCCGTCGCGGCCACTTCGACCCCGTACGAGGCGTCGGCAACACCACGTTCGATAGCGTGCTCGAAGTGAACCCCATCATCGTCCTGTCGGGTCCTGAAATAGAGGTTGTACGCGCCGTCGAGTTCGTCGGCAACCGCTGTCAGGTCGTGGTGGTGGGTCGCAAATAGCGTCAGCGCGCCGACCTCGTCGTGGATACACTCGGTCACAGCCTGAGCGATAGCGAATCCATCGGCGGTGCTAGTCCCCCGGCCGACCTCGTCGAGAAGGACTAACGACTGCTCGGTCGCGGCATCGAGAATATCTGCGAGTTCCGTCATCTCGACCATGAACGTCGACCGGCCGCCCGCGATGTCGTCGCTCGCACCGACGCGCGTGAAGATGCGGTCGATAATCTGGAGACGCGCATCGCTGGCTGGGACGAAGCTTCCGGCCTGTGCGAGAATCGAGATGAGTGCGACCTGCCGCATGTACGTCGATTTACCGCTCATATTCGGTCCGGTCACGACCGCGACCCGGTCGGTCGAGTCGAGCACTGTCTCATTTGGGACGAACGACGTTTCAGTTCGCTCGACGACTGGGTGGCGACCGTCCTCGATGTGGATACCGTCGACGGTAACCTGTTTGTCGGACGCAGGCGGATAGCCGACGACCGGCCGCGTATAGTCGTGTTCGGCGGCGACGGTGCCGAAGGCGACGAGTACGTCGAGTTCCGCGAACGTCTCGGCGACCGCCTGAATGCGCTCGGACTGGTCTGCTACCTGCTGGCGGACTGAACTGAACAGCTCGTACTCGAGTTGGTCTGCTCGTTGTTCGGCTCTGAGTATCTGGTCTTCCCGTTCTTTCAGTTCAGGGGTGTAGTACCGCTCTGCGTTTTTTAGCGTCTGTCGGCGCTCGTAGTCCTCTGGGACGCGGTCGAGATTCGCGTCGGTCACCTCGATGTAGTAGCCGTGGACAGTGTTGTGCCCGACCTTCAGCGAGTCGATACCCGTCCGCTCGCGCTCGCTGGCCTCCAGGTCGTCTATCCAGTCTTTGCCGTCGCGTTCGGTTTCACGCAATTGGGCCAGTTCCTCGTCGAACGACGGCTTGAGAATATCACCCTCAGTTATCTCTCTGGCGGGGTCTGCCTGGATTGCGTCGTCGATGAGTGACCGTATCTCTGACAGCGGGTCCAACCGTTCACGAAGTGACTTGAGCTTCTCACAGTCGGCCCCGTCGAGATGGTCGGCAAGCTGAGGAATCACGTCGAGTGTCTCGGCGAGCGAGCGGAGGTCCCGCGCGTTCGCTCGCCCTCTGGCGATACGGGAAATGAGCCGCTCGATATCGTACACGTCTCGGAGCTCGTCGTGGACGTTCTCGCGTGTCGCCACGTCGTCACGGAACTCGCCGACAGCATCGTGGCGCGTGGCTATTTCGTCGCGGTCGATGAGCGGGCGACGGAGCCAGTCATCGAGGGTCCGTCGGCCAAGCGCCGACGCTGTCTCGTCAATGACTGCCGCCAGTGTGGCGTTCTCGCGGCCGTGGACGGTCCGCCGCTCGAACAGTTCGAGGCTACGCAGCGCCACTGCATCGAGGAGCATGTACTCCTGTGGGTCATAGCGCGTGAGGTGATTCAGGTAGTCGAGCGTGCCGTCTTCACCGCCCCTGACGTACTCCGCGTAGGCGAGCAGTGCGCCACAGGCCCGGACTTCTGCTGTCGTCGGCAACAGGCGGTCGGCCGAACCGAAATACTGCTCGACGTGCTCGGTGGAACGCTGTTGCGCAAACGCATCTTCGTCGAACGTACTCACGGTACAGCGGTCAGGCAGCTGGGCGGCGGTTGCCCCCGGGCCGAGAATCGCCTCTGCCGGGTCAAACCGGCTCAGTTCGTCTGCGACGGCGCTTTCGCTGTCGACGCTGGTCGCGTAGAAATCGCCCGTCGACACGTCGAGCACCGCCAGCCCGTACGTCTCGTCGGCCGTGAGTGCACCGACGTAGTTGTTCCGCTCCCCGTCGAGCAATTCGTCTTCGGTTAGCGTCCCCGGAGTGAGGATACGAGTGACTGCCCGGTCGACTACACCGGTCGCCTCCTCGGGGTCCTGGACCTGGTCGGCGACGGCGACGCGGTAGCCGGCTTCGAGCAGGCGCTCGACGTAGGACTCCGCGTTGTCGATAGGGATGCCGGCCATCGCGTACTTGCCGGTTGAGTCCTCGCGTTTCGTGAGCGTCACCTCACAGCGACGCGCGACGGTTTCGGCCGCCGCACAGAATGCTTCGTAGAAGTCCCCGACCTGGAACAACACGAGTGAGTCATTGTACTGGGTACAGAGCTCGAAATACTGGGTCATCATCGGCGTCAGCTCCTCGCGTCGCTCGGCCATCTTCTCGGGGGGACCCAGTGCGTCGTCCATAGAGAACGTCGGCGGGGCCACGCACTAAGAGCTTTCAGATTCCACTGGGTGAGGAATCTTTTTGGGCGCGCCAGGGCTGGACACAGGTATGACACGAGGCGGGTCTACGGCCCCAAAGCGGGCCGCTGGCGAGAGCGCGGCCGAGCTGGTGACTGACGGAATGGTCGTCGGACTGGGGACGGGGAGTACTGCTGCCGAGGCAATCCGAGCGCTCGGCGAGCGCGTCGACAACGGACTCGCGGTTCGTGGCATCCCGACTTCGTTTCAGTCGCGCGAACTCGCCCGCGAGTACGACATCCCACTCACGTCGCTCGACGAAACGACGCCGGACATAGCAATCGACGGCGCCGACCAGGTGGCCGACGGAACGCTCGTCAAAGGCGGCGGCGCTGCACACGCCCGCGAGAAAATCGTCGATACCGCCGCCGACAGATTTGTCGTCGTGGTCGACCCCTCGAAAGTCGCCGAGACGCTCACCCACCCGGTCCCGGTCGAAATGCTCCCCGACGCTCGGAGTACAGTCGCCGCCGGCGTCCGCGGCTTGGGTGGGGACCCCACACTGCGCGACGCCGAACGGAAAGACGGCCCTGTCGTCACCGATAACGGTAATCTCGTGTTGGACTGTGACTTCGGCGGTATCACAGAGCCCGACGCACTCGCGACGGGACTCGCTTGCCTCCCTGGTGTAGTCGAGCACGGGCTGTTTGTCGACTGTGCCGACGAAATCCACGTCGGCCATAGCGACGGCGTACGCGTCGAACGGCCCTGACACGCGAGACAGCAACCTTCTTACTGTGTCACCATCGACCGGTGAGTATGCCTGCTCCGTTTTTCGACTGGCTCGGCGAGCGCATCGAACGTGTTGACAGTGTTGTCTCAGTCGGTCTGGACCCGGACCTCGACAGACTCCCCGAAGCGGTCCGAGGCGCTGACCTTCCTCGGTGGGCGTTCAACAGACGCATTATCGACGCCACACACGAACACACCGCCTGTTTCAAACCGAATGCCGCCTTCTACGAAGATGCGGACGGCTGGCGAGCGCTCCGAGAGACGGTCGCGTACGCCCACGGGAAGGACGTCCCAGTGCTTCTGGACGCGAAACGCGGTGACATCGGTAACACGGCTCGCCAGTACGCAGACGTCCTCGATATGGTCGATGCCATCACGGTAAACCCGTATCTCGGTCGCGATGCGCTCGACCCGTTTCTCTCGCGTGAGGAAAACGGTATCTTCATCCTAGCACGCACCTCGAACGCCGGTGGGGCCGACCTCCAGAATCTCGAACTCGCCTCCGGTGAACGGCTTTACGAACACGTGACCAGCCTGGCGGCCGAGTGGAACGACCACGACAACGTCGGCCTCGTCGTCGGCGCAACTGCGCCCGAAGAACTCGAAGAGATTCGCGACCGCGTACCAGAGATTCCGTTTCTTGTTCCTGGCGTCGGTGCACAGGGTGGCGACGAGCAGGCCGCCGTCGAGCATGGACTCGCCGACGGCGTCGGTCTCGTCAACTCCTCACGAGGTATTATCTTCGCTGGCGAGACCGCTCGGGGCGACTTCTTCGACGCGGCGGGACAGGCCGCTAAGAACCTCAAAGACGGCCTCAACGAGTATCGCTCCTAGAACTCGTAGGTGTCGACCCCATCTGGCATGTCGTCGCTGTCTGGTATCGACTCCGTCTGTCCCAACTCGGCGGCACACTCGACGCAGTATCCCGTCGACTCGTCGTAGTGGTCTTCACACACGAGCTGTGCACACCGATTGCAGGTGTGTTCGACTTGGGCGCTGTTGCAGATGGTACACGGTCCCGAGACGCTCATGTAACATAGTAATACGATGAGACGTTTCAATCTCTCGCCGTCACACCGTCTCGTAGCGCCCGAGTCGTGTCCCATCGAGCAGGTAGGCGTCGCCCTGCACGAGCCCCTCGGGAAGAAACGGCGAGAGAAACGTCTGCCCCTCGACGTTGACCTGCGTCCCCCCCGAGAGGTCGTTAAAAGCCGGAAAGACTATCAGGTCGCTGTCGAAGCTGGTACCGTCGCGTCCGTTGAAGGGCGCAGAATCGAGCGGTCCCCTGAGCCACACTCGCTCGACCCGGCCGCCACCGACCTCGTCTTCGAGCCTGACGACCGGGTGTTCGTGGCCGATACAGACGAAATCGGCGTCTAGAACCGCGTCACTCGGCCAGGTGTGTCCGTGTGCGAAGCCGACAGACCCAATCCTGACACCGGCTGTCGACGTCACTGTCAGGTCGTGGTCGAGGTCGTCGAGAAACGGCTCGATGTCGCCGTCGTGGTTTCCTTTGACGATAGTTACGGGGACCGAAAGCTGGTCGAGCAGCGCCCGGAGTTCGGCGCGCTCTGTGTCCCACGGGTCGCCAATAGCGTGGACGAGGTCACCGAGGATGACTACCCTGTCGGGCTGTACCCGCTCGACGAGTCCGAGCAGCCGCTCTCGGCGCTGGTCGCCCCTGGGGTCGAGTTCGACGCCCTCGGTTCTGAGGACGGTCTCGATACCGGCATGATAATCGGCAACGACGAGCAGCCGGCCGGCGTCGGTGTCGACGGTCGCTGCGGGACTCCCTGGAACTGGCTCGACCGCCATCAGATTGGTTTGAGCGTTCCCTCGTCAGGTTCGTAACACTCACCGTCCATCAGTGCGTCTTGAATCGCTGACTCGGTCTCCTCTGTGGGCACTCCGTACCGCTCTGTCATCTCCTCGACGATGTCCACACTGCGTGCACCGTCTCCCTCGTCGAGTTCGCCCATCAACTCCACGACCGCCGACTGCAGGTCATCGGGCGCGTCGGCGGATTCGGTCTCGGAGTCGTCGCCGGACTCGCTCTCGGCCTGTGTTGTCGCTGTCTCGTCGTCACCTGTCGCAGTATCCACTTCGGGCTCGTCTTCCTGTGAGTCGTCGACTGCCGGGGTCTCGATGTCTGCCTCGCCTGGCTCGTCGACTTCTGTCCCGGTCTGGAACTCCGTTCCAAACTCCTCCTCTACCTGCTTGCGCGTCTCCTCTTCGAGTTCGAACTCCTCTGGGTCGAACTCGCCCGGGCCGTCGAGGGTGTCGGCCGACCCCGCTTTCTCAGTCGCTTCCGGCGTCGTCGCCGTCTCTTCGACGCTTGCTGACTCGGCTGTTGTGGCGTCCTCTGTCTCTGTCACTGCCTCCTCGGTACGGTCCGATTCGTCCATCGCAACGGCCTCGTTCTCTGGCTCTGTCGTTGTGGTTGCCTCGGCCGTCGTGTCAGTTGTTGTCTCCTTCCCTGTCGTCGCCTCGGCGTTGCCCTCGTAGACGTTGTCACCGACAGTCGCGCTGTCGGGTGTGGTCTCGTCGGACGAGTCGCTTGCCCCCTCTGTCACGGCGTCGGCCGTCTCGGGTGTCGACGTATCGATGCCGGCATCTGCAACGTCACCCACCGATATCGGTCCGGACTTATCAGGTGTAATATCGAGTTCGGCGACTTCGCCTTTCTGGCCTGCGACGACACGTGCGGCGTCGAGTGCCAGTTCTCGCAGTCTGTCGAGATACGTCGGTGTCGTTCCGTAGTGGTCCAGCGCGAGTGCGATACCAGCACTCAGCTCTTCGCTGACGCCACGGTCGCGCAATGCCGCTTCGAGTGTCTCTCCAGACTGGTCGCGTCCCAGCGCCGTCCCGACGGTGCCGATTCGGTCGAGCGTCTGTTCTGTGGCCTGAACAGTCCAGCGGTCCCGGGTCTCTGCGTCGACTTCGTTGATACTCTCTGGCCTGACCGAACTGTAGACTTGGTCGGAGTCTTCGGGCTGGAAGGTCCGGGCTTTGCCAGTCATCGCGACGAACATCGGTGTCTCGGCCCGCTCCAGAAACGCCTGAACGTCCGGCTGGTACTGCCCGGCGTAGGTGACGAACGCGCCCGTCGGGTCGACGACACGCCCACGAAGTACGTCGTCACTCACCTGTTCGACCTCGGTCAGGACACCGACCGCAAAGAGGCGGTTGACTCGCGCACCAGTCGGCGTGATGACGTAGTTCGGCGAGCGGTCGTCGTCGCCGGCGGAGTACGAGAGGTCTGCGTCCTCGAACTCGGCGGCGAACAGTCGATAGGCGACCTCGCGCTCGCCGGCTCCGTCGTCTTCGGATTCGCTCATGGGTCCACCTCCGCGAGCAGGCGGGTTGCACGCGTCTCGGCGTCATCATTCCGCTTCGTGAACTCGGTCGCTTCCAGGTTTGCGCCGTAGTCGTCGACGGTCAGCGTTCCCCGGACACGGTACTCTCGGCCGACGATGCTGTCGCGAATGCTGTCGGCGACGACTTCCCGGTCCATCTCCTCGCGGGCGTGGGCTCGCGCGTCGTCGAGGTCGCCGCCGTAGACCGCTGTGGTAAGACTCTCGTCCAGAATCGCCGTCACAGTCCCGGTACCGTCGTCGAGAATCGCCTTGACCCGGAGGTCGTCTTCGCCCTCGACTTCTCCGTGGCTCCTGCACTGGCCGCTCTGGATGACACGGCCACACTCGGGACAGCGCTCGATGAGTCCAGAGCCATCACGGACTGCGACGACGTTTCCGGTCACTTCGATGTCGAACATGCCGCCCGTCTCGATTGCGTCCCCAATCTGGTACTGCGTGCCGGAGTCGGCCACCTCGACCGGTGTTTCCAGGGTCTCGACGGTCGAGAACTCCGAGACGTTGACAGACGGGACACCGCGGAACTCCCTGATGAACACGTCCTCGATTCGGACGGAGGTGTCGACCGAGAGTTCGGTACGCGGTTCCCAGTCGGTGAACGGCAACCGGCCGGTTTCGTCGCCCAGCACGCCGCTGAGAATCTCGGTTTCGCCGTTGCGCCCGTCGATTCGCTTCTGCTCGACCTCGAGGACCCGCACCTCGACGTTCACCCCGCGGTCGCCCGGCTCCAGCGTGGCCAGGTGTTCGTCGCCGCCGACATCGTACTCGATGTCCAGTTCCTTCTCGACGCGCTCGACGCTCGTCGAATCGCCGAGGTTCAGCTCTGGATGGCCCTCCCACTCGCGAACGTCGGCATTCCCCAGATGGACCGTCTCTCCTGATTCGAGACCGAAATCCTCCCAGGACGTATACGAGATTTTGCCGCTCTCGTCGGCGAACTCACCCTCGAAGATGACGTGTTGGTCGCCGTTGTACTGGATAGACCGTTTGCCCACCGAGAGCACGGTCACCGTGGTGTCGACTCTGGAGTCGGCAGTCGAGATTTCTTCGACTGACTTCGTCGCTATCTCGGCCCCGCCGGTAGACTCACTGTCGCCGTAGTTACGCCGAACCGTCTCCTTTGCCTCGTCCATCGGAACACCGTACTGTTCCAGATTTTCGAGTTTCGCTTTGACCTCCGTTTTGTCAACACCGAGGCTGGAGGCGAGTTCCTCGGCATGGTCGTCGAGACTCATACAGGCACTTCGCCTCCCCTGTACAAAAATCGTTGCAGTACTTCGATTGACATACCCATCAACTGATACGAACGTGTACGTAGGATACGTTCATCGACACAGTGCATGGGGTATCGGGATAGACCGTCGACAAAACACGTTATCTGGACCGTCAAGAAACGAAACGGGACAAGTAAAACCGTGTCGATAGCACCCAGTTCAAGCGGTGGGCGTCAGATTACAACCTCGATTTCGAGAAGACATGACGCCCAGACCACGAGCGCACCGAGGAGTCGCGTGTACAGTTTCGGTGCGTGTTCGCCAGGGGACACCCCGAATCACAAGACATCGCGTTCGGCGACGAGAACTGGGAGCTAGCAGGCCAGGAAACGGCCCGCACGTTCATCGGAGTCGACGCATCTGGGTCCGCCCGAATCAAGGGGTGGAACACCGAGACCATCTGTGATATCACTGAGATGAACTTCGACGGCCCGACACTCCACATCAAGACTAGCCAGAGCGACACGAAACGCGTCGACGCCAGGGACTTCGCGTCGACGGGGTGAGCGACGGTCGCCGTCAGTCCTGCCGAGAGCGGTAGTTCTATACGCCACCGTACCCCCTTCGGATACATGGTACGTTTGGGGCTGGTGGTTGCCCAGTTCAACAAAGAGAGTCCAGTGACGGCGAAGATGGAATCTCGCGCACGCGAGGAGGCAGAGCGACGAGACGCCGAAATTGTCGAGACGACAGAGGTACCTGGCTCGTACGACACGCCGCTTGCGGCCGACCGCCTTGCCCGGCGCGACGACATCGACGCCGTCGTGACCCTCGGTGCCATTATTACCGGCGACACGGACCACGACCAGGTTATTGCGGACGCAGCAGCCCAGGGGCTGACCGATGTCAGCCTCGACCGCGATACCCCGGTCACGATGGGAATCATCGGCCCGGGAATGAGCCACGACGAAGCCAAGGCGCGGGTCGATTACGGCGCGGCCGCCGTCGAGAGCGCGGTCGACCTGGCTACTACCCTCGAATCCAATACGCATGACTGAGCCCACCTACGCGGACAGAGTCGAACGTGTATCGCCCAGCGCGACGCTCGCAATCAGTAACAAGGCCTCGGCGCTCGAAGCAGACGGCGTCGACGTGGTCGATTTGAGCGTCGGCGAGCCCGATTTCGATACGCCACAGCCGATTAAAGACGCCGCCGAAGACGCTATCGAGGCGGGTCACACCGGCTACACGACCTCGAACGGCGTCCCAGCGCTCCGAGAGGCAATCGCCGACAAGTTGGCCGACGACGGGCTGGACTTCTATGATCCATCAGATATAATCGTCACGCCGGGGGGCAAGCAGGCGCTTTTCGAGGTGTTCCAGACACTCGTCGACGACGGCGACGAGGTCGTCCTCCTCGACCCCGCCTGGGTGTCTTACGAAGCGATGACGAAACTCGCCGGCGGTGAACTGACGAGGGTCGATACCGCCGCGCACGACTTCGCGCTCGAACCGTCGATTCCGGCGCTTACGGAGGCTGTCTCGGACGATACCACGGTGCTGGTACTCAACTCACCGGGCAACCCCCACGGTGCGGTCTACAGTGACGAGGCCCTCAAAGCCGTGCGAGACCTCGCCCTCGACCACGACTTCACGGTCATCTCTGACGAAATATATAGCGAAATAACTTATAACGACGTAGAGATGACCAGCATCGGCTCGTTGTCGGGTATGGCAGACAGGACGATAACACTCAACGGGTTCTCGAAGGCGTATGCGATGACTGGCTGGCGGTTGGGATACTTCGCCGCGACCGAGGGCGTCGTCGAGCAGGCTGGGAAGGTCCACAGCCACTCGGTCTCGTGTGCGACCAACTTCGTCCAGCGGGCGGGCATCACCGCACTGGAGGCGGTCGACGACGAAATCGACGAGATGGTCGATGCCTTCGCCGAGCGCCGCGAATTCTTGTTGTCTGCCTTCGCCGACCACGGCATCGATATCGTCGAGCCCGACGGCGCGTTCTACATGATGGTGCCCGTCGCCGACGACGACCAGTCCTGGTGTGACGACGCCATCGAGACGGCCCACGTCGCGACGGTCCCCGGAAGCGCGTTCGGAACCCCGGGCTACGCACGTATCTCGTATGCAAATAGTAAAGACAGGCTCGCGGCGGCCGTCGACCGCCTGGACGACGCAGACCTTCTCTGAACCGAGCGTTATCGCTCGGTCTCGGTTTCGAACCGTTCGAGACGCTGTGCGAGGGTCGACGCCTGGTCTGCGAGTGTCGCAACGCTATCACTCACTTCGGTAATCGATGCGGTCTGTTCCTCCGCAGCCGCGGAGACGGTTTCGGCTTCCGCTGCTGATTCCTCGCTCGATGCGACGACCTCGTCGACGGCCGACACCACTTCTTCGGTCGATTTTGCCTGCTCGTCCGTGGCTGCCGAGATTTCCTGCACGCCGTTGTTCGTCTCCTCGGCGTAGGTGGTAATGCCCTCGAGCGCCTCGACTGCCGGCTCGACGGCCTCGGTCCCCTGCTGGACTCTATCACGAGTCGTCTCGACGACCTGAACTGACTCTTCAGTCTGGCTACGAATCGTCTGGATTCGTGACTCTATCTCTGTCGCTGCCTCTTTTGCGTCAGCAGAGAGGGCTTTTATCTCCTGAGCAACGGTGTCGAACCCGTCTGCGTTGTTGCCGTCGCCCGCCCGTGTAGCTTCGATAGAGGCGTTGAGCGCCAGCATATTCGTCTGTTCTGCAACGTCCGAGATGGCATCGACCAGCGTGTCGATTCGCTCGACTTCCGTCTCCAGTGAGCGAATCGTCTCGACTGCCCGCTCGGACTCTTCCTCGACGCGATTCATTTCGGCGATGGCGTTCCGTGCCGCTTCCTGCCCCTTCTCGCTCGACTCGACGGTTCGCTCGGCGACTCCAGCGACTTCGCTGGCAGTCGATGCGATTTCCTCGGTTGTCCCCGAGAGGTTCGACATTTCTGTCTGTGTCTCGCCGAGACGCTCGCTTTGTTTCTCCGTCGCGACGGAAATCTCTTGAATCGAGTCCGACACCTGCTCACTCGCCGCTTTGACTTCTTGCGTGGAGGTCGTTGCACGGTCGCTGGCACTGGTGACATCAGCCGCGAACTGTTTGACCTCGTTGACTGCGGTTTCGATATCTGCGAGCATCTCGTTGAACTCCTCGCCGATGGTGCGCATCTGTTCGTTATCGGTGGTCACGTCTGCACGAACGGTGAGGTCGCCGTTTGCCGCAGCTCGCATCGTTTCGCCGTACTGGTCGGCGACACGTTCGAGTTCGTCGACCATCTCCGAGACGCGCTCTCGCTCGGCTTCTGCGTCTTCTTTTGCCTCCTCGGCCTCTGTCTTTGCTTCCTCGGCTTCGCTCTTTGCCTCCTCGGCGGCCGTTATCCGCGCATCGAGTGATGTGCGCATCTCGTCGAAAGACTGGTAGAGCCGTCCAACTTCGTCGACACGCGTGGTTTCAAGCTCGACCGACCGGTCGCCGTCTTCGATTCGTTCGGCCTTGTCCCGGAGGTCTCTGAGCGGCGTCACCGTCTGGCGAGCGAGGACGAAGCCTGCAACCAGCAGCGACAGTAGCCCAGCACCGATGACGACAACAAGCGTCAACCCGACCGCATCACTCGCTGCGAAGGCCTGGCTAGTCGGCACCGTCGAGACCGCCACCCACTCGTTGTCCGGGAGTGCGGCGTACGCAGTCACGGTGTCACTACCCTGCTGGAAATCGGTCCCGTCCCGGGTCGTCCCGAGTTCCGAGACGATTGTCTGGTCGAACTCGCCACTGAGTTCGCTACTTCCAAGAACTGTACGGTTCTCCGTGTCGACGATGAGCGTTTCCTGGTCGTCGTGAAGCTGTCGGAGTCCATCGACGCGGTATTCGATAGTGCCGACGATAACCGCAATTCGGGCTTCGTCACCCTCGACCGGGCTTGCAAACGACATCACCTGGTCGTCGAGAATCTGGTCGCTGTAGGCCGTCGGGGAGTTCCAGACGTCGTTTGCCGACGTGAGGTCGACGCCGAGGTCGATTTCCGTCCATGGCTCGTCGATGCTATCGAGCGATTCGCCGCGAATCTCGGCGTTCGTGCTCGTCAACACTTGGTCTTCATTCGTGTCGACGATATGGATTGCTCGCACGTCGACAGGGAGTTTCGCCTGCTCCTGTATCACGTGCGCTTCGGCGTCCTCTTGGCTGCTCCCCGCAAGCGCAGGGGACGAGGAGAGTGACCGCGTGTGTGACTCCATCGAAATCGTCCACTCGTTGATAGAGTCGGCGTGCATCTCGACTGTCGCGGTAAGCTGGCGTTCGGTGTCGTCTTGGACGGTCTGCTGTGCGTTGAAATACCCCGCAGCTCCGACCGCCGAAATGACGACGACGACCGCCAGGATAGTAAGGATGAACTTCGCCCGATAGCTGCGCCGAACGAACGATGGGACCACCCGAGCAGACACCGACTGTCTGTCGCTTGCCTCGTCATGGCCGGACCGTTCGTCGCTCATGCTGACCCCTCCGGCGGCGTCTGCTCGCCGAGAATCTCCCGCCCGCTATCAGTGAAGGTGAGATACTCGTACTGCACAGGGCCACCGTCACCGTTTTCGTCGAACTCGATTTCGCCGGCTGCACCACGGTAATGAATTTCTTCGCCCGCGCCTGCCCGCTCGATACCCTCGGCCAGGTTACCCGGCTGGATTTCTGTGCCGCCTTCGACCGTCACCTGCCGCATCTGGCGCGCGATGGCTGCGCCGTCGTTCGCTCCTGCTGCCGCGTTCGCAAGCAGAATCGTCGCGGCTGCGTCGTAGGTATTCGAGCCGAAGAGACCGGGTTCGGCTCCGTACTCGTCTGTGTACATCGACACAAAATTCCCCTGCCCGGGGCCGACCGAGGCCGGCACAACGCCGTACACGTCCTCGTGGAAGTCGACGTTTTCCTCGACCGAGCCATCGATTAGCCCGTCACTAATAAATAGGACCTCACTATTTTCGTGTTCGTCGTAGTAGGTCTGTAACAGCGGAATTCCACCGTCCGGGTACCCGACAACGAACAGGATGTCAGGGTCCCCTCGCAGGACGGTCTCGAGTGTCTCGCTGTAGGAATCACTCTCCGGGGAGTAAGACTGCTGTGTGAGTATCTCCCCGTCGAATGAGGCCGAAAACGCACCCGAAAGCTGTCGTCCGTAATCGCCCTGCACGTACAGCGTCGACGCCGACGAGGCACCGTGCTCGGCGGTCGCAAGTTGAGCCACAATGACAGCTTGCAACGAATCGACCGGTGCAGTTCGGAACGAAAATCCTCTGTCGCTCAGTATCGAGAGCGTCGGCGTCGTCGCCGACGGACTACAGGAGACGACCTCCGCAGGTATCGTCGCTTGCTGGGTCATCTGGAGGGTACTCCCGGAGGCGGCAGCTCCGACGATGGCCGGGAACTCTTCCTCGATTAACGACTGTGCCGCATCGATAGCGCCCGTCGGAGTCGTCTCGGAGTCTCTGACTGCGAACTCGATGTCCGGCGCAATCCCGGCCGCTTCGAGCTCTGTCACCGGTAGCTCCGCGCCGTTGATGAGAACCTGTCCGGCTGACTCTAGTGCCCCTGACTGCGGTAACACTGCTCCGTAACGTAACGTCCGGTCAGACAGTGCCGGCCGGTCGTTACCGCCGCTGTCTCCTGACCCCGAGAGACAGCCTGCCAGCGTTGCGGTGCCTCCGACTGCGGCGAGAAATGCTCGTCTATCCAGTTCGCTGGTCTGTCGTTGCCCCGTCATTATATCTCGTCGACTCTCTCTCTGTGATGAAACAGTGTTAAACTTTCTTTGCGACTATCGAAATTGATATCGATATTCTGTCTATCCTATTTAACCAAATAAATTCTAGCCGGCATATTCTGAACAATATGGTTTCTTAGATACTGTCATCTAATAAACTGGATGACAAAATCTCTCGGCTCACCGGAGTTTCTATTGACCACATCGAGGAGAGAACAGCCAGGAGACGCCGCTCGCGCCGATTTCGCCTACAGGATAACTCACACAGATTGAATTACATTCCGTATAGCTATATGAGGTTTATGTATTCGATATGCACGGCCAGCAATGAGATGGTTGTATCCTATTTTACAACAGCGAGTAAATATTTGCCTCGTACTCTTCTCGCACGCGATTCCCCCAATCGTGGGTGTAGGTGTCGATAACGTCTTTGGCAACGTCGCCGCGGAGATATTTGACGACGCCGCGGTCACCGGTCCTGTCGCGAAGGTGCGTGGTGAAAAAATGCCGGAAGTAGTGGGGAGTGACATTCTCTTCGGGTCCGCCACCCTCTCGATACCAACCGTACTCCCGGGCGTGAGTCTCGACGAGATGGTGGACCATCGCAGGAGAGAGCCGCCTGCCCCAGTCGTCGCTCGTACTGACAAACAATGGATTCGCATCCGAAACCGGGTCAGGGCGAACAGCTAACCACTCCGTGAGTGTCCTCCGCAGCTCGTCATCGACAGGGATGGTCGTTGCCCGCTTTCGCTTGTTTGACGCTGACCGACGCTCGCCGTTGTACACTGCGTTCTGTGCGGGTGCGCTGTCGACGTATAGCGAGTCTGGCCGCCCGTCGAGTCGTGGTCGGTGGCTAGACGCCACCGGCGACTCGGAGAGAGAAACGTCTCGAACATCGAGATTGCACAGCTCTCCAGCCCTGATACCGGTCTTCAGAAGCATCAACAGCACGGCTCTGTCCAGTGGGTGTGTGATACTCTCGAAAAACGAGCGCATCGCAGTGACTGAGATATCCCGCCGGGCAGGGTCTGTGTTTATCGATTCGTCCAGTTCCTCGACGACTATCGACATTGGATTGTCGTCGAACGCGTCGACTCGCGTCATGTAGTCGTAAAACCGGTGGAGATAGGACGCATAGGTTGCGACGGTACTCGAGGCCAGATCGCCGCGTAGTTGGTGAATATAAGCCATACAGTCCCGGTGATTTGCTTCTGTGAGCGAGAGGTCCCGAGAGGACAGATACGCCTCGAAATCACGAAGGACGCGCTCGTAGGCCGCCTGTGTGCGTGGCGACTTGCCCTGGTATCGGATATCGTCGAGGAAATACTCGACGTGGTCTTGTGTCGGTGACTGTGTGGCGCCCGTGTCGCTCATTCGTTCTCCTCCGTTTCGAGGACGTAGCCGCCCTCGCGCCCGCTGTATCGCACTTGCCCCGCCTCTTGGAGTTCCTGGAGCGTTTCCTCGAGTTGTGTCTCGATGTCACCTGTCACTGCCGCCAGCAAATCGTCCCACGACAGGCAGCCCTGGCCCTCGAGAGATTCGAGTATCTGTGTCCTGAGGGACTCACTTCCGTCCGAGGGGTCAATATCGCCGCTCTGGGGGCTTTCTGCCACCGGGTCGCCGCCAAATCCTCTCCGTCCTGCCTGGACCATCGTCTTGACGAACTCGCTTCTGCTCATGTCGAGTTCGTCGGCATGTTCGTCCCACACGTCTCGTTGGTAGGCCGGGACGTACACCTGGACGACAGTCCGGGATGTATCGACATCCGGGTCTGTAGCCATATCTTGTAGTTGCTTCCCGACTCCTTCAATCTAGTTCTTATACACGAATCGGTCACATCACTTGTCGTGATTCTTGGGTGTCGGTAACACTGTACAGCAGTAGACGGATTCCACACGATGTGCCACGACCAACCCGTGACGTGGTCAACAAAAGTACCGCAAAATCACTATCAGCTACCACGGGCCTCCCTGGACCTACCGCCAGCGTGGCCCATACTGATAGATTGCCAGTAAAAAGTCAACTTTGATATCACAATCATATCTAAAGGCCCTTATTTGTGAGTGTGACATTTCTATAACGGCAGTAGCCATCTTAGACGGTCGTATGAGAATCACACTCTAATCTAAACGAAATTTTACCTCACAACGACGCCGACTCACTGATTACTGTGGTCCTGTTCGGTGTACCTCCGCGATATTTCGGGCCAAACTGTTTCTGGGCCTGAATTAGTCTGAGACAGGGTGTTTCGTGTGGGTGATTATGTGTTCTGCACCTATTAAATAAGGGGTGCTATATTGCAATTCGTCAGATTTTGCCTATGGGTGGGTACCTTAGCCAGACCAGGGAGCTAGTATCCTCTCTATGGCGGGGTTCTATATCCCTCGTCTGCAAGGTTGTCAACGGTTGTAGATGCAACAGCGCTCGGCAAGCCATAGCTTTTTATCGGCTACAGCTACCTGCCTGACGGGACTCGACGCTCGAAACCAGCCACTGTCAACATCTACGGTTCAAAGTCTGCATAGCATTTACACTGCCAAGAGCGACCCACACGCTGGCTCCCTGGAGCTGATAGAGGATATGCGGCTCGTCAATGACTTGGTGAGCACTGATACGTCGAACAACGACGTCGGCGACAGTATTCTCGTTGGACAGCTCGCACGCTGGTTCCGTCTCGTTTTGATGGCTCGCCGATCGGGTTCTCGACGAGCTACTGACTGGTCGGTGTCCCTCGTCGTTTTCAAGAGAGGGATAGACTCAGTCGATCACATCGGGTTAGAGGAAGTGTCTGCTTTGGGAGGATGTGCAACAACCCGAAGCAGACAGCGAAATAGAGGAAGAGCACCTGCTTAATTTTGTCGTCAACAGCCTCGACGAAGAGCTTGCGATAGACCTCGGTGATGACGTCAAGGTCACGACAGAGACGTTGTACGAGGTCCTCGCCGGCGCCAGCGCCGGCGGGACCTCAATCAACCACGTCTGCGAAACGACCGGCGACTCGCCACACGCCAATACCGTCCGGGGACATCTCACCGAGCAGTTTGAGCTTGACTCGGTTGAGGCAGTTGGGGACACGCTCCTGCAGCGAGATGCGCTTGCG
>NZ_FNFC01000014.1 GCF_900100385.1 Halovenus aranensis
AGGTGGTTTCTCGAAACCACAGGACAGCCAAGTCAGTGTATTTCGGAGTTCTCGTGTGACGGGGCGTGTGCCGTAGATGCCTTTGTAGTAGCAGTGCAGGAAGCCTTTGAAGAGTTCTGGTGGCTTGTGCACTCGTGTTCGCCCCCTCGCAGCGGGGGCGAACACGTCGTACTCCAGCAGAAACTCGAACTCCAAGTACTCGAACAACGGTGCTGTCTCCGTAGCCGCGACATTCAAGAAGTCGTCGACCGAAGCTACGTCTTGCAGGGTTTTGGTGCTGCTGGACACAGTTTCCAAATCCTGCGGCCTCCCTTGGGAGGCTTTCTATGACACGCTCTGGACAACACTGTAAGCAGTGTACTGTGTGGTGCTGTTTTCGTTCGTTGTACTATTTGTACTGTCTATACTACTACGGTTCGTTCGTACACTACCTACTCGTTGTACTATAATATTACACGGTGATTCGTTCGTTCTATACATACTACTACAGTACTCTCTACTCTATCCCCTATAGTCCCCTTTCTCTTCTCTCGTACTCTAAACTATTTTAATATGAAATATATTATATAATACATAGTACCACCATAGTAGACCAACGACTACTACAGAGACAACCAGCACCGTAGCCACCGCCGAAGAGGTAGCGGCTTCAGCACCAGTAGCCCCACTCATTCCAAACCTCGAAACGACAAGTAGAGCCTATCTAAAGCCACAGAAGCGTGAATAACTCCACCTACACCACAGGCCGTTCAGAAGAGCGTGAGACGGGCCGAGAGCGATTTCTTTTAATTCCGAGTGGTATGGCCCACGGAAATCTGAACGCGCTCAGAAAGCCGCTCAGGAGACCTAAGAGATTTTATAAATCTATAGAATGCTGACCAATACTTGCGAAACGAATCTGCCACTACTGCCGAAGGAGCCAGCGCCGCTTAGAGCGCCCTGACGTGGGTCACAAGCGATTGCTTTCGTGACCGAGTGGTATGGGGCATAGAACAACGAACGCTCTTAGCGCGTTGCTCAGAGAGTTTCTTAGAATCGAGTTAAGAATCTATAACGCTATAAGAGACTGTAACGCCGCTCTGCTGATAGGGGTATCAGGACGAGGTACTGACTTGACCAGTTCGGATTCGGAACTTAATCAAAAGTATAACAATACCAGTATACCGTGTTATATGATATTTTGTGGTAGTGCCGGGTCAAGCCAAAGACGAACTCGAATAGAACCCGCCACCTGAAGAGTCGTAGGACAACTGGCTGAATCCGGAGTCTCTTTTTCATTCCCTATTCGGGGATGAATTGTCCCGGAAGGTGCTTCAGATTGAATTTTGTGGGACTCATACGCGACTTCTGAATTTGGCACCCCCATGCTATAATAGACAAATATTTGATATATGGGGTTGCTCGATTTCAGCGCGGCGACGGCTATCTCGGTGTCCTTGCCGATTAACCCCACCGTCTCGCGGAAGAAAACCGGCATTTCAGACGTTCTAATGCCTGTTCAGGAGTATTAGAGAAGGCCATAGCGAGTCGCTACGGGCCTGTGGGACTGTCTCTGGTGGGGCTAGCCCGACCCGTAGGCCACCCGACCTGCGTAGGCGTACAGCAGGCACAGACACCACCAGAGCGCGTGACACCATATCACATACCCACCGGGTACCGGGGGACGACCGTCGGGGTGGCGGGACTGGTGGCCGGGCCGCCGGGACTGGCCCGGCTGGTGGGGGACGGGAGTCGGGCCGGGACAGCCGGGGTGGGGTTCAAGCGGTGGCGAAACATTTCAGCGGCTCCGGCTCTCTGAATGTCCGTCTGTCGCCCCGGTCGAAGGGGCACCTTTGTTCGTTGATAGGAAACAAGCGAAGCGCTCGAAATTTGGGCGAATCTCGGCCACCGAACGTGAGGTGTGTTTTATTAATTTTTTAGGTGAGGTTGTTAATTCTGTGCCACCTACGAGAATGTTAATTTTCATGACATTAGTCTGCTTGAAGCGCCTTGACTCGCACCTACGCTTATGCCCACGTAGCGGCAATCCTACATCAAGGGAGTCGCCACCAATGCCGAACCCTGATTCGAAATACCGGAACGACGATGGTCGAGTGTTGCGGTGGGAGCAGATGGCCCGCTACGGGTGGAAGGAAGGCGGCGAGATAGGGCGGACGGAAGACGGCGTTCTCGTTGACGGCGACCTGTACCGCCCTGTCTTGGACGGCGACCACGACGTGCAATGACCGGCCTACCGCTGAAAGAAGTCCTTGGCGGGATTGCTGGCGTGGCTATCATGGTTGCTGTCGTCGGTGTTGTCTACCGATGGGCCACTCGTTACGACCCGGGTGGCCCTTTCTCCGGTATTCTTTCGGCAGTTGGTGTGACCGGTGCTGTTGCACTGGCTCTTCTCGGCGGTGGTCTGCTGGTCGCTGTTGGTTGGCTACTCGGTTTGATTTCAGACGGCGGATTCTGAAGAAGGGCGTCAGTCGTAGTAACTCACGCGTTCGACAACTTCTGCGAAGGCAACGTTCTCTCGCACATCAGTAATCTCAACGGTGACGCGCTCTCCTTGCTCGGTGTCGGGAACAATGACGACGAATCCACGTTCGACACGCGTGATACCGTCGCCTTGGTCGCCAAGGTTTTCGATTTCGACGGTGCGCTGTTCTCCCTCTTCGACGGGTGGCTTCGGCGGCCCACGTTCGCGCTCTGGTTCAGTGTCGGTGTCGCTGGCGTCGTCGTTAGACGGAGACGGCAGAACAGCCACGCGATACGTCTCGCCTTCCTGAAGGTCGCCAAGTTGAATCTCTTGCTCCGGCACCTCGACCACATACGACCCGTCGCGCTCTTCAACAGTAGCAGAATACAGACACCGAAGTTGGTCGGAAATCTCCATTTGTAGACCTTACATCTGATACACGACGAAGAACACTTGACTCTGCTGTCTCCGCTACTCCGGTGCTACAACGTCCGCACAGTCGGGACACTCCGCCCAAATGCCGGTCTCACCGTCGTCTTTCTCGTACTTGACCAGAAGCCACGCAGTAGGGATACGTTCGCCGCAGTCCGGACAGCGACCGAGTATCTGCGTGTCGTCGGGCGTCATGGAAAGGGGGATGGAAGGAGCGTGTGACAGTGTTCCTTCCAAGCGAAATTCAATCGCCCTCGAACGTAAGCCTTTGGCGGGGTTTGTGGGTCGAACACACCGGATTTCCGGTGGATAGGGGCCACCAGTAGGATTAATTCACTGTCGGCAGAACCTCGAAAACCCATGAGTGTCCGCGCGGTACTCGCTCGGCTACTCTCCGGTGACGACACAGAGGTAGTCGTGGAGTGCCGCCAGTGCGGAACGAATCTTTCCCCGGACGCGGACGAGTGTCCGGACTGCGGGTCAGAAGAGATAGGTCGTTATCGGATTTCGGGGTAGGTCGTCGGGACGCAATCAGTCAATATCGCCAATCAACTTCGCGCATGTAACGGCGATATTGTGCCTCTGTTGTTCGGTTACTCTGGGTTCTTCCTCGTCGGCTTCAGAAGCGAGGTTCTCGGCGGCCTCTTGACTTTCGGGAACGCGGGCAGGTGGAGATTTGTCGTGGCTCATAGCCGTAATATCAACCGGGATACGTGAACTTCTTTCGCTGATTGGACTGCCGATTACCGTTACGGTGGACGCAGGTTGCGTAGGAAGCAGGGGGGTAGACAGTCGCACAAGTTTTATTGTGGTGTATTATCTACACTAGAATACACTCAATACACAGGGTGTAATACGATACACGAGGTAGAAAATATGGCAGAAAAGACAGTCAAAGTCGATGAAGCAGTACACCAACGGTTAGAGGAACTGAAACGAGAATACGGGGTAGAGACTTTCAACGAAGTTCTCCGTCACGAGTTGGATATTATCTCGAAACCCGAGGTAGACGAGTTGGCGGCTTTCCTTCAGGAAGACGTTAAAGAAACGGTTCAGAGCGTAGTGGAGACAATTAGGGGTATCGGCCAGTTTGACGAGGAAGTAACAGAAGAGCGGAATAGGGAAGTTCTTGAGTTTATCAGCACAAAGTCAGGGAGAGTTGTATCCCGTATCTCCTTTGACGAGCGGTACTTCCAAGTCCAATATCGCGGACAGAACGGCGAAATGAAGGACTGTGGTCGAGGGTGGTATTCATCAAACAGTGAGAACCCAAAATTCGGCAGGCATCGTGACACTCACGACCACACTGAACCGTCGGATGTGATTGAACAGGTGGAAACCAAAGTGACAGGTGCATACGAGCGGTGGGGAAAGTGAACATCAGTACGCATTGAATGGAGTTGCCCTCGGAGAGAAATCGTAGAAGAGAATCACTACTTGACAATGGTCGGTTCGTCCTTCTCGAACAGCCATACGTCGCTGTCGTCGGCGTAGTGCGGGCAGGTCGCGTCTACGTGGCCGGCGAGAGGTATGGTAGTTATAGATTCGTCAGGAACTTCCGACGTTGCTCCGCTTTCTCGTCTTCTGTCCGAATATCATAGTGTTCTGACAGCACCTTCTTCGATACATCCATCCGGTCGCTCACTGCTTGCTGTGGTATATCCCGTCGAAGGTGGAATGTGATAGCCCCCCTACGGACAGGGTGGCCGGAGACAGTCGAGGGACACTTACAAGCGTCGTTCGTCCGTTGTGCCGCTTCGCACGTCTTCGGTTCCCGACCGTGGGGGCAGTCCTGGCCAACCGCACATGGACGCGTGGCGGCGTAGATGTTCCGTCGTATGGAGTTCTTCGCTGGTCGCCCTCTCTTCGTCGTGAACAGTGGCTTTCGCCCGTAATCATCCGTTACGTGGTGCCTGTGTTCCTCGACGTAGGCCGCCAGCACATCTGATACCTCTTCGGAGAGCGCGATGTAGCGCTCCGCGTTCTCGCCGTTCTTGAGTGGCGTATCGGTTTCTGGTCGGTGCCGTATGCGGAGCCGGTCACGCTCGGCGTCAAGGTCTTCTACGTCAAGTCCACGAGCGGTGCCCGTCCTGATTCCGGTGTGCCAAAGCAAAGCCATGAGCGCGTGGGTACGACTCGCGTAGTGGTACTTCCGAAGGTACGAGAGGATTGGTCTCGCGTCGTCGGCTTCGAGTGCTTCTGTACAGGCATTCCGGTCGCGGTCAGGCAACACAATCCGCTCGGAGACGTTTGGCGCGACCGCGTTCATCCCCTCACAAAGCCGAACGAATTGGCGGACGGTCGAAAGGTAGATACTCATGGTGGACTGCTGGTAATCTTCCCCAATTTCGAGGCGATATTCGTTGACCGTTCGAGCGGTCACGTCGTTCATGTTGTCGATACCGTTCTCGTCACAGAACTCGACAAACGACCCGACGTGCTTGTCATGGAGTTCGAGCGACCGCTCCGCAAGTTCGTCTTTTCGTGACTTGAGATAGAGGGATTTTGCACGGGCCGGTGCGAGTGGTTCGAGGCGCTGTCCATGCGAGTTCGAGGCGTCGGTTCGGGCGTTCATTGTGATTCTCCGAACCAGCCGTACAGCGGCGTCAGACCCGGCAAGCCCGCCGTATTCTTCTCCGACAACGACCGGAAGTACTACTCGCTCGAACGCGCCAAGGACGTACTCGGCTACGAGCCACGCGATAACTCCGCGGAGTGGGACGGCGCGGAGAAAGTCGCGTAATCGCACCGTCTATGACGGCGTGTATACCGCAGTTTCGTCGTTCGCTGTCTGTACTACCAGCACGAAACCCTGCTGACACTGCGTGTATTACCGTGGAGAACGGTATTACTGGCGACGACCGACGGCGACGTGACGATTCGAGACCGTTTGTCAGCTGTCGGGGGTGGCTGTCAACGACACCGCTTCGCCGGGTGGATTCGCTTGCGTTGTCGTAGTCCGTTGCCGCGCGAGCAACGCGTGGTGTGTATTGGCTCGAGACGCCAGTTCGTCGACGTTTCTGGGACGGAAACTACCCTGTAACGAGTATAAACACGACGGTCTACGGTAGACTCGTGAGCAGTAGTGGGTTTGTCACCGGTGCTATCTTCGCCGTGCTAACGTGTCTAGTACTCTGCCTCCCAGCCTCAGTATACTTCTATAAGGGGTACCGTCGCCGACAGTGGTATCAGCGAATCACCCGAGCGACCGTCGAGTCGCCAGATACCGCCAGCCACGGCGAAACGGCGCTCGTCAGAGCACCTGTCTACACAGATAGTGAGACGACGAGTCCTCTCTCTGGTGAGGACGTCGCAGTGACCGCCTGGCAAGTCTCGGAATACATGAACACCAGCAACGGGTGGACGTACAAAATGCGAGGAGCGACGATTGGCGACGCTCGTCTGGAAGGCGAGGCGACAGCAGTTGCGCTCCCGACGATTCACACGAACACCGAGGTCGATGGGGTCCTGCGGGGGACACGACTCAGCGATATAACGGACCGTAGCGTCGCAACCGACAGGGTGCGATTCGAAACGACGGACCACGGCACCGATGTCGAGTACAACCCGGGCGACTCGTTGCCAGAGCACATCGCCGAGTTTGAGCGGCGAGTTGGCCTCGACCCTGCGGAGAAACACTCGGTCGTAGATATCATGCGTCACGACGGTGCACGGCGGTATGTCGAAACGGCGATTGAGCCCGGTGAGACAGTCACCGTCTTCGGAACAGTGACCGCACCCGACGCGCCAGGCGACGCTCCGACACTCACTCCGCCAGATACCGGGCAACTGCTTGTCACGCGCCTCGGCCCGGCGGCGCTCGCCCGCCGCTACCGGTGGGGATACTGGCTGGCTCTCTACGGCGTCGGCGGTATTGTCCTGCTATTCAGCGCGCTCATGGGCTATGTCGGCTATCTGTGACCGACGGTACGGTGACAGGAACGATTTGCAAGCCATAGTATCCGCTGCACGTTTACTCTCACCGGAGTGTCCCACCCGTGAGTTGGCTGGCGGTCTGTCGCCGCTAAAGGTCGCTTCAGGAGCGCAGGGCTTCCTGAACTGCGATTCAGACATTGCTTTTGTACGTGTTTCCCCTCCCTCTCAGTATGAGCGATACCGTCTTGATTGCGGACGTCGGCGAGACAATCGGCGAGGCAACAGCACGCCACCTACACGACGCCGGCTACGGCGTTGGTCTGTTCGCCAGGTCAGCACCGCTTATCGAAGGTCTCGCCGCCGACCTCGGTGCTGGCGCGGTCGCAATCCCGACCGATATCACCGATACGGCGGCGGTCGAGGCTGGTGTCGAGCGTCTGCGCGAGGAACTCGGCCAACTCGATGCAGTTATTCTCAACGCGACCGCCGGCGGCGGCCGGCCGGTCGAGGATGCAAGCGTCGAGCGCCTCCGGTCGATGTTCGACGTCCGGGTCGCGGGGTCGCTCGCCTGTGTCCAGGCCGCGCTTCCAGACCTCCGGGAGACCGACGGAACTGTCGTATTCAGCGGCACGACCTACGCCGAGAAAACCGCGCCCGAACAGGTCGAATGGGGTGCCGTCGCGCCGGCTACGCAGGGACTTGCGGCCACCCTCGACGCCGCGCTTGCACAGGTACAGGTCACGTACGTCAGCATCGGCACCAGTGTCACACCGGCCGGAACAGACACACAGCGAAGCCTTGAGGCAGACGAACTGGCGAGACTCTACCAGCAGCTCATCGAGCGCGACCGAGCAGTAACACGGAGCATGGACGTTTTGCTCCGGGAGTGACCCAGTCAAAGAGTGACTTTACTCGTCATCACTGACTTTTTTATGACGGCTGTAGCCAGTGGTATGAATCGTCGACGGCTCCTCGCGACCATGGCCACCCTCGCAGGCGGGGCGCTCGCAGGCTGTCTTGGCGGCAATTCTAACCCTCCAGAGACGCCGACATCGACGCCAGACCCGACCGAATCGACCGCGGACGCTACCCCAGAATGGGTATCAGCGAACTGTGACACAGCCCCCGACACCGACGAACTGCCCGACCCTCCCGAAACGCGGACCAGCGAGCGCGTTGTCGACTACGTAACCGAGTTCGAGCGGACCTACGTCGTGGCGACCGACGACAGCTACGACGCCGTCGCGGACATCAGCGTCACGACAGTAGAGGAGACCGGCGACGGCTACCGGGTCGCGCTCGCCGTCGAGGGTCGCGCCGAGACGCCGGGAGAAAACGAGACGCCCCAGCCCGCGGATGCAACCTCCCACCGTGCGACCTATCGGCTGTCGAGCGACCACCTGCTGCGCAAACACCAGGGGTACGCCGCCGGCCGAACGCTCTCCGAGGACTGCTGGACGGTCGGAACCGACTGAGCGCTCGCAACTGACACACTGACCGGGCGACTGCTCCCGTCACTCATTTTCGACGACTGGTTGTGAACATATTCGGGACAACGTGGTTACCTGTCCACTACGCCTCGACTGACAAAAGCTAACGGGCGCTTCTTACGGCGTAATAACCCGTCGACAGCTTATCCCCGCGTACTCCAAAGCCTCGCATGTACTATGACAGACCATATTGGCGCCCCCGGAACTGGCGTGTCACGACGAGAATTTCTCGCAGCGACCGGCGCGACCAGTATCTCGGCGCTGGCGGGGTGTCTCGGCGGCGGCTCGTCCGACCCGACAGAGACGCCGATGCAAACCCAAACGCAGTCTCAGTCCCAGTCGGACTCGCTCCCGTACACCAGTCCCCCGAAGGTAATCAACGTCGACGAGCAGGGCGGGAGTGTAACGATGCGGACGCTGCCTGCTCGACACGCAGTCCACCCCAACGACACGATGGGTGGTCCCATCGAGTTCCCGCGCGTCTGGGCGTTCCAGGCCGACGATAACGACCCCAGCGTTCCGGGCCCGATTCTCCGGACGACAGCGGGCAACGCGATGGAGGTGACACTCGACAACACCGACGGCCGCCACCCGCATACAATCCACTTCCACGGGGTCACGAAGACCTGGGAGAACGACGGCGTTCCGACGACGACCGGCATCGAGGTCCCGCCAGGAGAAAAACACACGTACGAAATCCCGGCCAACGTCCCGGGCACGCATCTCTATCACTGCCACTACCAGACCCACCGTCACATCGACATGGGGATGTACGGCATCCTCCGGGTCGACCCCGAGGGGTACGAGCCCGCCGACCGCGAGCACTTCATGACAATCAAAGACTGGGACTCTCGCATCCCGAAGAAATGGGCCGGCGAAGCTGACTTTACCTTCGACACGACATCGCGAAACCCAGACGTGTTCACCGTCAACGGCAAGAGTGCACCCCGAACGCTTCACCCGGAACAGGGGTCGCCGATTATCGTCGAGGAAGGCGACACGGTCCGGGTTCATCTCGTCAACGGCGGGTACATGTCACACCCGATTCACCTCCACAACCACCGCTTCCAGCGCGTCGAGAAAGACGGCGCTCCCGTTCCGGAGGTCGCCCGACACGATATGGATGTCACGAACATCGCGCCCGGCGAACGACACACGATTGAGTTCACGGCCGACGTTGACCCCGGTATCTATCTCATGCACTGTCACAAGGTCAATCACGTCCTGAACGGCTCATTCTACCCTGGCGGAATGATTACCGGCGTCGTCTACAAGTCCGTGATGGACACGGACGTGTTCAAACAGCTCATGGAGTACGCGGGCTACTCCGGGTAGACCGGCGGTTTACGAGTCCGCAGGATTCTTTGGCTGTCTCGTGTTTGACTGCCGACCAGCGTGTCAGAGAACACCCGAATGAACCCGTTCTCTGGCAATTCTATCTGTACATGCTCTTATTGAAGACAGTGACACAGAGTAACCCTCCAGAGACGTGTCAGAATTGCTCGTTTCAGTCGTCTGCCTCGGCCCGCTGGACTGTCAGGTTATAATCACCGTCTCCGTCTTTGGACACAGTGAAAAAGATTGTTAGCTTGGCCTCCGAGTCGGCTGTTATCCTCAGATTGGTGACTGCAGTGCTGAGGCTACCCTCCGATATATACGGTGAGTCTCCATTTTTTAACTTTCGTCTCCCGATACTAGCTGTGAGACTAAGTTGATTGTACTCTCCTGGTGCTATCTGCTCTGCGTTGACTACTTTGATAGGTTCTCCTGATATATCGATAGTATCTACTATTCTGTGTTCACTGGAGTCGGCTTCACTGTTGAGAGTGACTTTCCCTATCCCCAACTCAAGCTGGGTGAAATTTTCTACTGTCTTTTCATCGGCTGCGACACTGATCGTGATATTCCCCGTTTCTTGATTTGTACTGCTACCACCCTCTGGACCGTTGGAACCGGTTACCGTTGTCCTGTTATAAGACTGATTTGTCTCTTCGGACTGTGTGTTGTCTTCGGTCTCAGACGTTCCACCAGAGAGACACCCACACACCGCTAGTGAGGCACTTGCTACTGTTGTCTTGATTGCTGTCCGCCGGTCCATGCACGCTGTTTGCCAAATATGTAGATAAAATATTCGGTCGAATGTTTCAGCTCGGTAACAGCCTTTCGAATCATATCTAGATTGAAATATACTTAATCGACGAACGTACTCTATCTCACAGTCTCGTATCTTACTAACTGAATAGGTCTCTCGACGGACAGTTCACCCGGAGCGATGTGACACCAACGACGACCAACTGCTGAATCTACTCTCTGGGTCTTTCACATCATCTCTGCTATATTCTAAATAACACAGTACACTGGCCGGTCTCTTCCTCGCATCTACTGACCGCTGTTGTAACCATGTAGCGTTTTTATGCTACGTTCTGTCGACAGCTGCGAAGATAGAAAAATAGGACTCGCCGCTGAGCGTTCTGTCTGGCCTCAGACCGGGTCCATCCCGGCGTCTTCCCGGAGGACGTTGATGTACTTGCGGAAGCCGGCTTCGAGGTCGTACTCGGGGTCGTAGCCGAGGTCGTCCTGTGCTTTGGTCATATCGAGATTCTGGGTCCAGGGTAGCTCGCCCTCGTCGGAGACCTCGATGTCGGCGTCGGGCATGATGTCCTCGACAGTTTCGGCGGCTTCTCGGACCGTCGCTAGCACGCCACGGACGTTGTACACACGCTGGCTCAGCTCGGACTCGGGGGTGAACGCGCCCTTGCGGAACGCCTGGGCGATGTCCTCGACGTGTTGCCAGTCGATGGCTTGGTCGCCGTACTCGACGCTGTAGGGCTCGCCGAGGGCGGGCTTTTCGATGATGTTCGCCAGGAACGCGGAGCCACCCGTCTCGCGGTAAGGGCCGTAGGCGACCGTCGGGCGCAGCGCGACGTGGTCGAGACCGTAGTCCTCTTCGTAGATACGGGCCTGGTGTTCGTTGTATTCCTTGGTCGCGCCATAGAGGGTGTCGGGGTAGACGAGTTGCTCTTCGTCGATCCACTCGGCGTCGTAGTTGTGTGGCGGGGCGTACACTGCGGCAGAGGAGGCCCAGGCGACGCGTTCGACCTGGTCGTCGAGGGTGCGCGCGGCCTCGAAGATGTTGTTCGTGCCGGTGATATTGACGTCGGCGGCCATCCGCGGGTTCTCGCGGGCAGTCGTCGTCAACAGTGCAGCCAGGTGGACGATGTGGGTCGTCCCCGTCTCTTTGACGGCCCGAATCACGTCCGTCGAGTCGGCGATGTCGCCCCGCCGGATTTCGGTCTCCTCGGCGGCCCCGAGTTCTTCGAGGATGTCGGTGTCGGTCGAGATGTCGTAGGCAACCACGTCGTGACCCTGGTCCAGCAGGTCTTTGACGACATACGAGCCGATGAAGCCGGTACCACCAGTGACGAGGACAGTACTGTCGCTCATACCCACACATCCACAGGCATCCGTGGTTAGTGCATCGATATCTCACCGGGGCTGTCAGGGCTCGGGCACCGCCAGCGACCGAACACCCCAGGCCCGCTGGGCCTCTGCTGTGACGGGAACGGTCCCGAGTTGTTCCCACTGTCTGCTGTGGCCGCGGAGCACTGTACCGTCGTTGGTCCCTGCGAACACGGCTTCGCCGCTGGTCGCCCACGAAATGACAAACGACTCCGGTTCGCCGGGGTAACTCACGCGGTCGAGTTTCCCGTCGTGTTCGACGAACAGCCCGGCTTCCGGTGGCCTCCACGGCGGCGCACTCCGGTTGCCCGCAGTGTAGAGCTGGCCCTGATAACAGGACGCACGGACGTACTCGTAGGGGCCGAGGTCACGCTCAGTCCAGGTCTCGCCGCCGTCGGTCGTCTCGAAGACCCCGCCCCGCTTTTCGGGGCCGCCGACTCCACAACTGAGGACCCACCGCTCGCTCGAAACCGGGACGGCGTCGTGCACGTCGTCGGGGACGGCGTCGAACTGCTGCCAGGAGTCGCCCCCGTCAGTGCTTGCGAGGAACCCCCCGACTTCGATGCCCACGAGAAGCACCGCCCCGCCCTCGCTCGCGGCGACGGTCCGGACCCAGGCCTCCTCTCGGTGAGGATTCGTCGGCCAGTCGGCCCCGTCGGCGACCCGCTGGAACTGCGCGTGTCGTGTCCAGGTTCTGCCGTCGTCCACAGAGCGGTACAGCGCGGCCGGTCGACCGCCGGCGTAGATGGCGTCGGGAGTACAACAGAGTGCGTGCACGTCTGTCAGTCCGAGGTTGACCCAGCTCTCACCACCGTCGCTCGATCGAACCACGCCCGCATCTGTCGCCGCGAGCACTGCGTCGCCGTCTGTCTGTAGCTGTCTGACCGATGCATCGAAGACTCGTTCGGTGCGTCCGGACTGTTCGGCGACGCGATAGACGCCCCCAGGTGTTCCAGCGAAGACCATGCCGGCACTTACAGAGACGAGCGGAAAATAGTCGTCGCCCAACAGGCAACTTTTGAGAGTGCACCCCCAGAGTCCATGTATGAACATCGACCTATCCGACATCGAGACCCGAATCGAGCGCGAAATCGACGACGCCGAGGCGACGGTGACACAGCCACGCGGCCCCGAGGACGACGACCACCTCGCGGCGAGGGTCGTCTCGCCGGCCTTCGAGGGAGAGACGCTCGTCGACCAACACGAGATGGTCTACGATGCGTTAGAGGAGTATATGACCGACGAGATTCACGCCCTGGAATTGAAGACTTACACGCCCGAACAGCACGACGCGTAAGTCACAGACGACTCGAACTGGCTGTCACGCGTTGTGAGTGATACTTTGCGTACCGAATATCTGTTCACCAAAGCTACTTACACCGACGTTCAGAACTGGTGACACATGACAGAGTCACCGACCGGTGCGTACTCTCGAGAGGAACTCGCGGACGATGCGCGATTCCTCGCTCAGACGCTCGCCGACAGCCATCCCTCGCCCTTTACAGGTCACAGGAACCGGGTCGCGTACTACCGCACACTGGAAGAACTGGTTCGCGAGATTCCTGAGGAAGGCGAATCCCTCGAATCGTTCTACTACCGAGTACAGAGCTTTGCCGCTGCACTCCGTGACGGACACACGACGGTGTTAGCGCCGGCGTCTCTGGATTCGGACAGCGAGGAGCGACTCCCGCTCGGGTTTCGCGTCGTCGGCGACCAACTCTACGTCTCGGAGGTCTACAGTGAGGACGCCGAACTGCTCGGCGGCCGGCTGTTGTCCGTCGGGGATATCGAGGTCCCAGAGCTTCGACGACGACACTCGCGGCTCGAGAGCGCCGACAACCGGTACGGCGACCTGAACTATCTCGGTCGTACGCTCGCGTCAGACCAGGAACGGCTTCAGCAACTACTCGACTCGTCGACGATAGAGCCGTCAGCTACCGTCGACTGTCCAGACGGAACCGCCCGGACGGTGACGCTGGAGCCAGTCGCTGCTGAAACGCCAGTGGCCACGCTTGAACAGGCCGTCGACCAACCCTCGACCGCCGGCGAACCCGCCTACACGTTCCTCGACGAGGATACGGTGTTGCTCACATTACCTGATTGTGCCTCCCACCGGGAGGTCCACGAAGTTGCTGCGGCACCCGGTGGACCAGCCGAAGACATCTATGACACTGAGGAGACATACCGCCGACTCGTCGGCGACCCCGTTCCCGAGAGCCACGACGAGCAGGTAGCCGACCTCCCGTCGGCGACGGAGCGACTGACCACGCTGGTCACGGAGATGGCCGACGCGGAGACAGAAACACTCGTCGTCGATACGCGACACAACACCGGCGGCATGTCCTTGCTCCCGTACCTCCTCATCTACGTCCTCTATGGCTGGGACGGCATCGCGACGGCCGCCGAGAACCAGTACGATGCCGCGCGAGTTTCGCCCCTCTCACAGGACCAACTCGGCGAGTTCGGTCACGACGCCGACAGCGACGGCGCGACGGGGTACGATTTCTCGACGTACTTCGCCGGGACGGACCAGCGCGTCGAGGAGATCCGGACACAGCTCTCACAGCTGAGCCCGACCTTCAGCGCGGAAGTAGAGAGCGGGGAACACGAGGCGCGGTACTGCCCCGACTCTGTGGTTGTGGTGACTGGCCCCGAGACGTTTTCGGCTGGCATGGAGATACCGATGCTCCTCTCGCATCTCGGGGCCGACATCGTGGGTGTCCCCTCCAGCCAGTCACCGAATGGGCCACGGGATACGGTGCTTGCGGAACTCCCGAACACTGGGCTCGAGGTTCGGCTTTCTAACCGCTATCACGTCTTTCAGCCGGCCGAAGACGGTGCCGTTCTGGAGCCAGACGTGTTGCTCACTCCAGAGCGATTCGACCTACTCGACCGTCGCGCCGACGCGAGCCTCGAACTCGCCGTTTCGTACGCCCGTGGGGAGTTGCCGCTGTAGCCGTCGGAGACGCTGTCCAGAAGCCCTTTTTGTGTTCCGCCACTAACAGTGGCTGATGACCTTCGACCCCAACCAGAGTCTTCCCCAGGAAGAAGTCGAGGAGACCGTCGAGACAGCTATCGAAGACAACGACGTCGTCCTGTTTATCAAGGGCACGAAACACATGCCACAGTGTGGGTACTCCGACCGCGCGCTGCGGCTGGTCGGCCAGTACCGCGACGACTTCGAGGTCGTCGATGTACTGGACTCTCTCGACGAGTTCCGGGCCGCTCTCGAGGAGCGCAGCGGCTGGGAGACGATTCCACAGACGTTCGTCGACGGCGAGTTTGTCGGCGGTAGCGACGTGCTCGCGGAACTTGACGAGCGCGATGAACTCGAAGCGACGGTCGCCTGATTAGGGTAACATATTGGTTCCGGCGTCCTCACCGCCTTCCAGCACTTCGATTTCGTAGCCTGCACTCTCCAGTGCCTCGAGAACCTCCGTGACGTGGTCGTCACCGCGCATTTCGAGGTCGATTTCCACCTCTGTCGAGGACATCGAGATATCACGGGACGTGCGGTCATGCTTGATAGCGTAGATGTTGGCCTCCTTCCCGGAGACGATATCAAGCAATCCGTCGAGCGCTCCCGGCCGGTCCGGAAGAACGGTCCGGATACGGAGGTAGCGGCCGGTCTCGACCAGACCGCGCATGATGACCGTCGTGAGCATGTTCATGTCGATATTACCGCCACACAGCGTCGGGACAATGGTCTCACCCTCGTCGTACTCGAAGGTATCAGCGAGCAGTGCGGCGAGTCCAACCGCGCCGGCTCCCTCGGTGAGTGTCTTGCTTCGTTCGAGCAGCGTCGTCACAGCGACGGCAATCTCGGCGTCCGAGACCGTCACGACCTCGTCAACGCGCTCTTCGATGACCTGGTAGGTCTTCTTGCCGGTCGTCCGAGTCGCGATACCGTCTGCAATCGTCTCGACACTGTCTAACTCGATGCGCTCGCCCTTATCGAGCGAGGGCGCGACACTCGATGCACCCTCGGCCTGGACGCCGACAACGCGAACGTCGGAGTTTTTTCCCTTGAGCGCCGTCGCAACGCCGGAGATGAGGCCGCCACCACCGATAGGAACGACCACAGTGTCGACCTCAGGCAGTTCCTCGTAGATTTCGAGACCGATGGTCCCCTGGCCGGCCATCACCTCCCAGTCGTCGAAGGCAGGCAGGTAGTACCGCCCCTCCTCGCGTTCGAGTTTGCGGGCGTGTTCGGCAGCGGCATCGTAGTCGACGCCGTGGAGAATCACCTCTGCGCCGTAATCCTCGGTCGCCTGTATCTTCGAAATCGGGGCACCCTCTGGCATCACCACCTTCGAGTCGACTCCCATCCGGGACGCTGCGAGAGCAACACCTTGAGCGTGGTTGCCCGCGCTCGCGGTCACGACACCTGGCTCCCGGTCTGACTCGGGAAGGGTTGCAATCCGGTTTGTCGCGCCGCGAATCTTGAACGACCCAGTTCGCTGGAGCATCTCCTGTTTTAGGTGGACGTCTGCACCTGTCATGTCCGAGAAGGTGTTCGAGTAGACGAGCGGCGTGTCCCGAGAGGTTTCGGCCACCCGGTCCTGTGCCGCGAGAACATCAGCTAACTCAAGCATATCCTGCCCGTTTGCGTCGGTGCGTGTTAGTGGTATCGGGACCGGAAAGAAAGCGGAACGTGTGACATGCAGTCGCGACTGCAACCGTAGGGTTGCCCTCGGGATACTTAAAACCTAATGACCGTATCAGAATCAAAACCACAAGAAGGAAACCGGATATGCCGCCCGTCTGACGGTGAGACGACGCCTGTCTGATATATAAACAGAGGGCAGCGGCCGTGCTGTCGTTCCGGGTGTACTTCAGGTCGACCAGCCGCATTCTATATCGCGATAAATAATTTATCAATCGCCACAATCGGTATCTATGGGTTCAAGCTCACCAACTGATTCGCGTCTCTCGGGGCACGAAACGCGCTGTCGTCGCGGATTCGTCGCTGACGGCGTAGATACGAGACGACACACCCCGCGACAGAGCTCGGTCCTCGCGCGCGCAGCGGGGACTGCGCGACCAGTGGTCTACCCTCTGGTCGGCGTGGTGGCGATTCGACGAAATACGAATTCGGTCGTGGTGATTGTTGCGGTACGTCTCGTGACCATGTCACATGACTGGCCGTGTCACATCGTGTGAAATGCGTCTGTTGCTACGGCCGTAACGACTCGCAATACTCACTACCGCTTGCCGTCCTCGCGTCGCTCAATTCGCTCACAACCGGCGCGTCTTATGTCTAGCTCGGGTGGTTTCTCCTGTTGTCGTCCGCCGGCCGGTTGCGTAGCTGGTAGATAGTATCTGTACTCCGGAATGTCGCCGGGGTAACGCCCCACTATATATAATATATCGCTTGCTGCTATACAGAACCAGCGTGAGATGCGAGCCAGACGACGAGACACAATGCTCTTGTCCGTCGCAACGAGCCCTTCGAGCATGATTCGTATCGTCTGGGGGACTGGCACCGCCGGCACGCAGAAGGCGTCGTTCGACGAGGCGCTGGCGGCGGCAAACGTCCACCAGTACAACCTCCGTGAACTCTCGTCGGTTATTCCTGCGTCCGTGCCCGTCGAGTCCAGCGGGACCGCGCCGGAGTTGGGTGCGACGGGTAACGCGCTCAATGTCGTGTTAGCACGGCAGACGAGTCCGCCCGACACCCGTGCAGCCGCCGGGCTCGCGTGGGCACAGACCGACGACGGGTCGGGTATCTTCTACGAGGCAGACGGAACCGACCCGGCGTCGGTCCGCGACCGACTCTCTCAGGGTATCGAACACGGCTGTGCACTGCGCGACATCGACGCCGACATCGAGACCCACATCGTCACCGCCGGGCCGACAGAGCAGTATACGACTGCTGCCGTGCTCGCGGTCTACGGCGAGAGCGAGCCACTCGTGTGACCGCCTAGTCCGCTGCTTGCTCGGCCGGGTCCTCGACTGTTGCTCGTCTGGACTGGAGTTTGCCGAGTAACACGGCGACGACGTAGATGCCGACTGCGACGAGGACGATTGTGCCGCCGGCGGTCGCGTTGTACTGATACGAGAGTGTAATCCCCATGAGGACCGCGAGTTCTGCGAGGACGACAGAGGCGAGTAGTGCCTCCCGAAAGCTCCGGGCGAGTTGGGTGGCTCCTGCGACCGGAACGACGAGCATCGCGGCAACGAGGATGACGCCCATAATCTGCATCGCGCCTACGACCACGAGCGCCGTCAGCATGACCATGATACGGTTGTACCAGCGGACGTTGATGCCGGCGACGCGTGCGGCAGTTTCGTCGAAGGTGACATAGAGCAACTGCTTGTATGTGATACCGACCACCAGCGAGATGACGACGAACAGTCCGACGAGGAGGATAGCGCTCTGGCTGGTGACCGTCGAGAGGTTTCCGAAAAGGTACTGATTGACACCGACAGCGAGCCCACCGGCGTTGATGCTGATGAGCACCGACCCGAGCGCGAACCCAGTCGAAAGGACAATCGCCATCGACACGTCGTTGTATGCGTCTGTCACCTCCGAGATGAGTTCGATAGCCAGCGCCGCGAGCATCCCGACGACGACGGCCGTCAGATACGGGGAGACACCCGTTCCGAGAACCGAGTTGACGAACAGCCCGACGGCGACACCGGCAAAGGCAGTATGTGCGAGGGCGTCGCCGATGAGTGCGAGCTGGCGGTGGACGAGGAAGGTACCGATGAGCGGCGCCATCACCGCGATGAGCATCCCGACCAGAAAAGCCCGGTGCATGAACCCGTACTGGAGCATCTTGATGCCGAGTTCTTCGCCGACCGCACCGAGCAAGTCGCTCCAGCGTTCGAGGAGCCACTCCACCCCGGCGTAGGGAAGCCCGACGATGCCGGTCATGCAAGCGTCACCTCCTCGCCGCGCCTGATGTTGGTACCGTATGCCTTGTCGAGTGCGTCGGTTTCGACGAACCGCTCTGGCGGACCATCGAAGTACAGTTGGCGGTTGAGACAGACCACTCGGTCGGCGTGTTCGAGGACCGCGCCGATGTCGTGTTCGACGAGCAACACGGTCATCCCGTCGTCGTTGAGCCCATCGAGCAGGTCGAAAAACGCTTCGACAGACTCGGCGTCGACGCCGACGGTCGGCTCGTCGAGCACCAGCAGGTCGGCCTCGCCCGCGAGCGCTCGCGCGATGTAGGCGCGCTGGCGCTGCCCGCCAGAGAGCTTCGTGATGCGCCTGTCGGCGAGGTGTTCGATGCCCACTGTCCGGAGCGCCTCGCGGGCGTGGTCTCTGTCGGCCTCGGTCAGCCGGCCGAAGCCGGCATGTGGAAACCGCCCCATGAGAACGACCTCGAAGACGGTTATCGGCATCTCTTTGGTATTCTCGGTCACGTCCTGTGCGACGTAGCCGACCCGCTCGCGCTCGACGAATGCTCGCGGCGACTGGCCGAACAGCCGTACCGTTCCACTGTCGGGGGTATGCAAGCCGAGCATGAGCTGCATCAGCGTACTCTTTCCTGAGCCGTTTGGGCCGATGATGCCGACGTACTCGCCGCTCTCGACGTCCAGCGAGATATCGGTCAAGACGGAGCTTGCGGTGTACCCGAACGTCACGTCCTCCAGTTCGATGAGTGTCTGTGTCGCTGTCATCAGTCGAAGTTTCGCCAGTTTTCGGCAAATTCCGTCGACGGCTCGTCGACGCCGAGTACGATTTCGAACGTCGGCATGTTGATATTTCTCGCAATCTCGACGTAGCCCCAGCCGCGCTCGACCCACTCCTCTGTGGTCCCGGCGTACGGCGTCACGGGGTAGTACGCCGTCACGTCTGTCTCGTCCCGGAGCTGTCTGGCCGGCTGTCGCGGCTCGAAGACGGCCGCGCCGATGTACTCGATATCGTAGTCGGCAATCGTCTCCTGTGCGCGCTGTCTGGCTTTCGGGGGCACATCGTTGCCGGCCGCTAGGTTCGCGACGAGTGGCTGTATCGTCGCACCGTAGCGCTCGCCGACGTACTGGAATGCGTTGTGAGCGGCCAGAAAGACGACATCTCTGTCGGCGCTGTCGAATATTTCGGCCCATTCGTCGTCGATGTCGTCTAGTTCAGCGCGCACGTCCTCGGCGTTCGACCGGAGAGTAGACTCGTGCTCGGGTGCGACTGCCACCAGTCCCTCGACGATGTTGTCGACGGCCGCCTTCGCACGGTGTGGGTCGAGCCAGAAGTGGGGGTCTTTCCCCTGGCTGTCACCGACTCCCTCCTCCTCGGGGTCGAGACTGGCCGCGAGGCCGAGGAGGTCGATATCTTCGCGGGCGTTGATTTCGCTGGTGCCGGCGTCGTCGTCGCGGACCGTCCTGAGTGCCCGGTCTGCCCAGGGCTGAAAGCCCGGGCCGACGGTGATGAACGCGTCTGCGTCGATAATCCGTCGCGTAATCGATGGGTCCGGGTCCCAACCGTGGCCGTGGAGTCCCGTCGGAACGAGATTCTCGACTGTAACCGGTGTTCCGTCCGCGACTTTCCGTCCAAAATCGTAGAACGTAAAGAACGATGCGACGACGGTCGCGCCGTCGTCTGCCGCGACCCGGCCGTCGCCGTCGTCGTCACCGACACAGCCAGCAAGCGACCCCGCGACCGCGCCGCCGGCAGCCGCGACCAGCTGGCGCCGACTCAGTGTCGGAGACCACCGCTCGTCGATTGAATTGTGTTTCATTACCTGCTATTCGCAAGAGCTAATACTTCAATTTTTGGACTCAAATCTATTATTTAGAGGCGTCAAAATTTTGTGCAGGTCAGGGACGAACTGTCGCGACTATTCGATTGACCTCTTCTCGCGTATCGAAAACGACTCTCTGCAGTCGAGTCACGCTATCGAAAAAACGTATCCTGGCGGCAGAACCGACGGTCCAGCCCGTCGGCCAGATACATACCGCGTGTCAACAGATATGCTGGCCACGGCCCCTGAAACGGCAGGGCGCTGCCTGCAGCGTACGGGTGCCCGTCCTCAGACGAGAACGCTCTGTACGTTCGCGACGAGTTCACCAGCCGACAGCGATTCGAAGGTGTCGTCGGCAAGCGTGAGTCGCTGGCGCGGCCGTCCGACACCGATGTTCTCGCTTTCGGTCGCCACGACGCCGACATCTTCGAGTTGCTGTTTCAGCTTCGAGACCGTGCCCTGGGTCGCGAGCGTCGTGGTCTCGGCCCACTCGACGACATCGCGTAACAGCAAGTCATGTTTCGCCCCGACCAGCAGGCCGACAGTCACCGGCTCAGGCCTGTTGTCCGGCGCCCGAGTCCCGACCGCGGCGTACGCGTCGTCGAGGTCCTCGCTGACGTTCGTCCCCAGTTTGTGTTCAGCCAGCGTCAGCAGCCGCGAGTACGGCGGCGTGTCGACGGATTCGGGAATCCCCATCTCCCACTCGGTGTCGTATGTCTCCCACAGCCGGCTGACAATCTCCTCGTCGACAATCTCGGTCTGGACCACTTCCTCGCCCGACAGCGGAAGCAGCGAGACTGCTTTCTCGGGACTCACCAGCAACGTCGGCGTGGTCCCCGCTTCGTCGGTCCCCGACCGTATCGACAGTTGACCGTCTGCAGCCAATTCGCTCGCCTTCGTGGCGACGAGAAAGTCTTTTTCGAGTTGCTTGAGCGTCGCGGAGTCACAGAGCCATTCGACGGTCGTCTCGTTGTCCTCGGCTTCTTGTAGTGTGTCGATAACCGCAACGAGAAACGCGCTGTTTGCGCTTCTGATACGCCACTGCTGTGCTGATGCCCCGATGATATGGTCAGTTACGCAGTCGGAATACGTACTTATCCCGATAGAATCCATATCTATGTTAGACGGATTTACTCGAATAAATGTGACGATGTGAGTGACTGGTATCGTCCAATATCTACTTTTACAACCGCATTTTATTGAATGAATGTTCGTTTTATTCTCCTTATTTTGTGATTGTTTCTATATTGTGGTAGTTACACATTGCTGTCATCGCTGCGCCAGCTGACAGTCGCCATGTTCGTGTGCATGGACGCACGCCTCTCAGAGCCGGAAACCTGCCCCGGGTTTATATACGAAGCGGGATACACTCTCGTGCATGCAACTTCTCCGGCGTCTCAAAACAGGGTTCGTCCTGACCAAGGACAGCCTGCTCGTCATGCGGCACAATCCGGAACTGTTTCTTTTCCCGGCAGTCAGTGGTCTGGCCGGGCTTGGTTTTCTCGTGGTGTTTCTCGGCGTGACGTTCGGCCTGCTGGCGGCCAGCCTGGACGCTCTCGCTCTCGTCGGTCTGTTCGTGACCTATCTCGTGCTGACGTTCGTCTCGTCGTTTTTCGCCGCTGCGATGGTCCACCAGACGCGCGAGGTCCTCGCCGGCAGCGACGCTTCGCTCCGGGAAGGGATGGCCGCGGCCTGGGAGGTGAAAGGGTCGCTGTTGGTTTGGTCGCTCATCAGCGCGACTGTCGGCATCCTCATCAACGCTATCGAGAACTCGGACTCACGACTCGGGCGCCTCGTCGGTGCCGTCTTTGGGGTCGCCTGGACGCTGATGACGTTTTTCGTCGTTCCCGTCATCGTCTTCGAGCGCGTCTCGACGAAAGAGATGTTCACGCGCAGCGCCGGCACGTTCAAACAGACCTGGGGTGAGACGCCGATTAGCCTCCTCGGTATCAACGTCGTCTCGGCCGTCGTGGCGCTCCCGTTTGCTCTCCCCGGCATCTACTTGTTCGACGCTGGATTCGCTCTCACCGGCATTGGACTGTTGTTTGTCGGCGCACTACTGTCGTTTTTGATCGCACAGACACTCCAGGGCGTGGTAAAGACGACGCTGTATCTCTACGCCAGTGACGGCACGCGTCCCGAGGAGTTCGATAACGTCGACTTCGACGGGCTGGCAAGCCAGCGCCAGGGGACGGGCCGTCGCTCACCGATGAGCGGCGGATTCCGCTAGGGGAGGCGGTACTCGGTCCCGTCGCCGGTGTCCTGGACCTCAATGCCCAGCGCGTCGAGTTCGTCACGCAGGGCGTCGGCGCGCTCGTAGTTGCCGTCGTCGCGCTCCTGTTCGCGCACGTTGAGAACCAGTTCGACGAGGTCGTCGGCGACTGAGACGGTTCCCTCGTCAGTCGCCTCGCCAAGGGCAAGCCCCAGGACGCCGCCTCCGAACTCCTCGAATGTCTCGATAGCGCGCCGCAGGTTCTGGTAGTCGTATGCCGCGTGTCCGTCGACGTGAGCGTGAACGGCGCCCACGAGTTCGAGCAATCGTGCGGTCGCCTTCCGGGTGTTGAAGTCGTCGTTCATCGCCGTCTCGAAGCCCTCGCGGGCGGCGTCGACGGCCGCGCTGAGCTGGTCGTCGGTGACGGTCGTGGTCGCGTCGACGGAGTCGGCGGTCTCGACGGCTCGTTCGTAGCCGCGTTCGAGCCGCTCCCAGCGCTCGATTGCCTCCTCGATAGTGTTGCTGCTGTAGGTCGCCGGACTGTGGTATGCCGTCGACAGCAGGAACGTCCGGACGACGTTCGGCCCGTACGCCTCGATTGCCTCGGCGACGGTCTCGAAGTTGCCCAGCGAGGAGGACATCTTCTCGTCGTCGGGGGCATCGAGCAGGCGGACGTGCAGCCAGTAGCGAGCGAACGTCTCGCCGGTGGCAGCCTCGCTCTGGGCGATTTCGTTTTCGTGGTGAGGGAAGACGAGGTCCTGCCCGCCGACGTGGATGTCGATTGTGTCGTCGAGATGGGTCATCGACATGGCAGAGCACTCGATGTGCCAGCCCGGTCGCCCCTCGCCCCACGGCGAGTCCCAGGTCTGTGCGGCCGCGGCGGCCGTCTCGGGGTCGGCCGCCCCCTCGTGTTGGTGACCGGCGATTTCGTCGGGGTCGACTCCGTCGGCCTTCCAGAGCGCGAAATCCGCCGGGTTGCGCTTCTCGGCTCGCTCGGCGTCGGTGCCCTGGGCCTCCATCTCCGCGGGGTCCTGGTTCGAGAGCTTACCGTACTCATCGAAGGCGGTCACGTCGAAGTAGACCGAGCCGTTCGACTCGTAGGCGTAGCCGGCCTCGACCAGTTGCTCGACGAGGTCGATAATCTCGGGGACGTGCTCGGAGACGCGGGGGTAGACCTCCGCCCGGCGGAGGTTCAGCGCGCGCATGTCCCGGATGATGTCTTCGATGTACGACCGGGCGACCTCGCGTTCGTCGTCGCCATTCTCGCCGACCCGGGCGACGATTTTCTCGTTCACGTCGGTGAAGTTCTCGACGTGGCGAACGTCGTACCCGAGCCACTCCAGCCAGCGGTGCATCACGTCGACGTGGACCCACCCGCGGGCGTGGCCGAGATGGGCCGGGTCCGAGGTCGTCAGGCCACAGTAATACAGCAAGACGGAGTCGGGGTCCTGTGGCTCGAACGCCTCGCGTTCGCCGGTGAGCGAATTCGTCACTCGGAGCGTCATTACCCGTCTCTACGTGGGCCAGCGCTTGAAGCCTGTGGAACTACCTCACTCCGCCAGCCAGGCCAACAGCCCGTTCTGGGCGTGCAGGCGGTTCTCGGCCTGTTTCCAGACGATGGCGGTCTCGCTTTCGAGGGCTTCGTCGGTAATCTCCTCGCCGCGATGGGCCGGCAGACAGTGCATCACCGGGCGGTCGCCGACAAGCGAGGGAGTCACCTGAAAGCCCGCGAAATCGTCGAGACGCTGGCCGCGCTCGTCGCCCTGGCCCATGCTGACCCACACGTCGGTGTAGACGAGGTCGGCGTCCTCGACGGCGGCCGCTGGGTCGTTCGTCTCGGTCGGGGCCTCGCCCAGCGCCGCCGCCCGCTCGCGCACGTCGTCGTCGATTCCGTACCCCTCGGGGGTGGCAATCGTCAGGTCCAGTCCCGTCATCGCCGCGCCGAGGGCGAAGGACTGACAGACGTTGTTCCCGTCCCCGACCCAGGCGACGCTGGCGTCGAAGCCGCCGAACTGCTCGCGAATCGTCAGCAGGTCCGCGAGCGTCTGGCAGGGATGGGCGTCGTCGGTCAACGCGTTGATGACCGGCACGCTCGCGTACTCGGCGAGGTCGAGTACGTCGTCGTGGGCGAACACGCGGGCGATGATGAAATCCACGTAGCCCGACAGCGCCCGGGCGGTGTCACGGATTGGCTCCCCGTGCCCGAGGTGGATGTCCTCCGGACCGAGGAAGATGGCGTGGCCGCCGAGCTGTGTCATCCCCGTCTCGAAGGAGACGCGAGTACGCGTCGAGGGCTTCTCGAACAGCATCGCCATCGTCTGGCCCGCAAGCGGCCGGTCTCGCTCGGCCGGCGCGGCCGCCTTTCGCGTGGCGGCACCGTCGAGAATCGCCCCCAGCGCCTCGGGCGTGAGGTCGTCGATAGTGACCAGATTGCGGTGCTCGTCGCTCTGTGGGTCGTTCATCGTGGAATTTGCCAGACTCATGGGTTCAGTAGCTGTTCGGTCGCTGTCGTCAGTACGTCGCGTGCCCTGTCCAGTTCGGACAAGAGGAGGTGTTCGTTCGGCGCGTGGTCGAGTGCCGAGTCACCCGGCCCGTAGGTAACCATCGGACACTCCCACGCCGCCGCGAAGACGTTCATGTCGCTGGTTCCGGTCTTGCGGAGCAGGCACGGCTCGCCGCCCGCCTCGCGGATAGCGACGCGAAAGGCCCGGGCGACCGGCGTCCGCGGGCTCGCCATAACCGGCTCGATACCGTCAGAGAAGCTGACATTCCCAGTCGTCGTCTCGGCGCGGACGCGCTCGCGGATGTCGGCGACGGAGTTGCCGGGCGGAATCCGGACCTCCACCTCCATCGTCGCCGCGACCGCCATCCCGTCGTCGGTCGGCCCGCCGTCGACGGCCAACGGCTTGCAGGTCACGCGGTCGAATGTCTCGCCGTCGGACGAGGCGAGCGCCGCCTCGATGCGGTCGTACCACGCCAGCGCCGCCTCGATTGCGTTGCTCGACGGGCCGGCCGCGTGTGCCGAGTCCGTCTCGGTCTCGTAGGTCGCGGTCAGGATACCGCGATAGCCCAGCGCGACGGCGTCCCAGCCCGAGGGCTCGCCGTTGATGACCGCCTCGGGTGCCTCGCGGGTCTTGACCGCGTGGCGTGCCCCCCGCGAGTCGGTCTCCTCGCCGACGACGCCCAGAAAGCTCGCGCCGGTCTCGACGGCGGCGACGGCCATCGCGGCCAGCGAGCCCTTCGCGTCGACGCTCCCACGGCCCCACAGCGCCGGCTCGCCCGCCTCGGTCGGCTCGACGCGGACGGGAATCTCGCCGGGGACGGTGTCGAGATGCGAGGTGAGCAACGCGCCGTCGTCTGCGGGCGCGTGGACGTTGCCGACCTCGTCGGTCCAGGCCTCGCGGCCGTGTTCCTCGAAAAACGCGAGGAGGCGCTGTGCGCACGCCGCTTCGTCGCCGCTCACAGACGGCGTCTCACAGAGTTCGACGAGCAGGTCGCGAACGGCTGTCTCCATCGCTGCGGTCATCCTACCACCGTCCCGAGCGCGTCGACGGCCCGGTCTATCTCGGCCTCGGTCGCGACAAGCGGCGGGAGGAGGCGAACGACGGTCCGGCCCGCGGTCAACACGAGCACCCGGTGGTCCATCGCCAGCTCGCGGGCGACGGCACCGGCGTTGCCTTTCACCTCGACGCCGACCATCAGCCCGTCGCCGCGGATGTCCCGGACGCTGTCCCCGAGTTCGGCTTCGAGTGCCTCGCGCAGGTACGTTCCCATCTCGTCGGCGTGTGCCGGAATCGACTCTTCTTGGAGCGCCGAGACGGTCGCCTCGGCCGCGGCGGCGACGACGGGGTTGCCGCCGAAGGTCGAAGCGTGGTCGCCGTACCCCTCGGCAATCCAGTCCCGACACAGCGTCGCCCCAATCGGGAGGCCGTTTGCCAGGCCTTTCGCGCTCGTCACCATGTCGGGGACGACGCCGGCACGCTCGCAGGCCCACAGCTCGCCGGTCCGGCCGAGCCCGGTCTGTATCTCGTCACAGACCAGCGCCGCGCCCGCCTCCTCAGTTGCCTCGCGTGCGGCCGTCATGAACTCGGCCGAGGCGGGGTTGATGCCACCTTCCCCCTGGATGGGTTCGAGGATGACCGCCGCGGTGTCGTCGTCGACAGCCTCGGTAATGGCCTCGCTGTCGTTGTACGGCACGAACTCGACACCCGGCATCAGCGGCTCGTAGGGCGATTTGTACGTCGACTTCCAGGTCGTCGCGAGCGCGCCCATCGTCCGCCCGTGGAACGCCTGCATCGTCGAGACGATTTTCGTGTTGCCCGTCGCCGCGCGGGCGAACTTGAGCGCCGCCTCGACGGCTTCCGTCCCGGAGTTACAGAGCCAGACGTTGTCGATACCGTCCGGCGCGGCCCCGGCCAGCGTCCCGTAGAGCCGGTCACGGACCGCGACGGGATAGGACGCCTGGACGTAGGTGAGCGCCGAGAGCTGGTCGACGGCTGCGGCCCCCACGGCCTCGTGGCCGTGACCGAGCGGCACGCAGGCGTAGCTCGCGCCGAAATCCAGGTAGTCGGTGCCCGCGCTGTCGGTGAGGTCGAGGCCGTCGCCCGATTCGATCTGTATCGGCTTCTGTGAGTAGACGAAATCACTCATGTCGCGTCCACCTCCGGAGCGTCGCTGTCAGCTGTCACTGCGCTCGGCGCGACGTGGGTGCCGCCGCCGTCGAGGGCACTACACACCGGCTGGTCGGCACCCGCGTCGGCGATGACCGCCGACGGCGCACCGTCAGAGAGTGCATCTTCGATAGCCATCACCTTTCGGCCCATCCCACCGTCGGCGACCGTCTCTACGGTACGCCATTCGGCCGGCGTCTCGACACGCTCGATGAGGGTTCCCTCGCTATCGAAGACGCCGGGCACGTCGGTCAGGAAAACGACAGTCGCCGAGAGCGCGCCGGCAATCGCCGCCGCCACGCCGTCGGCGTCCGTGTTGACCGGCGTCACGTCGCCGTCGTCGGCACCCGCCATCGGCGGGCAGACGACCGGCGTGTACCCGTCTGCCAGCAGCAAGTCGAGCAGGTCGGTATCGACCGACTCCAGGCGGCCGGCGTGGTCGCCCCGGCGTATCTTCCGTTTCCCGTCGTCGAGGACGCGCACGGCCGAGGTGCGCGGCCCGGAGAGGAGGCCGCCGTCGACTCCCGAGAGACCGACCGCATCGACACCGGCCGACCGGAGCGAGGCGACCAGCTCCGTGTTCACCAGGCCGGGAAGGACCATCTCGAAGACCTCCATCGTCTCCGTATCTGTGAACCGACCGACGACGCCGTCGGGCGTCTCGACGTACTCGGGAGTCATACCCAGCGCGTCGAGCGTGTCGTCGACGGCCGTCGACCCGCCGTGGGTGACGACGACATCCCGGCCGTCTGCGACCAGCTCGGCCACGTCCTCGAGTGCGCCCGCCGGGTCGACTGCCCGGGCTCCGCCGACCTTGACGACGACGGTCACGCGAGCCACCTCCAGTAGCGAGACAGGTCACAGCACCGCCCCGGTGCAGTCATGGCGAACCCACCGGGTGGAGTCCCCGAGCGTCGAGTCCGGCCGTCTCCTCGATGCCGAGTGCGACGTTTGCGGCGTGGACGGCCTGACCCGCCGCGCCTTTCATTACGTTATCTAGCGCCGAGATGACGACGACGCGTTCACTCGATTGGTCGAGCGCGAACCCGACCTCGGCGCGGTTGGTGCCGGCAACCGACTTGGGTTCGGGGTAGCGATAGACGCCGCTCCCGCCCGCGACGAGGTCGACGAAGGGTTCGTCCTCGTAGCGTTCGCGGTAGGCCTGCCAGAGGTCGGCCTCCGAGACGGGCTCGTCGGGGAAGACGTGACAGGTCGCAGACGCCCCGCGAACCATATCGACGGCGTGTGCGCTGAAGGCCACATCGAGGCCGAGATAGGCCGCAATCTCGGCCTCGTGGCGGTGGCCGGCCGGTGCGTACGGCCGGACGACGCCGGACCGCTCGGGGTGAGAGGCGGCGTCGCCGCCGCCCGTGCCGCCCTCGCTCGACCCGACTTTCACGTCGACGACGACCTGTTCGTCGCCGTCGAGGATGTCCACAACAAGAGGCAACAATCCGAGTATCGAGGCCGTCGCGTTACAGCCCCCGGCAGCGACGAGGTCGGCACCCGGCAGGGCCTCCCGGTTGAGTTCCGGCAGGCCGTACACCGCGGATTCGAGCAGTTCCGGGCGGCTGTGGCCGTCGTAGTACTCCTCGTACAGCCCGACCTCGGGGAGTCTGAAATCCGCTGAGAGGTCGACCACGGTCCCGGCGGCGTCCCGGAAGCGGTCGATTTCCGCCATCGAGACGCCGTGAGGCGTCGCCGCGAACAGGAGGTCGACGCTCGCCAGGTCCTCGGGAGTCGAAAACCGGAGGTCCACGTCCCGGAGGTTCGGGTGGGCGTGGCCGAGGGTGCGGTTTTCTTTCTTGCGGCTGGTGGCCTGCACCAACTCGACGGCCGGGTGCTCGACCAGCAGGCGACAGAGCTCGCCGCCGGCGAACCCGCTCGCGCCGACGACACTCGCAGTGTAGCCCATCTCAGTCACCTCCCGCCGGAACCGCGGCTGTCTCGACGGTCGATTCGAGCCAGTCGACCACCGCACCGGGAACGTCGACTGCCACCGCGTCGTTCAACGCCTTGAACTCGACGGTGTGGTTGATTTCGTGGACGGTGTAGCCCGTCCCGGTCTCCATCAGGTCGATACCGAGCAGGCCGCCGCCGACGGCCGCACTCGCCTGCGCGACGAGGGCAGCGAGGTCGTCCTCGACCGCGAACTCCTGGGTTTTTGCCCCGTTGGCGGCGTTGGTCACCCAGTGCTCGCCAGAGCGACACATCGCGGCGACGGGCTCGCCGTCACAGGCCAGCACGCGGATGTCCCGGCCCGGCTTGTCGACGAACGCTTGCACGTAGAAGACGCTGTGCTCGTAGTGGCCCAGCGTCTCCTTGTGTTCGAGTATCGCCTCCGCGGCCGACCGGGAGTCGATTTTTGCCAGCAGGCGACCCCACGAGCCGACGACGGGCTTTAAGACACAGGGGTAGCCAAACGCCTCGATTGCCTCTAGTGCCGCCCCCGTCGTGAAGGCCACTTTTGTCTCGGGGGTCGGGACACCTGCGGCCTCCAAGGCGAGGCTCGTCTCGACTTTGTCGGCACAGGTCGTTGCCGTCTCGGCGCTGTTGACCACTGGAATCCCGTAGGCGGCGGCGAACTGCGTGAGGTAGGTGCTCCGGCTGGTCGCCAGACAGCGGTCGAGCAGTACGTCGACTTCGGCCAGCGCCGCCGGCGGGTCGGCGAGGTCGAACTGCTGGTCGCGCACGTCGATTTTCTCGACGGCGTGACCGCGCTCGCGCAGCGCCGAGAGCAACAGCTTCTCGTCGTGGCGAATCCGCGAGTAGCAGAGCCCGACTTTCACTGACACCACCTCCCGAGCCCACCTGTGTGCACGTCACTCACCCCAGTCTTGCTGTAGCTCGGGTGCCTTGTCTACCTCGACGGGGTCGACCTCGAGCACTTCCAGCTCGGCACCGCAGGTCGAACAGTCGAGTATCTCTCCGGCTTCGATATCGTCGTACAGGGACAGCTCGCCCCCGCACTCGATGCAGTCTACCATTGTAGCTTCTACTCGGCGACGGATTGACTTAATACTTTTGAAAATACAAAATAAATTACATTACTGCAGGCGCCGCTAAACGCGCCGAATCCGTCCAAAAAACGCGTGTTCTGACTCCAACATCAGAAGTATGTCACCATCCCCAGACGGGGATGGTCGTGGCAGTCGTCGCCGCGCCGTTCCAGGCGAAACGGTGGCGTCGGCTCTCGGACGGCTGGCGGCGAGCGTCGCGCCGGGAGTGTGGGTATCAGACATAGTTCGAGACTGCCGTGTCGCGTTTCTGGTGTGCGTCTTCGAGCGATTCGTGGTGTGTGACGAGCGTGCTGCGGTGGTCGTCGAGCGTACTTTTGGTGCGGTCGAGGTGAGCGGCCACCGTTTCGGGTGCAGACCCACCCCGGGAGTCACGACTCGCGACACTGCCCGCCGGGTCGAGGACGCGGCGGAGGGCGTCGATGTCGACGACCGCCGACAGCGGTTCGCCCAGCACTGTCTCTGCAGTCGCGTCGAGGGTTTCGACCGACGGTGTGCCGTCCGCGCGCTCGGCCGCCTGCGCGACGACCTCGTGTGCCGTCCGGAACGGGACCCCAGCCTGTGCGAGCAGGTCTGCGACGCCGGTCGCCGTCGAGAACCCCTCGCCGGCGGCCGAATCGAGCGCGTCGGTCTCCCACTCGGCGGTCGTGAGCGCGCCGACGGCAACCTCGGTGGCCGCGGTCACAGAATCGATGGCATCGAAGGCGTGCCCGCTCGCGCGCTGGAGGTCGCGGTTGTACGCACGAGGAAGCCCCTTCAGGGTCGTCAGGAGCCCGTCGAGTCCAGCGGTCGCGTCACCGACCCGACCCCGAACGAGTTCGAGCGTGTCGGGGTTTTTCTTCTGGGGCATGATGCTCGACGTGGAAGCGTACTCGTCGGCAAGTGTCAGGTACCCTTTGTTGGCAAAGAGGACGCTGTCCTCGGCCAGTCCAGACAGGGTCGTTCCCAGTCCCGCGACGGCGGCAGTCGTCTCGACCAGGAAGTCCCGGGCCGAGACGGCGTCCATCGCGTTTTCGACCAGGCCGTCGAATCCCAGCAGCTCGGCGGTACGCTCGCGGTCGACTTCGAATGGTGTCCCTGCGAAGGCAGCGCCGCCAAGCGGCGAGCGGTTGAGGCGGCCGTATGCGTCGAGTAGCCGCTCGGTGTCCCGGGCCAGCGCCCCCTCGTAGGAACACAGCCAGTGGGCGACTGTCGTCGGCTGTGCCGGCTGAAGGTGCGTGTACCCCGGCATCACCGTCTCGGTGTGCTCGCCCGCGGCGTCGAGCAACGTCGCACGCGCGCCGACGACCGTTTCGACGGTGCCGAGCACGTCCTCGCGAAGGCGGTACCGGAGACAGGCTGCCACCTCGTCGTTGCGCGAGCGGGCCGTGTGCATCCGTCCGCCGGTCGGTCCGACGCGCTCGATGACGGCCGTCTCGATTGCCTCGTGAACGTCCTCGCCGTCGGGAAGAGCGCCGTGTCCCGCGCGCTCGATATCCGCGAGTGCGTCGAGAATCGCACCGGCGTCCTCGGCCGCGACAATCCCCTCCTCGGCGAGCATGACGACGTGGGCGCGGTCGACGGCCAGGTCTGCCGCGAAGATGCGTTCATCGGCCGACAGCGAGGAGAGAAACTCCCGGGCGGGGCCGCCGCTGAACCGGTCGCGGCGAACGACGCTCTCGGCGTGGTCGTCGGTCATGGTGTCACGCTGTGGGGTCCCCGTCCGCGAGGCGGGCCTGGAAGCCGTGATACTTCGCGACGCCGGTGGCGTCGGCCTGCTCGATGCCGCCGCCCACGTCTGCTTCGTTGAACGAGGCCGCGCGCTCGCTGTAGACCGCGTGTGGACTCTCGCGGGCGACTGCACGGCAGTGCCCGTTCTCGAGTTTGACCGTCACGGTCCCGGTTACGCGCGTCTGTGTCTCGTCGATGAATCCATCGAGTGCCGCCACGAGCGGTGCGTCGACGAGACCCTCGTAGGCCTTCTCGGCCCACTGCTGGTCGACGTGGTTTTTGAACTGTCGCTCGTCTGCAGTCAGCACGAGTCCCTCCAGTGCCTCGTGTGCCGTCAGGAGAACTGTCGCTGCCGGGTGTTCGTAGTTCTCGCGCACCTTCAGGCCGAGCATGCGGTCTTCCATCATGTCGGTCCGCCCGATGCCGTACGCGCCGGCGGTCTCGTTTAGCGTCTCGATGAGCGCCACGGCGTCAGTCGCTTCGCCGTCCAGCGCGACCGGGGTGCCGTCTTCGAACTCGATTGTGACGAACGCCGGGTCACTCTCTTCGGGTGTGGTCGTCCACTCGTAGATGTCGTCGTCGGGAATCGTCGCCGGGTCTTCGAGTTCCGAGCCTTCGACCGACCGGCTCCAGAGGTTCGTGTCGACGCTGTACTGGCCTTGTGACCCGCCCTCGACAGAGAGGTCGCGTTCGGCGGCGTACTCGGTTTCCCACTCGCGGGTGAGTCCGAGTTCGCGGACCGGCGCAATCACGTCGAGGTCGGAGTCGCGCCAGACCGCCTCGAACCGGAGCTGGTCGTTCCCCTTCCCGGTACAGCCGTGGGCCAGCGCCGTACAGCCTTCGTCGAGGGCCACGTCGAGAATCGCCTCGGCGATGACCGGCCGAGCCAGCGCCGTTCCCAGCGGATACCCCTGATAGGTGGCGTTTGCCTGTACTGACTCCAGGCAGAGGTCAGCAAAGGCTTCCCGGGCGTCGACGACGTGATGTTTCAAACCCAGGGCAGCGGCCGTCTCGGCGGCTTCCTCGAACTCGGCCGCTGGCTGGCCGACGTCGACGGTGACGCCGATAACCTCGTCGTAGTCGTACTCCTCTTCGAGCAGCGGAACGCATACTGTGGTGTCGAGCCCGCCAGAGAAGGCGAGCGCGACACGCGTGGTGTCTGTCATAGCTTGTGTGTCATGGATGTGACCGCCCGACTGTCGGGCGGAAACTGCAACACGATACCGGTCGACGGATGGAAAATAAGTGCGGGCCTAACGGCCCGGTCGTGGTCGGCGGTCGACGGACTCACTGTGTGGCGAACCGACGCCTGCGTGGTGAGTCCAGCGCATCTGTCTATTGTTAATCCGACTGCCGTATTAATAGTTTCCGGTCGTTTGCCCAGTTATCCGGCATCGACGACCGCCTCGACGAGACGGAGCGCGTCGGGCCCGTCCCGGCGACCGACGACGACCGCGAGCATCTCGTCGGTCACGGCGGCTGCGGTCACGTCTACGCCCGCGACGCCACACCGGCCAAGCACCCGCTGTGCGGCCGCGGGACCGACATCTCCGGTCGCCAGAATCGCTGTCAGCGACCCGTCGCCGGGCACGAATCCTGTGTCGCCGACGACCAGCACACCGCGACGCTCGCTGACACGTTCTAGGCCACTCGTCATCCGGACTCGGGCCGACCCGCACGCTGGGGATGGCCCGTCGAGTTCGTCTGCATACCGCCGGAGCGCAGCGGCAACGGCATCGCTGTCCCCGACATCGAGAAACTCCGCCGCGGCGGTGTAGTTGACGACGCCCGACCGTAGTGCCTCGTAGAGAAACGGGTGTTCTCGGACGGCTTCCCTGGCTCGCTCGGCAGTCGACATGCGTGGTGGTGAGACGCTGACCGTATAAATCGCCACCTATCGACCGCGCCGACAGCGCTGGAGTGGCTGGCTATTTCAGAACGCGGCTCCGAGACGTAGGTATGTCTGAGGACGCCGCCGGACTGGGGCGCTACAGCTACCCCCTCGCATCGATGCGACCGGACAGCGAGACGCTCCGGCCGTTTACCGACACCGTCGAGGACGCGGCTATCGTCGGTCTGGGTGAGGCGACACACGGGACACGCGAGTTCTTCGAGCTGAAAGGCGCCGTCCTGCGTCACCTCGTCGCCGACTGTGGCGTCCGGACGGTTGCCCTCGAGACGGACTTTGCGACGACACTCGCACTCGATGAGTACATCCGCACCGGCAACGGGTCGGCGGTCGGCGCGCTCGACAACCTGGTTCTCTGGGTCTGGCGCGTCGAGTCGATACGGGCGACCGTCGAGTGGCTACGCACGTTCAACGAGGGACGACCGCCCGGCGACCGGGTCCGCGCAGTCGGGGTCAGCCTCTCGGACCCGAGCGCGCCAGCGAGCAGACTCCGGGCGCTGCTCCGTGAGGTCGCCGAGATACCGGTTCCGGGCCGACTCGACGCGCTCGCCGACGACCCGGTTCCCGACGACGCCGCCGCTCGCGAGTCGTTTCTCGACAGCGGTGTCGCCGTTGCCGAGAGCCTCCGCGACCGACTCGACACCTATCGCCCGGCTGTCGTCGATACACGCTCCTCGCGAGAATGGACGCTCGCCAGACGGCTCTGTCGCCACCTCGAACAGACCTGCGAGTGGAACCGGCTGCGCCTCGCGACCGAGGGGTTCGACCCCGAGGCCTTCGAACAGCGGGACCGACACATGGCCGAGACCGTCGGCTGGTGTCGCGAGACGGACCCCGGCGACGGCGTGGCCGTCTGGGCGCACAACACCCACGTCAAACGCGGTTCGTTTGACATACCTCAGGACTGGGCGGCTGGCGAGACGATGGGAGAGGTCATTGCACAGGACCACGGGTCGGCGTACCGACCCTACGCGACCGACTTCACAGAGGGGAGATACCGTGCCGTCGCCGACGGGACTGACAGCGAGACGTTCGCGGCCAGCGGCCCACCGACCGCGGTGACGGCCGCGACGCTCGAGGCCGTCGACGCGCAGGCCGGCTTCCTCGATATCGAGAGCGCGGCCGCCGACCCGCGGCTCGATTCCTGGTTCGAGCGGGACAGGGAACTTCGGGCCGTCGCCGCGCTAGTCGACCCCGACGCCGGCCCCAGTCGGCGGCGCACGGAGACGGACCTGGCAGCGTCGTTCGACGGCCTGTTCGCTGTCGAGACGACGGAGCCGTCGGTTCCCCTGTAGGGTCGTCCCGAGTCGATACGCGTTTAGCCGTCGGTCGGTGACACTGGAACGATGAGAGTAACGTTCCTCGGGACGAGCGGTGCAGTGCCGACGACGGTCCGGAACCCGAGCGGGCTGTTGGTCGAACGGGAAGGCGACCGGCTGCTCTTTGACTGTGGCGAGGGGACCCAGCGCCAGATGATGCGTTACGGGACGGGCTTCGATGTGGAACACGTCTTTCTGACACACATGCACGGCGACCACATCTTCGGGCTGCCAGGGCTCACCCAGACGTGGGATTTCCAGGACCGTGACGCGCCGCTGGCGGTGCATGCCCCTGCCGGGACGCGCGAACGCATCGAACACCTGCTGTCGGCAACGGGCGATAGCCCGTCCTATCCGGTCCGCATCACACAGGTGTCTGCCGGCGACGTGGTGGTAGACCGTGAGGACTATGAGGTCCGGGCAGTCGGTGTCAACCACCGGACGAACGCCGTCGGCTACGCGCTCGTCGAAGACGACCGGAAGGGCGAGTTCGACCGCGAGAAAGCCGAGCAGGAGCTGGGGATGTCTCCGGGACCGAAGTACTCGAAGCTCCACGCCGGTGAGCCGGTCGAACACGACGGCCGGACGGTCCAGCCCGAGGAGGTCGTCGGCCCGGCCCGTCCCGGCCGGCGGCTCGTCTATACGGGCGACACCCGGCCAACTGACGGTGTCGTCGAGGCTGCTGCAGACGCTGACCTGCTCGTCCACGACGGCACCTTCGGCGAGGACCACCGCGAGCGTGCGCTCGAAACGGCACATTCGACGGCTCGGGAGGCCGGTCAGGTCGCCAGCGACGCCGGCGCGAAGCGGCTCGCGTTGACACACATCTCGACGCGGTACACCGGCCGCGGGGCCGAACTCGAAGCCCAGGCTGCCGACCGTTTCGACGGTACCGTCTTCGTGCCCGACGACGGGACACGGGTGACGGTGCCGTACCCGGACGCAGACCGCGAGTTCCAGGTCGAACAACTCGATTAACCCACCCCCGTCTGTACCTGCTTTGCGAGGGTCGCAAACGCTTCCGTCGCCTCCGCCGCTGTCTCGACCGCGCGGACCGGGAGCCCGGCACGCTGTGCGCGACGGACCGCCACGGAGTCCGGAATCTGTGTGACCGGCCCTTCGAGCGTCCCGGCAAGCCGGTCGAGTCGTCGCTCCGAGAACGCGCCGTCGACGCGGTTGAGGACCACCTGTGCGAGCGGCGTCTCGACGGCACGGGCGAGTTCGCGGGCTCGGAGTGCGTCTGCGACCGCCGGTCTCGTCGGACGGGTGACGAGCAGACACGCCTGTGCAGCCAGCAAGGCGACGCCGACATCACACCGGAGACCGGCCGGGGCGTCGATGATGACGGTCCCGTACTGTCGCTCGACGGCGTCGATGGTCTCGACGAGCGCGGTCGGGTCCGCGCCGCGACTACCCGCCAACGACCGGCCACACGGCAAGAGTGCGACGGGACCCGCTTCGGAGACTGCCTCGGCTGGCGTCGCGCGGCCGGCGAGCACGTCGTGGAGGTCGGGGCCGCGCCGCGTGGGCAGGTCTGCCATCCCCAGATCGCCGTCGACGACGACCCCGTCGAGTTCGGCTCCCAAGTTGTACGCGACCGTCGACTTGCCGACGCCGCCTTTCCCCCCGGTGACAGCCAGCTTCATACGACTCGTTCGAGTGTCGCCAGCGGCAGGTCGGCGGCCGCGAGCTCATCGGCGAGTGTCTCTGCGCGCTGGCGAACGTCCTGAAGCTGTTGCCTGTCGACGTCGAGCTGTGCCTGGAGCGCCCGGACTTCTTCGATGCCGCCAGCCGCTTCGACCGCCTCGCGCACCTCGGCGGCGTCTGTCGCCGCTGCCAGTCGCTCCGTTTCGGCGAGCCGGTCTTCGACAGCCTCGAACCACGCTGTCGGCTCTGTCTCTGCGCCTGCCGCGGCTGGGGTCGCCTGTCGCTTCCGAGCGGCGGCTCCTGTGCTGTCTCCCGGATCCTGTTCCACTCTATTCACGGTGGCTGCTCGGGGCTCTGTGTTTGTGTCGGGTGGTGGTGTCGCCGGTAGCACATCCCGAGGCGGCCGGGCATCGCCGAGTGCGCGGACGAGACGGCGCGGTGTCGGCCCCGATTCCTCCGGACCTCCGGTCGTGGCTATCTCGACGGGTGGCTCCTGTGGCGGTGCAGGTGTCGCGTAGCCGACGACGAGTGGCGCGTCCGCGGGGACTGTTCCCTCGAAACTGTTCTCTTGCCAGCCACGCGCCGGCACGCCGCACTCTCTCGGTGGCCAGACAGGCTGTAGGTGGCTCTCGATACACACCCGTGTCGCGTGGTCGGCTCGGACCGAAAGTTCGACGAGTGTCACCCCGTCCATGCGTCTGAGTTGCCAGTCGAGCGTCGCCATGGGCGGTCTGGTCGCCCGCTCGTATTTAAATGTAGAGGACGGGTGCCTCCAGCCACGCGCTGGCCGCCACAGCAGAGCCAAATCGGTCGATACCGACGACGACTGGCGCAGATATGTCGCCCAGATGCGCGACCGCGAGCGCCGCGGTGACAGAGTCGACTTCGAACGGTTCCGCCGGCTCGTCGGTGACTGTCGCGCCCGGCACTCTCGATAAGACTCCGCGGAACTCGTCACGAAGGCGGTCGACAAGGTGAGAGCGAGCCTGCCGTTCGAGGTTGGCGACCCGCTCTTCGAGCCGGAACCGGCGTTCACGGCGGTCGCGGCGCTCGCGTTGGCGGCGTCGGTCTCGTTCGTAGGCCTGTCTGGCGGCGATAGCGTCGGTCTCGGCCTCGGAGAGTGTCTGTAACGCATCGTCGAGTTCGGACTCGGCCGGGGCTGGATCCAGACCGCTTTCGCTTCGTTCGCGGACGCGTCCGCGCGCCTCCGCCGCGCGAATCCGCGCCTGCTCGACGGCGGCCTCGGCCTCTGTGACTCGCTCGCGGTGGCTCTCCAGTGGCTCCGTCTCGACAGCTATCGCATCGAGCTCGCGCCGTGTCTCCCGTAGTTCCTCGTCGTACGGCGTCTCAAGACCCCGCGTTCGGCCGGCCCGGGCGAGTGCCGTCCGGGTTCGCAGGCCCATCTCGGGACGGATACAGCCGACAGCGTCGTGTAGCGGCGACGGCTCCGGGCAGTCGACGGCGATTCGCTCGTCGGACGCGCTGTCGGTTCGTCTGACCGCGGCGGCGACCGCTCTCGGGTCGACATCCATCGCGACCGACACCGCCTCGCCACGCCAGACGGCATCACCCAGACGGCAAATCACGCTCTTTCATCTCCGTCGGTGAGGGGAGGTCTGACCCGGTCTGGAACTGTTCGTACGGAAGGAACGGTGTCTCGCGGTCTTCGTAGGCGGCTACAGCCTCACGCACGTCTGGCCTCACAGACTCGAACTCGTTGAATGGAACCGTCTGTTCGAGCTGGATTGCCTCACCGTGTTTCTCTCGGAGCCGAAGCGCCTGGAACGCGCCAAACTCGGTCGCCTCGAACAGAGCGACGCGTCCGAACCGACGGATAACGCTCTCGTCGTGGCTCCGGCAGACGTTTCGCAGGCTCTGTCGCGCCTCCCGCGAGTACGCGATGACCAGCAGCACAGCGAACGATGGCGGCTGTCGGCTACCTAAACGTATCTATTTTCGTGTCACTCGCTGGCCGCGAGCAGTTCCCGGGTACGGACACTTGGGCCGCCGCCGAGCGAGACTTTCGCGTCGAACAGCGAGGTAATCGACGCGACGTGTCGCTCGTCGTGTGCGTCGGGGTCGATGTGAAAATGAGACCGTGCCCCGGCGGCGTGAATCTGGCCGGTTATCGCGTGCAGAAACTCGTATGCGGTCTTGAGGTCGACGTACTGAAGCATCGACGTGAGCGAGTCGAAACAGACAACGACGGGTCCGTCCCACTCGGAGAGGAACTGTCCGATTGCGATACCCAGGCCGGTCAGGTCACTCGGTGATGACACCGTCTCCGTGACGACGCCATCACGGGCGTCTGCCGAGGTGTCGCCGACAGTGATGACGCCGACCGTGTCGAGGTCGCCGTGCTCGTCGAGTTGGGCAACACAATCTCTCGCCGAGCGGGTATAGCTTACAAACAGCACACTCGGCGTCTCCCGGCGGTCACACAGCAACGAGGTACAGACATCTCGCCCCTGCCCCATCGGTGGCTCCGCGAGTAAGACGTTCGTCGTCCCGTCGAGTTGGTCGTGTATATTCTCCATCGTCGCCTCGTATCCGTTGGCTGATACTGTGGCCTTGAGATATAAACCGCTTTGGTCGTCTGTTCAGAAATCCACGTCGACCTCGGCGTCCTCTGTCGCCTCGTCGAGGCCGTCACGCTGGGTGTCGACCGCGAGTTGTGTACTCAACTCGATATCGGTCAGGCACTCCTCGAACGTCGTCTGAAACCGGTTGCTGACGCGCCGCGAGCGGGCGTTTGCGCGGACGACCGCCAGGAGACGCTCGACATCGGCAGTCGGGAGGTCGACCGCCTCGGCGACTGTCTCGGGGTCGTCGTCGACTCGCTCGCGCAGTTGTTCCCACGCGGGCTCGTCGGCCGTGACGCCCGGCGGGTCGTCGTCACGAACGAGGTGAAATGCCATGCGCGTCTCGAACACCGTCTCCGCCGAGACCGACAGCTCAGCCGCCAGCGTTTCGTCGTCGGCCCCCCCGTAGAACCGCTCGACGAGGGTCTGTAGCTCCTCGGTTGAGCAGTCGGATTCGATGTCGAATTTCTGTTGCATCTCCTCGATTGTCGCCACAAGACGCTCTCTGTCGACCTCGCCGCTGTCGGCCACAGACCCGCGTAACTCCTCCTGTGACTCTGTTACGGACTCCTCCTCCGACACATCGAGAAAGATATCCCGGAGTTCCTCGGTCTTCTCGTCCATGTGACACAGAAATCTATCGGTCGGCCATAAAAATCTGACCCACCATTGCACGCGCGGGCAGGCAACCGAGAACAACGGGCACAGGGTGGAGAAAAGGTTTAAGCAAATTGCCTTCTCGGGATTATATACTATGAGCAGCGAGCCCACACGGGAGACGTTCTGGCAGATAACCTCCGTCGGGGAGATTATCTTTTATTTCCTGACGGCAGTCACGATACTGGTCTTCGTCTACGGCGTCTACAGCCGCTTTGCACGCTATGCACGGGGACGTGAAGACCCGTTCCCGCGACTCGACGACATCGGGACGCGAATCAGAGAGGCGTCGCGTATCGCCTTCTCGAATGAGAAACAGTTCAACCGCGACCTCGTCGGCGGACTGATGCACTCGTTTATTCTCTGGGGCTTTCTGACGCTTCTCATCGGAACGACTATTCTGTCTGTCGATAAATACGCCTACAAGCCCCTCGTGGGCGAGTCGTTCTACGTCGGCGATTTCTTCCTCTCGTATTCGTTTGTCATGGACCTGATGGGCCTGCTCTTTGTCTGTGGCATCTCCATCGCTATCTACCGGCGCTATGTCGTCCGCAACGAGCGACTGTGGGGCAAACACACCGGATACGAGGACGACCTGTTCGTCTGGTCGCTGTTCGTCCTCGGTGTCGGTGGCTTCGCGCTCGAATCTGTCCGGGTTCTGGGCTGGCAGGGCGGTCCACAGGACTTCGAGCAGGTGAGTTTCGTGAGCTATTTCCTTGCAAGCAGCTACGAGTGGCTCGGTGTCACGGCGAGCCAGGCCGAGGCCATCTACCCGGCGGTCTGGTGGGGACACTCGCTGGTCGCGCTGTGGTTCATCGCCTGGATTCCCTACGCCAAGCCGTTCCACATGCTCTCGTCGTTCGCAAACGTCGTCACGCGGGACCCGAAGGCGGGCGCACGACTGCCGGGTGTCCCGGCCGACCCCGCGGCCGACACCGCGACCGAAGAGATAGACGACTTCTCCTGGAAACAGATTCTCGACCAGGACGCCTGTACGAAATGTGGCCGGTGTTCGTCTGTCTGTCCGGCCAAAGCCTCGGGGCGACCGCTCGACCCCCGTGACGTCATCCTCGATTTGAAGGGGTACCGAGAGGAACACGACGCCGGCGAGGAGGATATCCCCATCATCGCCGACGGCGGGACGAGCGTCATCGACAGCTCGACGATGGAGTCCTGTATGTCCTGTATGGCCTGTATGGACGCCTGCCCGGTCGAAATCGAGCATCTCACGCATTTCACCGACATGAACCGCCAGCTCGTCGAGCAGGCCGACGTGGACTCGAACGTCCAGGACGTCTTCCAGAACGTGATGCAGCAGGGCAACACGTTCGGCGACCCGGCGCGCAACCGCCCGGACTGGACCGAAGAGCTCGACTTCGAGGTGCCCGACGCCCGCGAGGAACCTGTCGAGTTCCTCTGGTATGTCGGCGACTACCCGAGTTACGACGAGCGCAACCAGGAGGTCGCAAAGAGCCTCGCACGAGTCTTCGAAGCCGCCGACGTAGAGTACGGCATCCTCTACGAGGACGAGGTTTACGACGCAAACGACGTTCGTCGCATGGGCGAGGAACTGCTCTATGTCGACCAGGCATCCCAGCTTATCGGTGCCTTCGAAGCGTGTGAGTTCGAGACTGTCGTCTGTACTGACCCCCACTCGTTTAACACCATCACCAACGAGTACCCCGAAATCGACTTTGGCGAGTACGCCGACGACCCGATGATGGAGGTGCCCGTCGAGGGATACTGGAACGCAGACGGCACCTACGACGTGAAACACTACACGCAGGTCGTCGCCGACCTCGTCGAGTCCGGAACGCTCTCGGTGCCCGGTGCGCTCGATTACACCGTTACCTACCACGACCCGTGTCACCTCGGCCGGTACAACGATATCTTCGAGGCGCCCCGTGAGTTGGTCGTCGAGACGGGCTGTGACCTCCACGAGATGCCCCGCAACCGCGCCGACTCGTTCTGTTGTGGCGGCGGCGGCGGTGGCCTCTGGATGGACTACGAGGAAGAGACCAAACCGAGTGAGGAACGCCTCCGGGAGGCGCTCGAAGACACCGACGCCGGCGACGCGGTCGAGAAGTTCGTCGTCGCCTGCCCGATGTGTATGACGATGTACGAGGACGGCCGCAAGACCGGCGACTTCGAGGACGATATCGACGTTGTCGGCCTGACCGAACTGCTCGCGGAGTCTGTCCAGGCCGCGTAAGCCGAGTGCGGTTGTTCTTTTCCAGGGGCAGCCTCTCTGGCTGTCCGATTCGGCCAGTTGACACAGCTCCGGGAAACTGACGGTGAACCGGAAGTTAATACATATATCCGACGACGGCGTAGCCGCTTCGTATGCAATTCTGTGACGAGTGCAGTTCGATGATGCACACGGAAGGCGACACGTGGGTGTGTCGCTCCTGTGAGAACGAGGACCCGCGTGACTCGCAGGCAGAGGCGGCGATGACGACCCAGGACGGCCAGCGAGACGACGGAGCACCCGCCGTGGCCGACGCGACCCAGGGCTCGGGCGAGACGATGGAAGAGCCCTGTCCGGCGGAGGACTGCGACAGCGACCAGGCATACTACGAGATGATGCCCAAGCCGGGCGGCTCCTACGAGGTTCGGCTGTTCACCTGCGTCGAGTGTGGCAACAAGTGGCGAGATTCTTGACATAACTAATTTTACACGAACACAACGTCTATGCAACTGGGAGTCGAACTTCGATGTATGGACGATGACCCATTCTTCTGTGAGGATTGCGGGAAAGAACTAGGCCACGACGACATTCAGGTCGCTACCGGTGTGCCAAAGATTGATGTAGAGACATTCGAGATGTTTACCGAGACAACCGAAGTGTACCAGTGCAGTGGCTGTGGGTTGGTTATCGGATTTAACTCTGAGTGACATCCTCCGCGCCGTGAACGGAGAGGTCGTCAGCCTCAGAACTGCGGCGGCTGTTCGCCGGTAATCTCTTCGACTGCCTCGCGGAACCGCTGGATGTTCGCGTCGGAATCGGGCTCGGTGGCGGCTTTCGTCCCCGGCAGGTTCGTCTGCTTTGCCAGCTCGATTTTGCCGTCCAGCCCTTCGCGCTCTTCGACGAAGCTGTAGTATTCCATTAGTTTCTCTCCCATTGTCACACCTCCGCGAAGAAGTCTTCGAGCGCATCGACGTACGGTTCGGCCCGCTCGTCCCACTCCTCAAGCGGCTTGATTTCCCACTCACAGACGTCGTCACCCATGCCGACACACCGCGATTCCAGCTCTAAGACCGGTTTGCCCATGAAGCCGCTACACCAGGCAGAGCCGTATCCCATCTGACTCCAGCAGACTGGATGGTCGCTCTCGCCGTTGTGTATCAGGTGTTGCTGGGCTTCGTAGGAGTTGTGCCACAGCCCCCTGAAATAGAACTCCCCTTCGTCTCTGTCGTACTCCATTTCGATTGGCTCGACTGCCACGATTCCCTCCTGGGTGTGCATCGCTGGTCCCACCTGCAGGAGGTCGTCTTCGGTGTCGAAGTCGTAGCTGGTCTTCATCTGGAGGAAATCGGCGTATCCAGACTGAAACCCAAACCGGAGGAGCAACTCGCGTGCGGTCTCCGTGCCGACGGCTTCGATTATCTGCTGGCGGAGTAACCCGATTGCGTCGGCGTTGAACGTTACCATCCGGTTGTTCTTGAACGTATTGACGCCCTGTTGTGCCCCGTATTCGAGATCTGCCTCGAGGTCGAAATCCGATGCTTGCATCGCACGTTCTACTATGCTGGAACAGACAAGTATGTTACTTCCAGCGTATCAAAAATTGAAAAGCACGAAACGCCCACAGCGTCCTGTTTTGTCGTCTGTGAATAAACATTCACAACAATATATAATCTATGTGTTTATTTCTCTCTCGTTTGAACGGAGTTGGGTGACATACGTTATCACGTTCGGTGGCTGTTTTCTGTAGCACCTTCGTTCCGGGCCGTTGCTGTCCGAGTCGACGCTCCCGGCTACGGCTGTGCGTTGGTGGCCGCCAGCCGCCACGTCCTGGGAAGCCCGGCGTCCAGTCGCTGCCAGGACTCGCCGGCGTCGCGGCTCACGAACAGCCGACTCTCTCCGTCGATTTCACCGGCATAAAAGAGTACCTCGGGTCGGTCGGGATGGACCGCGAGCGCGTCGGCGGCTCCGGATTCGGGGAGGTCCCTACCGAGGGCACGCCAGGAGTCACCGCCGTCTGCACTCCGGTAGAGCACCGGGCCGTCGTCCGCCGCGTAGACGAACAGCCGCTGGGGGTCGTCGGGGTCGAAGACGATGCTGTGGGCGTACTCGCCTGCGAGCGCGGGGAGTTGTGTCCACTCCGTGCCGGCGTCATTGCTCCGGTACAACCCCGACCCGGTGGCCGCGAACACCAGGGTCGGGTCTTCGGGATGGACCGCGAGCCGGTGGGCGTCTGCGCCGACCATCGTCTCCGCCCACGTCTCGCCGCCGTCGGTCGAGTAGATGATAGCGCCGTGTTCGACACCCGCGAAGATGCGCTCTGGGCGCTCGGGATGGACGGCGATGCCATGGACGTGACCGGCTTCGAACGGGTCGAAGAAAAACGACCAGTCCGGCCGACTCGGGAGGTCGTCGACAGCCGACAGCGCCTCGAAGGAGTCGCCGCCGTCGGTCGAGCGATAGACCATCGGCGGCTCTGTCCCGACGTACACCGTCTCCGGGTCCGTGGGGTGTCTGTAGACGCCCCAGACCCATGACTCCTCGAAGCCGAGCGACGCAAACGAGTCACCGCCGTCGGTCGTCCGGTACAGCCCCCAGCCGCGCAGGCCACAGCCGACGAGGACGTCGTCGGGGTCGGTCCTCGACACGTCGAGCGACCGAACTGCGTTCCCGCCGAGCCCGCTCGCTATCTCGGTCGTGCGGTCGCTGTCGACCCGTACTGTTCGGAGGCCGTCCTCGGTTCCAAGATACAACCGGCACGAACACTCGACCATATGCCCTATTCAGTCGAGAGCAGTATAACTATTCGCTGAACTGAAATTCAGTAACTGCACTGGACCCGAAGTTACCGCAGCGACCGAAACTCGCCGTCGGCGGTGTCCGCGATCACCTGCATCCGTCCATCAGTCCCGGAGTCGATGCCGTGCTCGCGGGCGTAACCGACGAGTGCGTCGTGTTGTGAGCCGTGGTCGGCCTCGATGTAGTCTTCGTCGAGAACAGGGTAGAGCTCGTCACTGTACAGTTCGAGAGAGGGTGCAGCGACGACGTAGGTCTCGCTCGGGGCAGGTCGTTGTCCGCCGACGGTCGCGTCGACGAGGTCGAGTCCTCCGTCGTCCCGTCGCCACGAGAGGGTCGCGCCGCTGACGTGACCGTACACCTCTCCGTCGAGGTCGAGAAAGTCGGGGGAGTCGAGGCTCTCGAACAGCGCCAGGAGTTCCTCGCCGTCGAGACGGGTCGAGTGGATGCCGTTGTCGAACGGCGTCGTCGAGCGCACGTCACCGACCGACACGTCGCCGGTCAGCGGTGGGCCACTGCGCAACATGAGCGGATGGACGACGCCAACGTCGGCGTCGGCGACCCAGCGGATCGCATCCACGACGAAGTTCCCGATTGGCGTTTCGGGATACCGGTCGGTCTGTGTGCGGCCGATGGAATCGTCGACCCGTGTCACCGTTTCGTTCAGGCCAAGCTCGGCGAACAGGTCGCGATACGTCTCCGCCATCTCCGCTTCGACGGGAGCGTCGGTCACGTCGTGCAGCGTCACCGTCACCTCGTCGCCGAGTTCTGCCTCGGTGAGGCGCTCGCCGCGCTCGCCGGGGTGTGCGACAGGCGTGCCGGCGACGGCGTCGGCCCGGCGGTCGTGTTCGTGGCCGCCCACCACGAGGTCGACGCCCGCGATACGGGCGAGTTCGTCGTCCCGGCCGCCGGCATGGGAGAGAACGACCACGTGGTCGCAGTCGGCGGGCAGGTCGGTGACGGCCGCCTCGGCGGCGGCGACTGGGTCGGTCACGGTCACCTCGCCTGTGGTGACGTGGTCGCCCAGCGTCACCGGGTCAGTCACGCCGACCAGTCCGATGCGCTCGCCGTCGACGCCGACGGTCGCCGTCTCGCGGACACCGAGGTCGTGGGCGAGCGGGCGGTCGCCGTCACGGAGGTTGGCGACCAGCCACTGCTGTGGCGAGTCGGCGACGACGGTACGGAAGGCGTCGACGCCGTTGTCGAAGTCGTGGTTGCCGGGGACCGAGAAGTCCGGCTCGATAGCCTCGAAGAAGGGAGTGATATGCTCGCCGTCGGTCTCCATCGAGAGCAGTCCCGGGGCGGTGGTGTCCCCGGTGCCACAGACGAGCGTGTCTTCTTCGCGGCGTGTCTGCAGGGCCTGCGTGAGCCGGCCGATACGTCCTGGGTCGTCGGTCGCGTTCTCGATATCGGAGTACTGGAGGATGCGGACGGCCATGTCGATACTGGTCGTATCGCCTCGGTCTCAAAGAGTCCTGGTATCGCTTCGACACCAGAACATGTTAGTTGATACCTCGTGATGCACTCGTATGGCTGGCAGCACCGGCGTCGTGATAGCGGCGATGATTGCCAACGGCGGGATTGCGATACTGAAGTTCGTCGGCTTCCTGTTGACCGGGAGTCCGTCGATGCTCGCAGAAACCTATCACTCCGTCTCCGACACCGGCAATCAGGTCCTGCTGTTGATCGGCATCAAGTACAGCCAGAAAGACGCCTCGGAACAACACCCCTTCGGATACGGCAAGTCCCAGTTTTTCTATGCGTTTCTGGTGTCGGTGTTGTTGTTCGGGGTTGCTGGCTGGAAGAGCCTCACACACGGTCTCGAAAAGATACGCGGCGGCGGACACGAGGAGGGGACCGCCGAGTTCCTCGGCTTCTCCCTTGGCTGGGAGGCGCCGGTCGACCCATTCTACATCTCGGTCGCTATCCTGCTCGGCGGCATCGCCTTCGAGACCTACGCGTTCCTGAAAGCGCGGGGCGAACTCCGCCGGCAGATGAGCAAGTACGGGTGGTCGGGTTATCGGGAGGCCTTCGAGCGCACGAGCGACCTGTCGACGCTGACCGCCTTCGTCGAGGACACGGTCGCACTGCTCGGGCTGTTCGCCGCGCTCGCCGGTATCGTCGCCACGCGCGTGACGGGGAATCCGGTGTACGACTCGATTTCGGCCGTTCTCATCGGCGTCTTGCTCATGGCCTTCGCGGTGGCACTGGCTATCGAGAACAAACGTCTCCTCCTCGGCGAGAGCCTGCCGGCGGCGGTCGAAGCCGACCTCCGCGCGGTCGTCGAGGCACACGACGGGGTGACCGCGGTCAAGGACTTCCGGACGATGTACGTCGGCGTCGGCCGCGTGCTGGTGACCGGCGAGGTGGCATTCGATTCGGGGCTGTCGAGCGAGTCGGCCACACGCGACATCGACCAAATCGAGCGCGCACTCAAAGAGACCGACGACCGCGTCCAGCGTATCTATCTCGAACCGGAGCTGTGAGCGGTCCCGGTCACAACTGCGTGACTTTCGCCTGAATACGGCCGTCGTCGACGGTTTCAGGTCACAAGAGCCCGGCTTCAACACGCCTGAAAAAAGAGAGAATATCGACCGCGAGAGCGTCGTCAGTCGTCAGCAGGTGCAGCGCCGCCTTCGTTCTCGTACTGCTGTTTGGTGTGTGAGAGCTTGCCGCCGGCCGCGAGGATGTCGCGCTCGCGCTCGGAGGCATCGAGGACGCCCGTCGCTTCCCAGTCGTCGTTGACGCGGATGGTGAACTCTTCCTGGCCCGAGCGGACGGCCTCGGCGACGTCGTCGACGATTTCGATGTCGTCGCCCTGGTCGATGTTCGCGTAGGTGTCCTCGTCGATTTCGAGCGGCAACAGCCCGAAGTTAAAGAGGTTCGCACGGTGGATGCGCGCGAAGCTCTGGGCGAGGACGCCCTCGATACCGAGATACATCGGACACAGCGCGGCGTGCTCACGCGAGGAGCCCTGGCCGTAGTTCTCGCCGGCGACCAGGAAGCCACCGTCTGCGTTGAGCGCGCGGTCGGCGAAGGTGTCGTCGACACGCGAGAGGGTGAACTCCGACAGCTTCGGAATGTTCGACCGGTACATCAGGATGTCCTGGGTTGCCGGGATGATGTGGTCGGTCGTGATGTTGTCGTCCATCTTCAGCAGGGCCGAGCCTTCGATGTCCGCACCGAGGGGGTCTTTCAGCGGCACATCGCCGATGTTCGGCCCCTTGATGAGGTCGTCGTCGACGGCCTCGTCGGGCTCGATGATGTCGTTCTCGGCACCCTCGAAGGCCTCGGGCATCTCGAAGCCGGGCGCGCTGACGTCCTCGTCGAGGTCGCGCGGGTCGACGATTTCGCCGGCTATCGCGGAGGCTGCGGCCACCTCGGGCGAGCAGAGATAGACGTTGTCGTCCTCGATACCGGAGCGGCCCTCGAAGTTGCGGTTGAACGTCCGCAGGGAGACGGAGTCGCTGCCGGGCACGTGGCCGATACCGATACACGCGCCACAGGTGGCCTCCGAGAAGTTGACGCCGGCGGCCATCAGCTCTGCCGTCCAGCCCTCGCGGGCGAGCATCTCGCTTGCCTTCTTCGAACCGGGCGCGACAATCATCTCGGTCGAGAGGTCGATTGTCTCGCCTTCGAGCATCTTCGCGGCGGGCAGGATGTCCTCGTAGGCACCGTTGGTACAGGAACCGACCATGACCTGGTCGACATCGGCACCCGCGGCCTCGCGGACCGGGACGACGTTGTCTGGCATCGACGGCTCGGCAATCAGCGGTTCGAGTTCCGAGAGGTCGATGGTGAGTGAGTCGTGGTACTCGGCGTCGTCGTCGGGCTGGAGCTGTTCGTACTCCTCGCCGCGGCCGACGCGTTCGAGGTAGTCTTTGGTCTGCTCGTCGGACGGGAAGATACTCGACGTTGCGCCGAGTTCGGTCCCCATGTTGGTGATAGTCATTCGCTCGGGAGCGGTCAGGGAGTCGACGCCTGGACCGGTGTACTCGAAGATTTTGCCGACGCCGCCCTTGACGGAGAGACGACGGAGCATCTCGAGGATGATGTCCTTGGCGGTCGCCCACTCGGGGAGTTCGCCTTCGAGACGGACCTCGGTGACCTCGGGCATCTCGATGAAGTACGAGCCACCGCCCATAGCGACAGCCACGTCGAGTCCGCCCGAGCCGATAGCGAGCTGACCGAGCCCGCCAGGGGTCGGCGTGTGCGAGTCAGAGCCCAGCAGCGTCTTGCCGGGTGCGGCGAAGTTCTCGCGGTGGACGTTGTGACAGATACCGTTGCCCGGCCGGGAGAAATAGGCCCCGAACGTGCCTGCGGCCGACCGAAGGAAGCGGTGGTCGTCGGTGTTCTTGAAGTCGAACTGGTAGGTCTGGTGGTCGCAGTACTGGGCGGCAAGTTCGGTCTGGACCTCGTCGAGGCCGAGCGCCTCGAACTGGAGCCAGACGAGCGTGCCGGTCGTATCCTGCGTCAGCACCTGGTCAATCTCGATGCCGATTTCCTCGCCGGGCTCGAGTTCGCCCTCGACGAGGTGGTCATCGAGAATCTTTTCGGTAAGTGTCTTTCCCATAGCGTCTTGATATCGACGATGCGTGCCAATAAAAGATGTTATTCACACCCCGTTGACTGAGAATCCGGCGGAGGAGTCTGTCTCGTGGTTGTCTCGGGGCGATTCGCGCGCTCAGGTTCGGTGACTGTCGGCACTGTTGCCGACCGATGGGCGCGGCCGACGGTCGTAGATGTGGTGAATCGTCAGCGTTTTGCGGGTGCTCGTCCCAGCCACCCTCATGTTCAAAAGCGGCCAGTTCGTCGCCGACCATCTCGGCGAACTCCGGGAGACCCAGGTCCAGCCAAACGGCGTCGACCTCACTGTCGACGCGGTCTTCGAACAGACTGAGCCGGGCCGTATCGGCCGCGACGGCAAGACGGTCGGCGAGCGGCGAGAGCTTGCCCCAGAGGACGGCTACTATAGCCTGCCATCGGGCGGGTACATCGTTCGATACGGCGAGCAGATTACGATTCCAGCCGATCACATCGGCTTTCTGTATCCGCGCTCGTCGCTGTTGCGGAACTCCTGTATGCTCGATACCGCAGTCTGGGACGCCGGCTACGAGGGCCGAGGCGAAGGGCTGCTCGAAGTCTTCCACGAAATCGACATCGAACGCGGCGCTCGTATCGCACAGCTCGTCTTCGCAGACGCGGCACACGTCGACAGCTACGACGGGTCGTACCAGGGCGAAAATCTGTGAGTGTTTCTGCCCATTTTTGCACAACACAGGCCGTTAACCGACAGTAATCGGCCGACGGAAGCAGTACTGTTATATGGTCGCACACGAAAATGAAAACAGCCGCGTTGGGAGAGAGAAACCCGGACCGTGCCTCTGACAGCTTCTGACCGGATTTCCCCCAACCGGCGATTTTACACGCGACAGCTACAGCTGGTCTGTGAGACGTGTTGCCGTCTTCTCGCCGACGCCCTCGACGCTCGTGAGTTCGTCTGTCGAGGCCGTCCGGACACCCTCGACGCTCCCGAACCGCCCGAGGAGCCGTTTGCGCGTCTCTGGGCCGACGCCCGAAATCTCGTCTAACGGCGTCGAGACGTCGTCTCTGACGGTTTCGTGGTACTGCACTGCAAATCGATGTGCCTCGTCACGGACCCGCTGGAGCAGGTGTAATTTCGGGTCGTCACTCGGCCAGTTGTACGTCCTGTCGGGGGTGACGACGCGTTCCTCGGCTTTCGCCAGTGCGATGACGGGCACGTCCCAGCCATCGAGTGCGTCGCGGGCGGCGTCGAGTTGACCGTGGCCGCCGTCGATGAGCAGGAGGTCCGGCTGAGGGCGGTCGTCGTTTCCTGCCTGTGCGCGCTGTGCCCGCCAGCCGACGAGTTCGGCCATATTGCCGTAGTCGTCGTTGGTCTCTGTGAGCCTGCGCCGGCGGTACGCGCTCTTTTCGGGCGTGCCGTCGACGAAGACGACGTTGCTGCCGACCACACTACGGCCCTGGGTGTGGCTCACGTCGAAGCCTTCGATGCGGGTGGCCGCGTCGATGCCGAGCGCGGCGGCAAGCGCTGTCGTCTCGTCGCGGTCACGGGCAGGTCGGCTGGCGTTTTTCATCGCGAGGTCGACCAGTGTCGCCTCCCGGCCGGCACCGGGGACGCGCAACGCGACACCGACACCCTCCAGCCACGACTCGATATCTCCGCCGGCGGGCTGTTCCGGACAGAGTATCACGTCCGGCAGGTCGGCCGCGGCGTAGTATTGCGGGAGGAAAGCCCCCAGAACCGTCGCTGGCTCGGGAACTGCTTCGGGTGCATCGAGGGTGTGTTGCTCTCGCCCGACGAGTTGGCCTCCTTCGGCGCGTAACACCGCGACCGTCGGCTCGTCACCGGCCAGGGAGACGCCGAGTACGTCGGTCTGGCGGCGCGTTCCGTCGGCGGTGTTGACCGCGGCCGCGCTGGCGTCCTGGAAGCTCTCGACGGCCGACAGCGTATCCCGGAGGTTTGCTGCCCGCTCGAAGCGCTCGGCCTCGGCCGCGGCCTCCATCTCGCGCCGGAGCGGGTCGGTCAACACCCCCGTCTCGCCGCCGAAAAACCGCTCGACCGCCCCGACGTCGGCGACGTAACTCTCCCGGTCTATTTCGTCTGTACAGGGGGCGGTACAGAGTCCGATGTCGTAGTCGAGACAGGGACGGTCGCGGGTGCTGTACTTGTGGTCCGAACAGCCGCGCAGGCCGTACACGTCTCGCAGTGCCTTCACGACGCTCTCGACTTGCCCGCGGTCGGTGAACGGTCCGAAGACGGTCGAGCCCGACTCTGGGTCTCTGGTCACCCGAATCTGAGGGAACTCGTGGCCGGTCAGCTCGACCAGCGGGTAGGATTTGTCGTCTTTCAGGCGGACGTTATACCGGGGGCGGTGGCGCTTGATAAGGTTCGCTTCGAGCAAGAGCGCCTGTGACTCGGTTTCAGTGACCGCCACCTCGATTTCCCGCGCGTGAGCGACCATCTGACGGATGCGCTCGCTGCGACTCCCGCTCACGTCGCCGTGGTCGGCGTACGAGCGGACGCGGTCGCGCAGGTCGACAGCCTTGCCCACGTACAGCACTCGGTCGCCGTCGAGAAACTGGTAGACGCCCGGCTCGGTGGGCAGGTCGTTTGCGCGCTGGCGGACCGCCTCGCTGTCCATCATCAGGGAGTACGGCTCGACAACTATGACGGCGTCGGTCGCGGTTTCAGTGGGCGTAAGTCTGCCCGCTCCCCTACCTGCGATATGCGCCTGCGCGAAGCCGGACCAACCAGCGGACCAGACGTTGTCATCGTGTTAGGGTGGGGGAACAGGCTCCACCACGAGAACGTCCAGTGGCTCTCAGACCAGCTTACCGAGGCCGGCTACCGGACACACACGTTCCAGATACCCGACGTTATCGACGACTTCGAGCGCGAGTACCTCGCGCCGGTCCGTGAGTACGTCGCAGAACTCGGGGCGGTCCGGCTCGTCGGCCACAGCACCGGCGGGCTCATCACCGCCTTCCTCGATTGGGCCAAGACCAACACGTATCTCAGCCCCTGGTGGGGCATTCCGAGCGGACCTGCCGGGCTGGACGTGGCGGTTCTCTCGGCACTGTCCCGGATTCCCACGCGTCGCCCGCTCGTTCCTGTCGGTCAGAGCGACCGCCAGTCGATTGGTGACCGCGCGACGGAGAAACAGCTTCGTGAGGGACCGACGCGGGCCGCGCCGTCGTTTCTCCGTGAGATACGGCGCGCTCACAGCGAGCGGCCACCGGTCTCGTCCGACGCTGTCGTCTTCTGTTCGCCCCGCGATACCGTCGTCAGCGTTCGCGCAATTGCGGAGGCAGCGTCGTTCGACCAGCTCGTCTTCTACGACGGCGGCCACGAGCTGTTTTCCTCGAAGAAACGAGACACGTACCGCGAGACGCTGCTCGATGCTGTCGCGAACGGCCGCGACGCGCTCGACGCGTAATCAGACGGGGTCGTCTTCGATGAATCCCTGACTGTCGTCGTCGCGTCCGTCTGCCGCCGTCGTCTGGCTGTCCGGGTCGGGGAAAATCGCCGCTTCGAGGCGGGTGGCGGCGTCCTCGGCGTCCTCGGGCCGAGGCACGTGCAGGTCCTCTTCTTCGCCTGCGAGTCGGATGACGAGCGTTGGCGTCCGCAGGTACCAGTAGACGCCGAGCAGGACCATCGCCAGCAACAGCGCGAGCGCGCCAACGTTCACCAGCAGCGTGTCGAGGTTCCGCAAGAGGGCGAACACCGACCGGGTGGCGTCCATGATGCCCCCGAGACCGACACTTCCGGCCGTTCCGGTGCCGAGCCCGAGACTGTCACCGAATATCGATTTCGGGTCGAAGGCGAGGCCGGCGACCAGGAGGGTAGCGCCGGCAGCGCCGGCGACGAGTCCGCGACGGCGCAGCCCCGACCAGGCGAGTGCACTGGCCTCGACGCCGGTGACGTTGGGGCGGTCTGCCTGTCTGAAGTTCTCGCCGTCGAGAGCCGGCGTGAACGCGATGACGCGGTGGCTGGTGACGACAACGCGGGCAGTCCCAACGTCGAGTTGCTCGCGAACTGTCTCTCCGTCGTAAAGCAGGTCGTCGACACGACGCTGCCAGCGCGACATGGCGCGCTCTACGTGACGGGCAATAAAGTACTCTCGGGTCCAGCAAACCCCGGCGACTCTCGTCGCAGGTATCTACTAGCTGTCGTCTGTGTTTGTCCGGACGTACGGTGCGATAACGGACGCGAACGCGTCCATGTCCCGCGTCTGGTACCAGGCACTGCCGGGACCGGTGAACTCGAAGACGAGTCCCTCGCCGCTCAGGACCGTCGACTTGAGGTCGCCGACCCGCCGAACCGAGTAGTCGATGTCGTCGTCCCAGGCAATCAGGTGTTCGTTGTCGAGGACGTAGGATTCACCGGCGGCTAGCTCCAGCTTTTCTAAGCCGCCGTAGGCGTCGATAAAGGTCGTCCCGGTCCCCCTGAGCGCGAGCGGCGTCAGACTCGCCTCACCGAGCATCGACTTGAGACCGCCGATTTCGGAGTCGATGTCGATGCCGTCGGTCGCCGCGAGGAAGGAGCCGTCCGTGGAGTACAGCGTCTCGTCGTGCAGGTCGTGGGACTTCACGTCGCCAGGCGTCGGCGGCGCGAGCGTCACCTGGCCCCGACTGCCCTCGGCGGTAAACTCGTTTGCAAAGGCGGACTCACCGCCGAGCAGCGACTTCGCTGAGCTGAGCAGGCCATCTCGGCTCGTTCCGGTAGAAATCGAGACGTTTTCCGAGTGGCCGACCATCGCGCCCGGCTCGGCGACAATCGACTCGCCGGCTTCGAGCGTGACAATCAGGTGTGTGTACGACGGCTTGTGGGTGAACTCGTAGTCCATTGGAGAGACTCATTGGGCCTTCTGTCGCCACATAAGTATGTTCTGTGGACTGTTTCATCTGCAGAGACTCGTACTCGGAGGATACAACAGCGACGAGTGCGAACGCCGGGTATGAACGACGAGACTGTCCAGACGTGGCTCGTCGAGCGCAGCTACGGTCAGAGCGAAGACCTCGTCACGCTGGTGTACGCGACACGCGACGGCGAGCGCCACGTGAAACAGCAGTTCTCTCATCGGATGCTGTTCGACAAGGAGGTCACCGCCGGACGCGACGTTCCTCCCGACCGCCTGGAAGCCGTCGCTGACGGCGACACGCGGGAGCGCTACCGTCAAGAGGCCGCCCAGATGGCCGAGAACCACGACCCCGACGAGGAGGTCTAATCACTCGATGTCGACGCCGCGGCGTTCGAGTTCCGCCACGAACGCCGATTCCGAGAGGGGCTCGACATCGTGCTCGTCGGCGTCGTCTCGCTTTCGCTGGCCGGGGTCGTCGCCGACGACGAGGAAATCCGTGTTCCCGGAGACGCTGCTCGTCGCGGAGCCGCCGTGGCGCTCGACAAGCTCCTGTGCCTCGCTCCGGGTGAACCCATCGAGCGAGCCCGTGAAGACGAAGGTCGACCCGGCGAGTTCGTCGCCGCCGGTCGCCGTTGCCGGCTGTGGGTCGACGTACTCCAGCAGTCGGTCGATGACCGCGGCGTTTTCCTCGGCGAGGAAGAAGTCACGAATCGCTGTTGCCACCGTCGGGCCGACATCCGGCACCGCCTCGAGCTCTGTCTCGTCTGCCGTCCGGACAGCCTCGAAGGTACCGAACGCTGTGGCGAGTTCGCGGGCGGTCGCGGAGCCGACCTCGGGGATGCCCAGTGCAGTCAGGAAATCCGCCAGCGGCGGCTGACGCGTCGCCTCCAGCTCTGTAACGAGGTTCTCGGCGCTCGTCTCACCCCAGCCCTCCAGTGCGGCGAGGTCTGTAACCGTCAGCTCGTAGAGGTCCGCGAGGTCTTCGACCAGGCCGGCATCGACCAACTGCGTGACGCCGGCTTCGCCCAACCCCTCGATATCCATCGCTTCGCGGCTGGCGTAGTACTCGATTGCCTGCTCGCGCTGGGCCGGACAGCCCAGCCCGGCTGGACAGAACGCCAGCGGCCCGTCGCGTTCGATTTCGCTCTCACAGGCCGGACATGCGGCGGGAAACTCGTAGTGGCCCTCGCCGCCGTCGACGACCTCGGTCACGTCGGGAATCACGTCTCCGGCACGCTCGATGGCTACCTCGTCGCCGACACTCACGCCGAGTCTGGCAATCTCGTCGGGGTTGTGGAGGCTGGCCCGCGAGACGGTGACGCCGCCGACCTCGACGGGGTCGAGCAGGGCCACCGGCGTGAGTCGCCCGGTCCGGCCGACCTGGACGACGATATCCCGCACGGTCGTTCGCTCGCTGCGGGCCGGGAACTTGTACGCGAAGGCCCACCGCGGGGCACGCGCTGTCGAGCCAAGCCGCTCACAAGCCGCGCGGTCGTTCAGCGTAATCACGGTGCCATCGATTTCGTAATCCAGCTCCTCCCGGCGGGCCAGCAGGTCGTCCCGGTAATCGAGGGCGGCTTCGATGTCGTCGACGACCTCGGCCTGGTCGGCCACGCGCAGTCCCCAGTCGGGGAAGCGGTCGTACAGTTCGCTGTGGGCCTCGAAGTCGACGCTCGCATCGAGGACACCGAAAAAGAACACGGCAAGGGGCCGCTCTGCGACAACGGAGGGGTCGAGCTGGCGGAGCGTCCCTGCCGCAGCGTTGCGTGGGTTGGCGAAAGGGTCCTCGCCGCGTTCGACCCGCTCGCGGTTGTGTTCCTGAAACGCCTCCCGAGGCATGTACACCTCGCCCCGGACTGCGAGGGTGTCGGGGCAGTCGCCCCGCAGGCGCTGTGGGACGCTCGGAATCGTCCGCACCTGTTCGGTCACGTCGTCGCCCTGTTGGCCGTCGCCGCGGGTGGCGGCGCGCTGGTAGACGCCGTCTTCGTAGACGACCTCCACCGAGAGGCCGTCGAATTTCGGCTCGCAGAGATACGTCACTTCTTCTCTGCCGAGTCCCTCGCGGACGCGGCGGTCGAACTCCCGCACGTCGTCGGCCTCGCCGCTCTGGTCGAGCGAGCGCATCGGCGCGACGTGGTCGACGGTCGCCAGTTCGTCCACCGGTACACCGCCGACCCGCTGTGTGGGACTGGTCTCCACCTCGAGGTCAAACGCCGATTCGAGCGCCTCCAGCCGGGCGAAAAGCGCGTCGTAGGTCCGGTCGCCAATGACCGGGTCCGCCCGCACGTAATAGCGGTGGTCGTGGTAGCGAATCGCCTCGCGGAGCAACGCCGCTTGCTCGCGTGCCGCTGTCTCGGTCAACGACTCGACGGCCTCGAACTCGGTGTCCGGGTCGGTGACATATGGGTTGTCTGTCGGAGCCTCGCTCGCGTCCATCACCGGTGTGTTCGCCCGTCTCCTCTAAAACGTGCGGGTTGCCGGTCGACACTCGCACTTGCTGATTTTGTTACGATTCTCACATGTATCGGCCACCAGATACTTTATCGACGCGAACGGATTTAGGTCCAACGTGTAGCATGGTGGGCGATAGCACACCTGGGGCTGGCACGGACGAGAGTGAGGACGAGACCAATCGGCTGCTCGCCGAGTTCAGCAGAGAGGACCTCGCTCGCCACCTCGCACTGTTCTACCGAGAGCCAGCGACGCAGCTATCGGCTGCGAGTACGTTCATTCGGTACGGTCTGCACCTGGGGCGGCGGTGTTTCTACCTGACCGACGCAAACACGAGAGATGCGATTAAGGCGGCGCTTCGGGACGCTGGAGTCGACGTAACACAACGGATGGCTGCGGGCGACCTCACGATTCGGGACGCCTCAGAGGTCTATCTGGACTCGGGTTTCAATCCCGAGGAGATGATAGCCACGCTCGAATCGGCCGTCGAGGAGAGCATCGAGATGGGATACGAGGGGTTCTGGGTGGCCGGCGAAAACACGTGGTGTTTTCACACCGAGGCGTCGTTCGACCACATTCTGGACTTCGAGGCCGAGTTCGACGCCACCTGTCCCGACTATCCCGTGACCGCGCTGTGTCAGTACGACATCGACCGATTCGGTGAAGAGTCCACCGCCAAGGCGCTGTGGACACACGAGCAGATTATCTACCGTAGCACCATCTGTGAGAACCCATACTACCTCACGCCGGACGCCTACCAGTCAGAGGCCGACTCGCAGCTGAACGCCAAGCTCATGCTCGAACAGACCCACGATCTCGCTCGCTCGCGCCGTCAGGTCACCCAGCGCGAACAGCGCCTCGACGTCGTCAGCCGTATTCTCCGGCACAACATCCGCAACGACCTGAACGTGGTGCGGACGAATCTCGAACTCATCGAGGAGGAAAACAGCCTCACCGAAACCGACAGCAAACGCCTCGAAACCGCAATCGAGCACGTCAACGACGTGTTCGAGATTGCTGACAAGGCTCGTGCCGTCCAGCAGACCCTCGACCACCTGCGAGTCGAGACACTCGCGCTCGACGAGACGCTCGCTCGGGCGGTCGACCGGGCGGAGGCGGCCGTACCCGGGGCGACAATCAGTATCGACGGCGAATCCGAGACGACAGTCGTCGCGGACTCGAATCTCGACGACGCGGTGGTCGAACTGCTGACGGCGATTCTCGACAACCAGGAGGAACAGCCGTCAGTCTCGCTCACTTGTTCGACACCTGCCGAAGGAACGCTGCGACTCGACATCCAGGCACCTGATGCCCTCTTTCCCGCGAGCGACCGGGCAGCCCTCGAGCGCGGGAGCGAAACCCAACTGGAACACGGACGCGGCCTCGGCCTCTGGCTCGCCAACTGGATTATCGAGAACGGCCACGGGACCCTCGCGTTCCCCGCTGAGGGCCCACAGCTCCGAATCGAACTCAACCGGGTCGCCAACTGACGGGACCACCCTAGCCGTTTGCCTGTATCGAGCTGAGTAGCTGTCGCGTGATATCGTCGTAGCCAAGGGTCTGTCCGCCGTGGTCGTCGACGAAGGCATCGGCATCTCCGTCCGCCGAGAACGGGAACAGGTCTGGTCCCATTCCGCCGGCCACGTCGCTGTTGACGACGTAGGTCAACTCGGTCGCGTCGGCGAACGTCTCGGGAGCGGTCGGTGACGGCATCCGGGGTCGTCCCTCGCGTTCTGTGAGACTCCAGTCGACACTGGTGTAGTCGGTGACATAAACTACCTCGGCCTCCCAGCCGCGGTCGCGACGCTCGAAGTGATAGGGAAAGAGCCCATCGGCGAGCGTGTGAAACCAGGCCAGGCTCGGGTCTCCCTCTCCCTCGGACTGTTGGAGGGGTTGTGGCTCGTTGTCCGCGTAGAATATCTGGCCGTTCGGGCCACCGTGTGGGCCGATTTCCATCCCGCCCTGGTAGTCGAACTTGCCGCCCGAAAGCGGTACCGGCTCTGGCACGCCCTCCTCATCAGACCCAAGGATGTCGGTACAGCCGGCAAGCACGCTCGTGCCTGTCGCCGCTAGTGACCCGCGAAGAAACGTTCGCCTATGCATTATCTCTGCTAGCACCGACGTAGAAAAGGGAGTTCTGGTGTGTCTCTCGAACCTAGAGGCCCGCCACGTCCTCGATAGCGTCGGTCAGTGCACGGATACTTTCGAGGTCGTGTTCGCCCATGTGACCGATACGAAACGCCTCCTCGGTCAACGGCCCGTAGCCACTCGAAAAGACCATGTCGTACTCCTCGGAGACGGCCTCGATTGTCGCCTCGACGTCGATGTCTCGCGTGTTCTCGACGCAGGTCACCGTCTGCGAGCGGTACCCCTCCTCGGCGAAGAGACCGAAATGCTCGCGCGCCCAGTCGCGGGTGTAGGCGGCCATCTCCCGGTGGCGGCGGTCCCGCTCCTCGTGGCCCTCCTCGAGCATGTGTTTCATCTGTCTCCGGTAGGCGAGCATCAGCGGGACAGCCGGCGTCGAGTGGGTCTGACCCTTCCGGTCGTAGTAATCGAGGGCCCGCTGGAAGCCGCCGTACCACGAGGCGGAGTCCGACGCGACCTCCCGCTCGTAGGCCGCGTCGCTGACGGTACAGACCGCGAGCCCCGGGGGCATGGCGAATGCCTTCTGTGTCGAGGTGAAGATGGCGTCGATGCCGCTGCCCTCGATGTCGATGTAATCGCCGCCGAGACAGGAGATTGCGTCGACGATAAAGTAGGTATCGGGGTACTCTTTGAGGACCTCGCCAATTTCCTCGATTGGGTTGCGAACGCCGGTCGAGGTCTCGTTCATCACGGCACCGACAGCGTCGTAATCGCCGGCTTCGAGCGTCTCGCGGACGTCCTCGGGCTTGACTGCCTTTCCCCACTCGTACTCGATGCGGTCGACCGCTTTGCCCAGTCGCTCGGCGACGTTCGCCTGCCGTTCGCTGAACGCTCCCGAGGTCGGGACGAGCATCCGGTCGTCGACCAGATTGAGCGTCGTCGCCTCCCAGAACTCGGTTCCCGAGGCTGTCAACACCATCACGTCCTGGTCGGTGTCGAGGAACTCTTTGGTGTCCTCGACGATAGTCGTATAGAGGTCTGTCATCCGCTCGGAGCGGTGGCCGAACATCGGCTCGGCCATCGCCTCGATAACCTCCTCACGGACCTCCGTGGGTCCTGGCAGATACAGCGTCTTGTCGGTGTACTCTTGATTTTTGGTCACCCGGACCACCTAGCTGTACCTTTCGACGAACCCGTATGGGCGTTGTGGTCCCGGCAGCCAGCCCCAGAACACGACAGCCACGGACCGATGCAGTTGTCGATACCGCCAGCGCTCTCTCACTCGGCAGCCAACAACCCGGATTCGCTGCCGTAATTCTGCTCGGCAAAGAGTAACGCGACCAGCGCGAAGATGATGATACCGTATGAGCCAGCAGCCAGCAGCGCGTCCATCGTCGACTCGTACTCGCCCGTGCGGAAAATAATCGCTTTCCTGACCATCGCGATGACGCCGGTGTAAATGACGAGCTGGACGATACGCCGTGTCTCGTTCTCTTCGACGTACGCGAGCACTGTCTGATACACCTCGACGATAATCAAAAGCAGCAGTCCCGTGTCGATAAAGCCGATGACGACCAGCGGGTCCGTGATACTCCCCGACTGCATCGCCTCGAATATCTGCAACATCAAGTCGACGACGCCTATCGCAAAGAGTGCGGCAAAGACGGTTGCGGCGGCCAGTTCGACGCCCTGCACGAACCGGCCGATGACGAGCGAGTACCGCTCTTCTAAGGACCGCGAGCGTGTGTCGTCTGGCTCGGATGGCCCCTCTGGCGTCTGTTCGGTGTTGTTCATGTCTCTTTTGTGGTGCGCTCTCGCTCGGCACTCATCTGATATATTGTGTATGGACTGCCCACGTATATATCCCGCCGTGCCCCCCAGACCGCCGGCTGCGGACTCTCTCTGACCTGTGGCGTCGGTCGCCTATGTAACGTCGAGGCGGAGCAACACAGGTAACATGACGGCGGCGATTGCGACCTCAGCGAGTCCAACAGCGAGAAAGGCGACCTCGAAGCTGACGCCGCCGGCAAGCGTCGCCCCGCCGATGATGCCGGTCAGAAAGCCGAGGCTGCCAAAGACGTTGAATCCGCCCATCGCGATGCCGCGCTGTGTCGGGGCCGCCAAGTCGGTCACCAGCGCCATCGTCGCCGGCGCAACGAGCGCACCGAGTACCCCGACGACTACCATCGCCGCGCCCGCGGTCACAACTGTCGGCGCGTAGAAGACGCCGACGATGGCGACGCCGTAGCCAAGAGAGCCGACGGCGACGGGGACGATGCGACCGATACGGTCCGAGAGCCGGCCCATCGGATACTGCAACAGCGCGAAGGGAACGAAGAAGGCACCGAGCAGGAGGCCGGTCCCGGCCGCGCCGATATCGAACGCAGACTGGAAGTAGACCGTCCCGACGAGCGCGAAAAAGCCGGCCGTGAGACGGTCGATAAAGCCAAACGCGAAGGGGACGACGACCGCCGGACGGTCGCGGACGCTGTCGAGGATAGCCCGCAGGTCGCGGCCACCGGACGCGGGCGTGCGGTCACTCGCAAGCGTCGCAAGCACGCCGGCACCGGCCAGCGCGACCGTCGCCCCGTACAGCGGGACGAGGGTGCCGACCTCGTATAGCTGGCCGCCCAGCGGCGACCCCAGCGCGGTCCCGCCGCCGATGGCGAGACCGGCAGCCCCCATGTTCCGGCCGTGGCCGCCGTCGAGGTCCATCAGCGTCGTGATTGCCAGTGAGAACGCGCCGATTGTGGCGACACCCTGGCAAAAGCGGAGCCCAAGTACCCAGGCGTATGGCACTGCCCCCACGCTCGGGAGGAGTGCCAGCGAGAGGTAGCCGACCGCGCCGCCGACGGCACCGAGAGCGATAAGCGGCGTCCGGACGCCGAGGGCATCACTCGCCGCGCCCCAGAGGCCGGCACAGAGAACGAACCCCAGAAACTCCGCGGTGAGAAACCACTTCCCGGCGTCGAGGACGGCACCGACATCGCCGCCCCAGGCGGCCGGACTCGCGCCGAGTTCGGCGACCAGCGCCGGAATCCCGGGATAGAGGAGGACCTGCGCGAACAGGACGGCAAAGACGACAGCCGCGAGGAGCGGGCGGTCGCGCTGGGGTGTTGTCACTGCGACGGTGTTCGATGTCGATAGACAAGCAGATAACGGTCCAGCGTGGTCACAGGGCGCGGACCAACACCAGCGCGTCCTCGCCGTCGCCGTAGTACTCCGGGAGAGTGCGCCGGTGGTCGAAGTCGTGGCTCCGGTAGAGCCCTCTGGCGGTCTCGTTGCTCTCTCTGACCTCTAGCTTGACCGACGCAACACCCTCACCTTCGAGAACGGCGAGGGCGCGGGTCAACAGGAGGGTGCCGACGCCGTCGCCGCGACGGGACGGACTGACGGCGAGGTCTTTGATGTGCCCCAGGTCGCGCCCGTGAGAGTCGATAACGTCGGCGACGACGTAGCCGACGACGGACTCGTCAACGGCGACGAGAAACCCTGGTTCGCCGAGATAGCTCTGGAACGCGGTAAACGGCCAGGGCTGGTCGAACGACTCCTCCTCGATGCGATAGACCGGGAGGAGGTCGTGTCGCTCGGCCTCCCGAACTGTCGGCGTCGACCGCTCGGGCGCTGTCGTCGTCACGCGCGGGAGTACGTGGTCCTGACACAAATGTGTACTGTCGAGAACAGACGACGGCGAGACAGAAGCGACCGGCTCACTCGAACTTCTCGAAGGGCTGTTGACACTCGTTACAGAAGTGCATCGACCGGCACAGCGAGGGTCCCTTCGGATGCTCACGCTCGGTGTCGGTCGAGCCACAGTACGGGCACTCTGCGCCCGACGTTTCGCCGCTCGTGGTGACACTTGGGTCCTGTTCGCTCATTCTATGCTCATGCCGAACTCCCGGAGTGATTCTTTGCCCTGTTCGGTGACGAGGTCGACCGACCAGTCCGGCGACCAGACGAGCTGGACCTCCGCGTCGTCGACGCCGTCGACGCTCTCTGCGGCCGCCTCGACGTCGTCGAGGATGAGTTCGCGCGCCGGGCAGCCACTGTAGGTCAGCGTCATGTCGATGGTGGCCGTTCCGTCCTCGAGTTCCAGCCCGTAGATGAGCCCCAGGTCGACGATGCTGACAGGCATCTCGGGGTCCTCGACGGTGTATAGCTGGCTCCAGACCTCGCGTTCGAGTCCTTCCGCGTCGTCGCCGGTCGCCGGTACGTCACCGACCGCGCGCTCTTTGGTGTCGTAGTCGGTGTACGAGCAGGCGGTGGCGTCCGGGTCTGCACGCGGACGGTCGTAGTCGCTACTCATCGTCCTCGTCCATGAGTCTCGTCGCCGTGTCGCGCCCGAGGTTGCGATAGGTGCTCGTCATCTCCTCGTGCAGCGAGTGCCAGTGGTCGGTGTGGTCGTTGTCTCGGCCGACCGGCGTCGCTGGCTCTGTGTCGGTCGGGACCGCGAAGCCCTGCTCGGTCAGGAAGGAATCGACGCGCTCCGCCCAGTCGGCGCGCATCTCGTCGAGGCTCCGTGTTCGGATACCGAGCGCTTCGATGTCGGACTCGACGTCGCCGACAGGCTCGAAGATGGTCAGCGCGTACGGGTAGAGCTTGTCTATCGCCGCCTGGACGCGCTCGCTGGCGTCGTCGTCGAGCGACATCCGTTCCAGCCAGCTACGGGCGTGTTCGAGGTGGTACTCTTCTTCGCCCTGGATGCGGTCGGTCCGGTCACGAATCGGGGCGTACGTCGACTCCTCCAGTGCGGCGAGGCGAATCTCCTCTGCAACGTCGTAGAGGTAGCCGCGCACGACGGCGTCGGCCCAGTCGCCTTCCTCGAAGGGAAGCTCGACGAGCGTGCTGTGCTGAAAGTCGTCGGGGTCGCTCTCGTAGATGAGCGACTCCTCCGTGTAGCCGAGCTGCTGGATGGCGTCGTACCACAGGCGCGCGTGGCCCAGTTCGTCCTGTGCGTTGTTCGAGACAGCAAGGTCCGATTCGAGTGTCGGTGCCCGGACCTGCCAGAACGTGTACCGTTCTGCCTGGACGAGTTCGTCGTCGGCCAGCCGGAACAGCTGTGCTTCGACTGCGCGCTGTTGGTCTTCCGAAAGCTCCGTCGGGTCGCCGAGGTCTGCATTTGTCGTTGACATTACATCTCACCTCGCTGTTTTTCGGCCTCGATTTGCTCGGATTCGGAGGCCTCGACTTCTTGTGCGGCCGGGTCGACGTTGTACGTCTGTGCGAACCGGTAGGACTTGTTGGTCGTTCCGCCAAAGTTCACGTCGTCGGCTGTCACTTCGCCGATGTACTCCGTCTCGACGACCCAGAGGCTGTGGGGGTCGTCGTCGGTGAACGTATCGAGAGCGGCCTGTTTGGCCTCGGCGACTCCCGTGGCGTCGAGTTCGCCGCACTCGGTGTGATAGCCGCCGGCCCGGTCCTGACGGAACACCGTCCACGCCGTCTCGTCGCCGCCGTCGGCGGGCTCGATATCCATGCCCGGCGCGACGTGTGCAATCTTCTCCTGTGGGGCGACCCACAGGGCGGTGGTCGGCTTGCGACGACCGTGCTGGATGACTGCAAACTGCTTTGCCATCTCTCGGTCCGGCGCGTGTACGTCGCGACAGTGGACGAAGTTGTCGCCCTCCTGTTGCTGTCGGAAGACTTCCCAGATCATGGCTCTCAGTCCGCCGCCTGCGGTTTGGGGCTGTTACCTGCGGTCGTCTGGCCGTCCATCATGTTCCGGACCCACTGGACGGCTTCCTGTGCCTCCCGGCGACCGTTAATCTGCTGGATGCTGCCCTCGTACTCGTTTTTCGAGACGGTGAAGAACTCGTCCCAGTCGAGGTCATCCTCGACGACCTCGTAGGTGCCGTCGCCGTTGTCACGGATACGGGGTTCGTCCGGGATTTCGAGCCCGTAGTTTTTCGCTTTCTCCATGTAGCGGTTCAGGAACGAGTTCCGGAGCTCGTCGTTCGTCGCGGTTTTCAGTCCGACGTCCGCGGCGAAGTCGTGGTGCGTGCTCGCGTCGTCACTCGGGCCGAAGAACTGGAGGATACGCGGCCACCACTCCTCGAAGGCCTCCTGGACCATCTCTTGTTCCCGCTTCGAGCCGTTCATCAGCTCACGAAGGATGGACTCGCCGTGTTTGACGTGCATCCCTTCCTCGAAGCAAATCTTGTCCATCGCGTGGGCGTAAGGCTCCCAGCTCGATTTCTTCAGCGTCGCCTGGCGGCGCATCGCGGCACCGTCGACGAAGAAGGCAATCATCGGCGTCTCGACGTAGCTCTCCATCGGGTAGTGGAAGCAGTTCAGGAACTTCCCGTCACCGTTTGCGAGGTCGTCGAGCATCTCCTCGCGAGTCTTGATGCCCAGCGACTCCGCGGCGCGGTAGAGCATCTGTCCGTGGCCGATTTCGTCCTGGACCTTCGCCGAAAACGCCAGTTTGCGCTCGATGCTCGGCGCTTTCCGGATGAACGGTCGCTCCAGGTACGCCCCCATTATCTCGCTGTTGGCGTGGAACTCAAGCATTCTGGTGGCCGCCTTGCGGTACTCCTCGGGCATGTCGTCGGTCGGGTTGAACTCCCGGGACCCTGCGCGCTCTTTGACTGTCTCGATGTCCATTGTCATCTCTCATGATTATACATGTGAGGACAGGACAAAGCAATTGCCCCGTCTATATGGGGTATTTATATACTCGCGGGCCGTAGCGACGCCGAATGATAGCGGAGTGTCTCGTCGTCGAGTTCGAGGTCGAGGGCGACGACTGTCCGCTGGCAGCCGCGACGCGGGCCACAGACGCGCGCATCGAGGCCCGGCCGCCCCAACTGCGAGAGGACGGCAACGTCCTGTTGCAGTTCAGCGCGCCCACCGATGAGGCGCTTCGGGAGACACTCGACGACGACGACCGGATTCGGTATCTGCACGTCGCCGACGGTCGCCAGGAGGCGACCTACCGCTGTCTCTCGAAACACCCGTGTGTCGTCCACGAACTCGTCAGCGCCGGCTGTATGGTCGAGTCACTCCAGTACGAGGGCGGCCGTGCGCTCGTCATGGGTGCGGTCGTCGGCCGGACTGTTCTCCAGGGCGTGATGGAGCGTGCCGGTGACACCGTCGGCGTCAAGCTCAGGCGGGCCTACCAGCTCCAGAGCGAAAGCGAGCCGAGTCTGACCCAGCAATGGGACATCACGCCGAAACAAGAGGCCTGCATCCAGGCGGCGCTCGAAGTCGGGTACTTCGACGTACCGCGTGAAGCGACCGCCCAGGAGGTGGCCGACCACCTCGACATCAGCAAGTCGGCGTTTCTCGAACGGCTCCACCGCGCCGAGCGGACGCTATTCCGACAGCTGTTCCTGTAGCCGTTACGCGAAGCCAAACAGCGACCGAAGTTCACTCTCGATGCGCGTGACAAACTCCTCCAGCACCGCTTTGACCTTGTCGGCCTCGGCCGGCACAGCCGCGATGCGGTCGTCGGTGTCGTCGGGCAACGCTACCCGAAACGTGCCGTCGCCCTCGTAGACTGGTTCGCTCTCTGCGAGTATCTGCCGATCGATGGCGCGCAAGATGTTCGAGGGGTACTCGCCGTGGAGCTGGTCGTAGGCGTTCGAGTAGGCCGTTTCGAGCTCTTCGAAGTAGTGGACGTACTTCTCGTCGAACTTTTCGGGGTCGAAGTCGGTCACGGGCACACAGACGGCACCTCGCGGGTAAAACGTTCCGGGAGGTCTGACTACTGCCTTTGGTTCAGAGTGCGTAAGCTAGCGGTCCGAACGGGGGACGAAATCCTGGTGGTCAGGGCCGGTGTAATGTGCCCGGGGACGGATGAGCCGGTTGTCGGCCTGATATTCGAGGACGTGACCGACCCAGCCGCCGACGCGAGACATCGCGAAGATGGGGGTATAGAGGTCGATTGGGATGCCAAGCTGATAGTAGACCGACCCGGAGTAGAAGTCGACGTTCGGGGCGATGCCCTTCTCGCCGAGTCCCCGCTCGTCGAGCAGGTACTCCTCGACGCTCGTGGTGTAGTCGTACCAGCGCGGCTCGCCGCTCTCGACGGCGAGGTCCTCGCTGAACTCTTCGAGAATCTTCGCACGCGGGTCTTTCACGTCGTAGACGCGGTGGCCGAAGCCCGGAATCCGCCGTCCCTCGTTGATAGCGTCCTCGACCCAGTCGATTGGGTCCTGACCGCTCTCGTCGAGTTCGATGAGCGTCTCCATCACGTCCTGATTTGCGCCGCCGTGCCAGTGGCCGGCCAGTGCGCCGACGCCGGCGGTGACGGCGTTGTAGATGTCGGCGTAGGTGCTGGAGACGACCATCGTGGTGAACGTCGAGGCGTTCAGGCCGTGGTCGGCGTGGAGGATGAGCGCCACGTCGAAGATGTCGGCGGCGACGTCGTCTGGCTCCTCGCCGCTCAGCATGTAGAGGAAGTTCGCGGCGTGGCCGAGGTCGTCTCGCGGGTCGAGCGGTTCCTCGCCGTTCCGGTACCGGTCGAAGGCCGCAAGCACCGTCGGAATCTTCGCGGTGATACGCCGGCCTTTCCGGAGCGCCGCGTCCATGTCCTCGGGGTCGGCGTCGGACTCGGGGTCTGAGGAAGACAGCATCGAGACGAGCGTCCGGAGCGCGGCCATCGGCTCTTCGTCGCTTTTGGCGAGCAACTCGGCGGTCTGCAGGACATCGTCGCCGATGGTCCGCTCACTTGCCATCGCCTCGGCGAAAGCCTCGTACTCGTCGTCGTCCGGGAGGTGACCGTGCCACAGCAGGTAAAGTACCTCCTCGAAGTCGGCGTGTCGGGCCAGGTCCTCGATACGGTAGCCGTGATAGCGCAGTTCGCCGACACTCCCGTCGATGACGCTCAGTTCCGTTTCGTCGACGACAACACCCTCCAGCCCGCGGTGAACCTCGGGCTTGGTCGCTTTCTTGAGCAAGTCTGCCATACCTGCACTATCACGCCACCGGTAAAAAACGTCGTTGGTGTCTGCTCTAGTAGTCAGAAATTCCGGCCTGGACGACGCCCGAGACGTTCTCGAGTTCGCTGGTGAGCAAAACGATGAAGTCATCGAGGGTGACGATACCGGCCAGGTCGCCGTCTTCGACAACCGGGACGCGTCTGACACCGCGCTCGCGCATCCCTTCGAGGACGTCGTAGATGCTCTCGTCGGTTTCGACGGTAAAGAGGTCCTCGGTCATCACGTCGGCGGCGGCGATTGTCGCAGAGTTTTTCCCCTCGCCGATGACATCGAGCGCCAGGTCTCGGTCGGTGACGATACCGACTGGCGTCTCGTCTTCGGTCACAATAACGCTCCCGACGTTTTTCTCTTCGAGCAGCGCCGAAATCTTGCGGGTCGTCGTCTCCGGGTCTGCGGTGACGACATCCGTACGCGCCATCTCTTTGATTGTCATTGTCACGTCGACAGATGACCGCCGCGTAGGAAAAGGCTCCTATCTCTGCTCGGACCCGGGCCACCGTGCTGACACGTTCTCTGCCTCTCGAAGAATGCGTTATCCTCTCTTAATCACTACATAGTACAACGGGATGGTATAGTCGTCTCATATAAACGGATATTCGAGGACAGTCTGAAACCGCAGGTGATGCTTGGAGACAACACGGGTGGCTTCTCGCGCCGTAGCGCACTCAAAACGACGGCAGCGGTGTTCGGAACCGCGGCCATGGGGGGTACTGTTGCGGGGCGGAGCGATAGCATTGACCACAACAGCAACGACGATAGCGACGACAGCGACGAGAACACCGACGACAACGAGGGGCGACAGGACGACGTTCACGTGACGGCACATCGGGGATACGCGGGGCTGTTTCCCGAGAACACGGTCGCCGCGGCAGTCGGTGCGTCTCGACTCGGCGCAGACCGCATCGAAATCGACCTCGAAGCGACCGAAGACGGTGAGATTGTGGTGTTCCACGACGCCAAGCTCGACGACCTCACCGACGAGAGCGGCGCAGTCGGTGAGACCGCCTCTGAGACGGTGTTACAGGCCGAAGTGCTCGGGTCAGGCGAGACGATTCCGACACTCGCCGAGGTACTCAACGTCACCGACCCAGCCGTTACCGTCAACCTCGAATTCAAAGACTCCGGGCCGCTGACCTGGACGGAGTTCACCGAGCGGACACTGGAGATTGCCCGACAGTATCCGGGGGAGTTCTACGCGTCGTCGTTCGACCCCGACGCGCTGCGTGCCGTCCGGGATGTCGACGACAGCGTCGACGTGGCACCCATCTTCTACGAGAACAGGGAGGAAAACGTCGAAATCGCCCGCGAACTCGACGCCGAGGCGATGAACCCCTACCACGGCCTGCTCGACGAGGAGTTCGTCGCGACGGCACACGAGGAGGGGCGCGAGCTCAACGTCTGGACAATCGACAGCTGGCAGGTCGCCACCGGCCCCATCGACGTCGGCGCCGACGGCCTCATCGCCGACTATCCGATGGTGTTCCAGACCGGCCAGTATCCCGGGATGGAGGACTAGACCGACTTCAGCGGCCGCCGAGAAGCGGGAGGTCGAGAAGGTCCGACAGCGAGCTGATTTCGGCAGCGGGTGCCGTAGTAGGCGTCTCGTCGCGGTTGAACTCGCGGCGGACTAGGACACCCTCCAGGCCAGCACGCGAGGCGGCGCGGAGGTCTTTCTCGCGGTCGCCGACGTAGACGCCCGTTGTGACGCCGAGCGCGTCGAGGGCGTCTTCGAGATAGAATGGGTCGGGCTTGCGACGGTGGAACCCTTCGGGCGTCGGGTCCCGTCCCCGAACGACCGCGAACGTTTCGTCGAGACCGAAGTACTCCGCGACGAACGAGACCGTCTGGTGGCGGTTGTTCGAGACCAGCGCCAGCGGCCGCGACTCGGCAAGCGCGTCGAGCGCTGACGCGCCGTCATAGAGCGCTCGCTCGCCGGCCCGTAGCCGCTCGTTGGCGATTTCACTGGCGTGGCGTTCTTTGTGCCGCCAGAACGCCTCGTACTCGATGCCAAGCGCTGTACAGACACTCGCGACGACCTCGTCACACCGATGTGACCGTAGGACTGCCTGCTGGTCGGGCGTCGGATGCACGTCGAACTCCGCAATCGCTCTGTCGGCGGCGGCGACGTAAATTTCGGGGTCGGTCCGACGACCCTGCAGGATGACGCCGTCCATGTCGAACAAAATCGGGTCGGGGTCGCCTACGCCGCTGGCGTGGTTTGCTGTCCCATGTGGTGTGGTCTGGCCCTCGGTTGGCGTCGTCATGTGATACTCACTGGCCGTCGACGCACAATTAGCTTGATAAGAACCCTCTATCGCAGTCCAGAGGTCTACCGAGATGACAGTACCGGTCCGGACGGCTGTAAACACACAACACCGTGGGCCGCCCGCGTCGCGGGTGCGGTCAAACACCCACGACCTGCCGTTGCCGACTATATATCGCTCTATTCCCCTGGAAACGGCTATTATAAGCAGTTAATCCCCGACTACGGGAATCGCTACGTGTGACCCCCACTATCGACCCAGCGGCCGTCGAGGCGCGGTTCGACACGGTAGAACAGGCCGTTTCGAAGGAGCGCCGCCGGGTTGTCGACGAGCGAGAGGCGTTGCAGACGTTCACACAGCGGGTCCGTGACAGCGAGACGGCACAGCCAACGCCGGGCGACAGCGAACCCGCGGTGGCGCTGTCGACTGGCGGGTCGTCGGCGACACTTGCGACGGTCCGGCAGGCCTACGAGGCGACGTTTATGAGCGTGTCGCACTACGAGGAGGATTACGGCGAAGCGTACGCACAGAGCATTGCAGCCGAGTTCGGCCCCGACATCGCTGTTGCCCTCTGCAGCGGTGCACACCTCACGCGGGCACACAAGCAGGCACTGCTCGGCGCAGTCGACAGCGCGGTACAGCGCCGGGAGCTACTCGCCGATGTCCTCGGCGACGAACAGGACTCTCTCACAGAGGCACGCGAGACTCTGTGTCCTCTCACTGAGGAATTGGCCGAGATTCGCCACTCGCTGGAAGCGAACCGTGCGGTCGGCCTCCTCGATGCTCACGACGCCCGACTCGACGTGTTAGCCGAGAAGTGCGACCGGCTGCTTGAGCGACGACAGTCCGCGATTGTCACCCAGCGGCGAACGCTCACTCTCCCGGTCGACGAGCCAGACGTGCCGAGCTACGTCTATCACTCCGTGGACGTCGACCCGACGTATCCGGTGCTCGCGACGCTCGCGGACTGTACGGAGACAATCGACGCGCTCCGGACAGAGGTCCGGTCAGCGCTCGACCGGCAACGGGGTGGCCGTACCGGGAGTCGGCCCTGATTCCCTACGACAGGACGTGAATGCCGTCTGTTCTGATATCGAGTGGCAGCGCCTCACCGGGGTGGCTGTCCTGCCACTCGCCGTCGAGGTCGACAGTGACGAACTGGCCGTCGGGCAGCTCCGCTCGGACCCGGACGCACTCGCCGAGATAGTATCTGTCACGGACGACGGCCTCGAACGCCGACCCGCCCGGGACGAAGTCGTCTGGGCGGACGATGAGCCGGCCGTCGTCGGCTTCGCTCAGCCCGTTCGCGTTGACGGCAGCGAATCCGAGGTCGACGCGGCCGTCCGTGACGACTGCATCGAGGACGTTCGACGTGCCGACGAAGTCGGCGACGAACTGGTTCGCGGGCTGTTCGTAGATGTCCTGAGGGCTGCCGACCTGCTCGATTGTCCCGTCGTTGAGGACGGCGATACGGTCACACATCACCATCGCCTCCTCTTGGTCGTGGGTCACGTACAGCGCCGTCACGTCCAGTTCCGAGAGTAGCTCGCTCAACTCGGTACGAAGCCGGCGTTTGAGCTGTTCGTCCAGCCCGGTCATCGGCTCGTCGAGCAACAAGATATTCGGTTCGATTGCGAGCGCACGCGCGAGGCCGACACGCTGTTGCTGGCCGCCCGACAGCGTTCGAGGCGACCGGTCGGCAAGGGCCTCGATGCCGAGGAGTTCGAGCAGTTCGACGGCGCGTTCGCGCCGCTCGTCCGCGCCGACACCCTGCATTTTCAGCCCGAACGCGACATTTTGGGCGACGCTCATGTTGTCGAACAGGGCATACGACTGAAAGACGAGACCGACGTTTCGTCTCTCCGGTGGGACGTTGGTCACGTCTTCGCCGTCGAAGCGGACTGCTCCCGCGGTTGGCGTCTCGAAGCCCGCGATAGTGCGAAGCGTCGTTGTCTTCCCACAGCCCGAGGGACCGATGACGCCGAGCACTTCGCCGTCGTCGACTCTCAGGTCGATACCTTCGACAGCGGCCTCGCTGTCGTATCGTTTCGTCACCGAATCGAGTGTTACGTCTGACATTGTTATCGTTCGACTGTGGTAAAGCCGGTCCGGCCGACCGACTGCAGGAGGACGATTACGACGAGGACGATGCTGAAATACACCGAGACGGCCGCCGCGGACTGCAACACCGGCGAGCGGCTGATGTTCTCGTAGAGGAAGAGCGCGAACGGCTGTGGGTCTGTCGGGTCGACGATGAACGTGAAGTTGAACTCCGCGGCCGCGAGCGTCCAGGTGATAATCGAGCCGGCGATGATGCCGTCTTTCGCGTTCGGGACGATGACCGTCAGGAACGTCCGCGGCCAGGACGCCCCCAGCGAGCGCGCGCTCTCTTCTATCTGCTGGAGGTTCATCGACTGGAACGAGCTCTGGACGGTCAACACCATAAACGGCGATTTCAACAGGGCGTAGCCCACGATGAGACCGAGCGACGAGCCGCTGTTGTGAGGGTAGGTCCTGATGAACGCGACCGCCAGCACGATACCCGGCACGACCGGTAACACCGCGAGCGTGTTAACCCAGTCCTTCCCGAAGAAGTCGTACCGTGTCAGCGAGTACGCAATCGGGACACCGACGAGGATGTTGAGGACCATCCCGCCTGTGGCGACCATCGCACTGAAGACCAGTCCCGAGATAACGCCGCCGCGGGGGCCTAACCCCTCTTTCATGCCGAGAACGATACGCCAGTTGTCGAGCGTGAAGAACCCGCGGGGCACCACGCCGGTCCAGGTCGTCGCAAAGGAGGCGACGACAGTCGCCACAATCGGGACCAGCAGGAACACGAGCGTCAGGACGACGACGAGCGTGACCAGCGGTTTGCCCACCGTGGCGCTCACGTCGAGGCGACCGAGGAGCCACCACAGCCGCGACGTGCCTGACTCGCGGGGCCTCTGTGTACTGTGACTGTCGTCTGTCATATTTTCACGTGGTCGTCGTCGACGAGCCGCAGACTCACGAACGTAAAGAGGAAAAAAAAGACGAAATACACCATGCCGATAGCGGCCGCAATCTGAGTGTTAAAGCCGAGGTCGCCGATTTCCAGCGAGAGACGAAGCGTGGCGACGTTCAGCGCCGGCAACACGAGGACCGTCCCGAAGATGGCAAGCGCGGTCCGGAACGTGAGTACACAGGCGGCCACGATACCCGGCCAGACCTGTGGGAGCGTCACGTAGTAGAAGGTCACCAGCGGGCTCGCGCCGAGCGCGCGGGCGGCCTCCTCGGCGTCGGTGTTGATTTCGGTGAACGTCCCTCGCAGGACCATCGTCGACCGGGGAACGAGCGAGAAGGCGAACCCGAGAAAGAGCCCGCCGAGAGTTCGAGCGGTCGCGATGTCGATGGGGTTACCGCCGGTGAAGTAGGCGACAGCGTTCGTGAGCAACCCGGTTCGGCCGAGTAACACGACAATCAGGAAGCCGACGACGATTCCCGGCAGCGCAATTGGAAAGGAGAGCATCGCGACAATCCAGCGCTCGAACGGCAGCGAATACTTCTCTAAGGCATGCGAGAGTGCCACGCCGATGGCAACGCTGAACAGCGTCGTCGCGGCCGCGAACCAGAGCGTGTTCCAGGCGACTTCGAGATAGATGCCGTCGTTGAGTAGTGTTCGCCACGCCTCGAGGGTGAACCCCTCGTTGGTGAGATTGTCCGTCGAGAGGCTCATCCGGGCCATGACGCCAATCGGGATGAACGCCCCGAACGTCGCCAGCACGAAATACGGGAGACAGAGGACGAGGATTCGGCGGCGACGCCGCTCGGCCTCGGTCGTCGGCGAGATGACTGCCTGAATGCGACGGAACCGTCCGTCGGTCGTCGTAGGCTGTGCGTCGGCCATGACCGCTTATGCTTCGACGCCCGGCAGCGGGCTCCGTTCCAGTATCTCTTCGATGATACCCTGCTGTTTGTCGAGCAACTTGGCCTGGTCGATGCCGAAGGCCGCGTCGCCGTACTGCTCTGCGGCCGGGAACTCGTCGGGGGCCTCGACGCTGTCTTCGCTGGCGCGAATCGGGCGGACGAAGCCGTCGAAAAACAGCTCCTGTACGTCCGGCGAGAGTACAAAATCCATAAACAGCTTGGCGGCGTCCTCGTTGGGCGGGTCCTGGAGCATCGCGTAACCGTAGGGCACTTGGGTCGCACCTTCGCCGCCGTCTGGCCCTTTCGGGATGACGACACCGACATCTTCCTCGGGGATGTCGTCGCTGTTGTACTTCGTCGAGAGGCCGCCGAAGTCGTACTCCGCGTACGTCGAGATTTCGCCAGCGGTGAACTGCTGGTCGAGGTTGCGACGGTGTTCGGCACCGTGCTCGGCGATATCCTCGAAGTACTCAAACAGCGGGTCGAGGTTGTCGAGGTCGCCGCCGTAGGCGTGGTTGATAGAGAGCATCGCGTTCAGCCCCGACCCCGCACCCGGGACGTTGATAGCGAGGTCCTGTGCGATTTCGGGCTGTTTGAGGTCCTCCCACGTTTCGGGCTCGTCGAGACCGCGCTCCTCGTAGATGTCTTTCCGGTAGTTGATTGCGACGGTCATCTGGCGGGTCGCCGTGACGTGACCGTCGTCGGTCTTGAACTCGTCGGGCACCGACTCGTACCCTTTCGGCTTGTAGTCGGTTGTAAAGCCCTCGTCCCAGGCTTCGAGGCCGACCGAGTAGGCACCGTTGTAGGCGCCGTACTCGTGGTTCGGGTGGTTCGTCCGGATGTTGGTCAGCGCCTCCCCGGAGGTGCGCTGGTCGTCGAACAGCGAGACGCCGTACTCCTCCTCGAAGGCGTCCATCACGGCGTCCCAGTTCGACCAGCCGGTCTGAACAGCGTAGATGAACAGTTCGTCGGGCAAGTCGCCGGTGTTGATGGTCGTCTCGTACTCCCCGTACCCCACCCTGACGGTCTCGGCACCGTCGGTCGTATCGCCCCCGTCGTCGCCGTCGTCACCGCCGAGACAGCCGGCCAGCGCGGCCGTGGCAGCGGTCCCGTTTGCGACGAGGAACCGCCGGCGCGAGACAGAATCAGTCAGTGAACCAGACGCGTCGGTCGCGTTGTCTTGCGACATCATCACAACGGCCACGGGGGACACATAAACGGGTTGCTAATAGGTGTCTAGCGGACCGACGAGCGGTACGAACACCTCCCCTTTGCTGTAGGGGGCTACAGAGTGCTCTATATCTCCCGGACCTCGTCTAGCTCCCGGGCGGCGTCGAGCACGACATCGTGGGCGACGCCGTTCGAGGCGACGATGCCGCGGCTGTCGTGGTGCCACTCCTCGCCGTCGAGGTCGGTGACCGTTCCGCCAGCCCACTCGACCATCGCGCCGCCGGCGACGGTGTCCCAGGTGTTTGCCTCGACGTTCGTGACGGCACCTTCGATGCCGCCGGCGGCGACCATCGACAGCGTCGCCTGTGCGGAGCCAAAGCGGAGCATATCGCCAAAGCGAGTGAGGATTGCCTCGCTTGCGGCGGCGTACTCGTCGCGGCGGTCCCGTGGCCACCAGATAATCGGCGCGACACGGAACGCCTCGGGGTCTACCCGGTCACTCACCGCACACGGCACCCCGTTGCGCCGCACCCCGTCGGCCGTGCCGACGTAGGTATCACCGAGCGCGGGCATCCTGTTCACGGCCGCAATCGGCTCGCCGTCGACGACGCAGGCGATGCTGGTCGCCCACCGGCGATTTCCGGTGACGTAGTTGTTCGTCCCGTCGATTGGGTCGACTAGCCACGCCATCCCCTCTTCTGGGACGGCCTGCTGTTGGTCGTCTTCTTCGCCGACGATGACCGCGTCGGGATAGGCGGCCTCGATTTCTGCGACGGCGGCTTCCTGTGCCTCGTTGTCGGCGCGGGTGACCACGTCGGTTTTGTCCCGCTTCGTGTCGACATCGAGGTCGGTTCGAAAGAGGTCCATCGCGACCGACCCGCCGCGTTCGGCACTCTGGCGGGCCACGTCGAGAACGTCAGTCGTTGATATATCGAGTGTGTTCATGGATAGACAATCTCCGTTCGTTGAATTAGTGTGTGCTGTGTTGTTATGTTTGCTGCTCTCACCCGGACTGCTCGGCCGACCACGGGCCGGGGTCCGACAGCGGCGTCTCGTCTCCGGAGCCAGTTTGTTCGTCGACCTGCGGGAATGTGCCGAAGTAGCCGTCTCTGACGGCTGACCGGACAGGGTCACCGCGGGCGTCGTCTTCGAGGGTGTAATCGTAGGCTTCGGCGAGTCCGCGCTCGCCGGCCAGCGAGACAAGCGAGACCGTCGTGCCCCGCGAGTCGACACGAACGAGCAGGTATCCCGGCGGGAACGTCGAACATCCCGGTGCACTGACGACGTTCAGTCCCCGGTAGGTCGTCGCAAACGGCCAGTGAAGGTGGCCGGTAATCACGAGGTCGACTCCGGCCGCGGCGAGAGCGTCTGCCGTCGCCGCCGGGTTCTGCACCCGATACTCCGACTCGGGGACGGCCCCCTCGAACGGCTCTGGAAGCGGCGCGAGCTGGTGGTGCAAAACCGCAATTCGCGGGCCTGCGGCGTCCGGACGCTGTCGGGGGTCAGACCTGAGGATACCGCCGGAGTGAGCCGCCGCCGGGCGCGTGCTATCGAGACCACACACCGCGAGGTCACCCATCTGTATCGCGGTCGGGTAACGTCTGTGGCCGTAGCGTCGCGCGAACGCGCCGCCGGTTTCGAGCTCGCGGGCGGGGCCGAGGTCGTGGTCCCCGGGGACGACCAGTCTCGGCTCTGGAAGCGTTCCGACCAGCGTGTCGCCGAGGCGGTATTCGTGGCCGGAGCCGTCTTTGGTCAGGTCGCCGGCGACGACGGTCCCGTCGACGTCGAGTCGGTGTGCGTCGGCGACGGCCATCTGGAAGCGCTGTTTCGTCCGATGGTACAGCGTCGCTGACCCTCGCGCAGTTGGGGTCACGTGAGGGTCTGACAGGACCGCGACAGTCGTCCCGCTACCCCGCGGGCGGTCGAACCGGGCGAGCGTCGCGCCGCCGTTGTCCGGAAACAGCGGCTGCCCGCTGTGGTCGCCGGCACCGTTTTCGGAGAACATCGGTATGGTCTGGCACACGTTCCACGACCAAATAACTATCTAAAATATTATATATTCTTCTCCCGAGTACTCACACCCCTACCGAGTGCCGCATTCGGCTATATAGGCCAGCTATCGAGCCGAACTGGCGGGCGATAGCTGTCGGTAACGGCCGTGACAGTAGCCCGGCGAGTGTCGTTGGCGACAGTCCACACACCTGCGTGCGCGAAGACGGGCACTGTCTACACTCGTCAGAGTGTCCCGGAAGCTATCTGTTTGCTGCTATCAGGGTCTCTAACGGTGTTGTAACGTCGGTACGCTGTTCCATACTGAGACTACGTACCGCTACTGAGTTCAATATATACGTACGGGGTACAGTATATATCTAATAGTAGTATACTTATATCGAAGTCATCTACAATCGGTCGATGACCGACAGTCAGTCTGACTGGTTCGGGAGTGCTGCATCGAGACGAAAATTCCTCTCCGGCACAGGCGCGGCCGGGGCAATTGCACTCGCAGGTTGTACCGCCAGTGACGACGGCGACGACGGCAGTGACAGTGAGGACGGGGACGATACCAGCAGCGACGGCAGCGACAACAGCGACGGCAGCGACGGCGACTCGACAGAGAACACGGAGCTGTCTGGCGAAATCGACATCGCCGGGTCGAGCACCGTCTTTCCGCTGATGGACGCAATCGCCGAAGAGTTCGCGAAAGACCACAGCCAGGTCAGCATCAACCTCAGTTCGACGGGGTCCGGTGGTGGCTTCTCGAATCACTTCTGTCCTGGTAACACTGATTTCAACAACGCGAGTCGACCAATCAAAGAGGAGGAAAAACAGCTCTGTAGCGACAACGACGTCGACTACATCGAGCTCGTCGCCGCGACCGACGCGCTGACCGTCGTGGTCAGCAACGAACACGAAGTCCTCGGCGACGACCCCTGTATCACGGTCGAAGAGCTGGCCCAGATTTGGGAGGCCGACGGTGCCAGCACCTGGAGTGATGTCAACTCCGAGTGGCCCGATAAGTCGATCAATCGCTTCGGTGCGGCCGACACCTCCGGTACCTACGACTACTTCATCGAGAACGTCCAGGGGACCGACCGCGGTCACACCGACGACTACCAGCCAACCGAAGACGACGAGACCATTATCCAAGGTGTCAGTGGCGACCCGTACGCAATCGGGTACTTCGGCTTCGCCTACTACTACCAGAACCCCGACCAGGCCCAGGCCGTCAAAATCGACAACGGCGACGGCTGCGTTGCCCCGAGCCTCGAAACCGCTGCTTCGGGCGAATATCAGCCCCTCTCGCGGAGCCTCTTCACCTACCCGTCGATGAGTTCGCTGGCCAAAGAACACGTCGCCGAGTTCGCTCGCTACTTCGTCGAGCAGACGACAAACGAGGAAATCGTCGCCGAGCGCGTCGGCTACGTGCCGGCCACCGAGGAGACGAAAAAGGCCCAGATGGAGAAACTCGAAGAGGCCATCTCCGAGGCGCAGTAAGCCGATGCGACGACGCTGTGCACGGGCGTCAACTGTTCGAGTCAGCGCCGAGTACCGCCGTGGCCAGCGTCACAATTCCGGAAAGTGCATGTACCCCCTTACACAATCCAACGGTAGTGGTAAGCTGTGAGTGACTCGCAGCCGGAGTTAGACCTCCAGCGAACGCGGGGCATCGAGCGGCTCAAAGAGGGCACCTACGGCTCGTTTATGCTCGTCTGTGCGGCTGTGACGCTTCTGACGACTGTCGCGATTTTCCTGACGCTGCTGTCTGATGCGATTTCGTTTTTCCAGGCGTACCCGTTCGGTGATTTCCTGAGCGGCTTCGAATGGAGTCCGAACGACACGGGCGGCGAGCAGCTGTTCGGTATCGTCCCACTGCTCGTTGGTACGCTCGTCGTGACGATTACGTCGGCGTTTGTCGCCATCCCTATCGGTACACTGACCGCGGTCTACCTGAGCGAGTACGCTAGCCCGCGCAAGCGGGCGATTCTCAAACCGATGCTCGAGATTCTCGCCGGCATTCCGACAGTCGTCTACGGCTACTTCGCGCTCGTCTACATCACGCCTGCCCTGCAGGCGACGCTGTTTCCCAACATGACGACATTCAACGCGCTGTCGGCCTCGCTGATGGTCGGTATCATGGTCATTCCGATGGTCTCTTCTATCAGCGAGGACGCGATGAACGCCGTCCCCGACGAACTGCGACAGGCCGGCTACGGGCTGGGCGCGACCAAGTTCGAGGTTTCGACCGGCGTCGTCGTCCCGGCCGCAGTCTCGGGCATCGTCTCGTCGTACATCCTGGCTATCTCGCGTGCCATCGGCGAGACGATGATTGTCGTCGTCGCCATGGGGTCGAACGCGACGCTGCCGGAGGTCCAGAACGGACTGCTCGGCATTCCCTTCGTCCATCCGGGTGACGTACTCCTCGAACAGGGGATGACGATTACCGTCGCGATGGTTCAGATTGTCGGCAGCGACCTGACGGGTGGGACGGTTCCCTACGACGCCATGTTCGCCCTCGGACTGTTCCTGTTTGTCGTCACCCTCATTATGAACGTCATCAGCGACATCATCGCAGAACGATACCGGGAGGAGTACTAAGATGGCTGTCGAACACGATACCGATACCACGGCGTTTGGTACAGTGAGCAGGCTCCGCGGGAAGGTCTTCGAGAAACTCTCGCTCGGTGCCTCTCTTTTCGGCATCCTCATGCTGGCTGTGTTGCTGGTCTACGTCACTGTCGACGCCTTCAATCTGACCAGTGCCAGCCCCGAGTGGTTGCTGACCTACTTCCTCACGCTGATAATCCCGTTCATCGGTTTCTGTCTCTACAGTGCTGATGACCCCGACCTGACACGCCAGACTGTCCTCGGCCTTCTCGGCGGGCTCGGGGCAGTCCGGCTGGCCTTCTACCTCGTCGAGACGTTCGTGCGCACGATTCCCGGCCTCACATGGCAGATTGTCTATCTGTTCGCTGTCGTCGTCCCGGCAACGGCCGTCGTCGGCTTTGCCGGCAGCCGCGAACCGGTCGGCAGCGTCGGCTTTGGCCTCCTCGGTCGCCTCATCGGTGGCACGTCGCTCGGGTTCATGCTCGTCATCCTGTTTTTCGTCTTCGAGCCCCGCGCCTGGTTCTGGGCGTACACACTCGGACTCGTTCCCGCGGCGCTCGTGCTCGGCTACAGCACCCGTCGGCCTAAGTCGCCGATTTCGCTGACGGTTATCCCCCTCGTTCTCACGGCCGGGGTTCTGGCGACGCGCCCGGGCAGGCCGTTCACGACTATTGGTATCCCGACACGACTCGACCAGGCGGTGCCGGTCTCGTTGCCCGGCGGCGTGTCGGTGAGCGTCGTTGCGCTCTATCTGGTCGTGGTGTCGGCTGCGGCAGCGATGGCGTTCAAATACGTCCTCGAACGCCGAACAGACCGGGCGAGCGAGGCGAGTGTACTCGCGTTCGTCCTCGCTGCCGCCGCGAGCGTCGCAGCCGGGCAGGCCGGTGTCGCACCGGAACCGATACTGGAATTTTACGCCGGCTACCCGACGACGTGGCTCATCTACGTCTGGACGCTCGCGGTCCCGCTGTCACTCGCCAGCGGGGGACTGACTGCACTCCGGACCTCTCGCCGGACGGGGATTGGCTTCGGGGTGGGCGTCTTCGTGCTGGCGGTCGTGGGCAGCCAGCTCGCTGCGGTAATCGACATCTCACCGAAGACAGCAATCCTGTTCCTGCTGACTGTCTTGGTCCCGACGGTGGCTTACGTGCGGCAGGTACTCGACCGCCGCGAGGGAACGCCCGGATTAGTCTTGCCGGTTGTTCTCGTTGCCGGTGTCCTCGTCGGCGCAGTCATCGTCGACATCTGGGGGGTTGCGCGGCCAGACATCTGGCTCGACTGGCCGTTCCTGACGAACGGGCCGTCCTCACTGCCCGAACAGGCCGGCTTCTATCCGGCTATTGTCGGCTCGGTCATACTCATCACGCTGGTCGCGCTGTTCTCGTTTACATTCGGCGTCGGTACTGCTGTCTTCCTCGAAGAGTACGCCCCAGACACCGGGATTGGCGGCTTTCTCACGCGGATTATTCAGGTCAATATCGCCAACCTCGCGGCCGTCCCGTCGGTGGTCTACGGGCTGCTCGGGCTGGGGCTGTTCGTCAACCTCATCGGGTTCGGGCTCGGTACCGCAATTACCGGCGCGCTCACGCTGACGCTGCTCATCCTTCCGATTACAGTCATCTCGGCACAGGAGGCGATTCGGGCCGTCCCCGACAGCATGCGAAACGGCTCGTATGCGATGGGGGCAACCCGCTGGCAGACGACGAAAAACGTCGTCCTTCCGGAGGCACTGCCGGGCGTCCTCACCGGGACTATTCTCTCGCTCGGCCGCGCAATCGGCGAAACCGCCCCGCTCATCATGATTGGATTCCCAAACACCATCTACAATCCGCCGGCCGGTATCGTCGAGACGACGACAGCGATGCCGATGCAGATTTACGTCTGGTCGTCGTCGGTAAAATCCGAGTTCAGGTACGGTATCATGGCGGCCGGCGTCGTGACGCTGCTCGTCGTGCTTCTGTTGATGAACGCCACGGCAATCGTCATTCGGAACCGTTCGGAACAAGAGACGTGACCGATGCCCCGAGAGCGCTATCAGGAACAGCTCTGGGAACTCCGCGGCGAGGTGGCGGCGCTCGGCGACTTGGTCTGTGACCGGTACGCACTGGCTGTCGAGGCACTCGCTACTGGCGACCCGAGAACTGCAGACCGCGTTATCGACGGTGACACAGAAATCAACGAGTGGTATCTCGACACCGAGGCCCGCTGTACCGAGCTGGTCGCGCTCCAGCAGCCGGTCGCCGGCGACCTGCGGTTTATCACCGCGTCGTTCAAGATTCTCACTGACATCGAACGCGTCGGTGACCTGGCGACGAATCTCGCCCGCTACGGGCGCGAAGCGGAGGGCGACGTCGAGGAGACTGTCGCACTCGAACCGCTTGCGACGACCGCCGGCGAGATGGTCGACGACGCACTCCGTGCCTACGCTCGGGACGACGCCGACGCTGCTCGCGCCGTCGCAGAGCGTGACGACGCGCTCGACGAGGCGTGTGCCGACGCGAGCGAAACGGTGGTCCGAGAGCTGATGGCGTCCGACGACCCGGCGCTCGAACCCGTTTCTCGGATGCTGCTCGCCATTCGTGACATCGAGCGCGTCGGCGACCACGCGGTCAACGTCTGTGCGCGGACCGTCTACATGGTCGACCGCGAGGACGACCTCATTTACTGACCGGGTCGACGCTGACTGTCGGCTTCTCCAGCAGGTCACCGGCGCGCTCTGCCGGACAGTCCGGCCGGCCCACGAGGGTTGTCACCGTCTCGCCGGGTTCGACCACCGTCTCGAAGGCCAGTTCGTCGTCGGTTACCTCCCAGCTGTCGCCGAGGGGCTGTGTGTCGCCGTCCGTCGAGACCAACTCCTCGGTGAGGCGAACGCGGGCGGGTTCCTCGCGGACGGACTCGATTTCGTAGACGAGAACTGGCGCAGACAGCGTCTCGCGGTCGAGGTGTTTGGTCACGACGAAGTCCTCGATGGCTCGCGTCTCCGTCTCGCCGGCCCGCTCGGTCACGTCGTCGACGACCAGTTGCCAGAGCTGTGACGGCTTGGCCGCAGAGTCGGATGTGGACTCGGCCGTCGTCTCCTCGGGTTCCTCGGTTGTCTCAGGCTCGTCGTCTTCGTCGACGGCCCCCGCGTCTGTCTCCTCGGCGAACACGTCGCTCGCGCTGTCGATGGAGTCGAAGGCACCCATACGGGTGAGCGTGTAGTAACCCCCGGCGATGGCCGTCACCGCGCCCGCAGCAGTCAGGGGGAGTGCGAGGTAGCTGAGGTCCTCGAAAGGCGACGGTGACGCTGTCGGACCCGCACTTCCTCCGTCGTCTGCCTCAATCACGGGGGCGGCCGAGGCGAACCCGTCTTCGAGCGCGTAGAGCGTCCCGCTCTCGGTGCCGATGTACACCGTCCCCGAGACCACAGCAGGGGCGGCCGAGACCGGACGGGTGGTGTCCATCGACCAGAGTTCCTCGCCTTCGGCGGCGTCGATACCGAACACCGCCTCGCTCTCGCTGCCGACGTAGACGACGCCGTCGGCGACGGCGGGCGCAGACGAAACCTGCCTGCCTGTGTCGAACGACCAGCGTTCCTCTCCTTCGGCAGCATCGACAGCGTACACCTCGTGGCTCCGGCTGGTGACATAGACCGTGTCCCCGACGACGGCGGGCGCGGCCGAAATAGTCCCGCCCGTCTCGAACCACCAGACGCCGCTGCCGTCGGTGGCGTCGACGGCATACAGGCGCTGGTCCATGCCGCCGATGTAGACGGTGCCGTCGACGACCGCCGGCGAACTGGAGACCCCTCTCGTCGAGACGGGAAACGACCACAGCTGTTCGCCGTTTTCGGCGTCGATGGCATAGAGCTTGCCGTCGTCGCTCCCAGTGTAGACGGTGCCGTCGACGACCGCCGGCGAGGAGCGTATCCAGAACTCGGTCTCGAAGCGCCAGCGCTCGGTCCCGTCGGTCGTGTCGATAGCATAGATGTTGCCGTCTCTGCTGCCGACGTAGGCGGTCTCGTCGACGACCGCTGGCGAGGAGGTCACTGCGTCGCCGGTGCCGAACCGCCACAGCTCCTCACCGCCTGCGGTGTCGACCGCGTAGACGACACCCGCCTGTGTGCCGACGTAGAGGGTGTCCCCGACGACTGCCGGCGTCGTCTTCACCTCGCTGTCGACCTCGAAGCGCCAGCGTTCGGTCCCATCCGTGGCGTTGAGTGCGGCGACTGCGCCGGCGTGAGTACTAACGTAGACGGTGCCGTCGGCGACGGCGGCCCCGGCGGTTATCTGCCCGCCGGTGTCGTACTCCCAGGCCGGGCCCACGTCGTCGGTCGGCCCGGTCGTTTCGGCGGCGTAGCCGGTGTTCGCTAGGTCGGCGGCGTACATCGGCCACGCGCCTGTCGCCTGCGTCGTGGTGCGGTCGGTCGGTGTGGCTGTACTCGCGGTCGTACTCTGACGGGCGAGGGTACCCGCGGCTGTCGCTCCCGCGACTGAGGCAAGAAACTGCCGCCGGGTCTGGGTCATTGTCCGGGCCTAGTTAGCCCGCGGTTAAAACTGCGTTCACTCGGTCCCGGCCGTCAGCGGCGGCTCCGTGCGACCGCAATCAGGCCGAGCGCCACCACCGCGGCGACGATACCGAACCCGGACCCGTCCTCGCTCGCGGTCTGTGTGTCCTGCGGGCTCGTGGCTGTCGGCTCGCGTTCGGTCTCGTCGGGGGTCGATTCGCTGTTCTCCGCTGGCGTCTCGTCGCTGGTCTCGTCAGTTCCACCGTCGCCGGCCGCGTCACCTGCTCCCGTATCAGTGGAGCCTTCTGTGGCGGGCATCTCGACGGCGTACAGGCTGGGCGCGGCTCTGGCATAGACTGCCCCGTCGACGAGCGTCGGTGAAATACTCGCCAACCCGTCGGCAAAGACCGCCCACCGCTGTTCGCCCGTTGTTGTGGCGAGCGCCGTGAGTGTCCCGGCCTTCGTACCAGCGTAAAGCGTCTCGTTCGCGACGACGAGTGGCGCGTTGACAGCGCCGTCGGCATCGACGGTCCACTTCTCATCTCCCGTCGTGCCCTCGATTGCGCGAAGCTCGCCACCGGCGGTCCCAGCGTAGAGGGTTCCGTTATCGACTGCTGTGGCGGTGACCGGCCGCTCGAACTCGACGGTCCACCGTTGCTTGCCAGACGCTCGTTCGATGGCCAAAAGCTGGCCGCTCTGGTCGCTGGTGTTGAACGCGTTTGCGTACACCATCTCGTCGGTGACGACGAGCCGCGTCGGTGCCGAGCCGTTTCGCTCCTCTCTCCATCGAGTCTCTCCGGTGGCGGGATTGACCGCAGAGAGGGAACTGGTGTCTCTGGTTCTGTTGAAGCTCCCAGTGTACACCGTTCCGTCCGATGCGACCGGCGGCGCGAGGAGCCGTCCGCTGGACGGAACACTCCACTCGATTGTACCTGTCTGTGTGTCTACGCCGAAGTGTGTGGTCAGGTTCCTGGTGAGAACGGTATCACCGACGACCTGAATCGACCGGGTCGTGCCGTTTAGCTGTGTCCTCCATCGCTGCTCGCCGGTCGTCGCGTTTAGTGCGTACAGAGTACCCGCAGTCGTCGTGACGTAGGTGGTTCCGTCGGCAACGGCCGGCGCGGTGACCATACGGTCGTCGACCTGGCTCGTCCACTGCTGTTCGCCGGTCGTGGCGTCGACTGCGAGAACGGTCGAGTCGAACGTCCCGGCGTAGATGGTTCCATCTGCCGCGGTCACGTCGGCGACAATCGATTCGTTCACTGCCTTTGTCCAGAGGAGGCTGCCCTCGTCTCGGTCGATACCGTATATTGCGTCGCCGTCGTACACCGACACGGTACCCTCGACTGCGACCGGGTCGGTGAGGCGGTCGGCGTCAAGGTCTGCTTTCCAGAGCAGGTGGCTCCACTGGCCGTCTGGCCCCGAGGCTGGCGGCGCGGCACCTGCTCGAATCTCGCTGAGCGCGTCGACCGAGGGAGCGTTGACGATTCGCAGGCGGTCGCCAGTCCGGTTGAGGTAGATGGCGTCGGCGAAGCCGCTGGATTCGGGGATGCGGTAGGTGTCCGATTTGCCAACGACCGGTTCGGCTCCGTGGTATGCAAGCAGCTTGCGGTAGGCGTCGTGGAACTCGCGTGCGTCTTCGGGGCTGTCCCAGGCGGTCTCGTAGACGTAGCCCGTCGCGTTCCCCTCGGCGGCGGTGTAGGGGAGCAGCTTGTCGCCGTCCCAGCCCGCCGTGGCCGGGTGGTCGTAGCTTCTGGTGACCGCATCGCCCAATCCACCCACTCGGTGGTTATCGAGCGGAATGATTGCCCGACGGCCGGCGGTTTCCTGCAGCGGCGAGAGCAATGCGACGTAGAGCCCGGCCTCGCCGACCGACTGCGTAAACTGGACGCCGTCGACAGTCAGGGGTTGCCACGCGGCCGAACTCCGGTCGCGCACCCGAACGTTCGTAGGGGTGTCCGCGCCGTATTTTTCGGGATGGATTACCTGTTCGGTACTCTCGGGTGGGTTCTCGTAGAGTTCGTCGACAGCCTCCCAGCCCGACTCCTGATGCCGGTCGCGGACGAAGGCATAACCCGACTGGTAGGGTTGGCGGAACAGCGTCATCATGCCGTCGTCGACGCCCGAGAGGTCGGGATAGCTCTCTCGCTCGGGTCGATAGCACGTCCACGTCTCGCCACAGCGTTGCTCGTAGCGGTCCTGCACGTAGTTCGCGTCACCTTCGACGTAGCCGTTACGGGCGTTTCGCTGCTCGATTGTCCGAACCTCAGGCAGGTCGAACTGGGCGTCCTGTTGGGCGTGGAACAGCTCCTGTGCGAGCACGCCCTCCCGAATCTGGGGGACCGAACTGTTCGGCGAGACCATCGTCACGTTGCCTGTTTCGGGGCTGTAGTAGCCGTTGACGCCGTTGCCACGCAGCGCCTGCTTGGAGTCGACGGCGCTTTCTGTTTCGTTGATGAGAAAGAGCGCCTCGTAGGTCGCGTTGAGACGCGTCCGCTGTACGTCGGCGTACTGCAGTTGCTCGCTCTCTGCGCGCTGTTCGCGGGGGAGGAGTATCCGAACGGGCGGCGTCCGGTCGAACTCGATTCCCCGGACTGCCTCGACGCGTGCCATCGTCCGCGCGACGACCGCGTCCAGTTCCGTCTCGTTGATGCCGTCGGACTGGGTTATCGAGAGCGTCGCGTTCGCCCAGACGCCGTTCTCCCACCCCAGCCGGTCCGACTCGGGGTCGGCCGTGTCGTTTTCGACCACTGTCCCCGGGATAGTGTCGTTGGCCTGTGCCGTATCGTCAGCCACCGCCGGCCCGGCGACGAGGGCCAGTCCTGTACATACCGCTAGCAGGCAGAGACCCAGCGCCAGCAGTCGAGACGCTCGCCTCCGCCATCGAACGCTGTCCATTCTATCATCTTCTCAGTGCGGTCGAACAAAAGCCGCTCCAAACGTTTCGGGGGCGGAAACCGCCCGACAGATTTGAGTAGCCTCTCGATACAGCCGGTGGAACGGGCGCTTAACCGTCCTCGCAGTGCACGACGCCTCGGCGAGACCGGCGTTACGTTAATTGGTGAGCGGACCCTAGGTATCAATGACCGAATGAGGCGTGATAACTTCACAGTCACCGTCGAACTTCCCGACGCCGAGCCGAACCCTCCCACGCTCGTCGTTGCATACACTGGTCCCACCGCAACCCTCACCGCGCAACTGACTGGTGAGGACGGCGACCCCTACCCCGCCACAGAGATAGACGCGGCGTTCCGATTACAAGACTCACTGGAGGCGGCCGACCCGACGGGCGTATTCAGCCTCACCCACCGCGTCACCGGGGAGTACCTGCTCGAAGTGAACGTTCCGGCAGAGACGGTACTCGACCTCGTGGGGACGGCACGTGACGCCGACGGCGACGCCGGCAGCTACCGGGTCCGTATCGAGCGCGAGGACGACCCGCTCGAACACGAGATGGACGCGCTGTTCGTCTACGACAGTCAGGGCGACCTGCTGCGACAACACAGCCTCATTCCAAGCGGCGTCGAGCTTTAGACGGCCTCGGCGACTGCGGGTAACACGTCGGTCACGTCGGCCAGCACCTCGTAGTCGGCACGCTCCGAGACCGGCGTCGATTCGAGGTTGACGACCACCAGCGTCCCCCCCTGCCGTGTCGCTGTTCTGGGAAGCGACGCTGCCGGCTCGACCGACAGCGACGAGCCGGCCGCGAGAAAGACATCGGCCTTGCGTGCGTGGTCGCGGGCCAACTGTAACGACGCGCGTGGAAGTGACTCGCCAAACAGTACGACATCCGGCTTGAGTAGTCCGTCACATTCCCCACATCGCGGGGGTGTCTCTCCGTCGGCGACACGGCCACGTACTGGGGCCGCATCGGCGCGCCGGCCACACGACTCACAGACGACGCGGTCGGCGTTGCCGTGGAGTTCGACGACAGTCTCCGAGCCGGCGGCCTCGTGAAGCCCGTCGATGTTCTGTGTGACGACGGCGTCGAGTGCGCCCGCCGTTTCGAGTGCAGCGAGCGCGTCGTGTGCGGCGTTCGGCGTGACGTTTCCGCCATAGACCGCCTCGTGCATTTCGACGCGTCGCTCCCAGAACGTTGCCGGCTCGGCCTGGAATCGAGCGTAGCGAAACTCAGTCGATCACATTGACAGCCGCGTAATCTCGTCTGATGCCGGTGAATCAGATCGAACTGGTCGTGAAGCGTCTCCGAAGCGCTGGTGAGCCT
>NZ_FNFC01000010.1 GCF_900100385.1 Halovenus aranensis
CTCACTCCGGGAGGAGGACACCGGTAGCCGGGCAGTTTGACTGGGGCGGTACGGGCTTGAAAAGATATCGAGCCCGCCCCAAGGCCACCTCAGCCGAGTCGGAAACTCGGCGGAGAGCGCAAGAGCAAAAGGTGGCTTGACAGTGTTCTTCCCAACGAGGAACGCTGACGCGAAAGCGTGGTCTAGCGAACTTTTGCGCCTGCTTGATGCGGGCCAAAAATGACAGAAAAGCTACCCTAGGGATAACAGAGTCGTCACCCGCAAGAGCACATATCGACCGGGTGGCTTGCTACCTCGATGTCGGTTCCCTCCATCCTGCCCGTGCAGAAGCGGGCAAGGGTGAGGTTGTTCGCCTATTAAAGGAGGTCGTGAGCTGGGTTTAGACCGTCGTGAGACAGGTCGGCTGCTATCTATTGGGGGTGTATTGGTGTCTGACGGGAACGCCCGTATAGTACGAGAGGAACTACGGGTGGTGGCCACTGGTTTACCGGTTGTTCGAGAGAGCACTGCCGGGCGGCTACGCCACACGGGGTAACGGCTGAACGCATCTAAGCCGGAAACCCACCTGGAAAAGAGACACCGCTGAGACCACTCGTACAAGACGAGATCAATAGACTCGGGGTGTACGCGTCGAGGCAACGAGACGTTCAGCCTGCGAGTACTAACTGGTCGAAGCCACCATTCATACGCATTGGCTCGGTCAAACGAGTCCAGGCGCAATCTGGATCGCACGTACACACGGTTTCCCATCGACCACTGATTGCAGGTGCATCGGCTCACACCGATCGCGGTTCGAGTCCGCGAATCAGCGTTAAGGCGGCCATAGCGGTGGGGTTACACCCGTACCCATCCCGAACACGGAAGTTAAGCCCACCAGCGTTCCGGTGAGTACTGGAGTACGAGAGTCTCTGGGAAACTCGGTTCGCCGCCTCCATTCATACTACTCGTAGCCCACAACCAGTGACAACGCTGGTTGTGGGCTTTTTTCATGTACGTCGCGCTTTCGAGGGCGACTGCCAGATCAGTCGTTCTGGTCGGCAAGCGCCGCCAGGTCGTCGTTGATATCCGCACCGGAACTCTCGCCAGGAAGAATATCACCGAGCGCCGCACCGAAGGAGGCGACAGTCCAAACCACACTAACTCGCGCGAGCGCAACGACGGGGTCTTCCCAGGCGACACGGCCCCACATCGTCATGAGAGCGGCCGTCGTCAGGAGAGACACGAGCGCGATGCCGATGAGCCGTCGCGGAATAACTCCAAGCAGCGGTCGGTTGACTCGGACGTCCTGTGGACCTGCCCAGTAAACCAACGCCAGAATCATCAGCAACACGAAGACGGTGTTGAGCAGGAAAAACACGGGAAAGACGCCAACCTGGAAGGAGAGAAAGTACTCCGCGACGTCGAAGACACCATCCTCGACCAGGAACGGAATCGCGAAGAAGATGCTGCCGACGAACCCCTCAGCGATGTCTCGGGAGGTATACTTCTGGATGCGGTCGCCCAGTGTGTCTTCGACCGTCGCTTGGACCGAACGCTCACGGATGCGGTTTACGGCCTGTCGCTCGCCGGTGTCGTCGACGACAGATTCGAGATCGTCGAACTGTTCGTGAAGTGCCGCAACGAGCGCACTGTCGCGCATCTCTCTAATCGCCTGTGGCCGCTTCGCAGCGACTGCTGGAGAGTCATCCAGTGTCGGTGAAGACGCCACCGCCGGTGCATCGTCGGCGAGGATATCTCCGAGCGCGGCGCCGAGCGACCCGACAGTCCAGATGACGTTGATGCGTGCAAGCGCCGCAAGGGGTGACTGCCAGCCGTCGACGCGACCCCAGACAGTCATCAGGGCAGTCGTGACGAGCAAGGAGACAGCCAGCGTCATCACAAGCCGGGCAGGGACGTGCCCGAACAGGAGAGCAGTCTCGTCGGTGTCTCGTCCTGTCCACTGGAGCAGTGCGTAGGTCATCACCACGACAAACAGCGTGTTCGCGAGCAGGAACACCGGGACACCAGCGACCGCGACGTCGAACAGGTGGTCCGCAATATCGAAAATGCCATCCTCGACGAGAAGGGGGGAGGCGAAGATGACACTTCCGACCAACGCTTCGGCGGCGTCTCGTTGTCCCAGGTCTCGGACGCCCGATTCTATCAGGCCGCGCTCGTATGCTTCCAGCAACAGATGCTCGACATCTCGACGCTCTGCTTGGGTCTGGGCGTCGGCACGGTCCCCCGCAACCGTCTCCAAGTCGGCGAGCAACTCCTCGATTGTCGGGGCGGGCTCGCTGTCCGCTGTCGACGGCTTCGGCCCGGGCTGGTCTGTCATCAGTACAGACACAGAATGCGAGCCAGATATAGATACGTCCCGGTGGCGCTAGAAGAACTTGAACAGGTCGTCGCGTTCGGCTTCGTGGAGGTGCGTTCGGACCGCCTCGTTGAGCGGGCCGATAGTTCCTCGCTTGGCACTGATTGGAGCAATCACGTCCTGCCACTGCTTCCAGGGCGGGACGAGACCGAACCGCTCGGCGACCTCGTCGAGGCGGTCGTCGCGGTTGTCGACTTTGTCCATCTTGTTGACCGCAATAACGGCTGGAACACCGACGTCTCGTAAGAAGTGATACAGCTCGACGGTGTGTGGCACCTCGTCAGGACCGGAATGGCGGTCGATAATATCGACGGCTGCTTTCCCGTCGAGGACGAGGACACCCGCGAGGATGTTGTCGGCGTACTGCTCGATGTACTGGACGACGTCGGTCTTTATCTGTTCGCGAACCTCCTCTGGAGTCCCTTTCATGAACCCGAATCCGGGAAGGTCTGTTATCACGAAGTCTTCGCTGGCCCAGTCGTAGTGGTTGGGCTTGCGCGTGACACCGGGTCGCTGGCCCGTATCGAACGTATGTCCCGTTATCTCACGCATCAGCGTCGACTTCCCGACGTTCGACCGCCCCACCAACACGACTTCGCCTTCGCGGTCCGGCCGCGTTTCGAACATACCCGATGTTGTGTCGAACAGCCGATAAACGTGTCTATCGGCCGTTTCCCGGACCGAACCTCGTCAACAGAATTAAGTAAGTGTGTAAAGTAGGCTTTACTGTAAAAGGGGCTTTACACATGAACGAAGCAAAGACGCCGGACACGGACCTTTCGGAAGCACGGACCCAGCTACAGCGACGCAAACGATACAAGCGACTGTTCTACGGCATCCTCACCGTGGGAATTGTCGGTTACTTTGCTTTAGTGACGGTCTGGAACCGCGTGGGTGGTGACGCGATTGCCGTCAGTGCAGTTGGCGTCTACTGGGGCGCAATCGTGCTCGGGCTGGGCGTCCTGCACTTCGGGCCAGATGGAATCGAAGACGAGCGCGAAGAGGAAATCAACGCGGAAGCGGCGGGACGAACGCTCGGTGTCGCCGGGTTCCTCCTGATACTCGGCGCGCCGGGGCTGGCCACGCTCGGACAGACGGGCGTCTACACGGCTCCGCCCTGGCTCAACGGCATGATATGGGGATACGCGTCACTCTTTGGGATTTTCGCCGTCGCTCACTGGTACACCAAACGACAGTACTGACCATGCAAAACAGCTTACCGGACCTCCGCGACCGGCACGACCTCTCGCAGGGAGACCTCGCGGCTGCTGTGGGGGTATCCCGGCAGACGATAAACGCCATCGAGCGCGAGCGCTATGATCCCTCGCTCGAACTGGCGTTCAAGCTCGCACAGTTTTTCGACTGCTATGTCGAAGACATCTTCGACCCTGACCTCACAGACACATGACCGACGAATCACAGACCCAGAATCGTATCGACCGACGGACGCTCCTTCGCACGGGCGCGGCTACCGGCGTGTTGACTCTCGCCGGCTGTCTCGGCGGCGACGGCGGGGGGTCGCCGACTACCACCGCGACAACGACCGAGACGGCAACGCCAACACAAACAGAGACCGCTACGGACACGCCGACCGAAACCCCAACACAGCCGACCGACGAGATTCCAGTCTCCGGCGAGTCTGTTCCCGAGCTGCGACCGCTCGACGAGGCGACCGTCGAGTACATGACGGAGCTCGACTACGGCGCGGGGTCGCTCGCGCTCTATCGCGACGAGGAGATGGAACTAGTTCGGGGGTATGGCTGGGGCGACCGCGAGCGAACCGAGCCGGTCGACCCTCAGGCGATGTACCGTATCGGAAGCATCTCCAAACTGTTTACCGCCGACGCTGTCCTCCGCCTCGTCGAGGCCGGCGAACTCGCACTTGAGGACGAATTTTACCCGCTGTTGTCTGTCGACCCACCGGACGGTGAGCCGGCAGACGAGCGCATCCGCGAGGTCACTGTCGAGCAATTGCTGAACCACGCTGGCGGTTGGAATCGGTTCGAAAACGCGAATCCGCTGTTCAATCCGCTTGTCGTCGTCGAGTCACTCGGCCTCGACGATACACCCGCGCGCGACGACTTTGTCCGATACGTCCTCGACCAACCGCTGCAGTTCGACCCCGGCACGGACAACGTCTACTCGAACATTGGATACGTCATGCTGTCGCTGGTCGTCGAAGGCGTTACCGGCGAGTCCTTCGAGTCGGTCGTCTCGGCGAATCTCTTCGAGGCTGCGGATGCGACAGATATCCACCTCGGCGCGACTCGACCGGAGAACCGACGGCCAGACGAAATCTGGTACGACGACTCAGAGCAGTGTGAGAACGTCTTTACCCGGGACGGGTCGGCAGCCTGTGCCGATTACGGAATAGTCCTCAGCGCGTTTAGCGGTGCCGGCGGGTTCGTCGCGCGCGCCCCTGACCTCGCCCGCGCACTCGATGAACTCCAGTGGTTTTGGCTCAACGGCCAGCCCTACGAGTCTCTCGAATCGGTGTTCGAGCAGATTGACCAGTCGACGCTTGCGTGGTTCGGCTCAATCTACGACTCCTTCGGGTACGCCGGTCGTCGTCCCGACGGGTGGGTCGTCACGTTGTTCAACGACCGCGACCTGCGCGGAAATCCCCAGCAGATTCACACGCAACTCGACGAGGCGTTCAGCAGCATCGACAATTGAGCCCTATCGCTACTGCCTTCTCTCGGTTGCCCTCAACCGTGACAACGGGCTATCGGTCGCTACCAGCAAATGACACGGACCGGATTGCCGTCCTCGCTCGCAGGTGTCGCCGGCGAAACCGCTCTATCCCGAGAGGCGACACGCTTAAATCTGTGTACGCATTTGTTCATCGTATAACGAAAACGTACATCGGTGACTGATAAATGAGTGAGCAGACGCTACAGACGTATATCGAACGCGTCGCCGACGGCGAGGACCTCACCCAGGCGGAGGCACGCGAAGCCTCTCGGCTGGTGTTCGGGGAGGCGACGGAGGCACAGATCGGTGCATTGCTCGCCGCGTTGCGCGGCAAGGGCGAGACCGAAACCGAAATCGCAGGCTTCGCCGAGGGGATGCGAGCCGTCGCGCGGACGATCGCGCCCGAGCGCGAGGGGATGGTCGACACCTGTGGGACCGGTGGCGACGACTACGACACTATCAACGTCTCGACGACGAGCGCGCTCGTGGTCGCTGGCGCGGGTGTTCCGGTCGCCAAACACGGCAACTACTCGGTTTCGTCGTCGTCCGGGAGCGCGGACGTACTGGAGGAGGTCGGCGTTACAGTCGATGCGGAACCGCCCGCCGTCGAGGACGCTATCGAGGACGACGGCATCGGCTTCATGCTCGCGCCCGTGTTCCATCCGGCGATGAAAGCCGTCATCGGCCCGCGCCAGGAGCTTGGGATGCGGACCATCTTCAACGTCCTCGGCCCGCTCACGAATCCTGCGGGAGCCGAGGCACAGGTCGTCGGCGTCTATGACTCGGACCTCGTCCCGGTGCTCGCGCGAGCGCTCGCACAGATGGCTGTCGAACGCGCGCTGGTCGTTCACGGCTCCGGACTCGACGAAATCGCCGTCCACGACGAGACGACCGTCGCCGAGGTCGACGGTGAGACGGTCACCGAATACACGCTGACACCCGCCGAGTTGGGGCTCGACCGCGCGCCAGTCAAGGCCATCGCAGGCGGTTCTCCCGAGTCGAACGCGGCGGACCTCCGAGGTATCGTCACCGGCGAGGTGGCCGGCCCGAAGCGAGACGTCATCCTCGCCAACGCTGGCGCGGCACTGTATGTCGCCGATGCTGCCGAGTCGATTGCCGACGGCGTCGAGCGCGCCCGCGAGAGTATCGAGTCCGGGCGGGCGGCAGCAAAACTCGACGAGTTGTGTGGGGCGGCCTGAACCGATGACCGACGCCACCGCTGGCCGGACGCGGGTCAAAATCTGTGGGCTCACTACTCAGACCGATCGTGACGCCGCTGTCAGTGCCGGGGCCGACGCGCTCGGTTTCATCACCGACGTGCCGGTCGAGACGCCCAGAGAGGTTGCCGTCGACCAGGCGACGACCCTCGTTTCTGGTGCGCCGCCGTTCACTACGACGGTGTTGGTGACGATGCCCGACTCCGTCGCTGACGTCGTCACGCTGCAGGAACGGGTCGGTGCCGACGCCGTGCAGGTACACAGCGGACTCGCTCCCACAGAGCTGGCACAGCTCGGTGAAGGCATCGACGCCAGCGTGATTGCAGCGGTCGACGCGACAGACGACGACATAGCGGCGTACGCCGACAGTGCCAACGCCGTGTTAGTCGATTCGACCGACGACCAGGGTGGGGGCGGCACCGGCGAGACACACGACTGGGAGCAGACACGCCGACTCGTCGAGCACACCGCGACGCCGGTCATCTTGGCGGGTGGACTAACCCCCGAGAACGTCGAGGCCGCCGTCGAGGCGGTCGACCCCTTTGCCGTCGACACCGCCACGGGCGTCGAACGCGAGGGCGGACGCAAGGACCACGACGCGGTCGCTGCGTTCGTCGCGGGCGCAACCGGGGTGTCGGCCCGATGACGGACGCGACCTTCGGTATCGACCGCGAGGAGTTTGTCGACCTCGCTGACACTGACGGACCGGCAGTCGTTCGGGTCGAGGCAGAGCTCGCCGTCGACGCGGACCCACTCGACGCGTACGCGGCGCTGACCGGACGGACGACCGAGGCCGACGCCGCCGACTACGGCTTCCTGCTCGAAAGCGCAGAGAAGGTGCCCTCGAGCGACCCCGACGGCGCGTTCGCGCCCGCGCCAGCGGAGCGCCACGCACGGTTTTCCTTTGTCGGATACGACCCGGCGGCCGTCGTCACGGTCGACGGTGGCGAGGGGAGCGTCGAGGTGCTTGACGACCGCTACGACGGTCTGGTTACCACGAACGGGGGCGACACACTCGACACGCTCCGGGATGCGCTGCCGGATGTCTCCCTGCGCGGGATGCCCGACCGCGACCGCCAGCACCTCGACGGTGGGCTCGTGGGCTTTCTGGCCTACGACGCCGTCTACGACCTCCACCTCGCCGAGGTCGGGGTCGACCCGCCCGAGTCGGCCACCCCGGACGCACAGTTCGTCCTCACGACGCGGACGCTCGCCTTCGACCACGCCGAGGATACGCTCTCGCTGGTCTGTACGCCCGTGGTCCGTCCCGGAGACGACGCAGGCGCGCGCTACGACGACCTCGTGGCCGAACTCGGCCGCGTGACCGACCTGCTTACAGAGGCGGCGCCGCTCTCTACCGGCGGTTTCCGGCCCGAGCGCGAACGCGCGGGCGAGCGGGACCGTTACGAGGAGGCCGTCGAGACTGCCAAAGAGGCCGTCTTCGACGGCGAAATCTATCAGGGCGTCATCTCCCGTACCCGAGAGCTGTACGGCGACGTCGACTCGCTTGGCCTCTACGAGGCGCTGCGTGACATCAACCCCTCGCCGTACATGTACGTCCTCTCTTACGGCGACCGGACAATCGTCGGAGCGAGTCCGGAAACGCTGGTCTCGGTCGGCAACGAGCAGGTCGTCTCGAACCCGATTGCGGGCACCTGCCCGCGGGGGTCGAGTCCGGTCGAAGACCGCCGGCTGGCCGGCGAGATGCTCGCCGACGACAAGGAACGAGCCGAACACACCATGCTGGTCGACCTGGCGCGCAACGACGTTCGCCGGGTGGCCGAACCCGGAAGCGTCCGCGTCCAGGAGTTCATGAACGTGCTCAAATACTCCCACGTCCAGCACATCGAGTCGACCGTGACGGGGACACTCGGGGCCGACAGCGACGCCTTCGACGCGGTGCGGGCCTCGTTCCCGGCGGGGACGCTCTCGGGTGCGCCGAAGATGCGGGCGATGGAACTCATCGACGATCTCGAGTCTTCGCCTCGTGGCGTCTACGGCGGCGGCGTCGGCTACGTCTCCTGGCAGGGCGACGCCGACTTCGCTATCGTCATTCGGTCGGCTACCATCGAACCTGCTGGCGAGAGCGATTGTGTAACCGTCAGAGCAGGAGCGGGTGTCGTCGCAGACAGCGACCCGGTCGCGGAGTACGAGGAGACAGAGAAGAAGATGGACGGCGTCCTCTCTGCGCTTGACCGTATCGAGGAGACCGTCACCGAGGCTCGACAATGAGTACCATGACAACCGAGAGGCGAGTCCTATTCATCGACAACTTCGACTCGTTCACCTACAACCTCGTGGAGTATGTCAGCGAACACGCAGACACCGAGGTCGTCCGAAACACGGTCTCACTCGCGGACGTGCGCGCCACAGACCCCGACGCAATTGTCGTCTCGCCGGGACCGGGTCACCCGGCAAACGAGCGCGACGTGGGCGTCAGCACAGATGTCTTCCGCGAGATGAGCCCCGACGTGCCAACACTCGGCGTCTGTCTCGGCCTCGAAGCCGCCGTCTACGCCTACGGCGGCGAGGTCGGCCACGCGCCCGAGCCGATTCACGGCAAGGCGTTCCCTGTCGACCACGACGGCGAGGGCGTCTACCAGGGACTCGACCAGGGATTCCAGGGCGGGCGCTATCACTCGCTCGTCGCGACCGACGTGCCCGACTCCTTCGAAGTCACCGCGACCACCACCGTCGACGACCACGAACTCGTCATGGGAATCCGCCACCGCGAACATCCCATCTCGTGTGTACAGTTCCACCCCGAATCGGTGCTAACCGCCGTCGGGCACGACGTTATCCAGAACTTCCTCGAAAACATATAGATTCCATCATTTACGGCCGGCTGGTAGACGTTTGAGCGTGGTAGCGACGCCCTTGCCAGTGGTCCCACACCCGGGGTGACGCCAACACATCGGCTCACTATCTCCAGACGAATCCCCCCATCTGTTCGGCTGGATAGACCGCCGCTGTCTGGCAAATTCGTCAGATACACTCTACTTTCACTCCGGTCTGACTAGGATTAATAGGGAGTCCCACCTGAGTATAAGCCAGCGAGTACACGCCAGCTAGCAGGGTGTCTCGCGGCGCAGTACAGGTGACAGTTACAACTGTAAAGAATAGAATAAGAAATCCGGGACGGAAGCCTTATTGAGTCCCGACGCCAACACGACTTTCGTCACAAATGAGCGACCAGGGAACCACACACGCAGGGCGCATCACCCGTCAGACACCACAGCGAGGTGACTCGGCATGAGTCAGGAACTCGCGGCCGACGAACTCACACTCCCAATCAAGCGAACCGACGGCGACACGCTCGAAGAGCGACTTACCGGTAACGCCTACCACAACATTCTCCCGGCACGGTATCTCCGCAAGGACGCCGACGGGGCGGTTACCGAAGACCAGGAAGAACTCTTCGAGCGCGTCGCCGAGAACATCGCACTGGCCGAGGCCGTCTTCGAGGCGCGCAAGCAGGACGTCGAGGTGACGGTCACGCCAGGCCAACTCAAGCCCGACCACCCGCGTCGAGACGAGCTTGCTGCCGAAGTCTTCGGGAAGGGGACGACGGCCGACGACGACGTCGAGACGACGCTGTCGGAGTACAACGTCAACAAGTTTGCCTACGACACGGTCGTCCCGGAACTGCCCGACGAGATTCGCGACCACGTCGAAGCGACGGCGGCGGAGTTCCAAGAGAGCATGGAAGATCTCTCCTTTATGCCCAATAGCCCGACGCTGATGAACGCGGGCGACGAACTCCAGCAGCTCTCGGCGTGTTTCGTCGACTCGCCGGCAGACGACATCGACGACATCCACCAGACGGCAAAAGAGGCCGCCCAGGTGTTCCAGTCCGGGGGCGGCATGGGGTATGCCTTCTGGCAGCTCCGGCCCTACGGCGACGCCGTCGGTTCGACCGGCGGTATCGCCTCCGGCCCGATTACGTTCATGCGCACGTACGACCAGATGTGTGAGACCATCGCCCAGGGTGGGGCACGGCGCGGCGCACAGATGGGCGTCATGCGCGTCTCACACCCCGACGTCATTCAGTTCATCCACGCGAAAAACAAGGACGTCTCGCTCGCCCACACCCTCCGACTCAACGACCCCGACGACTTCACGCACAACTCCTTCAAGGATGCCCTCGAGGAGGCTCGCGAACTCATCGACGACGAGGGACGCGTCCCGGAACACCTCCGCAACGCCGTCGAGGGTCACCTCTCGAATTTCAACATCTCGGTCGGCATCACCGACCGGTTCATGGAAGCGGTCAAACACGACGAGGAGTATACCTTCACCAACCCACGCACCGAAGAGCCCCACGTCGCGACCGAGGAGACTGTCGAACTCTACGAGATGTTCGGTCTCGGCGAGTACGTCGAGGCCGGCGAGGTCCTCTCGGTCCCGGCACGCGAGGTCTGGGACCGCATCGTCGAGGGCGCCCACGAGAACGGCGAACCGGGCGTCATCTACCTCGAACGCGTAAACAAGGAACACTCCTTCGACGTGGAGAAACATCCAGACCATCAGATTCTTGCCACAAATCCCTGCGGCGAGCAGCCCTTGGAAGAGTATGAAGCATGTAATCTAGGACACATCAACCTCTCGACACTCGCGGCCGAGGACGCTCCCGACTGGCGTGTCTGGGCCGACGAACACGCCGAGGAGTTCGACACCGAGGCCGAGGCCATCGGCGCCTTCCTCCAAGAGGCCGTCGACTTCGAGGAGTTCGACCGCCGCATCGAGATGGGGACGCGATTCCTCGAAAACGTCGTCACGATGTCGGATTTCCCGGTCGAGAAAATCGAACAGAAGGTCCGCGAGATGCGCAAAATCGGGCTGGGTATCATGGGACTGGCCCAGCTTTACATCCAGCTCGGGCTGAAATACGGTAGCGACCCCGCAAACGAGGTTGCCCGCCAGCTGATGACCCACATCAACCACCACTCCAAGTGGACGAGCCACGAACTCGCCGGCGAGCGGGGTACCTTCGCCGAGTGGGAGAACTCGAAGTTCGCCAACCCGACGGAGTACCGCGAGTGGTTCGAGAAACAGACTGGGCTCGACGCCGACGGGTGGGAGGACGGCTTCGCTATCCGGAACCACAACACGACGACCATCGCGCCGACGGGAACGACCAGCATGGTCGGCAACACGACCGGCGGCTGTGAGCCAATCTACAACGTCGCCTACTACAAGAACGTCTCCGACGACGTGCAGGGCGACGAGATGCTCGTCGAGTTCGACGACTACTTCCTCCGAACGCTAGAGGACAACGACATCGACGTCGAGGCCGTCAAACAGGAGGCCACCGAGCAGATGGCCAACAACGAGTTCGACGGCGTCGACGGGCTGGAGACGGTCCCGGACGCCGTCGGTGAGCTGTTCGTGACGACGGGTGACCTCTCGGCGAAAGAACACGCCGGCGTCCAGACGGCGTGCCAGCACGGCGTCGACTCGGCCATCTCCAAGACTGTCAACGCCCCCAACGACTCGACGGTCGAGGACGCGAAGGAGGTCTTCGAGTACATCTACGAGAACGGCGGCAAGGGCGTCACCTACTACCGCGACGGCACCCGCTCGAAGCAGGTGCTGACGACGCGCGCCCAGAACACCGAGTTCGCCGACGAAGACGAGGCCGCAGAAGCCATCGTCGAGCAGATTCAGGAGACCTTCGGCGGCATCGAAGGCTTCCTCGACAACGAGGACGTTCGCGCCGAGCTCGAAGCCGACCTGGACGACATCTTCGACGCTGGCACGCGCTACGCCGAAAAGAAGCCACGCCCCGACCAACTCCACGGTGTCACACAGCGCATCGACACCGGGTACGGCAAGCTGTACGTCACTATCAACGAGGACCCCAAAACGGGCGAACCGTTCGAGCTGTTCGCCAACACGGGCCATTCCGGTGGCTTCACCAACTCCTTTACCGACGCGCTGGCGAAGACAATCTCCGTTGCGCTTCGCTCTGGTGTCGACCCCGACGAAATCGTCGACAAGCTTCAGGGCATCCGGTCGCCGAAAGTCGCCTGGGACAAAGGCGAGCAGATTAACTCCATCCCGGACGCCTTCGGGACGGCGCTGCGTCGTTACCTCGACGACGAGGTCGACAAGGCCTACCCCGACCAGGCAACCCTCGAAGAGACCGCTACCGAGTCGCGCTCGGCCGAGACACGTGTCGACCCCAACGAACCCGAACCCGACGGCGGCGCGGTCAGCGCCGAGACCGTCGAGGCCGACCAGCAGACGATACTCGACGCCGGCGAGAGCCCCGAGTGCCCCGACTGTGGCTCGCTCTCGCTGTACTACGCCGAAGGCTGCAAGACCTGTGAGTCCTGTGGCTGGAGCGAGTGCTAAGGAGACACTACGGAGCCATGAACGACGGTGGCCGTCCCTGTCCGGTCTGTGACCGCCCGATGACCCACCGTCACTGCAAGTACGTCTGTCCGGAACACGGCGTCGTCTACGACTGTTCGGACACGTTCTACTGACTGTCCGTTCGCTTTTGCATTCGCGACAGCACGCGCGAGCGTCTGGTGACAGCAAGCTTCTCGCCCGCGTGACAGTCGAGAAACGATGGTGGTATCAGTCGCTGACAGCCTGTGGCTGCTTGAGTGTCCGGTAGAGCGGGCCAGCAAGGATGAGAATCGCCAGCCCAGCCAGCGCCACGACGAGTTCGGGACCCAGCGAGAACTCGGACACCGAGAGCGTCCGCATCGACGCGCCCGTCAGCACAGTCACGAGCGCCCACGGCACTTCGCCGATGACCGTCCCGGCCAGAAACGGCTTCAGGGAGACGCCCGACAGTCCGGAACCGTACGAAATCGGGTCTCCCGGGACCGGCGAGAACCGCGCGGCGACGACGCCCCGAAACTCACCGACGGTCTCGACAAACTGTTCGCCGGAGCTACCGAGTGCGCCGAACAGCCCGATATCAGTCTTGGCGTACCGCCCGACAAGATAGGGCGGCAGTGCCGTCAGCGCCGCGCCCGCCAGTGCCAGCGGGAGCGCAACCGCCGTGCCATACAGAAAGCCGAGCACGAGTGCGACCGAGGAGACCGGCCACAACAGGAATGGACGGACGAGATAGACGGCGACGAGCGCGAGCCCGAACAACAGCGGGCGGGTCGCCAGTGCTTCGAGTTCGGCGATGACTGTCCCGGGCGAGAAGAGAAGCGCCGCGGCCGCAGCGAGACCGCCCAGTCCACCGAGACCGACGAGCTGGCGGACCGTCGCTCGTTTCATCATCGGTATAACTTCGCGCCGGAGACAAACGCTTTGTGGTTGGACGAGTCGCGGTAAACACTTTACCGGGGCGGCCAAACGCTTCCGGTGTGTCCGGGGATGACCCGATTGCCGAGACGGTCGAACTCGGCGTGGCGTTGCTCGCTCACCTCGAAGACGGCGAGTTGTCGCTCAAGGAAGCTCTCGACCGAGTCGAGACGGTTACGACCGACCCGGCGGTGACCCGCAAGATTCTCGACACCGCAGAGATGCGCGGCGTCATCGAGCGTGAGGATGGCGTTATCCGCCCACAGCGGGGCACATTCGTGAGCTTCGAAGCCGACGTTGTCTCACGAGACGGCGAGTTCTCGTGTCGACGCTGTGGGACGACCATCACCACCGGCTACTTCGTCGTCTTCGACGCTGGTGAACACGGCCCTTTCGGCTCCTCGTGTATCCGCAAGGTGACCGGCCGAGAATGACTACCGCTGTCGTTTCAGCTCGTCGACGAGCTGGGTTATCGTCTCCTGTTGCTGTTTGAGCAGTGCGTTCTGGCGCTTTGCGACCTCGGTCAGCGTGTCGAGCCGTGACTTCATCGCCTCGATATCGGCCGGGTCAACCTCCGGTGTCGCGGTGTCGGCCGACTGGTCGGTCGTCGTAGTCTGTGTCCCCGTGTCGACTGTGGCCGTGTGGTCGCGGTCGGTGTCGTCCGGTTCAGCGTCGGCGGCCACCGTCGAGGGCTCTGTGGTCTCGGCTGACGGTTCTGTTGTCTCGACCGGCGGCTCAGTCGTGTTTCTCGGCGACTCCGAGGTACTCCCGTTTGCGGGTTCGGTGGTCTCGGCTGGTGGCTCCGTGAGGTCGTCGACCGCTTCGTCGTCCGGCGTGACCAGCGGGTCGATAGTGTCGTCGAGTTCGATGTCCGAGGAGAGCGACCCGTTCGACTCGGTCGGCTCGGGGTCGGTCTCGCCGAGCGTGGCGTTTAGCTCGTCGAGGCTGTCGACTTCGTAGTACGAAAAGAGCGCGGTCGTAAGCGCACGACGCAGGACTTCTGCCTCGCCGCTGGGGGCTTTGATACGCTGTGGTCTGCCGTCGACCGAGATGACGACGGAGGTAGCGACACTGCCTTCCTCGAAGTCGAGACCGGTTACCTGTGAGTAGGGGTACTCCTCGTAGTCGGGGTCCCACAGGTACGCGCCGATGTGTTTGACGATGCGCCGGTCGGTGACCACCAGCGCCAGCTCGCTGAACCGGAAGACGCCCTCGATTGGTTCTTCACTCTCTATGACGCCGGCCGTCTCGAGGACGCCCGAGAGCAGTCGCTCCAGTACCGGCTCCGTCCGGTCGCGTGGGATGGTGAACCGCTGTTCACTGTCGACGTAGGTGAGCGTGAACGACGTCTTCCGTCGGCCTTCCGAGATGCCGAGGCGTTCGACATCGTGGTCGAACACCTCGAGGGACTCGTCGCTCAACAGCCCTTCTCCGCGATAGAGGAGTGTCCGGGACGGAGTAAAGCAGATGAGGTCCTCGTCCCCGAGGTTGACGGCGGATTCCAGCTCCTCGTCGCCGAGTTGCTGTACGATGGGGTCCGGTATCTCCATGCTGTGGATGTTCCGCCCTGAGAATATAAATCCGCGGGTACTCGGTCTCTGGCGCGTTACGACAGCGCGTCCGCGATTGTCGCGCGGTAGTCGGCGACCGTCTCGGCGTCGAGGTGGACGGTCATCCCCTCGACCGACAGCGAGAGCGTCCCCTCTGTCGTTGCGGCTCCGAGGCGGGTGACGGGCGCGACGCCGTCGAAGACTTCCTCGACGGCCGCTGGGTCGGTCGTCTCGACGACGACACGGCCGGGCTGTTCGTGAAAGAGCAACTCCGTGGCGCTTGCTTCGCCGGTTATCTCGACGGTCGCTCCTGCCTCCTCGGTTACCATCTCTGCGAGCGCGACCGCCAGCCCGCCGTGACTCACGTCGTGTGTCGCGAGCGTCGAATCCGCATCTGCCACCTCGGCGACTGTCTCGACCAGTTCGCCGGGGTTGTCCGGCAGCGCCGGGAACGCATCCGTGCCGCCGAACTGCGAGAGCAGTTCGGAGCCACCCAGCCCCGGCGTCGTCTCGCCCGCGAGGGCACCGTCCCCGACGACCAGCAGTTCTCCCTCGCCGGACAGCGAGAGCGGCGGCGCGTCGTACCCCGCTTTGGTGCCAACGAGCGCGAGCGTTGGCGTCGGTGGAATCGGCCCGCTCGGGGAGTCGTTATACAGTGAGACGTTGCCGCCGACGACCGGCGTCTCCAGGTCAGAACACATGTCGGCGAGGCCGTCGACGATGTCGCCGAATCCGCCGTACACATCCGGTTTCTCGGGGTTGCCGCCGTTGAGACAGTTGACCGCCGCGAGTGGAGTCGCGCCCTTTGCCGCGACGTTTGTCGCGTTTTCGAGTGCGACCGCGCGCGCACCCTCGTAGGGCGCTGTGTCTGTCCAGTTGGGGTCTGCGCCAGACGAGAACGCGAGACCGGTGCCCGCCTCGTCTGCTGTGTCTTCGGGGAGAGTCTCTCTGATAGCGAGTACGGCGGCGTCGTCGCCGGGCCGGCGTTCGGTTCGCGTCTGGACCTCGTGGTCGTACTGGCGGTAGACCCATCGCTTCGAGGCGGTGTTTGGACTGCTTAGGACCGCCTCGACCCCCGATTTCGTGTCCACGTCAGGCAACTCGCGGGCAGGCTCGGTCGGTTCGTCCATCGCCAGGTCGTTCATCGGCGCACCTTCGCCGAGGAACTCTGCGTCCACCTCGACGAGTGTCTCGCCGTCGTAGGTACAGACGTACTTCTCCTCTGTCACGTCGCCGATGACCGAACAGCCGAGGTCGTACCGGTCGGCGATTTCGGCGACGCGGTCGACGTTTGCGGGGTCGACCTCGTAACACATCCGCTCTTGGGACTCCGAGAGGAGGATTTCGAGGCCGTTCATGTTCGGCTCGCGCTGGTGAACCTCGTCGAGGTCGATACGCGCCCCGAGTCCGCCCTTGGCGACTAGCTCGCTGCTTGCGCCGCCGAGGCCGGCAGCGCCCAAATCGCGTGCGGACTCGATGAGCCCCTCGTCGAGCAGTTGCTCGTTTGCCTCGATGAGGAGCTTCTCAGTGTAGGGGTCGCCGACCTGGACGGCCGGACGGTCTTCGGTTTCGGCGTCCTCGGAGAGGTCCTCACTGGCGAAGGACGCCCCGCCGAGGCCGTCCCGTCCCGTCGCGTTACCCACGAGGACGAGTTTGTTGCCTGGCTCCTGTGCTTCGGCGGTGACCATGCGCTCGGGGTCGTCGATGAGGCCAATACACGCTACGTTGACCAGCGGATTCCCCTCGTAATCGTCGTGGAAGGCGACGCTCCCGGTGACGGTGGGGACGCCGATACAGTTGCCGTAGTGACTGATGCCCTCGACGACGCCCTCGAAGAGATACCGGGAGTGTTCGCGCTCGAAGGCACCGAAATACAGCGAGTCCGCGAGCGCGATGGGGTAAGCACCCATCGAAAGCGTATCCCGGACGATGCCGCCGACACCCGTCGCTGCCCCGTCGAAGGGGTCGACGTACGAGGGGTGGTTGTGGCTCTCGATGCCCAGCGTGATGTAGGTGTCTTCCTCGCCCGGCAGTGCGACGACAGCGGCGTCGTCACCCGGTCCCACGACAACCTGCTCGCCTTCGGAGTCGAAGGCCGACAGCAGAGGTCGTGAGGAGCGATAGGCGCAGTGTTCGCTCCAGAGGTTCTCGAACAGCGCCGCCTCCGCGGGCGTCGGCTCGCGGCCGAGCTCCGCGACGACGAGTTCGTGGTCCGAATCGGCCAGTGGCATTGTCGGCTCCTTGCTCCAGGCGGGCTAAATCGCTTTCTATGCGTCGGGAGCGTTGACGACCGCAAGCTTAAGTCCGAAGCCGGACCAACCCCGTCGTGATGGGACCAGTCCCCGCCCTCGACGAGCGTGCGACGGCGTGTGCTCGCCGGCTCCAGGAGGCCGACCGGGTGTTGCTCGCCTCGCATATCGACGCCGACGGGCTGACGAGCGCCGCAATCGCCTCGACGGCGCTCGAACGCGCGTCGCTCCCCCACGAGGTCGTCTTCAAGAAACAGCTCGACGAGACCGAAATCGCCTCGATTGCAGCCACCGAGTACGAGACGGTGTTGTTCACCGACTTCGGGAGCGGTCAGCTCGATGTCATCGCCGAGCACGAGCAGGCCGGCGCCTTCGAGGCGGTCATCGCCGACCACCACCAGCCGGCCGACGCGACCACCGAGTACCACCTCAACCCGCTTTTGGAGGATATCGACGGTGCCTCGGAACTCTCCGGGGCCGGCGCGAGCTACCTCCTCGCCCGCGCGCTCGCAGACACCGACGAGAGTACACCGACGGACAACCGTGACCTCGCGGCGCTCGCGGTCGTCGGCGCGGTCGGCGACATGCAGACTGTCGAGGGCGAACTTGTCGGCGCAAACGAGGCAATCGTCGCCGAGGGCGCCGAGGCGGGGGTCGTCGAGGAGGCGACCGACCTGACGCTGTATGGCACTCAGACCCGCCCGCTGCCGAAGCTGCTCGAATACGGTAACGACGTGCGGATTCCGGGCATCTCGAACGACGAACAGGGTGCGGTCGCCTTCCTGCAGGAGCTCGATGTCGACCTCCGGACCGAAGGCACGTGGCGTCGCTGGGTCGATTTGACCGCCGACGAGAAACAGACCGTCACCAGCGCCTTGCTCCAGCGCGCGCTCGAACGCGGCGTCCCCTCCGAGAAGGCACAGCGCCTCGTCGGGACGACCTACCGCCTGCTTGGCGAGTCTGAGGGGTCCGAACTGCGCGATGCGAGCGAGTTCTCGACGCTTTTGAACGCCACCGCCCGCTACGAACGCGCCGACGTGGGGCTTGCCGTCTGTCTCGGCGACCGCGACGAAGCACTCGACCGGGCGCGACACCTGCTCGAAACCCATCGCCGGAACCTCTCGGAGGGACTCGAAACGGTCAGCGAGCAGGGCGTCGAGGAGGCCGAGCACGTCCAGTATTTCGACGCCGGCGAGGAGATACGCGAGACAATCGTCGGCATCGTCGCCGGTATGGCGCTTGGTATCGACGGCGTCGACCCGAACCGGCCGATTATCGCCTTCGCACGGAAAAACGAGGAGGAGACGAAAGTCTCTGCCCGCGGAACGGGCCGCCTGGTGGGGCGCGGGCTCGACCTCTCTGCCGTGATGACGACGGCCTCGCGGGCGGTCGGCGGCGACGGCGGCGGCCACGACATCGCCGCCGGTGCGACCGTCCCCGCGGGCACCGAGTCGGAGTTTGTCGACGAAGCCGACACACTGGTAGGCGAACAACTCGGCTGACTGCCGTCGGCGTTGCTGTCACTGGGACGAACTGCCTGCAGTTATGTGTCTCACCCGACGACGGCAATCCGTGAGTCTCGAATCCATCGCCGTCGCCGCCGTCGTCATCGCACTCGGCGCGGCAATGCGCCTGTTCGGGTTGCCGTGGCTCGTCAGCGGCATGGAACCGTTGGTTGCACCCGAGGTCGCTACCGAGTTCCTCGGCGATTTCCTCCTCGCCGTCGGGAGCGTGCTTGTGACTCTTGGTCTCGTCGACGAACTGGTCGCTGTCCCCGAGGTCGTCTGGCTTGCGTTCGGCCTCGCCGTCGTGCTGTCGGTGGCAGCGACACCGAAACTCGCCGGCGTGTACGTCCGCGTCCGGGCGGGCGAGGTATGAGCGGTGTCGTCGGGCGATTGCTACCCACTCTTATATCCGTGGCCGTCGAAGCCAGCCTATGAGTCTCGACAGACCCGACCTGACGGGAAGTACCGCCTTCATTACCGGAACGACGCGCGGTATCGGCAAACAGATTGCGCTGGACCTTGCCGAACAGGGGTGTAACATCGTCTCGACCGGGAAGACGAGCGAGGAGGGCGACGAGTACAGCGAGGACAAAGAGATAGAGGGGACCATCGAGCAGACCGCCCGCGAGGTCGAACAGCGCGGCCCGGAGGCACTGTCGATTCAGGTGGACGTTCGTGACGAAGACGCCGTCGATGCGGCCGCTCAGGAGGCCATCGACCACTTCGGCGAGGTCGATATCGTCATCAACAACGCGAGCGCGATACAGCTCTATGCGGTCGAAGACCTCCCGCCAAAGCGCTTCGATTTGATGACAGACGTGAACGTCCGAGGCACCTACCTCACTGCCCGGGCGTTCATCGACCACCTCAAAACCGTCGACGACGCCTGGATTCTGGCCAACGCACCACCTGTCAGCATCGACCGCAAACCCGGGAGCGCGCCCTACACCTGGTCGAAGCTCGGTATGTCGTTTATCACCCTCTCGCTTGCCGACGAACTCGACGAGTACGACATCGGCTGTAACTCCTTCTGGCCGGTGACGGCAATCGACACGCGTGCAACCCGGTATTTCGGCCTCGGAACCGAGGACGACTGGCGCTCGCCCGATATCGTCTCCGATACCGTTCTCGAAATCCTCAGCCGCGACCCCGCGGAGTTCACCGGAAACGCCGTCTACGACGAGGAACTTCTCCGGGAGGCAGGCCTCGATGACTTCTCTGCGTACAATCTCACGCCGGGCGACCCGGCGCCGATGTCGGCACAGATGGCCGACCCAGAGTACAGTCGCTCGGAGTAGTCACTGTAAGAGGAAAAACAACGCGAGCAGGACGCCCCCGACGACGACCAACGCCCCGCCGGCGACCAGCGGGTCCGCGATAGAGACCGCCGCGACGGTCGCCACGAGGACCGAAACGAGGGCGAGCCCGAGGACGAGCGCCGTGGGGTTTTCGACGACTGGCTCGCTTTCCTGTGTCGTGTGCTGGGGCTGTGCGAGGGATTCGTCGACCTGTACCGACCGCTGTTCCGGGGCCGGTTCGGCGAGCTCGATATCAATCCAGCGCGTCTGTGCACCGTAGGCCGAGGCCACCTTGAGCTTCCCCAACAGCCCCTCGTCGGTCACCCGGTCGCGGTCGACGGTGACACGCACGAGCCGCTCGGAGTCGGCTTCGATGTAGTGGTTGCCCGCGTCGATATCGGCCACCTCCGACAGCGGGTCGTCGAGGTGGAGGTGGAGGTGGAGCGCCTCGGCGTGGTTGACTAGGCGAATATCGAACGAGCCCGTCGTCTCGAACGACGCCGGCACGTCGAGGGCGTGGAGTTCCTCCCGGCTGATGTGCACGGGCAACTCGTCTGTCACGGTAACGTGTCGGGCGGGCTGGTAGAAAAATCTTCAGGCCGGTTCGTTAGGCTGGTGCTTCTTCGCGCATGTCTGGCGGCAGCATGTTCGGGATACCGTCCTCGATTGGGTAGACCTCGCCACATTCAGGACAGGTCAACGTCCCGGTGAGGATTTCGTCGTCGTCGCGGCTCTCGACGGCCAGTTCGAGTTCGTGTTTGTCGAGCGGACAGCACAGGATGTCCATCAGGTCCTCGTTCATATCCGATTCCACGAGCGGCCCGGCAAAAGCGTTTGTGCTTGTCGGACGAAGGTTTTTGCCGCGAGCCCTCTCCCTACCGATAATGACAGACGCTCCAGCGCTGACGACGGACCTGGTTGCGATACCGAGCCACGAGGACGAGACCGCGGCGGGTGACTACATCGAGAGCTGGCTCCGCGAGGAAACCGACGGCGCCGTCGAGCGCGACCGACACGGGAACGTCATCGCACGGAAGGGCAGCGGCGACACCTCCCTCGCCCTCGTGGGTCACCACGACGTCGTCCCGCCCGAAGAGTCACAGGTCGGTGACGACGGCTACCGCGTCACCGAACGCGACGGACGCATCTACGGGCGCGGGGCGGCCGACATGAAAGGCGCGGTCGCGGCTGCGATGTGTGCGTTTCGCGATGCTTCCCCTCTCTGTGAACTCGTTTTCGCCTCGTTCGTCGGCGAAGAAGTCGGCGGCACCGGTGCCCGTGGCGCAATCGAAGACGGCTTCTCGCCAGACTACGCCATCGTCGGCGAAGGGTCGACGAACTACTCACAACCCGGTGTCACCGACGTGGCTATCGCCCACCGGGGCCGACGAGGCAGTACCATCCACGTCGAGGGGACCGCTGCCCACGCCAGCGAACCCGAGGCCGGCGAGAACGCTATCTACCGCGCGACCGACGCTATCGACGTAGTGCGTGACCTCCCGTTCCCCGAGACGACGGTACTGGGCCAGACGATGGAGGGCTCGGTCGCCGTCACCGAAATCGAGGGTGGGACAGCCTGGAACATGATTCCCGACGGCTGTACCGTCACCGTCGACGAGCGGACGGTGCCCGGCGAGCGCGCCCCGCTTGCCCACGTCGAAGATATTCCGGGGGTCTCCCTCGCAATCGACCAGGACCTCCCGCCGATGGCGTGTGCGGAGAGAGCGTTTGCCGATTTCGTCCACGAGACCGCGGGCGTCACACAGGACGGCTCCCCAGAGCAGGTGAAAAAACCACACGCCACCGACGCTGGCTGGCTCGCCGAGGCGGGGACGGCCTGTGTGGTGTGTGGCGCGGCCGAACCTGGGGAGGCACATACGGCCGACGAGAGTGTCTCGGCGGCTGTCCTCGACCGGTGTTACGACATCTATCGCCGGTGTGCCGAGGACTTCGAGGCGCTGGCGTAGGCGCTGACGGCCACATCTGGGCGGAGCGATGCGTTCTTGGGGCTGGTCGCGTTACGTGCGTTCATGTCACCGGAGGCACGGCAGACTGACGAAACCTACGAGGCGTTTCTGGAGCACGTGCGGACGTACAACTACGTCGGCGACGCGGCCGGTGTCCTGGGTTGGGACCAGCAGGTGACCATGCCCGAGGAGGGGACACCCGCCCGGTCGAAGCAGAGTTCGGCGCTGTCGACGCTACGCCACGACCTGCTCACCGACGACGACCTCGCGGCCTGGCTCGACGAACTCGACGGTGCTGTCGAGGACGAACGCCAGGCGGTCGTCCGAGAGGTCGAGCGCGCCCACGAGCGCGCAAGCGCGGTGCCCGAAGACCTCGTCAAGCGAATCTCCGAGGCGAGCTCGAACGCCCTCCCGGTCTGGGAGGGGGCAAAGGCCGACGCCGACTTCTCGCAGTTCGAGGAGACACTCCAAGAGTTGGTCGAACTCCGCCGGGAGTACGCCGCGGAAATCGACCCCGACCGCGACCCATACGAGGTGCTGTTCGAGAACTTCGAGCCGTACATCGACATCGAGACCGCGGAAGCGATTCTGACCCGACTCCGCGAGGAACTGCCAGCCCTCATCGACGCTATCGCCGACAGCGACGTGGAGCCGGCCGACCCCTTCGAGGGCGAGTACGACCCGGCCGCCCAGGAGGACCTCGTCCGCGAGGCGCTCGACACGCTCGGCTACGACTGGGACCGCGGCCGTCTCGATACGGCTGCCCACCCCTTCTCGACGGGGACGCAGTTCGACGCACGCGTGACGACCCGGTTTGCCCCGGCGGACCCGATGGGCGCGGTCGGCTCGACTATCCACGAGTTCGGTCACGCCAGCTACACGCTCGGCCTCCCCGACGAGCACTACGGCACACCGCTGGGCGACAGCCGTGACATGACCGTCCACGAGTCCCAGTCCCGGCTCTGGGAGAACCACGTCGGCCGCTCGCTGCCGTTCTGGCGGCTGTTCGCGCCGGCCGTCGAGGACCACCTCGGCGTCGACGCCACCCCGCGTGCGCTGTACGAACACGCAAACGAGGTCTACGACGACAACCTCATCCGGGTCGAGGCCGACGAGCTGACCTATCATATGCACATCGTCGTCCGGTTCGAAATCGAGCGCGACCTGATTCGGGGCGACCTCGAGGTGAGCGAGGTCCCCCAGGTCTGGAACGACAAATACGAGGAGTACCTCGGCGTGCGCCCCGAGAACGACGCCGAGGGCTGTCTCCAAGACATCCACTGGTCACACGGCAACTTCGGCTACTTCCCGACCTACTCGCTTGGCTCCGTGCTCGCCTCACAGCTGTTTGCCGCCGCCGAGCGCGAGCTGGGCGCCCTCGATGACGATATCGAGTCCGGCGAGTTCGACCGGCTGTACGGCTGGCTCAACGAGAACGTTCACGGACACGGCTGTCGGTACACCACCCCCGAGTTGATTCGGGAGGCCACCGGCGAGGAGTTCACCGCCGATTACTTCCTCGACTACGCGACCGAGAAGTACGGCGACCTTTATGACCTCTAGTTGACGCCGCCGACGCCGCTCGTGGCGTCCGGGAGGTCGTAGGCCTCGGCCTCGATACCCAGTTCGTCCAGCGCAGCCGCGAGGTGTTCTGTCTTGGCGTACTCCGCACCGTCGGCGACCCGTTTCTCCTGTGTCTTCGCGAGAACCTCGCCCTTTCGGTCGTCGGGAATGTCGAACTTGTCGGCGGTCAGTTCGATGATGAGGCCGTCGTGGTCCCGGGTGTACAGCGAGAAAAAGATGCCCCGGTCGAAGACGTTGTACGACCGCCCGGCCTCCTCCAGCGCCTCGGCGACCGCCTCGAAGCGGTCGGGGTCGATGTTGAAACAGAGGTGATGAACACCGCCGACGCCGCTGCGCTGAGGGCGGGAGTTGGACTGGCGGTCGTCGCTGACGAAGAAGGTCAGAATCGTGCCGTCGCCGGTGTCGAAAAAGAGGTGTTCTTGCGAGGGGTCGTCGAGGTTCGGCTGGCGCAGTACCAGCGACATCCCCAGCAGGTCGCGGTAGTACTCGATTGTCGCCTCGGCGTTCGACCCCCAGATGGTGATGTGGTCGGTCCCGAGTGTCTGAAACGGACTCTCTGGTGGCGCTGCCGTGACCGGTTCTGTCGTGTCGTCTGCCATACCCGTTCTAGAGGCTACACCACCGAATATCTGTGGTGACTTAGATGTCACCGTCGTTTCCGCCCCAGTCGGGGAGGACGACCCGGACGGTCGTTCCCTCTGCCGTATCGAACGTCAGGGTACCGGCGAGCTTCTCGACGCCCCACTTGAGCTGCCAGAGCCCGAGCAGTCCCCGACTGTGCTGGAGTGTGGTCTCCGTTCCGGCATCGAGTGCCGCTATCTCGTCGGGCGGGATACCGGGACCGTCGTCCTCGACCGTGAGCACACAGCCCTCGGCAGTCTGCTCGGCGGTTATAGTCACGGTCGACTCTGCGTATCGCAGCGAGTTCGCCACCAGACTCTCTAAGATGGCTTCGAGAATCCACTCGTCGGTGACAAGGCTGTTGACGCCCGTGACGCGTGTCGTCACAGTGACACTCTCTCGGCGTGGCTCGGCACCTGCCTGTACGCGTCCGAATAGCTCGGTGAGGTCGACCGTCGAGGGCTGGACCTCCCGGGAGATGATACGGTCGATAGTTCGGGCCCGGTTCCCGATGACCGAGAGACGGTCGGCCGAGTCCAGAATCTGGCTCACGTGCTGGTCCGCTGACCTGTCGCTCAACACCTCGGCGTGACTCTTGACCACGTCGGCCTGGTTTCGGATGTTGTGCCGGAGGACGCGGTTGAACACTTCGAGGCGCTGCTCGCGGTGTTTGCGCTCGGTCACGTCCCGGATGTTCACCAGGACTGCGGGCTCGCCGTCGCGCTCGATGCGGGCCATCGAGAGTTCGACCGTACGCCGGGTGCCGTCTCGCGTCTCGATGTCGGCCTCGAACTGGGTTGGGGCGGCGTCCTCGAGCCGTCGGTCGTAGCGTTCGCTGACGCGGTCACGGTCGCCCGGCACCACGAGGTCGATGAGCCGAGACTCGACGAGGGTGTCGTGGTCGTAGCCGGTAATCTCGGCGAACTGGTCGTTTGCGAACACGCACCGGCCGTCCTGGACGACGACGACGCCGTCGCTGCTCTGTTCGACCAGCGTCGTGTACCGCTCGCGTTCGCGCTCTATCTCGGTGATGAACCGCTCCAGGTCGGTCTGCATCGCCGCCATCGCCTCGCCGACGCGGCCGGGAATCTCCTCGTCCAGTACGTCGGCGTCGAACTCCTGGCGCGACAGCGCTTCGGACTGGCGGGTAATCGTCTCTATATACCGCTTGGTGTTACGGAAACTCCGCCTGAGGCGACCGACTTCGTCGATGCGACCCGTCTCCTCGATATCGACACTCAGGTCGCCCTCGGCGATGGCATCGGCCTGCCCGGCCAGGCGCTTGATAGACCGAATCGGGCCGTACTGGATGACCGCACCGACGAGGAGAAAGCCCAGAAACATCGTTCCGACCAGCACCGTCAGGTCGGTCTGGACTCGGTCTGTCAGCGCCAACGCGTTCGCCCGCGGTGCCTCCTTGACTACGACCCAGTTGACGCCCTCGCCGGGCACGCTGTGATACCCTCGAACCTCGTCGTCGGCGATTTCCGAGCCGTTCAGCGGCGCGAACTGGTCCTCGCGGGCGAGAATCTGTGACCCGACCTCGGTCCGGTTTTGCTGTCCCTTGTAGGGCCGAAACTCGTTTGGACTGTTCGCCTCGAACATCACGTACGCGCTCACGCCGCCGAGGACGACCGTTTCGGTCCCCTCGATGACGTGTGTCGACTCGCCGATTCGCACGCTTGGTTCGTACTCGCCGATGAGCACGTGTTCGCCGTCCGGGGTCGGCGACGCGATAGCGACGGACATGTTGCCGCTGTCGAGATACACCCACGAGACGAGAATGTCGTTCACGCTCTCGAAAGCGTACTGTATCTCTTCGCCGTCGGTGTCTTCACCCCAGTCGATGTTGGTTGCCGTGAGCGGGTCGCCTTCCAGCGTCTGGTTCGTGCTCACGACGACAGGCTCGGTAGTTCCGTTGGAGGGCTGGGTCCTCGCGCGCTCGGCGATGTGGAAGCTGACAACTTCCTCAGAGCGCTGTTCCAGCTCCGAATACAGCGTCTCTCGGGTCAGCGTCGGGTCGTCGAGGTCGATACCCTGGTGGGCCGAGAGCACGCGAATCGACTCCTGTTCGCCGTCGAACCAGCGGGCGAGCTGGTCGGCCTCGAGTTCGGCGTTGTTCTCTAGTGACTGGAGCTGCTGGTCTGTTACCTGGTCGGAGACCTGCAGCGCCATCACCGTGCCGACTGTCCCGATGACGGCGACGATGAGCACCGCGATTGCGAACAGCTTGAACGCGTACCGCGAACGGAGCACGTCCGGAACCTTCTCTGTGAGACTCATGATATCTGCCGCCTGCGACGGGGGCCGCTGTGGATACCGAGGTGTTGGGTCATAAGACCATTGAGTGTTTGGGTCCGGTTCGCCGAGACGCCGCTCCGTGGCTCTCGCCGCCGAAACAACGATTCACCACGGGGTCAGGGTTCCCGTGTGTTTAACATGCCGACCGTCGAAACGAGGTGTATGTCAGCAAATACCCCAGTTATTGTCGAAGCGGTACGAACACCACAGGGTAAAGAAGACGGCGTCTTCGCCGACGTCCGCAGCGAGGACCTCTCGGTCCCGCTCATCGACGAGATGCTCGCCCGGACAGGGCTGACCGGCGAGGACGTCGACGACCTGCTCTGGGGCTGTGCCCAGCAACGAGACGAGCAGGGGAACAACCTCGCCCGCGTCATCGCGTTGCTCTCGGAACTTGGCGAGGCGACTCCAGCGAGTACGCTCAACCGCTGGTGTGCCTCCTCGGCAGAGGCCGTGATGCGGGCGGCCGACGCCATCGCGGCGGGACAGCGCGACGTGCTCGTCGCCGGTGGCGTCGAGTCGATGAGTCGCGTCGAGATGGGGTCGAACACCCACAACGTCCACCCGGGCCTGAACGAGGAGTACAACGTCGCGGAACTCGGCATGGGGATGACCGCCGAGAAGGTTGCCGAGGAGTTCGACATCAGCCGCGAACAGCAAGACGAGTACGCACTTCGGAGCCAGCAACGGGCCGCCGCGGCCACCGAGGAAGGCCGCTTCGCCGAGGAGATTGTCCCAATCGAGACCGACGACGGCGTCGTCGAGGAAGACGAGGGTATCCGACCGGACACGTCGATGGAAGCCCTCTCCGGGCTCCCCTCGGTGTTCAAAGCCGACGGGACCGTCACACCGGGCAACGCCTCGCAGGTCTCTGACGGAGCCTCCGGGCTCCTGATTACCAGCCGAGAGTTCGCCGACGAGCGCGGCTTCGACGTACTGGCCGAAATCGGCGACCACAACGTCGCCGGCGTCGACCCGACCGTTATGGGTGTCGGCCCGGTCCCCGCGGTTCGAGAACTCGCAGAGCGGACCGGCCGCGATATCGAGGATTACGACCTCGTCGAACTAAACGAGGCATTCGCCAGCCAGACGCTGTACTGCCGAGACGAACTCGGCTTCGACGACGACATGTTCAACGTCAACGGCGGCGCAATCGCTATTGGCCACCCGCTCGGAGCCTCTGGCGCACGTCTGCCCGTCACGCTCGCCCACGAGATGAACCGCCGCGGTGCAGACCTTGGACTGGCGACCGAGTGCGTCGGCTTCGGCCAGGGTGCGGCAATCGAACTCCACCTGCCCTGAGACGCGCCGACTGCCGGGGTCGGTGTGTCTAATCGTGTCATACCGAACGAACATCTTTTGTCCCGCGACCGAAATCACGTCGTATGCCAGGCCCGGTGTTTCTCTCCGGCGACCGCGTCGAATTACGAACGATAGAGCGCGAAGACCTCGATTTCATGCAGCGGGCGGTCAACGACCCGACCGTCTGGCGTGCAATCGGCACCTCGACCCCCGTTAACGGCCCCCAGGAAGAGGCGTTCTTCGAAGAGGTCGTCTCCGAGGACGACCAGGTGAACCTCCTCGTGGCCGTCGACGGCGAAGCCACGGGGATGGTGACGCTGACGCCCAAAGCCACCCTCGACGATGCCATGGAGCTTGGCTACTGGATGGCCCCCGACTACCGCGAACAGGGGTACTGCAGCGAGGCCGTCGCCACGTTGACCGACTACGGCTTCAGACAGCGCGGACTACACCGCATCTCTGCCCGCGTCTTCGCATTCAACGACGCCTCGCAGGCACTACTCGAATCACTCGGCTTTACCCACGAGGGGCGACACCGCGAGGCCGTCTTCGTCGACGGCGAGTACCACGACACCCACTGGTACAGCGTACTCGCCGACGAGTGGAACTAGAGGACGAACACCACGACGAGACCGAGCCCAACAAAGAGTGCCCCGTAGACGACGAGACCGACGAGTAACGACGCGATTTTGAACGGGAGAAAGAACAGGGCGACCGGAAGCGTGACCAGCTTCCAGAGCGCTTTGAGCACCGTTCCGAGCATCGTCTCGCCTTTCGGCTCGCGTGGTAAAAAACTGGCCGCTACTGGGGGTCGACGCGTCGCGCGAGGCAGGCGTCGTCACAGAAGGTGTACTCTTCGAAGCCGTCGTCATCGGGCACGGTGAGACACTTGTGTTTGGCCTTCAGCTCGATGCTGTCGCCACACGCGTCACAGGTCGGGCGCGTGCCCGAGTCGAGTAAGACACGCGTGGATACGTCGCCTCGCTCTGGTTGTGGTTCGGCTGCGGTGCGGTCGGGGCGTCGGTTCGCTGGTGGGTTATGTGCAGACATCTGTTGTGGGTGAGTGACAATCGTGAAACAGTACAGCCGAGCGACCGGGTTCCCCCGGCAACTCGATTACCGTGCGCCGCGGGAGCGATGTCCCGGAACTGGCGCGATTACGCTGTGAAACGTGTAAAACGTTTAAAAAATGTGGAAAAAGCAGTACTGGCGGCGAAGACACTCTCGGGCTGTGCGCTGGGCGCAACGAGACAGTGGCCCGGCGAATTCATACTACTATACTCTTCGTAGAGGGTGATAACTTTTGTGATTGGAATCTGTTGTCATTCCACAAACTAGTTGTATTCACCCTTTCGGTGCCAAATCTCCCAGTGCGGCGATGCCATCGACTGTGTTGCTCAAAAAATACACCGCGCCGTCGGCGATAGCCGTCTGGCCCAGCGTCGGGTCGAAGGACTTGCCGACAGAGTAATACCACCGCGTCGAGCCGTCGGCGCGGTCGAACGCGGCGACACAGGGCCACATCGTGTCGAACTCGTCAGACCTGACGGAGACGACGACGCTTTCCTGGCCGACACAGATACCATCGGCTAGCGGCTCGACCTCGGTCTGCCACTGTTGTGACCCGTCGGTCACAGAGACGGCGAACAGTCCCGCCGGCGAGAGGACAAATGCCGTCTCCCCGGCGACTGCTACTGCCTGTATCCGTCGCGACACCCTGTCCACTCTGTCGAGGTCGAGCAGCCTCCGGGACTCGTCTCCGGAGTGGCTGACTCTACGGAGCGTCCCCTCGTCGCTGATGAACACGCCGTTCGACGTGACGGCCGGTGGCGTCTCGGCGATGAGTTCCCGCTCCCAGGTTCGTGTCCCGTCTGTCAGGTCGTAGGCGCGAAGCACCTCGGTATCGTCCTGGCGGCGACCGGCCGCGTACACGCGGCCCTCGAAAACGGCTGGTGGGACCGTGTCGAGTCCGAAGCGCATCTGTACTGTCCAGGCGATGGTTCCCGTCCCAACCTCGAGGGCGACGAGGTCGTCCCGCCCGCGGCGCTCGAACGGGACGAGCGCGAGTTCGCCGGCAGGGTCGACAGTCACCGGCCCCGCTGCAGCCCCCTCTCTCGGTGTCTCCCACAACAGGTCGCCGCTGTCGCGCTCGACGGCAACCACACGTCCGGCGACGCCGAGTATCACCGCCTCGGCGGTCACTGCAGGCGCGGTGGCATCTCCGGTTTCTGCGTCGAGGTCGACGCTCCAGCGCGTCTCGCCGGTCTGTGCGTCGAGTGCGTCTATCTGCGTAGCGACCGAAAAGACGGTGTCGCCGGCCACGAGTGGCGGTATCTCCCAGGCGTCGCCACTCTCCCAGGCGAGGGTTCCGCGGTCGGGGACCGCTACCTCGGCGGCGCCGGTGTTCGCGGCGTCGTGTGCGAACTGGCCCCAGGTTCCCCTCGGCATTGCCGGAAGCGACCGGCTCGGGTCGTCGTCGAGACAGCCGGCCAGGGCCGTGCTGCCCGCGAGCGCACAGGCAATCACGCGTCTACGGGTCCAATCCATACTGCCGTTACCAAGGGGTCGTAGTTACCGGTCGGCCACCAATTTCAGACAGAGAAAATGACCGACAGGCGGCCGCGGGTGTGTCATTCGCTGAACGAGGCGTCGTACCGGCGATACACGACGACGAACGCGAGAAAAACGACGAGTGCGCCCACGGCGACGCCTGCACCCTCGCCGTAGGGAATCCCAGTTTCGCCGACCATCTGGCCGGTGGCGCCGCCGCCGACCATCATCGCGAGTATCACACCGAGGCCGAGAATGAACCGGGTCACGACGTTCGCTTCGACCGGATTTGTCATGTTACAGGCGTATGCTACGCCAGCGTATAAGTACTCTCCTTGCCAGCGTCAGGCCGTCGACTCCTGGAGCGGCCTGATTGCGATTTCCATCTCGACGCCCTCGACGGTCCAGCTCTCGCGGTGGCCATCCTCAAGCGCGCCGAACTCGGCGGCTCGGACCTCCCGGCCGATGAGGCTCTCGTGGTTGCGAACCAGCGCGGCCACGCGGTCGTCTTTCACGTCGAGGTCGACCCGAATCTCTTCCTCGATGTCGAGGTCGAGTTCTTTGCGCATCTCCTGGACGCGGCGGATGACTTCGCGGGCGTACCCCTCGCTCTCGATGCCCTCGGTGAGTTCGGTATCGACGTAGACGACGCCCGTCGAGTCGAGTGCCTCGAACTCGGTCGCGGAGACACCCTCGGGTGTCTCGGTGACGATTTCGACCATCTCGTCGGTCAACTCCACGTCCATGCCCGTCTCGGCTTCGACGGCCGCTTCGAGTGCGTCGAGTGTCGGCTCGTCGACGCGTGCCGCGTTGAGCGCGTTCATCACGGGGCCTGCGTCCTCGCCGAAGGCCGGGCCGAGTTTCGACATGTCCGCGGTCGCAGAGTAGCGAATCTCTCCCCACTCGTCGCCCGGACCGAGTACCCGCACCTCGCGAGCGTTGAGCCGCTCGGCGACGAGGTCGGCCTGCGTCTCGACGGCGTCGGCCAGCGTCTCGCTGCCCGTGTCGACGACGACTTCGGGAACGGGCCAGCGCAGCTTACGCTCTGCCTGCTGGCGGGCGTTCGAGCCGGCCTCTTCGACGGCGCGGACGGCCGTAATCTCTGCCTCGAGTTGCTCGTCTTGGAGTGTCGCGTCGCGGTCGGGCCAGTCGGCCATATGGACCGTCGGATGGCCGTCGTCGCCGGTCAACGCGCCGTACAGTTCCTCGGCGACCAGTGGAACGAAGGGGGCCATCATCGTCACCGTGTCTTCGAGCACGCGGTACAACGTCGCGTAGGCCGCCCGCTTGGAGGGGGAGTCGGCCTCGTCCCACATGCGCTCACGGACTACTTGGACGTAGAATCGAGACACGTCCTCGACGATGAACTCCAGCAGCGCCTCGACCGCGTAGTCGTTGGCGAACGACTCGAGCTCCTCGGTGACCGTCTCGGCGGTCGTCGCGAGCCGCGAGAGAATCCACTCGTCGACGAGTTCGAGGTCGTCTTCGACCGCCTCGACGCTCGTCTCTCTCGGGTCGAAGCCGTCGGCCGCCATGTACGGCAGCGGGAAGCGGACGACGTTCCAGAGGATGTTGAGCTGGCGTTGCATCTTCTCGGTCCCCTCCCAAGAGAACTGCATGTCCTCGCCGCGGGGATTGACCGACAGCAAGAACAGCCGCAGGGGGTCGACGCCGTGTTCGTCGATAACGTCGTGAGGGTCGATGCGGATGTCCTTCGATTTCGACATCGCGCGACCGTCGGGCATCAGCGCGTGACCGTGCATCAGCAGGTTCTCGTAGGGGACCTGGTCGACCGAGACCGTCCCCATGCCGAGCTGTGACCAGAACCAGCCACGGGTCTGGTCGTGTGCCTCGATAACGAGGTCGGCCGGCCACAGTTCCTCGTGTTCGGACTCGTCGCTCGGGTAGCCAAGCGTCCCCCACGAGGCGACCGAGGAGTCGAGCCAGACGTCGAACACGTCGGGGACGCGCTCGTAGACGACACCGTCTTCGGTGATGGTGAGGTCGTCGACGGTCCCCTTGTGGAGGTCGACCGTTTCGGGGTCGATGTCTTGGTCGACGCGCTCGGCGAGCTCCTCGCGGGTGGGGACGACGATTGCATCGTCCATCTCGCCGCTCCAAGTCAGGCTCTCGCCGTCGGTTGTCTCGCCTGGCAGCCAGATGGGAATCGGAATCCCCCAGTAGCGCTGACGGGAGACGTTCCAGTCCGGTGCCTCCTCGACGAAATCCCGGAACCGGTTCTCACGCGCCCACTGGGGGTGCCAGTCGCTGTCCTCGATGTTGTCGAGCAGGTCCTCTTTCACGTCGGTAACGGTGATGAACCACTGGTCGGTGACCATCTGGACGATACCGGTGTCACAGCGCCAGCAGTGGCCGTAGCTGTGCTGGGTCTCGCCGGCGTGGAGCATCCGGCCCTCGGCTTCGAGGTCGGCGATGATATCCTCGTTGGCATCGCGGACGAATTCGCCGGCGTATCGGCCGGCAGCGTCGGTGTAGACGCCGTCGCTCCCGACCGGACAGAACGCCTCCAGGCCGAGTTCGCGGCCGCGAGCGAAGTCCTCCTCACCGTGGCCGGGCGCGGAGTGGACCAGCCCCGTCCGGTCGGCCTCGACGTAGTCGGCGGTGTAGACCTGGCAGGCACCCTCGAAGTCGGGGTGGTCCGGGACCTCCTCGGCCAGCGGGTGGTCGTACTCCCAGCCGACCATCTCCGCGCCGGTCGTCTCGTCGACGACCTCGTACTCCTCGTATCCGCCCTGTTCGATTACCTCATCGACGCAGGCTTTCGCGACCCACAGGACCTCTTCCGAGCCGTCGGACGCACTCGCACGGACTGCCTGGTAAGACAGGTCGCCGTCGACGGCGACGAAGGTGTTCGCTGGAATCGTCCAGGGCGTCGTCGTCCAGATGACAAGCGAGCCCTCCCGCTCGGTGAGGTCGAATTTCACGTATATCGAGGGGTCGTGAACGTCCTCGTACTCGACTTCGTTGTTCGCGATGGCCGTCTCACACCGGGGACACTGCGTAATCGAGCGCTGGCCCTGCTCGACGAGGCCGCGGTCGTTCGCCTCTGCGAACCCCCACCAGGCGGCCTCCATGTACTCCGGCTCGACCGTCCGGTAGGGGTCGTCCCAGTCCATCCAGACGCCCATCGACTTGAAATCTTCCGTGAGCTGCTGGAGGCTGTCCTCGGCGAAGTCCCGACAGTCGTCGACGAAGTTATCGACGCCGTAGTTCTCGATGTCTTTCTTGTTCTGGAAGTCGAGTTCCTCCTCGACTTTCGTCTCGATTGGCAGGCCGTGCATGTCGTACCCCGGCCGGTCGTAAACATCGTGACCCTGCATGCGCTTGAACCGGATGTAACAGTCTTTGAGGCTCTTGTTCAGGGCGTGACCCATGTGTGCAGACCCCGAGGTGTAGGGCGGCCCGTCGAGGAAATAGTACGGCTCCTCGTCGGCCCGGTGCTCTTTCGTCCGCTCGTAGGCGTCGACGGCCTCCCAGTGGTCGAAGACGCGGTCCTCGACCGCATCTGGTTCGTACTGGTCGCCGACATCGCCGAACCGTCGTCCGTCCGGTGTGTCGTCGCTCATATGTGTGCTAACCGTTCGCCGGGATTAAAGGAGAATCGATTGTCCCGGCTCAGGGCTCGGTCAGCGCGTAGATAGCGCCGTCGTTGCTGCCGACGTAGACGGTGTTCGAGACGACGGCAGGTGAGGAGATGACATCGTTTCCCGTCTCGAAACGCCAGCGGACGGTCCCCTCAGTCGTATCCAGCGCGTAGACGGCGCCGTCGGTGCTGCCGACGTAGACGGTGTCCGAGGCAACAGCAGGCGAGGAGATGACCGCCGCACCGGTGTCGAACTCCCACTCTATCCCTCCCCGTTTGCTGTCGACCGCGTAGACCGAGCCGTCGTTACACCCGACGTAGACGGTGCCACCGTTGTGGTCTGTGACGGCGGGCGAGGAGACGACCGGTGCGGTCGTATTGAACCGCCACTCCACCGTTCCCTCCTCACTGTCGAGTGCCACGAGGCCATCCTCTTCGAGACCGACGTAGACGAGACCGTCGGCGACAGCGGGTGAAGAGCCGACAGTCGACCCCCCGTCGAAGGTCCAGCGTGTACTCCCGTCGGCCGTATCGAGCGCAACGACTCCCCTGGTCTGTTCCTCCCAGGTTGTCTCGGACGTCTCGCGGGTCAGCGCGCCCACATACAGCGTGTCGTCGACGACGGCACCGGCGAGACTCGTCGTCGACAGGCCGGCAGCTTCCCACTCTCGCTCGCCGTCGGTGGTGAACGCGTACACGCCCTGGTTGCCGAAGGCGTACAGTCGCTCGTCGACGACGGTCGGCGTTCTAAGTGGACTTTCGACGGTCTCGTTCCGCCAGCGCTCGGCTCCGTCTGCGAGCGACCGGGCCGCGATAGCTGGCCCGTCACCCGAGCTGTCGGCGAAATACATGCGACCGTCGTCGAGTGCTGCCGTCACCGCACCGAACGCCTCGAGTGATGCACGCCAGCGCTCGCCTCCGTCCTGGGTCGCCAGCGCGTAGACGGAGCCGTCGCCGTCACTGACTAGAACTGTCTTCTCTGCGACGACCGGGGACGTTCGCACATCCGCGCCGAGTTCGACCGACCATGCCTCGGTTACGTCGGCGGTCGGGCCGGCCGACGCCGTCACGTGCCCCGTGTTCGCCGCATCGAACCGAAACTGCGGGAACCGCCCGCTCTTCGAGTCCTGCAGGTAGGTCGCCGTCGCCCAGGCACCGCCCGCGGCCGCGACAGCCGCGAGCCCGGCCGCACCGAGCACGGCTCGACGACCGACCGCCGTGCTGTCGTCGGTTGCCTCCACGTCGCCGCTGTCACTCGGCGGCCCCATTCCGGTTGGTGGCTCTGTGTCGCGGGCAGGGCGCTCCCCCTCATCGGGCGGGTCGGGAGTCGTGTGGCTCTCGAACAGGAGCGCGCGTTTGAACGCGTACGGCGAATCGTACCGCTCGTCAGCGTCTGTTGAGAGAGCAGTCTCGATGACGGCCGCGACGGCCGGTGGCACTGCGTCTTCGAGGGGCTGTTGTCCGTCGTCTGCGCCGGGTAGCTGACCCGTCACTGCGTAGTACGCCAGTCGGCCGAGTTGAGTGACCGCGGTATCGTCAGACGTGGTCGCTTCGTCCCGAGGCTGTATCGGCCAGTCAAGTGTCCCTCCGTCTGCCGTGACACGCACACTGGCCGGCGAAATCGTGGCCGGACTGTGGCCGGCAGCGGCCGCCGCTCGGAGGGCTTCGGCCACGTCGCCGACGACCGCCCGTGTCTGCTCGACCGACAGCGGGGCGGCTTCCGAAAGGGGTGTTCCCGCCGTGGTGACAGCGAGCCACGGGCGCGGGGTCGTCCCCCGTTCGTGGACGGTGCTGATACCGGGGCGTGAACTGAGCGACGCCCAGGCGTCGAGGCGGTCGGTCACTGCCGTCTGTTCCGCTGTCGTCGTGATGAGACGAACTGTGTCAGGGCCGTCTGTGAGGCGTGCGGCGTAGACCTGCACGGCACCGGTCTCGTCGCGGAGGTCGGCGGCCGCGATGCCTGTGGCGTCGCGGACGAAGTGGGCGGCGTCGTCTGCCATCGCTCGGTAGTACTGCCTGGGCACACAAATACAACCGGGGCCGCCTCGCGTGGGCCGCCGCCGGGCGTGTCGCGCCGAAAGCCCTTTTTGCCTGCCAGTGGATGCTCACGTATGAACACGGTCATCGTCGTCTCGGTCCTCGCGCTCATCCTGCTGTTCGTCTTTTTCGTCTTCCTGCTGATACGGCGGAGCGCACAGGGATTCAAAGAGGGCATGGAACAGGGCCGCTGAACGCCGCGGCGTGGCTATCACAACTTGTCGTGTCGTCGTTCTGACGCTGATGTGATGTCTTGGTTATATTTGATGCCATCGAGCGCTATCCTCTCGGCGAGGACGACGCCGGGCCAACCTCGGTATTCCGGTCGATTTTACAATAGGTTTTATTTAACCCGGTGTGCTATAGTCTTTCAGGCATGCACAAAAAACGACGGCGTGACTTACTCAAAGGCATTGGGGCAGCAGGCACTATCGGCTTAGCAGGCTGTATCGGCGGCGGTGACGACGGCGACGATGGAGACGACGGCGGCGACAGCGACGGCGGCGACGGTGACGGCAGCGACGGTGACGGTGGTGACGGCGGTGACGTCGAGACTCGCGAGATAATGTACGGCGTGTTGATGCCCGAGACCGGTGACCTCGGCTCACTCGGTGGGCCGATTGGCGACGGTGCCAGACTCGTTGCCCGGCAACTCGAAAGCGAGACCGACTTCAGCTTCGACGTCAGCTCCAGCGACACCCAGACCAACCCACAGACCGGTATCAGCGAGGCGAACTCGCTCGTCGACGCCGGTTATCCCGCTGTCGTTGGCTCGGCGTCTTCGAACGTCAACCTCCAGGTAACCCGACAGTCGTTCATCCCGAACGAAGTCGTCGGTATCTCGCCGTCGTCGACCGCACCGGCGGTTACCCAACTCGACGACAACGGGTACATCTTCAGGACGGCCCCATCCGACGCGTTACAGGGCCCCGTTATCGCGCAGGTCGCAGTCGAGGAGTTCGACGCCAGTACTGTCTCGACGATGTTCCTCAACGACAACTACGGGCAGGCCCTCGAAGAGTCGTTCGTCGAGGCATTCAGAAACGAGCACGACGGTGAGGCGCTCGAACGTGTCTCCTTCGAGCCAGAACAGGCCTCGTATGCCTCACAGCTGGACACGGCGATGAGCGCCGACCCTGACTTCCTGTGGATTGTTGGCTTCCCACAGTCGGGTATCCAACTGTTCCGTGACTTTTATAACAGTTTCAGTGAGGACTTCCCGATTATCGTTCCGGACGGTCTTATCGACGATACGCTCCCCGGCGAGGTCGGCAACCCGATGACAAACGTCTGGGGGACCGCTCCGGCGGCCGGCGGCGCCGGCGCAGAGCGGTTCGCTGAGCTCTATCAACAGGAGTGGGACCGTGAACCGGGCGTGTTCAACGCCCACGCGTACGACGCCGCCGCCTGTGTCGTCCTTGCAAACGCTCGGGCCGGCGAGAACGACGGCACCGCAATCCGTGATAACATGCGTGAAGTCGCCAACCCACCGGGAACGGAGATTACCGCAGACAACCTCGCGGAGGGGCTCCGAATGGCCGCCGCCGGCGAGGAAATCCAGTACACCGGCGCGTCGTCGGCAGTAGACTTCGACGAGAACGGCGACATGAAGGCTGTCTCCTACGACGTCCTCCGGTACCAGGACGGCGAGGCACAGGTCCAACGAACTATCGACTTCAGCTAACGACCGCCACCGACTCGCTTTTTATCAATTTATATAGTGAACCTGTCTATTAGCCTTCTGCTTCCGAGGCTAACTCGGCCGTGTCGAGACGGGTGCTATGTGGCGAGTTTCTTCGAGACACAGACCAGTTGCGCGATACCGAACCGCTAAAGACCGTGCACCCGCCACTACAAATAATGACACGTCTGGGTACGGCGCGTGCCGACCCTGGGGAGATGGCCACCGGTGAACTGGACGTCGGCGAGGCCCGCGACGGCAGCACGGTGTCGCTGCCCGTAGCGGTCGTCAACGGCACGAGCACGGGGAAGACACTCTACATGCAGGCCGCAAGCGACGGCGACGAACTCAACGGCGTCGGCGCCCTCCAGCGGGTCGTTCCACGACTCGACCCGCGGGAACTCTCGGGGACGATTCTGATTGTCGGCGTCGCCAACTACCACGCCTTCCAGCGCGGCGAGCACCGAAATCCAATCGACGATACGAAACTCAACCGGACCTATCCCGGTGACGAGAACGGCACCTCGACCGAACGCATCGCCGCGGCGACGTTCGGTGCTGCCCGCCGGGCTGACCTGATTGTCGACCTGCATCAGGGCTCGACCTCGCGGATGATAAACGAGGTGCGCGTCAGGTGTGGGCGGCGCCACCGGCTCCACGACGACTGTCTCGAACTCGCCAAGGTGTTTGGCTGTGGACACATCCTCGACCAGAAAGGCCCCGACGGCCAGCTCGCCCGTGTCGGTCCCGACGAAGGGATTCCGACTGTCGACCCGGAACTCGGCGGCGCCGTCGGGTTCGACGAGGAGAGCGTCCAGTACGGAGTCGAAGGGGTATTTAACGTCCTCCGGTATTACGACTTCCTCGACGGGCACGTCACGATGCGCTCACAGACCCGCGCCAGCGGGTTCGAACAGTACGGCTCACCCGTCGGCGGTATCGTCGACTTCCAGGTCGAACTCGGTGAGACGGTCTCGCGCGGGACGACGCTGTTTACCGTGACCGACGTCTTCGGAACCGTCAAGGCGGACATCACCGCCGATACCTCGGGCATCCTCTGGCGGACCCGGCGCCGCCCACCGGTCGCCTCCGGCGAGTACGTCTGTTCTGTCGGGACGGATATCGACACGTACTGATCGCAATTGCGCGGCTGTCTCGATTCCAATAGCCGCTACGAGTTCGGTACGCATTTTATGTCCGTTCGGGCGTTATCGCGAGTATGGACTGGCAGTCGGTAGTTCGCTCCCGCCGGGCGATTGCGGTCTCTCTGTGTCTCCTCGTCGGAAGCGTCGCCGGGGTCGCGTTCGTCGGCGCAAACGGCATTCCGGGCGAGGACCGGCTCCCGGCGTGGGACCGAGTCTATCCGTCTCTGGAACTCGACGAGGGGACGACCGAGACGCTCGTCCACGAGAAGGTAAACGACGCCCGCGCCGGGAGCAACCTGACACGACTGTCGAGAAATGACACCCTCAGCGCCGTCGCGCGCAACCACAGCCGAGATATGGCCGAGCGCGGCTTTTTCAACCACACGACTCCCGATGGTGTCGGCCCGAGCCAGCGGGTCGACCGCGCCGGGGTAGCCTGCCAGGCGGTCAGCGAGAATATTATCCGTTTACCACGACAGAACCACGAGGAGCCACTGGCAGAGACGGCCGTCGAATCGTGGCTCGAATCTGCGGGACACCTGATGAATATCGTGGCCGAGAACTGGTCACGAACAGGTGTCGGCGTCGTCGCCGACGAGGATACGGTCTACATCACGCAGGTATTCTGTTCGTAGACGGGAACGGTACGTCTTTAGGCGGCCACGCAAAGATGGAATATGGAAACCTGGCGACTGTTCGCCTGGACGACCGGGCTGTTGCTCATCTGGGGAACCTTGGTGTCGGTGCTCGGTTACGACCTCTCGCCGGTCTCTATCGTCTTCGCAGCGGCGTTCGGGATGCTGGGGTTTTACCTGAGCAACAGGCTGACCGACAGATTGAACGACGAGTAAAACGCGACGCGGCCCTTCAAATCGAGTCTTTGACGTACTTCGCCTTGCTGAAGCTGTACGTGGCGTAGCTGGTGTACGCAACGAAAAACAGCGTTGTGATGGCGCCAGTGATGATGCCAAACGTGACGTCACCAGCGCCGACGGTGTCGTGAACCGTCCCGAATGCGATGGTCGTGACTGTGCCAACGATGTACGAAAGCGGCACCGACACCGTCGCTGCGAGCCCAGCAACGATGAACGCGAACAGGAGCGGTTTCTTGCTGTCGTCAATCATCGTTTGTATCTCTGCAGCACTGGTTTATAGAACTGTCGAAGCCAGCGACGTCCCTGTCTATGTACCTTGTGTGAGTGTGTCACCCACAATAATATCACTGCCTATCACTAAGCTGGCCTGTATGAGAAAAGACGGGGAACACTGGAGCCTCGAGTTCGTAGACGGAGTCGTCGTCGGTCACTTCGGTCAGGAGATGCCGCTCGAAGCCTTCGAAACCGAAGCGTATCCAGCCTTCGAGGCGATAATCGGCGAGCACAAAGACGACATCGTGGGAACGGCCGACCTTGTCGAGGTCGACGACAGGCTCGGAAACGATGTCCTCGAGGTCTGGGAACAGGCAGCACAGGAGTCCTCACAGCTGCCAAACTACGAACGCGGTGCGCTGGTCGCGGATGGTCTCAAACGGTTCGCACTCCAGAACAAGCTCGATGTTCCGGACGCAGAAATCAAGGCGTTCGAAGACCTCGATACGGCAATCGAGTGGGCACGGGGCGGCCGTTGACGACGCCTCCTCACAGCCGCGACGCCGACGCGCTCAGTAAAACGCTGCCGGGCCGTGGTCGTCTTGCCATGTGAACGCGAACAGCCGCCGGGCGGGGGCCCGTTCGAGCTGGCGACCGTCGGCGGCGACGCCGGTGGCCGGGTCCCACGTCGTGCCGTCGGCACCGAGTCGGCCGTCGACAACTGCGAAGTCGTAGCCGGGGTCCTCGAACGCGTGGAGGCCGTCGGCGGCGGTGACCACCACGTCCATATCGCCGACTGTGTCGGTGACGACACCGCCCTCAGCGCGGAGGCGCGGCTCGGGGTAGCCGACGGACTCACCGCCGTGTTCGATTCCCAGTACCAGCGTCTTCGGGCTGACATCCTCGCGGTCCCAAGAGCGCCCCTCGCCGGTGCGGTGTGCCTTCAGGCCGAACTCGTCTATCTCGAAGTACTCTTCGTAAGGGTCGTCGGTGTAATCGACCGGGGCCGGCTGGTCGTCGTCGCTGGCTGCCTCGCTTTTGATGTCTGGTGGCTGGAGTACGACACCGTCTGGATACTCCACACAGAACCGCTCCCACGTGATGATGCCCGCCGGCCGGACGGCCAACTCCGTCCCTTCGAAGGTGCCAGAGAGGCACTCGCCCCGGGACTGCTTCCACTCGGAGTCGGTTTCGCGGTCGTACATTACGAGGTCGTCGTCGGCGAGTTTCCCCGAGACACCGAAGGTCAGCACCCGCTCGCCGACGGTCCGCTCGTAGACGACGCCACTGGCACAGAGGGGACACCACGTCACCGCTACCGGGTCGCCGTCGATGCGGTCATTGACGATTTCGTGGAAGTTGAGGATGCGAATCGGGTACGCCTTCGGGGGGTCCCCGTCGAGGACGAGGACCTCGTCGTCTGCACCGCCGACGAACTTCTCGCCGAACACGGGGTCATCGATGCTCGGAATGGCGTCTTTCTCGAGGACGTCTACGACGTTCATGGAGTTGGATTCACCTGTCTCAGGTAAGAATGTGTGCTGTGTGTGTGGCTCCGGAGACAGACCACTAGTGGAGTTTGAGTTCGACCCGACGGCCGTCGGGGTCACGGACGTAGGCCGCCCACGCCCGGCCGTAGGCACCGTATCGCTTGTAGGGTTCGCCGTCCTCGACCTCGACGCCGTGGTTTCGGAGGTCGGCCAGCATGTCGTCGAGTTCCTCCCGAGCGTCTACCGTCTCAGAGCGCACCAGCAGACAGAGGTGTTCGCCGCCGACCTCCACATCGTCGTCGGTCGGCACGAGGTGGATGTGTCGTCCACCGGCGACGACCGCGACGTAGGGAACCTCGCCCGCCTCGTAGCGGTCGCGGTCCCGGACCGGCAACCCCAACTGGTCGTGGTAGAACGACAGCGCGCGGTCGATGTCCGTCACCCGAATCGCCATATGGTCAATGTCGACAACGTCCATACTCCCGGTTGGGGCCTGCGAGACTTATATTGGGGCACGCGAGAGAAACCAGATATTTCAGCCTCGGGTGACGACAGACGAACTATGCCCTCCTACACACGCCGGCAGGCACTCGCGGGTATCGTCGCGACCAGTATCGCTGGCTGTCTCTCCCGTCCCACGGGGACCGGCTCGCTGGACGACCTCGACGGGTCGTGGCCGGTCGCTGGCGGCAACGTAGGGCACTCGCGCACTGTCTCCGGAGTACCGAGCAACCCGGAGACGGTGTGGACGACAGAGCTACCGGACACCCGCTCGGTTGGCACCCCCGCAATCGTCGACGGCCAGGTGTACGTCCCGGTCGATTCGGTCTCCGAACAGGCGCGACACCGCTATGGGATACACGCTCTCTCAGGAGAAACCGGTACGGAGCGCTGGCAGGTCCCGCTCCGAGCAGAGCCAAACGGGCCGCCGGCAGTCACGGCAGGACGCATCCTCGCCAGCGGCAAGCGAAGCACTGAGCGAGGCCGACTGGTCGCCTTCAGTGAGCCACACGGCGAGGAGGAGTGGCTGTACGATGTCGACGCCCGTGTGACCGCACCACCTACCTTCGACGTGACGACAGTGTTTCTCCCGGACTGGAGCGGGACTGTCCACGCGCTGTCGGCGGTCGACGGCTCGGTTCGGTGGGCTCGTCGCGTCGGCACCGCGGCCGGACAACGGACCTTCCCGCACGCGGCGGCAGTCGAAAACGGGCGACTGTATCTGGGGTCGAGTTCGGGCCAGACCGGCGTCGTCGCGGTCGACGCCGAAACCGGCGAGACCGACTGGTCGCGGTCGACGCCACGGGTGACCGCCGGCCCGGTCGTTCACGACGGGCTCGTGGTGGCACAGACCGGCTCGGTCGTCCGGGCCTTCGATACCGACGGCGGCGAGCTGTGGGCGGTGTCTCTGCCAAACCAGACGCCGCGCCGGCTACAGTCGGCTGTCGACGACAGCCACGTCTACGTCACCAGAGGCGCGACGACGTACGCGCTCACACGAGAGGGCAAACAAGATTGGACCTACGACCACAACGCCGCGGCGAAGCGCCCACCGACGGTCGCCGGAGACGCAGTGCTCGTCCCCGAAGACGACGCGATAACCGCCATCGACCGGACCGACGGGACGACACTGTGGCAGACGAAAACAGACGGGCAGGCCACACTCGTCACGGCGTCGAACGCCCTCCTCACAAGCAACTCCAGCACGGTGACCGCGCGCGGGTAACAGACAGGTCAGAAGACACTTTATCGGCCGCTCACAGGGTCGGATATGAACCTCAGCGACAAGCGCCTCGTCGTCACCGGCGGCGCGGGCTTTGTGGGCTCGCATCTCGTCGAGCGACTTCTCAACGAAAACGACGTACTCGTCGTCGATGACTCCTCGAACGGCGACAAAACAGCAGTTCCAGATGAAGCGACGGTCCTCGAAGGCGACCTGACCGACCCGGACGTGGCCGCCGACGCGATTACAGCCGACGTAGACGGCGTGTTTCACCTCGCCGCTGCGAAGGCCGTCGATACCGACCGCCCGCGGGCACAGTTCGAGGACAACCAGACGATGACCTACAACGTCCTCGAACGGATGGACGAGGTCGGCGTCGACAAACTTGCATTTACCTCCTCCTCGACGGTGTACGGCGAGGCACCGCGACCGACGCCGGAGGATTTCGCGCCCTTAGAGCCAATCAGCCCCTACGGCGCGGCCAAACTCGCCGAAGAGAGCATTATCTCGACGTATGCCCACAGCCACGGGATTCAGAGCTGGGTGTTCCGGTTTGCAAACATCGTCGGTCCACGGCTCCGCGGTGCGGTCGTTCCCGACTTTATCGAGAAGCTCCGCGAGGACCCCGAGCGGCTGGTCATCCTCGGCGACGGCCGCCAGGAAAAATCATACATGCACATCACGGAGTGTCTCGATGCCATCAGCTTCGCTGTCGAGAACGCGGCCGACGACCTGAACGTCTTCAATCTCGGGACGCGGACCACCACTTCGGTCGACCGAATCGCAGATATCGTGGCCGACGAACTCGGTGTCGACCCGACCTACGAACACACCGGCGGCGACCGGGGCTGGACCGGCGACGTACCACGGATGCGCCTCTCCGTCGAGAAGCTTGCGGGGCTGGGCTGGGAGCCGTCACAGTCGAGTGACGACGCTGTCCGCCAGGCGACCCGAGAACTCGGCTCTGAACTGTAAGCCAGTCACTCTGTCACAGTGATTCCGTCCCGGTGGCTGCTCATCAGTGAGATACTGTGTCAATGTAAATGATAACTTTTAAGACGACTGCTCGCCACCGTACCAGAAACATGGACGACGTAGGGGGCCGCCTCCGTGACTGCCCCGACTGCGGGCGGACGTTCAACAAGCACATCAACAGCCGCTGTCCGGCGTGTGAAACAGAACTGGACGACGACTACACGTAGGTCCGAAGACCAATCTATTCACTCACTGCTCTCTGCTGTGTCTTCCTCATTACCCCCGGAGAGGCCAGCGTCTTCGTCGCGGTCGAGTGCCCGCTCTGTGTCGTGGTACTCGGAGTAGCCGTCGAACCACCGGACGATGCGTTCGATACGGTCGACGATGTGGCCGGGCTGGCCACTTCGCGAGAGTTCGTGTCCCTCACCCGGATATCTGACGAAACGAGTGTCGACGCCGTGTTTGCGGAGAATGCGATAGAACAGCTCTGCCGTGCAGGCTGGCGTCCGGTAGTCGTCGTCGCTGTGGAGGACCAGCGTCGGTGTCTCGACCTCGTGAGCGTGGCCGGTCGGCGACCGCTCCCAGAGGAACTCAGGCTCCTCCCACGGCGTCGTGTCGAAATCGCCCTCGACGAGCGAGTAGGCACCGTCTGTCGAGCCATAGAAGCTCGTCAAGTCATAGACGCCGCGCTGTGAGACCGCCGCCTCGAATCGGTCGGTGTGGCCGACCATCCAGGCGGTCATGTAGCCGCCGAAGCTGCCGCCAGTGAGGAACAGTTGGTCGTCATCGACGTACTCGCGGTCTGTCGCCGCCTCGATGCCCGCGGTCACGTCGCTCATCGTCACCGAGCCCCAGTCGCGCTCGATTGCTGTCATGAACTCCTCGCCGTAGCCCGCCGACCCCCGGGGGTTCGACCAGAAGACCACATACCCCCGCGCGGCGAGCGTCTGGAACTCGTGGAACATCGTCCCGCTCGTGGTCCACATCGCGTGTGGCCCGCCGTGGACCTCGACAGCGAGGGGGTAAGTCTCGTCGGGGTCGAAATCCGGGGGCGTGAGCAGCCACCCCTGCAGGTCGGTCCCGTCGTTCGTGTACGAGAGTTCCTCAGGTCGCGAGACTGCCCGGTCGTCGAGCAGGTCGGCGTTGATACGCGTGAGGCGGTGTTCCTCGGCCCCGCCGAGCGTCGAGACGAAGAGGTCGCCGGGGTGGTCCCACTCGCTACGGACGACGGCTACGAGGTCCTCGCCAATGTGGGCAGCGTCGAGGCTGCTCCAGTCTTCTCGCAACACGCGCTCCGGGTCAGTGTCCTCGTAGTCGACACGCCACAGTGACACGGCTCCCTCGTCGGGCGTCGTGAAAAAGAGGCGCTGTTCGTCGGGTCCCCACTGGGGCGCGGCGGCGTACCCCAGTGTCCGGTCGAGGTCGGCTGTCGGTCGGAACACGTCGCCCGTCTCGGCGTCGAGGACGTTCAACTCGACCTGGCGAAGCGTCGACTGGTCTTCCTCGTTGTAGAGGAAGGCGACGCGTCCGTCACTGGTGGCCGCCAGCCCCTGACTCCAGCCGGTCGTCGTGTGGACCGTCTCGCTCGTCTCCGTCTCGAGGTCGTGCTCGATAATCTCGTAGGTCTCGGAGTCGTCGGGGTCGTCGCCGATGCTTTTGGTGTAGTACAGTGTTCCCTCTTCGCCCCAGGACGGGCTCGCGTAGTCGGCATCGCCGTCGGTGAGCCGCTGTATCGAATCGTCCTCGCCGGGGCGGTCGCCACCAAGGTCGACCGTGTAGACGTGGCTTCGTTTCCCGTCGAAGTACCGCTCCATCGAACGGTAGACCGTCCGGTCGATGACACGGGGGTCTGGGTCGTCGGGCTCGAACTCCTCGGGGACCTCGATGTCGCGCCCGGTGTCGCGGTCGTCCTCGTCCACGCTCTGGACGAGCGCAATCGTCGAGCCGTCGGGCGACCATTCGATTTCGCTGACACCGCCGACGACGTTCGTGACCTGCCGGGCCTCGCCGCCCGCTGTTGGCAGGACCCACAGCTGTGGGCGGTCGTCGCTCGCGCCGCGCGTCGAGACGAAAGCGAGCCGGTCGCCGCTCGGACTCCAGCGCGGCTGGCTGTCGACGCCCTCCTCGACGGTAAACCGTCGGAGGTCGTCGCCCCCAGTCGAGACGACGTAGATGGTAGCAGCGTAGGACGCCTCGTCCTCGGGCACCTTACGGACGAAGGCAACCGACTCGCCGTCAGGCGACACTCGTGGCTCCTCTATCTGCACGATGTCGTGGAAATCGACCGCCTCGATTCGCTCCATGCTCTCGGTGTGTTCTCCTGTTCCAAAGGGGGTTTCGGTTACGGAGCTGTCGCTCGTCTCACAGCTTCTACCGGCGAATTTCCGCGCCAGCAACGAGCCCTGGCGTACTTGTATCTGTAGCCGAAACTATCACCAAATGGCATCACCTCGCGCATCGCTCAGCCGTCGACGCCTTCTCGGGGCCGGGGCAGGGGTGGTCACCGGGACGCTGGCCGGCTGTACGCGGCTCAGCGAGTTCGTCGCAGACTACGTCGTCGGCGAACTCAACCTATTTAATCTCTCGAAGGACCGCCTTACCGGGCCGGTCACGCTCGTCGACCCCGATGGTGAGACGGTGCTCGACGAAGACGTGAACCTCGCGCCCGAATCGGGTGACAAAGACGGCGAGCCGTCAATCCTCTACGAGGACGTGCTGACGACTGCCGGTCGCTACGAGCTGACACTCGAACTCGATGCGGCCGGGCCGAGCGACCGCGCGGCAGTTACCGCTGCCAAGCGCCTCCAGATTACCGACCCCGACCCCGAGAAGATTGTCGTCTTCTTCAGCGAGCGCTGGACTGAGGAGTTTCTCACGATTCAGGCAATCGAGGACTTCGCCGAACTCGAAGACGACTTCGAGGACTAGCGCTCCTCGAACCGGCGAATCCCCCGGTCGCCGTCCTCGAACAGCCAGAAAAAGACCGGCACGTAACAGAGCCAGGCGAGGACGTAGCCGAGTCCAATCAAGATGCTCCGGGTATCGCCGGCCGCAGCGGCTCCGTCGATAAGCCCGGCGAGTAACGCGATGCCAGCCAGCACTGCGACCGGCGGGTCATCGAGCCAGTCGTAGACGACGCCGATGAGCGAGCCGACGATATAACAGAGCGCGTACCGCCCGAGGGCCGCACCGCCAACGTACAGATAGAAGTACACCGTTACCGAGGGGCCGGGGTCGATGCCGGTCAACTCGATGAGTGAGACGAGTCGGCCCACGAACGACTCCTGGACCCTGAACAGACTGATAACGACGAGAAGCGCCGTCAACAGACCGACGACGCGGCCGGCTTTTACCCCCGCGTGAGCGGGGTCGTGCTGCTCGACCATCTGGTATGGCCGGATTATTTCAGTCTGACCGCGGTGCCGTAGGCGAGTACTTCCGAGCCGCCCTGTGAGATTTCGGAGCTTTCGAGCCGGACGTTGACGACTGCGTCGGCACCCATCGACTCTGCGTCGGTGACCATCCGGTCGAGTGCCTCCTCGCGGGCTTTGGTCAACAGCTCGGAGTAGGCTTTGAGTTCACCACCCGTGAGGTTCCGGATACTCTGCGTGATATCACGCCCCACGTTGCGGGCCTCGACCGTGTTGCCCCGCGCGATACCAAGCGTCTCTGCAACCTCTTCGCCTGGAATACTGTCGGTGTTTACGACCTGCATATCACGTCGTAGGACGTAGTGTCGTACAAAAGTGTTGCCTGTGTTTCACACCGAGCAACGATTGACCTTTGTGCCAGGACTCAATACGGTCGAACGTGCAAGTCGTCGGCTACGAGACGGCTCCGGTCGGAAACACGGACGCGGCCGCGTTGCTGCTTGCGAGCGACGGCACTGTCTCCCGGGAGCCGTTGACGCCCGGGACCGACCTCACTTACCGACTCGGCGAGCGCCACTGCGCCGGCACTATCGAGGACGGCCGTCACACCGGCTGTTCGGCTATGTCGGCTCCGTACTGCGACCGTCACACCTCGCGATGGGCGTGTGCGCGGTGTACCGGCGACTGCGAAATGCCACTCGAGACCTGCCACGAGAAACACGCACTCTATCTCGCGGCGTTTGCGCCCGCGACGTTCAAGGTCGGTGTCACTCGGTCGTGGCGTCTGGAGACCCGCCTGCGCGAACAGGGCGCAGACCGGGCCGCCCACCTCCGGACGCTCTCGAACGGCAGGGTCGCTAGACAGATAGAGGCCGATATTGCCACCGACGTTGGCGACCGAGTGCGCGTACCGACGAAGATTGCGGGCCTCCACGAAGTCGTCGACGACGACGCCTGGGAGGAGTTGCTGGCCAAGTTCGACCCCCAAGAGACCTTTACGTTCGAGTACGGCCTCGACCTGACCGAGCGGCCGGTCGCCGAGACGATTGCAAGCGGGACCGTCCGCGGGGCACAGGGCCGGGTGCTCATCGTAGAATACAGCGGAAGCACCTACGCGGTCGACCTCCGGGACCTAGTCGGGTACGAACTCACGGAAGGAGAGCCAGACCGTTCCCTCCAGTCGAGTTTCGCGGCCTTCCAGTGACCGTCGTTTCAGCCGCCTGACCAGAATCTGTCGAAACAAGAGAGGCTAAGTGTGTCGGGAAAAAGCACACCACAACCCCGATGAGTCTGACCGCCAACGACAGAGCGATCGCAGGGTTCACGATGACCGGCCACGCGCTCGTCCACTGGTTCGAGACCTCGATTCCAATCTTTCTGGTCGTCTGGCTCGCCGAGTTCGACGTTGCCGTCGGTCTGTTCGGAGTGATTGTCGCGCTCGGGTACGCGCCGTTTGGCCTCGGTGCGCTCCCCGGCGGCGTCCTCGCCGACCGGTACGGCACGAAGCGACTCATCGTCCTCTGTCTGGCGGGAATGAGCGTCGCATTCCTGTTGTTGTCGCTTGCGAACTCCATCTACGCCATCGGCGGCGGACTCGTCCTCTGGGGGGTCGCCGCCAGCGTGTATCATCCCGCCGGCCTCTCGCTCATCTCGACGGGCGTCAGCGATCGCGGGACGGTCTTTGCCTACCACGGTATCGCCGGCAACATCGGCATCGCGCTTGGACCGTTTGTCGCTGCGACGCTACTCATCTTCTACGACTGGGAACTCGTCGCCACAGGCCTGGCGGTGCCGGGGCTGCTCGCAGCCGCCTACGGCCTCTCTGCAGATTTCGACCCCGTCGCGGCCGCCGACGAACTCGACGAAGAGACCGAGGAGACACCCTCCTCGCTGACGGACATCCTCGCCAACTCGCGGGCGCTGTTTGCGAGTGCCTTCGCCGTCGTCTTTCTCATCGTCTCCTTCGAGGGGCTGTTCTACCGCGGGATGTTGACCTACCTGCCGGAAATTCTGCAGGACCTGCCCGCGCTCGTCAACTTCGACCCCGGACCCGGACTGGAGGGTATCGAGCCCGGCGACTACATCTACGTCGGCCTGCTCGTCGTCGGCATGGGCGGGCAGTACGTCGGCGGGAAAGCCACCGACCGGGTGAGTCCAGAGCGCGGTATCGTCGGCATCTTCGGGGTACTTGCTGCGCTTGCGCTGTTGTTCGTGCCAGTCTCCGAGCTCGGTCTCGGACCGCTTGTGGTGTTGTGTTGTATTCTCGGCTTTTTCCTGTTTGCCATCCAGCCGTTCTATCAGGAGGCCGTCGCAGTCTACACCCCACCTGAGGGTCGGGGACTCTCGTATGGGTACACCTATCTCGGCGAGTTCGGCTTCGGCTCTGCGTCGATTGCAGTCGGCGGGTTCCTGCTCGGCTCCTTCGAGCTTGCGGTCTTCTTTACCGCGCTGTCTGCGTTTGCGCTGGTCGGTGCCGGGCTGGGGGCGTTTCTCTGGGTCCGGTATCAGGGAACTCCCTCGGAGTAACTGTCTGCATCGCGCGCCAGAACTGCTTTCAGTAGTGTGGCCGAACTACGAGCATGGTCAGCGTCGCCATCTCTTTTTCCGGCCCGTTCGCGCTCGTACTCGCGGCACTTGGTGCGGTCTGGATATATCAGGACGCCACAAAACGAGAGATGGAGACCGCAGACATGTGGGCCGTCGGATTCTTCGTCGGCTTCTTCGTTCCGCCACTAATCGGTGCCGTCGCCGTCCTCGTCTACTACATGCAGAAACGGGAGCCGAGATATCCGAACCCACAAAGTGTCCCCGGTCAGTGAGCCGTGATTACTCGCCCAGGTGTCGGGCGATGATGTCTTTCTGAATTTCGGAGGTCCCCTCGTAGATGGTCGTAATCTTGGCGTCGCGGTAGTACCGTTCGACGTCGAAGTCCTTGGTGAAGCCGTAGCCGCCGTGAATCTGGACGGCCTCGTCGGCCACGTCGACGGCGGTCTCGCTGGCAAAGTACTTCGCCATCGAGGCAGCCTGTGGCGCGACCGCTCCCTCGTTCTGTCTGGCGGCGTCCCGCGTGAGCAGACGGGCGGCCTGGACGTTCGTCTGCATGTCGGCGAGCTTGTGGGCGATTGCCTGGTGTTCGCCAATCTGCTTGCCGAACTGCTCGCGCTCGTGGGCGTACTCGATTGAGTCGTCAAGTGCCGCCTGTGCGAGGCCGACGGCCTGGCTGGCGATGGCGATGCGACCGCCGGTGAGAATCGAGAACGCGGCTTTTAGCCCGCGTCCGACCTCGGTCAGCCGGTACTCCGCAGGGATGTGGGCGTCCTCGAAGATGAGCGTCGTCGTATCGCTCGCTCGAAGCCCCAGCTTGTCCTCCTTTTTGCCCACCTCGACGCCCTCGGTATCCATCGGCACGAGGAACTGAGTGACCGTATCCGGGTCGTCCCGGTCGGTCTTCGCAAAGAGGATGACGACACCGGCGCGGGTGCCGTTTGTTATCCACTGCTTTTTGCCGTCGATGACGTACTCGTCGCCCTCTCGTCGGGCCTCCGTCGTCATCGCGGCGGGGTTCGAGCCCGCGTGGGGCTCAGAGAGCGCGAACGCACCGACGGGACGGCCCTCGTTCATCTCCGGCAGCCACTCCGCTTTGTGTTCCTCGGAGCCAAACTCCGCGATACAGGACGTTGCGAGACAGTGGACCGAGAGCGCGGTCGCAAGCGAGAGGTGCCCGCGGGCGAGTTCCTCGTTGATGATGCTGTAGGTGACTTCGTCGGCGTCGAATCCGCCGTACTCCTCGGGGACGGTTAGGCCGGCGAATCCGAGTTCCGCGAGTTCGTCCCAGACGCCCTCCGGGAACGTCTGTGTCTCGTCGGCTTCGTCGACCACGTCGGCGACCTCCGCCTCGACGAAGTCACGAATCGTCTCCTGAATCATCTCCTGTTCGGCGGTCAGTTCCATACGAGACAGTAGGACGCCTGTGTAGTAAACGCTGTCAATTGTCGAGCGGACAGTGACCGGTCAGTCCTCGGCGAGTCCGAACACGTCCTGAAGTTCGGCCTCTATTTCGTCGAGATAGCGGTCGAGCGTGGCGTCGAGTTTCTCCTCGTCGACGACGACGCCCTGCAGTCGGTCGGCGGGGTTCTCTGGCAACTCGATACGGAACTGGCCGTTGCCCTCGTAGAACGGTTCGCTCTCGGCGAGAATCCCCTGGTCGATGGCGTGAATCAGCTCCGAGTCGTAGGCGTCGTTCATCGTCTCGAAGGCCTGTTTGTAGGCGCGCTGGAGTTCTGTGAAGTAGTTGGCGTACTTATCCTCGAATTTCTCGGGGTCGAAGTCGGTCATCGGGTGACGATAGCGGACCGACACCCAAATTCTTGCCGTTTGGACGAACGTATCACGTGACGATTCGACGGCTGTCTTGATACAGCGATCGAATCCGGGCGTGAATCGCGTAACCTCCGGTAAGAAACCGCCACGTTACGACTGGTCCTGCGTCTCCAACGTGTCGAGTCCTGCTTCTAACACCGCTGTCTAGGCTTCCGAGAACGCGACTAGGTTCGGAACAGAACCCTTGATCGGGCAGTCCGAGACTCGGAGTGTGTCACTCCTGGGTAACGGAACACTTTCCGGCGTAGCCGTCGTTGTCACAGCCTTCTCGAAGGGAAATGGAGAGGCGCTTCCCGTCGAGGAAATCCGAGGTGACATCGTAGTTTTCGTATTCGGCCTCTGCAACCACACACTCAACTCCTCTTTCTGCCGCGAACGCACTGACTGATTTCTCGGTCTCTTCCTCTCCGTCCCGACGGACACGAACAGAGTAATCACCGGACGTTCCTTTCCACGTGCACTCAGCGACGGCACCATCCATTGCCACGCCGGGGTCGGAGTATTCCGCTGCATCGACATCGTGTGACGATTCGTGAACGACGTTTCCATCTCTCTCGACAATAAGCGTGAAAGTATGGCTGGATTTTGGATCGGCATTGTGGACACCGAACCAGCCGAGCTGGACCATCTGGCGGTTGGAATCGCGTATCGATGCGAGACAACCAGCGCTACCTACGGTCATTCCAACAGTGGCGGAGAGGAGGGCACGACGACGCATAACGACCACTGCTCATCCAACGGTCATATCCCTTTCGTTCAAGTGCCGTCTCCGAACGGCTCGTTCGTGTGGCTAGGCAACTCGACTAGCGTCGTTGAGCGTACCGGTCAGCGAATATTTTCTTTGGGTTGAGGACGTTGTTTGTGACAGCTAGCAGTAATACCGAGTACCGTCGTGTTACCTACATGAGTTGGGCCGACCGGAAAGCGTGTCAACCGCTTCCCATCACTGCGGTGGCCGGCTACGAGTTCTGTTTCTGCGGGAGATAGATGGTGATGTAGCTGAGGAAAAACACACCGAAGACGCCGCCGACGATGAGGTAATATACCGGGTCGAGCTCCGTCACTGCGCCGACGAGGGCCTCGATAGTCGTGACACGGCCAGACCTGCTGGCCAGCGACTCGCGAGCGAGCGCGAGGCCGACCAACACGACGAGGGCGATATCGAAGCCGTCACGCTCGTTCATCAGTCAGAGGCTGTCACCGACGGGCATTAGGCTTGCCGCATCGGGCCGAATCAGGCGACGCTGAGTGTCTCCTGGTAGGAGCCGTACTGGTCCTCGAAGACGCCCATAATCTCGCCCATCGTCGCGTAGGCTTTCACCGCGTCGATAATCGGCGGGACGACGTTGTCGCCGTTACGGATAGCGTCGTCGAGTTCGTCGAGCGTCGCCTCGACTACCTCCTCGTCGCGTTCGTCTTTGACCTGTGCGAGGCGGTCTTTCTGGCGGCGCTCGGTCTCCTTGTCGACCTGAAGCAGTTCCGGTTCGGTGTCCTCCTCGATTTCGTATTTGTTGACGCCGACGACGGTCTCCTCGCCGCGTTCGACACGCTCTTGATACTCGTAGGCCGACTCCTGAATCTCGCGCTGGAAGTAGCCGTCCTGAATGCCGCGCAAGACGCCGTCTTTCATCGAGCCGTCGCCCATCTCTTTGATTTCCTCGATGTATTCCATCGCCTCCTCCTCGACCTCGTTGGTGAGGGACTCGACGGCAAACGAGCCACCGAGTGGGTCCACGATATCGGCCGCACCGGACTCCTCGGCGATAATCTGCTGGGTCCGCAGCGCCACCCGAACGGCCTCCTCACTTGGCAGGGCCAGCGCCTCGTCGTAGCTGTTGGTGTGAAGGCTCTGTGTGCCACCCAGCACTGCGGCCAGTGCCTGGATTGTCACGCGGGAGATGTTGTTCAGCGGCTGTTGTGCGGTCAAAGACTGGCCGGCCGTCTGGGTGTGGAACTTGAGCTTGCGGGCGGCCTCGGTTTCTGCGTCGTACCACTCTTCGGTGACCCGACCCCAGATGCGCCGCGCCGCGCGGAACTTCGCGATTTCCTCGAAAAAGGAGTTATGGGAGTTGAAGAAAAACGAAAGCGTCGGCCCGAACTCGTCGATATCCATCCCGCGGTCGAGGCAGTCCTCGACGTAGGCCATCCCATCAGCAAGGGTAAAGGCGAGCTCCTCGACGGCCGTCGAGCCGGCCTCGCGGATGTGATACCCCGAGATGGAGACGGGCTTGAACTTTGGCGTGTTCTCGGCGGAGAACTCGATGATGTCCGTGACGACACGCAGCGACGGCTCCGGGGGAACGACCCACTCTTTCTGTGCGATGAACTCTTTGAGCATGTCGTTTTGAAGCGTGCCCCGAATCTCCTCGCGTGGAACGTCCTGCTGGTCGGCCAGCGCGATGTACATGGCGTAGATGACCGCTGCGCTGGGATTGATGGTAAACGACGTCGAGACCTCTCCGAGGTCGATGCCGTCGAACAGAATCTCCATGTCCCGCAGCGTGTCGACCGCCACACCCTCCTTGCCGACCTCGCCCCGACTCATCTTGTGGTCGGAGTCGATACCCATCAGCGTGGGCATGTCAAACGCCGTCGAGAGGCCGGTCTGGCCCTCGTCGATGAGATAATGGAACCGCTCGTTTGTCTCCTCGGCGGTCCCGAAGCCGGCGAACTGGCGCATCGTCCAGGTCCGGCCGCGGTGCATCGTCGGGTAGACGCCGCGCGTGTACGGCGGCTCGCCCGGGAAGCCGATATCCTCCTCGAAGTCCATGTCCTCGACGTCGTCGGGCGTATACAGTCGGTCGACCTCCAGGTTCGATACTGTGGCAAAGCGGTCCTGTCGTTCCCCGTAGGCGTCGAGCACCGGGTCGCGCCGCTCTGTCTCCCACTCGGCGGCCGACTCGCGGATTTTGTCGAGTTCGTCCTCGTCGAACATGTCACCCAGTACGTGGGGCTCCCGCAATAAAATTCCGGATAGAACAGTAGTATCCGACCAACTGCCGGGTCTCACGGTACAGCGGCCGCTGTCGACAGGACAACTGCCAGCAGACGAGGGGGTCGTCGTCGTTTACAGGCGGCCTAGGCGAATGCCTCGGGGTCGTAGGGAAGACGCAGTCTTCCGTGATGACGAGAGACGAAGTCTCTCGAACCACTTGACACCGAGGCGATTCACTGCTCTTGGAGGCGCTGTGTCGTTTCGATGAGGGGGTGATGCGCGTAGTCGACAGCCTCGATATCGGCGATTGCGTCGAGATTCTCCTTTTCGGCGGTCTTTGCCATGCCGATGTCGACGGCCTCGTCGATGACGATAACGTAGGCGTCCATCGTCTCGATACCGAGGTCGCTGGCGGCCTTGACGCGGTGGTGGCCGTCCGCGAGCAGACAGTCCGCTGGCGTCTCGACGACGACCAGCGGCTCGGCCAGACCGCGTTCGAGTTCGTATTTGCGGCCTTCGAGTTCGTCGGCGTACACCTTCCCCTGTGTGGGAGTCAACGCACGCAGGTCAATCTCGCGGCGCTCCTCACGGGCGGCGACGCCGTGGATGTTCTCCAGTGTCCGCATGAGTTTGTCGACTTTCCCAGGCGTGGCTCGCTCTATCTGACTGCGTATCACGTCGGCGTTCGAGATGATTCCCACGAGATTGCCGGCGTCGTCGACCACGGGGAGGCGCTGGATGCCCGACCGGAGAATGACCCGGGCGGCGTCGTCGAGTTTCATCTCCGGGTGAGCGACCAGCAGGTCACGGGTCATAATCTTGAATATCGGCTCGCCGTCGTCGTGTAACAGGAGGTCGCGGGCGGCGACGAACCCCTCGACGTGGCGGCCGTCACAGACTGGGAAGCCGCTGTGTCCGTCACTCTCGGCGATGCGCCGGGCAACCTCGCCGACGGTCGCGTCCGGCGACACTGTCGCCACCTCTCGCGTCATGTAATCCTCGACGCTGGGCTTTCGGTCCGCTGTCATTATACGCACCGACGGGGACGAAGGGCAAAAGCCTCTCGTCTGCCGCTATCTGTCCTCGTCCCGGGTGAACGCACCCGACCCGATGGCTCGGTCGTCGTCTTGGACGAGATACCGGTCGCCCTCGAAGTGGTCGTCGACGGGCTGAGTCCGAAGCGTTGTCGTCGCCGCGATGGCATCGAGGAACCGTTCTTCGACGATGTCTTCGACAATCTCGACGAGCGAGGACTCCTGTTCCTCGACAGCGTCGAGGATGCCAAGCGAAATCTGTGCGCCCGCCATGTCGACGTGGCCGCCCGCGCTCCCTATCGGGTCGAACGCCTCGCGCATCGTCTCGCCGATGTCGACTTCGACGCCGTGTGAGCGGGCGGATGCGTAAATCGTCCCATCCTTGACGCCGTAGACGAGCGTCGCGGTGATAGATTCGAGCTGGAGCAGGCGGTCGGCCGCCTGCGCGAGCGCGTCTCGCTCGGCGAGGTCGCCGACACAGCTCATCAACACCTTCCCCTCGACACGGCGGCTTTGGATGGCGCTTGCGATAATGTCGAGTGTCTTCGAGGTCATCGACGGCGACTCGACACGTTCGAGGACACCAAGGTCCGCTGCCGGCAGAACCGTCGCCGCCGCCTCGAAATCAGCTGGCGATACCTCACGGTTGAACCCCTTCGTGTCGACGTGGATGCCAAACAGCAACGCGGTGGCGACGGTCGTATCCAACTCGGTGCCGAACAGGTCGAAATAGTCAACGAGCAGTGTGCTCGTCGCGCCGACGCCGCTGCGCAGGTCGACAAAGCGGGCGTCGACGGGCGCTCGCGGCGGGTGGTGGTCGATGACGATGTCGATATCGCTGTCGTCTGGAAGCTGGTTGTTGACACTGGGTCGAGCGTGGTCGACCAGCGCGATGCCGTCGAAGGCCGCGACGCCCTCTCCCGGGTCGAGCTGTCGCAGGTCCAAATCGAGGACGTTGACGAAGGCACGGTTTTCCTGATGGGTTATCTCGCCGTGATAACACACCTGCGGGTCACAGCCCGCCGAGGCGGCGAGCCTGGCGAGCGCGGTGCCACTGGCGATGGCATCCGGGTCGGGGTTGTCGTGTGCCACCACCGCGAGACGGTCGATGCTACGCAAGACGCGCTTGAGCTGTTGGAGTTGCTGTCCCGTCCCGCCGACACGGTCGAGGACGTGAGACGCCGCCTGTCGGTAGGGGTTTGCTACCCGGTCGGCGACCGTACGGAGCTCGTCCTCGGCCGTGGGGGCGTCTCGGGCGACGTAGGCCAGCAGATACGTGTCGGGAAACGCTGTCCGGGCCGCACGCGCCGTCTCGACGGCCTGAGTCTGTCTCTCTTCGACCACGACGACCATCTCGGCCGTCAGGTCGGCGAGTGCCTCGGCGTCGGCTGGGTCACACGCCTCGACGACGGTTCCTTCGTTGCGAAGGGTCGTCGCCAGACTCTCTTCATCGGTGACGACACGAACCGAGCCGGACTGGTCCCGGAGCGCTCCGACCACTCGCTGCACGAGGGTCCCGCTGCCCAGGACCAGTCGGTCTATCATATCTGCTACTCTGTGACACTCCCTCTAAAAGCTCGTGTTTCCGTCACACCCGTCCATCGTAATCGTGACCAGCCCGCCGAGACCGAGCGTAGCGAGCGGTCACACTTCTCCGGACGTGCCGGCGTGGTGTGGCATCGGGTCGAGAAACGGAGGGCGTCGATGGCGACCGACTCGGGCGGTTACTTCAGCCGTTCCTGGAGGAACGATGGATGGGCCGCACTGACACCCTCGAGTTTCATGATGTCTTCGTTGATTATCTCGCCGAGCGCGTCGCCGTCGGGAGCACGGATTTCGGCCATCAGCGTGTGGTCGCCACTGGAGGTATACAGCGCCTCGATGGAGTCGAACCCCTTGAGTTCGCGGGTCACGTCGACGTAGCGTTCACTCTCGACGTCGACACCGACGAGTGCGATGGACTGACTGGAGAGTTTCTTCGGGTCGACATCGGCGGAGTAGCCCACGATGACTCCCTCCTCTTCGAGCTTCTGGATGTACTTGCGGACGGTGGGCTTCGAGACGTCGGCCCGTTCGGCTATCTCGGCGTACGACGCCTGCGCGTCCTCTTCGAGCACGGACAAGATTCGCTGTTCGGTCGCCTCGACGCTCATATGGCTCCATCTTTACACTATACAAAAAAATATCTTCCGAAGTGGAAAAGTACGTTGAACGCGGGCGAGAGCGCCACGAGCGACCGTCAGACCGGCAATTTCGGCTACTTGTGGCGGTCGATGAGGTGGTCAGCGACGCGTTCGAACTCGGGGTCGTCCTCGAAGTACCGCTCGGCGAGGTGGTCCTCTGGCATCTCGCCGGTCGAGCGCTTCTCCTGGCCGTAGGAGGGGCGCTGTTCGTCGCGGTAGAACCGACCCGTCAGCACCTCGCCCTCGTGTAGCTTCGTCTCGGCTTCGTACATCATGTCGGCGGCCTCGCGTCGGTCGGTGCGGTCGAAGTCGTACTCGTCCTGTACGTCCGTGTACGGGACGTACTCCTTTGCGTCCTTGTTCCAGGTGGGACACTGGGTGAGGAAATCGACGTGGGCGAAGCCATCGTGTTCGACTGCCTCGGCGATAATCTCCTGGGCCTGGCGCGGGTTCGTCGCCGCCGTCCGAGCGATGTACGACGCGCCGGAGGCCAGCGAGAGCGTCAGTGGCCGAACCGGGTCCTTCGCACTGCCCGAGGGCTGTGTCTTCGATTTGTGCCCCTTCGGGCTCGTCGGCGAGGTCTGGCCCTTCGTCAACCCGAAGATTTCGTTGTTGAACACGATGTAGGTCATGTCGTGGTTCTCGCGGGCTGTGTGCATGAAGTGGTTGCCGCCGATGCCGTAGCCGTCGCCGTCACCGCCGGCCGCGATGACTTCGAGACCGGGGTTGGCGAGCTTGCTGGCGCGGGCGACCGGCAGCGCGCGGCCGTGAATGGAGTGATAGCCGTAACTCTCGAAGTAACTGGAGAGCTTGCCCGAGCAGCCGATGCCCGTCACGAGCATCACTTCTTCGGGCGAGCGGCCGAGTTCGGGCATCGCGCCCTTGAGCGCCTTCAGGACCGCGAAGTCGCCACAGCCCGGACACCACGTGGGCTGGGGTTCGACGCCGGGGGTGAAATCTTCCTTGTCCGATTCGTGCTCCTCGTGGATTGCGGAGAATGCTGTCATCGTGTGTCACCTCGTGTGTCAGCCACGTCAGTCACCTGCCGTGGGGACGAGCCGCATGTTGCCACCGGGGAGGTCGGTCTCCTCGATGCTCGCTTCGAAGCCCTCGACGACTTCGCTGGGCTCGAACGGTTCGCCGTCGTACTTGAGCAGGCTCGTCAGCTTCGGCCCGAACCGGCCAAGCTCCTTCTGGGTGAGACCGCGGAACTGTGCGGTCGCGTTCATCTCGACGACGAGGCACTCCTCGACGCTTTCGAGGAACGCAGTCACCTCCTCTTCGGGATACGGCATCAGGTCGCTGACGCCCAGGGCCTTGACCGAGCTGCCGCGGTCGTTGAGCCGGTCGACCGCCTCGAAGACGGTGTCCTGCTGGCTTCCCCAGACGAGAACGCCGTAGTCGGCGTCGGCGGGGCCGTGGTAGGTCTGGTTCGACTCCTCGCCTTCGTCGAGGTCCTCGCGGATGGCCGACAGTTTCCCCAGCCGACGGTCCATCTGTTTGGTCCGGATGTCGGGGTCCTCGTTGATGTGGCCGACCTCTTGGGACTCGTTGCCTGTCGCGAGGAAGCGTCCGCCCTCCTGACCGGGGACCGACCGCGGATTGACGACGTCGTCGCCCTCGTAGTCGAAGCGTTTGAACTTGCCGGCGGCGTCGTGGGCCGCTTCGGCCAGTTCGTCCTCGGTGAGCACCGCACCCGGGTCGGGGTCGGGTTCGCGGTCGAAGAACTCTGCCGGAACGTTGCGCATCTCCCCGCCGAGTTTCTGGTCGTACAGGACGATAGCGGGCAGGTGGTAGTCGTACGCGTACTTGAAGGCCTGCCGCGTCTGCTCGTATGCTTCCTGAACGTTGCCCGGCGCGAACACGACCCGACAGGAGTCGCCCTGACTGGTGTAGAGAACGTGTTCGAGGTCGGCCTGTTCCGACTTGGTCGGCATTCCGGTCGATGGGCCGGCCCGCATCGCCTCGACCAAGACGACAGGCGTCTCGGTCATCTCCGCCAGACCCAGGGGCTCTGACATGAGCGCGAATCCGCCGCCAGAGGAGCCGGACATTGCCTTGACGCCGGTGTGTGAGGCACCGATTGCCAGCGACGCGGCGGCGATTTCGTCCTCGACCTGCTCGGCGATACCGCCAAAGCGAGGCAGATTCTGGGACATGATAGTGAACACGTCGGTCCAGGGCGTCATCGGATACCCCGAAATGAACCGACAGCCAGCGTCCAGTGCGCCGTAAGCGATGGCGTCGCTCCCTGTGACCATCGCCTGCTCGCCGTCGTGGTCGCCTTCGGGAACCTCGAGGTCGTGGGTGTGGTCGAGTTCCTGGGCGTGGTCGTAGGCTGCGTTCAGCGTCTCGATGTTGGCCTCGGCGATGTCGCCGCCCATCACTTCCTGCATCAGTTCTTCGAAGTAGGTCGTGTCGATACCCAGCAGCGCTGCGCTGACGCCGACACCGGCGGTGTTGCGCATCACTTCCCGGCCGTGTTCGCGGGCGAGCCCGCGGAGGTCGACCGGGTAGACGTGCCAGTTGTTCTCTTCTGCGCGCTCGTGGAGGTCGATTGCCTCGACAGCCTCCTCGTCGATGAGTCCGCTGTCGTAGACGATGACGCCGCCCTCGTTGAGGTCGTCGAAATGCTCGTAGAGTGGCTTCAGCTCCTCTTCGCCGTAGTAGGCTTCGTCGTCGGGATTGCGGGCGAAGCTGTCACCGAGCGAGAGCAGGAAGTCGAATCCGTCGCCGCGCGAGCGAACGTCGTCGGGCCGGGCCCGAACTTCGACGTACGTGTGACCGCCGCGAATCCGCGAGGGATAGTGCCGGTGTGTAAACACGTCCAGCCCGGCACGCATCAGTGCCTTCGCAAAATTCTGACTCGTCGAGTCGATACCGTCGCCGGACCCGCCGGCGATACGCCACTTGAGTTCGTGGACAGTCATCGGTACCACCTCGGCTCGGGTGTGTCTCCCATAGCTAGGCAAACGACCTTCACCACTAAATACTTGTCACACTATAACAATCCACATGTTTTATCACTAGGAATAGGCACACAACCGACCGACTGGAACCGATTCAGGGCTCGATTTCCTGCATGAGGCTGACGAGTTCCTGGAGTTCGGGGAACGTGTAGACGGTGACGTTGATATCCTCTTCGAGAGCCTGGACGCGGGAGTCGAACATAAGCGCCATCTCGTCGTCGCGCTCGCCAACGAGGTCGTTGACCATGCTGGAGCCGGGGCCGTAGGTAAAGGTCGGCGTCGACATGTCGATTGTCGTCTCCAGTACGTTCGCCCAGCCGTCGATGAAGCCGCTGGTCATGATGTTGCCGATTTCCTGGATTGCCGACCGCTCCATGTCCGAGAATCCATCGTCGGATTCCTCGGCCCCCGCCATGTCGCCCATCATCCCGTGGGCGAGTTTCTTCGCATCAGGCGCGTTGAACAAAAAGAGAATATGTCCGTAGGGGCGCTCGACCATCTCGATACTGATGCCAATCTGCTTGTCATCGCCCACGTGGGCGCGGATATCAGGGATATCGATGAAGTTGATTTTCGTGATTTCCATCTCGGTCTCCATCCCCGTCATCTGGCTCAGATGGTCTGCGACGGTGTTTCCCCCTTCCTTGGCCATCTTGTTAAACAACCCGAGCTTTCGGATGTCTATCATCAACGAACTCATGAGTACGCGTTGCAGGTGTGTTGAGGCCGCGCCTATATAATACGTGTCCCTCACACCCCAGCGACGCCTTGGGACGGAATGAGTGAGTTTTTTGATTGTGGGCTCCGAGTGAGTTGTCATGAGTACGCATAGCACCGAAAACGCCGGGGCCGCGCGTCTGCCCGATGTCGTCCCCTTCGAACTCACACACGCCACGCAGCTGAGCTGGGAGTTGGGGACGCGGGTCGTCGACGACGAGGAAGCGACCGTCCACAGCAGTTGGGAGCACGGAACTACTGCCTGGACACTCACAATTCACGACGTGACCAGCAACACGGTGGTGTTCTGTCTCCGGACACCCGTCGACCGCGAGCGGTTCTACGGCGCGACCAACGGAGAGGCGGAGTCTGCACTCGACGCCCTCGGCGAGGATGCCTCCTGGCAGCGGACGAACTGAGTCCGGCTCGCACGGAAGCATTCTTGAGCGTTCGACGCGGACGCTCCTGTATGACCGAGAAAACGTTCGACGCCGGAGATTTCACCCTCGAACATGTCCGAGAACACGTCTGGGAGCTACCACAGGAGGGAGACATGCGCGTCCCCGCGCGCGTACTCGCAAACGAAGCGCTTCTCGAACAGATATCTGACGACAAGACACTCGAGCAACTCCGTAACACGACCCACCTGCCGGGCATCCAGGAGTACGCCATCTGCATGCCGGACGGCCACCAGGGGTACGGGTTTCCTGTCGGCGGCGTCGCTGCCCTCGATGCCGAAGACGGCTGTATCAGTCCCGGAGCGGTCGGGTACGACATCAACTGCGGCGTCAGGATGGTGAAAACGAACCTGACGTACGACGACATTCAGGGAAACGAGGAAGAACTCCTCAACAGCCTGTTTGCGAACGTGCCGACCGGGCTCGGCGGCGGGGCGGTCGTCGACAACGCACCCGTCGAGGAGATTCTCGACCGGGGCGTCGAGTGGGCCGTCGAGGCAGGCTACGGTGTTGAGGCCGACCTCGCACACTGCGAAGACGAAGGGGTTCGCCCCGAGGCCGACCCACAGACGGTCTCACAGAAGGCCAAAGACCGCGGACGCAACCAGGCAGGCAGTCTCGGCAGCGGCAACCACTTCCTCGAAGTTCAGCGCGTGACTGACATCTACCGCGACGACGTGGCAGCGGAGTTTGGCCTCCGCGAGGACCAGATAGTCGTTCTCATCCACTGCGGTTCCCGCGGGCTCGGCCACCAGGTGTGTACCGACTACCTCCGTGATATCGAGCAGACCCACGAAGGCCTGCTCAACCAGCTTCCCAGCAAGGAACTCGCGGCGGCACCGGCCGGCTCACAGCTCGCCGAGGACTACTACGGCGCGATGTGTGCGGCCATCAACTTCGCGTGGACGAACCGCCAGCTCATCACCCACCAGACCAGACAGGTGTTCGAGCGCGTCTTTGACCGCTCCTGGGAGGAGATGGGAATGGAACTGCTGTACGACGTTTCACACAACATCGCCAAGAAGGAAGTCCACACTGTCGACGGCGAGGACAACGAGCTGTTCGTTCACCGGAAGGGGGCAACGCGTGCGTTCCCCGCCGGGCGACCGGAGCTTCCGCCGGCATACCGAGAGGTCGGCCAGCCGGTCATCATCCCCGGCAGCATGGGCGCAGGCAGCTACGTCCTCCGGGGCGGTGAACACTCGCTGGAGGAGACCTTCGGCTCGACCGCTCACGGTGCGGGCAGGCTGATGTCACGCACTCAGGCGAAAAACGAGTACTGGGGCGAAGACGTGATGGACGACCTGCGTGAGGACAATCAGATATACGTCAAGGCCGAAAGTGGTGCGACTGTCGCCGAAGAGGCCCCCGGCGTCTACAAAGATGTCGACGACGTCGTCTCGGTGTCGGACGCCCTCGGCATCGGTGATACGGTCGCCCGAACGTACCCCGTCTGTAACATCAAAGGCTGACTCAGGATTCGGGCGCCTCGACTGGGCCGTCCTCGCCGTCGCCTTCGCTTGGCTCGTTCCAGCTTGCAAGGAGGACGCTCTCTGCTTCCTCGAACGGGTCGTCGTTCTCCTCGTTTCGCTGCCCTTCCGGATAGTAGCGAATCTCGATGTAGTCTTCTTCGTTGACCTCAGCGCCGTAGGCGTTTCCCGGGGCCAGACGCGTCGGGAGGTTGTTCGGTTCGACTGTCTCGTTGGGCGCGAGGCCTTCAATCTGTGCCCACGTCACCTCGCCCTGTGGCCCGGCGACGACGAGATTCCCGGCGCGCAAGCCGTCGCCGTCGTCGTAGAAGACGAGGAGGTGCTTGAGTTCCTCGGCGTACTCGAAGCTGAAGTCTGCACCGTACTCGTTGCTGTCGTCGTTGATAATTGTCACCGTCATTCCGACGGACGCAGTCGCGACGACAGTCATCACGACCAGAACGGCGACCCCGGTCCCCTCGGAGATGCCACGTGGTCCAATCGGACGCATCAGTTTACGCTACTTGACGAGCGGGTAAATGTCGTTCGACTGGTCAGAGTAGGAAAAAAAGCCCGTAAGGGACCAAGAAGAGAAGCGCCGTCATCACGGCGAGGATAACCAGGTAGCCCGAGATGGTTCCCAGCGCAGTCGCGAACGATGGGTGGTCGAACGGTTCTGGGACGTTCATACCGCGCATTCGTGGCGGAGTTGGAAAATAGTATCGCAGTCAGTTCGTCTGGAATCGGTCGAGCGTCTCGGACAACTGTGCCGCCTGCTCGGCGAGGTCGGTGACGTTCTCCGAGACCGAACTCATCGAGGCGGCCTGCTGTTCGGCGGTTGCCGCGGTGTTCTCGGCCTGTGTGGTCGTGCGCTCTGCGATTGAGGCCACCTCGTCGACCATGGCGACGACCCGTTCGGTCGAGGTTGCCTGCTCGTCGGCCGCCGCCGATATCTCGGCGATACCGTCGCTCGTCTCGGCGGCGTATTCGGCGACCTCTGAGAAGGCGGCCGCGGCGTTTTCGACTGATTCGGTGTGGTCGTCGACGTGCTGGCTCGCTGTCTGGACGGCCTCGGCCGACTCCCGTGTCTGGCCCCGAATCGCTTCGAGGCGGCGCTCGACCTCGTCGGCGGCTTCCTTCGCGTCTTCGGAGAGGGTTTTGACTTCGTTTGCGACGACCGCGAACCCGTCTCCGCCGCCGCCGTCTGCGCTCGCCCTGGCGGCCTCGATATTCGCGTTCAGCGCCAGGATGCTCGTCTGCTCGGCGATGTCGGCCATCCGGGCAATCAGGCCGTCGACCTGTTTGACCTGGTCTTCCAGTTGTGCAATCTCCTCGACGGCGCGCTGGGACTCTGACTGAATTGTCTCCATTCCCTCGATTGCGGCCTGTGCGTCCTCGCGTCCCTCTTGGCCCGTCTCGGCGGTCTCCTGTGCGACCGAGGCAACTTCGTCCGAGGAGGCCGCAATCTCTTCGATGGTCGCCGAGAGGTCGTTCATCTCTGCGGTCACCGCCTGGAGCTCGTCGCTTTGCTCCATTGCGCCGCTCGAAATCTCTTGAACCGCCTGGCTCACGTCCTCGCTCGCGACGCGAATCTCCTCGCTGGAGGCGGTGACGTCCTCGCTCTCGGTCGCCACCTCGTCGGCGAAGGTCGTAATCTCCTGAATCGTCGCCGCGAACTCCTCGAGCATCGCGTTGAAATCGCGTGCAATCGCCGCCATCGCCTCGTTGTCGTTGTTCGCGTCCATCCGAACGGTGAGGTCGCCGTCGGCTGCCTGGCGCATCACGTCGCTGTACCGGTCGGCAGAGGCCTCGATTTGCTCGTTTATCGCCTCGGCTTCCTCGCGGGCGCTGGCCGCTTTCTCGCGGGCTGTCTCGGCTCGTTCCCGTGCCTCGTTTGCCTCAGACAGGGCGTCCTCGGCCTGGGTAATCCGTTCCCGGAGCGAGTCACGCATGCTGGCGAAGCCGGCGTACAGTTCACCGATTTCGTCGGTCCGCGAGGTCTCGAACTCCACGGAGAGGTTCCCTTTCTCCATCTCGGTCGCGCGCTCGTTGAGCGCCGTAATCGAGTTGGTGATAGAGCGTCCGCCGACGACGCCGACGACGATTAACACGCCGAACACCAGCGCGAGCATGACCACGAAGCTCTCGATGACGCTGTCTCTGATGGCGAACGCCTCCCCTTGGGGGCTGCTGGTGACGATTGTCAGCCCCGTGTCGCCGATGGGTTCGCTGCCGTGAATCTCGCCGCCAGTCTGGGTAACAGTCGCGTTTCCGTCACCCGACTGGTCGCGCTGAACGACTGCCGAGTCGACGCCCTCCTCTCCGAAGAGTGCATCGCCGTCCTGATTGGCGAGGATTGTCCGCGAGTCGGCTATCGTCTGCCCGAACTCGGGGCCACCGGCGGCAGGCACCTCACCGATGAGTACGTGAGAGGGGTCGAGCAGGCGCTGGCGACCGAAACCGACGACTGTCTCGCCGGTCGCTGACGTGTACGTAGACGGCGTGGTGAACTCGCTTGACCTCGTGACGACCGTCTCGTTGACACGCTCGAAGATGTTCTCGCCGACCGCCTGGTCGGCCGAACTCGCAAGCACTTCGCCACTTTCCCTGTCGACGAGGTGAATCTGTGTGAAGTAGTCGGAGTCGTCACGCCCTCGCGTGAGCAAGTCGCTTCGCACCCGCTCGTTGTCGACATCCAGCCCTTCCTCCCCGGCAATCTGTTCCAGATTGTCGAACCGATTGCCCTGCCAGGCAGTGTAGATGTCGGCGTGGAGCCCTGCCGTCTCCTCGACCTGGGTCGTGACCTGTGAATCCAGTTCGTCTGCGATGCTTGTCTGGAAAAACAGTGCAATAACTCCGATGAGAAAGACGATAAGGAGGATTCCAACGATGAACTTTGCCAGCAGATTATCTGAGACGAGAGACGGAACGAAACGTCGTATCCCCGTATCCTGTTGGTTCGTATTCACTTCCGTCAGTTCTCCCATGGACGGTAATGAGTAGCATATGACTTTAATTTAACCTGCATGTCCTTCAGGAAGCGAGGTGGTTGGAGTTGTTGAGTGATAATCCCACACAACAGCGTGAACTATTTACAGGATGAACATGATTTAGCAAACAGCATGGCACGCTTTCAGTTGTTCTCCGAGGACTCTGAGACGCCAGTGGTCGATGCAATCCGGGGCCGGGTGCTGCTGACGCTCGCACTCGGAGTGGCCGTGATGTTGTTGCTCGACTTGCTCGCCGGCCTGGCGGGTATCGAGATCGCCGAATTTGGCGGCAGAACACTCGGGGGAGAAATAGAGCTCAGTACCGTCGGAAAGCGCATCTGGACGGGAACGATAGTTGGACTGATATTCGGGCTCGCTGGAATCGGACTTTCGATGACATACAGTATCCTCAACTTCGCGAACTTTTCACACGGCGACCTGTTCACCACGGGAGCGTTTACCGGGTGGGGGGTCGCGCTGCTGGTTGCCGGTTGGGGTGTCGGCGACGCAGGGTATCTGTTGCTCGCACGGTCTGGGACCGGTCCCAGTTCGACCGATATCGGGGCATCAATTATTGCCTCGCCACTTGCGATACTCATCGGTGTCGTCGTCGCGGCGGTTGCGACGACAGGCGTTGCGCTGCTTGCCGACCGATTCGTGTACAGACCGATGCGCGACCGGGGCGGAATCCCGCTTCTCATCGCCTCGATTGGCGTTGCACTCGCGCTTCGGTCGACAGTCCAGTTCGTCTACGGTCCCCAAACACGGGGCGTCACCGGAACCGAGGGCATCGAGCGGACAGACTTCCTCGGCACGGGTCTCTCGGTCGACCTCCATCAGGTGACGCTACTCGTCGTCGCGCTGGGACTGATGATTGCGATGCATCTCCTGTTGCAGCGGACAAAACTGGGGAAGGCGATGCGCGCGATGGCCGACAACAAGGACCTCGCGCTCGTCACCGGTATCCCGACAGAGCGTATCGTCCGCGCGACTTGGATACTCGGGGCCAGCCTCGCCGGTATCGCCGGCTTCCTGTACGTGCTCGAACGCGGGACGATGAACTACAACGTCGGCTGGTTCCTCCTGTTGTTCATCTTCGCGGGGGTTATCCTCGGTGGCATCGGCTCCATCTACGGGGCGATTGCCGGCGGCCTCGTCATCGGCTTCGTCCACGAGGTCTCGCTCATCTGGATCTCCTCTGATTTCAACGCCGCTGCCGCGTTCCTGATTATGATTCTCGTCTTGCTGTACCGGCCCGAGGGCATCTTCGGAGGGGTGACAACTGCATGACAGCCAGCGAGGCGACACAACCGGGGCTGCGCGACCGGTTCATCGGCTGGATTGAGCAAAGCGACCGGCGCATCGTGCTCGCGACGGTCGCGTTCGTCTACGGCGTGTTCGCGATACTCGTCATCCTCGAACAGGGCCTGGGACTCGGGACCGTCAACTCGATTTTCGGTGCCTGGCGGACCATCACGTTCCTGTTTGCCGCGTACGCGTTGCTCACGCTGGCGCTGAACCTCCACTGGGGGTACACCGGGATGTTCAACATCGGCGTTGCGGGCTTTATGGCCGTCGGCGTCTACACGATGGGACTGCTCAGTACATCGCCGGACGCCCTTTCGGGACAGGGGCTTGGCCTGCCGCTGCCGATTGGTATCCTCGGCGGGATGATTGCCGCTGCACTCGTCGGGCTCGTCGCCGCGATTCCCGCCCTCCGGGTGAGCGCGGACTACTTGGCGATTGTTACGCTCGGGCTCTCTGAGATTATTCGCCTCTCGGCCGGCTCTCGGACGCTGTCGAACTGGACGACGAACACCTTCGGCGCCGGTACCGGCGGTGGGAGCGGGATGGACCTACCCGACCGGCCGACGGATTTCATCTTCAACAGCTCGATCGGTGAGTCCATCGCCGACGTGTTCACTGTCGATGTCCCCAGAATCGACATGCTGTTGTTCGAATTCGGCAACAGAGAGGTGACGCTGATCAGTTCGTCGATTCTCAGTGACTTCGTCTGGACGTTCGTGATGTTGCTGGTGCTGGCCGGCGTCTACTGGATGGTCCGGCGCATCGGCTACTCGCCGTTCGGGCGGGTGCTGAAAGCTATCCGCGAAGACGAACTCGTTGCACAGTCACTCGGGAAAGACACCCGTCGTTTCAAAATCAAGGTGTTCATGCTCGGCTGTGCGCTGATGGGGCTGGCTGGGATACTCTGGCAGGGGAGTCAGGGCTTTGCCAATCCCAACTCTTACCGGCCAGTCGTCACGTTCTACGCCTTCATCGCGCTGATTATCGGCGGGTCCGGCTCGAACACCGGCAGCGTCGTCGGCTCGATTCTGTTCGTGGGACTGCTCTTCGAGGGGCCCCGACAGGTCGGTGCGATTATCAGTGCCCGTCTCAACCTCGCGGACGCGCCCGGAACTTTCGACGGCGCAGTCGCGCCACTGGCACAACTCGACGTGACGCCGTTTCTCGCCTACGCGGTGGACAACATCGCGCCGCTGCAGTTCGTGTTGCTCGGCGTCGTGTTGATTATCATCATCCAGAAACGCCCCGACGGCGTCCTCGGTGACCGGACCGAGACTGCCGCCGCAATCGACCTGCACAAGGAGGAGACTAATGAGTGACGCAACCACGACCCCGCCGGCGGAGACCACCACGGAGACGGCCGCGACGCCGCTCCGGGTCGAAGGGCTAGAGAAACGGTTCGGTGGCATCGTTGCCGTCGACGACGCGAGCTTCGACGTGAAAGCCGGAACAGTAACTGGCCTTATCGGTCCCAACGGCGCCGGGAAGTCGACGACGTTCAACTGTATCACCGGCGCACTCACGCCGACCGACGGTGAGGTGTACTTTCAGGGTGAGAAGATAACCGGGATGCGCCCCGAGCAAATCGCCAACCGCGGACTCGTCCGCACCTTCCAGATTGCGCGGGCGCTCTCGGAGATGACTGTCCTAGAGAACCTGATGCTCGCGCCGAAAGCACAGCAAGGCGAGAAGCTGTGGCGCTCGGTTGTGCCAGGTGCCCGCCAGGGCGTCGTTGACCAGGAAACTGAGCTACGCGAGCGTGTCTGGGAGACACTGGAATTTTTCGAAATCGACCATCTCGCCTACGAGAAGGCGGAGAATCTCTCTGGTGGGCAACAGAAGCTACTCGAGATGTCGCGGGCGATGATGACTGAACCCGAGATGCTGTTGCTCGACGAGCCGATGGCTGGTGTCAACCCGACACTCGAAGACAAACTCCTCGACCGCATTCACTCGCTGCGCGAGGACGGCTACACGTTCCTGCTCGTCGAACACGATATGGACGTCATCATGGAGGAATGTGAACGAGTCATCGTCATGCATCAGGGGTCGATTCTCGCCGACGGCAACCCCGACGAGATTCGTGACAACGAACAGGTCATCGAGGCGTATCTAGGTGAGGATATATGAGCGAACAGGAGACACCGACGGAGCCGACAGGGGAGTCGACCGACGAAGAGCACGGAGACGTTTCGGCGAAGACCGACCCGCTCGCGGCAGCGCCCGAAGAGTCACTGCTGGAGGTGCGTGACCTCGACGCCGGGTACGGCGACCTCCAGATTCTCGAAGACGTCGACCTCGACGTCGGTGACGGCGAGTACGTCACGGTCGTCGGTCCCAACGGTGCGGGCAAATCGACCGTGATGAAATCTGTCTTCGGGCTGACGACGTACATGGGGGGGACGGTCGTCTTCGACGAGGAGGAAATTCACGGCCTGCGGCCCGAGGAGATTATCTACAAGGGAATCAGTTACGTCCCGCAAAACGACAACATCTTTCCGACGCTCTCGGTCCAGGAGAACCTGGAGATGGGTGCATACATTCTGGACGAGGTCCCACAGGACCGCCTTCAGGACGTGTACGACCGGTTCCCGATTCTCGAAGACCGGAAATCACAGAAAGCCGGCTCGATGTCTGGCGGCCAGCGCCAGATGGTCGCTATGGGGCGGGCGCTGATGCTCGACCCGGACCTGCTGTTGCTCGACGAGCCCTCTGCTGGCCTCGCGCCGGACCTCGTCGAGGAGATGTTCGACCGCATCGACCGCATCAACGACGACGGGACGGCGATACTGATGGTCGAGCAGAACGCGAAAGAGGCTCTGCGGCGGTGCGACCGGGGATACGTACTCGCACAGGGCCAGAACGGCTACGTCGACACCGGCGACCGCCTGCTTGCAGACGAGGAGGTTCGTCAGCAGTTCCTTGGCGGCTGACCGGCCGATTCTCTGCCGACACATAGCCGGTGGACCGCAACATGTGACTCTCCGCGGGCCGCCCGCCGACAGCAACACTCCAGTCCACGGCCCTCACAGCTACACGACCAGCGGTATCAGCAACACCCCCATGAGCGTCATCCGGCGCGAGCCAAAGCGCGCGGGAATCAGTCCGACAGCCGTGGCGACGCCGAACACGGCGAGTCCGACGACACCGGTAAGGGCGGCGACGAGTACACAGAGAAAGCCGAGCACGCCGACCGACAGCCGGACGTTGTCGACCGACCCGACGAGTTCGAGGTACCGATCGCCGACGACGAGGACGAGTACGAACGCCACGGCGGCGGCGATAGCGACGCTCCCGAGCAGTATCGGGAGGTTGTGAGGGACGCCGGTGTTCTCGACGGCGACTAACACCCCAGTCCGGGGACTGCCCAGTGCGACGAGTGCAAACAGCGCGAAGACGCTGTTCGCCGTGCTGACGCCGCTTGTGGCGACGACGAACGCTCGTGGCCCGCGATGTGGGACCACGACCATCGCTGCACCAGCCGCGATAGCCGCCGAGATGCCCGGCAGATAGCCGACGAGCGCGCCACAGAGCGTTCCAGCGAGACCGATACCGAAGACGAACCGCCGGGAAGCCGTCACCCGTGTGTCGGCCTGTGGCGGGACCCCCTCGCCACCCAGTGCCTCGATGAGAATCGGTGCGCCGAACAATCCGGCGAACAGGGGCACGAGCATGTCGCCGGCTGGCAACACGCCATCGACCGGAATATCGAGAGTGAAGACCCCGAGGGCCCCGCTGAGACAAAGCGACAGCGCGCCGCCGAGGCGCGCGAGGAGTGTCTGCTCGGTGACGACGAGCAGCAGTGCCACGATACCGAGGACGACCGAGAGGTTCGCGGCAATCGTCGGATAGAGCTGTTCCATCCCGAGGGTAATGGGGACCGCAAGCGGGACCGCGAAACCAACGGCGAGCGCGCTCCCGAGCGCTGAGAGCCGGAGTGCCTCGTGGCCCCTCCCTTCGAGAACGAGCTGGTGACCCGGCAGTGCGGTCGGTGCCATCGCCGGGTCCGGGACGCCAAGCGCCAGCGCGGGGACGATATCGAGAAAGGTGTGGGTTACCCCTGCCGCGAGCATCGCCGCGCCGACGTACAGTGGCTCTGCCGGGACAGCAGGGGCGATGCTGGCGAGAACGAGCGCGAAGTTGTTCGCGTGTAAACCGGGCACCAGACCGCTCACCGTGCCAAGCGAGATGCCGCCAAGGACGAACGCTAGCGCGGTAACCGTCGTCGCTGGCGCCACGCCGACTGTTCCGGGGTCCATCCCGCCGAACTGGCTCGTGGTCTGATTTAAATTATCGGTGAGCTACCAGTACCTGTCAGACCACTCTCGATTTAGGCATACCTAAAATATAAGCCGGTCCGCGTTTTAGGCTTGCCTAAATGATTGAAACGCCGCTCACCGACATCCGTTCGTACATCGAATCGCTGTCGAGCGACTCGGGAGAGTACTATCTCGTCTGTGCGCGGACGGGCGAACAGCCCGTGCCTGCTGCTGGCTGCCGGTTCGATTCGCGTGAACAGGCTCGGGCCGGCGCACGGGCGACCGAACAGTACAGGGCGCAGCTCCGACAGTACGACCCTCGGGTCGCCTGCCACGACATTATCGTCTGCCAGGCTCACGCCCCTCCTGAGCGAGCGACGGTCGTCCGACGGGGTGAACCAGCGTGACGACGCCAGTCGAACAGGCGCTTGCCCGGGTCGAGGACGAACAGGACCATATTCGTGAGCTACGAAGCGGCTTCGACGTATTCGAGCGCGAGGTCCGCCAGCTCTCGGCGGTTTCGCCGCGGAGCCAACGGCAAGCTAGCCAGGCCGCTGCCGGCGGAACCGTCGCTGCGACACAGCCCCTTGGCGGGAACGCGGGCAAGCGCGACCGCTGTGCAAAAGTCCGTGACCTGTTTGCTGACCACGTGCAGGCACGCGTTCGCGTCGGGAACGAACCGCTACTGGAGACTGTCCGGGGCGAACTGGGCGACCGGGTCGCGCTGGCGCTCGCCCCGACCACTGACACCGGCTTCACCGAGACAGTCAAATCCGAACTACTGTCTGTGACCGAACAGCGACAGACCAAACTCGACGCGATGGAGCGCGCCCTCGATACCGAGGCTGCGTCGCTCCAACAGGCTATCGAGGCGATTCCAGAGGTCGAACACTCTCTCGAACCGACCCACGGGCCGCTGCTGACGCTTGGCTTTACCGAGCTTCAGGCGCGTCACAACGCGCTTCTGTCCTGTGAGCGCCGCTTGGAAGGGCTTGTGCAGTCGAGACAACAGCATCTCCACGCCGCGACAGGAGCCGACGCGGCAGTCGGCCTGACCCACCACTCGCTGGCCGAGTACCTCTATGACTCGCTTGCAACGCCACATCCTGTGCTATCGACGCTCACAGAACTCACTGCGTACTGCCGAGAACAGAAACGGGCGGTCCGGGACCACCTCACCCGCCGAGTCTAGCGGTTCTCGAAGTCCCGTCGCATCGCAATCTCGAACCAGGGACAGAGGCGGAGCTGGCGATACCACCGGGGGTGGTGATAGAGGCGCTCGTAGGGAACCCACATGACGCCGCCGACCTCCTCGGGGTCGGGTTCGAGCCGAGTGTCGGTCAGCGTAGCCTGCAAGACGGCACAGACCTCGTGTTCGACGCCTTTGTCGTGGTAGTAGCGCTTGTACTCGAAGCGGTCGGTCACCTGCAGGTCGTCGTACTGGTCGGCTGTCACGCCGAGTTCCTCTTCGAGGCGCTCGGTCGCCGCCTCTGTCTGGCTCTGTCCGGCAACCGGGTGCGAGGCGACGGTGCCGTCCCAGTAGGTGTCCCAGAGGCGCTTGCCCGGGCTCCGCTGGGCGAGCAGAATGTGCCCGCCCTCGTCGAACAACAGCGTCGTGAACGCACGATGGCGAATCCCTTCGCCCGTGTGTGCGTCGAGTCGGTTGACTTGGCCTTGTTCGTTGTCGTCGGCGTCGACCGCGATAACGTCCTGCCGTGCGTTCTCGTGGGCGTTCTCGTCCCCTCGCGTGTCGCTCATCAGTTCACCCCTAGTCCAGCCGCTTAAAAGTGTCTTCGGAACGGACCAGCACGAATTTGAGTCTGGCGGCAACAGATACGACTATGACAACAGTTGACAGTCAACCGTCGTCTCCGGCGTCGTGGGCAACAGAGCCAGAGCAACGTTACGCTCGACGACAGAGCGCGCTCGCCGACCGCTACGACGTTGCTGTCGAATCACGGACCGTCGAGACCGACGCCGCCGGCCAGATACACTACCTGGTCGCTGGTGACCCCGACGGCCAGCCTGTCGTCCTCTTACACGGCGTCTCCACGACAGCGGCTACCTGGCTGCCGATGGTTCCCGCGCTGACCGACGACTACCGCGTCTACATTCCCGACCGGCCTGGCCGCGGGCTCTCGGCTGCACCGAGCTACCGCGGTCGCAATCTCCGCTGGTTCATGGTCGGCTATCTGGTCGAGTTGTTCGACGAACTCGGGCTGGACCAGGCACACGTCGTCGGGAACTCACTGGGTGGCCAGCAGGCATTTCTGCTCGCGCTCGACACTGACTGTGTTGACCGGCTCTGTCTGGTCGGCGCACCCGGCGGACTCTCTCGGGAGTTCGCACTCGCCTTTCGCCTGCTGACGGTGCGAGGGCTGAACCGACTGCTGTTTTGGCTCAACGGATTAGGCGACCCGTTTGAGACCGCCCAGCAACAGACCGAACAGACTCTGGTTGCCGACAATTCGGCAGTTTCGACGGAGTTTTACGAACTGCTCGCGGCGAGCAGCGAGATGCCTGACCGCCAGCGGAGCCTGCGCTCGCTTCAGAGCGCACAGGGCTCGTTCGGCCGGATGCACGAGCTGTTCGATTTACGCGAGGAAGTCGTCGATATCGACCGTCCGACGGGTTTCGTCTGGGGCAGTGAAGACTCGTTTTGGGAGCCGGCGGTCGGTCGCCCTGTCGCCGAACAGATGGGTGCCGAGTTCCACGAACTGACAGACCACGGCCACATGCCCTGGCTGGAGCCGGGCGAACAGACAGAGACAGCAGTGCGCTCGTTCCTCGACGGCTGAGCTACTTGTCGCCGCCAAACCGGGCCGCAATCTTCCGGGAGACGTGTTTCGAGACCGACTCCGTCCCCAGCCGAAGCCGTAGCGTCCCGAGCAGGCCGATGGGGACAAAGAGGACGAACAACACGAAGATAATGCCCGCGTAGAACTCGCCGTGGCCGGTCATGAACGAGTCCATCGCTTTGCTGACTGTTAGCCCGCCGCTGATAGTCGCGTCGAGGATACTGTCCGGGATGTTCTGTTCGAGGAACGGCTGGAGGCCGCCGCCACTCCCCTCGCGGGCGAGGAACTCCTCGACCCATTCGAGGAAGAGATAGCCAAACAGCGGACCGGCGAGTGTCTTCAGCCCGCCGATGATAGCCGCCACCAGCGCGAAGCCGGTCACGAGGAAGAAGAAACTGTTCTGCGGGTTGATGAACCCCTGGTAGCCGACGAGTAGGCCCCCGGCAATCGCGCCGAAGAAGGCACTCACCGCGAACGCACCCATCTTGAACCAGAAGGTGTTGTACCCGATTGCGCGGGCACGCTCCTCGTTTTCGCTGATGGCAATCATCACGCGGCCAAACGGCGAGTGGATGATGCGCTGCATCGCCAGATAGCAGAGCAGGACGACTGCGCCGATAGCGAAATACGAGACGACGATAGCCGGACTCGTCTCGCTGAACATCGGTGCCAGGTCGAGCCCCAGCAGCGACGTATCCCCGAACGCTCCGAGTTCGACCTGCAGTGCGTCGACGAAGGGGACCCCAAGCTCCGGATTGAACGTCTCGACGGAGGAAGGGGTGCCGGGCGTCACGCCGTCTGCCGGGTCGCTCCCGCCAGGCGTGATGAAATCGAGGTTCTTAGAGGCGACGAACAGGATTTCGGACACCCCGAGGGTAATCATCGCGAAGTAAACTCCTGAGAGCCTGAACGAGATGAGTCCGACCAGCACGGCCGCGACGACGGCGACCAGCGCACCCAGCACCAGCAGCGTCATAAAGGGTAGTTCGGCGGGCAACAGCGGGAGTTGTCCGTTGTAGCCGAGGACGACGAAGTACGCGCCGATGCCGAAGAAGGCGGCGTGACCGAACGAGAGATAGCCGGTGTAGCCGCTGACGAAATCGAACGACATCGCGAACAGCCCGAGCCACAACACCGTCAGCATCGTCCGGGGGCGCAAGAGCAGTGTCTCTGCGAACAGCCCGAACTGCCCGACGAGGAAGTCGTAGGCGAACGGGTAGAGAACGAACAGCGCCACCACGGCGATATGCACCGTGTGGTCGCGCAGATACTGGCCGACCCAGGCGGGCAACAGACCCGAACCAGACGTATCCTCGGTGCTCGCTGTCTCGGTACTCATCCGTGATCACCCTGTCCTTCGACGCCGAACAGGCCACGTGGTTGGAGAATGAGCATCACAACCAGGATGGCGAAGATGAGCAACTGGTCGATATCGGTGAAGGTGACCACCTCGACTCGGAACGCCCAGGTCGCCAGCGCGTCGAGCATCCCGACGAGCAGCGAGGCCACGACAGTCCCCTTGAACGAGCCCAGGCCGCCGACGATGACGATGACAAACGCCGGCAGGAGGACGCCGAGTGCGAGCGGGACGTTCACCCGCCAGAGCGGCGACCACATCAACATCACGCCGGCGGCCCCGGCGAGGCCGGACCCGATAGCGAAGACGACTGTGAAGGTGCGATTGATGTTGATGCCGAGTGCCCGTGCCATCTCGTCGTCTTCGACGCCGGCACGCACAAACAGGCCGTAGCGGGTCTCGTTGAGGAAATACCAGATGCCAGCTACCGTGAGTATACCCAACAGAATCTGGAATGGGTGGAGGCCACCGATACTGACACCGAGGAGGTTGAACGTGCCGTCGAGACTCTCCGGGATGGTCTCGTCGCGCGGAATCGACCAGTCGATTGCCTCCCGGCCGCTGTTTACGTTGTAGTAGTCGACGAGCATGCGCATGAGTTCCTCCATCGTAATCGAGACGCCGAACGTGAGCAATATCATGTATATCGGCGGATACTCGTAGAGTCGCCTGATGAGTGCGACCTCGAAGACCACACCGAGCACGGCGAGCAGGACGAACACACCCACCAGTATCAGCAGGAACGTCGCGACAGAGCCGACCAGCCCCATCGAGCCGACACCGAGAGCCAGCACTGCTGTGCCGGCGATGTAGGCACCGTACATCGTGAACGCGCCGTGTGCGAAGTTGATAACATCCATCAGGCCGAAGATGAGTGTCAGCCCGCTCGCAATCATCAGATAGAGACTCGCTTTCGCCAGCCCCTCAACGAAGACACTCGCAAACTCCGTCGGGGAGGTGAACAGGTCGACGACCTCACCGACAGAGAGCGGCACGCCGGCCGCGAGCGCCGGGTCGAGTGCTGCTGTGAGTCCAGTCATGCCGAGAGATACCTCCTGAGTCGTTCGTCGTCGACACTGACCTCACTCGTCTTGCCCGAGTCGACGATTGTGCCGTGGTCCATCACGTAGAATCTATCCGCGAGGTCGAGCGCGAGCCCGAGTTTCTGCTCGACGAGCAAGATTGGGAGTGACTCCGAGGCTGCGAGCAGTGCTTCGCCGACGTCGGTGACGATTTTCGGAGCGAGCCCCTCGCTTGGCTCGTCGACGAGCAACAGGTCGTTGCCGCCGACGAGGCCACGCGCGATGGCGAGCATCTGTTGTTGCCCGCCCGAGAGGTCGCCGGCCCGCTGGTCGGCTCGCTCGCCTAGAATCGGGAACGTCTCGTAGGCCAACTCCAGGGCCTCGGCCTCGCTCGCGTCGCCGGGCACCGACGCCCTGACGTTCTCCTCGACGCTGAGTCGGCTGAACATCCGGCGGTCCTCTGGAATCCAGCCGATGCCGGCGTCGGCAACCTCGTAGGTGTCTTTACCGACGAGTTCCTCGCCTTTGAACTGTATCGAGCCCTGACGCGGCGGCGTCAACTGGAGAATCGAACGGAACGTCGTCGTCTTGCCGACGCCGTTCCGGCCGAGCAACGCGACGACCTCGCCTTCCTCGACAGAGAGGTCGACGCCTTGGAGGATGTGGCTCTGGCCGTAGTAGGTGTGTACGTCGTCGAGTTCGAGCAGCGTCATGCGACCCCCTCCGAGCGCTGCAGGTCGCCTGGTTCGTAGCCGCCGAGATAGGCGTCCTGAACCTCGGGATTCCCGCGAATCGCGTCCGGCTCGCCGTCGGCGATAATTTCGCCCTGATTGAGGACGACAATCCGGTCGGAGACGTCCATCACGAGGTCCATGTTGTGTTCGACGAGTAACACGGCGTGGTCGGTGGCCACGTCTTCGATAATTTGGCGAATCGAGTCCACGTCTTCGGTGGAGACGCCGGCGTTTGGTTCGTCGAGCAACAGCACGTCGGGGTCGCCCGCGAGTGCGATACCGACCTCGAGCTGTCGTTTCTCGCCGTGGCTGAGGTTTTCGGCGGGCTGGCTCGCTTTCTCGTCGAGTCCGACCCGTTCGAGAATCTCGTGGGCGCGTTCGTAGTGGTCGTCGAAGGCGTTGACGTTGCGCCAGAACCGCCAGGAGTCGTCGCTGTGTGCCTGCTGGGCGATGCGGACGTTCTCCAGGACGGAACTCGTCGGAAAAACATTCGTTATCTGGTACGAGCGGTGGACGCCGAGCTGTGCGGTTTCGTAGGTTGTGTCGTCGGTCACGTCGGCCCACCCATCTGCGCCGCCGAGTTCGATGCTGCCCTCGCTGGGTTCGAGCGCGCCAGTCAGGAGGTTGAAAAACGTCGTCTTGCCGGCCCCGTTGGGACCGATGAGCGACGTGAGTCTATCGTCGAGTTCGAAGTCGACACTGTCGACGGCCGTGAGGCCACCAAAGCGTTTCGTGAGCGCCGTCGTGCGGAGCATCGCTTAGGAGAGGTCGCAGCTCATCTCGCTTGCTGGAATCGTCACTTCGTCAGCCGACACTCGCTCGATGGGGTCTCCGGGCATAATCGCGGCCGGCCAGTTCTCCTGGCTGTCGGGCGTGACCGTCACCGGCGCGACGGTCATCTCCGAGCGTGCCTGATTGTTGTACTCCTGGAAGGTGTAGCCGTTCTCGCCTTTCGGCGTGTCCGTGACCGTCATGCCGCTCATCCCCTCGACGATTGCGTCGGCACTGACCTCGCCTTGTTCGTTCATCGCCTGTACGACCGCTGAGGCGGCGGTGAACGCACCGCTGGTGAACAGGTCCGGCACGACGCCGTAGGTACCCGCGTGTGACTCCACGAACTGGTCGTTGATCGGGTTGTCGTACTGGTTCCAGTGGTATCTGGTCGTGAACGGCCCGAAGTCCGCCGCCTGAAGTGCCTCGTTGCTGAAGTCGTCGAGCGTACTCTGGAGCGCATTGCCGACGACGCCGAGGGTGAGCCGCGAGGCGAACCCGCCGAACAGCTGGAAGTCGTAGTCGCCGTCGAGAAACGCCGAGAAGAAGCCGGAGAGTCCTGCGGCGGTGAAGCCGCCGACGATACCCTCTGCTCCTGCGCTTTCGGCCTCGTCGAGCAGCCCGACCCACTCGGGCTGGTCGAGGTCCTCTGGGACGGCACGCTCGTCGGCGATGGTGACGCCGCGGTTTTCGAGTACCGTCCGGTAGTTGTTCACCACGGACTGACCGAAGGCGTCGTCGGCACCGAACAGCGCAATCTGGTCGACGTCGGTCTGGTCGGCGATGTAGACGCCGCCGCTCCGGGCGTCCATCGCGGTGTTCTCGTTTGCCCGAAACACCAGGTCTCGGCAGGTCCCTTCGCCCGCGGTAATCTCCGCCGAAGCCGCTGGTCCGGCGATAAACGGCACCTCTGCCTGGTCGACGACGCCGTTGATGACCGAGATTGCGCCGCCGGAGTTCCCGACGCCGTACAGCATGTCGACATCGTCCTGTGTCACCAGCTCCGACGCCAGTGTCTGTGCCTGTGTCGGCGCAAACTGCGTGTCACGGGCGCGGATTTCGATGTCGATGTCGTTGACTGCGTAGCTGTAATCGCCCTCGTCGATGGCGTCGGCCGGCAGCGGGTCGTTGCCAGCTTTGTGTGCCAGCCCGCTGTAGAAGCCGGCAGACCCCTGTGCGCCATAAACCGCTAGCTGTCCGGAAAAGTCCTGCAGGACGCCGATACGGAGCGTTCCAGACAGGTCCTGGTTCGTGCTGTCTCCGCCGTCGCTGCCGTCGCTGCCGTCACTGCCGTCTTCACCATCACTGCCGTCGCTGCCGTCGCTGCCGTCTTCACCATCACTGCCGTCGTCGCCGTCGCCCCCTGAACACCCTGCAAGTGCAATTGTGCCCGATGCGCCGAGTGCGCCGAGTACGCGGCGGCGCGAGAGTTTGTCAAAATCCATGCAAGTTAGTCACACGTCTGCATACATAAAGTATAGAGTTCATATGTTAACCTCGCCGCCGAAACCCGGTCCCGTCGGTTGGACGTCGATAATGAGACCAACACGAGTGGGAGAGAGTTGAGGATGTAGCGCACGACAGCTCTGCTATAGGCGACCAGAAGCCGGCTGTCGGGTCTGGCGTCCCCCTGCGTGTACTAGAGCGCCGGAGTGCCCGCCGCGTTGTCTCCGGTTTGTCGACACGACAATCTCGAAATGCGGCTGGCACTCGACGGTGAACCGGTCACACGAGTACAGGCACCGCCAGCAGAGTGCGCGTAAGCTACCTCCCGACTGTCTCGTCGAGTCCGTCGGTCTCTGACTCGGCGAACAGCTCGAAAGTCTGGACGACGTGCCGGGCGACTTTCTGCTGGCCGCGCCGGAGGTTCTTCGAGAACGCGGGCGCAGAGATGCCGAACTGCTCGGCGAGTTCGTTCAGCGTCGTCTCCCGCGGTGACTCGAAGTATCCCTCCTCGACGGCGGCGGTCAGTGCCTCGCGCTCGACATCCGTGAGGTCGCGACAGGCCTCGACGAGTTCGAGGCCGGCGTTGACGTTCTGGACGGTCTCTTGGACCAGCGGGCCGCCCAGTTGGTCGCGAGACATCACGTTGAACTCGTTGTTGCGTCCGAGCTCAGAGAGCGCGGTGTCGGCGACGGTACCCGAGTCGAAGCCGACGTGCCACAGCTCGGAGCCGTCCTCGATGTAGAACGGGCCGGTAATGAACCCGTCGTGGCCCCGAATCCGGGCCATCGCGTCGGTCTCGTGTATCACCGTCTGAATCTGTGCGGTGTCGTCCCAGCGCTTGCGAAGCTGATACTCGTGCATGTTCGGGTGTGCGCGGAGCGCCTCGACGCCGTTATCGAGGGCCGACCGACTCGCTCCCTGGACCAACATCCGCGTCTCGAGCTCTCGCTGAGACGCGTCGAACTCCCACTGCACCGCCGAGAACGACACGTCGTAATCGAGTGTCGTGTCGATAAACGGGCAGTCGTGTTGCTCCATCTCCATCGAGATATCTATCACGTGCTGGGCCTCCTCCCGTACTGTTCAGCCACCTGTAATATTAAATGCTTGCTCCGACAAGCCCACAAGCGCCTATGACCGTTCACCAACACAGCCCCCGTCCCTACCAGTGGGTCGGGTCGCTGAGCGAGAAGCGCGCGGCCCTTACACCCGACCAAACCGCACTGGTCGACGCCGACACCGGCGCGTCGTTCACATACGCCGACCTCGACGCCCAGGCGAACCGGACCGCCCGCCTCCTCGACGAGTTCGGTGTCGAAGCCGGTGACCGGGTCGCTGTCGTCTCGCGTAATCGGCCAGCACTGGTCGACTGTTACTTCGCGACGGCCAAACGCGGCGCGGCGCTTGCACCGCTGTCTCACCGTCTCTCCCCCAGAGAACTCGCGCTCATGCTCGACGACATCGACCCGACGGTGCTACTCGTCGAGGCGCCCTTCGCTGATGACCTTCTCGACGCGCTCACTCACGAAGAATTCACCCGGGACCTCCCGTCGCTGGTCGGTCTCACCGACCCAGACCACGAGTTCGGGTCTGCGCCCGACGGTGCCCAGTGGCACAACTACGAAGACACACTTCCGACCGACGATTCGCCGGTCGAAACCGTCGAGGTAGGGCTGTCGGACCCGCATCTGTTCTTACACACCGGCGGCTCGACCGGCCTCCCGAAACAGGTCGTCCAGACACACGGCTCGATTGCCTGGAACGCCTTTAATACGATTATGTCGTGGGGACTGCGCCCAGACGACGTGACGCCGATGTTGTTTCCCTTCTTTCACACCGGCGGCTGGAACGTCCTCACAATCCCCCTGTTTCACCTGGGCGGGACCGTCATCATTTCTCGCGATGTCGAACCCGGACAGGTGCTCTCACTAGTCGACGACCACGAGGCGACCGTGTTGGTTTCGGTGCCGGCAGTGTTGCGGTTCATGGTCGACGACGAGGACTGGGAGGCGACCGACCTCTCTTCGCTCCGACTGGTCAAAAGCGGCGGCGGCCCCTGTCGTGACGCAATCATCGAAGCCTGGAACGAGCGGGGTCTCTCGCTGTCCCAGGGGTACGGACTGACCGAGTGTGGGCCAAACAACTTCGCCATGCCCGAAGACGCCCCGGCCGAGAAGACCGCGAGCATCGGCAAACCCTGCACGTACGTCGACGCTCGCGTGGTCGACGACGACGGCGACCCGCTCCCTGCCGGCGAGGTGGGCGAACTCGAACTGGCGAGTCCACACGCGGCCGACCGCTACTGGAACAACGAAAAAGCGACGCGCGAAACGTTCGGTCCCCCAGACGAGCGGGCGTGGGTCTCGACGGGCGACTTGGCCCGCGTCGACGACGACGGCTACTACTACATCGAGGGCCGCAAGAAGAACATGTTCGTCTCCGGCGGCGAGAACGTCTATCCACCCGAAGTCGAGGACGTCATCGCCGGCCACCCGAGCGTCGAGGAGGTCGTCGTCGTGCCGGTCGCCGACGACCGGTGGGGGGAGGTCGGCAAGGCGGTCGTCGAGGGTGACGACTCGCTCACACTCGAGGAACTCGACGGCTATCTCGACGGGAAACTGGCGCGGTTCAAACGCCCTCGGCATCTGGCATTCGTCGACTCGATGCCGACGAGCGGCCCCTCGAAAATCGACCGGCAGGCAATCGAATCGGAGTTCGGCGACTCCCAGTGACCGTCCCCCAGTGTTCGAGTGCGGCCGCCGTTACCAGCTAATCTCGAAGGCCGCCTGCTCGTCGTCTCTCGGTTCGGCCGACGATATCTCGGTGGTACTGGAGTCCGCGAGCGAGCGGACGCCACCTTTGAAGACGCCCTCGAAGTTCGCGACCGGATACGGCGTGTGTTCGACAATCCCGACACGACCGGCCGAGTCACTGATTTTCTCGTAGCGGTAGCTCCCCGCGTACGACCCTGAGGGCTGACGGTGTGCCTGCTTGTCGGCCTCGACGAGGAAGTTCAAACCGTCCGAAACCGACCGCACCTGCTCGGGCCACGGGACGTTTTTGGCCTGTTCGGCACCTGCCTCCGTGAGCGTCTGTTCTCCGACCTCGGCCTCGACCTGGTGCATCGCCTCTGCGTAGCTGTGTGCATCGTACCACCCCTCTTCCTCGATGGCCGATATTTCGAGGCCGTTGTTCGCGAAAATGTCACGCGTCTTTCTCTCGAAAACTGATGACACTTTCCCGGTACTTTCGACGAACGCCAGGATGTAACGCCCGATTATCTGTGTTTCTTTCTCCATGGCTGGGTATTCATCGACTGGTACAACAATAAAATTTTTGAAAATATTGCAGCATTGTATGCCATGGCTTTATATTGTTTTTATACCAATCGCTGCGCCTACTTAAGCAATATTTCTGCTAATACTCGCTCTATTTTACTGGCGTTGACCACATCATGTATACGCAAGAATATGTTCTGGGACGGTGTTCCTGTCATATTTATCTAAAGTGCGGGCGGGGTGTCACGGGTCTCTGCGATGGCGGGGCTGGGTCGGGTCTCAGCCCCGCATCAAGTTCATCACTTCTTCGACGACATCGGGCTCGACGGCGACGACGTACTGACGACCGGGGGTCAGGGTCGTCTCCGGGCGGGCGATGCGACTTCCGTCGTCGTCCGAGACGACGAGCGTCCCGTCGGGGAACCGCACCTCAGAGAGGTTTTTGCCGGCCGCCGGCGCACCCTCGGCGACACGGACGAGCAGGATGTCGAGCGTGCCCGTCACGTCTGAGAGCGTCTGTACGTCGCTGCCGACGATTTCGTTCGCTGCTAGCCGTGCGCCGGCGCGTTCTGGGAACAACACCGCGTCGACAAATCGAGTGTAGGCATCGCCGACGTCGCGCTCGATTCGTGCGACCGTCCGGACCTGTGATGCGAGTTCCGAGCCGGCCAGACAGACCGCGAGGTTGACGCCGGTTTCACCGGTGAGGCCCGCGATAACGTCCGCGCGGTCGATGCCTGCCTGTTCGAGTATGCCGGGGTCGGTCGCGTCGCCGTGGATGACCGTCACCATCCACTCGTCGGCGAGGTCGTCCACTGTGTTCTCGTCACGCTCGATAACTGTCACGTCGTGGCCGCGGTCGACGAGTATCTCGGCTGTCTGGAAGCCGACGCGCCCGCCGCCCGCGATGATAACGTCGTAATCGTTGGTCATGTGTTCAGTCTTCAGTTTGTGGGCTCATTTCGGTATCGGTCGGTGCCGTCTCTGTTGGCGTCTGGAACCGGTTCAGTGCGACGTAGGCGACACCGCCAAGCAGTATCCACCCCACGCTGAGTGCCAGCGCGAGCGGGTCCGTGCGGAGCAGGTACTCGACGAGCACGCCGGCCAGCACGAGGTTGAGGGCGATGCCGATGAGCGGTGGTGCCGGGTAAAACGGCATCTTGTAGGGGCGGTTCATCGCCGGCCGCTCCCGGCGGAGTCGGATGACGGCGACGTTGACGATGATAAACGACAGCAGGAAAAACAGGCTCGACATGTTGCCGGCGCTTTTGGTCGGTAGCGCCACCGAACCGAGCATCACCACGGCACTCGCCAGAATGGCGACGAAGGGCGTCCCGTAGCGGTGGTGAATCTGGCCGAACGAGGGCAGCAACTGCCCCTCTCGGCCCATCGAGAACGCCACCCGCGAGGAGGCGATGACCACGGCGTTCAGCGCGGTCAGCGTCGAGAACACCGCGCCGAAGACGATGAGCGCACCACCGTTCTGGATAATCGGCAGCGGTTCCGGCATGAACTCGGTCGCGGCCGTTGCGATGCCCGCCTCGCCGGCGTCGGCAAGCCCCTCCGCGCCGAGGGTGCCGACGGCGACGACAACGACGGCCAGATAGACCACGATGGTCGCCCCGAGGCTGAGGAAAATCGCCTTCGGAATGTTCTCGCGCGGATTCTCGACTTCTTCGGTGACGGTCGTGATGAGGTCGTACCCCTCGAAGGCGATGAAGGTCAGCCCCATCGCCGGCAGTATCGCGGTCGCACCGCTGCCTTCGGGAAACAGCGGCTGAAACTCCGCCCCTGAGAACTTCGCGGATGTGAGCCCGAAGGCGACGAACACCAGCAGGATACTGACCTTGATGATGGTGAATATGGTCTCGACGCTCCCACTGGCGGCCGTCGAGACGGCGTTGAGTCCGACCAGCCCGAGTACCGCCACGAACGCGAGCAGGAAGGCCGGTGGGACCGCCACGTCGACCAACGGCAACACGATCGCACCCACTTCGTCGGGCGCGGGAACCACGCCGTAGACGTGCAGGAGTTCGAGGAAGTTCGGCGCGAACCCCAGCGCGTACAGCGCTCCTGCAATCATGTAGGCGAACCACAGCATCCATCCCATGATAAACGAGGAGAGGTCGTCGAATATCTCGCGGACGAAGGCGTATCCGCCGCCGCTTTTCGGAATCGACGCCGCGAGCTCGGCGTACGAGAGGCCGGTAAACGCCGTGACGACACCGTTCAACGCGAAGACCAAAATTGCGGCCGGGCCGGCGAGCTCTGCGGCCAGCCCGGTCAACACGAAGATACCCGCCCCAATCATCGCCCCCATGCCAATCATCGTCGCGTCGAGCAACCCCAGCTCGGCCTGTGGAGACCTGTTCTTGTTGCTCATCGATTCTCACCTGCGTCTCTCATCTCTCTCGCACATTCACCGGACTGAGCCGACGCCACTTCAGTTCCCGGGGACATTCCTTACGCTTGGGAATGACATACCCCTCGGTGGGAGGGGTATCTGACGGTCGGTCGTTCCGTGACTGGGGCGACACGACTGCGGCGAGCTACGACGACACATCTTCGATTGGTGCGCCCGATGCGTTCGTCTTCACGCTCTGGAGGCCCTGTTTTGCCTTCTGTTTCGAGGAATAGCCCTGGCCGCCGTCGGCGATGATGTTACCGTTGGTATGGACGAGTCGCCAGCGCCAGGCACCGCCTTCGTCTTCGTATAACTCGAAGGTCGCGTCGCTTCCGCCGCCGTCCTCGTCGTCTTCGTCTTTCGAGAGGTCGACGACCCGGCCGCCCGGTGCGTTCTCGACGACGCTTTCAAGTCCCTGCGTGGCCTTCTGTTTCGAGGCGTACCCTTCACCGCTGTCGGCGATGACGTTGCCGTTGTCGTGTCGGAGCCGCCAGCGCCACTGTTCGGCGTTGTCCTCGTAGCGCTCGAAGGTCGCCTTGCTCGCGCTCGCGTCGGTGTCGAGGTCGTCGTCGCCTTCCTCCCATTCGAGTTCGATTTCGAGGCTGAGGTCTCCATCCTCGCGCTCGATTTCGACTTCCATTTCCGATGTCTCGGGCGGGTCGACGGTAACCGTCTGCTCGGCGTCGGCTGGGACGGGTTCGCCGCGGCCCAGTCTGTTTGCAAGCCGTCGGAAGTAGGTGGCAATCGCTTTCCGTCCTCTGGTCCGCCTGGATTCGTGTACGGTTTCTTCTGGCATGCGTTCACAAATCACTCGGCATCCACATTAGCCTACCGCCGACCGTGCGGGTCACTCCTCGGATGCCCGTGCTGTCACGTCGAGCGCGGTGTCGCCGCCGACTGTCGTCTCGTCGTCTGTCATCGAAACCGTCCCCTCGAAGGTCGCGTCGCCGGTCACTGCGTCCGGAATCCGACCGGTGAACCGGACTCGCGCGACAGTCTGTGTCTTGCTGTCCCACTGTGCCTTTACCGTGCCGTCGGTCGCGGTCACCTTCAGCGGTTCCGGTCCGAACGTCTCGACGGCGGTGACCTCGCCCGGTGGCTCCTCTCTCAGCGAGGTGAGGCCGGACTCCAGCGGGACCGTCACCGTTGCCGTGTACGACGACCCCGGTTCGAGCGCGGGTGGGTCGACCGTCCGTGTCGGCGCTGCTGGCCGCGTACCCATGCTCGGACGCCACTCGCCGTCCGGTGCATCCTCGTTCGCTGGGTCGTACTCTGTGACTGTTGTCGCCGGCCCGTCGTCTGTGGTCGTGTCACGGCTCTGTGAGTCGGTATCGTCCGATTCGACGCTCTCGTCTGGACCGAAATACCGCGTCCAGAGCACGAGCAAGCTCGGCAGGACGAACACGCTGGCGAGGAAGGCGTAGACGATAGTCAGCCCGGTGATGATACCGAAGTCCTGCAGGGGCGGCAGGATAGCGAGCGCGAGCACGCCGAAGCCGCCGGCCGTCGTCGCGGCACTGCCGAGCAACGCCCCGCCGGTTCCGGTGACAGCGCGGTCGAGTGACTCCCACACGCCGTTGCCCCGGCTGAGTTCGAGCCGGTACCGCTCGCTCATGTGGATGCTGTAGGCGACACCCAGCCCGATTGTGAGGCTGGTAATCGTCCCTGTCATCACGTTGAACGGAATGCCGAGCAGATACATCGACCCGAGAATCCACGCCACAGAGAGCAAGATTGGCGTGAGCGTGACTGCACCGAGGGTCGCGCTCCCGTGGACGAACCGATAGGCGACCATCAGGAACGCGAAGACGGTCACCATCGTAATCAGGAGGCTCTCGATGACGGTGTTGAACAGCTCTTCTTCGACGATGTTGAACACGACCAGCTGGCCGGTCGCGAGCGAGGGTCTATCCGACCGGTCGAGGGTTTCGGCAATCTCGCGGGTCGCATCGGCCGCCTGGCCGGCCGTCGCGTCACCGTCCATCGAGATGACCATCCGCGTGGACTCGTACTCGCCGTCTTCCCGGTAGATAACGTCGCTGGCGCGGTCTGGTGCCGTCTCGAAGAGAGCGTCGTAGACCGCCGTGAGGTTCTGGTCGGGGACGCTGTCACCGTCGGTATCTGCGGCGGCGAACGTGGCCGCGAAACTCTCGTTTTCGGCTGCGACAGCCCGCATGGTTCGAAGCGGACTCTGGATGTTCGGCTCCCCCGACAGCGTCGCGACGATTTCCTGTTCGCTCGCGCGCTCGGTCGCCGTCTGGATGTCGGTTAGCGTCGTCGCGGACGTAATCTCTCCGTCGAGCAGTATCTGTGTCGTCGTGTCCTGCCTGATGAAGCGGTCGTTGACGAACTGCAGGTTCGACTTGACAGTGTACTCACCGGGGGCAAACGGCTCCGGAAGGTCTTCGGTCCACCCCGGCGGGTCCTCGGCGATGAAGTCCTCCTGCTGGAAGGTGGTGTCGACCTGTGCCGCGCCGTAGGCGCCCCCTGCGGTGATGAGCAGGGCCAGCAGCACGACGACGACCGGCATCCGTTTCGCCATGGTCCGTCCCCCAGAGAGGACGCGGGTGAAGAGCCCACCGCCGGTCCCGAACGCCCGCCTGCGGCGGTCCCAGCCCCGCGCTTCGAGGAACGAGTCGATGCCGACTTTCGCCGCCGGGACGAACGTGGCGAAAATCAACAGCGTCGACGCGATACCAAAGGCCGAGACGACGCCGAACTCCTGGATTGGGCTGACCGGGCTGACGAGATTCGAGAGGAACCCGAGCACCGCCGTCACCGTCACCCAGACCAGCGCCGCACCGAGCCCGAGCAACACCGTGTGCATGGCTGTGCGGGTGTGCTGGTCGCTGTCGGTGCGCTCTTCGCGGTGTCGCATGAAGACGTGAATCGCGTAGTCGATTGATAATCCGACCAGTAACACCGGCACCGCAATCATAATCTGGTTGAACGAGATACCGGTCCAGCCCATGAATCCAAACGTCCAGACGAGCACGAGCGCGATGCCGAACAGGCCGAGCACGATATCCAGCGGGTCGCGGTAGGCAATCGAGAGCACCACGACGACGAACAACAGCGCGAGCGGAAGCACGATAGCCATCGAGTCGGCCATCGAGCGGTTGATTTCGTCGCTGATGATGCCTGCGCCGAAGGTCAGGCCGCTGTCACCGAACCGTTCCTCGACGGCGTCGGCGATGGCGAGTTGGCCGTCGACGATTGGCTCCGGCGCCGACCCCTGGACAATCTCCTCCTCGGGCGCCTGCGTGACAAACAGCTGGCGGGCGTCGGCCTCGGTTGCCCCGCGCTCGAAGTCTTTTGGCACGAAGACGAGCGCGTCCCGCGGTGCGTCCTCGCCGAGTACCGCCCCGAGAACCTCGTCGATTTCGTCGTCATTCATCCCTTCGATGGCCGCAATCTGCTCGTCGAGTGTCGGGTCGAGCGATTCGAGGGCGGTGGCCTCTGCTTCGAGACTCGCACCGCGCTCTTCGAGCGTGGCGAACTCCTCGCCGAGAACCTCGGTCTGGATAGCGCTGTAGACCGATTTGAGTTCGCCTTCGAGCTGTCTGACCTGCTTGTCGCGCTCGTCTTCGCTTATCTGTCCGGCCGTGAACCGTTGCTCGACAGCGGCGAGTTCGCCCTGTAGGTCTCTGACCTGGCTTCGCAACTGTTCGTAGGCAGCGGTAGAGTCTGCATCCAGCGGTGCCGTCGTGCGCTCGCCAACGGCGGCGAGTTCACTTGTCAGCCGCTCGGCCTCTGTCTCGTAGGTCTCTCTGTCGATGTCGCCCCGGTCGAGGGATGCGTTGAGCGAGAGGAACTCGCCTTCGAGTGCGCGCGTCTCGTTGAGTCCGTCGCTGAGGGCACCTGCGGTCTCAGTTAGCTCGGCCCGGCGCTGTTCGAGTTCAGCCCGGCGCTGCTCTAGCGCACTGGCACGGCGTTGCTTGATTGCCGTGGTCGCGACGACATTCGAGAGGTCGCCGAAGGTCTCCTCGGTCGCGAGTGTGTCGTTTATCTCCGGAGTGTTCCGGATATCCTGCTGCAGTTCGAGCGTTTCGAGAAAGGAGTCCCGCGTCAACACGTCGTTACCGCGCACCACGACCTGCACTGTCGTCGTCTGCTGGCCGCCGTCCTCGAAGTTCGCCTCGATGTAATCGAGCGCTTCGCTCTCTTCGGACTCGAACTGGAACTGGTCGAGGCCCGAGCTGTCGTCGAGAAACGCCATCCCAGCGCCCATCCCGACGCTCAACAACAGCATCACGGCGACGACGAGCCCGCTCCGTTCGGTTATCAGCGACACGACCCGGTCCGCCAGCGTCATCGGTACGGTCCCTCCGTAACCGGCGGTCGATACGGCAGCGTCATCTTAGTTGAGTGGTTCGTCCGCACGGTGTTAAACGTTTTGTACTACAGTACTAACAACGCCTGTCGATACAACATTCCCCGGCCAGTCACATCGCGAGTCACGGGAGCTATTAACGGGCCGCGGGCCGTTTCTCGGGTATGGGAATTACAGTTGACCACCTGCCGTTTGCGTGTGGGGAACTGGAGGCGACAGCCGCGGAGTTCGAGCGACTGGGGCTGGCTCCTGAGTACGGCGGAGTGCACGACAACGGCTGTACGCACATGTCCGTGCTCGGGTTTGAGGACCGCTCGTATATCGAACTCATCGGCGAGCGCGACCGGGGCGACCACGACTTCTGGCCCGAACACATCCGGGCCGACGCCGGGCCGGCGGCCTGGTGTGTTCGTGTCCCGGACATCGTCGACGAGTGTCACCGATATCTCGACAGCGGCGTCCCGGTTTCGGGACCGCTGTATGGCTCCCGCGAACGCGAGGACGGGACGCTCGTCGAGTGGGACCGCGCGGAGTTCGGCACACCGAAGAGGCGACTCCTGTTTCCCTTCGGCATCGAAGACCGTACGCCGCTGCCCTATCGGGTGTCGCCGTCACCCAGCGTTGCCAACGGCCCGCTGACCGGCATCGGCGAGGTTGTTCTCCTCGGCGAGGACCCCAACGCAGTTATCGAGGCGCTCGGGGCGCGCTATCGCTGGCCCGAACCGGTCACCGCTGTCGTCGACGGGTTCGGAACGGTCGCGTCGGTGCCGGGCGTGCCCGTCGCCGCGGTCGGCCCCGAAACAGACTGGCTCGCAGACAGACTCGCGCAGTTCCCACCCGGCCCGTGTGCCTGCCTGCTGGCGACCGCAGACCTCGATGCCGCGCGGGCGACCCATCCGCTGGGAGAGACACGCGAGTGGCCCGGGGGACACGTTGCCTTCTTCGAGAGCGAGCGCTTCGGACAGCGATTGGGGGTCGTCGAACGAACCGGCAACCCGTGAGTCTCGGCTGCTAGCCGCCCAGGAACTGCCTGCGAACCTCGGGGTCGTTCAGCAGCGTGTCGCCGTCGTCGGCGTACCGGTTCTCGCCCTGTGCGAGCACGTAGCCGCGGTCACAGCGCCGGAGTGCCGTCTTGGCGTTTTGCTCGACCATGAGAACCGTGACACCGAGGTCGTTGATGGCGTCGATGTGGTCGAACATCCGCTCGACCAAATCCGGCGCGAGTCCGGCCGAGGGTTCGTCGAGTAACAGCAACCGCGGCTCGGGAATCAGCGCCCGGGCCATCGCGAGCATCTGCTGTTGGCCTCCCGAGAGGTTGCCGGCCCGCTGGTCGAGTCGCTCCTCGAGCACGGGGAACTGTTCGACGACCGCGGCTTTGCGGTCGTCGGGGAGCCCGCCAAGCTGGTACCCGCCGACCGCGAGGTTCTCCTCGACGGTCAGTGACGGGAAGACGTTTGCAGTCTGTGGGACGTAGCCGATACCACGCTCGACGATTCCCGTCGGGTCGAGGTCTGTCAGTTCTGTGCCGTCGAACGTGATGGTCCCGCCCATTCGGGTCGCAATCCCGACGATGCTTTTCATCGCGGTCGATTTCCCCGCGCCGTTGGGGCCGACGAGCGCGACGTACTCGCCGTCATCGACGTCGATATCGACGCCGTGTAACACCTGCATGTCGCCATATCCCGCGTCGAGGGCTGTCACCTCAAGCAGGCTCATGACGCTCGCCTCCGTTGGCGCCGTCGGCCGTCCGATTCGGCTGTCTGTCCCGGCCACGCCGGGTCTGTGTCATCCGCCAAGATATGCATCGATTACCTCCTCGTTGTCCATAATCTCGGCTGGCGTCCCGGTCGCGAGCACCTGCCCGTCGGCGAGTACCACCAGCCGGTCGACCAGTTCAGTCAGCGTCTCCAGTTCGTGCTCGATGATGAGCAGCGTGAGGCCGTCGTCGTTGAGCGCCTCGATGTGGTCGACGATTTCGTTCGTCAGCGACGGGTTGACGCCGGCGAAAGGCTCGTCGAGCAACAGCATCTTCGGGTCGAGCATCAGCGCCCGCGCGAGTTCGAGCAGCTTCCGTTGCCCTCCCGAGAGGTTGCCGGCGAACTCCTCGACCATCGTTTCGAGGTCGAACGTCTCCAGTAGCTCCATCGCGCGCTCGCGAGCCGCCTGTTCGCGCTCTCGGCTCGCTCCTGTCTGTCCGACCGCGTGCCAGGCGCGCTCTCCGGGGTGGTCGGGGGCTGGCAAGAGCATGTTCTCCTCGACGGTCATCGTCGGGAGCTCGCGGGTCTGCTGGAACGTCCGGACGAGACCGCGCCGTGCCAGCCCGTGTGGCGGCACCGTCGTCACGTCTTCGCCGTCGAAGGTGACCGTCCCCGCGTCGCTGTCGATGACACCGGAGATGCAGTTGAACGTCGTCGTCTTGCCCGCGCCGTTCGGGCCGATGAGCCCGACGATTTCGCCTGCCTCCACGTCGAATGTGGTCCCGTCGACGGCGACCAAGTTCCCGAACGAGCGCTCGAGGCCGTCGACATCGAGTAGCGTCACGAGTCCACCCCCAGTCTATCGGCGTTCCCCCAGATGCCTTCGGGCCGGTACTTGATGATTATCATCAGCAGGAGGCCGATGAGCATCAGCCGGATAGAGGCGAACTGGTCTTGGGTGACAAACGGGATGGAGTCGTTGAAAAACCGCGTCAGGAGCTGGAAGCTCATGATAACCGCGAGGCCACCGAGAACGCCACGGTCACTCCCCGCGCCGCCGATGAGCATCCCGACCCAGACGATGACCGTCATATCGATGGTGAAAAACGTGTCCGAGGCGGCGCCGTTGTAGAAGACCAGCAACGCGCCGGCCAACCCGGCGACTGCCGCGCCGTAGACGAATACCACGAGCTTGTACCGGAACACGCGCTTGCCAAGCGTCTCAGTCACCTGTTCGTCGGCCCGAATCGCGCGGAGAACCCGGCCGTACGGCGATGCCGACAGCCGACGGAAGAGGCCGTAAAACAACAGCGCGAACGCCCCGAAGACGAGCACTGTCGAGACGAGCTCGGCGTTGCCTCCTGCGTCGGTCGTGCCGGCGACCGGCTGTGGAACGTTCTGGAGTCCGTTGGTGCCGCCGGTGATGTCCCGGAACGTGATAATCGAGCCGTGGACGATTTCGGCGACTGCCAGCGTGACGATTGCGAGGAAATCGTCCCGGAGCCTGAGCGTCGAGACCCCGAGCAAAACACCGAGCGCCATCGCGGCAAGCACCCCGGCGGCCAGCCCGACCGGCCACGGGAGGCCGAGGCCCACGCCCTGGAACGGGTCTTCGGCGGTCAGCACTGCGGCTGTGTATCCGCCCACCGCGAAGAAGGCGACTGGGCCGAAGTTGACCAACCCGGCGTGTCCGAACTGGAGATTCAGCCCGACCAGGACCATCGCGTACAGCACGAAGAGCACGCCGACCTCGAAGAAGACGAGCGACCCGCTCGGAGCCTGCACGAACAGCGGACTCGCGAGAAAGAGCAACGCGGCCCCGACCGCGATTAGCCCCGCGTGGACCGCGTCGCCGGGCAGGTCCTCGATGCGACTCGTCAGGTCGGTCACGACGTTCTCACCTCCGTGTTGACGATGCCGCCGGGACGAATCAGCAAGACGACGATGAGCACGACGAAGGCCATCGTCGCGTTCAGCTCAGTCAGTCCGGAGGGGAGGAACTCGACGGAGACGGTGATACCGATGCCGAGCAGATACGCCCCCACGACAGCGCCGTACGGGCTGCCCGCGCCACCGAGGATGGCGGCGGTGATGATGAGCAACAGCTGCCCGAATCCCGTCGTCGGGTTCGCCCCCTGTGAGAGCGCGAGCATGACGCCGGCGACGCCGGCCAGGCCAGACGCCGCGAGCCAGACGGCATTTCGTATCCGTCTGGTGTCGATGCCCGAGACGAGTGCGAGGTCCTCGTTGTCCGAGGTCGCCCGCATCGCGATGCCGAGCATCGTCCGGCTGAGAAACAGGTGCATGACGACGACCGCCGCGAGCGCGAGCCCGATGATGAGCAGCTGCTGGCTCGTGACGAAAAAGCCCAGGTCGTCGAAGCGATAGGTCGCAACGTCGAGCCGGACCCGCCGGCTGCTCGGGCCGGCGATGACACGCATCCCGTTTCGCAACACGAACCCGAGTCCGATAGACATCATGAGCAACGGGACCGCCCCCGTCTCGTTCATCGGCTCGAAGGTGATGCGAGCGATACCCCAACCGACGACCGCGGTGGCGACCAGCGCGACGAGAATCCCCACGGGAAGCGGGAGACCGGCGACGACGACCGCGAGATACCCCGCGAACGCGCCGATTGTGATGAATTCGCCGTGAGCGAAATTTATCATGTTCACGAGCCCGTATACCAGCGTGAACCCGACGGCGCCGAGCGCGATATACGAGCCGATAACGAGACCAAAGATAACCTCCTGTGCAAGTGGTATCTCCATATATTGGCCGACTCGTCAGTACTCGTCTATCTCCTCTTTGAGCTCGTCTGCTGGAATGGTAAACTCGGTCTCGAAGCCACCGGGTGTGATTCGTTCGACAACGACGTCACCCCAGACGTTTCCGTGTTCGGTGAAGTCGGTGTCGGTGACGGCACCCTCGTAGTTGATTTCTTCGCCGTTGTCGAGGGCGTCTTTCCCCTCGGCGAAGGTCGTGACGGTCGTCCCCTCGGGCCGGGAGATGTCGCCGATGCTCTGTTGGACTGCCTCGGGAGAGGTGTCTCCGGCGTGATGGACCGCAAGTGCGAGGACGTTCGTCGCATCGTAGGCGGCGACTGCCCACGTGTGGAGGTCCTCGTCGCTGGTCTCTTGATAGCTGGACTGGAACTGGTCGTAGTTCGGCCCCTGGGTACTGCCCGCGGCTATCCAGGCTCCCTCGGCCGTCTCGCCGACCTCGTCGATGAGGGCAGTATCTCGGAGGCCATCTTCCATCAGAAGCTGCCCGCCGTAGCCGCCGTCGCTCCAGTTTTGGATGATGGTGATGGCGTCTTCGAGTGCAAACGAGAGCGCCCACGCGTCGAAGTCGCTCTCGAACAGTTCGTTGAGTTGGCTCTGATACGACGCCTGCCCTTCCTGTGCGGTGACAGTCTTGACGATTTCGCCGCCGAGTTGTTCGTACCAGTCGGTAAACTGCTCGGTCCACCCCTGCTCGCCGGCACTCGTCGCGCTGAGAATTGCCATTTTCTCGATGCCTGCCTCGTCGAGCATCCCGCGGGCCGCGCCGGAAGTGTGAACGGTGTCGCCGATGACCGTCCGCCAGAGCCACTCGTCGTCACCCATGTCGTCGGTTCCCTTGTCGCCGCCCCGCGTGTCGAGAAACGTCGACCCCGGCCACGGCGTCACAATCGGGACCTCCTGGTCTTGCAGGAAATCCCATAGCGGCTCGATTTCGCTCGAAAACAGACCGTTGATGGCCGCAACGTCGCCGCTGTTGACGAACTGTCTGACTGTCTCCCGGGCCTGCTGTGTCTCGACTGCCGTGTCCTGGCGGTCTACGGTGAGTTCGGCGTCGAGCGGACCGCCCGCGTCGTTAATCTCCTGTACTGCCAGGTCGGTCGCCGCCGATGCCGCCGGCTGCAGGAAGTCCCACGTGCCGGTCAACGACGCTGGCTGCCCGAAGGTGACGCTGTCGGGACTCGACCCGCCGTCGGTCGTCCCGCCGTCGCTATCGTCGCCGCCGTCACCGTCATCGCCGTCTTCCGTACCGATACAGCCGGCGAGGCCGGTCGCCAGTACGCCTGTCCCCGTCGCTTTCAAGAACGTGCGTCTGTCAGCCCAACTGTCCCTACTAGACGTACGATTCTCGTTCATATATCTCATGCCTTCGTATACCAAGGAACTCAATAAAGCTACCGGCCAGATTGGTCGATACCCCGTGAATTCCGGTACTCTGATTGTGACTCTCCTGGCGTACCACAGCGCTCGCGTGGTGGGTCTCGTCGTGCGGGTATTTTTGCTGACGACCGTCTGCCGCCGCCACGGATAGTATACGACGGCGGAACCGACTCGCGGTCTTTCCTCTCAGTCCGGCGTCTCCGCGATGTCGGGCACGCCGCGGGCAGTGACCGTCTCGCCGACGATGTACGACGAGGCAGGACTTGCCAGAAAGCGCGTGATATCGGCAATTTCCTCGCTGGTACCCATCTGTCGGTCGACTTCCTCCCGGTCGACGTCCTCGGCCGTGACACCCATCTGCGCCTCGACGCCCGGCGTCGCCACGAACCCCGGGGCGATGCAGTTCACTCGGACACCCTCGTCCGCCCACTCGTAGGCGAGCGTGCTCGTGAGGTTGATGACACCCGCCTTCGCCGCGCCGTAGTGGCTCATGTAGGGTGCGCCCTGCTGGCCGGCGACGCTCGCGAGATTGACGACCGTGCCGCCGCCGTCGGCGAGCGCCTCGCCGGCCGCCTGCGTGCAGTGGTAGGTGCCATGGAGGTTGATGTCGACGATGGTCTTCCAGCCGTTCTCGCTGATGTCCTCGAAGCCGGCCATGAAGCTCGCACCGGCGTTGTTGACGAGACAGTCGACGCCGCCGAACTCCGCGACGGTCGCCTCGACCAGCGCCTCGACGGCCGCCGGGTCGGTCACGTCACATTCGACGGCGAGTGCCCCGCCCGCGGTGTCGGCAAGACCTTCGGCGACAGGGTCGACGTTTCCCTGCTCGCGCGAACAGACGACGACGTTCGCGCCGTCGCGGGCAAACTGCTCGGCAATCGCCTCCCCGATACCGCTCGATGCGCCGGTGACGATGGCTGTCTGGTCGCCGACGCTGAACCGTGTGTCTGGTGCTGACATACGACGATTGTGTGCCCCGGTCGTGATAAGCGTCACCGCTCAAATCCGGGTCGAACCAGGTGGAAGATTTTTGACGGTCTCCCTCCACGTTGGGACATGGACCACGAGACGGCAGGCACGCTGTCGAGTCGAATTCTCGACGCAATCGGCGAGGCAGTCATCGCAGACCGGACGTTTCTCGAAACGACGATGGCTGGCATCCTGGCGAAGGGACACGTCCTGCTCGAAGACGTGCCCGGCACCGGAAAGACGCTGACCGCCCGGAGCTTCGCGCGGGCGCTCGGGCTCTCCTTCCAGCGGATTCAGTTCACGCCGGACCTGCTGCCGGCGGATATCACGGGGTCGAACATCTACCGTGAGGGGACCGGCGAGTTCGAGTTCTCGCCGGGGCCGATTTTCGCCAACGTCGTCCTCGCGGACGAAATCAACCGTGCGCCGCCAAAGACCCAGGCCGCCCTGCTCGAAGCGATGGGCGAACACCAGGTGACTGTCGACGGCCAGACCCACGACCTGCCCGACCCCTTTTTCGTTATCGCCACTCAGAACCCGGTCGAGCAGGAGGGCACATTCGGCCTGCCGGAGGCCCAGCGCGACCGCTTCATGATTAAGACCTCTGTCGGCTACCCCGCCGCCGAAGGCGAGCGTCGCATCCTCGACCGGCGGGCCGAACGAACCTCACAGACGCCGTCGGTCACGCAGGTCGTCGACGGCGAGCAGATTCCGGCACTCCAGAGCGTCCCGGAAAAGGTGTCGGTCGACCCGCGTCTGCGAGATTACATGGTCGAACTCGCACGCCGGACCCGCAGGGACGAGCGCGTCGACGTCGGGGTCTCGCCGCGTGGCACACAGCGCCTGTTCGAGGCCTCACGAGCGCGGGCGACACTCGCCGGTCGTGATTTTGTCGTCCCAGAGGACGTGAAACGGATGGTCGCGCCGGTGTTCACCCACCGTCTCGTGTTGACCGCCGAGGCGGACGTGCGGGAGACGACCCGGGAGGCGGTACTCGAAGACATCCTCCGACAGGTCGAGGTGCCTGCTGTCCAGCCCGGCCGGTGACCGAGACAGGTCACCGCAGTGCAATCACGAACGACCCGAGACCGACGGCGAGCGCGACGAGTGCGACCGACTCGGTCGCCGAGGCCACCGAGAGAACGGTTTCGGCCTGGGCGTACAGCGCCCACGCGGCAGCCACGCCACAGAGTCCGACGCCGAGGGTCGCGCCGGTATGGAGTAACTCTGTCTCGCGGGTCGCCGTCGTCGTTCCGACCTCCCTGCCGAGTGTCGCCCCGAACTGTCCCGCGTCCCAGACGATGAGGCTGGCGACGACACCGCCGAAAACGACAGGGGTGCGTGCCCCGACGGTTCCGGCTGCGATGACAGCCAGAAACAGGCCGGTGCTGGCGAGTGCGAACCCCGGGGCCGTCTCGGGGAGATAGCCGAACGTGAGCGCCAGCCGGAGGAGGACGATGAAACACAGCGTGGCCGTCACGAGGACGAACGCAAGCAGGACCACGAACAGCTCCTCGCCGTAGGTGGCGGCGGCCTCTGTCGCCATCCGTTCGACGTCGCTCTGGGTCGCCTGTGGCAGGGACTCGAAGACCAGCTCCAGTACCGTCTCGTAGACCGTCTCGGCGACGGTCACGGCGACTACTGTGATGACGACGCCGCCAGCAGCAGGGCCAACACCCCGACCAAGGGGTTGGTCGGCACGGTTTGCGAGCCAGCGCGTGACGAGCGCTATCGCGGCCGACCCGAGAGCGAGCGCTGCGACGGCGAGCAAGAACAGGCGAAGGACCCGACTTCTCGCAACGCCAGTGAGCAGGTCGTAGGCCGCCGGTCCGACCAGCGACGCGAGTTCCTCGGTCGACAGTGTGAGTTCGAGCCCCAGGGCCGCCAGATGAAAGACGATGACGACGGCCGCGAGCTGGCTCAGCCGTGAAATCAGGGCACTCTCGCGGCGTTTGGCGGCCGAACTCCCGTCGAGTTCGGCGACGGGAAGGACCACGACCGCTCCCAAGACGCCTGTCACGGCGAGCGCGACGGTGAACAGGAAACCGGCGAAGGCGAACACCGGCGAGCCGGCAGCGGTCACCCACTCCCAGAGGAGGCCGGCGATGTCGCCACCAAGCGCGTTCGGTCCGTCCTGGCTGACTACAAGCGTCTGGCCGACGACAGCGACACAGAACAGCCCGGGTACGAGCGCGGTCAGAAAGGTCGTCTGCCCGTACTGCCTGAGAACGGCCGGCGTGACGCGCGTCCGAGCGCCGAGTGAGATACCCAGAACCGCCAGGACGACCCCGAGAACGACACCGACGTGACCGGCGATGCGCAGTGCCGTCGTCGAGAACAGCGCCACCTCGGGGACGGGGAACAGCCGCGACGCCAGCAACAGCGCCGCGAGGGCACCGCTCCCGAACAGGCCGATTGCGACCGGGAGTGCGAGGAGGCTCACGAGCGGACGCGCGACGGGTTCGAGGCGGTCCCGGGCGAGCAGCCAACAGCTCAGGCCGAACAGGACCGCGCCGACGACACCCAGCGCCACCGGCCAGGCGATATCGTCTAGCTCCCACAGTAACACCAGCACGGTCAACGCCGTGAGTCCGACTGCGAGCGCGGCGCTGAGGCGGGTCGGCTGGCGGTCGCGGTCGTTCGCTTGTCCAGTCATCGGTGTGTCACGAGGTCCGGAAGCGCGTCGCGAAGTGCGATTTCGAAGGGCTGTTCTGGCGACCAGTCGACCGTCGACGCCTCTGTGCGCCCGAGCGCCCGTAGTCGGAGGTGACGGGCGACGTTCGTGAGCCGCTGGCCGACTGCGCGCGTGCCGACCGGGTCGGGACTGACGACGACCAGTTCGCGCTCGCCACCCAGACTGTGACAGAGACCGACCGGCCAGTTGTCGACCAGCGGCGAGCAGACCACGACACGGGCGTCGGACGGAATCTCTGCAAGCAGGCCCGGCGTCTCGCCCCCGTCGGCCCTGATAGCCGTCTCGGGAGCCCTGTCGGCCCACGATAGCGGCGTCTCCGGCCCGGCACGCGGCGGCTCGCGGACGCCTCGGTCGGGCTGTGTGTCGGCGCGTGTCACGGCCGCAAACGCCGTTTCCGGTGCAGTCTGTGTTCCCGGACCGGCCCAGACGATGCCCGACGGGTTGGGGGTGACGCCCTCGATATCTCCCGTGAGCCCGACGACGGCGACGCGTACCTCGATACCGGCGTCGGTGAGTGTCTCGTAGAGCCGCTCCGCGGCGTACCGTGACCGAGCGACGGCAGTCGGATATCCCGCGGCAGGTGTGACGCGGTTGACCGGCCGTGCGTCGACGACGAGTACCGTTCGGCTGGTCTTTTGCTCGCGGTACTGCACCGTGATGAAATCGCCGGTTTTGGCGACGTGGTGCCAGTCGATGCGGTTCACCGGGTCACCCTGCCTGTACTGTCGGGTCGAGTGAAACTCCAGTCCGCTGCCGCCGCTGTCGGCCGTGACCGGTCCCGTGTGTGGCGTCGTCTGTGTCTGTTTTGGCCCTGCTTCGAGCGGCGAGACAGCGACCAGTTCGTCGTCGCCGTCGGCGTCGAGTTCCGTCGTCTGACGGACGCTCCCAGCCAGCGAGCGCAGTCGGGCGACCGGCCGGTCGAAGGTGTAGGTCCCCTGTCTGGCGACGACGGTGTAGCGACACGTCTGGCACTCACCCGGCGAGAGGGAGGCACACAGCCGTGCCGTCCCTTCGGTCACGACGAGTTCGTCCGGGACACCGTCGACGACGCGCACGTCTGGGAGTACCTGCCCGCCCTCGTTTTCGACGGTGAGGGTCACGTCGACCGGGCTGCCGGGGGCTGGCATCGCCGACTCGACGCGTCGCTCGACGCGCAGCGTCCGGTCGTCGGGCAACGTCGAGACGGTTCCGTAAATCACGTACGCAAGCGGAACCAGCGCCGCGGCGAGCAGGGCTCCGTTTGCGTACAATAGCCCGACTGCCACGAGCGCGAGCGTCGCGAGCAGGCCGACTGTCCACCGCGGAACTCGGCTGTAGCTCATCGGTAGGTCACCTCCTCGATGGCGGCGACGGTCCGGCGGATGCGGCGTTCACGCTCCCGCGTCGGGACGAGCCAGCGGCGCACTCGCGCTATCGGCGGGGCCTGACTCTCGCCGAGGACGTAGGCCGCCACGGGGTCGTCCGTCCACTGGCCACGGTCGACCGCGGCCGTTGCCTTTGCTTCCGAGACGGCCATCCGCTCTGCGTACGCGCTCACGGCGACCTCGTACAGGTACGCCCGCACGTCACGAAACGCCGCCCCTCCTTCCTCGATTGCCTGCTCTGTGTCGCTGTCGAGTGTGCCGCCGGTGAGCGCGCCCGGACTGACCGTTGCCTGCTCTGGCGGCGCTGTCGTGACTCGGTCGAACCGCGCGTCGACACTCGACGGTGTCGTCCCCTCGGACGACGACCGCGCGGTAACTGCCAGTGCCGCGAAGACGAGCGCGCCGGCGGCCAGCCCAATCCGCGTCCTCTCGATACCTGCGACCGCGTCTACGGCCGCCGATAGCGGGCCGAATCCGAGCAAGAGTCCCGGCGCGACTAACAGCCCCGTCCCGACAACCGTCGCTACCGTCCCCACGGCTCCAAAAAGCGCGGTCCGCGGGCGCATCTATTCGGTCCCCCCGTCGCCGTCCGGCTGGCCAGGGTGTACCGTCTCAGGCGAGTGACCGTCCTGTCCGCCGTCGGTCGAGACGCTCTCGGGTGCTTGGGTCGTCGGCTCGCCGAGTCGGTCGAGTGCGCGTTCGGCCCTGTCGAGGTGGGCTTTTGGCGGCTGTGACCCGTACTCGACCGCCCGGAAGGCCGTCAACAGTGCCTGGACTGCCTCGGCGGGGTGGCCGTCCTCCTCGACCGCGTGGACGGCCAACTCACGCGGCGTGTACGCGCCGGGGTCTTCGACGCTGAGGCGCGTGAGAAACTCTGCCCATGCCCGTTGAATGCCGCCTGAGATGTCGACCCGCTCGCTCTCGGCCGCGGTACCGACGGCCCCAGCGCGGCCCCGCTTTGTCGCCAGCCAGGCGACAAATGCCGCTTTGAGTTCGCCGAGGCTGACTCGCCCACGGACCGCGTCGCGCAGGTATGCCGCCGTCTGCTTGAGTCGGGGCGGGACGGCAGCGACCAGCGCCGTGCCGCGTCGCACGCCCCACAGGAGCGCAAGCGGTGTTGCGACCAGCGCCCGCTCGGCGGCCTGTGTAATGGCCGCGGCGGTTCTCCGGGCCGAAAGGTCTCGACGATAGACGAGCACTGCCGGCACCGAGACAACGACCGCGAGGCCGCCGCCGACGAGGGCGGCATTCCGGAGGAGTCCGTCGACGGTCGCGCTGTCGGTCAGTCCGTACCTGCTGGCTTCCACGGTCGCGGACGGGCCAATAGAGAGCCGAATATCGGCAGTCCCGTCAGGCCCCGTCGTGGCGACCTGTTCGCCGTCGACCATGACCGGCGCACCCGCGACAGGGTCGTCGCCGGCGGTGACTGTCGCCGTCGCGGGCGCAAACGGGAGTGGCACTGCACCCGTCGACACGGTGAGGTCGAGACCCGGAATCGTGACCGTCCTCTGCCCGGAGATAGAGCCACGCTCGGCGGCCAGTGTCGCGTTCCCCGGTGAGTCTGGAAGCGTGACCGTCGCCCGTCCGCTGGCGTCTGTCGTCCCGACCGGCGCGCCGTCGAGGGTAACTGTCGCGTCTGGAATCGCAACACCGCCGACAGTGACGCTTACGCTGACGTTCTGGGCGGGTCGGATATCGCCCGCCAGACTGAGACTCGCGTCTCGCTCGACGGCGACTGTCGTATTCGATTCCGGGCCGGGCAATGAGGTTCCGTTGGTGATGTTCTGGACCCGGGAGAGGGCGTCACCGGCGGCGTTACTGAACAGCCGGCCGGTGGCAAGCGGTGCGGTCGAGACGCTTCGAGCGGTCAGGTTCCCATCGTCACTGACATCCAGAATGCTGGCACTGATTCGGAGCTCCTCGGTGTCGGGGACGGTGAACGTCACCGCTCCGTCCTCGTCTGTGGTGCCGATTCGCTCGCCGTTGACCGTTACCACGATGTCTGAGACGAACTCGCCGTTGTTCGTCACTTCGACGCTCACAGGCAGGCCGGGGACCGCCGTCCGGTTCAGCGAGATATCGAACTGACCGTCGCTCTCGTCGTCCTCGGGGTCGTCTGGCTCTGTCTCCTGGGTCACGCTGCCTGGCTCGAAGGTCTCGCCGGGACTGCCCGGTTCTTCGAGGTCGACGTCCTCGCCGAGTTCCTCTTCGAGGACGTCGGACTGACTGTCGAGGCGGCTACCACCCGGCGTCGGGTCGAATTTCACCCAGCCGACATCGGGGAAGTAGGCCTCGACCCAGGCGTGGGCGTTCATCCCGCGGACCTCGTAGCTGTTCTCGCCCACCGGCTGTCCCGTCGAGTAGCCGACTACGTACCGGGCCGGGATGTCCTGTGAGCGCAGCATCGTCGTCATCGCCGTGGCGAAGTACTCGCAGTAGCCCGCCTCCATCTCGAAAATGAAGGTATCGGCGATGTTGCCGCTCTGTTCGTCTGCCTGGAGCGAGTACTCCTTCTGGGACCGGAGCCACTGCTGTATCGTCGTCGCCGTGTCGTACGGCGTTTCGTCGTCGGTCGTCAACTCCTCGGTGAACCGTTCGACCCGCTCGGGCGTGTCTCCGGGCAGTTGAGTGTATCGCTCGGCCAGTTCCGCGGGGTAGTCCTCGCCAGCGGCCCGGAGTACGTTCACGTCGTTGACCTGGGAGCGACTCACGCCGGTGATTGTCGTTCCGGCGTCGACGGCCTCCGTGGCGCGGATAGCACCGCCGTCGGTGACCTCCAGCCCGTCGACGCCCTCGATGCGCCGGGGCTGCCAGACTGTCGGAATCGCCGTCGCGGGCTGTTCGAGTGTGAGGTCGAACTCGACGGTGCCGTTGGTCAACCCGGCGGGAGAGAGCGGCGGTTCGTACGCTGTCGACTCTGTGGTGCGCTCCCAGCCGCCGCCGGTGTAGGTGTCGTATGACCCGGTCCGCCAGTACGCCGGCTCGGAACTCTCTACCTCGAAGTGGACCGCCGTATCGTTCGACGCGAAGGTGTCCCTGTCGAGGCCGGTATCGCCGCCGACGCCGGTTTCGTCGCCGGGATTGAGCGCGCCGAAGCCGCCGTCGCCGGCACCGCTGCCTTTGAACGGCTCGCCGGGCAGGATGCTGTCGATGGGTGTGCCAGCGATGTCGCCTGCGGCGAGCCCGGGGGCGAGCAAGGCGGCGAGGACGGCCGTCAGCACGCATCCCGCGACGAGGGCGATACGTGCCCGGCTTCGGGTCGTTTCCGGTGTGTCGTCGGTGGGCATGTTCCTCCGGTCTGCGGACAGGTGTTACCTGTATCTCTCGGCTCGGATGTCTATAACGGTGACGTTCACTTCGGTGACCATTTCACCGGTTCGTGCTGCCGGTGGCGGCGTGGTTCTCTGCCGATACGGCTCTGTCTTGTGGTTTGTAAAATACAGCACTTTGTATTACTATGTAAACTCGGTGGCAAAGTATTTGTTAGCGCAAATGGACGTAGCAAACACCAATACATGGCATCGAATTCAGAACACGGGCAGACAGAAGCACTTGGAGACGGTCCGACGGCAGGTCAGTGGGTCACACAGACGAAGGCGTTCGCGCTCCGGAACCTTCGCGCGATGCTGCGCACGAAAGCGACGATTATCTGGGGATTTGGCTTCCCCGCCTTCTGGTATTTCCTGACGAGTCTCGTCTTTCTCCCCGACGCCGAGGAGGTCGGCGGGGCGGCGACGCTCGCGGACGTGAAGGGGTCGACGGCGGTCTCGCTCGGCCTCTTTGGTGTCCTCACGGTGACGCTGGTCGCCTTTGCGGGTGGACTCAGCGCCGACCTGACGGCGAAACGGTACCGGAAACTCCGGTCGCTGCCGGTCGCCCCCAGCGCGGATTTCGCGGGGCGGTATCTCGCTGGCGTCGCGGTCGCGGCCGTCGCGTACGTGCTGGTGTTACTCGTTGGCCTGGTCGACGGGGCCGCCTACACGCTCCGGGGACCGGGGTCGATTCCGGTCGTCGTCGGCTCCTTTCTTCTGTTCTCGCTCGTCGGGGTCTCCGTCGCGGTACTGGTGACCCGACTGGTCGAGGACTCCGAACTGGTCGTCGGCATCACGAACGCTATTTTGCTGGTCAGTTTCTTCCTCACCGGCTACAACGGCACGTCGCCGGCGCTGCTCCCCGAGGAGAGTCACTGGCTCGTCAACGTCGCGCCGAACTCGCTGGCGACACGTCTCCAGACCTGGCATCTGACCGAGATTCCCGCGACGACACCTGCGGGCGTCGAACAGGCCGGACTCACGCCGCCGGCGCTTCCGGTGGGCCTCGGGTTCGTCGCGCTGCTTACGACGTGGGCGCTCGTGTTCGGCGGTGCCGCCGCGTATCTGATGGACAGAGCCGTCTACAGCGGCGAGGGGGGTGAGTGACCGTGACGACCCCAGCTGTCAGCGTCCGCGGACTCCGGAAAGATTTCGGGAACGGCGACGTGCTCGCCGGCGTCGACCTCGACGTGCCCGACGGCGAGATTACGCTTCTCATGGGACCAAACGGCGTCGGGAAGACCATCCTGCTGTCGTGTATCGCGGGCGGGTTACATCCCGACGACGGCGAGGTCACCGTCTTCGGTGCCTCGCCGGGCGCGGCCGCCGAGTCGCTGAGTTTCATGCTCCAGGACGCGATGCTCGTCGACGAACTGACCGGCCGCGAGAACGTCGCCTTTTTCCGGGACCTCCATCCCCACTCGACCGACGAGGTCGAGGCGATTCTGGAGACCCTCGACTTCGAGACCGAGGCCCTGGAGATGGAGGTGGGCGACTACTCGGGCGGAATGAAACGAAAGCTCGAACTCGCCATCTCGCTGAGCGTCGACGTGTCGCTGTATCTGCTCGACGAGCCGACCGCGGCCCTCGATATGACCACCGTCGAGCAACTCCACTCGCTGCTCGCCGACCGCCGCGAGGCCGGCGAGACGATTCTGGTCTCCAGTCACTTGCCCGCCGACGCCGAACTCGCGGACACTATCGCCGTCGTCACCGACGATGGTGTCACTGCTGTCGACTCGCCCGAGGCGTTACTGGCGGCGGTGCCGCCTGTGGTGCTCGCCGAGGGGCCGGCAGACATCGCCGACGCCGTCCGAGACGGTCGGCTGTTCGAGGGCGAGATTCACCGCCGTGGCTTCCTGCGCGAGGGCGTCGACCCCGAACGGGTGACCGGTGACGAGGGAACCGCCGTCCAGGTCCGAGAGCCGACCTACACCGATATGTTCAATTACTACGTCCATCTCAGGGGCACACGATGAGCGGGGACACCGAAATCGACCCCGAACTGCTCCGGGAGGAGGTGGCCCAGATAAAGGACGCGATGGGCCTCCAAGAACGCTATCCCGGCCAGTTCCAGCTCTGGCTGGTTTTCGGGGTTGCGGTCTTGCTCGCTTCGACTGCCTCACAGCTCATCGCGCTCCGTGAGCTGTCGGGCTCGCTACACGCCGTCGCGTGGTGGGTGCCGCTGGGCGGGGCCTGGCTCTATCAGTGGTGGAAAACAGACGACGTCGAGGCTACGAACCCCGACGCGAAACCCAGACTCGGTGTGCTCTGGCTGTCGGTATTTGGGCTGTACGTGGTCTTTCTGTTCACGCTCGACCCGGCGCTCGACACGCTATCGGCCGAGGCCGCCCAGATTCTGCTGTTTAGCCTCATCGTCGGACTCATCGGCGTCGCGTATCTCGTCGTCGGTGAGGCACTGCGGGCCTACTACATCCGACGACGCGACCGGTGGGCCTTCTACGTCGGCGGCATGTGGATGTTGGCGCTCGCAGCGGTGATGCCAAACGTCGACGCTCTGGAGACGTGGGGGTACGCGACCTTCGGCGTCATCTATGCGGTTCACGCCGGCGTGTCCTATCTCGTACTCAAGTAAGCATGGAGTTCGACAAGCTCGTCCACCAGCCGACGCGACTGCAAATATTCGCGTATCTCTACCGCCACGGCCGCTCGCCGTTTACCGAACTCGTCACCGCTCTCGACGTGACCGAGGGGAACCTGTCCAGTCACCTCCAGACGATGGAGTCCGAGAGAGCCGTCGTGGTCGAAAAGGAGTTCGTCGACCGGAAACCACAGACGACATACGAGCTCACCGACGAGGGGAACGAACTGTTCGAGGACCACGTCGAAACTCTGGAGACACTCATCGACGGTCTCGACGGCTGAACCCTCTCTGTGACTGATTCAGGCGAACACGTACACTGAGCCCGCTGGCTCGCCCGATGGCACGTTCCGCCCTGGTGCCCCGACGACGGCCGTTTCGCTGTCGGCCGAGACCGCAACAGCCTCGCCGAATGCGTCGCTGGCGTTGCCCTCGGCGGGCGAGAGTGCGGCCTGCTGTTGCCAGCTCTCACCGACCCGCGAGAACAGGAACGCCGCGCCGGTCACGCCGCGCACGTCGCTGCCGAGCGTGGCACCGACGACAGCGGTCTCTCCGCCGTCGGAGACGGTCACTGCCCCACCGAAGAAATCGCCCGGCTCACCGTTGCTGGCGGTGAGTTTTGTCTGCTGTTGCCAGTCGTCTCCGCCTCGTGTGAACACGTAGGCAGCGCCTGCGTTCTGGCCGTTTGGCTCTTCCTCGCGGCGGGCTCCGACGACGGCGGTCGTGCCGTCACCCGATACCGCGACGCTGTAACCTAGTTCGTCGCCCGTGTCGCCGTCGTCGGCGAGAAGCGCGGTCTGCTGTTGCCACTCACCGTCAGCCCGCGCGAACACGTACGCTGACCCGCGTAGCGGGGACTCCTGGCTGCCGTCGCCGGGACAGCCGACTACCGCGTTTTTGCCATCGCCCGAGAGTGCGACTGACCTGCCGAAGTTCTCCGCTGTGTCGCCGTCGGCTGGGGCGAGTCTCGCCTGCTGTTGCCAGCTACCATCGACACGCGAGAACACATACGCTGAGCCGCCTTCCGTGCCGTTCGGGTCGTCGTCCAGGCTGGCACCGACGACGGCTGTCGTCCCGTCGTTCGAAACCGCAGCCGACGCGCCGAACCGGTCGTTTTCGTCGCCGTCGTCGGGAACGAGTGCGGTCTGTCGTTCCCACCCCTCCTCTGTCTGTGTGAACACGTAGGCCGCTCCCGCGTTCTGCCCGTTGCGGTCGCTTCCAGTGGCTCCAGCGACGACACTCGTGCCGTCTGCCGATAGTGAAACGGCGTCGCCGAGTTCGTCATTCTCCTCACCGTCGCCGGCGACGAGCCTGGCCTGCTGTTGCCAGCCGCCCTCGTCGCGCGAGAACACAGACAGCGAGCCAGCGTCGCTCCCGTCTCCGGTATCGTCGCCGACCGCTCCGACGACAGCAGTCGTCCCGTCCGCAGACACGGCGACCTCGTGGCCGAAGAAATCTTCCTCCTCGTCGTCGGGGCTGAGCTTTGCCTGCTGTTGTAACGGCTGGACCAACGTCGGCCCGTCACCGTCGTCAGTGCCGTTCGCTGTCTTCGCCGTGTCCTCGCCGTCGACGCCGGTCTCACCGTTGGCCTCGGTCTCGTCGTCGTCGCGACATCCAGCGAGCGAAGCAATCGAGATTGTGCCGGCTGTTGCGAGCAACTGTCGTCGAGTCCGCTGCATACCGGCGACTCGAGATGACCGCTGAAACCCTTACCGCATTCGTTCACAGGAACGACGGCTTCGTCGTCGTGCGGTCACACCGGGTGACGAGACCGCCACGCACTGACTCACGGAGGGATTTAGAGGCTTGAACCCGAAGGGTGGCGCATGGAGTCGCACCTGCGCGCCGGCGTCGCGGTCTACAACGCCGGCCAGTACCACGCGGCCCACGACGCCTGGGAGGACCACTGGCTCGACCTCGAACAGGGGACCGACGACGAGCAGTTCCTCCACGGGCTCATCCAGTTCACCGCTGCTGTCCACCACGCCCGTACTCGCAACTGGAGCGGAGCAACCGGGCTGGCGAGCAGTGCCCGCGACTATCTCGGGGCTGTTCCGGCAACCTACCGCGGGCTCGACGTGGCCGACGCGAGACGCTTTCTCGCCGCCCTCGCAACGGACCCCGAACGCATAGAGCGCGGCCAGCCGCCGGCACTGACCATCGACGGAGACGCTATCGCGCTTGCAGACCTGGCCTTCGAGCCGACGACAGTCGCCGCCGAAGTCCTTGCCGAGGAACACGACTACGACACGGGAGTCATCGAGCAGGCGGCCACGTTCGCGCGGGCGGACCTCGACGACGGACAGACGGCCAGCCCGTTCGTGACGCTGTTGTTCGATTTCACGAGAACACCCACACAGCGCCCCATCATCGCTCAGCGACTCTCGGAACACACACAAAAGCGGGCACAGCGTGCAGACGACGTCGCTGGACTGTTCGACGCGTAGTCAGGTGTCGACGGCGACATCGCGGATTTCGAACCGTGCGCCGCCGCTCTCGCTCTCGGTGACAAGAAGCGACCAGCCGTGGTCTTCGACCACCCGCCTGACGACTGCGAGTCCGAGACCGGTCCCGTGTGCGAGGTTGGTTGTCCCGCTCGTGAGGACGGCCTCGCGGTCGCTGGGCGGGATGCCGGAGCCGTCGTCCTCGATGAAAAACCCCTCCTCGAAGGAGCCAACGGTGACGGTGACGCCGTTGCCGGTGTGCTCGACAGCGTTGCGAAGGAGATTCGCGAGTAGCTGGTGGAGGCGGTCGGTGTCGGCACGCACCGTCGCCTCTGTGTCGACGACGAGTTCCGTGTTCGGCGTTCGGATGTGTTGCCAGCACTCGGTCACGAGGCGGTCCAGCCTGACGGGTTCGACCATGACCTCGGCGCTCCCCTCACGCGCCAGCGCGAGTGTGTCGTCGATGAGACGGCTCATCCGCTGAATCGACCGTTCCATGTGTTCGAAATGCTCTGCGTCGCCGGTGTCTCTGGCGAGCGAGAGCCGCGCTTCGAGGACACTCAGCGGGTTTCGCATCTCGTGGCTCAGTCGGCTGGCGAACTGGTCGAGCCGCTCGTTTTGTGCCTCGAGCTTGCGCGCCCGGCGCTGTAGCTCTTTCTGGCGCTCTATTCGCTCGATTGCGGCTTCGGCCGAGTCGGCGAGTAACTCGATAATCTGGCGGTCGGTCTCGTCGAAGGCGTCTCGCTCCCGTGTTGCCGCCTGGAATATCCCCCACTTCCCGAGTGGCACACTGATAACCGACTGATAGTCGGAACTCGCCGCCCGGTACTTGGTCTGGTTCAGGTCGTCGACGACGACGGTCTCGCCCCGGTCGTAGGACTCGACTGCGAGACTCCCCGACTGGTCCAGTGGCGTCTCCGTATAGAAATCTTCGAGGTTCATCGTCGAGCCGACTGCCCGCGTCTTCAGTACATCACCCACCCGCTCGTCGAGCGTACAGATAGCGATGTCGAGGACTTGCTCGACGGTTTCGACGAACAGGTCGTAGATATCGTCTTTCTCGGTGGTGAGTTTCATTGCCGTCGAAACGGCGTGGACGGCCTCTATCTGCTCGTTTTGCCGTTCGAGCGCTGCGGTCCGCTGTTCGAGTGTGGTCTCTCGTTGAATGCGCTCGATTGTCGTCGCCAGCGGCGCAACGAGTAACTCGACCAGCCTGCGGTCTTCCTGGTCGAAAGCCCCCGTCTGTTCGCCGATTGCCTGGAACGCCCCCCAGCCGCCGACTGGAACTGTGAGCACGCTCTTGACTTGCCCATCGTTCTGTGCCGCCTCTCTCATCTCTGTAATGTCGTTGTCGATGCGAGATTCGTCTGCGGAGAACGCCGCTCCCACGATTCCCTCGTCGATACCGAGTGGCCTGTCACCGGGTTCGAGGTCGTCGGCCCGCTCGACGGCGACCACCTCGAACATCTCGCTCTCGCGGTCTGCCTTGGCGATGAGACAGCCGTCGAACCCCAGAATCTCGGTCGCCGTCGATACCGTTTGGCAGGCACTTTCCTCGATGCTGTCGGACGCATACAGGGCCGTGGTTGCTCGGTGAAGCTGTTCGAGGCGCTCGCTGTCGAGCTGTGAGTCGACACGCTCTGATTCGGCCTGCTCGTTTCGCTCCATCTATCGTACCACCAGTCTGTTTGCGGCGCCGTACAGGCTATCTAGTCAGGAAGCCCATAAAGGTATTATCACGTACCATTCCATCGACATTCTAGCTGAGTTGTCGACAGCCGGCGGTCGTCGCGCCGTGATATGCCTGTGATACTGTCAGGTGGTTTCTCGAAAGTCTTTAGGAGGCAACCCGGCCTAACACCGATAACGAGGTGGCCCCCGTGAGAGTTATTATCACCGAGAAAGACAACGCTGCGCGCCGAATCGCGGACATTCTGAGCGACGGAACTGCCGACGCCGAGAGGCGAAACGGCGTGAACGTGTATCGCTGGGGCGGCACCCGTGTCGTCGGCCTCTCTGGTCACGTCGTCGGGCTGGATTTCCCGCCAGAGTACGAGAACTGGCGGGACGTCGAGCCGGTCGAACTCATCGACGCCGAGGTGGTCACCGAGCCGACACAGGAGAACATCGTCCGCACGCTGTCGGAGCTGGCCGCCGAGGCCGACGAGGTCGTCATCGCGACTGACTACGACCGCGAGGGCGAACTCATCGGGAAAGAGGCATACGAACTCGTTCGCGAGGTGTTCGACGGCCCAATCGAGCGCGTCCGGTTCTCCTCGATTACCGACCGCGAGGTCCACGAGGCGTTCGACAACCCCGACGACCTGGATTTCGACCTCGCGGCCGCCGGCGAGGCCCGGCAGGTCATCGACCTCATCTGGGGGGCCGCACTCACCCGGTTTCTCTCGCTTTCCGCTCGCCAGCTCGGCAACGACTTCATCTCTGTCGGCCGGGTCCAGTCGCCGACGCTGAAGCTCATCGTCGACCGCGAGCGCGAAATCGAGGCCTTCGACCCCGAAACGTACTGGGAGCTGTTCGCCGACCTGACCAAAGACGGCGATACCTTCGAGGCACAGTATTTCTACGACGACGACGGCAGCGAGGCCGAACGGGTCTGGGACGAGGAAGTCGCGACGACCGTCAACGAGACAGTCGAGAGCGCCGATACCGCGACCGTCACCAGTGTTTCCCGTCGAACACGGACGGACTCGCCACCCGACCCGTTCAATACGACGGCTTTCATCAGCGCTGCGGGTTCGCTGGGATACTCCGCACAGCGGGCGATGTCCATCGCGGAGGACCTCTATACGGCCGGCTATGTCACCTACCCGCGGACCGACAACACGGTCTACCCGGACGACCTCGACCCCGAAGCGTTGCTCGATTCGTTTGTCGGGACCGACGAGTTCGGCGACGACGCGGAGTCGCTGCTCGCTCTGGAGGACATCGAACCGACCGAAGGCGACGAGGAGACCACAGACCACCCGCCGATTCATCCGACCGGCGAGTTGCCGGCGTGGGGCGACCTTGAGGAGGACGAGTGGAACGTCTACGAACTCATCGTCCGGCGGTTTTTCGCCACGGTGGCAGAGGCCGCGACCTGGGAGCATCTCCGCGTCGTCGCCGAGGCCGACGGGCACACGCTCAAGGCAAACGGCAAACGTCTCGTCGAGGAGGGGTATCACGCGGTCTATCCGTACAGTAGCGCCAGCGAAAACGTCGTTCCGGACCTCGAAGAGGGGGAAACGCTCGCTATCGCGGATGTCGACCTCGCCGAGAAAGAGACCCAACCGCCCCGGCGGTACGGCCAGTCTCGGCTCATCAAGCAGATGGAGAAGATGGGTATCGGGACGAAGGCGACCCGTCACCACATCATCGAGAAACTCTACGACCGGGGGTACATCGAGGACGACCCGCCCCAGCCGACGAAACTGGCCGAGGCAGTCGTCGACGCCGCCGAGGCGTTTGCCGACCTCGTCGTCAGCGAGGAGATGACCGCCCAGCTCGAACGCGACATGACCGCTATCGCCGAGGGCGAGGCGACCTACGAGGAAGTGACCGAGGAGTCGAGAGAGATGCTCCGGCGGGTGTTCGCGGAACTGCGCGAGTCACAGGAGGAAATCGGCGACCACCTCCAGGAGTCGCTCAAGGCCGACCGTCGGCTGGGACCGTGTCCGGAGTGTGGCGACGAACTGCTGGTCCGGCGCAGCCGTCAGGGGTCGTATTTCGTCGGCTGTGACGGCTTCCCTGACTGTCGGTTCACGCTGCCGCTGCCAAGCACCGGCGAGCCGCTCGTGCTCGAGGAGCACTGTGAGGACCACGACACCAACCACGTGAAGATGCTCGCGGGCCGGGACACGTTCGTCCACGGCTGTCCCCGGTGTGCCGCCGCCGAGGCCGACGAGAGCGAGGACCGCATCCTTGGAGCCTGTCCCGAGTGTGGAGGGGAACACGACGGCGAACTCGCCATCAAACAGCTCCGCTCTGGCTCGCGGCTCGCGGGCTGTACCCGCTATCCGGATTGTGAGTACTCGCTGCCCCTGCCCCGCCGGGGCGACATCGAAATCACCGACGAGTACTGCGAGGAGCACGACCTCCCCGAACTCGTGGTCCAGGACGGCGACGAGCCCTGGGAGCTTGGGTGTCCGGTCTGTAACTACCAGGAGTACCAGGCCCGCCAGGCAATCGACGACCTCGAAGACCTGAACGGCGTCGGCCCGGCGACCGCCGAGAAACTCGCCGACGCCGGCGTCGATTCGCCGGAAGACCTCACAGATGTCGACCCCGACGACCTCGCCCAGCGGACCCAGGGCGTCACCGCCGAGACGGTCCGCGAGTGGCAGGCTGAGCTTGCCGGCTAGGTCTCGTCACCGACAGCACACCCCAACAGTGAAAGACTGTTCTTAAGTAACGGCACTTTGAACGAAGAGTATGGACGAACGCACGTACACGGCAGACGCCGAGCCGGGCGACGAGGCGACCGTCGCCGGGTGGGTCCACGAGATTCGAGACCTCGGTGGCATCGCATTCCTCATTCTCCGAGACACGACCGGGAAGATTCAGGTCAAATTCGAGAAAGACGAGATGGACGACGACCTCGTCGAGACCGGGCTGGGTGTCCACCGCGAAAGCGTCATCAGGGTGGCCGGTGCAGTCGAGGAAGAAGAACGCGCCCCGACGGGCGTCGAAATCGTCCCCGAGAGCGTCGAGGTCGTCGCCGAAGCCGACCCCGAACTGCCCCTCGACCCCTCCGGAAAGGTCGACGCCGAACTCCCGACCCGGCTGGACAACCGCACGCTCGACCTCCGGAAAGACGAGGTCAAAGCCATCTTCGAGATTCGCGCAGAGTTGCTGCGCTCGGTGCGCGAGGCGTTCCGCGGGCTTGGCTGTACGGAGATTAACACGCCGAAAATCGTCGCCACGGGAACCGAAGGCGGCACCGAGCTGTTCCCGATTACCTACTTCGGACAGGAGGCGTTCATGAACCAGAGCCCACAGCTGTTCAAACAGCTGATGGTCGGCTCCGGGCTGGAGCGGGTCTTCGAAATCGGCCCCATCTTCCGCGCCGAGGAACACAACACGCCGCGACACCTCAACGAGGCGACCTCCATCGACTTCGAGTCGGCCTTCTTCGACGAGTCCGACGCCATGGACGCCTGCGAGACGGTCGTTCGCGCGGCCTACGAGGGCGTCGCCGAGAACTGCGCCACGGAGCTTGAGACGCTCGGGCTGGCCGAAACCTTCGAGGTGCCCGAGGAGAGCTTCCCGCGCCTGAGCTACGAGGAGGCAATCGAGCGCATCAACGCCACGGGCGAACTCGACGAACAGCTCGTCTGGGGCGACGACCTGCCGACCGAGGGCGAGCGCGCGCTCGGCGAGGAGATGGGACAGCACTACTTCATCACCGAGTGGCCAAGCGAAATCAAGCCCTTCTACATCAAGGACAAAGAGGACGACGAGCAGCTCTCGACCGGCTTCGACCTGATGCACCCCTCGATGGAGCTCGTCTCGGGCGGCCAGCGTGAACACCGCTACGAACACCTCGTCGCCGGCTTCGAACAGCAGGGACTCGACCCCGAGGCCTTCGAGTACTACACGAAGATGTTCCGATATGGTATGCCACCCCACGCCGGCTGGGGACTCGGCGGCGAGCGCCTCGTGATGACGATGCTCGGACTGGACAACATCCGCGAGGCCGTGCTGTTCCCGCGAGACAGGCAACGGCTGAGTCCGTAGGCGAAACCGTCCCTGTCGAGCGGAGTGGCGGTGTTCCCGCGAGACCGCCAGCGGCTCTCATCGTGGACCGCCGGCGGTTTTGCTGTCCGACATTCTGACGGTCAAACGGCGGTTTGACCGTTCGTCTGTTCTTTTTGAGTGTCACCCGTCGTTGCCAATATGAACCGTCGTACGTTCCTCGCTTGCTTGGGAGGTGGGTCGACCGTCGCACTGGCCGGATGTCTCGACGACACGGGGGCTACTGATGCGGACGAGCCGCCCGAGATTCCGCCACAGTCGTGTCCACCGGCCGAGACCGACCGCGCGAGTTCTGTCTGCTCGCACACCGTCGAGACGGAGACGGTGTACCTCGACCCGTCGCCGTCAGCAGCCACTCTCGACGCTGGAACTCCGACAGAGGAGATAACGGTGACCCTGCACAACCAGTCCGCGACGGCGCTCTCGTTCAACCCGCACAGTTGGCGACTCTGGCACAATCCCGACTCCTCGTGGACCGCTCTCGACCAGGAACGCTCCGGCAACGGTCACGTGACCGTTCCACCAGAGTCGACACACTCGTGGTCGTTCATGGAAACAGTCGACTCGGTCCGAACCGAGCCAGCGCTCGACCCTGGCGTGTACGCCGCAGAACTCGGTGTTCCCGACCCCGAAGCCGACGGGGACTGGATTGCCTGTTTTGCGCTCGTCCGACTCACTACTTGATGTCGTCTTCGTGTCGACAGAATAAACCTGCTAGTCCACTTCACCAATGGCACGCTCTCGCAGGCGACCGGTCATCTGGAGGCCGTGGTGGTCGGTCCGGCGGATGACCCGCTTTGCCTGTGTCGTCGAGAAGTACTTGTCCTCCAGTGACGCGCGGACGACGATACCGAAGGTGCCGGTGACGGTCGCCCCGAGGCCGTCCGCGACGGCCCGGAGCCGGCGGTCATCAGAGACGAGCGCGCGCTTTTCGCCGCGGTCTCGGGACGCCAGCAGGCCGGCGACCAGATGTACGTCGCTCGTCCCTCTGTTCGCATCGAGCAGATTGGCGGCGTCGTCGAGATACTCCTCGGCTGGGGGTGTCGTGTCGACCGCGTGCTCGGCGAGAAACCGGTCGAGATTCGTCGCGGCGGGCTCGACTGTCACCTGGTCGACGACCGCCTGGGGGACAGCGAGGTCGCCGTCGACGACGCCGAGCAGGTCGAGGTCGCCGACCTGTCCGAGGTCGTACAGCGGCGTCGCGTCGACGTAGACGCGCATGGTCACAGCTCCCGGGCGCGCTCTGCGTCGAAGGACAGCTCTGTCTCGTCGAGTTGGGTCGTGAGCCCGCGGTCGTGGGCGATTTCGAGCCACTCGGCAATCGAGACGCCCGCCAGCCGCGCGGCCTGGTTGACCGACACGTCGTCGCTCTGGTAGCGCTCGACGGCGTGCCTGGTACGGAGGGTTTCGATACCTTCACGAAGCGCCTGCCGCATAGTCGTGCTCCTGTCCTGTTCGAGCAACGCGGCGACTTCGTCCAGCTCCGCCTTCTCGTCGTCGCCAATCCGGACGCTTACTGTCGGCATGTACTGGCTTATTCCGACATATTCCACTTGAAGATGCGGGAAGCGTCGCTGTCGGCTTGATTCGACCGGCAGAAGACGAGACCGCTACTCGGACTGCATCTCTTCGAACTGGTCGAGGAGCTGCTCCGTGGACTCTCCACTCTCGTACTCGACGCTACCGCGGTACTCGTTGCGCTCGTCGTCGAAGCTGGCATCTACCTCACTGCTCATGCGCTCACGACGCTCGTGCTCCTCGTTGTCATATGCTCCCATTGACATCGTATACCACACACACTCTTAGGTGGTATAAGTTATCAATGTAACGGTTATTTGGTACCGAATGACATGATACGGCCGACGGGGTACACGTATCGGATGGATACCATGAACAGTCGGCGTTACACCCAGTAGCCGAGGACGTGAACGCCCGCAACAACAGCAGTCCCACCGACGAGCGCGGCCCGCCGGGAGCCGACGAAGACGGCGGGACTGCTTCCCTCGCTTTCCCCTTCACTGTCGTCGTCCGGTGGTTCATCGTCACGGTCCTGGCTCTCCGTGTCGTCGTCTTCGTCTGTTTGGCCGCCGTCTGCCTGGGTCTCGTTGTTGGCACCGGCTTCGACGACCAACTCCCGGGTCACCGTGTCGTCTGGCGTCTGGATGCGGAGGGTGTAGGTTCCCGGCTCGCTGTCGATAGCCGTCCCGAACTGCACCGTCTCGTTCCCTCCCGGCGGCAGGGACACCGAGACGTTGTCGACTTCTGTGCCGTCGACGGCAAGCGTCACCGGGCCGTCTCCGGCGACCGTTCCCGTGTTGTTGACGACGGCAGTCGGGCTGATTGTGGCGCCCTGCTCGACTGTCGTGGTCACGTTGACACGCCGGAGGTCGAACACCGCGGCGGGTTCCTCGATACGTACCTCGACGGTCCGTTGGTCGTCGGGTGTTCGGACCGTAAGCGTGTAGTTCCCCGGCCCCAGCCCCACGAGTTCGTCAGCGAAGGTGTAGGTCACGTCTTGGCCGGCCAGCAGGCGCGGCGTGCGCTCGCCGATGACCTCCCCGTCACGGAGTAACTCGACAGTCTCGGTGCCGTTGATAGTACCCGTATTCCGGACAGTCGTCTCGAAGGCAAGACCTGCGGTGCCGTTGCCGACCGTCGGTGTTGCAGTGATATCTGTCACCTCGACGGTCGTCTCGGCCTCCTCGACGACGAGCACTCGTCCCTCCGTGTCGTCCGGAGTCTGGACTTCGAGGGTGTACTCGCCGGGACCGATGCTGTCCATCGCCTCCTCGAAATGCAGTCGCTTGCTCTCGCCGGGGACCAGCGACAGCGACTCCCTCGCGACGACATCGCCGTCGAGGAGTAACTCGACTGTCTTGTTATCGGTGAGGACACCGGTGTTGACGACAACTGTCGACATCTGTGCGACGGTTCCGTTGGTCGTTACCACCGAATCGGTCATCAGACTCTCGATTTGGAACTCACCGCCCACGTTACCGCGGTCGACGACTGCAAGCTCTCGCTCGTCGAGTTTCTGGTCGGCCGCCCAGAACTGAATCGAGACGTCTGCGCCCGCCTCTAGCATCGACAGGTCCGTCTGGACGGAGAACGTCCCGTCACTCGCGACGCTGATGTCCGAAATCTCGACTCGCCGCGACGACTCTCTGATGTCGATGACCATCTCGACCGGACGTGGCCCTCCCGGGAAGAGATTTGTCTCTCCGGAAATCGTCGCGGTGGCGTTGGGGACCACCAGTCGTCCGTCCTGTGTCGTTCGGTCGTATCGCAAAAACCGGTCTTCGATATCGAACGTCGACGTGCGCGTCACGTTCGCCTCTCCCGGCGTGAGGTAGGGGTAGTAGTTTGCGTGTCGCCCCTGATACGACGGCGCAAACGGGTCCGGGAGCGTATCTCCTTCGGTGCGTCCGAACCTGTATCGCTCGTCTGGCGGACGGACGTACGTCATCCGCACCTCGTACTTGTCGCCTCCCTCCGGCTGTGGGTCGAATGGCTCGAGTACACGCGTATCCACGAGCACGTAGAACCGCTCCATCTGGAGCGGGTTCTCGTATCCCGGGACGAGACCGATGCTCACGTCATCTAGCGACGCATCGAACAGGTCGACCGACGTTTCCGCCCTGTTTCGTCCCGGATTCTTGTGGACGAGTTCGAGCTCTATCCCCTCCGGACGGTCGAGCAACTTCTTGAACTCACGGGGTTTGATGAGCTCCCCGCCCGAGCCAAAGCGGCCCGAACCGAGCGCGTCGAGCAACGCCCCGTACATGCCAGTCGCTTCGGCCTCGATGAGCAGTCGGTCGCCGTTCGTGAGCGTCCCGCCCTCTATACCCCTGCTTGCGAGCCCTTCCATCCCACCGGGCTGTAGGTCTTGGGCACTGCCGGACTCGAAATCGACCGACTGCTCGTCCGCGTTCCCCGGGGGCAGACGGTAGGTCGTCACGTTCTCCAGGGAGGGTCGTGTCAGGGTGAGCGTCCCACGGTCGAGCGGGTATCGGGCGTCCGGGAACCCTTCCTCTGTGACGACGAGGGAGTCTCCGCCGCCGATAACCATGCTGATGTTGCTGCCCGGCTGGAGCGGCCGTATCTGTGTGCCGGCGTTGACGGCGTCCCGGTAGCCCGACAGCGTCGTCGCAATCTGCTCGCGGTCTTCGTTTTGGAACAGCAAGTCGCTGAACACAGAGGAGTCCGGTGGCTCGGTATCGGGGCCGAGGTCGTGGGCGTAGCTGGTCACGTCACCGCTGGTTGGGATATAGACCTCGTCGGACGGCCGGTCTGTGCCGACGAGCCGCGTATTGATAGTAAACGTCGCCGACCCGCTGACGTGGAGAATATCGAACGGTGCCGAGGTCTGCTCGCCGTTGGCCGACCGGTCGCCGCCGACGATGATGTACGCCTCGTCGAGTTCGTTGACCGAGACACTGACCGTGACGAAATCGCCGGCAGTTCCGACGTAGTCACCGTCTCCCACCGAACTCGCAGTCCCCTCGAAGTTGGCGTTCTCGGGGTTGTACTCGGTTCCAACCTCGAATGCGCCTTCGACACGCGTCGTCTCGACGTTGCCGAACACGTCGGTCATCACGAGTTTCAGGCTGTGTGTCCCGCCGGCGAGTGCGTCGGTACTGGACGGGTCGACTTCCAGCCGCTGGTCTGTCCCCTGCGGGACCGTCTGTTCGAGGACGGTGTTGCCGTTCGGACCCTGATACTGCAGTGTTACGCTCTGGATGTTCGTCCCGACGGCCGTGTAATCGATAAACAGCGTCTCGTCGACATCGACGAACTCGGGGGTAACCTTGTCGATTGACGGTCCCTCCTCGATGACTGCGGTGGCCGCGAAGGCGTCTTCGAGCGTGTCCGTATCGGTGCCGCCGAACTCGTCTTCGACAAAGAGCGTCACGTCGTACTGCCCCTCTCTGTAGGCCGCCAGCGCGTCCTGGTCGATGGTGTACTCCTCTTTCTTGCCGGGGTCGACAGCCCTGTCGAGCACGGTCGCGCCGCTGGGGCCTGTGACACGAAGCCGCGCCTCCTTCAGGTTTACCCCCGCGGCGGTGTAGGTGACGTTTACGCTGTCGTCGACATCGAGCCGGTCGGGCGAGACGCCTTCGACCGTCGGACCGGCTTCGAGTGTCGCGTTCGGGACGTTAATCGACGCCGCGTCGATGTCAGTCAGCGCCGTCACGTTGACCGGGAGTGACTCGGGGTCGTAGGTGAACGTCAGCTCTGCCTGGCTGTTCGGCGACAGGAACACCTCCTGTGTCTCGACTTGCTCGCCGTCGACTTCGAAGGCGACGGTCTGGTCGGTGCCTGCCGGGTCCTGGTTTGTGATGACAGTGGTGACGGTGACAGTCTCGTCGGCGTAGCTCCCCGCAATCGAGCTGACCTCGACAGTCCCGACCTGCATCGAATCTGAGTCGAGTTCGGTCTGGACACGCGCGGTCAGCGGGACCGACTCGGGGTCGTATGTAAACGTCAGGTCGGTCGTCTCTCCCGGTGCAAGCGAGACGTTCTGTCGGTCGATTTCCTGGCCGTCGACGTCGAAGACGACAGGCTGTTGGGCCGCAATCGACTCGTCGTTACGGACTGTTGTATCGACGGTCACTGTCCCGTTCCGGCGGACGGCATCGAGTGCCGTGACAGTGAACTGTGCCGCCTTCAGTACCGTGAGCGTCCCGCTAACGGTTTCCTCGGGCGTTTTGACGGTGTAGCTGTAGGTCCCGGGGCTCAAACCCGGCTGGACGTTCGAGAAGGCGAGGTCTGTCGAGCCCTCGGCGGGGATTGTGACGCCGCTTTTACTCGCGTACGTCGTGCCGTCGACGAGTAGTGTCACGTCTTCTGTTCCGTCGAGCGTGCCGACGTTCCGGACAGTCGTGCTGAGGTTGAACGAGTTGCCGCTGACGATTGTCTTGCTGGTCGGCTCGAGGCTCTCGATTGCGAAATACGACCACCGGACTGTGACGACCGTCGAGTCGGCGTCGTTGGCGCTGCTCACTTTCGGCGTGATAGTACGCTCGTAGTCGGGGGCAGGACTCGCCTCAGGAACCGGGACGTTCTCCCAGGTCAGCGTCACTGTTGTCGAGTTCCCGGCGTCGAGCGCGACTGTCGTCGAGTTCAGGGTGTTACCGTTTCCGTCCGTGAGTGTTATCTCCTGCTCGTCGCTGGCGTTGCCCTCGTTTGTCACGGTCACGTCGACAGCGAGGTCGCTGTTGCCGTCGACGGCATCGCTCGTGTTCATCGTGACCGTGAAGTCGGCTTCGCTGTCTGCGAGGGCGGGTGCGCTCCCGGCGAAGACGAGGACTGTCGTCAGGGCGAGCGCGAACGCCGCGATAGCGCGAATGGTCGGTGTCATACGGGTATGGAGGGTTGTCTGCCCAGTCTTCGTCGGGTACGCGTATTAACACTGTGGCTGTATTCTCAACATTGACAACAACACGCGGGGAAACGCTGTAGTGACGACGGCCAAAGAGAAGATATGCGAATCAGCGTTATCGGCGGCTCGACGGCCACTGACACACAGTACGAACAGGCCCGAACGGTCGGCAGACTGCTCGGCGAGGCCGGCCACGAGGTCGTCTGTGGCGGCCTATCTGGCGTCATGGAGGCTGTCTGTCGCGGTGCCTGTGCGGCCGGCGGACACACTATCGGCATCCTGCCCGGCGAGGACCACACCACGGCGAACGCACACGTCGAGACGGCCATCGCAACCGGAATGGGAAACGCCCGGAACGCGCTTGTCGTGTTGAACGGCGACGCCGCCATCGCTGTCGACGGCAACACCGGCACGCTCTCGGAACTCGCGCTGGCGGTTGACTACGGTCGACCCGTGGCGGCGCTCGACTCCCCGCGGGTCGAGGGTATCTCTGGAATCGACTACGTAGACACCCCTGCACAGGCAGTCGACTCCGTTATTGAGGCCCTCGACGGAGGACACTGAAACGCTGATACGGACCGGGCCAGTAGCGTCGCCTATGACCGGAGGGACGTACACGCTACTCGTCGCGGTGGCCGAGACTGCGACCATCGAGGTCGGCGCACTTGGAGTCCACGACTTCGAGGCGGGCTGGTACGCCTACGTCGGGAGCGCGCTCGGCAGCGGCGGCTTCAGCCGGGTTGACCGCCACCGCGAACTCGCCGCCGGCGAGCGCGACGTGCGACACTGGCATATCGACTATCTGCTCGGGCACGACGAGGCGACGCTGGCGTCGGTCGTCCGAACGGCGGGCGTCGACGCCGAGTGTGCGATAGCCGGCGCTCTCGACGGCGAGCCGGTGCCTGCGTTTGGCTGTTCGGACTGTGGCTGTGACTCGCATCTGTTCTACAGCCCGGACCGCGACACACTCCACGCGACAGTCGAGGCCGCACACGACACGCAGTCTACCTGATACCGTGGCCCGCTCGAACGGTGCTGTTTACTACCCCGGCCGTCGAAGGCGACGTATGACCGTCCTCATCGCCTACGACGGCTCGGACCCGGCACAGGCCGCAGTCGAGTACGCAGTCAGCGAACACCCCGAGGAGGACCTGGTCCTCCTGCACACTGTCGAGGCCGCGAGCGGGTCGCTCGATGCGACAGTCAACATGATTCAGAAGGCGCTGAAAGACCAGCGCGAGGAGGTCGAAGCGGACTTCATCGACGAGGTGACCGACCTGCTCGCCGACAGAGACGTCGAGTACACCACTGAGGTGAGCGTCGGCGACCCGGCTCACGAGGTCGTCGACTACGCCGAGGAACACGATATCGACCACATCGTCGTCGGCAATCACGGCCGCGAGGGAGCCAGCCGCATCTTCCTCGGCAACTCTGCCGAGGCAATCGTCCGGCGCTCGCCTGTCACCGTGACTGTCGTCCGCGACGAAGAGTGACTACTGGGCGTTGACGATTCGCTCGCCGACATCGAGACCGTTCGCCAGCGCCGCGTGGACGCGGGCCTCGCCGGCGACCCAGTCGCCCAGACAGTACAGCCCCTCTCGCTGTGCCGAGTCGAGTGGCCCTGTCTCGACACCCTCTTCGGGAAGCGCGTATCGCCATCCCTGGTGGTCGCTCCAGGTCGGCGACCGCAGTCGCTCGTCGCCGACGATGTCGGCCGCGTAGTCTGCCAGTTTTGCCACGTTCTCCGCGGGGTCGTCGTCGTAGTGGGCCGTCGACCACGGCCCACTCGCCTGGACGACTAGCAGTGACTCGCCGTCGGGGACGTGGCCGGCCTTGCACTCCTCGCGGGAAATCCAGCCCACGTCGTGGTCTTTGCCGGGGTTGACGAGCCCGTAGTAGGGAACGTCGAGTTCGAACTCGTAGCGGAGGACGGCGGTCCAGATACTGCGGTACTCGACGGCCTCGACGGCCGCGACGAGGGCCTCCCGAGCCGAGGAGTCCCAGTCGGCCTCCCGGAGCAACGCGGCGGTCTGTGGGGCTGGCGGATTCATCACGAGCACGTCGAACGGTCCCCACTCGGTCCCGTCGGTGCCGACCGCCGTCCAGGTGCCGGCCTCGCGCCGGAGCGACTCGACCCGCGTACGTCGGTGAACGGTGGCGTCCGTCCGGCCGAACAGCCGTTTGGCTATCTGGGTGAGTCCCTGCCGGTAGGTCCACTTCCTGTCGTCGGCGTCCCGGCCGGGTGCGACGGTTCCGTCCTCATCGAAGGTGTAAATGGGCTCGGGGATGTCGACCAGTCCCTCGGTGTCGAGCTGTTCGGTCAGCAACTCCACGACGCGCTCGTCGTCGTCTTTGACGTAGTTCGCGCCGTAATCGTAGGTCACCCCCTCGTGGCGACGGGTGGCCGCGCGGCCACAGAGGCCACCCGACTTTTCGAGCACTGTTACGTCGGCGTCTGGAAGCGCCTCGTCGAGGACGAACGCCGCCGCGGCGCTCCCAGCGCCGGCGCCGACGATGCCGATAGCAGTCATCATCTCGCACTTGGAGTGGAGGGGCATAAACCCCACCCGTAGTCACTTCACGAGGTAGCCGCCGTCGACGACGAGCGTGTGGCCGTGGATGTAGCGGCCGCCGTCGCTCGCCAGCAACGTCGCCGCCGGCGCAACGTCTTCGGGCTGACCGACGAAAGACGTGAGCACGCCGTCGAGCAGTTGCTGTTCGTCTTGTTCTGTCTCGACTGGTGTCATTCCAGACTCGACCGGCCCGGGACAGATGGCGTTGACCGCGATTCCATCGGGGCCGTAATCGAGTGCCATCTGGCGCGTGAGTCCCGCGACCGCGCCTTTCGAGGCGACGTAGGCCGCCTTCTCGGTGTCGTCGCCCCCGCGGAGGCCGCGCTGGGAGGCGATGTTGATGATGCGGCCGCTGTCGCTGTCGCGGATGTGGGGCACTGCGTGTTTCGAACACCGCATGACACCCTTGACGTTGACATCCTGAACGCGGTCCCACTCGTTTTCTGTCACCTCCTCGACGGAGCCGTCGCTCGTGACGCCGGCGCTGTTTACCAGGATGTCGAGGCCGCCGTACTCGTCGAGCGCCCGTTCGAGGGTCGCCTCGACGGAGTCCTCGTCGGTCACATCCGTCTGTTCGAAGACGGCGGTCCCGCCGTCGTCCTCGATGACTGCGAGAGTCGTCTTCTCGTCGTCTGGGACGCGCGAGGTCTCTCTGATGTCCGCGAGTACGAGGTTTGCACCCTCTCGTGCGAATTCGATGGCAATCGCCCGGCCGATGCCGCTCGATGCGCCGGTGACGACCGCGGTCCTGCCGTCGAGTTTCATCTGTCGGCCTCCAGTGGCGACGCGACGCTCTCGGTCTCGGCCGTGTGCCAGGAGTGACGCGGCTCCCAGCCGAGGTCGCGTTTTGCCTTGGCAGTCGAAAAGGCCGCGCGGTCGCCCTCGATATCGCACTCAGGGGCGCGGTCGCCCCACGCCGCCGCGACCGCCTCGGCAGTCGGCTCGTCGACGTAGTTGTCTTCGGCGACCGCGATGTAGGATTCGTGGCCGGTCGTCTCGGCTGCGAGCGCCCGCCCGACCAGTCGAGCCACGTCCCGCACGTCGACGTACGACCAGAGGCTTCCCGACGGCGTCGGGTTCTCGATATCGAAGCCTTCTCTGATGGCCGCCGTTTCGTACTCGCCGGGTACCTGAATCCAGGAGGGCTGGAGCGACGTGACCGAGACGCCGTACGTTCGGACCGTGCGCTCGGCGACGAGTTCGCCGACGACCTTCGAGGTGCCGTATGCGTCCTCGGGCCGCTGTGGATGTGTCTCGTCGACTGGGAGCGACGCCAGGGGACGAGCTTCCTCGCCGGCGGTGACGCCGTAAGTCGCCTCGCTCGAACTCCAGACCACGTCTGCCCCGACCTCGCCAGCGGCGGTCAGGACGTTGTACGTACTGGTGACGTTGTGGACGAACGTCTCCGTCCCGGCGCGGTGGCCGGCCCCCGGCACTGCCGCGAGGTGGACAACACCATCCGGCTCCACGTCGTGGATAATCTCCCAGATTGGGCCCTGCTCTGTGAGGTCTGCCGCGAGATATTCGACGCCTTCCGGCGACTCACCGTGGGGTTCGTGGCGGTCGACGCCGAGTACGTCGTACTCGTCTGCCAGTTCCGCGACGGTCCACCGGCCGAGGGTTCCGAGCGCGCCGGTGACGAGGACTGTCTCCATACCGACTCCCGAGCGCGACCGGACTTAGCTTCGGTGGTCTGTAACTTAGAACAGCCGCGGCGTCAGCGGATACTGCCAGGCTTCTCCCTCGCTCGCCTTGAGTGCGGCGAGTACGATGAGCGCGAAATCCAGTATCGGGAGAAGGACAACGAGGACGAACCCGACGAGCACGACGACCAGCACCGTCGAGACGGCGAGGTACACGGCGAACACAATCTGCCAGTTCATCGCGTTCGCGGCGTTTCGCTGGACGAATGGGTCGTCGGTGACGATATGGACCACCAGCGGACCGACGACCCAGGTAAACAGCGCGAGGACGTGCGTAATAGCGGCGATGGCTCGCGCCGAGTCGTTGCTGTGGCTGTAACCCTGTGGGTAACGTTCGGTCTGATACTCGCTCTCGCCGCGGCGAGTGCCCCAGCTGGCGGTCGTTTCGTATCCTCGGTTCTGCTCGCCGCCCTCCCAGCCGTTTTCCTCGCGTGTTCCGTCGAGTCGTTCGCCACATGCCGGACAGAACCGGTCGTCGGGCTGCACCTCGTCGCCGCAGTGCCGACAGTACCGCTGGCCCATATGTAATCTGACGAGACACCGAGACATAAATCACTGGCTGCCGTTTCTGTCTCGCTGTCACGACTTTGTCGGGACCGAGAGGCCTTTGTGAGAGCACAACCCAACGCGAGACAGTGCCACGCTGGTCTGTCAATAGAACGACGTCGCGGCCTGTACGCTCGCCTTCTTTGCGACGATGGTCGGGCGGCTCGTCATCAGTCCAGTCGTTCCCTCGATTGCCGAGGAGTTCGCCGTCTCGAACGCCGCAATCGGGCTCGCGCTCTCGGGGCTGTGGGTCGCCTACGCGCTCTCGCAGTTTCCCAGCGGCCTGCTCGGCGACCGGTTCGGCGAGCGGGTGGTCATTCTCGTCGCGGTCGGGGGAACGGCGGCCGCGAGTCTGGCGCTCGCGCTCGCCCCCGTCTTTCCGGTGTTCGTGCTCATGACTGTCGTCCTCGGGGGCGTCGCGGGACTGCACTACAGCGTCGCCACGACGCTGCTGTCACGGCTGTTCTCGAACACCGGGACCGCAATCGGCGTCCACAGCGCGGGCGCACCGATTGCCGGGCTGGTCGCGCCCGTCGCCGCGGCCTACACCGGCTCGCTGTTTGGCTGGCGGTACGCGATTGCGCTGGGCGCGGTTGCAGCCGTCCCGGCGACGCTGTTGGTTGCCCGCGGTATCGAGCCACTGGAGCCGAGACGGCCCGACGAGGCGATTCGCTCTCGTATCGAGCCGGGGGCGCTGCTCGAACTACTCTCCCGGCCGCCGATTGCGGGAACGATGGTCGTCTCTGTCCTCGGTGCGTTCGTCTGGCAGGGGACGGCCTCGTTCCTCCCGACGTTTCTGGTCGAACACCGCGGCTACTCCGAGCCCGCAGCCGGCGCAGTCTTTTCTGGCTACTTCGTCGTCCAGGGAGTCGGTCAGCCGGGGATGGGGTGGCTCTCTGACCGCATCGGCCGCGACGCCGCGATGGTCGTCTGCTCGCTTGCCGGTGTCGCTGGCTTCGCGCTGTACGTCCTCGGGCCGGGACTGGCCAGCGTCGTCGCGGCGACGGCACTCGTGGGCGTCGCGATGAGCTGGGGGGCGACGATGCTCCCGAAGTTCCTCGATAACATGAGCGCCGAGGAAGAAGGGCTCGGATTCGGTCTCGTTCGAACTACATACATGGTCTTCGGCGCCTCGGGGTCGGTCGGTGTTGGCCTGCTTGCGGACACCTTCGGCTGGGCAGCCGCGTTCTTGACCCTCTCGGGGATTCTCGCCACTGTCGTCGGCGCGCTGTTCGGCGCGGCGATTCGACGCCGGCTCATCCGACGCCGGGCGACTCGAAAGACTGGTGGTGCAGGCGGGTAACCCTCGGGTATGGATGTCGGACTCGTCGTGCTCGACGGCTGGGGGCTGAACGCGGACAGCGACGTTCGCGATGCGGTCGCCGCCGCCGAGACACCCACAGTCGACGGCCTCCGCGAACGTGGGGCTACAGGCACGCTCACGACGGACGGTCGCCGTGTCGGCCTCCCCGAGGGACAGATGGGCAACAGCGAAGTCGGCCACCTCAACATCGGCGCCGGTCGCGTCGTCACTCAGGAGTCGGCCCGGATTACGGACGCCATCGCGCGCTGGCGCGGTGAGTCGAGTGCCTTCGAAAATCCGACTGACCCGCCGCTTTCCGAGACCGATGCTCTCGCCTCGGCGGTCGCCCACGCCGAGGACCACGGCGGTCGCGTCCACCTGCTCGGGCTGGTCAGCGACGGCGGCGTCCACTCCTACCAGTCTCACCTGCACGCGCTCATCGACCTGGCCACAGACCGGGGCGTTGAGGCAGTCACGCACGCCTTCACCGACGGCCGTGACACGTCACCCACGGGCGGGCGAGAGTATCTCCGAGACCTCGCCGAACACGCCGAGGCCGCGGGCACTGGCGAGGTTGCGACCGTCTGTGGGCGGTATTACGCGATGGACCGCGACGAGAACTGGGAGCGTACGAAACGCGCATACGACGCAATCGTCGACCGGGAAGCAGCCCACACCGCGCCCTCGGCGGTCGCGGCTGTCGAACAGTCTTATGACCGCGGCGATACCGACGAGTTCGTCGAGCCGACACTCGTCGAGGGCGGCCCCGCGCTCCGTGACGGCGACAGCGCTATCTTCGTCAACTTCCGGGCCGACCGTGCCCGTCAGCTCACCCGTCTGCTCGCGGACATCGAGCCCGAGTGGTCTTTCGAGACGACCCCGCCCGACTGCCGACTCGTGACCATGACCGAGTACGACAGTGACTTCGACGTGGGGGTCGCGTTTCCGGCGATACAGCCCGAGCAGACACTCGGGGAGGTGCTGGCCGAGGCCGGACGGACACAGCTTCGCATCGCCGAGACCGAGAAGTACGCCCACGTCACCTATTTCCTCGACGGCGGCCGCGAGGTCGAGTTCGACGGGGAACGCCGGGAAATCGTCCCGAGCCCCGACGTAGCGACCTACGACCAGCAGCCGGCGATGAGCGCTCCCGACGTGACCGACCGCGCTGTCGAGGTCATCGATGACGACGACCCGGACGTCGTCGTCCTGAACTACGCAAACCCCGACATGGTCGGCCATACCGGCGACTTCGAGGCCGCCGTGGCTGCCGTCGAGGCAGTCGACACACAACTCGCCCGGCTCGTCGAGGCGATGCAGGCCGCTGGCGCGGACGTCCTCGTCACCGCCGACCACGGCAACGCCGACGACATGGGGACCGTCGAGAACCCACAGACCGCCCACACGACCAATCCCGTCCCGTTCGTCTACGTCGCTGCCGACGCAGACGGCGGCCGGACGGTCCGGGAGGACGGCGCGCTCGAAGATATCGCGCCGACAGTGCTCGACCTGCTGTCGATAGCAAAACCCGACGAGATGACCGGCGAGTCGCTGCTTGAGTAGCCACTCGGCCGAGCACACTGTCTACCCCACATTAAGGACACTCCCGGCCGAAATCAGACCATGCGCGCCTATCGCATCGCCTACGACGGCCACCCCTACCACGGCTTCCAGCGCCAGCCCGACGTCGACACCGTCGAAGACCGCCTCATCAGTGCGCTGGCTGCCCTCGGCGTCACTGACGGTGATGTTCCGCCCGGATACGCCGCCGCCGGCCGGACCGACGCGGGCGTCTCGGCACTGGCACAGACTGTCGCCTTCGAGGCACCCGGCTGGCTCACCCCACAAGCGCTCAACAGCGAACTCCCCGAGTCGATTCAGGCCTGGGCAACCGCCGACGTTCCCGCAGACTTTCACGCCACTCACCACGCCGAGTCCCGAGAGTACACGTACTTCCTGCACGCCGACGGTGCGAGCGAACGACGCACACGAGCGGCCCTCGACGGCCTCGCCGGCGAACACGACTTTCACAACCTCACACCCGACGACACCGGCACGACTCGGACGCTTCACACAGCCCTCGACCGCGACGGCTCGTTTTTCGTCCTGCGATTTCGCGCTGGCGGCTTTCCCAGACAGTTCGTCCGTCGCGCGGTCGCACTCGTCGCCGAACTTGCACGCGGCGAACGCGCACTGCGCGCCCTCGACCGGGTCCTCGGGGCGGACCCGCTCGCTGGCCCCGAGGGAATCGGTCCGGCTCGACCCGACCCTCTCGTGATGACGGCCGTTTCATATAGCGATATAACATTTACAACTGACGAAGAGGCCACACAGCGGGTGCAACAGCAATTTCGAACCCTCCACAGACAACGGGCCGCCGGGGCCAGAGTAGCAGGCGTGCTCGGCCAGGCCGGCGACGATAGCGACTGAGGCCGTCGTATCAGTTCAGAACAAGTAGATACGGCCGTCATCGCGGGGGTTTTTGACGACCCAATCTAACCGCGGCCCTGTCAGAGGCACGTGGCCCGGTTCAACTCGGTACGGCTCCTTGGAAACAAGGAGTTCGCCGCGCTCGCGGGAACGGCGTTTGCCCGTAGTCAGGCGTATTCGACGATTCTGATTGCGCTTGCGCTGTATGCCGACCTCTATGGCACCTCGGGGTTCGTCGAGGGGCTGTTCGGGACGGCCTTTGCCCTCGTCCAGTTGTTTATCGTGCTCCCGCTGGGTCGGAAAGTCGACACCGGCAACGCGAAGCGGTACCTGCTCGCTGGCTTTCTCATCAACGTCGCGGTCTTCGTCGGGTTCGCGCTCGTCGACAGTCCCGTTCACATCGTTCTCGTGCGGATGCTCCAGGGCATCGGTGCCAGCGTTCTCTGGATTACCGGCGCGACCATCATCGGACAGATAAGCCCAGACGATGGCCAGGGGCTCTGGCTGGGGTCGTACAACCAGTTCGCCTCGTTCTCGTCGCTGGCAGGTGACCTGGTCGGCGGCTATCTGCTGTATGCCCACGGGTTCACGCTCACCTATGTCGCCCTCTCAGCCGTCACACTCGGCGCGTTCGTGCTGGTGGTGCTCGCGCTACGTGACAATCCCGGCGGCCAGAAAGACCCCGACGACGCCGGCGGTGTCGAGACGTTTCGCTCGCTGCTAGGGCTGCCGATGTTGCGAGCTCTCGTTGGCTTTCGATTCACCTTCAGTTTCGGGAAAATGGCGGTCATCATCTTCTTGCCTATCTATGCCCGGACGACTTTCGGTATCTCTGCGTTCGCTATCGGCTGGATAATGGCCGGTGGCAAACTCACGAAGGCAGTTACACAGGGCTTTGTCGGGAACCTCACCGACCGATACGGCCGTGAACACTACTTCGTCGCTGTCGGGGCGCTCTTGTACGCGGTCGGCACTGCGGCTATCCCCCTGGCAGGGGTCTTCGAGGGCAAAATATCGCCGGTAGAGGTGTCGCTATTTGGCGACACACAGGCTCTCGGTGGGGCCTTTTTCGCGCTCTTTGGGGCGTACTCGCTCCTGGGTGTCGCCGATTCGATTCGCCTGCCGGCGAGCATGTCGCTGTTTGTCGACGAAGGCGAAACGTACGATTCGGTCGCGAGTGCGATGTCGCTGCGCTCGATATCCTGGAAAGTCGGGCAGGTGGCGGGCCCTGTCCTGGTCGGGACGACGATGGATTTCTTCTCCACAGCGGTCGGCTTCCTCCTGGCAGCAGGGTTCATCCTCTTTGCCACCGCTGGGTTCGTGGTGAGCGCGACTCGCGCACACCGGCGGAGGCTGTCTGGTGGGCCTGCTCCCTCTGACGACTGACAGCTCACTCGCCGCGAGCAACTGCCTGAAATTGCTCGTACAGCTCCGGCTCGTGGGTCGCAAGTACGGCAACGTCATCTTCTAGCTCACCGAGCCGGTTGCGTACACGCGTCCGGACTGTCGCCCGGTATGCGTCACTGCCGGCCTTCCCGGCCAAAACATCACGCTCCCGGTCGGTCAACAGAGCTCTCGTTGTCATATGAAATGTTAGACACCGAGAGGTAAATCCTCTCCGGCGGTTTGAAGCGGTTCGTTTGTGCTACCGACAGACAACGACTGAACTCCCTCTGATAAAATAAACTCTATGACGGTATATAGAATACACCACTTCCAACGTAGACAGTGAATACAAACGTATCGACGGAGTCGTGGCCACGGTGGACGACTCAGACTCCACAACCAGGTGGAGTTCCCGCCGAGAGGCCATATATCAGGTTCCGACATTGCTCAGTCCCGCGTTAACGCGATGAAAAATGCCGGAAGGCAACCGAGAATGAGGATTTCACTTCCTGTTCGAGCAGTTCGAGCGTCGTGTACAAGACATACGGCAGCAACGGATACTCCGGAAACACGATGAGTACGTAGACGGCAAATGCCGCCTATCCGAGTGTACCGATTCGCATACGACTATAGCGTTCCCGGGGCCACGCGGGGAAACTGAGACCACTCAGGCCTACGGCGAGGACGAAGATACCGAAACTCACCTACTGTTATCGTAGCCGGGCGAGTGACATTTGTTCTATCTGTACACATCGCCGGTGCGACATACTCGGTTATCCATACAACTCCATGGATGGGGGTGTATGAGGAAACAACTGGCGTCCAACCGTCGAATCCAACTGTATGCGTTGAAAAGAGCGGGTTCATTACTTATTGCATCGAAGAACTCGCCATCGGCCAGCCCTTTGCCGGTACTCAGACGACGAGTCAGACATCACGGAACACGAGCGAGCGACACTGGACACTGGAAAAAAGACCAGTTTCAACACGACAGCGGACGACCTCCGGGCAGTGCACTGGAGTACCACCCGGACGGGTGCCTCCACGCCATTCGGAAAGCGACCAGCGCGGAACAACCGTCACGGTGACGCTCACGACACAGAATCAGAAACCGGTCGCGTAGGTACCACAACGCGACGAATCAGAGCCGACGGTTCGGTTAGTAGAACTCGCGGACGAGGTCCATTGCACCCTCGGGTGCGCCGTCGGGAATCTCGGCCATGTTCTCGTCGAGTCCTTCACGTTCCTCCCACGGGACGCTGTTTTCCTCCTGGTAGATGACGCCCGTGTACTCGGTGTCGCCGTCGAGTACCTTCTCGCGAGCGGCGTCTTTGTCGTGGCGGTCGTGGTCGGTCTCGTCGAGGTCGACGACGGCGTCGCGGAAGTAGTCGTAGGTGTCGACGTCGTTGAACGTGACACACGGCGAGTAGACGTTGACGAAGCCAAAGCCGTCGTGTTCGACTGCCTCTTTGACGATTTCGGTGTGGCGCTGGCTGTCCGAGGAGAAAGACTGCGCGATGAACGTGGCACCTGCAGACAGCGCGAGCGCGAGCGGGTTGACCGGCGGCATGTTTGTCCCGTCGGGGGTAGTCGATGTCTCGAAGTCCTCCCGAGAGGTCGGCGACGCCTGTCCTTTGGTCAGGCCGTAGATGCGGTTGTCCATGACGACGTAGGACATGTCGACGTTGCGCCGGACGGCGTGGACGAAATGGCCCGCGCCGATGGAGTAACCGTCACCGTCGCCGCCCGCGACCATCACTTCGAGTTCGGGGTTGGCCAGCTTCGCGCCGATACCGACCGGCAGGGCGCGGCCGTGGACGCCGTGCAGCGCATACGAGTGCATGTACGTCCCGATTTTGCCCGAACAACCGATGCCAGCGACGACGAACGTGTCGTCGGGGTGGTTGCCGGTCTCGGCCAGGGCTTTCATCATGCCGTTCATGGTCCCGAAGTCACCGCAGCCGGGACACCAGGTCGGTTGTTTGTCAGATTTGAAGTCGATGAATCGAACGTCGGAGCTCATGCTTGTACCTCCTGTGGGGAGAGAACCGCTTCGATTTCGTCGGCCAGTTCGTCCGCCTTGAAGCGGACGCCGTTGTACTTGTTGATGCGCTCGACGCGTTCGAGCACGTCGTGTTCGAGCACGTCTGCGAACTGACCCGTGGCGTTACACTCGACGACGATGGTCGTCTCTGCGGCCTCGATTTCCTCGCTGAGGTCCGGTCGCGGGAACAGGTACGGCACCGAGATAAACCGCGCGTCGATGTCGCGGTCGTCGAGGTACTCGAGGGCCTCCCGGAGTGGCCCCTCGTTCGACCCCCAGGAGACGACGAGCGTCTCTGCGTCGGGGTCGCCGAACTCGCGGTAGCTCCAGTCCTCGCGTTCCTTTGCTGTCTCGACTTTCTGCTGTCGTTTCTCGACCTGTTCGATGCGAACGTCGGTGTCCTCCGTCCGTCGCCCGAGTGCGTCGTGTTCGAGGCCGGTCGTCATGTGTGCGCCGTCCTCTGTGCCGGGGAACGCCCGCGGGCTGATACCGTCTGCCGACGGGAAGTGGGGCTGGAACCGGCCCTGCTCGTCGAGCCAGGAGTCGATTTCGTCCTCGTCGACGATGTTGCCGCGCTCGATTTCGACCTCGTCCATGTCGAACGCTTCCGGCGGGAACGTCTGTTCGGTGACCGCAAGCGAGAGGTCCGACACCAGAAAGACCGGAATCTGGTACTTCTCGGCGAGATTGAAGGCCTCGACAGTCTTCCAGAAACACTCGGCGACGTTGGTCGGCGCGACTGCGAACCGGTCGATTTCGCCGTGGCCGCCGTACAGCACCATATCCAGGTCGCCCTGTTCCTGTTTGGTCGGCATCCCCGTCGAGGGGCCAGCGCGCATCACGTCACAGATGACCAGCGGCGTCTCACTCGTAGCCACGAGGCCAAACGTCTCGGTCATCAGGTCGATACCCGGTCCAGATGTGGCCGTCATCGCACGTGCGCCCGAGCGAGCGGCGCCAAGCGCGAGGTTGATTGCCGCGAGTTCGTCTTCGGCCTGGACGACTTTCCCGCCGAACTCGTCGATACGGCCCGTCAGATAGGTCATCACGTCGGTCGCAGGCGTAATCGGGTAGCCGGAGTAGAACCGACAGCCGGCGGCGATAGCGCCCATCCCGATAGCCTGGTCACCGTTGAGAAGGACGTAGTCGTTGTCGGTCGTCTCGATGTCGTAGTCGTACTCGTGGTCGTACTCCTCGGCGGCGTACTCTTGTCCGAGTCGCGCGGCTTCGCAGTTGTTGTCGACCATCGCCTGCCCCTTGTCGGCAAAGCGCTTTTCGAGCGCGGAGTCGAGGTTCTCGATTGGGAAGTTGGCGACCTCACAGGCCACGCCGAGCGCGACGACGTTGCGCATGATAGCGCCGCCGGCGTCCTCGGCGAGACTCTTGAGCGGCACGTCGAGGCCAATCATCTCGTCTGGAATCTCGACGTCTTGCATCGTCGTCCGCTCGCCGTCGTAGATGATGACACTCCCCTCGTGGAGTTCGTCGGTGTTTTCGTCGATGGTCCGCTGGGTCAGTGCGATGAGGATGTCCAGCCGGTCGACGACACTCTCGACGCGGTCGACGGAGGTCCGTACCTTGTAGGCGGTGTAGCCGCCCCGGATTCGCGATGCGAAATCCTTCGAGGTGTAGACGTGTCGACCGGCGCGTGAGAGCGCCTGTGCGAATATTTTCCCGGTCGAATCGATTCCATCGCCGGCTTCCCCGCCGATGGCCCAGTTCAGGTCTTCTGGCATGCTACTGTTTCACTCTGGCGGCCGGACGAAAAAACCTTCTGTCATCGCGCGGCCTATCGTGAATGATTGTTCATTCATATCCGCGTCTCTCGCGTTGTGAGTGCCCATACGTTCGATTCTGTATTTTTTCGCTTCGGTTCTGACAGTTCTTGTTACGCTCAGTGACTGCTTTCTCACTCCGGGCGCGTCGGTTCGCCATTTAAGATGACTGAGTCCTTAGCAGGGGTATGGATCTGCTCGATGACAGCATCGTGCCCGAAAAGGCGCGGCCGGTCAAACAGGAAGCCAGAGAGTTTGCAGCCGAGCACATCGAACCCAACGCAGAGGAGTACTTCGAGCGCGGCGAGTATCCCTGGGACATCCTCGAGAAGGGGATGGAAGCGGGATTGGTCGGCCAGTCCATCTCCGAGGAGTACGGCGGGCGCGGGTTCTCGCTTACCGAGATGCTCGCCATCGCCGAGGAGTTCTATCGCGCCGACGCGGGTATCGCGCTCAGTCTACAACTCGCCGCTTTCGGCACCAACATCCTCGAAGAACACGGCACGGAAGCACAAAAGGCGGAGTATCTCGAGCCGGTCGCGGCGAACGAACAGATTTCCGGGCTGGCGGTCTCCGAGCCCGACACCGGTAGCGACATGGCGGGTATGTCCACGTCGGCGGAGAAAGACGGCGATGAGTGGGTCCTCAACGGCGAGAAATACTGGGTCGGCAACGGCGTCGAGGCCGATTGGGTAACCGTCTACGCGAAGACCGGCGACGACCCCGACAACCGCTATGGTAACTACTCCGTGTTTATCGTCCCGACTGACGCGCCCGGCTATCACGCGGAACACATTCCAGAGAAGATGTGTTACCGCGCCTCGAAACAGGCACACATCACCTTCGACGACTGCCGGATTCCCGAGGAGAATCTCATCGGCGCTGAGGGTGCCGGCTTCTACATGGTCGCGGGCTTTTTCAACCACGGCCGGACCGTCGTCGCGGGACACGGCCTCGGGCTCGCGGCCGCCGCAATCGAGGAGGCGTCGGCGTTCGTCCACGACCGCGAGGCCTTTGGTCGGACCGTCGACGAGTTCCAGGCCGTCCAACATGACCTCGCGGACATGCGCCTCGAGTTCGAGTCCGCGCGCTCGCTCGCCTGGCGGGCCGCCGAGAAAGTCGAGAACGACGACTATCCGGGCTACTGGGCCGCACTCGCGAAGACGCGCGCGACCGAGGCGGCCACCGAGTGTGCAGAAATCGGGATGCAACTCCACGGCGGCCGGTCGGTGCTCGAAGAGAACAAGATTTCGCGGGTCTACCGCGACGCCCGTGTCCCCGTCATCTACGAGGGCGCAAACCCTATCCAGCGCAACCTCATCTACAGACAGGCACCGCGCTGAGACCGACCGCCGGAGCGAAACGCCCTTTATGCTATCGCCCGGACGGACAGGTATGGATGAGACCGCTGTAGCGGTGCGGGCAGTTCGTGACGCGGGGCCCAACGCCATCGCGCTGGATATCGAAACGCCAGCGGCGTTCGACGCGACACCAGGGCAGTTTGTCAAGGTCGTCCTGACCGTCGACGGCGACGAGCAGTCCCGGTTTTATACCATCTCCTCGCCGGTCGTTGAGGACACCTTCGAGATGACCGTCGGCATCGACCCCGACGGTGAGATGAGTCCACGGCTACGGGACCTCTCGGCGGGTGACGAACTCGTCATCGCGGGGCCGTACGGGAACGCCTACTACGAGGGAGAGTCACAGGTCTGCCTGCTTGCGGGTGGGCCGGGAATCGGCCCGGCGGTCGGTATCGCGGAGCGCGCGCTGGCCGACGGCGGCGAAGCGGCCGTGGTCTACCGCGACGACGACCCGATTCACGAGGGCCGACTCGCGGGGCTCGAAGACGACGGTGCCGCGGTGACGCTCCTCGATAGCTCGACGCCGCTCGGGCCTGCCGTCGCGGACAGTCTGACAGACCCCGAGGCGACACAGGTGTTCGTCTACGGCTTTGCCGACTTCCTCGACGACGCTGTCGAGGCAATCGACGCCGCTGGCGGCGACCCTGACCGCGCGAAGGTCGAGAACTTTGGCTAAGAGAGTTGGTGATTTTATTATCGTGGGCACCGACCCTGGAGACGAATGGTCTATCGATGGCGGTGTCGCCACTGTGAGTTTACCGTCTGGGGCCGGTCCGGCGAGGCGGTCGCCAACCAGGTCCGGTCGCATATGCTCGCCCACAACCGCCAGCACGTCACCGAGGGCGAGATGCAAGTCCAGTGGACGTGTCCATACTGCGACCGGACCGGCCAGACGAGCGGGCGCGAGCGGGGCCTCGAAGCCTACAGTGACCACCTGTTTGGCCACGTCGAGGCGCTCATGGAGTCGGGCGTCCACGTCGCCGACGACATCGGCCACACCGGGAGCATTCTGACGCTGTCGCCACTGGAGTCCGCCGGTGCGAACAACGCACGCGTTCACTTCATCTCGCCGTGTGATATCGCCGTCTTCGTCACGACGAACCCGAGCCGACGGATACGACTCCTCAAGCGCGAACTCACCGAGCTGCCGGCCTGGATTGTCGTGTTGACGACCAAGCGAGAACCCCTCGAATCGCTCTCCGAGGAGTCGTTGTCGACGCTCCCGCTCGAAGTCGTCCGGCTCGACAAACAGCTCGGACTCTCGGATTTGGGCCAGACGGTCTCGCGCGTCCTGGGTGAACAGGAGCGCATGGACGGCAAGATTACCGTCGAGTTCGATATCCTCTCCGAACTGCTCGACACCTTCACGCTCCAGAACGTCTTCAAGTTCCTTCACATCCTCAACAGCCGTCTGGAGAAAGCCGACGCACTCTCTCACTACTACTTCGACCCCTCGGCGGGCTATGAGGGAAGCGCGAACGTCATCGAGGAGATGTTCGACCTGCGGATTCGAGCCAACGAGGAGACGTTCGTCTCCGAGCCGAGCACGAGCCCGTAGCTCAGTCGCGGTCCGGGCCGGTGTAGTCCTCGGGGTCACTGACGTACGTGTAGTCGACGCCGGTGCTGACGAGTTCGATTTCGGGGTCGGTCCCCAGCCGGTCGAGGACGAACTGTCCCCGGTTCCAGGTCGCCGACCCCTCCTCGACGGTCTGGAGGAACAACAGCACCCGCTTTTCGAGCCCGTCGCCGCCGAGTTCGGCGAGTGTCGTTGACGCAAGCTGTGCGGTCGTCTCGTCCTCGGCGTCGAGCGCGTGGATGAGACACTCCTGAACCTCCGGGTCGGCCTCGTCGACGAACTGCCCCAACAGCCACACGGCGTTTCGCCGGATTGCCCATCGGCCGCTCTCTCGTACCACATCGACCAGTTCCGGAACCACGTCGGTCGGCGACAGCGTCTCAAGCCGGTCGGCGACTGTCGACCGCATCTCGTGGCTCTGGTCCGACGGTGCCTGGACGAACAACTCGATGAGCGCGACGACTGCGGTCCGGCGAATCGGTCCCGACTGGTCTTCGAGCGCGCTCAACAGCACGGGCAACGGGTCGAGTGCGCCGTACTGTCCGAGCTGGTCGATTGCAATCTGGCGAACTTCGGCGTCGCCGCTTCTGGCGGCCGGAATCAGCGCATCGAGCGCCTTGGCGGTCCCGATAGCGCCCAGCGCGCTCGCGGCCTCTTTCTCGACGCGCGTGTCGGGGTCGGTCAGCCGGTCGGCCAGCGCCTCGACCACTCGGTCGTCACCGATAGCGCCACACGACCGGACCGCCCGGCGGCGCACCCGCGGGTCCGGGTCGGTGAACGCCTCGACCAGCGCCGGGAGCGCTCCCTCGTCGCCGAACCACTCCAGGCCGGCCGCTGCGACGAGCCGGAACTCGGGGCGGTCGTCGTCGAGCCACTCGATGAGATTCTCGGCGATGAGCCACCGCGGCGCGCCCGTGGCGTCGAACTCCGAAAACCGGTCGATGAGCCGCTTGATAGCGTCGTCGCCGTACCGAACCAGCGAGTCGATGGCCTGTGAGCGAACCTCCTCGCTGTCGCCGTGTCTGATGGCTGCGATAAGTTCCTGAACGATTTCGTCTCGTCGCTGTTCGTCGGGGTGGTCGGCGAAATCGCCCAGCAGCTCCGCTGCCCGCTTGCGGACCGCGGGGCTGGTCCCGCGTTTCAGGTAACCGATGACTTCGGTTGTTCGCCCGTCGCGGGCGAGTTCGTACAGGAACGTCTCGCCGTGAGAGTCGTCGAACGACATCTGTCTGTCCGAGCCTGTTGTTGGGGCCCGTTATCACGACAGTACGTCGGGCTTCGAGATAAATGTGCGTCTCTACACGCGGGTGTCCCAGTACGAGACAGAAGCGAGCGGTCTACCCGCCGGGGTTCGCCCGATTGCAGTGTCGAGTTTCCGAAAGCCAGAGGCAAGTGCGTTCGGCAGCTCGCGATAGAACCCATAGGGGAACACCCAGTCGTGTTCGGCGTTTGCGAGCTTGAGGTCGGCGCCGTTGAGGAGGCGACTGACCTCCTTTCTGGAGTAGAGACGCGACCCCATCGGGAGCGCCCAGGTGTACAGCGACCGGGCTGACTTCCGGTTGAACGTATCGAAGAATATCTGCTCGCTGGCGACTCGGCGCATCTCCTGGATGAACGCCTCGGGTTCGTCCATGAGGTGGAAAAACCGCATCGCAACCACCGTATCGAAGTGATTGTCGGGGAATGGCAGGCGCGCGGCGTCACCGCGCAGATACTCGAGTTGGTCGTCGACGCCAGCAGCCTGGGCTCGCTCGCGGCCCTGCTGGAGCATCGCTGCCGAGATGTCGAGCCCGACGATGTCGGCCCCACGCTCGGCGAGCATGGCGGTGAACCGACCGGTGCCACACGCGATTTCGAGCATTTTCTTGTCTTCGACCGGCGCGACCGCGTCTAGCACCGCCTCCTTCTCGCGGTCGTTGATGAGACGACCGCCCTGTGAGAACCGCTTGTCATCGTAGGCCTCGGCCACGTCCTCGGCCTGGTACCACTCCTGTCCTTTCACGCTATGTCCCCCTCGAACCCCCTCCATTAATAAAGAACCGATACCGGTCAGTGGCAGCCGGACGCGGATGGGCGGGATTTTTGAGGACTGACACCGACCCGACGAGTATGCGCGTCGCGCTCGTCGCGCTGGAGACGGCCCGCCACACTGACGCAGAGAGCGTGCGGCGCGTCGAGCGCGTGGCCCGCTCGCTCACCGACCGAGGCCACGAGGTGACGCTGTTCTGTGGCCAGTGGTGGGACGACTACCGCGACGAGTTCGAGGCCAACGGCGTTTGCTACCGCTCGGTCACCTACGGAACCGCCCTCGCCTCCTTCTGTACGCGGCTGCCGGCGCTGCTCGCCCGGTATCGCCCGGACGTAATTCACGCCGCGGTCGTCCCGCCACAGCAGGTCGTCACCGCGCTCGCGGCCGGCCAACTGGCCCGCGCGCCGGTCGTCGTCGAGTGGTACGGAACCGAGGAACTCGAGGGCCACCGCCTCGCCGGAACCATCGCCGGGCGGCCCGACTGTGTTGTCACCCCCTCGGAGTTCGTTCGGACAGACGTACGCGAACTGGGTGCGACCGAAGCGAACACGACGGTCGTCCCCGAGAGCATCGACTTCTCGCTGACCGAGACGACCGACCCCGCCGACGACGTCGATATCGTCTACGCCCGCCGTCTCGACGAGAGTGCGAACCTGGACGACTTTCTGCTCGGACTGGCCGAACTCCGCGAGCGAGACTGGCAGGCGACGGTCGTCGGCGACGGGCCGCTCCGCGAGGAGTACGAGGCCGACGCCGAGAAACTCCGCATCGACGACCGCGTCAGATTCGTCGGCGACTGCGACCGCACACGGCGAGTGAGTCTCTACCAGGGTGCACACGCCTTCGTTCAGACTGCGCTGCGCGAGCAGTTTGCCACGGAGTTACTCTGGGCGCTCGCGTGTGGCTGTGTCGGTATCGTCGAGTATCAGGCCGAATCTAGCGCCCACGAACTCATCGAACACCACGAGCGCGCCTACCGTGTCACCGACCCGGAGGAAATCGCCGACGCTATCGCCGACGCCAGCGAGTTCCCCCACCTCACGACCGACGACGAGTGGGCACGCTTTGACCACGACGCCGTCGTCGAGCAGTATCTCGAAACCTACGGTCGGCTCTAGTCGTCTCCGTTTCGCGTCGCCTCGACAACATCGACAGCCGCGACGTTCGCATCCACGTCGTGAACACGGACGATATCCGCCCCACGGTCGGCCGCCAGCGCGGTCGCCGCAATCGTCGGCTCGTAACGCTCACCGTCTTCGCGGCCGACGTGTCCGAACATCGATTTGTGTGAGTGACCGACCAACACCGGACAGCCCAGCCCGGCGAACTCCTCGATGCGGTCGAGCAACTCGAAGCTCTCGGCGGCGGTCTTGCCGAAGCCGAGGCCGGGGTCGACGATAATCTGTGACCGGTCGAGACCAGCCTTCTCTGCCAGCAGGACGCGTTCGGTGAGTTCCTCGATGACGTCTTCGACCACGTCGTCGTAGTGAATGTCCTGGTCGGGTTCGACCGGCGTGTTAATCGAGTGCATCACCACGACCGGCACGTCGTACTCCGCGGCGAGCAGGCGCATCTCGGGGTCTTCCAGGCCCGACACGTCGTTGAGGATGTTAGCACCCGCGTCGAGTGCCGCCCGGGCGACACTCGCTTTGCGCGTGTCGACCGACACCAGCACGTCGAGGTCTGTAAGCGCCTCGACGACCGGGACGACCCGCTCGCGTTCGGTCGCCGCCGGCACGGGGTCGGCACCGGGACGGGTGGATTCACCCCCGATGTCGACGATATCGACGCCTGCCTCGACCATCTCCTCGGCGCGTTCGAGGGCGTCCTCGCGGGCCTCGTACTCGCCGCCGTCGTGGAAGCTGTCGGGCGTGACGTTCAGGATACCCATGACTGCGGTGTCGCGGTCCCAGGGATAGCTCGGCGGCTCGGCCCCGATGCCGAGGGTCTCGCGGACCTGGTCGGCGAGCGGGGAGAGACCGTAGGGCTGTCCGTCGAGTTTGTCACAGAGGCGCTTGAACTGTGCCATCGTTCCCATCATCACCACGTCGCGTTTCTCCTCGTCGTGGGTGAGCCCCGAGACGGCACACTCGCCGCCAAGGGAGAGCAACTCCTCTTTGAGGTACTGGGCCTGTCGGGGCTGGACGCGCGTCTTGAGCAGGCGATGGACTGCCTTCCCGCGCATCCGCCAGGCGCCCGGCTCGGTGACGTGTGCGCCCTCGAGGACGTTCCGGGCGGCCGGCACCGACTCGGCCCGCTTGGGAATCGTCGTCCGGGTCCAGTGGGTCCGGGCCTCGCCGACGGTGTACAGCGACCCGGTGACGAGCACGCAGTCGTTCTCGCCTGCGTCTGCGAGCGTATCCGCAAGCCCGCCCGCAACGTCCGACCGGGTACTGACGGTCGCGTCGGTTTCGGCGGCGAATGCCTGGGCCAGTGCGTCGTTGTCGGCGGCGCGGTCGGTGTCGGGTTCGCAGGCGACCACGGTGTCGGCGTCGTCGAGCGCAGCGGCCATCTCACGGTGGCGCTTGTCGGCCATCGCGCCGAAGACGAGATGCAGGGAATCGTACTCGAAGGAGGACAGCGTCTCGACGAGCGCCGTACAGCCACCGGGGTTGTGTGCGCCGTCGAGGACGACCAGCGGCTCGTGGCCCATCACCTCGAACCGACCGGGCCAGTGAGCGTTCCGGAAGCCGCGTTCGAACGCCTCCTCGGAGACGGAGACGCCGGCGGCGTCGGCGGTCTGGACGACGAGGCCGTAGGCCACGCCCGCGTTTCTGGCCTGGTGTGCCCCCAACAGCGGCACCCGAACGTCGAGCGCCCGGTCGTCTGTTTCGATGCTGACTGCACCCTCGATGCCGACGCGGCCGCCGTAGTCGACGGTGACGCTTCCCGCCGTGTCGGTCCCCGACTCGACGACGCGGGTCGTCTCGCCTGCTACGTCCTCGATACCCGCGAGTGCAGTCCCCGTGGCTCCGGTCACGAGTGGGCGGTCGGCCGGTGCGACGTGGGCCATATCGCGGGCGATAGTCTCGACATCGTTCCCGAGCAGGTCTGTGTGCTCGAGCGTGACCGCCGTGACAGCGCTTGCGAGCGGGTCGACGACGCTCGTCGCGTCGAGTTTCCCGCCGATACCGACTTCGAGCACCGCCACGTCGACTTCCTGACGCTCGAACTCCCAGAGCGCGAGGGCCGTGACGGTCTCGAAAAATGTCGGGGCGTCGCCGTTTGCCGCGCGGTCGACGATGTACTCCTGGGTGCGCTCGACGAATGCACACAGCGAGCGCTCAGAGAGCTGGCGGCCGTTGACCGTGATGCGTTCGCTGAGGTCGTCGAGATGCGGCGAGGTGTACCGCCCCACGTCGAGCCCCGCCTCTCGTAGAACCGACTCGGTCATGCGCGCGGTCGACCCCTTGCCGTTGCTGCCGGCGACTTGGACGCAGTGGAGACTCTCCTGTGGGTTCCCGAGCTCCGAGAGCAGCGCCACCGTGGCGTCGGTTCCCGGCCGGGACGGAAACCGCTGTAAATCGAAGAGAAAGTTCGCCGCCTCGTGAACGTTCATGCCTGACCGATACGGGGCTGTCTGCTTTACGCTGACGGATGCCGACGGCGCGAGCGCTACAGGGTCCGGTCCTCGATATCGGGGTCGATGCCCGCCGCTGTGAGGTCTTCTCGTATGCGCGCACGAAGCGGGTCGGGGACGGCGCTTCTGGCGACGGGGACGGCGGTTGCCGCCGTGTCTTCGGGCGGGACTTTCCAGTAGAGGACACACTCGCTTGGCTGGTAGTACTCGATGCTGTAGCGGTCGGTCGCGCCGCTGTAGTGGACTCGCGCGGCCCGGTTCTCGACGTGCCAGCCGTCCTGCTCGCCAAGCGCCGCGAGGCCCTCGCTCTCTGTACCCATACTGTCGTCCACGAGACCGACTCGCCTACCGGTTACGGTTCCGCTGTCATGCCCGCTCACCCGGATTCGTCTCGGCGGGTGTGCCGGTGAAGCTGAACGTCCAGACGAACGCACCGAGGCTGGCGAGTGCGACACCGGTGGCGGCTAAGCGACCGTCGGTCTCTGTCGTCACGAGCGAGACTTCCGGACCGAGGAAAGTCAGGAGCGACAGAAACAGGTACCCGAACGACAGGACAGCGACGGTCCCGCTTCCGATGAGGACCCAAAATCGGAGTATCTGGTTCATCTGCCCGCTCTAGACGTTCGAGGTCAAAGAGTATTTTTCTGTCTGCGTAACCGCTTTCGGCGATTACCAGGTTTCGATACGTCCGTCAGCGATATCGTCGACACAGCCTTCACAGTCTGGATGACCGGACTCGTAACAGGTCGGGCGGCCGTCGCCGTCGAGGCTGACCGCCCGTTTCTCGGCGTGGCGACGGCAGACGATATGGACGCGTCCCTGGTCGTCGGTCGGAAGGTCAGTCTCGTATCTGCCGCGCTGGAACTCTCGGCGGGCCTGTTCGTACTGGCGGCCTGCGCCTTCGAGCTTGGTCCGGAGAAAGCGGGCGAGTCTGTCGCCGTCTGTCATACCCTGTTTTGGGTGCGTTCCCTGATATGCCTGTCTCACGGGCTAGCTGTAGCTGGTCGGCTCGCGAGCAGGTATCGCGGCAGAGAACAGCCGGTCAGGCTCCGGCGGAGTCGAAGGCGTCTTCGATGTCGTCGGCCTGTGTGACGCCGACGAACCGCTCGACGATGCCGTCGTCGTTTTCGATGATAAGCGTCGGCAGCGAGCGTACCTGGTACTCGTTGGCTACGTCCTGGTTCTCGTCGACGTCGATTTTCTCGAACTCGACGTCCTCGTATTCCGCTTCGAGTTCCTCCAGAATCGGGTCCTGTGTCTTGCACGGTCCGCACCAATCCGCATAGAAGTCCTTGAGCGTAACTGTCATCGTTGCGCTCATAGATAGCCCATCTGCGGTGATAAGGGTTTTTCTCTCCGCAAATCTCCGCGTCCTCACGCTTTCGTTCAGGGTGTGAAATCGTCGAGTGTGGCCTGTCCACCCGTGTCTCGGCTCTCGTCTCGGTCGTCGCGACGCGAGGACAGCGACGCCCGACGACGTATCTCGGGGTCTGCCAGCGCCTCTTTTGCGCGCTCGTCGAGTGCTGCCCACGTCTCGCGAGCCGCCTCGCGTCGCTGCTCGAAGTCGACGACCGGGTAGGGGTAATCGTCACCGATTGAGACGCCGTGTTCGGCCTGGACCGACACCGGCGCTTTCGATGGCTCGTCGAGAAACGTGGCGGGCAGGTCGGCCAGTTCCGGCACGTACTCTCTGATGAACTCCCCGTCGGGGTCGTGTTCGCGGACCTGTTTGCGAGGGTTGTAGATGCGCAGCGGGTGGACGCCGACCAGCCCGGACTGCATCTGCCACTGCTGGTAGTTGATGGCGGGGTCGGCGTCGATGAGATGGCGATAGAACCAGTCAGCGCCGACCTTCCACCAACAGCGCAGGATGTAGGTGAAAAACGACGCACACATCGCCCGCATCCGGAAGTTCAGCCAGCCGGTCTCTCTGAGCGCGCGCATGCTGGCGTCGACCATCGGAAACCCCGTCTCGCCGCGCTTCCAGGCCTCGGCGAGGGCGGGGTCGTGGCGCTCGCGGTTCATCCCTCGAAAGACCGGGTTGATTGCGTGTTCTGTCGCGTCTGGGTTGTCTGCCAGCTTCTGAGTGAAATGGCGGTTCCAGTACAGGCGAGAGGTAAACAGTTCGACCCCGCGACCGTCGCCGCGCTCGTCGACGTACTGGTACGCTTCTCGGGGTGAGAGACAGCCGAACTTGAGATAGGCCGACAGATGTGAGGTGCGCCGCTGTGCCTTTGCCGGCGCTGAGATACCGCCGACGTAGTCGCCAATTGCGTCTGCAAACGCGTCGAGGCGCTCACGGGCACTCACACAGCCGCCACGGTACTGCCGGCGCTTGCTCGGCGACAGGTCGTACTCCGTCGTTATCTCCGTGATGTCGGTCGTACTCGCGAGTTCGCCGGCCACGGCCTCGGGCGGGTCGTGCTGGTCGGCCGCGAAGTAGGCTTCTGCCTGCTCTTGCCAGCCGTCTCTGGAGTCGCCGGTTCGGACGATTGCGTCGTCGCTGAAGACCCGAACCGCCTCCCGAGACGCGAGAGCGTCGTCGCGTTCGCGGGCATAGCCCGCTGTCGTCGTCGCGTTCATGTAGACGCGGTCGACGACACCGTCGGTAAGTAACTCGTCGAGTACCTCGCGGGGGTCGCCGTGGCGGTACGCCAGCCCGCCGCCACGGTGCTCGTAGGCGTCGGCCAACTCGTCCAGACATTCGTGCAGAAAGGCGAGCCTGCTGTCACAGACCCTCGAACTCCGGTAAAACCGTGGGTCGAAGACGAACAGCGGATGGGCGTGACCGTCGTCGACCGCGGCCGCAAGCGCCGCGTTGTCCCTGACCCGGAGGTCGTCGCGGTGCCAGACGAGAATGCTCGGCGCCACGGACCCGAATACGGCGACGAGTCACTAAACGGTTCGGCTCGGGTGAAACCTATACCCCTCCAGTCCATTACACAGGTATGCGACAGCCGACGGTCGGAACATCACCAACGTACTCGCTCGACGACGACGAGGTGCCCTGGGTGCTCGGGACACAGCTCACCGAACAGTGCGGCCCGCTCGCGCGTGCCCCCGAGGGGAGCCGTGTCCTGCTCATCGAGGCCCACGACTTCGCTCGGCGAATGCCCTACCACCACCACAAACTGACGCTGGTGTTCGCCGCGATGCGGCAACTCCGCGACCGCCTGCGCGAGGCAGGGTACGACGTTCGCTACATCGAGGCCGACTCCTTTGGCGACGCCTTCACCGAGTTTTTCACCGAGAACCCGGAGACGACGCTGGTGACGATGCGGTCGCCCAGCTACGGCTCGGCAAGACGGTTTCGTGATTTGGTCGAGGAGGCCGATGGCGACCTCCGCGTGGTCGAAAACGAGTTGTTCGTAAGTACGCGCGAGGCCTTCGAGGCGTGGGCGGGCGACGACGAGCAGTTCCGTCACGAGAGTTTCTATCGCTGGATGCGCCAGGAGACGGGTGTCCTGATGGCCGACGGCGACCCGGTCGGCGGCGAGTGGAACTACGACGAACAAAACCGCGAGTTTCCGCCGGAGGGCTGGGACGCCCCGGCAGTGCCGACGCCCGACCACGACGACCTGACACGCGAGACGGCCGACTGGGTCGCCGACACTTTCGATACCTGGGGACGTGAAGACGAGTTTGTCTGGCCGGTGACGCGTAAACAGGCCTGTGAACAGCTCGACCACTCCCTCACACACCGACTCCCCGAGTTCGGTCCCTACCAGGATGCGATGCGTAGCGAGGACTGGGCGATGTCCCACGCGCTGTTGAGTGGTGCCCTGAACATCGGTTTGTTACACCCGATAGAGGTCGTCGAAGCCATCGAAGACGCCTACCACCGGCGCGAGGAGGTCGGCCTCGCGTCGGCAGAGGGCTGTATCCGCCAGATACTCGGCTGGCGGGAGTTCATGCGCCACGTCTACAGGCGTGCCATGCCCGAGTTGGCGACGGCAAACCAGCTCGACGCGACACACTCGCTTCCGGACTTCTACTGGACCGGCGACACCGAGATGAACTGCCTGTCTGAGACCGTCGAGGACGTTCGCGACCACGGCTACTCACACCACATCCAGCGGCTGATGGTGCTGGCGAATTTCGCGACGCTGTGGGGTGTCGAGCCGGCCGAACTCAACGAGTGGTTCCACGCCGCCTACGTCGATGCCTACCACTGGGTGACGACGCCGAACGTCGTCGAGATGGGGCAGTACGGCCACGGCGTCTTCGCGAGCAAACCATACGTCTCGTCGGCCAACTACGTCGAGGAGATGTCTGACTACTGCGAGGGGTGTGTCTACGACCCGGACAGCGACACCGGCGAGGACGCCTGTCCGTTCAACGCGCTGTACTGGGACTTTCTCGACCGGAACGAGGAGCCACTTCGGAGCAACCACCGGATGGGGCTGATGTACGGTCACGTCGACAACAAGCGCGATGCCGGCTCGATGGCCGACCTGCGCGAGCAGGTGGCGGAGATGCGCGAGGCCGCGGCCGACGGCGACCTCTGACTCTCAAGAGCGGCGAGCGGCGTCGACGATTCCCGCCGTCTGTGCGAGGCCAACGACCGCCGGGCCGGCGACCGTTGCGGAGTCGACGCCTGCAACTACGCCGACAGCAGTGATTCCCGCGCCGAGGAGACAGCCGGCCGCACCGACGAAGTAGACGAGGTGTCCGTCCGTGGCCCGACGCCCGGTGTCGAGAAATCCGACTGCCGGCAACAGCATCCAGCCGTACAGCGCCAGCCCTAACAGCGGGTCACTCGCCGTCTCGACCTGAAAGCCGACCGCACCGGCGGCCGTCACGAAGAAGCCGACGACGATGAGCGACCACCAGACACGCAGCGTCCCCTCGCGCATGTCGGCACGCCCCGTCACCGCAAAGAGCGCCAGCATGGCCGCCATCACGACGTGTGCGATAAAGAGCGTGCGCTCGCTCACTGTGCCGGCGTTCGCGGCGGCGGCGACGGTCCACGCGAGCGGTACCAGCATCGGCGGGCCAAGTTCCCGTGCGCGACGTAACATACCGGGTCGTACTCCGGGGATTCACTAATGTGTGACCCTCAGTCACCCAGCTCGTCGTAGCGCGCCTCGATATCGAGCATCGGCCGCGGGTAGTCGACGCCGAGTGCGACCCCGTACTCGGCCTGTTCGCTATCGCTCAGCCGCCAGGGACGGTGCGCGTAACTCGGGGGAAGGCCGTCCAGCTCCGGCAGCCACGTCGTGACGTAGGCGGCATCGTCGTCGTAGTATTCGGCCTGTGAGAGCACGTCGAAGTGGTTGTCACGGGAGTCGTTGCCCACGCCCGCCTGGTAGGCCCAGTTGCCCCAGTTAGAGGCCACGTCGTAGTCGACCAGTTGTTGCTCGAAGTAGGCCGCGCCCCACCGCCAGTCGACGCCGAGCGCATCGACGAGAAAGGACGCGACGTTCTGTCGACCGCGGTTCGACATATACCCCGTCCGGTTCAGCTCTCGCATGTTCGCGTCGACGAAGGGAACGCCCGTCTCGCCGTCTGCCCATCGTTCGAACAGCTCCCGGTCGCGTTTCCACTCCTTGTCGACGTTGCGGATACCGCTCTGGGTGAAAAACTCACCCCCGTGTTTGCAAAACTGGAACTGGAAGAAATCCCGCCAGAGCAACTCGAATATCAGCCAGTAGGTGTCTTCGTTCTCGACGCGTTCGTCTTCGTAGCGCCGTACCTCCCGGTGGAGCCACCGCGGCGAGAGACAGCCGGCTGCAAGCCACGCCGAGACCTTCGAGGAGTAGTCTGCGCCGAGGAGGCCGTTGCGCGTCTGTTTGTACTCGCGGAGATGGTCGCCCTTCCAGACGTACTCCTCGACGCGTTGCGTTGCCGCGGATTCGCCACCCTCGAAGGGCAGTACGCCACGGTCGTCGGTCGGCGGCTCCTCGATTCCGAGTGCCCCGAGGGTCGGTATCTCACCGGCATCGAGCGCTGGTGTGCTGACTGTCGTGGGCGCGGCGACGGGCTCTCGAACCGTCGCCTCGTTCTCGACGGTCTTGCGCCACGGCGTGAAGGTGTCCTCGATGTTGTCGTACGGCGTCGGCAGGTCGGCGACGTGATACAGCGTGTGCGTCCAGCGGCGCTCGATGGCCACGTCGTCTGGGAGTGCGGTCCGGACACGGTGTTCTCGGGTACGCTCCTCGGTTGCCGGCTTGGTCTGTGTATATATGGTGTCGGCACCGACCTGCTCTGCGAGGTCGGGCAAGACCGTCTCGGGACGGCCGCGCCTGACGAACAGTTCACCGCCGCGCTCGCGCAGTGACGAACGCAAATCGAGCAGGCTGTCGCGACGAAACTGCGCCCTGTGTGGACCGAGCTTCTCGGTCCCGTAGCGTGTCTCGCCGCGCCGTCGTGGGTCGAAGACGTACACCGGCACGATGTCGTCGGCATCGGCGACGGCATCGGCCAGCGTCGGGTTGTCCGTGACACGCAGGTCATCACGAACCCAGATGAGAGCAGTCGACATAGGCGGCGTACGGACTGGACCGACAAGTAGCTGTTCGCGCGAGCGCCGCCTGAACGGCTGATACGCTTATGGTTGCGCAATCGCTAGAAGGGATATGCCAGAGATTGCAATTGTCGGCGGTGGCATCGGGGGTCTCTCTGCGGCCCACGAACTCGTCGACCGCGGCTTCGACGTGACCGTCTTCGAGGCAAACGACCGATTCGGCGGCAAAGCCCGGTCGATGGAGGCGACCGCACACCGGAAACCGCTCCACGGCGAACACGGATTTCGCTTTTTCCCCGCATTCTACCGTCACGTCTTCGAGACGATGGAGCGCATCCCCGACGGCGAGGGAACTGTCGCGGACAACCTTGTCGAGACAGAGCAGACGCTCATCGCTGCCGTCGACGGCCCCGAACGAGTCGCCACCAGCGCGACACCTGACTCAATCCAGGGCTGGCTTGAGGCCGCTCGCCCCGCCTTCGCAGAGGACCTGCCGCGCCGTGACGTTGCGTTCCTGCTCGAACGGATGCTGTACCTGCTGACCTCCTGTGAGGACCGCCGCGCAGAGGAACTCGACGAGGTGTCGTGGTGGGAGTTCATCGACGCTGACAACCGGTCACAGGAGTTTCGCGACCGACTCGGCTACGCTGTCCAGTCGCTGGTCGCGTTGCGGCCCCAGCTTGGGAGTGCACGAACTGTCGGCACAATCTACGCACAGCTGTTGTTCGGGCAGATGAACCCTGACCGGCCGACCGAGCAGATTCTGAACGGCCCGACGAGCGAGGCCTGGATTGACCCCTGGGTCGAATACCTCGACGCCAGCGGTGTCGACCTCCACCTCGGTCGGCCGGCACAGTCGTTCGAACTCGATGGCGGTCGCATCGACAACCTCGTCCTCGCCGACGGCGAACGCGTCAATGCCGACGCGTTCGTCCTGGCAGTCCCGGTCGAGGTTGCGCCCTCCTTTGTCTCGCCGGAATTGGCTGAGACTGCCCCAGAACTCGCGGATATCGCACGCCTTGACACCGCCTGGATGAACGGGATTCAGTACTACCTCACCGAGGACGTCCAGCTCTCGCGGGGCCACCAGGTGTACGCCGACGCCCCCTGGGCGCTGACATCCATCTCGCAGGTCCAGTTCTGGTCCGACTACGACATCGAAGGCCGGGGACCCGAGGCCGTCGAGGGCGTCCTCTCGGTTATCGCCTCGGACTGGGACACGCCGGGTATCCGCCACGACAAGCCCGCACGGGAGTGTACGCGCGAGGAGATTGCCACGGAAATCTGGGCACAGGTGAAGACCCATCTCAACACCGAGGGGACTCGGCTCACCGACGACATGCTCGTCGATTACTTCCTCGACCCGGCTATTATCGAGACTGACGACGGCGTCGAGAACACGTCTCCGCTCCTCATCAACACCGTCGGGTCACTGAAACACCGCCCGTCCGCCGACGTTCGCGTCGACAACCTCGTCCTCGCGAGTGACTACGTCCAGACGAACTCCGACCTGGCCTCGATGGAGTCGGCAAACGAGGCGGGCCGTCGCGCGGCCAACGCCCTCTTCGAGCGGTACGGCGTCAGCGACCGCGCACAGGTGTGGGACCTCGAAGAGCCCGCAATCTTCGAGCCGTTCAAGCGACAGGACCGCCTGCGCTACCGGCTCGGACTGCCACATCCGGCGGAAGTCACCCAGTCACTTCGGTCCGTGTCGAGCCGACTGCTCGGCTCGGCCTGAGTGTCGACCGCTGTCGGCTGGCACGGTTGCGTTCTGAACCGAGGGGATTTGGTTTTGCGACACCACGTCGTTGTATGGACACGGTGAATCTGGCCGATGCGTTCGCTTCGTTCGACGAACAGTGGGCCCCGCGTCTCGTGGGCGAACTCAACGGGCAGGCGGTCAAGCTCGCGAAAGCTGAAGGGGAGTTCGTCTGGCATCATCACGACGACGCCGACGAACTGTTTCTGGTCGTCTCTGGTGAGCTCCAAATCGAACTCCGAGACGAGCCAGACGTGGAGTTAACCGAGGGCGAACTTGTCGTCGTCCCGGCTGGCGTCGAACACCGGCCGGTCGCAAACGGGGAAGCCGAGATTCTCCTCTTCGAGCCGGCTGAAACGCGTAACACCGGCAACGTCGACGCAGAACAGACACAGACAGACATCGAACGCATCGAGTAGGCTACGAACACTCGTGTGAAGAATCGAATCCCGTCCGCCGGCTCGGTCGTCACTGCGTTCCTCTCTGCACGGGCGTGGTGGGACTGAGCAAAACCGCCGGTTTTGCGAAGGTCACCACGGCCGCGAGCGTGTTTCGAACGACAGTGAGAAACCGCGAAGCGGGCGTGGTGGGATTTGAACCTAATCTGACACGTTCCTGCTCGGGCCTTCGGCCCTGCGCGGGCTGCGAGTCATAGGCTTCATCTCTCCGTGCCTGCTCGCTTCGCTGCGCGGGCGCGGGGAGATGAAACCACGACCGACGGATTCCGGCGCTGCAACCGGTTTCGCGGGTCCTGCCTGCTCGGCGGCTCCGCCGCCTGTGCGGGCGGGCTTCCACGGCCCTGGACGCTCAGGTGTCGCCACCGTTCACGCCCTCAAGTCACATCAAGAGGGATACATATGACGGATGACGACCTCGAAGCCATCGACCCAGGAACCGCACTCGAAATGTACCTTGCAGACCGAGACGCCGAGCTCGCAGAAAGCACGATTGCGTCCCACCAGCGGCGGTTATCGCTGTTCGTCCAGTGGTGCGACGAGAATGATATTGAATCACTGTCTGAGTTAACACCGCGCGATCTCCATGAGTTTCGCGTCTGGCGACAACAGGGAATTCGCGTAGATGGCGTTGCACCTGACACGCTCCGGTCGGCCTTGGTGACCACTCGTCTCTTCCTGCGCTGGGCGGCCGGGATCAACGCAGTCGATCCCAATATACCCGAGTTAATCGAGGTTCCAGATAGCGTCGCAAAGCGGTCACGCGACGAAATGCTGGAACCAGAGCGCGCGGAACAGTTGTTAGAGCACCTAGAGACATACGAATGGGCGTCAGCGGGGCACGTTATCATTGAACTACTCTACCGTACAGGGATGCGAGCGGGATCACTGCGCGCGCTTGATGTCGGGGACTACAACAGAGAAGAGCAACACCTCGCACTTCGCCACCGCCCCGAAACAGGCACACCGCTGAAAAACAAGAGAGACGGAGAGCGGCTCGTTGCACTCCAGTTGAAAACATGCCGTATCTTGGATGACTGGATTGAAGATAGAAGACCAGATGTTGAAGACAATGGTAGAATTCCGATGATCGCCACCGCTCAAGGCCGTCGAAGTCGGAATTCACTGCGACGAATCACATACTACTCGACATTGCCCTGCCACTACGGTGAATGTCCACATGATAAGGACCCGGATGAATGCGAGTGGACGGGATGGCGAACAGCGATGAAGTGTCCCTCATCCCGCTCAACGCACCCGATTCGGCGGGGCGCGATCACGCATCACCTCAGGAAAGGCGTTCCTGTGAACGCGATCTCGCTTAGAGCAGACGTAACACCTGATATCATCGAAAAACATTATAATCAAATGACAGAAAGGGAAGCTATGGAGGCGCGACGAGAATACTTCGAATAAACTACCATACTTGGGGGTGTTGAGTCTGGATTCTTGGCTCCGCAAGCCTGCGGGAGGATAGGGATCTATTGCGTCACGGACTCAACTCCTCCGCGTCCTGGCTAAAGGGCGTTATGTCGTGCGGTGTCTGAGCGGGCAGGTATCGCCTGCCTTGTATTGCGGAGGTATCGTCTTTAAAATGTTGGGTTGTTTGGCTCGCAGCCAACGCAGAATCACTGTGACTTCTCGGTGATGTAGGTGTAGGAACAGTCGTCGCGTACGCACATAATGTGCTCGTGAGCCAGGCCTCGCCCCTCATCTCCGGGTGTTTCCGTGTTGAATTCGGTGTTTCCGCAGTGTGGGCAGGGTGGTTTCGTGATGCCTGCGTCGAGTTTGCGGAGATGTGCTGGAGACAGCGGACCGTGTTTCTCTGCTGGGTCTTCTTCACTGTCGTTGTCGTCGGATTCATCGGTTCCTTCTTGGCGGATGGTTTGAAAGCTGTCGTGGAGGGATTGTTGTAATGAGTTATCAGTACTCATGTATTGATTTATTCAAACGGACATTTATAAACATTTGTCCACACTCTTCCTCTGATTGTTTCAATTCGTGTGAAAAGCTTAGGTGAAAAGTAAGGATTTATAAGGATGTGTGGGTGTGTGTCGGTTATGGAGGATGAGGAGGGGCAGATAGAGGTGCCTCCTGTGTCTGCTGCAGCGCTCCGCAGAGCCCTCGAATCGCAGTATCGTCCCCGTGATGTGGAGGACATCCTGGATTCACTGTCGGGTGATGATTGGGACGCGGTGGCGCGTCATGTTTCGATGGAATTCGACGCTTTGGGGGACCAGTTTCACAGCGACGCGCGGCACACGAGAGAGATCTGGGAGCCTGTGGAGGGCGAGGAGGGGATGTTCCGGTGCCGGGTCGGGTCCGTCGACCCGCAGGTGGGGCGGTTAGCAGATACCCTTCAGGAGAGGCTCGGTGAAGAGAGACCCGATGAGTTGCTGGAGAGAACGGCTCGTCGAATGTTGGCAGTGAGTTTGAACTGTTGTGAGCACGGTCGTACCACCTCCTGTTACATCATCGGGTTTGAGGAATAGCATATTTTATCTCATGTAACGCTTGAATTGCCGCCTTGTGATTTGTGTGGGGATCATATTCTGTCTAATGTACGTTTCCCTCGGCTATTTGATGAGTTTCGTCACGCGGCGGTTTCAGAGGGTGTTTTCCCGGCGCTGTCGTGCGGTATTGCGATATCATATTCTATTTAATGTAACTCGAACATCAGTATTTTTATGTTCTCAAATGTGTTCATGTTTCTTAGCTCCTCAGAGATGTTATAAAACATTCTCCTTCGGTGTTCGTGTTTATTTGACGCCCAATAACCCCCGATCTCGTCCGAAAACGTACCACCCTGTAACGCTGATTCGCTGGAGATGTGTCTTGATACATACACTTTCTGCACGGGTGGGGTGTAGAGATTACCCGCTTTTTTATTCCGCAGTCAGCAACACTGAAATGATAGACTGTCGGAAGACCACTTGGGCGTGGGTGATCGCGGTCGCAGCATTTTTTGCGGGAGACACTGCGACGACAGTGATTGCTGTCGATGTGGGTCTCTATGAGACTTACCCTGTTGTGAGGCACATCATCGAGTCATCTCCCTCAATGGTGGTAGCGGCGTCTGTCACAGTGGCGATGAAGATCCCCATTGTGGCCGCTATAGCGGCGCTCAACGCGGTGCTCGTGAACAGGCGGTACCGGGTCGTCGCTCCTGTGGTGCTCGGCGCGTTGGGCGCTGCGGTGAGCGTGTCTAACGCTGTCCAGATTGTCTCATTGGCGTGAATGTTGGGAAGAGCAAAGAGGGTGGACAATCGTTTATAAGGGTGCATGGGATAAACTGTCACATGGCGGAAAAGGTCCTCAACATCCCGGAGACGCTCACCACAAACTGCGCTGAATGCGGTGCGGAAATCGCGTACGAGACTCCGACAGACCCGGCTCGGACGCACCGCCCTCCGTCCGTGTGCAGTGATTGCCGCGGGGAGTGACTCGACCCCCGGTACCACAGTTGCTTATACAGTAGTGGTGATGGTGGAGGCGGCTCGCGCGAGCGATAATGCGTGTGTGCGTTTGGAAATCATCTGTTTTACTCAGGTGCTTGTAAATTACTGTTCTTTAAACGAGTGGGTTGTGTATATGCGTATATGACTGAGACCGGCATCGACCCGGGGACAGACACAGATTTATCTGGTGATGAAACAATAGCAGGGTACATCCGTGTATCTACCTCGGACCAGGATGCAGGTAGGCAGCGAGACAGCATTGAAGCGACGTACGGTGAGGGGAACATCGAATGGTATGCGGACCTGGGTGAAAGCGGTGCGGATGCCACTCGACCCGAATACCAACGCCTGCAAGATGACATTGAATCGGGGGAAATTGATGTGCTCGCTGCTCACGAACTGGACAGGCTCGGGCGCTCGTTCAGCGAGTTGGCGTCTTTCGTTGATTTCTGTGACGAACACGATGTTGGCATCGACTTAGTTAACCAACCTGTCGATACAACCGGTGACAGCTGGATGGGGGAAATGATGTTGAACATGCTCATCGTGTTTGCCGACGCCGAGAGAGCGATGATCCAGGATCGGGTGACACAGGGAGTCAAAAAAACAATGGCGGAAGGCAAGCATGTCGGGCGTCCACCCCTGGGGTATGACGTTGATGAGGAGGGTTTCTTGGTGCAAAACGAGGAATTCGGGCGTGTTCAACAGTTCATCCGTGAAGTGAAGAAGGGTCGCCCGAAACGCCCAACTGCGCGCGCGTTTGGCATCCCGGAAGGTTCAGTGCAGTCTGTGTTGGCGAACTCGGAGGAACACTACGACATACCATTCGAAAACGACTCGTGGAAAGTTGATAGAGCGAGGGTTGAGGCTGGGGAGAAGGAACTCGAACCGCTCAAATTAGACGAGTGATGTCAGTAGCGGCCTTCTTCAGGCGCTAACAACAGCGGTGGTAACGCTGATTCAACTCGGCTCGTACACGCTCACGAACAGACTCGGGGACATCCTCCCACGAGATGCACGATTTCAATGCGGTGGCTAGATGTGAGTGTTACCGTAGCGGCGTCCTGCATGTAGACGTAACCACGCAGCCGCGTTTAAATACCGGCATTTTCTCTGAGAGGGCGTCAGTGAGGAGGCACCCTGAACCCCCTTCATCGACGTGTTCGAGCGCATAATGCACGCACGTGAAACAATCGAATCAACAGGGGTTACCGCCTGCCGCCACCAGCCAATCTGGATATGGCGGCGAGAACAGCTAAAACGTCAACAGCGCCGAGTAGAATGCCCACGCCTCGCCACGCTGAAATGATGCTTCGCGTCGCTTCCCCGAAAGGGCCAGTGAATACCTCGGCTGGCGCGACTCCGATCAGCTCTGACATAATCACGAGACTTAGCAGATACGCGATATTCCCGACGAGCAAGCCAACAACAAGATAGACCGGCGTATTGCTCCCGTGACTCATCGCGTCGTGATTCGTTGCTAGGCAGGTTAAAGAATACTGCAGTGTTTCACAGCGTTACAACCGGGTTCGCATCGTGTCAACTCCGGGGTTCGAGCCCACGTGAGCGGGATTACGGCCGTGATAACGCGTCTCTATACGTAACACTAAGCTGCAAGCAATTTTATTCAGCGGAAGAAAACACTATACGTACCCGGAACTCATGTGTGGCTAACTAATGTCAGCTACCGAAGACGGAATCACTGATTTGATGGCTGATTACCTCCGGGACAGCGGCATCAACACACGCACACAAATATCGATATCCACGCCAGGCACACGCAATCAACCCGATTACCAAATCGATAACGGCGGCACGTACGTCGGGGAGGCAAAATGGGGAAGCAAGAAATGGCAAGGCTTCGCTGAGGCACGGGATTACGGCAACCTCACCGGCGTGAACGGGTCGTTCCTCATCACGTACCCGGAAGAGTTGAAAGACGAAGGTGCGCAATCACGCCTCACCGGTGATGTAGCAGAATCCGTGTTGTCTGGACACGAGTTCTCCTGCGCTTTCATGCGCGAGGATGAGGATACAGACATCGAAACCCTCGAAATACACGAAATCCCGGAGTGGATACAGAGTAACATTAAACGTGAGACGCTCATGGGTAGAGGATTGTTGGTAGCATCATAGCGCAGCTTCAAGGATGGTTTTGAGCGCTTCATCGCCGGGTTTGCGACGGACGCGTTTTCGAAGCTGTAACCCTCTGAGGTAGGGTGTGAGTTTGTCTTTGGAGATTCCTCGATGGGGCGAGAGCCACCGTCGCGCCAGCGACGCGTGGCTCTCGCACGTGTTGACATGCATGTCGCCATCAGCGTATTCACCCTCGCCGTGGACGACGTACTGGCGGTCGAATGCGTCGTCCTCGTCGAGTGGCTCGTACGCTCGAAAGCCGTCAGTGTAGACCGTCAGCGACTCCTCTTTGCGGTCAGCAAGCAGGAGTCGAATCGTCGATTCATCAGCGGCTTTCGCCGGATGAACGTACGTCTCTCCCGCGCCGCGGTCAGTGAGGATAAACACGGGCGGCTTGTCTTCGTGATACGTTCCACGGCCGCGCGTGGACAGGCCACGCGAGCGCGACAGCCAGTCGCGCTCGCGGCCCTTCTTCCCTGCGTTGACGTACAGTTCGTCGATCTCTACTGGTCCCTCGAGTTGTGGCCGAGGCGCGTCCAGCGCCCGTAGGAAGCGCTGGACGCGCCGGTACACTGTCTTGTAGGAGACGGCGAGTTCGGCATCCAGTTGCCGAATGCTCGTGTTCAGCCGGATGTAGGTGTAGACGGCGAGATACCACTTCCTGAGCGGTATTGCCGAGTGTTCGAAGACCGTGCCGGTCTTATCGTTGAACGTCCGGCCGCAATCCTTACACAGATACCGTTGAAACACCCGATAGCTGCCGTACCGAATCGCTGATTCGGCACGGCAGCGCGGGCAATAGATGCCGTCACGCCAGCGAATCTGTTCCAGCAGATTCGCGGCCCGACGTTCCGAGACGAACGTCTTCAATGAGAACATTGTTCGTCGGGTGGCGCGGCCGCGCCACCCTTGCCCCCTGTGACTTCCAGCTACTGCTCCAACTCACCAACAATCCTCTACAGAAGAGCGGTGTGCTTAAACTACCCGAACCGGACGGTTCTCTTCCGGCGGCAGAGGTAAGGAAGTAGCGGCTGACGTGATTGGACAGCTCCCGCTTCGAGGAATCGAGGGTTCTCCCCGCGATTCCGGCGATATCTGGCCTGTCGTCACCATGGCCAGCGTCAATCAGTCGTCCGTCTGGGAGGTCACGTCCCAGACGGACGACACGCCCTGCGACGATACCGTCATGGACTGGCTGCACACACTCCAGCGTGACCAGCTCGAAATGGCTGTCAGCCTTCTGTTTCGCCACCTCGCCATGACGATTCTCGACCCTGACCGGTTGAGAATCGTCTCCATCGACCTTGTCGATAACCCCTACCACGGCTCTCCCGACGAGGATAGCGGTGAACTTTGCAAAACCACTCCAACCGACGGTACCACGACCTGCCACCGTTACTGCACCGCCTACGTTGTCTCAAACGGGAAGCCGGTGACGCTGACACTGACCTACGTCCGTAGCGACGAGAAGGAAGCCGACGCGGTCGAGGACGCGCTCGACCGCGTCGGCACCTATCCCTTCGAAATCGACCTCTTGCTCGCTGATCGTGGCTTCGACAACGAACGGGTGATTCGTCGCGCACGCGACCTTGCAACGACGGTGATCCCCGTCCGAAAGAAGGGTGAGCGGATGAAAGACAAGCTCGCCACGCACTGCTCGTACATGACGACCTACCGCATGTACAAGGGAAGCGAGCGGGAACTGCGCTTCCCGCTCGCGGTCTCTGTCTCCTATCAGAACGGAGACCGAGGCAAGCATGGCGAGGTCGTTCGTGGGTACGTGGCGTGCGATCTCGGTAATCGCACGCCCACGCAGGTCGAACGTCACTACCGGAAACGCTCGGCAATAGAGACGAGCTATCGGTTGTTTCGCCAAGCACGGGCAACGACGACGATACAAGGCTCAATCGTCCGGTTTGCGTTCGTGATCGTGAGCTTCCTGCTGGAGAATCTGTGGCTCGTGCTGCGATGGACGGTCGTCGCCCGCCCGCGGCGGGGCGGGCGCAACCTGCCCGAGCAGTTCACGTTCCAGACGTTCTGTGACTGGATTCGCCACGAACTGGAAGCAGAGTTAGAGCGGCGGTGGGAGATCAAGACGAACGGTGTTGGTGTGCGTGACGCGTACGCTTCGGCCGCGGGCTGGCCGTCAGCCCGCGGCCTCTGGCCAGCGAGTTATCAGCAGCAGCACTACTCAGAAACCGCTTCAAAAACCATTCTCATTGCTGTCTCTGTTCAGTTCAGACCGATGTTTCGGTTTAGGGAGCTACCGTTCTAAGATTGAACGACCCATACCAACTCAACTCGGCTTCCGAATCCTTGATTGGGAAGTACCGGCCCTTTTAGTTCAATTAATAGTCCGAAATATAACGTGCTCACTTGATGTGCGGTGTGGCAACCGAGGAAATTATTATCAGCAATATTGACAATTTCCCACGGATCAGCATAATTATTAATATAGAACGCTGAAAATAGAAAATAGTTGTATGCAACGAAGAAAATTCATTGCACTGGTTGGAGGAACAACTGTAACAGGAGTAGCTGGGTGCCTCGGGAATAGTGACGACAGTGGAAATGATAGTTCACCTACCGAGACGCCGACGCCAGAACCCACAGAAACGGAAACGCCGACGCCTGACCCCACAGAAACGGAAACGCCGACGCCTGACCCCACAGAAACGGATACGCCGACGCCTGAACCCACAGAAACAGAGACGGAAACGCCGACGCCCGAACCTAGCGATGACCCCTTCGCAGACGCTGACGGGAATGACTTCTTCATTAAGCAACCGATCAATTCGCTTTTTGAAAACAAAGGAATCACAGTTAATGGTGGAAGAGAATACAGAGGACGGATTCAGGATGCGGAACTCATTGATGAGGATGATGAAAAAATCCTCCAGATTAATGTGACCATAGACGAAGACTATGGGAACCTGAGGAGTAACGTGATTCTGTACGGGCAGGTCATTCCAAGGGGTCTTACTAGGCAGGAAGCTGATGAGCTTGAGTCAATTCACTTCGATGACCTTAAAGAGGTCTGGGTTAACCCTGAAAGTAAGGATAAGGTTCTTGAGATCCCCACGTCGGTTATCATGAACTACATTGAATCAGGGAACCGTGATGCATACCTCGATCAGGTGAATCGGTTGTCTCGTTCTATGTAGCTGTTTGAACTGCTCTATTGAAAATGCGGGACGGGAGTCGGATCATAGCGTTTTGGCGAGTTTCTTGAGATTGTTGAGCGCGAACAGGAGGACGATCTCACGGAACTGGCGGTACCAGAACCGCGAACGCAGGGCGGAGTCCTGCGTTCGCTTGACCGTCGAGTAGGACGTTTCTGCCATCCATCGCTGCGTGTAGCTTTTCTCCCGGATGAGCGCGTTATTCGCAGTTGCCATCAGCGACGATCCGCGGTAGTGAACAAGGTACTCGACGTCGTGTGCAGCGATTTCGTATTCCGTGTGCCAGTCCTGGAACCCATTGTCAGCAGCCACGGCCCGCAGGTCGTCCGC